>JALDRB010000001.1 GCA_031316155.1 Candidatus Scalindua sp.
GTTAGGCGTATTATTTACCCAGTCGATGACTGCTTGCACAGCAGCATCAAAATCTTTCTTTTCACCGATCATATCATCCATTATGTTGGTATGTCCGGCCCAGTCAACAGCGCCACCCTCTATCATGAGTACAAAACCATTTGGATTACGGGACAGTACCTTTAAGGCCGCATTGGTGCTGTCTGCAAGCGTGGGGTTTTGAGAATCAAAACCTGAGCCATTAGCTTTATGGTAGACATGTTTGAACAGCCCTGCCAGTCTGGTTACATTGGTATTGTTAGCTTTGTTTATCAAGTTATTAGCACCATTCTGGCCTGATAACCATTGAACAAGGTCATGCTTTCCCGGATTTCCATTTTCACTTGACAGCATATTTCTGATTGCCGTATTAACGTACGAAGCATTGAATCCGTCTCCGATGACAACATCAGTTCGCGGTATAGTTGGTCCATGCCCACCGGCATATAATGGCTCAACAGAATTACCTGTAGTATTGGGATCTTCAAACAATCCCTCATCTGCAATGGCATAACCATTTGCTCGATTATCATTATGAGATGTCCAGGCTCCTGGTGTTGCATGTGAAAGAGGAACAGTAGTGATTGCGCCACTTGCGATACAATTATCCTTTGCTTTTTCTCCCAAATTGTACAAACGGGTACCAACACCAGCAGAGACACAGATTCGTGAGTTTGCGGTCTTGTTACCGGTATAAAGAGCTGTCGCCGATGCTGCGCTGTCTGTTACTGACGCCGGTGCCAGCACATAATTGAAATTAGTATCCCAGTATAAAAAGCCATTATAGCTGCCACCGCTAGGATACGTTGATACCCAGTGCTTTACCCAGTTTGGATCCGTTTGGTATGCTGGTACTGAACCCGTATAAACATTCGTAGCTTCGATATGTTTTACTCCACAGCCATCGGCAATCATGAGAATGATGTATCTGGGAGTAACAGCAAAAGAGGTGCTAGGTAAAAGAAAGGAAAGAATGAAAATGAGCATTAAATATGGAGAAAGGTGCATAAAAGAATTTTTTCGTTTAATATTCTTATCGAACAGTTTTGGCATTAACATGGGAAATTAACCTTTATCTTTAAGTAAAAAAAAGTATTTATACTAGTTTGAATTCTCACTATTAGTTTTGCTATTAGTCTGCTATTTTTTCTTCTTCTATCTCTAGCCAGGCCCTGAAAGAGAAATCGTCACTGTCAATATCGTCGTTAGAGCCCCGAACACACAAAACGTTCTTACCAGGAACAAGGAGCTCGAGAGCAAATTCGGTAATATCTGTCGGGCCAGTTGATCTAACACTGTTTTCACACACCTTTATACCGTTAATGTAAGCTACATAGGGACCGTCAGTATCGATGTTCAGTAGCACTTTTTTTATCGCATCCAGATTGTTGACATTAATCACCCGACGTGAAAAGACGCTCTTATAGCGACCTTTCATATCATTGAGCTTAACCTTGTCTCTATTGTTTCCATAGCCAAAGCCACCAGAACCAACCTTCCATTTTGATGCATCAAAATCTGAAGACTTCCAATCAGGACCGGGATCTTTGTCTCCCTTATAATACTGCCACTCTTCACCAGAAAATGATGAAAACGGTTTTGCCTGAATAGCACCTGCAGTCACAGCCAGTATAAAGACTGCCAGTGAAAGTGTGAGCAAGCAACTCAGTGTCGCGTTAAAGAAACCTTGTAATCTGTCGCTGTTTCTATCAAATACGTTGAAAGCAGTTGCAAAATCTTGAAAAAATAAATAACCAAAACACGTATTGCCTTTATCAATTCTAATCTGTTTAACACCTTTCATTATTAACCACCCCGAAAAAATTATGAGTGAAGCACCGGAAGCCATTCCTCAGTACTCCCTTTTCTTCACAATATTCTATCTTAGTAGTTTTTCCAAAACTATATGTTCCAAGTGTTTTAAAAAACTATTTACCAGCTTCCTCTGCAAAACAAGTACTATCTGCTGTTTTGCCAGTAGCATCTATTACATCCACTTACGAAAGTAATCTCAAGTCAAAGCGTCACCTCTTTGTCGTAATTTCTTGTTTCACACCTTGTCATTTCCTCAAATAAATTCATTTCACTCACAAGGGAAGGCAGATTTCAATTTTTCAGCCTGCCTGTAATTCAGATTATTATCGGCAAATTGAGCTATAACTCTTGTGAATTTCTCTCACGAATATTCAAAAATATTATGAAAAGGAAAAAAGCCTTACTGCTAAATACGAACGAACTCTTGTATTCGGCAGTAAGGCTTTCTTTAGAACACTTCCTTGTATTCTTATTAAGACCCTTTACTTTGCGTCGCCAGATCTCTCTGGAGTTGCCTTTTTCGTATAAAAGAACTATAAGCTCGAATTGTTGGAAATTATCTTTCCATTTAAAAAATATTGAATATTTTTCTACCTTCTCTAATATTTCTTAATAAATAAACATCGATAGTTCTACAAAAAAAACCTCTGATGGGTTAACAGTCTCTTTTCAATATTACTTAAATTTATAACTTCTGTCAAGAAAAAATATTTCAGTGAAAAAATCCTACGGTGAATGTAACGGATAACACAAATTTAATACCAAAGTAAGTACTTCTAATAAAAACACTGTAAGAGCTTTTTATTACTAAGCTTACAATTTTATAAACACACCGGATGTCTATAAAAGATCCAATGTGTTTATAAACAAAATCATACAAAACACTAAACTATTCAATTTATTTTGACTTAAGTGAGAAATTTATCAAAACTTATATAAGCATTAGGATTGCCTTCTATATTCAACAAAAAAATACTATAGAAAACAGATATTACTCCTGATACGATACGTTTATGAATTCTACTGATTTAAAGAGAGAGATTATGAACAGAGTAACCAAAGGAGGCCTGATAACCTTTGCTGATTTTATGGACATGGCCCTTTATCACCCTGAATATGGATACTATACCTCGACAAAAGAGAGGATAGGCAGAAAAGGAGATTATTATACAAGCTCCGATGTGCACCCTCTTTTTGGTCAACTCATTGCCAGACAGCTGGAGCAGATGTGGAGAATCCTGGGAATGGGAATGTTTACGGTTGTCGAGATGGGAGCAGGAAAGGGTTTACTATGTTACGATATCATAACATTCATCAAAAAATGTTTTCCCGAGTTTTTTGAGGTGATCGAATATAAGATTGTAGAGATAAATAAAGACCAGGTTGAAAATCAGTCTAACCTCCTAAAAGGATTTGCATCCAAAATTTCATGGGAATCTTTTTCTGCTGATGGTTTTTCCTTTGAACCTGTTAAAGGTTGCTTTCTGTCAAATGAATTTGTAGATTCGCTTCCAGTGCATCGGCTCATAGTTGAAGATGGCCGCTTAAAAGAAATATATGTAGGTCATGAGGACGGTGAATTTTGTGAGATTGTTGGGGAACTGTCTGTTTCAGAATTAGAAGAGTATTTTATGGAATTTCCGGTACAATTAAAGGAAGGGCAAGAGGCTGAAGTCAACTTGAGGGCCGTTGACTGGATAAGTAATATGTCCCGGAGCCTGAATAAGGGGTTTGTAATAACCATAGATTACGGATATCGTGCCGTAGACATCTATTCGGAGGACAAATTCAAAGGCACGCTGATGTGTTATCATAAACATTCAACAAACGAAAATCCGTTTGTAAGAGTAGGAGATCAGGATATAACATCTCATGTAAATTTTAGTAGCTTAATAAAAGCTGGGGAAAAGTCTGGATTATCTACAACAGGTTTTACCAAACAGTCTCACTTTTTGATTGCTCTTGGAGCCATTGAAAGAATGATTGATTCGCCTGGAGACATTCGGAGAGTCCTGGCAATAAAAAATCTCATCTTGCCGGGAGGAATGGGTGAAGTATTTAAGGTTCTGATTCAACACAAAAGTATAAATAACCCGGAATTAACCGGGTTAAGAGTTATTTCAGAACTGGGACTTATTAGGGAAATCGAAGCCCTTGAAAACAGATAATGAAGCTTTTTTTGTTATATTTTCTGCTTCATTTCATCTTTTCTGTTAAACGCTTGCGTTTTCCGGTTTTCTTCAGCACGGTACCTTCAAAGATAATATCCTCTCCCTTTCTTACGGTTTTGCATGTTGAAAAGGTTACAGCATCCTTAATCTTATGTATACAGAGGTCCCCAACGGCTTCCAATCCATCCCCGATAATCTTGGGTGCAATGGGAATTATCATCTTATCCACAAGATTTGATTTGAGCAGGGAAGTGATCAGCTTCGAACCACCCTCTACCATTACAGAAATTACGTCTCTTTTACCGAGCTCCTTCAGGAGATTCCGAAGATATACGCCTCCCTCTTTATCCTTTTTTATTATTAATACTTCCACTCCCAGATTTTTGAATGCCGTAACTTTTCCGGAGGATGCTTGAGAGGTTGTGGCAATTATTGTTCTCTCTGAGTCTTTCAGGACAAACGAGTTGAGGGGTATGCGAAGCTTACTATCAACTATAACGCGTAGGGGATTTTTGCCTTTCACGTGTCTTACCGTTAATTTTGGATTATCGGTGGCAACAGTTCCTCTTCCTACCATAATACAATCATGAATACGACGAAGATGGTGAGCATATTTTCGCGATGCCTCAGAGCTTATCCATTGAGAATCTCCCGTATTAGTAGCTATCTTCCCATCCAATGTCTGGGCATATTTTACGGTAAGATAAGGGATTCCGGATGTTATATGTTTAACGTAATCTTCGTTTAATTGCAGACACTCACTTTCAAGAATTCCAGTATCAACGCTTATACCATGAGACCGGAGAATCCTGATTCCCTTGCCCCGTATGCGCGGATTTGGATCGATGGAACCAAGAACTATCCGCTTCGGTTTTTTTTCGATCAATGCTTCTACACATGGAGGTGTTCTCCCGAAGTGGCAACACGGTTCCAGAGTAATATAAAATGTTGAACCTTCCAAGCTTCTCTTCGTGTTCCTGATAGCGTTTATTTCGGCATGGAAATCACCACATCTTTTATGGTAGCCCTGGCCAATGATCTCTCCGTTCGCTACGATTACAGCCCCAACCATGGGATTAGGGCTCGTATTTCCAATACCCTTCCTGGCCAGGCGGATTGCTTTTCTCATAAAATAGACATCATCTGATTCTTTCCTTTTCATAAAAATCGGATATATTTACAATTTGACTTATCTTCGAGAGGGAGCACGGAGTTGTTCGATCATCTTTTTTATATCTGTTGTTGGCATATTGCAGGCATAGTTTAGACATATATAGGCAGTTGCCTTGTTATCGATACCTGATTGATACTCCGTATAGTCGGCAAAACGAATTATATCAGGCGCCTCCTGATTGCTTGGTTTGAACAGTAGCACCTTGTTGGGCACAAAATGCCTTCTGAGAGCAGCTAGCATATCCTTCGTATCGCCTGCCTCTGGATTGCCAACTACGACGACTTCATAAGAAGGTCCCAGCCCAAATTCCAGTGAGACAAGGAATTGTGCATAACCGGAAGGATATCTTCCGACATCTGAGGCAAAGACAGTCGCAATTTTCATCGCTTTTTCTTCCAGTTCAGAGTTTGCCGTAATTCGTCCTAGTCTGAGCAAGTTTAACATTGCCACAGAATTGCCAGATGGTATAGCACCGTCATACATCTCTTTCTGCCGCACGATAAGGCCTTCCGCATCATCTGCTGTAAAATAAAAACCGCCGTTTTGTTCATCCCAAAAATGTTTTACCAGGTCAGTATTCAAGTCTAAAGCCGTTTGGAGATAGCGTGTATCAAAGGAGGCTTCATAGAGTTCTAATAAACCCCAAACCATGAAAGCATAATCATCTGCATTGGCAAGTACAGCAGTTTGGCCTTCCCGGTAACGGTGCAAGAGCCTCCCGTCCTGCCTACGCATATCTTTAAGGATGAATTCTGCCGCACGGCTGGCTGCATTTAGATATTCTGCATCACCAAAGACCTGTGCACCCTTTGCCAATGCCGTAATCATCAAACCGTTCCAGTCTGTTAATATTTTATCATCTTTATGCGGATGAATCCTTTTCTTACGAACCGTAAACAGCTTTTGACGGGCTGAATCAATACGTTTTCTCAATTCTTCATCTGATATCTTCATCCTAAAGGCAATTTCCGTAAGAGGTTTCCCGAAATGCAGGATGTTGGTGTTCGTATCCTTTCCGGATACTTCTTCCTTAAAATTACCGTTCGCTTTGACGTTAAAAAGCCTTATCATAAGTTCAGATTCTTCCTTACTGAGAATCTGATTTATTTCTTCCTCTGTCCAGAGATAAAATTTCCCTTCAACACCTTCACTATCAGCATCTTCCGCTGAATAAAAGCCTCCTTTCTTATCTGTCATATCACGTAATACATACGTGAAAATCTCTTGAGCAGTAGCTCCATATTCCTCATTTCCTGTTGCTTGATATGCCTCTATGTATGCAATTGCTAACAATGCTTGATCGTAAAGCATCTTTTCGAAATGAGGAACCAGCCATTGAGAATCTGTGGAATATCGGTGAAAACCGAAACCGATGTGATCGTATATACCTCCATTTCTCAGGGATTTCAGAGATTTTTCAACCATCATCAAGGCCTTCTCATTTTTTGTCCTTTGCCAATACCGAAGCAAGAAGAGAAAGTTTTGAGATGTAGGAAATTTCGGGGCATTACCAAAACCTCCCGACTGTTCATCAAACCTGCTGGAAAGCTGTTCAAACGCAGTTTTCAAAGTCGATTCGCTGAGTTCTGGCCCCGTTGAAGGAGCAGAGCCCTGATTCAGACTGGCAGTGATCTGCTCCGCAGATTTTATTACTTCATCATACCTTGTCTGCCAAACCTCTTGAATCTGCGGTATCAACTCCAACATCCCTGTCCTCCCAAACCGGGTCTCTTTGGGAATGTAGGTACCGGCAAAAAAAGGTTTTCTATCAGGTGTCATGAAGATTGTCAGTGGCCATCCGCCACTGCCCGTCATCATCTGACAGACTGTCATATAGACATTATCAATGTCCGGACGCTCTTCTCTGTCAACCTTAATGCATATAAATACCTCATTTAACAATCTGGCAACCTCTGAATCTTCAAATGACTCGTGTGCCATTACATGGCACCAGTGACAAGTTGAGTACCCGATTGAGAGAAAAATGGGTTTCTTTTCTCTCTTTGCCTTCTCAAATGCCTCAGGCCCCCATGGATACCAGTCAACGGGATTGTGTGCATGTTGAAGGAGATAAGGGCTTTTCTCATGTATAAGACGATTATAAGGTTTCCGGCCATCTTTATCTTTCTGTTCATTGCTCATTAATTTTGCCTCTGAATTGGATGATAAATTTTCAATCTTTCCAGTAAACAGTGTTATTACAGCAATTCCAAATAAGAGTATTGATACTGTTTTGCTTGACAGTGTTCTTTGCAAATGTATTACCTTTCAGTACATAAAGCCTCGAAACCACAATCAAAGTGCCTGAAGTGGTGAAAGTTAATGGTTTACTTTGTTCCAATATTGTGTTTCACTGGATTCACTCTCACAAGTTTTCATCTTGTTCTTATAGTCTGCCTTGCTTCTATATCGATTATCCTCTCGGTAATTAGAGCCTGTGGAAGTCCTGATTTTGTGATCTGATTTCTTATAACCCTTCCCTCTGGAGTATTCGGTAACGTTGCGGATAATCTAATTATTCATAACGCAAATCGTCTCGTCCTCTTTTCCAGATCCTGAGAAAACGCTTTAATTATTCAAAACTTTAGCTCACTTCAAACTTTAGACACTTTTAACTTTTTATGGCACAAAAAACACAATTTTGAAGATTCCTTCAATCCATCAGTTGTGAAACTTATGAATTTACAGTATAACAACGTTATTATACCCAAAGAACCCTACAATTAAAGGTAAAATTCATACTCCACTTGACGTAATTTGAAGTAGGCGCTTAGAGTTTCAAAGTTACCAACATGTTTTCGTTGATTACTTAACCTCCTGTGATGGTATTGTTTACAACCAGCTGAAAGCGGCTTTTTTTCTAAGCTTGTCTTAGAAAAAATTTAGATACTTAGGAAAATATTCCGACAAAAACGTTTAACAAATTAAACCGATCGATCTGCAGGTTCTAAAGACGAAATATTTTCATGGTATTTTCATAATAACATAATGATACATACGGTCATATAGCGGGAGATCAGGTGATACAGGTTTTTGTGCACCAGATAACCGAATCCTTCAGGAAAGATGTGGACTGGATTGCTCGATTTGGAGGAGAAGAATTCCTAATTGTCCTTCCGGAAACGGAGGTTCAGGGGGCCGTTTCTTTAACGGAAAGATTACGGAGCAGCTTCGCTCAAAAGGCTATTGATGTACCGGGAAAACAGGATCCGTCTGGTGCCATTGAAGATTGTTTCCTGCCTTATGAGAAAGCAAGAGCTTCAGAACTTCTTCTCTATTAGAGATTTTCAATTTCGAGCAGGTACCTGTTTTCTTTGATCTCGATTTTTATTTTATACTTCATCCCAATTTCTAAGAACTCTTTTATTCCCATGATTATTTCGCTTTCGTCCAGGAGTTTCTCATTTTCTTTCACTGCAACACGATCGTCAACATTGCTTTCATCTTCAACATCATCGTAAACGTTATTTTGGTAATAGATATCATCCTTATAGAGTCCGCATTGACATTTAGAAGTTGAATTTCTATGAGATCTGAACCAAAATCCCTCAAAAGTGTTTTGCATTTTTTTCTCTCCTTAAGTTTTCAGGGTTTCAATATTTTCGTGTCTCCGCCACAGTAGACATTATTCGAAATTGTTGCTTCTATTGCCAGTCGGGCTATTTCTTCAGCACTCCTATTCTGCTCATAGAGCACATGCATCGCTCCAATTGCATAATCACGACCGACCCCGATAGCGTAAAATTTCAATAACTCTGTTACACACAAATTTAATGAGACATAAAAAATACTCTTTTTTGTTGCGATTAAAAATGAAGATATATACTAAAACCGATTTGTTTTTCGGTTTTACCTGTCTGCGTGCATCGCACAGGCAGGCTGGAAACCAAATCTTGGTGAAGGTATCCCCGGACAAAAGGTGCTGAGGACTTTACTCGCTCCGTTTTTTCTCGGATTTTATCCGAAAACCATTACGAGATGAGTATAACAGAATTTTACCATTATTTTTATAATGATTAAAGTTATAATATAAGCTAATTAACAGGTATTTTTAATGGATCAAATAATAAGGGGTTTTATTATGCCTAAACTAAAGACTTTATATAACGAGATAAAAACATTGATGGAGAAAGAGAGATGAGAAAACTTATTATAATAATTGCTATGTTGTTACTGCTAAATCCATCTTTAATCTCAGCAGAGGAAAAAGGGGGCATTGCCGATGACCAACCGCTAACCAAAAGGGAGGAGGACAGATTGACTTCTTTGAAGATTGCAGGCGATATGTTTGTGTTTGATGTTTTAGAAAAATATGCCTTTGCTTATTCTGTGGAAGCTTTCCTTCATGCAACAGGGCATCATAATCTTGCCTCCAAGGTTCTTGAAGATATTACCAAGGGCAATGAGTTTTTTGCTTTTGACACCTTTTTAAAACACTATAAAAAATATAAATACAATGCAAGTGACGACGAAATGGCCTTATGGACTTTTGCTGTCTTAGATGGTTTTAAAATAGGCTATCATTTAGGGATGCATGAGGCGTTAAGTCAAGTATTTGAAGGAAACAAAGAACTAGCTGATGATTATAAAAATTTTGCTCCCAGGTTGTACAAACAATATTTAGAAGATTGGGAAAAGGTAATTAAGGATTAGCCATGAAAACAAAAAAACAACTACCCGGGACGATTTTATTGAAGGCATATAGACTGATGAGAAATGAGTAAAATAACTATCCCAAGGTATTTGTACTATTGACAATTACCTTGGGAATTGTTGATTTATTGATCCTGATTCCCAAACATTTTTTTCATTGCCTCCATAACTTCTTTCATGTCAGGCAGTTCTCCAGAATCAGTCTCGTTTGATGAATCATGTTTGTCACCCTCACTCTCTTGGTTGTTCCTCGGAGACTCTTGATTCCCGGGCATATTTTTGTGAGCATTCATCCGGCTCATAATTTTCCCGATATCGGGAGCATCTACAATCTCCACTCCTGCAGGTAGCGTGAGATCTTTTTTCGCAATGGAAACACCTTCCTTGAATCGAACGGCCTCAGTCTTTACCTTCATTGCACCCATATTAGTTACCGATTTCACCGGAAATTTTTTGTGAAACCATACGGTTGTAAAAAATTCAGAAAATTCCACAATATCACACTTTAATCCCAGAAAATCCTCGGTCCCGATCTTTTTACCGCCCCATTTTTCAAGTGACTCTTCATTATATACATACTGTTTGTTTCCTTTGTTCTTGCTATCTAAAACTTCGTCAATAGAAAGTTTTGTTGCCTGATTCGTTTTGGGATCGTACTGGTAGACGACATTTTCCTTACGATCAGTGTAGATAATACTTTCTTGCTTTTGTTCAATACCAAGCATCTTGATAGTGCTGAAGCTGTGTCGAGATTCGTACACTCCCCACTCATCAACAAGTACGGTCTCTTTGATGATATTACTCATAGGATCTACTGTCTTCAACTCGATCTCTGCAGACTTAAAGTCATAAATCTTCTGTGACGAATACCCAATGTTGTTCATTCCAATTATCAAAATGGCAGAAACAATACTTTTTGATAGAACTCTCGATAGTCTTAATCGTTTCATTCCATTCTCCTTTCTGTTAAAAAATTAAGAAAAATCAATCTGGATCTTTAATTTTTTACTCATACTCTCCTCACCCTGAGCGGTAAATCTAATTTTTCTTATTCTTTTACCATCTATTTCCCTTATAATCAAATTATTTAAGACATTTGTTTTAAACTAGGTATCGTTCGTTTTTTTTGAAACAAAACTGGAAGAGGTTGGGTTGTGATTGCATATCCGAGAAGAAGACTGTTAACGTTAATCTGTATCACTGAGAGTTTAGTGTTTCTGCTGGCACTATTCTTATCAAAGCTTTTTGGTATCAAGTTGTTATCGGTAACTGGCAATATCTTGAGAGACCTGATAACGGGTACCATTTGGGCATTATTCCCACTGGCAATGTTTGCCCTAACCCTTACAAAAAAGGTTGAACGTATTCCGCTCCTAGGCTCTCTAAAAAAGATAATCATCAATGATATAAAAGTTTTATTTTCTAATACACAAATCATGGATATTGTTGCCATTTCTGCCTTGGCGGGTTTTGCTGAAGAGTTGTTGTTTCGGGGGATAATTCAGGTGAAATTCGGGATTGTTTGGGCAAGCTTAATTTTTGGGATTTTACATTGTTTGACACCTGCTTATTTTATCATTGCCACAATTATGGGATTCTATTTGGGGGCTTTGTACTATTATTACCAGAGCATCCTTGTTCCCATTCAATTACATTTCATGTACGATTTCTGTGTGTTGGTTTATCTCAGATATTTTGTAAAAAGCAGTTGATAGTTTTTGCGTTGAACTATATAATTACTGCCTGAACTTTAATGATTAAGATTAATTAGTTAAGAATACTTTTACAGCATTTCATGAAAAATTGACGAGGATTATATGCCAGCAACGCATTGGTTTCGAAGAAACCAGAAAAAACTTCTTTTTGTCTTAGTTATTTTTTTGATGGTGATCTGGGGAATAGGGCCGGCGATTGACTATCTGGTTCCGAAACCATCTATCGGAAACATTTTTGGTGAAAAAATTTCACAGGAGGAGTTTAATGATACCGTTATCCGGTGGACCAGGGTTTTTTTTAGAGACTCTAAGGAACAGGTATCTCGTGAAGTCTGGCAACAAATGGCACTTGTTCATCTTTCCGAGAAAATGGGTGTCTATGTAACGAATGAGGAGCTTGCTCAGGAAATACAACGTTTGTTTCCCTTTGGTCAGCAAATGTTTTCTAACAAAGAAGGTTACCAGCGTATGCTCGGATCAATATTTCGTATGACGGAATACCAGTTTGAAAAAACTATGAGAGAATTTTTGTTGGCTCAAAAGCTAAGATTCCTTCTCAAAGACTCTATAAAAATTACCAGGGAAGAGGCTTTTCAGCGGTTTTCAAAGGAAAATGAGAAAGTCAAGATCAAGTATGCGGCTTTGCCAGTTAAAGATATAGTGGGTTCTGTAGAGATAAGCGAAGAAGAGATTAAATCTTTTTATGATCAGCATAGTGGGAATTTTCCAAATGAAGAAGAAGGCGTCTGGGGGTATAAAGAACCGGAGAAAGTAAAGTTGGAATATGTGATAGCAAGATATGATATGATTGAAAAAGAGATTACTGTTTCTCAAGAAGAGATGCTTACGTTTTATGAAGAAAACAAGGATGTGATGTTTCAGGAGGTTGTTTCGGATATAAAGCAACAAGAAGATAAACCCGAAGAGAAGAATAAAGGTGAAGATACTGTACCAGAGTATAGATCTTTTGATGATGTTAAAGGGCAAATACTCGTTACCTTGAAACGCGAGAAGAGTGAAGTTCTGGCAAATGAACGAATTGCTGATGCTGATAATGAAATTTATGATAAATTTGGACAAGAAGGATTTGTGGGTTTTCCAAAACTCGCAGAAAAATTCGGATTGTCTTACGTTGTCCCAACGAGTCAAAAAGATGGTACAAATTATTTTACCAGGGAAGATCTTGATAAGGTGATTCTGGGGCTTATACAGCTACCACAGCTTGTGTTTGATAGGGATGTAAATGACCCCTCACCCCCAATTGGTTCGCCAGAGGGACCGATTATTTTTCGGGTGTTAGAGAGAATTAAACCTGAAATACCTCCCTATGAGACAATTCGTGATAAGGTTGCAGAAGATCTTCGTCAAGAAAAAGCATTTCGTAACGCTCAGCAGCTTGCGGAAAAATGCCTCGAAAAGATCAAAAAGACAACATTTGAAGAGGGCGTGAAGTCTCTTGAAGATGAAGCTGGCAAGATGGAAATAATTGAAACAGATTATTTTAAAAGGCCCGGGATCATTGGTGAGGATAGCTATTTAAGTGTTGTAGGTCAGGACAAGTTGGAGCTTGCCAAAGAGATTTTTGGTCTGAAAATTGGAGAGACAACCATTGCTGTTAAAGGGAAGGGTGATAGAGCCTGTTACCTGGTAACGTTAGTTGATAAAAAGAAAAGTGACCCGGCTGAATTTGAAAAAGAAAAAGAGTCAGCAATGGAAAAGTATTTGATTGAAAAACAATTTGCATTCTTGTCTGAATGGGAACCATGGATAAATGAAAAAACCCAATTGGGGAAAAGTAAAAGCTAAATTCAGACAGAGAGGATAAATTGGACGTATTCTTTGGTATAAGGAAATTAGCGAAAAGGTTCAGCTGGCCTGTTGTTACTTTAGGTATGTTTGATGGTGTACACCTTGGGCACCAAAAGGTTATTCTGAAAGTCTTGAGTCTCGCAGGTAAAGAAGGAGGCGGATCGGTTGTTATTACCTTTGACCGTCATCCAAGGAGCTATATTTCGAAAAGCGCACAATCATGTATTACGTCACTTGAACACAGGTTGGTCTTGTTCGAGAGATTGGGAGTTGACGTGACTGTTGTGTTAAAATTTAATCACGAAATTGCCGAAACCAGCGCTGAAGAATTTATCAACAAAATAATACACGGATGCTTGGGCGCAAAAGCCGTTGTGCTTGGTTTTAACTGTGCGTTTGGTAAGGAGAGAAGGGGCAATGCATCTATGGTTTGCTCTTTCGCAAAGGAATGTGGGTTCAAAGTCTTCTCGTGTGATCCGGTAAAGCTCGAAGGTGAGGTGATAAGCAGTACTGCGATCCGAAAAAATATTGTCGAAGGCAATTTAGAGAAGGCAAATAAAATGTTAGGGAGACGTGTATCTGTGTTCGGAACTGTAATAAGTGGTGATGGCCGTGGAAGAGAATTGGGGTATCCTACTGCCAATCTGAATCTTCACCATGAAATAAAACCTCCATCGGGTGTCTATGCTACCAAGGTGATTCTAGATAATATGGAATACAATGCTCTCACAAATATTGGTATACGACCCACTTTTGAGGGTAGCTCACTAGATAATGAACCATTGGTAGAAGTTCACATTATTGATTTTGATGAATCCATTTATGGGAAGGATTTAGAAGTACAATTTCTCTATAAACTAAGAGAAGAGATTAAGTTTCAGGATGTAAATGAATTGAAATTGCAGCTTAGGCATGATAAAGTTTCTTCTCTTGAGAGATTTCCCAAAAAGATCTTGACAGAATAGATGAACAACCTATAATGCGTAAAGTTAGGTATAAACATAACTTATAGTACTACATTTTTTAGAAATGTAGCAGTTCCTGAAAAACGGCTAACATGTTCTAATTACTACTTTATACGGGCAGATAGCTCAGTAGGTAGAGCACGGGACTGAAAATCCCGGTGTGGTCGGTTCGATTCCGACTCTGCCCACCAGTTTCTTTACATGAACAATGTATTTTTTATGAAATACCAGGATAAGGTACTCGATAGAAGAAGGTTGGACGAGGAGACATTTTGAATGCCAAGAGGTTGTTTTAAAATTGTATTGATTACACTGTTTGTTGTATCTGTTGGCATGTTCAACCTGTATGCAGAAACAGAGAAAAAGTACAATTCTGAGGATTATTTTCGAAATTTTGAAGAGTTTGTTAAGGTTATAAAGGAGATACAGGATAAATATGTTGTCGCCGAAGTTGAACTGAAAGAAATACTCAAGAACGCTTACCGTGGAATTCTTTCCGGCCTTGATAACTACAGCCAATTCATTGATTCTGATAACCTTGAAGAGTTGAAAATTGAGACTGAAGGGCAGTTTGATGGGCTTGGAATTGAAGTTATTATCCAAAATGGTATTTTGACGGTTTTAACACCTATAGTGGATTCTCCTGCCTTTCGTGCAGGAATCCTTATCGGTGATCGAATTATTAAGATTAATGGAGAATCAACGAAGAACATTACCATCCGTGAAGCTATCAAAATGCTTAGAGGTAAAACTAATACAGAAGTCACAATTACGGTTGTCCACGAAGGAGAAAGCGAACCAAAAGACATAACAATCAAAAGAGACAAAATCCATGTAATGAGTATTCGTGGAGCGAGAATAGTAGATAATGAGAGTAAGATCGGTTACATAGCAGTTACGAATTTTCAGGAAAATACCGTTGCTGACATGGATTTAGCAATAGAAGGTTTAAGGAAAGAGGGGATGGAATCTTTAATCTTAGATTTGCGGTTTAATCCAGGAGGTCTCTTGAGTGTTGCCGTTGATATGGTAGACAGATTTGTTAAAAAAGGTATAATCGTTTCTACAAAAGGAAGGCACAAATCTCAAGATCATGAATACAAAGCACACAGATCAGACACCTATCCTCATTTTCCTTTGATACTGTTAGTTAATAATGGAAGCGCAAGCGCCTCAGAAATTGTTGCAGGCGCTGTCAAGGACCACAAACGTGGACTTTTACTCGGAACAAAAACCTATGGGAAGGGTTCTGTTCAAAGTTTGATACCTATTGTAGCGAGGAATTCTGCCTTAAAGCTTACAACAGCCAGATATTATACTCCTTCCGGAGCTCAAATCGATAACACCGGTATTGAACCAGACATAAAAGTAGACCTTACAAAGGAAGAAGTTCAGGAGTTATACTCTTATCTTTCTCGAATTAATGCAAAAGATATCCGAATAGATAACGGGCAAGAGAATAGTGGTAATATGAAATCTGATTATGTTGATGCCCAGTTAAAAAGAGCTATAGAAATCCTCAAAGGTATAAGGATTTATGGCCAAATATCCGGAGGTGTATAAGTTTCCAAATTGAGTTTCAAACTCATCATTGCTTTATCTCGCTACCATAAACATTTCTGAGGCATTACTTCACATGCATTCTTAATCTCATCTCCGCCTTTTATACTATTATGTTAATTTTGGGTATTGAAACGTCTTGTGATGAAACCTCGGCTTCAGTAGTTGAAGACGGCACTCATATTCTTTCAAATATTGTTGTTTCTCAAGAAGCCTTGCATGGGAGGTTTGGGGGTGTAGTGCCAGAGATTGCGTGTCGTGAACATACCAAAGGGATCGTGTCAGTGATTCGCAATGCGATTGTTAAGGCAAATATCAACATTGATGAAATTGATGCCGTTTCGGTAGCAAACACACCGGGCCTCATTGGTGCGTTGTTAATTGGACTTACGGCTGCCAAGACTTTAAGTTTTGCATTAAAGATACCGCTTGTAACCCTTAATCATCTGCATGCCCACATTTATGCCTGTAAATTCGATCACAGGAGTATTGATTATCCAGCCATAAGTCTTGTAGTATCAGGTGGGCATACGACTTTGTTTCTAACAAAGAGCGAAACAAAGCATGAACAAATTGGCAGAACTCTCGATGATGCTGCGGGTGAAGCCTTTGACAAAGTTGGAAAAATTTTAGGTTTAGGTTATCCTTCAGGTCCTGTAATCGATACTATTTCAAAAAACGGTAATAAGAAGGCGGTGACATTTCCCCGATCATACTTGGAGAAGGGATCTCTTGATTTTAGTTTTAGTGGTGTTAAGACGGCAGTCTTGTATTATTGTTCCGGACAGGATGCTAAGAGTGGTAAGGAAAAACCAAAGTTAAACGATCGAGAGATAGCAGATATTGCTGCAAGTTTTCAGGAAGCGGTGGTTGACGTTTTGGTAGATAAAACTATTTCAGCAGCATTGCAGTTTTCTGTAAACGGCATTATATTTGGGGGAGGTGTTGCTGCCAACTCAAGATTGCGCCAGAGGTTTGGTGAAGCTGCAAGGCAGAACAATATCTCACTCTATTATCCACCAAAAGAGTTGTGTATTGATAATGCCGCAATGATAGCCGGGTTAGCATATCATAAATACCTGGAAAAAAATTTCTCAAGTTTAGAAATAGAGGCAATACCTTAATTATGGATTCAAATTACATAAAAATAATTTTAAAAAAGGTAAAAAAGGGTGAGATAACCGTAAATAAAGCCTTAGAAGACTTTAAAGATCTTCCTTATAAGGAACTCGGATTTGCCAAGGTTGATGTACATCGAGCCATACGGTGTGGATTCCCGGAGGTTATTTTGTGTTCAGGCAAAACGCCTGACCATGTCCTTAAAATTGCAGAGCAAATAGTGAGAAACGGTTCTGATTTACTGGCCACCCGAGCCAACAAGGAAATCTATAAGTGTGTTTTTGAAAAGTTTAAGACTGCCAGATATAATGAACAGGCAAAAACAATTGTTATTAAAAAAAACCGATTTAAGAAGAAAACAGGCATGATCGTGATTGTTACAGCGGGTACTTCCGACATTTGCGTGGCTGAAGAGGCAAGAGAAACGGCAGAGATTATGGGAAACAACGTGAAAGTTCTCTGCGATGTTGGCGTTGCAGGTATTCATCGACTACTAAAAAATAAAAAAGAACTTTCTGCCGCAAAAGTAATTATTGTTGTTGCCGGTATGGAAGGTGCCCTCGCCAGTGTTGTTGGTGGAATGGTTGACAGGCCAGTTATTGGTGTCCCGACGAGTATAGGGTATGGAGTCAGCTTTGGAGGAGTTGCTGCACTTTTTGCAATGCTAAACAGTTGCGCCTCAAATGTTACGGTTGTTAATATAGATAATGGCTTCGGGGCAGCTTACGTGGCATCACTTATAAACAGAACAAAATAATCAGCAAGATAAGTTATGCATAGGGTTAGAAATCTTCCGAAACTTAAAAGGAGAGGGGAGAATACACACAAGGGTGATTATGGACGTGTATTAGTATTAGCGGGTTCTCCTGGCATGACCGGCGCTGCATATCTTTGCAGTAAAGCTGCATTAATGAGCGGTTCTGGTTTGGTTACGCTGGGTATACCAAAAAGCCTGAACCAGATAATGGAAGTAAAACTAACCTGTGTGATGACATATCCACTACCGGAAACGAAAGATTTTACGTTGTCTTGTAAAGGTCGAGACGAAATCCTGAAACTGTGTGAAAGGTGTGATGTTGTCGCTTTGGGGCCGGGTCTTTCGCAGCAGCCGGAGACAAGAGACTTGATCCTTTGGTTAATAACAAAAATAGATCGAACAATAGTAATTGACGCTGATGGAATTAACGCCCTCTCTGTAAGACCTGGTACGTTAAAGAAAATAAAAAAAAATATTGTCCTTACACCCCATCCAGGTGAGATGTCAAGGCTGTTACAGCTTGATTCTACAAAGGATGTGCAAGGAGAGAGGCTGAGCGTGGCAAAGCGTTTTATTGAGTCAATGCATAACGCGCTGGGAAATGACAAAGAAGTCACGTTGGTATTGAAAGGATCGAAGACGATAGTTATGGGTTACGATAAGGTGTATGTAAACAACACCGGCAATCCCGGTATGGCAACTGCAGGTTCCGGTGACGTACTTACCGGTATCATCGTATCACTGATTGGTCAGGGATTGAGTGCGTTTAATGCTTCGCAGCTGGGAGTCTATATACATGGCCTGGCAGGTGACGTAGCACTGAGGAATAAAGGTGAGACGTCAATGATTGCCACTGATATATTGTATTATTTACCGGATGCATTCTTAGGATACAAAAGGGAGAGAAAATAATGGATCTATCAATTGAGCAGCTTGAATCATGGGAAAAAGAAGCAACCATACATCTTGATAAACTTCATGAAGTGGATGAGATGATCAAGAGGAAATTAGTGGATAAGAATCTTGCCAAACGGATGGGGACTGTCGCAGAGGATAATTTGCAGATTCTTATTTCCAAATTAAGAAACTCTCTGGAAGGTTCTCAGTTATCAAGGGTTTGTTGTGTACTTGATAGAATAAAGAACAAAGAACCCGGTGGTGAGATAAAAGAAGAGTTTGAAGAAATAGCAAGAGAGAAAGGTTGTGAAGGGTCCTTTATCGAAACAATTAAGAATGATGATGGCCACATACTCCTGTTGGCAATGCGGGTCATAAAGAAACTTCTTTCCTGACAAATTTCCTGCTTCTGCATAGGTAACTGAATCGGAACCACCATCGGCTGTTACGCATGAAAGACCAGAAAATCGTTTTCTACAGAGATATTTACAGACCTATATGATTTATGAGGAGTAGTGTTTATGAAATATGAAAAATCTTTTTTTCTTATATCTGTTACTATACTTTTGTTCATTTTTTCTCTGACTATGTATAGTCAGACTGCTTTTTCAAAGCAGGGAACTTTAAAAGGGCAAATTGTAGATGGGTTTGAAAAGGTACTTAAGGATGTTGAAATAAAGATAATGGGGACAAAGGCAATAACAAAGAGTGATGAAAACGGTGAATACGAGATCAGTTATAATCCCGGTATGGTAGAGATATCCTTTACGAAAGAGGGTTATTCGATTCGAAAATTTACTTTGAATTTGACTGAAGCATCAGAAATTCCGATGCAAAAGCTTAATCTTTGGAAACTGCCGAAAAACGGAGGAATGTTTTTGGTAAGAATGGAAGATTACAAGGGTATTGAAAGTAGTCAATTTTTTTCAGAACGTAGTGATCAAGACATTAGCTTCTTTGTAAAGGGAGAATCTACAAAAATAGTTTGTCCGAAAGAATCGCTGGAAGAAGGAAGGGTTAAGATGATGATTCTCGATTATTCACAGGAAGATCCACTCGTAGTTGGCAAAAAACTTTATAAGGTTACAGAAGAAGATTTTATTGGCCGCATAATATACGAGTCTAGGGAGTGGCGCTTCGACGTTAAGGACGATAACTATGTGAAGATTTCGAACAGTGTCGGTTTGCGTTATGTTGATCTTGAACCTGGAAGATACTTCTATTGTATTGGAGAAATTACCATGAGATCGAGGATCGGTTACGGGTATTGTTTTGAGATTACGACGTCTGAACTTTCGGATAAAGGGGAAAAATGAGGCTCAATCTTTGGTATGCCGGGCTTAGAAAACCTCAGAACACAGCTATACGTTTTAAGTGCCGTTGCTTTTATCATTTGGGCTTCAGACCTTTTTTTTAATATCTCTGTAAAATTTATTGGTGTACTCTTGCTCAGGCAATACGGTATCAACTGAAACTGGACTCTTATTACCATTTTCAAGTTTTATTGATAAAACCCAATATTTGTTATACTATTTCTCTTGTTAAACAATACGTTTTGGGTACCTATGGTTTGATTAGGAAATGGTTGTCACATCCAATAAAAAGGAACAGTGAATATGATTGAGATTGACATTCCCGGTTTTGGAAAGATGTCTCTTCAGTACCTTGTCTGTGATTATAATGGCACGTTGGCATGTGATGGGGTGATACTCCCGGAAATCATTCCTTTGATTGGAAAACTTTCAAGTGAAATGAAGATTCATATTGTGACGGCAGATACCTTTGGAATAGCCAGAAAATGTTTATCTGAATTACCGGTAAACCTAACGATACTTTCGCAAAATGGTCAGGACACAGCTAAACAGGCTTTAATAAAAAAGCTGGGTGCAGAGGTGACAGTCTGCATAGGTAATGGCCGTAACGATAGTTTGATGCTTAAGGAGGCGGCTCTTGGCATCTGTGTAATCCAGGCCGAGGGGGCAAATATAGTATCATTATTAAATGCAGATATAACATGTAAATCTGCCGAGGATGCTTTTGAATTGCTCTTGAATCCAAAACGGTTAATTGCCACATTAAGAAAATAGCTGCTGCCATGTTTATTCGTTTTGTTAAAACTTAACCTGGCTGAAGAAGTGGATGCTGCCAATAAAATCGAGAGACAGAGCAGTTCTATTGATTTTGGTGTTTATGAAAGTTCAGAGTGGGTTTAATTCAAATGATTGTATTTTCTGTACGTGCAAGATTCCTCTGCATCGACTATTTCTTGTGCTGCCAGTGCTAATGACATAAGCAGATAGTATTGTTCTTCCAAGATTTTATGAAAGATACTTTCTTGATTTTCAGTTGAACCGCCATCAAAATTGTTGAGGTCTAATAAATTCCGGGAGAACCTGTTGGTTTCCATAGCACACCGCCTTCATGTCAAATATTTTTGTTGGTAAGTATAACAGTATCAGTTTTATGCATATACAACTTCAGAAATACAATAGCAACCAACTAAGCTTGAAATTAAACTCTGTCCCTCCCCCTTTCAACAATAAAGTGAGAAGGACAGAGTATCCTCTCACATCCTGAAGGAGTTTGAGGAGAATAAATGAACAGTGCTATTATCGTCTTTTTTTTTAAAACCTTTGAAAAATAAATCTTTACTCTGTTGTTTTTTTTTACAAATTGAAAGGAGAGATTCTCAATGGTAATAAAACGAGGTAAGTTATTTATTGTGACAGTAACTATAATGGTAATTTCTGGATTTTGTTGTATTAGTGAGATGGCTTTTCCAGAGGAAGAAAGTTTTACTGCAGCTTCAGGCTTCGATGGAAGTACTCCAAGTAATGGTAATAACGAGAAGAAAACCAAAGAAAAGATTGACGGTAATGCACTATTTGGTGGCTTCGTGGGGATAGGTACACCGGCGCCGCAAGCCAGGTTGCACATCGGTGGCAAACCAGGAGTTGACGGGATTATGTTTCCTGATGGAACAGTACAAACAACTGCTGCTACAGGCAGCGGGGAAATTAATTGGGAAACAAATAATTCTGATATCTATAATATGAATGTGGGAAACGTTGGTATAGGGACGAATAGTCCTGAATCAAAGTTGGAAGTAAAAGGCAATGTAAAAGCAAAAACCGTAAATGGCAATGATATTGTTAGAACTCAGTCTTTTCAGATATTTCCCATACCGGGAGACTACATATTTGCCACTTCAAGCACATCTTACTCTCCGGTAAGCAAATTAATACCTGGTGGTTTGTCGCCACAATTTCTTCCACCAATTATGGGAACAATCCGTTTTTAGATTAAAAGTTTCATACACTGACGATATTACGGAAGCTGATGAAGTAGCAGGTTCAAACTTGCGATATTTTGCAGACCAGACAAATACTGAAATTTTTAACTTTGTTTTAAAGTACTCCTCAGCTTCCAGTGCATGGATTAAACAGCGAATAGCAATCGCTTCAGTATGCTGGAAATGACAGAACGTTAATGGAGGTTCGTTCAGGTGTTGAAGGTAAATATCTTCAAATCTATGGAATATGGGTGATTGCAGAGGATGTCGTCGAGTAAAGGAAGATTTGTATCAAGCATCTATTCTTGTGCAATGTGTATTATTCCTAATTATTTAATCAGATCAAGCAATAATTTTTCACTTTCACCGATACGCACAAACTCCAATTGCAATGCAAGACTGAGAAGAGTTGGGGTTGCATTTGGTTCTCAGTATTTTTCCGACACAATTTATAGTTCGAGCAGGTTGGAGAAATGCCTATTTTTATATCTACAATTGCGCCTATTTTAGGGGGATTTTTTGTAATAAAAACAGCATACCCATGGCCCTAAATCTTCGCTTTTGCTATGTTCCAGAGAGATGGAAATACTTCATCTCATTCGAAACATTATCGGAAATGGCATCTTTATTCTTTTGTGTCTCCTCTTTTCTCTGCTTTTTATAAGGGAAATGCTTTTTAAGAGTTCTTTCTGCAGTTCTTGAGATTGATTAGATGCAGCTTTTTGTTGAGCTGAAGCTTTTGGGAGTTGATAGAGAATATATGAGAAAAGTTCTCTAAAATGCCTTGTTGCAAAAAAAGGAAACTCAGGGTCGTTAATTTCGTTCAATATTTTCCTGCATTTTTCTAAAGAAGTAGTGGCATCTAGTTTCCCTCTTTTAAAACTATTTACACATTCAAACAATTTAGAAATATTGTGTAAATTTTCCTCATGACAGAAAGAAAATCCCTTCCTCATTATAGTGAATCTGCTTATATTATTTTTCATTTTCTTACCTCAGGTAATATCATAAACAATTTGCGTGCCATTGTAATTTTATTGAGAAAAATGTTGCAATTCTTTGATGGTATTATACTTGTAATTGCGATTCGATCAAGTGCAAAGGACGAAATGGTTATACTAACACGGTATACCTGTAAACAAAATCCAACACAAAACTGCTAAAATACCAGACTGTAGCTGAGATATCGATATAATAGATGTTTACCGTATACTGCACTCTAATTATTTCTTTCAGAAATAGTGGATGTTTACGAGTATTATTCACGTATAGGTTTATCTTTGAGTAACATTACAAAAAAAAAGGGGCGAGCCGGGTATATACCCAACTCCCCCCCCCCCCTCTACTCACTTATTACCAACAAACTACTCGCTGCCATCTCAAGAAACCACACGAAGCATTAATGTTCGGTGCCTATTTCGGTCTCATAGATCTGGCGCCTGGATCAGCCTGGAGATGCGCTCCATGGGTTCCAGCACTCATACCCAGTTCCTTAATCTTTCTATTGATGTATTCAACTTCCTCTGCTGGTGCATGATGTGTATCCAACCAGCCCGGCTCAGACAAAGATCGAATATTGTCTTTCCTGGATACTCCTTCACAATCTTCCATCCAGACAACTGGTCTAACCAATCTCCATGCCTCCAGAACTCCTGCGGCACCCAGTTGATTCCAACCTTCTTCTCGATCGCCGCAAACCTTCTCGCCTGCTCAGCAGCTCCCTTTACCGCCACCAGCCATCTGTCCATACCAAAAGAACCGTCACAGTATGTCGCATCATTCCATGAACCTGTGCCATTCCTTTGAATATGTAGGTCTGCCAGTATCCAACGCTCTCAAAACAGAGCCTTTCTCAACGTCTGTACAGTTCGACATCACGAACTCACCAGACTCGCCAGGTTTTCCACCATATTCCGGCCCGTCATGATACGCACCAATCTTCAAACTCCAGATGTGCTGACCACTCCAGTCAGGTGCAAGATCCTTCGGCATAGGCTCCTCATACCATCCAACTGCAGATTCTCTGCTATCTTGAAGGTCTCAGTATACTTGATACCGGCATCTTTACATGCCTCGTCCATCGCCTGCAGATTCTCTCTTGCAAACCTTGGTGAATGACACAATCGTCACATACCGATACCCACGTATCTCTCTTTCTCACTCCACAGCGGTGCTCCCCTGTCCATTCATACCCATACTGGTGTATACCGTTGACCTCTGCATTGTGGATGACCACCTCTCATGTGACAATACTGACAGGATCCAACGTAATCAGCATCTGAAAGCTTCTTGCTGAAATCGAAGTTGTTTGGATCGGTCTTGTTGATCTGGTACACTGTTCCATGAATTGAGATGTCATATGCCTCCCAATCCCTGTGGTCTTTACCCCAGTGACAAGTCTTACACTGTTCTGAACGTCTTGCTACTGTAGGGTCAAACTGATGTCTCTGGTGACATGTGCTGCAACGCTCTTTCCGAGCTTGTATGACAGAAAGTACATCCGGCTGTATCTCCCGGAGGCCTTTCTATAGACCATGCATTCAATCTGTGCAAAACTTGCAATGAAGCATGTGATCCGATACCACCCTGTGCCTGCTGCAGATACTGCTCTTCATGACAATCGCTCACTCCGCATGATTTTGAGCTGGGCATCAAAAGCTTCTGATGGTTGTTACCATGGCACGTCACTCCGGTTGGGCTCGGCTCAGCCTTCGCATGGGCACTTTCTCATAATCCTCACAATACCAGGCGTAACCACGGAGTGACAACCGAGACATTCACGAAGTCTGAATTGCCCCTTGATCGGGTTCGATGGCCTGATTTCGTCCCTGTTATACATAAAATCGGGAAGGTAATAACGATATGCTGGAAGAGTTCTCCAGATCTGCTGTACTTCCCTGGATAGGGAGGCGCTCCTTCGGGATAACCCATGTATTTCGCATAAAGACCTGAAAAGAACACCTTACCTGAGTTTGTCCAGGCTCTCCGGGCATACCGTATACTTCATGCGGTACCCAGTGCGTGATAATTTCAACCGCCTGCGCTTCTCTGGTTGAAAAATGTGTGCTAACACAGAACGCACCCAAAAATAAAATCAAAGCTAAGAATAAGAAACTCCTTCTTTTTAACATTGTCTCTCCTTTCCATACTCTAAACTATATAAATGTGTCGGGATAAATCTAACATCTATCATTAAAGAATCCAACCTCCTCCCTTCTACCCTAACTTTTTCATATTAAATAAACCCTGCGCCTATTTGTATAGGTATATGTTACCTTGCCGATATATGTAATCAATAATAATAAAAAATTTACCATAGATAAACAGTATTTTATAATTATTATACAAAGTCTTAACCTCTTTTAAAACAAATTGATATACATATATTTAACAGTATATAATTATTCCTAAAAATTTCGCTGAAATATATAGTGAAACGATACGTTTTACTCGATTGTTGCATTTTTATGGTAAAAGAATTATTATTGATATTATATTAGGAAGATTTTTTCATAATGTCTCATATTAACAACAAGAGTTCCTGCAAACCATTTTTCCGGGAGTGGCAATATTATGACTTCGAAAAAGCAGAGTAACAATAGATCGAGGATTGCTATCAGTCATTTGGAACTAGACAATAAGATTGCCAGGATTATTTATGATAATTGGCCTAGGTTTGTAACACAAAAAGAGATAGCAAATGAGTTACATATGTCACAATCGTTAGTTTCCAAGCGACTGTCAAGTTGGAAAACTAAGAAAAACGTCCCATTGAAGATGTTTTATGAGGAGAGAAATATAAAACAAGAAAAAAGTTTAGCACATAATTATAATGTGAGTGACGTAGTTGTGCTGAAAAATGCTGATTATTTTGTTAACTCAAAAGCCTATTTTAAACAGATAGGAAAGTATGCCTCAGATATTTTAGTGAGAAAGATTAACGATGTTCTTGAGAAAAAAACTGAACACATAAACAAAAAAAAGAGAGGAAATGATATAACGGAAAAAACAGAAATTAAAATTTCCGCTTCAGGAGGAAACAGCGTTCTTTCCACAGTAATGAGTTTAGCTGAAGAGCTGGACCATTCGGACGTCAATTTGGGTTTTTCAAGCTGCATAGCCCTGAGATCAAACAGTTTAATCGAATTAACGCCACTTCATATCGTATCTCAATTGTTAAATAAAGATTTAAATGTCGAGGTTTTACATACCTATCAGTTACCCGAGACATCTAATCTTTATACGAAAGAATCGTTATACGAAATTATCGAACAAAGAGTTCGAACCCAGAAAATGCTGGGGTTTGATAACGAGCTTCTTCAAAGTGATTTCGTAATTTTTGGTTTAGGCAATATAAGATGGAATTTTCCTGTAACGGGTTTTATGCGACATGTTTATAATTTACGTTTACAATCTTTCGTAAGGAACTTTGATATTATAGGTGAAATTGCATTTGCCCCGTTTAGTAGAAACGGTTTTTTATTTCATCATTTAGTTTCAGAAGTATTTGTACAGAAAAACGGAAAATTCGAATATGACGAACTCGAACAATTAGAAAAACTAAAAAAAATTACCCCGCTTCACACTACCATATCGAAGCAGGATCTTATCGATGCAGCAAATTTCTTCAGTTCCATCTTTACCGTAAATTTCTGCAATATTGAAAAGAGTTTGCAGAAGCGAACCAGAAAACCTTACGTTCTTCTGGTGGTAGGAGGCGAAAGCCAGAAAGCTCTGCCTCTCAAAATCATGCTGGAAAGATGGAAAAACATTAATTTCATAGATGGACTGGTTACCAGCGAAAATATATCCCGAAACTTATAAAAAAGTAATTTTTGCAGCAGGGCTCACAGTTTGGTGATGCCGCTGTTAGGCGATTAACAAAAATATTTTGACTATTCTCTGCTCCAAACATGCAGGGACAAGTTTTGGCAAAATATTTATTAATAGAGTTTTTCATGATATCAGGCAAGCATCAAATAACAATTTCCCTGTCTGCCGTACCTGGCACAGACAGGGAAATAACAAATAAATCACAATAAATAATTCCAAAACTTTTTACCCTGTTAAATCATTTAGGTTATTTAGGCACCTTTTCCCAGTCTGCCAGGAAACTCTTCAGTCCTTCATCGGTTAATGGATGTTGAACTATTTTGTTAAACACATCGAACGGGATTGTTGCAATGTCGGCTCCCATGAGGGCGGCATCCCTGACATGTAAAGGATTTCGAATACTCGCGACGATTATCTGAGTCTCGAACCCGTAGTTGTCATATATTGTTCGAATTTCCTCAATAACATCCATTCCCGTGTGTCCCTTATCATCTAATCTTCCCACAAAAGGACTAATGTAAGTAGCTCCCACCTTGGCAGCAAGTAAGGCCTGATTTGAAGAAAAACAGAGAGTAACGTTTACATGTATGCCTTCTGAAGCAAGAATCTTTACGGCCTTAAGCCCCTCTTTTATGAGAGGTACCTTGACGACTATGTTATCTGCAATCTTTGATAACTCTCGTGCTTCCTTAAGTATTCCTTCTACTTCCGTGCTTACAACTTCAGCACTTACCGGCCCTTTAACGATTGAGCATATCTCTTCGATGGTTTCTCTGAAGGGCCTTCCTGTCTTTGATACTAATGTAGGATTAGTTGTCACTCCGTCCAAGATTCCAAGGCTTTCTGCCTCCCTTATCTGGTTTACGTCTGCAGTATCAATGAAAAATTTCATTCTCTCTCTCCTTTAAAAAAAGTTCTTTTTTTACTTAATCTTGGTCTCGATTCCTGCTGTGACAAGAAATACATTGTCAGCCTCTTTAGCAATTAATTGATTAACATATCCGGAAACATCTCGAAATTTCCTTGCCAGTGGATTTTCCGGCACAATGCCATAGCCAACTTCGTTGGTGACTATAATAATATGGGGCGATATCTCCTTACACACAACACATAATCGTTTAATGGCTTCAATTACAGATTCTTCTTTTTCTTCTGCCCTTAAATCTCCGAGAAGCATGTTGGTAATATAAATGGTTATACAATCAATGAGTATAACATCATATTCTCCATTAAGTCCGGAAACAACCTTGTCCAGTTCGAGGGGGGCTTCTACTGTTTTCCAGTTATCGGGTCTATTTTCCTGATGTTTTTTTATCCTTTGAAGCATCTCACCGTCATTGGTTTGAGAAATTTGTGCTAAATTTGCAGTTGCAACATAACAAACTCCCTGGTGTTTGCTGGCAATTTGCATGGCAAATGAAGATTTCCCACTCCTGGTACCACCTATAATTAGTGTCAGTTCTGCCATGGAAAACAGGTAATTACTATACTCAACTCGTAATGGTTTTCGGATAAAATCCGAGATAAAATTGAGCGAGTAAAATCCTCGGCGCCTTTTGTACGGGGATAATTACAACCAAGATTTGGTTTCCAGTAAAACCGAAAACCAAATCGGTTTTAGTATAAATTACAGATCTCATCATAAACGAATCCTTGTTCTCTCCTCTCAGTAAGATGAATAGTGCAGACAGCCAGCTAATCAACAAGAGTCATGGTAAATTAAAAGAATTCGTTGGGGAAAACCATCAACTTGATTACGAACACCATTTTTCTCCGTTTTTTCGTTTCGGTCTATGAAAGAACCGAAGAGTTATAAGGCCAGCACTGAAAGTAAAAAGGTTAGTTCGCTTATCTCGTTTACAGCTCCCAGAGTATCACCTGTCATACCTCCTATCTTGCCTTTCACAAAAGACGTAAATATGAGGCTCGTTACCATTACAATAAATAATACAAAAATACCTTTCATACCACAAAAGAAAAAAATCAGTATTAAAGGTACGCATGAAGAGATCAAGAGATGTTTCAGGTTGAGATTATCGACAATTATTCGGCCGGTTCCCTCGTCATCCCTGGCGTACGTTGAAACCGAAGCACTGAGGATCTGTGACCAGCGCCCAACAGCACACATTAAAAAAAGGATTTTCCCCTTTTCGCAAGCGTAAAGAACGGTAGGGCTTAATCCACTCATGGTATCTGTGTCAAAAAAAAAAGGCATTCTGACCATATCCTTTGAACCAATCGAAGCGATACATAAATATTTTAACCCGATCGTTACAACAAGGCACAATACTCCATAAGTTCCAATTCTGCTATCTCGCATTATCTTAAGCCTCTTTTCCCTGTTATTGCCACCAAACAAGCCATCGAAAGTGTCAGCAAGTCCATCGAGATGATAACCTCCCGTCATGATAATATAAGCTGTCAGGACTAAGGCATCAGCAATCAAGTGTGAAAATAATTGAAGTGCAGGAAGATAGAGGCATGTTAGCGCAATACCTATGATCAATCCAACTATGGGAAACCAGAATGCAACGTTCGAAATCCTTGGTGGACTGACTTGTTGTCTACTGACAATCGGGACTATAGTTAAAAATCTTAGTGTCCAGATAAAATGTTTCAAGATAGTGAACCTCTTTGAGGTGTGAACAGAGAAGAAGAGTTTTGTAGAGAAGCTGGAAATCTAAGATAAATCAAATAGCTTTGAGGACATGCGGACAAGTGGTTAAATGGTCAGCTTTGCACCAATCCTCAAATGAGACAACATTGCCTACCAGGGCACCGCGCAATGTTTATTCATAATAGGGTGATGGTGGCGAAGCTACCCAGATAAGCCCAAAACTAGGTATAATACTTCCAAGGCTTTTCCCCGACACCAACACCCAAAAAACATTCTATGTATTACAATGGTGTTTGTCAATCAAGAAAAACTATTGAAGTTCTTTTTATATATATGTTTAATGAAGAAAAAAAATATGTATTGTACTTGTCATAAAGTGCTTATTTTCTATTTTTCTCTTAAATTTGCTGAACTCACACATAAGGGATAAATGGTAAGTTCCACAACATCGTATACACATCTTAGTGTCACTAGCTGTGTCATAACATCGTATACACTTAGCAAAATTGTTTAATAGGGATTCTGTTTTTTACAGGTTCCCTTAGTTTATAAGATTCTGTTCTGATTAATTGTTTTGGAGCCTCAAATGCTGCTTGATAATAAACACTTAATTCTTGTTTACTCGTATTTAGTATTGCCCATACATATTCAAAACTTAAAGCTTTATTAATATACAATTCTTCATTGAGAATTGTAATATACCCTTTTTCATCTACTAAACGGACAAAATGTATTCTCCCTCTTGTTATTGGTAATTCCTCTGATGGGTCGAAGGTGAAGCCTTCTGGTAATAATCTTCGTGTATAGCCTTTGCAATATTGCTGAGAGAAATTATCTTTTTTATATTTCTGATAGTTGTTATGTTTATCTCTAAATTTCTTTGATTCAACTCTTAGTTCTTTCAGATCTTTGAAGCGCTTTGATTGCCAGAGTAATTCATTAAAACGTTTATTAAAATTTTCTATATATCCGTTTCTCCATGGTTCTTTAAATGGTATAAACACTATATCAATACCGAAATTTAAGCAGAATCGAGATAGTTTACCAAAGGTCTTAATATGATACAGGCTTCCTCTGAAAGATGCTTCGTTATCAAGTTGTAAAAATCTGGGAAGCCCAAAAGCCTTCCAATCATTGATCAGAAAGCTGATAACGCTCTCAGCACCCTTGTCTGTATATTGTTCCAAGTTTGCTTGATTGGTATAAACATCTATTCTGTTTACAGAAACAATAGATCCGTATCCTTGTATATACCTGGGTGTCACCAGATCAAGCTGATGTACGTGCCCTGGATGCTTAGTTTTGATTGTAGGATAATATTTTCCCGACGTAGTTTCATTTTTGTGCCTTGATTTTTCAATAATAAGGTCATTTCTTTTTAAGACCCGATTGATGGTGGAAAGTCCTGGTTTCTCTTGGTACCCTAAGGTATCAAGTTCTTGATGAATAGCAATTGCTCCACAGAAAGAATATTTGGTTGAAGGTCTATCCCTTGTCACTAATTTCTTTCTGCTTTCTACAATTGCCTGTTCAAGCTCTTTATTAATTTTACCGGGTTTATGATGCGGTTCTTTTGATTTATCAAGATACCACTCCTTTCCCCCTGATTCTGCTCTCTCAAGCCATTTATAAACCCAAGCTCTTGTCCGATTAAGTTCCTGATGGATTTCTGTAACCGTTTTTCCTTCTGAACTTAATTGAGTACATCTATGGCGAAGTTGTATTTCTTCTTTATTGTTTTTGCTATTTTTTATCCATTTTGTACAATCTCCTTTTTAAAGGAAATTATATAATGTGTATACGATGTTGTGGGACAAAAAGTGTATACGATGTTATGAAACACACCAGGTATATATTAACTCCAGCATACCCGCCAAGCCTCTGCTTTGCATGCTCAATTCTGGCGGGTTTTTCTTTTTCTAGCAGGAGGCCGACGTGAGATACGAAAAACCTCCTCTAACCTTCTCTCAACAAGCCGATCTACTTATTGGCCGCGGTTTAATTGCTGACAGGTCAATCCTTATAGAAAAGCTAAAAGCCGTTAGCTACTATCGGTTGAGCGGTTACTGGTATCCATTCCGAAACACTGACAATTCCTTCAAACCCGGTACTACCCTTGAAAAAATCTGGGAAAGATACACGTTTGACCGGCAATTGCGTCTACTTGTGATAGATACTATAGAGAGGGTAGAGGTTTCGGTCAGAACCAGTTTGATCTACCACTTATCCCATGCCCACGGCCCGTTTGCATATACAGATTACAAATACTTTTCAAATATCACATCAGATGACCATAATGCTGCGAAATTATTCAAAAACGTGCAGGCACCAATTGTTAATTGCATTTTTAACAAAACAATGCTAATAATACAGATAAATGGTATTCTTTTATATTCTTGTATATCCTTGTTTTGAAACAATTTAAAAAAGAGAAACGATTTTCTGTTATCTTAATTGGAGAAATTATTATGAAAATCACAAACTCAAAAGATTTGATTCTTTTGTTGTTATATGCAAAGGGCTACAGGAGTAAGCAATGTGAGCCAATTGCGGGAAAAACAAGATTAATGAAGATGATATTTTTATTTGATAAAGAGCTTAAAAAAAAATTTAATCTTGCCAAAACTATTTCTGATGACGCATTTCCCGATTTTACAGCCTATGATTATGGGCCTTATTCAGAACAAGTATATATTGATCTGGAATTTCTTGTAGATTTAAATTTAGTGAAAGTCAAAAAAGTGAAGAGCGAGGAAGACGACATGTCTGCAGAACTTCTTGAATATGAATATTGGCAAGCAGGTTCAGGAGATATCGATACATCAGACATTGATGAAAGAATGGAAGTATTTAGTTTGACACCTAATGGTCGGGGTTTTGTCGAAGAAGAATTATCTGGTTTAACGGACGAACAGTGGGAAGCCTTAGATAAATTTAAATCTCGTTGTACAGGAATCCCGTTGAAAGCGCTTTTGCGTTATGTTTATGCGAAATACCGAAAGCTAACGACAAATTCTAAAATCAGAGATGAAATTTTATCATAATAAAATGCAAAAAAAGATAAATTGTGAAAGATGTTTAGTTATCAATGCTTATCAAAGACTAAAAAAGAACTCTTCCATAAATATAATACACTATGAGGTCCCCTTACTGGGTCGTTCAATTGATTTGGCTTATATCTTGAATGGGAAACTCTTTGCTGTCGAATTCAAATTGAAAAACTGGAGACGAGCAATTCGCCAGGCGAAGGATTATAAATTGGGTGTAGATTTCGCTTATATTTGTATGCCAGAAAGAGATGTATCCACTATAATGCGAAAGGCGATAGAGGATGCGGAAGTAGGATTAATATTTTACCGCGAGACTGGAAAATGGCCATTCAAAGAGATAATAAAAGCTCCTAAATCCCAAGAGATCTGGAATAAAGCGAATCTAAAATTAAAAATATATTTAGAAAACGCACATAATTTATGAATCAAAAAGCTATACGAGGATTTCATCTCGTTAGATTTGGAACCGCAGCCGATCAGAAATTTTTGTTGGGAGATTTTCTGGGCACGTATGATCAATTAGTAATAAATGCTAATATGGTTGCCCATATGACGAGTGCTCTGGCATCCTTTTTATCCGTACGGGCAAAAAAGAAACCATATTTTATTGATCCCCAAACACATGCTTTTCAGCATGACATAAGTCATCTTGAATCCAACTCAGAAAAGAAGAAAGGTGAAATAAAAAGATCCATTAAGAAATTGATATATGCATACGGAGAACCTTTAACTTCATGTATTGAAGATGACCATAGGCCTATTCTTCCCGATGATTTCAAGAATGAGGCATTAATTAAAGATTTTGCCCAACGAGTGATAGATTTTCAAATGAAAATGTTGTCCGACCAGGTTGAAAGTTCAAGTGATGCGAAATACTATAAATATCTTAATAAAAAGAATGGCATATCTACTGAAAATATATTTTCTCCAACCCTTTTGATTGCTCCCTATTTTTATCTGACAGCCAACACCTTGGACAGGTGGCTACCGGTTAATATCAAAAGTGCGTCAGCAAGTAAGGAGATTACGAGAAAATATAATAAACCTTTAGGGGTTCAAATTGTTATTTCCCTTGATGTTTTGCTCGATAAAAAATTAACTGAAAAATTAATTGATGAATACTCAAGGACTAACGCTGATGTATTCCTCATCTGGATAGATTCATTTCTCGAACAGCAGGCATCGGAAAGAGAATTAGATTTATATGTAGATTTCCTGGAAAAACTTGGTCGATATGGAAAAGTTGTGAATCTTTATGGAGGATTTTTCTCAGTCATTTTGGGCAAATGTAAGATCGTAAAAAATTTGATCGGGGTAACTCATAGTCTGGAATATGGAGAGGTGAGAGGTGTTATCCCTGTCGGAGGAGGAATACCAATCGCAAAATTTTATTTTCCCGTATTACATACACGATTAAAATTTCGAGATGCAATCCGAAGTGTACGAGCTCTCGGAGGGCAAAAAAGTCCTCATGACTTTTTTGAAAAAATTTGTAATTGTAAGGTTTGCAAAGAAATAATGAAAGATGACCCGGAAGATAATTTTGAAGAATATGGCAAGTCAAAGCTGATTCGTGTTAATAATAAACCCATGGAATATCCTTTATCTGAGACAAAAGAGCGTTCCGTAAAGCATTACATGTGGTGTAAACGTAAGGAATATAAAGAAAAATTGATTTTAAAAGACATTCTTCGTGAATTAAAAGAATCTGGAAGAAAACTAGAGAAGGTAATTGGACTAGAAGACGTTGCACACTCTTATGTATGGACAAAAGTTATTCAAAAGAAAAAGAAGGTTTAAGCTATCAGAAAACTGTTTATGTCTTAGGTGCGGGATTTTCTTATGACGGAGGTTTCCCTTTACAAAGCCATATATTGAACAGAATATTAGATTCTTCTGTACACGCGGAAGATATTATAGCAACTACAGATAGATTTTTTCTCAGTAAAGAACCGTTAAAACAATTTCTTGATAAAGTATTCCATTTTAGTAAAAATCCTTCCCTTGAAGACGTATTCACCCTGTTAGACCAAACGATAGCACGAAGAGAATATTGTTTAGGATATTCCTGGTCTGATCTGGATCAGATTCGTGACACCCTTAAAAGAGCAATCCTCACAACCCTGCATTTTTCTTTAGACAATTTAAAAGACAAACAAAAATTGTTTTATGAAAAATTAGGATTACATTTCATTTTCCGTCGCCTGAAAGACAAAATTGATAAACAAACGTTCAGCATAATATCTTTGAATTGGGACCCTCTGGTTGAAGAATCAATTTATTGGAATATTGCCAACCTAAAATCTGAACGGCTTGTAGATGTTGATTTTTGTTGTTTCAGTAATCCTTTTGGAGAAAATTCAAGACACACAGCTTCGATTCTTCAGAAATCAAAGGGTATATATAATATCAAAATCTTAAAACTCCACGGGTCAACCAATTGGCTTCTTTGTCCAAATTGTAACCGGCTGTATACCGGTATTGGGAGTGAAACCGACATCTGGAATCTATATTGCGCTTCCCAAGAATGTCCCCATTGTATTAAGAAACTGAATATTGCAGAGGATGACAAAAAGCCTATATTAGAACCATTCTTAATTACACCAACATTTACAAAAGTTTTTGATAATAACCACATACAGATGATATGGCATAATGCCCATGTGGAATTATCTGAAGCAGATAAAATTGTATTTATTGGTTATTCACTTCCTGAAGCTGATTACCACTTCCGAACATTGTTAAGAAGAGCAGTAAATCAAAATGTTTCTATAGAGGTCGTGTTAACAAGCAAGGATAAAATTACACCTGATATACCGGAGAGGATGAGACAATATTTACCTCCATCCCGGTATACCGATTTTTTTGGGAAAGATCGGGTGCGTTTTTATTGGTCAGGTATTCACGGATATTTTAAACAGATCATAAACGAAAAAGACCACGAGAAAAGATTGAAATATTTGCGCAGAAGGATGGCAATGTTAAAGAAAGAAAGATGTTAGCGTATTTCGTGTATTTCGTGGTTGGGAGTATGGGTATTTTATGAACAAACAAAACGAAAATAAAAAGGGATATAAGAAAACTAAAGTTGGGTGGATACCGGAGGAGTGGGAATTAGTTCATTTAGGACAATGTGCTGAAATTTTATTCAGTAATGTAGATAAAATATCCAATAATAGTGAACTTCCAGTTAGGCTCTGCAATTATACTGATGTTTATTATAATCAATACATTACAAATAATTTGAATTTTATGAGTGCTACAGCTACTCAAACAGAAATTGAGAAATTTACCGTTAAAAAGGGTGATGTAATTATAACAAAAGATTCTGAGACTGCTAATGACATTGCCGTTCCAGCATTTGTTATAGAAGAACTTGACAATGTTCTATGTGGATATCACTTAGCTCTTATAAGGCCAAATAGTAGCATTTTATTTGGTGAATATCTTTCAAAGTTTTTTCAACTTCATACAGTTAGACATTATTTTTCAACTCTTGCAAATGGTGTAACTCGTTTTGGATTGACAACCCAGGCAACTCTATATGCCCACATTCCTCTTCCCCCTCTCCCTGAACAGAAGAAAATCGCTGAAATCCTCTCTATATGGGACAGGGCAATTGTACAGATGGGCAAGCTGATCAACGCAAAAACAAAACTCAAGAAAGCCCTGATGCAGCAGCTTCTTACGGGTAAGCGAAGGTTTAAGGAATTTAACCACGAAACAAACGAAAAAAAGGAAAAAGAAGAATTACCGGAGAGGTGGCAGAAATTGAAGTTGCATGATTTCTTGCAACCTGTTTCACGACCAATACCGCGACCTGATAAAGAGTATTTAGCATTGGGTATCCGCAGTCATGGAAAAGGCACTTTTCTCAGGACAGTTAAAAATCCTGACGAGGTAATGATGGATACTCTTTTTGAAGTAAAGGAAAAAGATCTTATTGTTAATATTACTTTTGCCTGGGAAGGTGCAATTGCTATTGTTAAAAAATCTGATGAGGGAGCTCTTGTTTCTCATCGCTTTCCAACTTATATATTCAAGAAAAATAGAACTATACCTGAATTCTTTAGACATACAATACTGACAAAACGCTTTGTTCATCAACTTGGTCTCATATCACCAGGAGGAGCCGGACGTAACCGTGTTATGAGCAAAAGAGATTTTCTTAATCTTGTTTTTTCAATTCCGCATATAGATGAGCAAAAAAAGATTTCAGAAGTACTCAATGAATTGGATAAAGAGATTGACCTCCTAAGAAGTCATCTAAAAACATTTAATAGCCAGAAAAAGGGGCTTATGCAGAAACTGTTAACTGGAGCAATAAGAGTAAATATTGCCAGGGAGGAGAGATAATGCAATTTGAAGTCTATTGTGATGAGGTGATGCCCGACCTATTTACATCTCAGAAACCGGCTGGTCGTTACCTCATGATTGGCAGCCTGTGGCTACCTGCTGTAATGCGTAAAGAAATTAAAGACAAGATTCAGGAAATTAGAGAGAAACATAATACATGGGGTGAGATGAAGTGGTCTAAAGTATCTCCTTCGCGACTGCCTTTTTATCTTGATCTTGTTGATCTGTTCGAATCTTACGGTTTGGATATGCGTTTTCGCTGTATTGCTGTTGACCACACTCAAGTAAATATGGAACTTCATGATAATGACAAGGAATTAGGTTTTTATAAATTTTATTATCAATTGCTTCATAACTGGATACTTGATTTTAATGAGTATCGTATTTTCTGTGACGTCAAGTCAAACCGTGACCCTCGGAGATTGCAAGTGCTTGAACGGTGCCTTTTTTCCTCAAATCTGTCTTCTAAAATTAAATCTATACAATCGCTACCTTCCGGGCAGGTTGTTATTATTCAACTCTGCGATTTACTACTTGGGGCAGCAAGCAGCAGAATGAATAATACCCTTAAAGAAGGTTCTGCAAAAGAGAATCTTGTGATGAGGCTTGAAAGCCATCTTGGCAGAGAACGGTTGGGATCTACCCCTCGAACAGAAAGTAAATTTAACATATTCCGAATCCGTCTTAGTGGGGGATGGTAGGTGGCATTGCCGAGTTTAGTGAAATATGAAACTGAGACCGAATACAGGAAGCACTTTGAGAGAATTTATTGTCGTGGAAAGGTTCTTACATTTGACGAAATTCGCGTATATTTTCAGGCAAACAAATTTGATCATGCTTTTTATGAAAGCAGTGCGAGAGATGGGAAGAAAGACCGATTCTCATTTGCGCGAGCACGGCGAATCGACTGGATTAAGGCTACATTGGAAGCCTCCGATGCAAACATTTATCAAGGATGGGATAAACAGAAAAAAAGATATGATCCTGGTCGGAGAGTGTGCACTGTTTATGAAGATTTCGTGGTAATTATTGAGATACGACAAAAAAAGTATGGTGAATTGAAGGGCAACTTTGTAACCTGTTATAAGGCAGATAACAGCATTGATAAAATCAGAATGTCACCTGTATGGACGGAGAAAACATGCCGTGATGAACTAAAGAAAAAAGGCCGCTGATTCGCTACGCTGGTTCAGCAGGCCGAAACCTCGATTGGTTCAAAGCCGATGGGCAGTGAACTCAAAATAGTTTATATGGAGAATACAAGAAGATGTCAAGAAGAAAAAGGCCTGCTCGGACGGCAGGCCCATCTCCTTCAGCTCTTACACTCTAAGAGATGGCCAATGAGTAAACTGATATTACCGAATTAATAAAGACGTGTCAAAATAAAAAATGCAAACTCCATTAATAAAAGAAGATCACATATCGCAAATCCCGGCGTTGCAGCTCTTGCAGAATATGGGATATAGCTATCTCACACCAGAAGAAGCGTTGGAACTCCGGGGCGGGAGGAAGAGGAATGTCATACTGGACGGTATCCTGGAAGAGCAACTCCGGAAGATGAATACAATCCGGTATAAGGGACAGGAGTATCCTTTTTCCGAGGGGAATATTATCAGCGCGGTTCATGCCCTGAAAGACGTTATCTATGACGGGCTTGTCCGCACGAATGAAAAGGTCTATGATCTCTTATGTCTCGGCAAAAGTCTTCAACAATCGATACTCGGTGATATCAAGAGTTTTACCCTTCACTATATTGACTGGGAGCATCCGGGAAACAATGTGTATCACGTAACAGAGGAATTTGGTGTTGAGCGTACTGGAAGTAAGAAGCAGTATTATCCCGACATCGTCCTTTTTGTAAACGGAATCCCATTCTGTGTTATTGAATGTAAGCGACTGGACGTCGGTATCGGTAAAAAGCCTATCGAGCAGGCAATCTCCCAACATATCCGCAATCAGAAGGATGACGGCATTCCTCATCTATTACTCTACTCTCAAATCTTGATGGCGATTTCAAAGAACAAGGCGCAATACGCGACAACGGGAACACCCATGGAATTCTGGGCGGTGTGGAATGAGCAGGAAGTCGTTGATGATAAAATCTCCTCTCTGATTAACAAGACACTTTCCGTTGAACAGAAAGAGAGGCTTTTCAGAAACAGATTCAAGTATATCCGCAAATACTTTGACGCGCTGGAATATGAAGAAGGAAGAGAGATCACTGAACAGGACAGAGCCTTATATTCCCTGTGCCAACCCGAACGTCTGCTTGAACTGTCGTTTCGTTATATTCTCTTTGATGCGGGAGAAAAGAAGATAGCACGTTATCAGCAGTATTTCTGTGTAAAGAAGATTATGAATCGTATCACTACAGTTGATAATACAGGAAAACGATTGGGTGGTGTGGTCTGGCATACACAGGGAAGCGGGAAATCTCTTACCATGGTGATGCTTGCCAAGGCAATCGCATTGGAACCAACTATCGACAATTACAAAATTATCCTGGTAACCGACCGGGTTGATCTGGATGATCAGATATATAAAACATTCTTTCATTGTGGAAAGGAGCTGGAACAGGCAAGTACCGGCAAAAATTTAATTGAACTGATACAAGGCCATAAGGAATGCATTATTACGACTATCATTGATAAGTTTGAAGCCGCCGTAGGAACAAAAGATGCGAGAAACACCGATCCAAACATCTTTGTGCTCGTGGATGAGGGACACAGGGGACAATATGGTCCCCTGCATGCCAGGATGAAAAAGATTTTGCCAAATGCCTGCTATATCGGATTTACGGGCACTCCGGTAATGAAGAAGGACAAAAACACCATTGCAACATTTGGCGGGCTTATTGACTCGTATACTATTGATCAGGCGGTAAAAGACAAGGCAGTCAGACCTCTTTTATATGAAGGCCGGCATGTAGAGCAGAAAGTAGACTCTGAATCAATTGACGGCTGGTTTCAAAAGTTTACGAAAGAGTTAACAAAAGAACAGGCGGCAGATCTTAAAAAGAAGTTTGCGACCACTGATCAACTAAACAAGGCGGAGCAGAAGGTCATGCGCATCGCCTGGGATATCAGTGATCATTTCCGCGAAAACTGGCAGGGAACTCCTTTTAAGGCTCAGTTAGTTGCGCAGGACAAGAAAACGGCATTGATGTACAAAAAATATCTTGATGAGTTCGGTATTGTCATATCAGAAGTGCTCATCTCAGGACCTGACGACCGCGAAGGAGAGGAAGATATTTACAAAGAGAATAAAGAGGAGGTCATACGTTTCTGGAAGGCCATGATGGGAAAATATGGCACTGAAAAAGAGTATAACAGGCAGATAATCAATGCTTTTAAATATGGCGAATTTCCTGAAATTATTATCGTAGTTGACAAGCTGATTACGGGCTTCGATGCTCCCCGTAACACTGTTCTTTATCTTACGAGGAAGCTGAAGGACCATACGCTGCTTCAGGCTATTGCTCGAGTTAACCGCTTGTATCAGGGAAAAGAATTTGGATACATCATAGACTACCGTGGCGTTCTTGAGAATCTCGATCACGCTTTAGACATTTACGGCCAATTGTCTGAATTTGACAAGGACGATCTTCTTAATGCACTGGAGGATGTCTCCGTAAAAATTCAGACCCTTCCTCAGAAACACTCCGACTTATGGGATGTCTTCAAGGAAGTGAAGAATAAACGGGACGAGGAAGCTTATGAGCGTTTGCTGGCTGATGATGCGCTCCGAAACGAATTTTACGAACGTTTTTCAAAATATGCCAGAACTCTTGCAATCGCGCTTTCATCATTGAAATTTATCGAAGAAACATCTGAAGAGAAAATTAAAAGATACAAAACGGACTTAAAATTTTACAAAGAGCTTCGAAGGGCTGTGCAGAGAAGGTATGCTGAAATCATTGATTTTTCTGAGTATGAACCGAAGATCCAGAAACTGATCGATACTCACGTCGGCACCGGAGAGGTTGAGTATGTTACCGAACAGGTCAATATCTTTAACAAGGAAAGTTTTGTTAAGGAAGTCCAGGCTATTTATGGAGATGCGGCAAAAGCTGACACGATAGCACACCGGACAAAAAAAACCATTGAAGAACGTATACAGGAAGACCCCGCATTCTATAAAAAATTTTCAGAACTTATTGAGGAAGCTATCCGGGCATTTCACGAAGAGAGAATTAGGGAATCCGAATATCTGAAAAAGGTTGAGGATATTATGGAAGCTGTCGTAAACAGAAAAGATGATGATATTCCTGAATCCCTGAGTAATAATGACAACGCAAAAGCGTATTATGGATGTATCCGCGAAATATTTGATTCTCACAGAGATGACGGTATCGACATTGCGAATGCTGCCATCGAAGCCAGTACTATTATTGACGACATCATTATGAACATGCGCATGGTAAATTGGACAACGAATACAGACAGGCAGAATCAGATGCGCAATAAGATTGAAGATTGTATCTTTGAATTGCAGAGGAAATACGGCTTCAACCTTACATTTGATGAAATCGATTCAATCATGGATCAGTGTCTTGATATCGCTAAAGTGAGGGTTCCTTGAATTTGGTAAAAACAGGAAAGAGAGTAGAACGTCGCAGCCTCGACTTCGGAAATACAAAAATTGCATTTTCTTTATCATTCAGCACACGCAAAAATCTCAACATCAGTGTTCATCCAAATCTTGAAGTAACAGTCAATGCGCCAGTTGATCGCTCATTAGATGACGTTTTATCCCGGGTGAAAAAACGGGCGCCCTGGATAATCAAACAGAAAAACTATTTTGAACGTTTTCAACCTTTACCGACAGAGAAAGAATATGTAAGCGGAGAAACTCACTATTACCTTGGACGGCAATATCGACTCAAAGTGGTAAAAAGTGATAAAGACGATGTAAAACTGATTGGAAGATATTTCACTATCTATACTGCGGACCGTAGTAATAAAAAGATGGTGAAAGAGCTTTTAAATACATGGTATATTAATCATGCTGAAGAGGTATTCAATAAACGTTTCAAAATCTGTTATGATTCTGTTAAAAGATATCACATACCGCATCCACAGTTGCGTCTTCGCAGGATGACCAAACGCTGGGGAAGCTGTACCAACTCAAAAACTATCCTTATCAATACCGAACTGATAAAAACACCCATATGTTGCATCGATTACATTATCATGCACGAACTCTGTCATCTAAAGATTCGCAAACATGATAAAAATTTTTATTCATTACTGACTAAATTTATGCCTGACTGGGAAAAAAGAAAGGAAAGCATTGAAAGCAAAAGCATGATTTAAGGAAACATTCGATAATCTTGAATGTATCCGGATATCCAGTTACCTGTTCATATGATGAATTTCAAATCAACTTTTATGTGCGTTAGCACATGTTCAAAATGGCGTTAAGCAACGAAATGGACTTCGTTTTAGCCATTTTGAAAGAGTTGTGCAGGACGCACAACTCGATGGTGTGATTTTTATTTTCTTGTTGCTGTATTATAGAAGGGAAATGTTCTGTGTGCATCAAACAGAGCTTACCTCTCTCAAGAGAGAAATAAGCTCTAAGTATAAGTGACCCCATGGGGATTTGAACCCCAGTTGCCGGGATGAAAACCCGGTGTCCTAGGCCTGACTAGACGATGGGGCCTGAATACGAGTATTTATACTCATCTCATAATGGTTTTGGAAAAAATCCGAGATAAAATTGAGCGAGTAAAGTCCTCGGCGTTTTTTGTCCGGGGATACCTTCACCAAGATTTGGTTTCCAGTAAAACCGAAAACCAAATCGGTTTTAGTATAAATGAGGGCAGAAGGACTCGAACCTTCGACAATCGCCTTAAAAGGGCGGTGCTCTACCAACTGAGCTATACCCCCATTATGTTATTCCATCACGAAATTTACTTTTGTCGTAATGCTCTCCTGCTTACCCGACCGAAAAGCACATGCCGGATGAGCTACCCAATGAAAGCAGGAGGTTATGCTCCGCCCGCTCACACCTTCATTAGTTCTTCCGTTTTCTTTTCCAGCAATACATTTAACGTGGATTCGCTGTTATGGATATATTCCTGGATCTTTTCCTTAGCTTTTTTCGATTCATCCTCTGTTAGCTGAGAATCTTTCACTTCCTTATCAATATGCTTATTCGCTTCTCTTCTGATGTTCCTGAGGGCAATTTTGGTCTCTTCTGTCAACTCTTTAACCTGAGCGACTATTTTTTTTCTGCGTTCTTCGCTCAAAGGGGGGAGTGGAAGACGTACAGATTTACCATCGGAATGTGTTGTCAGCCCCAGATCAGCCTGCTGAATCGCCTTCTCTATTTCTCTAATGATAGAAGGATCATATGGATTTATGACAATCAATTGAGGTTCCGGTGCGGTGATATTTGCTATCTGCTTTAAAGAGGTTTGAGTGCCATAATATTCTACCTTGACGTTCTCAACAAGCCCGGGTGTTGCACGGCCGGTTCTGATACTCTTCAACTCCTCTTTCATCACATCAATAGTTTTCTCAATCTTCCTCTTTGTCTCTTCCTGAATCACTTTCGCGCTCATAACGTTTACCCTATATACGTTCCAATACCTGTTCCCTGTACGGCCTTTGCTACATTGTTCTTTTTTCTGAGATTGAATACAATTATGGGAAGCTTATTTTCCATGCTCAACGATACCGCTGTAGAATCCATAATAGCAAGTTTTTTTTCTAACACATCTATGTATTTCAATTTAGTATACCTTTTCGCCGTTGAGTTGGTAAACGGATCATCAGAATATACACCGTCAACCTTTGTTCCTTTTAAGAAAACATCTGCGCCGATCTCCACTGCCCTTAAAGCTGCTGCTGTGTCTGTCGTAAAATAGGGGTTTCCTGTACCCCCAGCAAGAACAACAACCCTGCCGCTATCAAGGCATGCCTTACATTTATGCACAGTATATGTCTCTACAATATTCTTGATTTGTACGGCACTTAAAACACAGGAAGGCACCTTAATTTTTTCAAGGTGGTTTTGAAGTATCATTGCGTTTATTACCGTCGCAATCATTCCAAGCTGGTCGGCTCTCGTTCGATCAAAACCGGACTCACTTAACTTAGCGCCCCTTAAGATGTTGCCACCGCCAAGAACAACAGCAATTTCAACCTTTTCACTTTTTGCTTTCTTAATTTCAGCAGCAATGAAAGCATATTTCTCACTTTCTATTCCCGTTGTATCTTCAGAGCAAAACCCTTCACCGCTTATTTTTAAAAGGACACGTCTGTAGTTCTTCGTTATTTTTGACATTATGCTAAAACCGATTTGGTTTTCGGTTTTACTGGAAACCAAATCTTGGTGAAGGTATCCCCGGACAAAAAACGCCGAGGACTTTACTCGCTCAATTTTATTTCGGATTTTATCCCAAAACCATTACGTGATGAGTATATATATCGGTGATACAGGCACTAAACCTGACCAAGCAGATTAAGCAGTAATATGACTCAGCCGGGAACACCCATACTCCTGACCAAAAATGTCAGCCTCCAACTTGAAATCTTACAAAACGATTAATCCTGATATTTTCTCCCAGTTTTGCAATAGCACTCTTCAGTAAATCGTTAATCGTCAGATCACTGTTTTTTACAAAGGGTTGCTCCAAAAGGCATTTTTCCTTATAAAAGTTCTCCAGCTTTCCTTCTATAATTTTTTCTCGCACATCAGAAGGCTTATCTTTGAATTCTTCCTGAAAAGACACTCTTTGATTTTCCACAATATCCGCCGCAATATCGTCTCTGTTTATGGCAAGCGGATTTGTGGCAGCAATCTGCATACAACAGTCCTTTACGAGATTCGTAAAAACATCGTTGTTGGCCACAAAATCTGTTTCACACTTTACTTCGACCATAACACCTAACTTCCCTGTGGTATGTATGTAAGAACCAATCTTTCCCTCTGGAGTACCGCGGGAGTCTTTCTTTGCAGCCTTTGCAAATCCTTTTTCTTGTAAAAGCCCGGCTGCTGCTTCAAAAACTCCATTTGATTTCTCAAGTGCTTTTTTACAATCCAGGACTCCGGCACCTGTTTGTTCTCTCAATTTTTTTACGCTGCCTGCATCTACTTTCATAAAACTAACTCCATAATTTGTCACTTAATTTTCATAGAAAAAAAAGACCTTCCAAGGAAATGTTTTTTCTGATGTTATTTCGTGGAGAACAAAAACAACCTAGATACTTTCTTGCAATTCAGTGGTGTGTTCTTCTTTCACAAGAGGAGGCTGCCCCTCCAGAATAGCGTCAGCAGCCTTATTTAAGAAGAGCCTTACAGACCTGATAGCATCATCATTCCCCGGTAAACATATATCAATCAAACCAGGATCACAATCTGTATCTGCAAGACATATCGTCGGTATTCCCATCTTTAAAGCCTCTTTTATTGCAATATGTTCTTTCTTAGGATCGACTACAACCAGCACAGACGGTATTTTGTCCATTCCTCTAATGCCCGCAAGATTTTTATTGATCCTTTTTCTTTCACGCGTAAACGATGAAATCATCTTTTTACTATACGCATGAATCGAACCATTACTCTCCATCTCTTCCAACTCTTCCAACCGTTTCAAACGCTTACGAATTGTCTCAAAATTCGTAAGTGTCCCTCCCAGCCATCTTTCGCTTATATAATGCATGTTGCAGCGCTTTGCTTCAGCAACAATCGCATCTTTCGCTTGCCACTTAGTACCAACAAAAAGAACGTCTTTTTTGGCGCAAGAGAGTTTTGTAAGAAATTTATACGCCGTAATTAACCCTCTGACCGTTTCCTTTAAATTTATTATGTGGATTAAATTACGTTTCCCGAAGATAAAAGGCTTCATCTTTGGATTCCAACGGCTAGTCCTGTGTCCAAAATGAAAACCAGCATCAACTAATTCTTGAATATTTACAATTGACAAAAAAAATACTCCTTATATCTCGTTAGTTAAAAAGAACCTTATATAAATAAAAAGAATACAAATGTCAAGCCTTTTTCATAGAAAAACAACAACTCGTCAACAACTGATGAGTGATTCCTCATTTGGTATGTTTTCGAATTCTTCTATAGATATGGGCAATTTAGCATTTGCAGGGATTGGATCAATAAATTTCCGCCTGTAAGACTTACTCTGCATACGACATGTCGGATGGCGTTTGCTGAAATCCGGATGGGTAACCATTTTTTTCCAGATAGCCTGTATCGGCATGTCACGTACATTCCCAAAGTTTATTGGATTAAAATCGCAGGGATTAATGTCTCCGTAAGCAGTCATATAAAACTGAGACTGGGCGCCATAGCACCCAACACCTTTTGGAGAATTGATCAAAGCCATTGCGTTCACACCCATTGGACAGTCCATCTCATGATATTTCTTCGCAAGCGCTATGAGTTGCCTCCTGTCTTCAGAGCCAAGTATTTTAGACGTATCCTTCAAAAATCGACCTGATGGTATACAATCAAATATAGTAACTTCGGAAAAACCCTGTTCTTGAGCAATCCTCAGCAATTTCTCAACACTGCCGTTTTTAATCCCTTCACTGGTAGCATACGTAGAAATACCGGTTAATATCCCTGCTTTCCTGCATCTTTCTGCACCCTCAAAGGCTTTTTCGTAACATCCCGGTACAACCCTGAATTCGTTATGCAGCCCCGGTTCACTGCTATCTATTGAAATATTAAGCGAAGCCAACCCCGATTCCGCCAGTTTTTTCACATTTTCCTCTGTCAGCAAAAGGCCATTGGTAAAGATCATTGCAATAGCCTTTGTTTTGTCCACATATTCAATGAGTTCGTAGAGCTCTTTACGCAGCAAAGGCTCACCGCCCACGTATATGACAAGACTCGCCCCAAGGTCCAGCGCTCCACTAACCACCGTCTTGATCTCGTCAACGGTAAGTTCTTTTTTTGTATGATCGATAAACGGATCTGCACTGCAATGTATACACTTACATTGGCAACTGTGAGTTATAGCGAGATTAGCCGTTACAGGAAAAGCCATTTTGCTGAGCATCATTCTGAGCTTTCGTGTAAGGAAACGCATTCCAGCTTGACTGGGAAAAGGAGGATTGTAAAGATTATAAACATGCCCGCCATTCACCTTTGCTATTACCTTGAGCTCGTTAAGTTTTCCGAAAAACTGCTCAACATATGGTTGCATCATTTCTCCTAATGCACCACCTGCTTTTCCAACTATCCTGCCATTCTCAATCTTAGCATCTATATGTAAAAAGTCAAAAGTGGTCATACTTTACCCTCCGACTGGTGTAAGTTTGATAATTTTAGGTTTTCTGATCTCGTCTTCTATAGTAGTTGCCGTCTTTATCGCTTTGATTCCTTCCTCACCTGGCACAATCGAATCTTCACTATTCCTAACGCAGTTCACGAATGATTCAAGTTCTTTTTTTAACGGTTCTTCATTGTCCATTTTTATCTGTTCTATTTTCAATAAATCTCCGAACACAAAATTCTTCAGATCTTTAATTGAAGAAACGTCAGTATCTTCAATGTTCATAGACTTAAGAGTCAGTCGCGGAGACTTTCTATAAATGATAGCTTCTTGTTTCTGATAATCAAGCGAAATATAGGAATCTTCAGAAAATAAACGGATTTTTCTCATCGGTACAAAAGAGACCCGACTTGCCGTAATATTTGCAACACAACCATTTTCAAATTGAATTCGTGCATTTGCAATGTCTTCTCTATTTGATATGACGTTTACGCCAACCGCATCAATCTTTTTTACTTTTGATTTTGATAAATAAAGGATAATATCTATATCATGAATCATCAAGTCCAGGACTACACCAATATCAGCTGATCGGAAGGTAAAAGGACTCAATCTGTGACACTCAATAAATTTTAAAGATATATCAAGCTTCTGAATTGCCTGTATAGCAGGGTTAAATCTTTCAATAAAGCCGGCCTGCAAGACGGTGCCATTCTTCCTGCTTAGCCGTATTAATTCTTCTGCCTCAGAAATGGTTCCCGTCATAGGCTTTTCTACTAAAAGGTTTACACCATTTTCAATTAATTCCTTGGCAATCTGATAATGATGCTTTGTGGGCACCACAACACTGGCTGCATCTACCTTTCCAGCGATTTCTTTAAATGAACGGTAAAATTTCGTATTACAACGTTGTGCTACCGTTTCACCTTGCACACGGTCAATATCCACTATTCCGCATAATTTCACTTCCGGCATATTGGCATAGATTCGGGCATGCTCTTTCCCTAAATGACCAACTCCGATAACGGCTATATTTAATCTTTTTTTATTCACATTTCTCTTGGACTTCGGGTCTATACCGGCCTTAAGGACTCTCTCTGTCTTCCAGATTTTCCTTTATCAACATCTCTGAAAAAATCTATCAGTACCCTTATTTCCGGCAACTGGTTTTCCTGATTTTCTAATTTAGTCAAGATTTGGTTCCTGTTTAGCGTTTCAGAACGGAATAACTGTTTGAACGCATCCTTAATTGCAAGTATTAACTCTTGCGAAAAACCAGATCTTTCCAACCCTATGGTATTTACTTGCCGTACTTTTGCAGGATTCCCCTCCACTATCATATAGGGAGGCACGTCTTGTACGATTCTCGTCAACCCTCCCACATATGAATATTGCCCAATGGTCGCAAACGGTTGTATCGCTGCGTAGCCCATCAGCTTTGCAAAATTTTCTACTTTTACGTGCCCTCCGAGGAGTACGCCATTTGCTAATAAAACATTGTTATTTATAATGCAATCATGTGCTATGTGTGAACAGGCCATAAAGAAATTATTATCACCAATAACGGTTACTCCACCTCCTTTTTCAGTTCCCGTATTGACGGTAATACACTCACGAATGATGTTGTTGCTTCCAATTTTAAGCTTTGTATCTTCTCCCTTATACTTGAAATCCTGAGGCTCTGAACCAATTACCGAGTAAGGGTAAAAAACATTTTTTTCGGCAATCGAGGTATTCCCTGTGATGGTAACATTATTTTTAATAATGTTACCATCAGAAATTTCTACATGTTGTCCAATAACTGAAAAAGGACCTATTTCAACGTCTCGGCCAATCTCCGCCCCTGAGTGAATTATGGCTGTAGAATGTATCTTCATTTTGTCTAAACCTTTTAGCAGGATTCATCGCAAAACTATACATTTGCTGTTCAAAATAAACCACGGCACCCACTGTGTTGTAAACCAGGTAAAAAACTTTGTGGAGGGTAGGCATCCTTGAATTCATCAGCAAACTCTCTTTGTGGTAAATCAATGCCAGAAAAATATTTGATGCTTAACTTAATTATTTGTCTGGTTTTTTGATATTTCAATAATCTTTTTTGCCATGCGAGCATTTAGATTGTGACCTGATTTTGTAGCAATTATACGAGCATGTAACACAAGATTCGTCAGGTACAGATCACCGATAATGTCCAGTATCTTGTGTCGGACACATTCGTTTGGGAATCTCAGAGTGGCAGGAGTCATAGACAGAGGTTTTTTTACCGTACCATCCTCATGTAAAACAAAAGTATTATCATCAGTAACACCTTTTCCCAGCCCGAGCCTTTTAAACTCTTCAACAGAGGTGCTTAAGCCAAAAGTTCTTGCAGGGGCTATCTGGGACATAAAATTTTTTTCCGTCATCTCAATCTCAAAACATTGCCTGTTTAAAAACGAACCGTTAAAATCAAGAATATAAGAAAGAGATAACCCTTTATCATAAGGCAAGGCCACAATGCTGGCATCACCATTGGTTACTTCCAATTTGCATTGCAGATAGAAATTCTTTTTTTGTTCTTTTTGGTGGATGATTCCAGCACCTTTTAACAAACGGGTAAACAAGAGGGAGCTGCCATCACCTGCGGGAATCTCTTTTCCGTTCATTTCAATTTCTATGTTGTCGATGCCAAGACCTGCCAAAGCTGCCATTACGTGCTCTACGCTTTTTATTCCTACGCCGTTCTTTTGCAATGAGATTTGACGTTCACAATCAGAAACTGTTTCAGTATTTGCAGAAATTTTGGGACGTCCTGCAATGTCATTACGAACAAAATAGATACCCATATTTTCAGTTGCAGGCCTGAAACAAAGCTTAACTTCTTCACCTGTAAACAGACCGATGCCTGAATATTCAACAACTCTTGCAATTGTTCTTTGCTGGTTAGTCAAAATTATTTCTTCTCCTTTTCTTTAAGGTAATTTGCATTAAGATTATTCACCACCTTTGACGTAATATCGACGGCCTTAGAATGATATAACACCGTTCTGATTCCTATCTTAAATTGCAAATCAGACATTTGCCCGCTTTTCAGTTCTGGTTCTTCTTTTTTAATGATAAGGTCAAATCCTTCCATTTCACCAATGCTTTCAACTTCATCAACTACAATTCCATAGATGGTTTCAAAAAACTCTCTGTATTTTTTCAGCAATTGTCTTTCGGCAAACTTTGCATAACCTTCGAGCTCCACATTTTTTCTCTCTAATAATTCCTCATTTTTTTTTCTGCTGTCACTGCCCAGATCCAATAACTGTGTTTCTTCATCCAGACTGATCATTTCTTTTCTTTTCTGGTTTATTTCATTTTGAAATTCCTTCTCCATGTCTTTCAACTGCTGGTCATGAGCTTTGCGTTTTTCATATTTTTCAAATACTCCGCTTATATCAACAACGCCTATTTTAAAATCTGCTGCTCCAGCATTTGTAACAACTGTCCATAGCAAAAGAAAACACAACAAAAAGCTTACAAAAGACATTTTAGCCCAAAGAGTTTTCATAATTATCAATCCCTTTCCCGGTTTTTAAAAGTGAAAAAAGTTGTTTTTACTGTCCCGCTCCACCAAAGTTAAACGTTATCGTCTGTGTATCATCTTCGTCCTTCCTTACTATGGGGATACCAAAGTCAACGGATACAATAGAGTTCCCTAAAAACGGCACACGTATCCGGACACCAAACCCAACGGAAGCACGCATATTATTCAAATTAATATCATTTATTTCATTGTCGGCTTTTCCCACATCAAGAAACAAGGCTCCTCTCGCCATATCTGTGTAAACCGGCATGGTGTATTCAACTGATCCAAGCATCAGTATCTCACCACCGGTCTGTTCTCCTGTTGTCTCATCAACAGGGCCCACACCTCGAAAACTAAATCCCCGTATTGAACCGGAGCCCCCACCAAAAAAACGTTCAAAAATTGGTACTTCTTCGTCTGTTGTACTATCGACTACCCCAATCGTTCCACCAAATGAGATAACGTGTTTTCCCCAATTAGGAAAATCGAAGAGCGTTTTATAATTTGTCGCACTTATTGAAAATTTAACAATATCGACATCAAGACCTGATACTTCCACGGACGTTTGAACCTGATAACCTTTGGTCGGAGTAGCTCTGTTATCCCGCCTATCAAGTGCTGCACTCAGCTCCAAAGATAACTTAGAACTACTCCCTTCGATATCTTTAACCGTTTGAGGTGCATTATCATCAATATTCTGAACGCCGATCACTTCATAGTTTGGAGTGAGCCTAAGCACTAAACTTCTCCCGATCTGCTTACCTACGGTTATTTTCGCTCCCTTTCTTTCTTCATCATAATCTTCCCTGGCACGTCTGAAAACGAAAGAACTGAGTCCTAAACTATAACCGGTATCATAAACAGACGGATTCGTAAACGAAAACAGACCTTCCGTTCTTTGAAATCCCGGACTGAGTCTCAGTGTCACAACATGTCCCCCTCCACGAAAAGCATTGCCCGATACAAAATCTTTCCAGTTCTTAGGAAAATCAAATATATCGAAGTTTTTATCTGTATAAGAAACATCAGCAAACAGTCCTACATTTGCACCCAGACCTCCACCAAAGCGTAACAGGCCTGTCCTCCCCTCCTTTACTTCGACGAGAACATTCCTGGTATTTGGTTTAGATCCCGGTTCATAGTCTATGTTCGTAGGAATACCCGATTCGTTATCGAAGAACCCGGTATTTACAAGCCTTTGTTGACTAATACGAATTTTCTCCGTATCAAGAATTTCCCCGGGGTAAAAGAGCAATTCTCTCCGGATAACATTATCCTTTGTCTTGTCATTACCTGAAATGGAGATCTTTTCAATAAATATCCTCTCTTTTTCTTCTATATCATAGGTTATATCAACTTCCGGCTTATCCTGACTATACTTATGGCTCGCATTAACAACCGTATTAACATACCCCTGACTACCGTAAGTGTTTTTAATATTTTGGGTATCTTTCTGAAACGTCTCCGGCATAAAAGGGTCCCCTTTTTTCAGTTCTAGTATTTCCTGTATTTCAGAGGCAGTAAAAAGTTTATTTCCTTTTATATGGGTAGTCCCAACGTGGTAACGTTCTCCCTCCTCTATAATAATCTTGATAAACATTTTAGTCTTATCAGGGCTAAATTGGATTTCCGATTTCAGATCGGTATCCAGCCATCCTCCAGCTCCATAAAAGGCTTTGATTTTATCTTTGTCTTCTTCAAACTTATCTTTATTGAATACCCCTGAAAATACCAGCTTCGGGAATTTTCTCACTTTCGTCGAAAGAAACTTCAAAAGTCTTTTTTCTAAGAAAGTATTATTCCCTTCGATACGAATTTCCTTTACAAAGACCTTCGGTCCTTCCTTAATATGATAAATAATATCAACATGCCCCTTCGATTCTTCCTCCACACTTACAACATCTGCAAAATAATAGCCTTTTTCTTGATAAAGTTCCCGAATTTTATCCTCGCCAAATTTTTCTAAATAGGATTTTAAATAATCACCCTTTCTCAACTCTACAACCTGCTCAAGATTCTTCGTTTTGATCTTTCTGTTACCGATAAATAATATGTCTCTAATAACAGGGCGTTCCGTAACAAGAAAAATCAGTTTTACCCCATCTTCAAAAGGCTCTATTTCAACCTCAATATTATCAAAATATCCTAATGACCAGATAGCATCAACGTCCTGACTAACGGCTTGCGGGTTGTATATATCACCAACTCTTATCTTTGTTGCCGCCTTTATCGTTAATGCGTTTACTCTTTGGCTTCCTTTTACGTCGATTTTATTTATAACGAGATTGGCTTCAGAGGGTTCCTGGGCTTTAAGCCCTGCATAATTTATCAGGAAAGAAAATAGTATCGTGACTGCAAAAATCACGTATTTACTTAGCATAATCAGTACATGTCCAAATTAGTATTCTTATTGCAATTTTCGAATCTCAAAAACTGTCGCAAAAAAGTTAGTGTTATTTTCCCGACAGGCCCATTTCTTTGCTTTGCAATATTCAACTCAACCTCACCCGGTTTTTTATTCGGATCATAGTAATCATCCCTGTGTAGCAATATAATTACATCAGCATCCTGTTCTATAGAACCTGATTCCCTTAAATCTGATATTCTCGGCTTGTGCCCTTCACGTGTTTCTACAGACCGGTTTAACTGTGAGACGGCAATAACAGGTATTTTTAATTCACGGGCCAGCGCTTTCAGCCCACGGGAAATAACAGATATTTCCTGCTGACGACTCTCTCCTCCGCCCCCCTCCATGAGCTGCAGATAATCAATAATTATCAACCGTATATCATGTTGCGCTTTAAGACGCCGGGCTTTAGCGCGCAACTCGAGAATACTTAGCCCTGGGGTTTCATCAATAAAAATAGCTGCCTCTGAGAGCACTCCCATTGACAAAGGAAGCTTTGACCATTGACTGTCATCGAGTTTACCCGTGCGCATCAAATGTGCGTCTATTTTTGCGTGTGAGCATAACATATTTTGCGCAACTTGTTGTGCTGACATTTCCAGAGAAAAAATTGCAGTAGGGTTTTTATCAATTCCACCTATATTTTCTGCCAAATTTAACGTGAAGCTTGTTTTGCCCATACTTGGCCTGGCAGCAACGATGATCAACTCTGAATCTTGCAATCCTGACGTAATATCGTCTAAATCAAAAAACCCCGTTGACAAGCCCGTAAGCCTGCTTTCTCTTTCATGTAACGTTTCCAAACGATCAAAGGTGCTGTTGAGTATTTCGTATAGTTTTGTGGTAGGATGTGACAGCTTCTGCTGAGTTATATCAAATATAGACTTTTCTGCCATATCTAATAGCTCATCAGATTCTAAAAAGTCGTGGTAAGCCTTCTGCTGTATTTTTGTTGTAGCTGCGATTAAATCACGTTTTATCGCTTTTTCCCGAACAATTTTTGCATAAAATTCTACATTTGCGGTTATGGGAACCGATTCTTCCAGTTCCATTAAGTACTCAAAACCTCCAACCTTATCAAGCAAGGAGCGTTTGAAAAGCTCATCTTTCAAAAGTACCAGATCAACAACTCTTTGCTTGTCGTACAAATTGAGAATAGCTTCAAAGATATGAATGTGCGAAGTTTTATAAAAACTATTCGCGTTCAATATCTGCGCAACCAAATCAATAGTATCATTGTCTATCAGCATAGAACCCAGAACGCTAATTTCTGCTTCCATACTATATGGCTGTACTTTGTCCTGAATCAACACGTTCGACATTTGTTAAATATTGTGTTTGTTGCGATTCTGAGATATGGAACAAATCAAAGGGATTTAATGTGGTTACTCTTTCTTCTTGCCGGAATTGCTTTGAGCAGGAAGCTCGACTGATTCTTCCTGGAGGATTGCAGAATCCTCCGTTTCACTCACAACATGCACACTGCATTCCGATTTCACCTCTGGATGCAGCGCTACTGAAACCTTATATTCACCACACTTTTTGATTGGACTCTCAAGGCTGACCATATTTTCATCTACACGAAAACCTTTTTCACAGAGGGCCTCTGCAATATGTTGTGCCAATACAGAACCAAAAAGTTTTCCCTCTTTGTTTGTTTTAACGGTTATCGCGCATGTAGCTTTTGAAATATTATTTGCAATTACTTGCAAATTTTGAATTTCTTCTCTATAAATTTCTTCTTGTTTTTTTCTCTTAATACTTAACTGTTCAATATTTCCAGGATTTATATCCGTTGCAAATTTTTTAGGCAAAAGATAATTCCGTGCATATCCATTCGCCACATCAACCACATCGCCAATCTTACCCAGTTTTCTAATATCTTTTTTTAGCAAAATCTTCATTGTATTGTAATGGTTTTTAAATTTTTTTATAATTTTTAAATTTTACGTACTTACGCAACGTATGGCAACAAAGCCATAAATCTTGCCCTCTTTAAGGCTGTTTTGACAGAGCGTTGGTGTTTAGAACAATTCCCTGAACGCCTTTTAGAAAGCAATCTGGCCTGACTGCCCATAAGCTTTTGTAAAAATTTCAAATCTTTATAATCCACCTCATCCATTTTCATTCGACAAAATCGACACTTATTTGTCAGCTCTGCATACTTTTTCTTCGTTTGCGAGAAATTTTTATTTCCTTTCCCTTTTTGCCCTTTTTGCATTTTTTGCATTGGAGTAACTCTCCTGTTTATATAAAAAAAACTGATTCTAGAACGGAATCTCTTCGCCGCTCAAATCATCTAAATCCCCTGACTGTTGATTTCCCTCTCCCGTATCATGATCATGAAATGTTCCAGTATCCCCACCGCCTCCCTTCGCAGAACCACTGCCGATAAACTGGAAATTCTCTGCAACAACACGCAAGACACTACGCTTCTGCCCATCTTTTGTTTCCCATTGATTAAACTGCAATCTACCCTCAATAAATATGGGATTCCCCTTGCTGAAATACTCATTAATAACCTCGGCACGCCTTCCAAATGCATTTATATCAACGAAACACACTTCTTCTTTCTTTTCGCTGTTTTGCCCAGTCCACGTTCTGTTAACGGCTATACCGAAACTGGCAACTGCTGTACCGCTGGGTGTATACCTCAACTCCGGATCCCTCGTGAGATTTCCCATTAAGTAAACTTTATTGAGACTTGCCATGATTCTTCTTACCTTCTCGCTACTCCTGCACCGCAGATTCTACCGGAACAGCAACCTCCTCATGAATTTCTGTTTCTTGCTGCGGAGGCTCTTTAATCCTATCCACTTTCACAATCAAAGACCTTAAGACATTATCCGAGAGCTTCAAATCATGTTTTATTAAAACAATAGACTCCGGAGGTGCATTGAAATACATGAGCAAATAAACACCTCGCTTTTGCCCCTTTAAGATGTATGCAAATTTTCTCTCTTCCCATTTTTCACTTTGCAGGATTTCAATTCCTCTATTTTTCAAAATATTCTGGACTTCATTAACAGCTGCATCCCAATCGTTATTGGCAATGGTACTGTTAATAATGAACATACCTTCATACAACCTCAATTTTTCATTCCCTCCTACTCCTAATTAAACATGTTCATGCAATCGGTTATTCCCTTGGCAAACCAAACATCAATAGCCTTGCATGCCTTATTTAAAGCGTTTTCAATGGTATCACCTTCTTCATCTGTAAAAGGCGACAAAACAAACTCTTTTTTCCTTTCCGAAGGACAGCCGCCAATACCTATCTTTAATCTGGGAAAACCGGCGTTTCCCAAACAATCCATAACAGATTTCAGCCCCTTGTGCCCGCTGCTTCCGCCATGTCCCCGCACCCGGATCTTACCTAAAGGAAGGGCGCTATCGTCCAAGACTACTAATATTTCATCTATCTGACACCCATATTTCCCGATAATTTTTTTCACCGCTTCGCCACTTAAATTCATAAATGTCTGCGGCTTTACAAAAAGGACCTTTTCACCCTCAATAAAGCATTCATGAATAGTTGCATCAAAACGGTTTTTAGCGTAAACAGCCCTGTATTCTTTTACCAACTTGTCAACAACCATAAAGCCGATATTATGCCTGGTTTTTACATATTTTTCACCCGGATTCCCAAGCCCGACGACAACTTTCATCAATCCTTAATCTTCCGCTTTTTCCACTCCTGGCTTACGAGCCGTTATCACCTCCGGCCCGGCAGCCAATTCCTCTTCCGCTACCTCCTTCTCTTCAGCGGCAAAGTGGACAGATACCACAATATTATCCGGATTTGCCAGGATCTTAACATTAGAAGGAACCTCAACATCATTCACATGGACTGCTTTGCCAATGACAAGCTCAGCAATGTTAATACGAATGCTTTTGGGAATTTCAGTTGCAAGACACTCTATCTCAATCTCCTTCATTGCGTGATCTAATATCCCGCCCTCTTGAACCCCAGGCGAAGCACCAAACAGCTCGATAGGAACCCACGTTGAAACTCTCTCTGTCAAATCAATTCTAACAAAGTCAGCGTGCAGCACCTCTTTACCAAAAGTGTCAAACTGGACATTTTTTATGAGGGCTGTTTCCTCTGACCCATTCCATTTTAGATTTACCATCTTTATTCCAGCATCAAGTGCTTTGGTAAACTCTTTTTTGTTCAACGCCAGCATGAGATTTTCTTGCTTATGACCGTACAGTATCGCAGGTATCAATCCAGACCTTCTACATTTACGTGCAGCCCGAGTGCCAAATTCTTTTTTAATTTCAACCCCTAATGCTTGTGTTTCCATTTCTTTAATTATCCAAAATATGTTTCAAAAAGTCAAAATATAATAATTTCAAATGTCTACCACCTCAATGCTAAGTAAACATTGAGCTGATAGACGAGTTCGTATGTATCCTCTTAATAGCCTCACCTAACAGGGCCGCAATAGACAATATTTTTAATTTACTGCCAAGAGTCCTGGCATGCTCACTCATTGGAATCGTATCGGTTACGACCAACTCCTTAATTGGCGAATTTGACAATCTTTCAATAGCAGGACCACAGAGAACAGCATGGGTCGCACCTACATAAATATCTTTGGCTCCCTTCTCTTTCAGCACCCTTGCAGCTTCACATATCGATCCGGCTGTTGCAATTAAATCGTCTATAATAATGGCGTTTTTGCCTTTAACATCACCGATTACAAAACCTACTACTGTTTCTGCTGGACCAATTCTTCTTTTGTCCACTATCGCCATCCTTATATCCAGTTTCCTGGAGTACGATCTTGCTATCTTTATTCCACCCACATCCGGAGAAACTACCACAAAATCAGCAAGGTCCAAATCTTTAAAGTAATCCGAAAGGACGGGAAATGCAAAGATATGGTCTACGGGTATATCAAAAAAACCCTGGATCTGTGCAGCATGCAAATCAATTGTAAGCAATCTATCAGCTCCTGCTTTCGTGATGATGTTTGCTACAAGCTTTGCCGTAATCGGCACCCGCCCCTCATCTTTCCTGTCTTTCCTGGCATAACCGTAGTAAGGAAGAACCGCAGTTATCCTGGCAGCAGAAGCCCTTTGAAAACAATCCATCATGATTAATAATTCTGCCAGATTTTCATTTACAGGAGGACTTGTTGGTTGAATAATAAAAACATCCGCCCCTCGAACGTCTTCATCTACCTTTACGTCTATTTCGCCATCAGGAAATCTTCCCACATCGGCCTTTCCTAGCGGAATCGAAAGGTATTGACATACCTTTTCAGTGAGAGCAGGATTTGCGTTTCCCGTAAATATTTTTATATTATTTAACGTTTCGATACGACTTTTTTCGTCCATACCTCAATACAATAGAATACCGTATCGCCTTCACCTAACGAAAGCATAGCAAGTACAGAGCTCTTTATTACACTCTTTTCCTCATTACACTCTACCGATAGAGTCAAAACGTGAACACCTCAAACTCAACAATGAACCTTTTACCAAACGGGAATTGAATACCTTTTCCAATCATTCTCTGGACAACATTTTTGATTAAATATCAGCAATGTCTTATAAGTCAATCCCCTGAAACAACTTATAAAGAAAACTTTTTCAGACAGTGTCGAGGCGGAATGTTATCAAAAAAAAGTATTGAATGCAAGAAAAAACTCATTGAGGAGAAAAGAGCATACGTGTATTCGAAATTAAGTGCCAGCTCTTTTCATTCAAAATACAATGTGTGAGATCTTTTTTCGTCAGAGGCCTATTCATGTGAGGTCAATAGAAAATATGGTTTCTGTGATCAACAAATCTCCAGAATAGAGAAAATTCTTGAACTTAAATAGAACGGAATTTACTATACACGGTATTAATCTACCCCATCTCTCTTAAATTCTGGAAATCTTTCGCTTTTCAGTTTACTTTTTCGGACAAGCTTCTTAGAATTCAGGAAATTAAACAAACTTTTTTGGAGATAACAATATATTATGAAAAAGATTTTCGCCTTCCTTATTTTTTGCTCTGTTCCTTCTTCCCTCGTATTTGGATCTCCAGAAACAACACAAATACTTGAGAAACTGAATTCTCTTGAAAAAACTGTCTCAGATCTTTCATTCAGGATCTTTGCCTTGGAAAAAAGGATTATCTCATTTGAAGAAAAATTTTTATTTAAAGAAAAATCTTCAATAAACAATTCCGGAGATCTAAAACAACAGAGTGAAACGGTTCCTGACGATTTTGAACATCCAGAAGACAATTTTTCTTTTACAAACGTTACCTATAAAGACTCTTATAATGATACGATATTTAAGGGTGATGTGATTAACAAGTCTAACTATAATTACAACTACGCGCTTTTCAAAATAAGTGTTTTTAACAATAAGGGTGCGGTTGTATCAAGCAACGATTTCTACATTTTGAATTTGGATGAGGGGACACAACGGTCATTTGAAGTAAAATTACATGGGATTAAGAGTGATAAATTTGTGGATTATGCCATAAAATTTAACAAAGGCTCTTAAAAAAGTGAAAGGAGAGACAGCTTCACAGTTGTGATTCGAATATAAATCCGGGAGCTGCGGCGTATAATCAAATCAGTTTGATCAGCTCCTGAATGTACCTCCTTATACCTTCCGTTCCCCGGTAATTTACCCCCAATAATTGAGATTGGCTGTTGTCGATAGTGTTGATGGGTTTCTTTGGTGTTCCCATAATCTTTGACCCTGACGCACAAACCTTCCCGGCAATTTGTGCAACGCTTAAATTATCTATATAAAAGTCTGACAAATTATAGATCTTTCCCGACGCCTCTTTGTTGCCGACTGCTAAATCTACGGCCTTAGCAACATCTTCAACATGTACTACCTTACCTCCCCCTGAGACTTCTACATCAGTTCCTCTTTTGATATCCTTTATCAAACCATACCACTCAGATTGAGGAAGATCTGGATCTACGCCATAGATACCGACGGGTCTGAAAATGGTCGTATGCATACTCTTCGTCATAAAAAATGCATGGCAAAACGCCTCAACCGATGCCTTGTAAGCGCCGTAATGTGAGTCGGGTATCAAAGGGTGTTGTTCGTCCAGCCTAATGCCGGGAAAGATGTACCCGTAAACAGCGCAAGAACTTACAAAGATAAACTGTTTGACTCCCTGCTCTTTTGAGGCATTGAGCAACTCAAGACTTCCCAATAGATTTACCTTTAAGAGTTTATCATAGTCTTGTTTAGCAGCATCACGAAACCCTGTGCCGTTTCTCTCATAAGCCATGTGGATAACGATATCAGAACCTTTGACACATTCATTTACAACTTCCCTGTCGGCAAGATCTCCTTTAATATAGGTAACCTTCTCGCCGAAATCTTTGAGATGCACAATATTGCTTGTGTCACGTACGAGCGCCCGCATTCGGACACCCCTTTTAAAGAGTTTTTCTGCTACGAAGTGTCCTAAAAAGCCAGATAAACCCGTAATAGCAATTTTCACGCTAACGCCCTTCCCATCATTTTTCGCTTTTATTTTATGATAAAGCCTGTTAAAACATCTGAGCTATTTTTTTTGAAATTCTTGTAAGATTTTTTTCCTTTGTCAAAAAATCAACTTCATTTGGATGAACCTTTAAGTCAAGAAGTATCTTTTCGATCTTCTTCCATCCGGATTCTCTCTTTTTCTCATTGGTTTCAAGGTATAAACAGGAGACCAATTCTCCAAGTTTTTGTATAAGGCGAATATCTTTATTATCATAATAGCCTTTGATTACCTTTTGCTGGTATCGCGTATACCCCTTCTCATCCTTTTGACTCATGCCAACCCTTTCTTCTCCCGATTCTCGGGGCAATGTAACTCTTGTAACAGAAAATTTTCATATAAGTATTCTTCTCACACCATCAATTTTCCTTGAAATAACAAAGAAAATCATGTAAAAATACGTTATTATTTTCAAATCAGGTTGATTTTATAAAGAGTTAATCCAATGGTAAAGATAAAATTTCCGGATGGTATCGAAAAAAGCTATCAAAACAGGGTAACCGTGAGAGATGTATCCAGCGACGCTGCTTTTAAGAATCGGGAGTCAGCAGTAGCGGGAAAGTTAAATAACGGGATTGTTGACCTTGATTATCCGATCGAATCGGATACAACCCTGGACCTGGTAATGGCAAATTCCGCTGAGGGGATTGAAATACTTCGGCACAGCGCCGCTCACCTCATGGCACAGGCCGTTACCCGATTGTATCCTGGCACGAAACTTGGGATAGGCCCCTCAATCAAGGACGGCTTTTATTATGATTTTGAACTTGAAAAGACAATTTCGCAGGAAGACCTTGAAAAGATAGAAGCAGAAATGGCAAAAATTGTTGAGGAAGATATACCATTCAGGAGGTTAGAAGTGTCTCGCGATGCAGCCATAGAAAAGATGGAAAAATTAAACCAGCGCTATAAGGTCGAGCTTATTAAAGGATTTGAAGATGAGACAGTTTCCTTTTATACCCAGGGAGACTTTATTGACCTGTGTAAAGGACCCCATGTGTCAAGCACAAAGAAGATCGGGGTGTTTAAACTCCTCAGTATCGCCGGAGCATATTGGAGGGGGAAAGAAACCAATCCTATGCTTCAGAGAATCTATGGTACAGTGTTCACGAATAAGAAGGCGCTGGACAAACACCTTAAAGTCCTGGAGGAGATAAAAAAGCGTGATCACAGAAAGATTGGCACAGCGTTAGATCTTTATAGCTTTCATGAACATGGCGGCCCTGGGCTCGTTTTTTGGCATCCAAAGGGAGGCGTGATCAGAAATATTATCGAGACATTTTGGAGAGATGAACATTATAAACGTGGTTATGACATATTGTACAGCCCTCATATCGCAAAAATAGACCTCTGGAAAAAAAGTGGGCATCTCGATTTTTACAAAGACAGCATGTTTCAGCCCATTGAGGTTGAAGGGCAGGAGTATATGTTAAGACCAATGAATTGTCCGTTTGCGATTCTTATGTATAAGTCCAGTGTGCGAAGTTATCGTGATTTACCTTTAAGATGGGGAGAGTTAGGGACTGTTTACAGATTTGAAAGGTCGGGTGTCTTGCACGGACTATTACGAGTAAGAGGTTTCACTCAGGACGACGCCCACATTTTCTGCAGGCCTGACCAGTTACAGAATGAGATTGAGGGTGTTATAGATTTGGCTCTTTTTATGCAAAAGAGCTTTGGATTTGAAGAGTATGACATAGAACTCGCCGTAAGAGGCAAGGGAAATGAGGAGAAATATATCGGCGATAATGAGAACTGGATTCTTGCTGAGGAAGCGTTAACGGCTGCCCTGAATCAGAAAAAGTTGCATTTTGAGAGAAAGGAAGACGAAGCGAAATTTTATGGACCGGCAATTGACATAAAGATTAAGGATGCCCTTGGGAGAGGATGGCAAGGACCGACTATCCAGGTAGACTTTAATCTGCCTGCAAGATTTGATGTGAACTATATCGGTTCTGATGGTTCACAGCATAATGTGGTGATGGTACATCGCACCGTAATTGGCGCCATGGAAAGGTTTCTCGGATGTTTGATAGAACATTACTCAGGTGATTTTCCCCTATGGCTGGCGCCGATACAGGTAAGAATACTTCCCATAACAGACAAACTCAATGATTTTGGTATGGAGATAAAAAATAAATTATCTCAGGCCGGGATTCGATCAGAGTGTGATACAAAGAGTGCAAAAATAGGCTACAAGATCAGAGAAGGTACTCTAGAGAAGATACCCTATCTTCTCATTGTTGGTGACAAGGAGCTAGAAGAGGGAACGGTTTCTGTGAGAAGTCGAAAGAAAGGAGACGAAGGAACGGTTCCTATTTCAGACTTTACCTTACGTGTTGAACATGAAGTAAGAGATAAAATTTAGGTTTCTCCTGAACAGAGGCCTCTTTACCATACATGACGTAACATGCAGTCAGGATGAGAATCACCGATTTTATTTAGCGAAACGTTATTTTTGATTCTCTTAACCGCAGATTGTGCAGCGCACAATAAGAGAGTTTTTAGGATCTTTTTAAGAATGGGGGGATGATATATTACAAGATTTACCAGGATAAATCAGCGAATTGTTGCGAAAACCGTTAGACTTATTGATGAAAATGGTGCCCAGCTGGGCATTATAAAAAAGGAGGATGCTCTTAGTAAGGCATTAGATTTAGGTTTAGATTTAGTTGAAGTTTCACCAGATTCCGATCCGCCTGTTTGTCGTATTTTAAATTATGGTAAATATAAATATAAACAGAATAAAAAATCACATAAGAAGACCCACACCGTTCAGTTAAAGGAGATCAGAGTAAGACCGAAAATTGGCGAACATGATCTTCAGACCAAGGTTAAACAGGCACGGAAATTTGTTGAGAGGAGTGACCGTGTTCTCATTAACATGATGTTCAGAGGACGGGAAATGAGGCATAAGGAAAATGCTCAAGACGTTTTTGATGTATTTATCAAAGCTTTGGAGGATATCGCCAAAGTTGAAACTCTCTCAAAAGCTAAAGGAAGAAATATCAGTATTATTTTAACACCAATCAAATAGAAAGGGGCTAATATGCCTAAATTAAAATCACGAAGCTGCCTGAAGAAACGGATCAGGGTATCACCGAAAGGCAAGATAAAAAGACAGAAGGCTTTTGCAGGGCATCTCATGTCCGGAAAAAGTGGAAACAGACGAAGAAAACTAAGGAGAAAGTCACTTGTCGCAAAAGGCTTTACCAAGACATTCCTGCGCGCCTTAGGAAGAGGTTAGTAAGTATTTAAGATTAAGTGATATTTTTGTGGTAGAAGAAAGGATAAAGAAGGATGCCAAGAGCAAAAAACGGACCAGCAAAGAAGAGAGCCAGGAAGAGACTTCTCAAAGCAACAAAAGGATATTGGGGCAGCAGGAACAATCTCTATCGAAAGGCCAGTGAAACGTATGTGAGGGCGATGGTATTTGCTTTCAGGGATAGAAAATGCAAAAAAAGAACCTTCAGGAAGCTTTGGATAGTACGCATAAACGCTGCTGCCAAGCTGCGAGGTTTAAATTACAGCCGGTTCATGAACGGACTAACGAAAGCTAATATTGAGATTGATAGAAAAATATTGGCCGAGACGGCAGTTAATGACCCCGCAGCATTTGATAAATTAGCTGAACTAGCCAGGAAGCATATACAAGCCCAGAACGCATGACTTGCGTTCTGGTATTTGTCACTCAATTACGGGTTTTTTCGTAATCCACTACAACTAATCCCCTATTTGAAGATCGCATTTAAGGTGTTTCCTCTCGTATTGTTTATACGTGTGAAAATTTTCACATTTCACCTAAACTACCATAAAATGAAAGGCTGAAGGAAACTGTTATACTATGCAAGAGCAATTGGTAGATTTACAGAACCAGGCAAAGAATGATTTAGCTAAAGCGAAATCACTCAAAGAGATCGAAGAGGTAAGGACCAGCTACCTGGGAAGAAAAGGAGCGCTCAACAATATAATGAAGAGAATTCCGGGTTTATCTCCCGAACAGAAAGCGTTAATAGGAAAATTGGCAAATAAGCTTAAAGTGGAGATTGATCGGGATGTAGAGGAAGCGATAAAAAGGTTAGATCTCACTTCAGAGGTACCACTTGTAATGAAAGGAGAGAAAACCACTGCGCAGGACACAGGAGGTGTTTTCGACTTGACGTTACCGGGCAAACGCAAACCTTACGGGCACCTGCATCCTATTACACAAACTATCAATGAGATCAAGAGGATATTCTGCATGCTTGGTTTTGCCGTAGAATACGGTCCGGAAGTGGAACAGGAATATTATAATTTTGATGCCTTGAATGTTCCCCAGGAACACCCGTCAAGAGAGGATTTTGATACGTTTTACCTGGACAACAAACTTCTTTTAAGAAGCCAGACTTCAACGGTGCAAATCAGAATAATGGAGAAAAAGAAGCCGCCTGTTCGGATGATTGCTCCCGGAAAGGTATTCCGTCCTGATACCGTTGACGCTCGCCATGCTTCCATGTTTCATCAGATTGAAGGGCTGATGGTTGATGAAGAAGTGAGTTTTCGCGATCTGAAATTTGTACTCACTTCATTTTCTGAAATATATTTTGGCCAGGATATTAAAATGAGATTTCGACCTTCATTCTTTCCCTTTACCGAACCCAGTGCGGAAGTCGATATTTCCTGTTCCATTTGCAATGCGAAAGGATGCAGTGTTTGTTCCTATAGCGGATGGGTTGAAGTATTAGGAGCGGGCATGGTAGATCCGAATGTCTTTGAGGCAGTTGGATACGATCCGGAAAAGTATACGGGTTTCGCTTTTGGTTTAGGTGTTGAAAGACTTACGATGCTGAGATACGGAATTGATGATATCCGGCTTTTCTTTGAAAATGATATAAGATTTTTGTCCCAATTCTGAGATTCATGAAAATAAGTTACCAATGGCTCAAAGATTATTGTAACCACAACCTTTCGGTAAATGAGTTGTCAGAAGGGTTGACGAATGTAGGGCTGGTAGTTGATACCTCAACACCAATAGGTGATGATTATTGTCTAGATGTAGAGGTTACCTCTAACAGGCCTGATTGTTTAGGCATAATGGGGATCGCAAGAGAGGTTGCAGCCATTGTTCATGGCAAATTTGTTGTGCCAGATGTTGATTATGATACAACTGATGAAAACATAGAGGGAGCAACACATGTCACTATTGAAGAAAAAGATTTATGTTCGCGGTACACTGCCCGCATTATCAGAGGAGTAACCATAGCTCCTTCTCCAGAATGGCTTCAGCGACGGTTGCAGGTTATTGGATTGCGACCCGTTAATAACGTTGTAGATATAACCAACTATGTATTGATGGAATGCGGCCAGCCGTTACACGCTTTTGACCTGGATAGATTAGAGGAGAAGAGGGTCGTTGTCAGGTGTGCCTCAAATGGAGAAGCTCTGGTGGCAATCGATGGAAGTAAATGTACCTTTACCTCTGATCTTCTGGTAATTGCAGATTCGAAGAAACCGGTTGCTGTGGCAGGCATAATGGGAGGAAAAGAGACAGAAGTTGCGGAAGTTACAAAAGATATTTTTCTGGAAAGTGCCTTTTTTGAGCCCAGAAACGTGAGAAAATCATCGAGAAAACTGGGAATTGCGTCAGATTCTTCTTTCCGTTTCGAACGTCATGTTGACCCAGAATGTGTCGATTGGGCATCCAGGAGAGCGGCCAAGATGATACAGGAGATAGCGGGAGGTAAGATTCTCAAAGGTGTAATAGATTCAAATTTTATCAAACAGAAAAAAAAGAGTGTCTCCCTCAGGACTTCCAAACTTAATAATTTGCTGGGAATTCATCTTGACAAGAGTGAAATAAAAAAAATTCTCGAGCGTTTATGTTTTACCATCATTTCTGAAACAGAGGAAAGCCTCGAAGTCGAAGTTCCAAGTTTCAGAGGAGACGTGTACCGTGAGATAGATCTGGTAGAGGAAGTAGCCAGAATTCACGGATACAAAAACATTCCAGCAATAAGCAACATTGGAGTTAAGCTAAACCGGGAAAACAAATTCGACAGGGTTGTAGTAAAAGCAAAGAGTATTTTATCTGGGATGGGATATCATGAAGTTGTTACTGATTCTATCGTAGAGAATACGCAGGATAAATATGCGGGTATCTGGTCTGAAAACAACAGTATCAGAATCATAAACCCAATCCGGCAGGATGAAGCTCTCTTACGGAAGACAATCATACACAATCTCTTAAAGGTAAAAAAACACAACCAGAATCACGGTATTGACTTTACGCATATTTATGAATTATCCAAGGTGTATTTAGGTCAGAAAAACGGTGAACTGCCGGAAGAAAAGGAATGTCTCTGCATCCTTGGAGAGGAAGGGTTTCTCCCTTTGAAAGGTATTGTCGAGACGATCCTGCTGAATCTGAATATTAACCAAGCGCTGGAATCTGTACCCTACAGGTCTGATTTATTTACTTCTGAAAAATCGGCTGAACTCAAACTGGGAGATCAGGCTTTCGGATACATGGGCGAGTTAAGGAAAGAAGTTGTTCATAACTATGATTTCAGAAATACCCCCTGTATTACGGAATTGGATTTTAACATGCTTGTAAATCTCGCTAATTTCAAAAACTCATACCACAAGGCGCCCTCATTCCCGGCCATAGTCAGAGACTTGGCTGTCATAGCCAGTGAAGAGACCAGATGGGCTGACATAAAGAGATGCATTGTATCTTTGAAGGTAAATTATCTGGATGCCATTGAATTTTTTGATGTCTACAAGGGTAAACAGATAGAGCAGGATAAAAAAAGCGTCGCTTTCCGGCTGATATTCAGGGCTGGCGACAGAACACTAAGAAGCGACGAAGTGGACGTTTACCAGGAAACGATTCTTGAAAACCTGAAAAACTCCCTTGGTATTAAACTCCGGACATGACAGGAAGGTAATTTTTTTATGAAATTTTGCTTTTCCTGAACAACCTGTTTGGTGATGTACACTTTTTTAAGCACTATGATAAATAATTCATTCCCTTGTTCTTACAGGATGCGTCTTGGGAAGATCTCTGGCAATGGCAGCAGATTCTGCTGAGCATACCGGATGGCCCCATCCGCTTGCACTTTTGTCATCAGAGATATCACAGATAATATTGTCATCACTGCTTGGACTAACTCCTGCCGGTACATAATCCAGTTTAACAGCATGACGCACCTTCCATGCAACATTATGGTCTGCGCAGGAAGTGTCACCACTTACGCCTATTGCCCCTATCAGCTTACCATCGCTGTTGTATAGCCCCAGACCACCGCCAAAAACATTAACGCCACCAATCTTTTTCCCAACCATCGGATCGTGCGGGGTTCCGTTATTTTGAGATGGGCCACCGTAAGCAACATCGGTATCTACGGGATTACTGTGCTGCAGACCAAACAAGCTGCCGCCCGGCTGAACCGCAGAAAAAAGGTTTGCCGTTGACAATGGCAGTCCCGGAAGGCTGAAGGAGTTTGCAGTATTTGCTTTTTGTGCCGAAATGACACGGCTACCCGGCCATTGGTCGCCTCTCTCTTCGCCAGAGAAAACAACTACTCTTACAATGCCATCCCTGTCCACTATTGATGCCCACATATGCAAACCAAACCCACCATTTTTTTCTTTTACAACTTCTTTGAGCACTTTTTGCAGTTCTGAATGGGTCGGCAAACCATCAGCATAAACGGGTAATACAAAGAGCATCGAGATCCAAACAGTAAGACAGACATAAGGTAATGTTATTTTTTTTGGCATCGCTAAATCCTCCCTGGTTTTATGTAAACCGTTCCAATCGAGTTTAATTGAATACAGCGTATTGAGTATCCTGCTGATATCCAGTCCACAAATACATCAGTTTCGGAAAATCTTCTTCTCCTGTTATGGTATGAATGCCAAATGGAATGCTGCGATGACCGGAAAGATTATTCATGGTTGCCGTAAAGAGGTCTGCCAGGTCAAACATTCGCTTATACCTGATCACCTTTGCTTCCTCTAATCCTGACATTTCTTTAGCAACGGCGATGGAGTCCTCAATATAACCTAACTGATCGACTAAACCATTCCCGACAGCTTGACTTCCCGTAAAGATCCTGCCATCTGCGAGCTTTCTCACATCCTCTATCTTCATATTTCTGCCATCAGCGATAATCTGCAAAAACCTGGTATACATCTCATCAACAATGTCATGCAGGACCTTTCGTTCCTCATCAGACATCTCTTTAAAAGGAGAACCGATGTCCTTCATATCCCCCGATTTGATTGGAGAAATTGTAATGCCAAATTTTTCTGCCAGAACGGCAACATTAACAAGAGGCATTATGACGCCAATACTTCCCGTAACCGATGTTGGATGAGCAACGATCCTATCCGCAGCAGCTGAAATGTAATAGGCTCCGGAAGCAGCAACATCCCGCATGATGACGATTACTTTTTTCCCGGTCGTTTCTTTAAAAGATAAAATCTCTTTATAGATGATGTCGCTTGCTGTTATTCCTCCACCGGGACTATCGACATCAAGTATAACAGCCTTCACAGCATCATCTTCACCTGCCTGATCAAGCTGTTTTTTCACGTTTTCTACGATACTTGGCGTTTCAACGAGAAGGTTTTTGGTTGATTGAGCAGTAATGACACCCTTTATGGGTATTATGGCAATCTTATCATTCCCTGTACCCTTTATCACCACTTCTGCGAGTTTTCTTGTACTCTCATCTTCCACACCTGGCGATAGTGACCTCTTCATTACAAACACAGCCATCAGCGAAAAGAATAAGATAATGCAGCAAAGAAAAAAGAATATTGCAAATGAAGTTGAAATCCAGAAACCTGCTCTGCCTCTTTTCCTGGGACTCTCCATATTTTCCCGTTCAATTTCCAAAATTATCTCCTCTGAAGAAACCGGGCAAACCCGTATGACACAGAAACTTTTTAAATTACGCCAGTCTCAATCTCCGGTCTGATTTACCAGACTCAATGTTGCACAAAATTAAAACCTCTCTCCTGCCGTGTACAACAGAAACTGATCTCTTTGGTCTCTCCAGATTGTAGTTAAGGTACACCTGATTGTCAACATATTTGGACAGAGGAATCCAACCCCTTGTATCCTTTTTTGATAAAAGGCAAATGCTCGATGCCGACATAACCAAGGATTTTCCCCACGATAAAATCAATCTGATCTTCAATGGTTTCCGGGTGAGAATAAAAACCAGGCATTGCCGGCATGATGCAGGCTCGGGCCTGAGACAACTTCAACATACCTTCTAAATGAATAGAGGTCAAGGGTGTTTCCCTCGGCACAACGACCAGCTTTCTTCCTTCCTTCAGGTTGACACTCGCTACACGCTGAACCAGATTGGTAGAAATACCGTTAGCGATGGAGCAGAGAGTATTCATACTGCACGGCACAATAATCATCGCCTCGGTCTCGAATGTTCCGCTTGATATCGGTGCAGCAATATCTGACACGTTATATTGCGTAATAGCAGAACTTTCCCGTCCGGTAAATTTGCTGACATTAAACTTGTCCTGGTTTAATGAAAGACCTAATTCGTGTTCTATCACTTTTATGGCAGAGTCAGACACAATTAAGTGTGTGTGATACACCTTATCGCATAACACCTGTAAGAGGCGCTGTCCATACACAACACCACTGGCTCCCGTAATGGCCACGACGATATTTTTCATAAGATTTCCCTGTATAATAATTACATAACATGGCACAAACGTATACGCCAGATGAAATTACTCCCCTGCATTGTTGTACACTAAAACCAATTTGGTTTTAGATTTTTCTAAAAACCAAAACCTGGTGAAGGTATCTCCGTACAAAAGGCGCCGAGAACTTTACTCGCTCAGTTTTTTCTCGGATTTTACCTGTCTGCGTGCGTTCCATACGCACAGGCAGGTTCGAAAACCCTTATAAGATAAGCATATACCGACTCTCTGTCGGGAAAAACCAGGAAAAAACACTTTTTCTCTCATTCAGCAATCGATCCTCAATACCACCATAATATCGTACATAGCATGAGTATATATAGCTATTCCTAATCCGCGTAATGCGAAAATTACGGCCAGAACAACTCCTGCCGCAAAGCGGAACAAAAAACTGTAAGTCGAAAAACTATCACCGTTTGCTCCCATGTAATGCATAGTAGAAAAAATACCCGCAGAGAGTATTATACCAAGACAAACCCCCATAAAGGCGTTTAATTTACCTACCTTAACAAAAACGAAACAAAGCCCGCTTAAGATGAAAAGACGAAAGAATACCTCTTCATATACCCCTGCTCCCAGGGAGAGAATCACACCACCTACTAAACCCTTTGAATTTATTCCCGTGGCGGTTAGAGGTAAATACCCGTAGACCAGAAACAAGACCACATAACCAAGCAGAAAAGCATAAACAGCACTTTCAAGGAACATGGGAATAAAGATGCGACAATTGAATCGGTTTTTTTTCTCTATGTAAAATATCGAACAAAAGGAAAAAACAACGACCAGTGAATTAAATATAAAAGCGGCGTTTTTCCCAAAAACCTCCAGAGGACTTTTTACCAGAAAATCTGCCGCATTTTTTACTTCAGAACCATAGAGAATAATTCCTATTTCGTAAAGAACCAGAAGAGGCAGGATAAAGAGGAAACTTTTTTTCAGGTTTTTGGATCGGACGAAATAGTCATTCATAGGAAAAACAAGATTGCAAATAATCCAAGAGGCCAGCAGTAGTATGAGAAGAGATGAAGCTTACCGATAGAGATGATTTTTATGAGACAACGTAAAGAGATATACCCGGATATCGCTGCAACAGCACTTCCAATTAAGAGAAAAGAGACTTCATCACTCGTAAGGGTTATCGGGTCTCTCAACATTGATGCCATTGCCCCCAGAATTGCCGGTATTGAAAGCAAAAAGGAAAATCTGGCTGCCAATTCCCGGTCAATACCCAGGAAAGTAGCAGCAGCTATTGTAGTTCCTGCCCGTGATATACCGGGTGTTATCGCCAACCCTTGCACAGCACCTATTGCCAGAGCCCTGAAAACTCCCAAATCCTTTTTCTCTCTCTTTGTTTTTAATGACCACCTCGTAAACCAGAGTACCGTACCCGTTACCATCAGCATAACACCAACCAGTAGAGGTTTCCCGAATAATTCCTCAAACAGATCTTTAAATAATATTGCTATTATGGCCGTTGGTAGTGTGCCTATGAGTAAAAGAATGAAAAGACGTGTATGAAAATCATTTCGATAGACATCGATACACTTTTCACCGTATAAAAGTCTTTTACACGATATACAGACACCCTTTATGATTAAGCCTATATCCTTGTAAAATACTCCGAAAACTGCTAAAAGGGTGCCGCAATGTACAGATATTTCCCAGATAACACCTTGAGTTTTCAAATCCAAGAAGGCTTTTGAGAGAACCAGATGGCCGGAGCTGCTCACCGGCAGGAACTCTGTTAAACCCTGAACTAAACCCAGAATGATAGACTCTAAGAGCATTGGTTAACCTATTGAAGGTTCTATTCCCCCCTCAATGGAGTAAAAAAAGGCAAGTATACCAATCTCCAAATGGAGTGTCAACAGGTTTCGCAATTATCAGGTATATAAAATAATGTTGACAAAGATACCGTGTGTGTTAGAATTTTTTGATAGAAAACATAGATCCTTGAGGAAAAAACATGATGATTCACATGGAATTATCCAGGATAATGATTTCGGAAACCAGTGATCACCAGATAATTGTACTGAAAGAGAAGGATGGTCAAAGGAGCTTTCCGATCGTTATCGGTTTGCATGAAGCGTGGGCAATCGACAGAGCTGTAAAGGGTATTCCTACACCACGGCCGCTAACACACGATTTACTTACAAGCGTAATAACGCAGTTATGTGGCGGTATATTAAGGATTGAAGTCAGCGATTTAAAGAATAACACATTCTACGCTAAAATTATTGTGAATAAAAATGGAGGCAATCTGGAGATCGACTCCAGACCAAGTGACGCAATAGCGTTGGCTATGCAAAACAGCACTCCCATTTATGTATCGGACAAAGTCCTTGATGAAGTGTGTAAATGGGACAATTTATAAGATTACTCCGGATTGTTCGCAATAAGCATAATTCGTGATGAAAGGTTAAAAGCCGGCAAGCTTTCGGGGATATATGAGGATACAGTCCAGCTCTTTGAGTAAGAGAGGGTAACGGGCGAGAACTTCATGATTTAGTTTGGAGGGATGGCCGAGTGGATTAAGGCGGCAGTCTTGAAAACTGCAGTCCTGAGGAATTGGGACCGTGGGTTCGAATCCTACTCCCTCCGCCAGTTTTGTGTTAACACGCAAAACTATTACACCATAAAATATTTAAGAAGGATAGTTTAGGAGAGGTGGCTGAGCGGCTGAAAGCGGTGGGTTGCTAACCCATTGTCCTGCCGTTGGTGGGACCCCGGGTTCGAATCCCGGCCTCTCCGCCATCTGGAGCAATTTATGGCTTTAGGTTTGCTGCGGCATGTCGTAACTTCGGCTGCTGCGCAGGAAGTTTTGAGAAGATTTTGCCATTTGACTTTTTCATTGTTAACTTTGATATTTAAATTTCTAGGGATGCCCTCATTCTCTTGATTTAAATTTTCTCATAAATCTGCGGTCAATATAATTCTTGATAAAAAACGCAAGCCGGCCTTCAAGTACCACTGTTTTTTCTCAAAATCCCTGTACCGTCTCCCATATTGAAAATCAGCAGATATTCTCCACCGGGATCAAAAGTATGAAGGTCTGTTTCATCCAAAGATGCCATGAGGTTATGATAAAGGACCGGATTTTCCCGTACCGCATAAACACCCACTTTATCAAGTGGATGATCTTGTAAATAAACACAATCACCACCTCCGAATATTTCGGTATGTGTTGTACACTGGAGGTATTTATTGACAAGGAGTTCCCCGCCAGGACCAATTGGCAATCCTGATTTCTGAAAAATAGGATACGGCTTTATTCCATGGGCCAGAACAATCAAGTCCTGATGATGCTTTTGTCCAGACTTCATGGTAATCTGTCCGGTTTTGATTTCACTGACAAAACCCTGTTCCGTAATTTCAATACTGCGCTTTCTCAAGGATTGAAAAATTTTGGTGCGGACGTTTTCCGGAAAGCGGGTCATAAATTTTTCACCTGAAAAGATTGTTATTTCAGGCATATTTTTGCCGTAGTATTTACCCAGTCTCCAGATGTTTCCGGCTATTTCAACAGAAGAAGGACCGCCGCCAATTATTCCGATAGTTATTTTTTGCTGTAAAGCAAGTTCGAGAATCCGTTCCTGAACGTATATAAGTTTTTCAATAGGCTTCACAGGGAAAATATCTCTGTCTGTTCCTGATACAATCGTCATTGGAACATAACTGCCAACATTAAACGATAGCACATCGTAGGGAATTGCCTGCTTGGATTCAAGGTATACCGTTTTGCTTTCAGGATCAACCCGGCTGACTCTATCCTGTCTGAATACTCCTCCCTGTTTCTCCACAACATGTTTTGTTGCAAAGCGGATCTCTTCCGGAGTATATGTTTTTCCTAGCATACCCGGCCCCATACCTGAATAGTAGTGATAGGGAGAAGGACCGATAACGGTTACTTTGTGACCTTTTTCAGTGAATTTGCGGAGATTGGCAAGTGTCAGCATATGCGCATGTCCGCCGCCCGCAATTACGAGATGTTTTCCCACCGTTATCTCCCTCATCGATGAAGGAAAAGAAGCTATTCTTTCTGGAAGCTTGTCAGTAAAAATATAATACCGGTATTACAAACTTTCGATCAATTTACCCAGTTGAATGAGATGTTTCCGTTCTTCATCAGCAATCTGTCTTAACACTTTTTGAGACTGCGAATCACCGCTTCTATCACTGACACGCAGATAAAGGTCAAGGGCCTGCGCCTCAATTGACATTGCCACTTCAATAATGTCTGATACAGTTTCCCAGTCCGGATGAAAAAGGTTTGCGTACTCTTCCGTGGTAAGGCCTCCTTCAAGAGCCTTGACAACGATATTTTTTTCAAATTCTTCTCTGGTTACGGATCCTCCGGTTAGTTTGATATACTCATCAAAAACATGTTTCTGGTGTTTCGCTTCTATTTCAGAGAGTTTCTCAAAAAGGCTCCTTGCGTCACTGTTGCTTACCCTGGTCTGCATTTTCTGATAAAAATTACGCAACCCTTCCTCAAGGGAATAAGCAACTACCAGCGTTTCTTCAACGGATTCATTACCGGTAAAAAGTTCCAATCCCTTTTCCTCTGCACCAAAAGCGGCCTCGCCTTTCCACGCCTTAAATCCACCGGAAAGATTGTATACATCGCTGAAACCTTGTCCCGCCATCATCTGGGCTGCGATACGGCTGCGTCCTCCTACGGCGCAGTATACCACAGTTGCTTTCTTGGAATCTATTTCACCGAGTCGTGATGGTATATCTGGCAAGGGTATAAGTTTGGCTCCGGGGATATGGCCCGCTTCATATTCTTTGGGTTGACGAACATCTAAAATGGTAAGCTCATCGGGAGACTTTTCTCCCATATAAGCTCTGGCCTGATCCACATCAATCGATTTGACAGGAGTAAGAAATTGTTTCCAGCGCATAACACTCTCCTCGCATAATTTTAAAGTATAAAACGTAAAAAAAACTGTTTACACCTTTCAATAATACATATTTCGTATAATATTTCACCTTATTTATTCGGATCTGGTGGGTGAATCTTTTCCCTTGTAACAGAATCTATGGAACATATATAATACTAATCAGAATTTCACTGACTTCACACATACATTGCAAACCCTTTTCAGTTATAGAGCATCAGGTTAAAGACGATTCAGATATACCTTCTTTACAAATATCACAAAAAAAGACAAACGTACCTTGGAGGCAAGATTTTCATTGAACCACTCATTTAAGAGGTCTCTTGTTTGAAGGTATGTGAGAGTATTAAATTTGACATTTTGTTTCATTGCATTGTGAAGCACATTTGACCCAACAAAATGAATAACCGGTTTGTAGTCAGGCTGTGCAGGTGACTCTCTGATACCAACTCGATCGAACCGTACTACACCGTTATACAAATAAAGAGTAGCCGTATACAATATTTACGTATCCGAAACCAGATTTACGTATCCGAAACCAGTATTTATCAACCGGTTCTGATTTGAGTGAGGCAAAGAGAGGTGAACAAAAGCGAAGCGCAAACAAGAAAAGAGATAATTGACAAACGGCTCAAGACTGCCGGGTGGGATGTTATGGATCCTTCACAGGTTATGCAGGAACTTGATATTTGGGTTGGTTTACCGCAGGGAGTTAGAGAACCGCAGGCTCCTTATCAAGGGCATCTGTTCGCGGATTATGCTCTTCTCTCGAGAGTGGGCAAACCAATAGCGGTTGTTGAAGCAAAGAAGACGTCAGTTGATGCTGAAATCGGAAAAGAGCAGGCACGCAATTATGCAGAGAAAATTCAGAAAACGAGAGGTGGTCCAATTCCATTCGTTTTTTATACAAATGGTTACGATATCTTTTTCTGGGATACTGAAAACTACCCGCCGCGAAAGGTATCTGGCTTTCCCACAATTGTTGATTTAAATCGCATGCAGTTTCTGAGGGAAAACAGCAAGGTACTCTCAAGTGAGCTGATTAACACAGATATCGCAGGACGCCCCTATCAAATTCAGGCAATTCGTTCTGTGCTCGAACGTATTGAGAAGAAACACCGGAAGTTTCTTCTGGTTATGGCAACCGGTACAGGGAAAACACGCACCTGCATGGGACTTCTGGATGTTCTCATGCGTTCTAACTGGGTTCAGAAGATTCTGTTTCTTGTTGACCGTATTGCCCTGAGAGAACAGGCGTTAGAAGCCTTTAAGGATCACTTGCCCAATGCGCCGGTATGGCCTAAAACCGGTGAGGTAAAGTTTGTTCCAGACAGGCGCATTTATTGTACAACATATCCGACGATGCTCAACCTGATACAACAGGAAGAGTGTCCCTTAAATCCTCATTATTTCGACATGATTGTTGCCGATGAAAGTCACCGCTCAATTTATAATGTCTATAAGAATATCTTTGATTATTTTGACGCAATTCAGCTTGGACTTACGGCCACACCGAAGGATGCGATAGATCACAACACTTTTCGATTGTTTGACTGTGAAGATGGTCTGCCGACCTTTGCCTACTCGTATGAAGAGGCTATCAGCAATATTCCACCGTATCTATCCGATTTCGAAGTATTGAAAATACTCACCAGGTTTCAGCAGGAGGGAATCAACAGTGAAACCATAGCCGAGGCAGAAAAGAACAGACTGATCCAGGAGGGAGAGAATCCTGATGAATTCGATTTTGAAGGAACGGAGCTTGAGAAGAAAGTTACCAATAAGGGAACGAATGCCCTAATTGTGCGCGAGTTTATGGAGGAGTGCATAAAGGATTCAAACGGTGTCTTGCCTGGAAAAACAATATTCTTTGCCATCTCGAAAAAGCACGCTTACCGGTTATGCGAGGTCTTCGACGCTCTTTACCCTGAATACAGGGGACAGCTTGCGGAAGTCATTATCTCAGATGTCAAAGGCGTTCATGGCAAAGGTGGCATTCTTGACCGTTTTAAGACAAAGGATATGCCTCGCATTGCCATTAGTGTAGATATGCTGGATACCGGTATCGATGTGCGTGAGGTGGTAAACCTCGTCTTCGCAAAACCGGTATTCTCTTACACAAAATTCTGGCAGATGATCGGACGCGGTACACGGGTACTCGACCCTGACAAAATAAAACCATGGTGTCCCGAGAAAGATAAGTTTCTCATAATAGACTGCTGGGAGAACTTTGAGTACTTCCAGATGACACCCCGAGGGAGAGAACAGGTTGGAACACGTCCTCTTCCGGTGAGGCTCTTTGAAGCCCGGCTCGACAAATTATCTGTTTCTCAACAGAAGAAAGATGAACCGGTTGAACAGAAAACCATTCGTACGATCAGAGAAAATATTACCGCATTACCAAAAAATTCCGTTGTTATCCTTGATAATCAGGAATACCTTGAAAAGGTAACCGATGACAACTTCTGGATAAAGGTAGCTGACGAAAAGATTGATTATCTGCGCACGCACATCAGCCCACTTATGCGTGTGTTATCTGATGCTGATTTTAAGGCCATGCGTTTTGAGCTTGATGGGATTGAAGCCCAGACTGCCCGCTTAGCCAGAGATGATGAGAGATACGAGACCCTTAAGGAAGCCATCATGGAAAAGGTCAGCGAACTGCCTCTGACCGTAAACATAGTTAATCGTGAGCGGGAATGGATCGAAAAAGTCCAGTCATACCATTTCTGGGTAACAGCATCAGACGATGCTCTTGATGAGATGATTGCTCGTCTTTCGCCTCTTATGAAATACCGGCAGACTCAGAAAATCTCAGAGAAAAAGCTCAATATTCAGGATCTTATCTCTGTGAAGGAGACCATCGAATTCGGCCCTCAGCATGAACGCATGAACGTTGATAAATACCGGCGTAAGGTGGAAGAATTTATTCGTGAAATGGTAAAGTCAAACCCGGTACTTCAGAAGATTGTCAATGGCGACCCTGTTACCAATAAGGAATTAGAGGAATTAGCAGGTATTTTAAAATTGCATTATCCGCATGTGACCGAATACATATTGCAGGAGATCTATGATAACAGGAGCGCGAAGTTTATTCAGTTTATCAAACATATTTTAGGCATTGAAGAGATAGCCGCCTATACAGAGACCGTGTCTGTTGCCTTTGATGATTTCCTGCGTAAACATAACACCTTTGGTGAGAAGCAGATACAATTCATTTTGACCCTCAAGACATTTATCCTTCAGCGGGGTTCCGTCGAGAAGAAGGATCTTATACACGCCCCATTCACACAACTCCATCCGCAGGGCATCCGTGGTATCTTCCCGCAGGCCGAAATCGAAGAGATCCTCGACTTTGTGCAGAAAATAGGGATGCAAAATAATTAAATGGGGTAATAGAAACTTGATATTGCCCTATTTATTTTCAGTACGGAAATCAAATATTTTGCTCATGAGCCAACAAAACATACAACATAAAACTGAACCTTAAATGATAATATGATGTCCCATTATTATCATTTAAGGCAATAAATAAAAATAAAATACATTTATATTATTGTTTAGCACCAAAATGTTAAATATCTGACTTTGTGGCAATATAAATATACTTATTGATATTTAACACCACAAATGATAACATGGCTTTTTGTATGGAGCATCTAGCGTTACAGTTTCATATAAGAATAAAGAAATGTTGTTCCGCGGAAGCAGGAATCCAAAAGCTGTTCGAGAATGCTTCTCTCATAATCTATAAAGGTGTCATACTATGTTTAATGCTGGAATATACAAACAACAATATGGATACAAAAGCTTTTTACCATCTTTCATTAATAAAGATTATGAGTGGAAGGACAGACAGATAGCGCTTTTACTTGAAGAAGCTATGCGGTATTTGGGTGAGCTCAACGCTTATTCTACGCTTGTGCCAGACGTGGACTTTTTTATTCAAATGCATATTGCCAAGGAAGCGACAACTTCAAGCCGCATTGAAGGCACAAGAACAAACATTGATGAAGTTGTTCTGCCGGAGAGTGAAATTAACCCGGAAAAAAGAGATGACTGGGCTGAAGTGCGAAACTATATCAATGCCATGAATTACGCAATTGGGGAGCTTGAAAAACTTCCTTTATCCATGCGGCTTTTAAAAGAAGCTCATAGAAAGTTGTTGTCAGGGGTACGTGGTCAGAGTAAATTGCCCGGAGAGGTTCGGCGAAGTCAAAACTGGATTGGCGGGTCAAGTTTAAAGGACGCTTTCTTTATTCCACCGCATCATGAGGATTTACCGGATTTATTGAGCGATCTTGAAAAATTCTGGCACAATAGAGAACTCGATATTCCAAACCTCTTAAAGCTTGCTATGAGCCATTATCAATTTGAAACAATTCATCCTTTTTTAGATGGTAACGGCAGGATAGGAAGACTACTTATCACTTTACAGCTTGTTGATATGAATATTTTAAGGAAACCGTGTCTGTATCTTTCAGACTTTTTTGAAAGGAACAAAGGCTCGTATTATGACGCTCTTACTGTTGTAAGAGGTTCTCACAATCTGGATCAGTGGATAAAATTTTTCTTATCAGGAGTGATTTCGACCGCCAGGAGCGGAAAAGAAACTCTTGAAACGATTGTAAATTTGAGAAAGCAGTATGAAGATAAAATCATAACATTAGGGCGAAAAGGAAGGACAGCGCAGAAATTCCTGCTTTTTCTTTTTTCATGCCCGATTGTTTCAATCAATCAAACAGCAGAATATCTCAATATGGGGTTTGCCGCAGGTTCAAGAATGATTGCTGATTTCCAGCGGTTTGGATTTTTAAAAGAGGTAACGGGTTTTTCAAGAAACAGATTGTTCGCTCTATCTGAATATTTGGGATTGTTTAAGTGATGATTTCTGGGAACAGAAATTAGTATTGTATTCTGTAAAGGCCAGACGAGCTACCTTCATCACAGTCCATATTTTGCAAGGGTAGACTAATCATGTCATACCTGCGAAAACAGGTATCCATAAACGGGATAAACTCCAACAGACATCCATGAACGTAGCAAAGCACAGCAGGGTTGCAGAAACAAACAGTATATGGAACAGCTGCAATAGGATTTTAGACTTGAATTTCGCAATTTAGTAATTAAGACTGGACACCTGCTTTCGCAGGTGTGACAAATGTGCGGTTGCTGGTCATAATTGAAACCAGAATAATTATTTATGAAGTATTACAACGTACATATGAAACAGCGTGATGATTAATTGTCATACATACCCATAATTATCGCGGGTACAGGCTTACTTATGTCATTCCTGTGGAAGCAGGAATCTATGAATTAATGTAAAGGTTGCGGAAACAGAATATGAAACAGTATTATGTCTACATACTGGCAAGCAAAAGAAACCGTACTTTATATGTTGGTGTAACGAGTGATTTAATTCGTCGTGTTTATGATCACAAGAATAATTTAGTAGAAGGTTTTACGAAAAAGTATAGTGTGAATCGTCTCGTCCATTTTGAATCTACTTCAGATGTAAAGGCGGCTATACACAGAGAGAAATGCATTAAGAGATGGAAACGATCCTAGAAAATAGAATTGATAGAAAAACATAACCCTGAATGGAATGACTTATATTATGGAATCATTGAATAAAGTACTGTAGGCGTAGGATTACCAATGTCATACCTGCCCCTGCCTTCGCAGGGATAAACTCCATCAGGTATCTATGAACGTAACATACTCTGGCAGGGTTGCCGGAATATGATATGAAATAATTTACTGAGTTTCTCAACATTGTCCGGTATTTTTTACAATCCCTGAATTCTTTGTTAGGTATCCTGGATTCCCGCTCAGCAGACTGCGGGAATGACAGCGTTGCAGCAATAAATACAACACTAGCAAAATCATACCGGACAACGTTGAGAGGTTTTAATATTGAATTCTGAAAATTAATTCATAGACCTGAACACCTGATGGAGCTTATCAACGCGAAGGCAGGGGCAGGTGTGATAGCGTGAGGAGTTATTATGCTGACAGCAAAAATGAAATCACTGATCAATCAGCTCTGGAACAACTTCTGGAGCGGTGGAATTGCAAATCCCCTGACGGCAATTGAACAGATATCGTATCTTTTGTTTATGCGAAGGCTTGACGAGCTGGATCTGAAGCTGAAGAGAGATGCGGAATGGACCGGCGAGAAATACACATCGATCTTCGACGGTACATTTCTGTCGCCTCTTACGAATGAGAAGATTGACAAACAGACACTCCGCTGGAGCCATTTCAAACAGCTCGAAGGCGGAGAGATGCTCACTCAGGTACAGACCAGAGCCTTTCCCTTTATCAAACAGGTGAACGGCAAAGAGAGTGTGTTTGCAAAATACATGGCTGATGCCGTCTTTATCATCCCCAAACCGTCACTCCTGGTTGAGGCCGTAACCATTATTGACGCACTGTACGCGGAGATTGAAAAACAGACACAAGCCGGACAGACATTTCATGATACGCAGGGAGACATGTACGAATTTCTGCTCTCAGAGATCTCCTCATCGGGCAAGAACGGGCAGTTCCGCACACCGAGGCATATCATCAAACTCATGTGTGAACTGGCAAGCCCGAAGATCGGCGAGACGATCGGTGATCCCGCCTGCGGCACCGGAGGATTTCTCCTCGGCGCCTATCACTATATCCTGACCACCCATACCAGTAAAAAACTGATCACAAAGGATGAAGACGGTTTTGAGCGTGGGTTTGGTGATAAGCTTACCGATGAACGGTTGTGGACGGCCATCAGGGAGAAGACCTTCTTCGGGTACGACTTTGATACCACAATGGTTCGCATTGGTTTAATGAACCTCCTGCTCCACGGCATCACCCACCCGAACATCGAACGCGTAGATACCCCTCAAAAAAATACAATGAGGACGATCAGTATGATGTTATCCTCGCCAATCCGCCCTTTAAGGGCAGTATCGACAAAGGGGATATCAACGAAAACCTTTCTCTAAAGACGACGAAAACAGAACTCCTCTTCGTCAACCGCCTGATCAATTCACTGAAAGTAGGCGGGCGTGCTTCTGTGATCGTGCCTGACGGAGTGTTGTTCGGCTCTTCAAACGCACATAAGAGTTTGCGGAAGATGCTGATTGACGACTGTGAACTTCAGGGAGTGGTCTCCATGCCGTCAGGCGTATTCAAGCCCTACGCAGGAGTGAGCACCGCAATTCTGGTATTTGTGAAAGGCGGAACAACCGAACATGTCTGGTTCTATGATATGCAGGCAGACGGCTATTCACTCGATGACAAACGCGACAGAATAGAAGCAAACGATCTTCCCGACATTGTCGAAAAATGGAAATGTAGGGGCACGATACACCGTGCCCAGGAAGAAAAGGACCACCGCCGTGTCATCACGGGCAGAGACCCAGGGACCAGGAAGTCCCGCCCCCTTGTCATCCCGGGCGAAGACCCGGGATCCAGGAAGGATCGCACAGATGTCATTCCCGACTCCGATCGGGAATCCAGAAAAAACAAACACTTCTTCGTCCCGGTAAATGAAATCATCGACAACAACTACGACCTGAGTATCAACCGGTATAAAAAAATCAACTACACCCCGCTAGAGTACGATAAGCCGGAGGTGATTTTGGGGAAAATTGAGAACCTTGAACAATTGATTAATAAAGATTTAAATATTTTGAAAAAGATGAAATAATGAGCATAATTTGTCTTAAAGATGTCATAGCAAAACTTGAAAGTGGCTCACGGCCTAAAGGAGGAGCGTCTACTGTTGAGGGGATTCCCAGCTTAGGGGCTGAGCATTTAAGTTATGAAGGCCGTATTGTTTTTGATAAACCTAAATATGTAGCTCAGAATTTTTTTGACCAGTTGAGTTCAGGAATTTTAAAAGACCAGGATGTATTGATTGTCAAAGATGGAGCAACTACGGGAAAGGTTGCTATTTGGATGTCTGAGTTTGAAAAGGCATGTATTAATGAGCATGTTTTTAGAATTGAAATTGATTCCGACAAGGCATTGCCAAAATATATTTTTTATTTTCTGATATCATCATATGGCAACAACCAGGTTTTAAAAGATTTTCGAGGTGCTACCGTGGGTGGCATCTCCAGGTCTTTTGCAGATAAAGTAAGGATGTATTTACCGTCATTGTCCGACCAAAAACAAATCGTCCAAATCCTCGACACAGCCGAAACCCTCCGCCAGAAACGCAGAGAACAGATCAAACTTCTCGATGATTATCTTAAATCTGTATTTTTCGAAATGTTCGGCGATCCCAGGGTGAAGACTCGATGGGATATGATTGATTTTGGTAAAGTTATTGATATTTTGACTGATTATCATGCTAATGGTAGCTATGAGATATTGCGTAACCACGTTGAATTAAAGTCAACACCTGACTATGCCTTAATGGTGAGAACAACTGATCTGGAAAATAATAATTTTACAGATGATGTTAAATATATTTCAAAAGAGGCTTATGAATTCCTAGAAAAATCAAAAGTCTATGGAGGTGAAATTATTATAAATAAGATAGGAAGTGCTGGCAATGTATATCTAATGCCACACCTTAATAAACCTGTTTCGTTAGGTATGCCCTTTTTGCTTCGTTTCAATGAGTTTGCCAATACGATATTTATTTATCATTTATTAACCTCTGAATATGGGAAGTGCATTATTGATTCGAAAGTTAAGGGTGCTGTAACAAAAACTATTCGAAAAGATGCAATCAGAAGCTTAAGAATTCCATTACCCCCAATTGGATTACAAAACAAATTTGCCTCAATCGTTGAGCTGGCCGAACAAACAAAACAAAAAATGCACGAGTCATTAGACGAAATGAATAACCACTTCAACGCTCTTATGCAGAGGTATTTTGGATGAAATGTGATTAAAAATAACAAAAAAAAGGATGGATATTATTATGATAAATAAAATATTTATTCAGAACTATAAGATTTTTGATCAGTTTAATTTAAGTATGAATAGTGGCTTAAATATTATTGTTGGTGATAATGAAGTTGGCAAATCAACAATTCTTGAGGCGATTAATTTAGTTTTAACAAAAAGACTTAACGGGAAAATGATTGAAAATGAATTATCCCCTTATCTCTTTAATAGGAACGCAGTTAAAGAGTATATTAAATCTATAATAGAAGGAAAACCTACTCAATTACCAGAAATTATTATTGAACTTTATCTTGATGATAATTCAGCGCTTGAATCTTTACGGGGAAGCATGAATTCCAAAAGAGAAGATGCTATTGGTATAAAATTAGAAATTGTCTTTGATGAAGATTATAATGAAGAATACGAGAATCTTATCAAAGATAAGAAAGTACAATTAATACCTGCCGAATACTATAAGGTTCAATGGTATTCTTTTGCCAATAATGCAATTACCTTAAGAAGCTTGCCTGTCCGCCTCTCATATATTGACACAACAACAATACGCCTGGAAAGTGGTGCTGATTATTATCTTCAAGATATTATTAAGACAGATCTTGATGCGAAAGAAAGGGTAGAGCTTAATATTGCTTATCGAGATTTAAAAGAGGTGTTTTCTGAACAAAAATCAATTAAGAGCATTAATCAAAAGCTAACTAATAAGAAAGGCGCTATTACAGATAAAGATCTTTCTATTTCAATAGATATATCCCAAAAATCAAACTGGGAAACCCACCTGATTCCACATCTTGATGAGTTACCTTTCCAGCTTATTGGTAAAGGAGAACAAAATGCCTTAAAAATAATGCTTGCGCTTGAACGTAAGGCGGATGAATCAAACATAATATTAATTGAAGAACCAGAGAATCATTTGTCTTTTTCCTCAATGAATACTCTTGTTTCAAAAATTAGAGATAAATGTGAGGGTAAGCAAATAATAACGACAACTCACAGTACTTATGTTCTCAATAAACTTGGGCTTGAACATCTTCTTTTGCTACATGATACTAAGATAACTACTTTAAAAAATTTACCTAGTGATACTCAAAACTATTTCAAGAAGTTATCCGGATACGATACACTTAGGCTTGTTCTTGCTAAGAAAGCAATATTGGTAGAGGGTCCCTCAGATGAGTTGATTGTACAGAAAGCTTTTTTGTTAAAACATGAAAAACTTCCTATCGAGGCAGGGACGGATGTAATAAACGTTCAAGGATTGTCGTTTGCTAGATTTCTTGATATTGCAAAAGAGTTAGGAAAAAAAGTTGTTGTTGTGACTGACAATGATGGCGATTACAAAAACAAGGTGGATAAAAAATATAATGATTATCAAGGTTGTTCGAATATTATGATCTGTAGATCAGATAATGATTGTGCCCCAACGCTTGAACCGCAGATTGTAGAATGTAATGAACTGACAGTTTTGAATAAAATCTTTAATACAGATTTTGATAAAAAAGATTTAATAAAAAAATATGAAAAAGAACAAAACAGAGTGTGCTTTGAAAATATTTGAGACAAAAGAAGATATTAAATTTCCTCAATATATTGAAAATGCTATTAAATAAAAACAAAGTAATAATAGCTTGTGCAGGATCGGGTAAAACAACTAGTATTGTTAGAGATGCACTTAAAATAAAAGATCAAAGAGTGCTTGTTACTACTTATACAAATGAAAACTTGGATCAAATTAAAGCAATTTTTATTGAAGAAGCTGGTTGTATTCCTTCTAATATTACCGTTCAGTCGTGGTTTAGCTTTCTCCTACAGGAGGGTATACGCCCATATCAAAATTACATAACTGACAAAAAAAGGGTGCAATCGATTTTATTCCAAGCAAAACATTCACGGTATCATAGAAAAGATAATTACTTGACGAAATCAAATTTCATATATAGCAATAAGGTTTCAGAATTTGTATACGAATGCGATAGAAAAACCGAGGGGTTAGTTACTAATCGGCTTGAAAAGATTTATGATTATATTTTTATAGATGAACTGCAAGACTTTGCTGGTTATGATTTGAACTTGTTGGAAATATATTTTAATTCACGAATAAATGTTATTATTGTTGGAGATCCAAGGCAAGCAACATATAGCACTAACAATGCACAAAAAAACAGACAACACAGAAGAAGTAATATTTATTCATGGGTAAAAGGGAAAGAAGATGAACTAACAACTCAAGAGATAAATGATTGTTATAGATGTAATCAGCGTATATGTGATTTTGCCAATAAATTATTTCCTGATTTGCCACAAGCTGTTTCAAAAAATAAAAGCATAACAGGTCATGACGGAATATTTTGCATACATAATTGTGAGGTGAGAAGTTATATTGATACATACAACCCAACAATTCTTAAGTATAATAAAAGGGCAGATACTTTAGGTTTCTACGCACTTAATATCGGACTGGCAAAAGGAAGAACATTCAATAGAGTTTTAATTTTCCCTACACAACCAATGCTTAATTATTTGAAAACAGACGATCTATCAAAGGTTGGTGATAAGCACAAATTATATGTTGCTGTTACAAGAGCAAAATACAGCGCAACTTTTGTAAAGGGGGAGTGAAACATGAATAGGTATTTGTTATTCAATTAAGGAGAGGAAGAGAGTCAAACCTAATCTATTGACAATTGACTCAATCTATCATGTCTTCTTTTTATAGAAAAATCTTTCCAATACAAGTAAATCCTTTGCTTACAAAGAAGGAAGATCAGGATCATCTTAACGATGATGGTTTATAAATGGAATACGTAGCTTTATATTATCTAGAGGTTTCTGTTCCTTTCAATTCTTGACAACTCATTCAAACGGACGCGTGAAACGAATTGCTTAACTTAAGTAAGTCGTTCTATCAGGAGGTAATAACAAAATAGATGAACCTGAAAAACATCACTCATATTTTACTCCTTGGAATATTAGCGATATATTTTAGTTCTTGTGCAATATAAGGAACCGACACTTCATCTATTTCCAGGCATAATGTTCCTGAAAGGGAGACATTAACAAACCGGGAGCAACATCAGGACCATAAATATTTCATGAAGCGGGCTATTTTGATGGCAAAAAGAGCTCGAGAGTTTCCATTCGGTGCTGTAATTGTCAGGCGTCAGACTGGTGAGATTGTTTCCGAGGGATTTAACCGTTCACGAAACAGCCCAACCTTTCACGCTGAAATCGATGCAATTAACCGTTGCGCAAAAACTCACCCTGTAATCAATTGGAAAGAACTGGATTTATATACAACTGCTGAACCTTGTGCCATGTGCCAGAGTGCAATCGAATGGTCCGGAATTTCAAATGTTTATTATGGAAGTTCGATTCCATTTTTGAAAAATAATGGATGGTGGCAAATCGATATTCGAGCGGAAGAGGTGGCACGACGCACACCCTTCAGAAAAACTCGTGTTGTCGGCGCTATTTTAGAAGAAGAGTGTAATCTGCTGTATAAAAAGCTTACAGTAGCGAAATCTATAAATAAAAGGGTTGGACAAATGGGGCAGTTGTTTCTATTATCGAGTCGTTTATACAACATTTAACTTGCAATATAAATCAATCCTTGCTTAAAAAAATTGAAGACGTAAATATGGAGGCAATGAATCATGATTGAAATTATATCGGAAACCGAAATATCGGAAACCGAATGCAACATCCTTGTCGTTAAGGCAACGGAAAAGCTCATGGCCAGAGATTATGAAGAGAGAATTTTGAGAAAAATATGCGTCTATTAAAGGATGTCATTTTTGCAAAAGATATTGGAGGAGAAGGCGCCTGAATCAGCTCAAAAGAATATAAATCTTGGAATATTACGGAACCTTGAGATACCAGTTCCGTCTATTAAATTACAAAACAAGTTTGTAGAAATAATTGAACAAGTCGAACGAACAAAACAAAAAATGCGCGTGTCTCTAAACGAAATGGACAACCAATTAAACGCCCTTATGCAGAGGTGTTTGGAAGAATTTTTATTTTCACAGGCTTTATTTAATGTGTTAAAATGAATTTTTTATATTAAAGAATATATAGGAAAGGAATCCATGTCTACGGTAACCACAAATCATTTGTATATTATAAAAGACTCAACTATATATGAAGGGAAAGCGACTATTAAGGGTACACGTACCGGTAGCTTCTCTCGTTAATCATTATCGTTCTGGTATGGCAATAGAGGAGATATTGGAAGGGTACCCAAACATTAACCATGCACAGTTGTTTGACGCACTGAGTTATTATTTTGACAATAAGGATGAAATTGATAAAGAGTTTGAATAAGTGATTCGACTTTATACAGATGAAGACGTACACAAAAAAGTATCCGTAGCACTACGTACCCGAGGATATGATGTAGTCAGCGTACATGATAGTAAGAATTGGGGTCTCTGATTTACAACAACTGGAATACGCCGCATCTCAGAAAAGAGCAATTTTTACGTTCAACACAGGTGACTTTGTAAGATTACATAAAGATTACCTTAGCAACAAGAAAAGCCATTTTGGTATTATTCTCTCGAAACAAATTCCTCTTAAAGAAACCATTAATCATCTCATATCTTTTCTCTACAATCATTCATCAGAACAATTGAAAGACAATATTTTCTGGATATAGAAAACAGGTCGAAAAGGCAAAACAAAAAATGCGCGCGTCATTAAACGAAATAGACAACCACTTCAACGCCCTTATGCAGAGGTATTTTGATGAATTTGTTATCATGCCAAATCACATTTAGGGAATTATCATAATAAATAAAATTGCGGGGAACGAAATGGTTGGGAACGATTTTGTAGGGAACAAAAATTTTTGTTCCCTACCGCAAAAAGATGAACAAATCTGGCAAAAACGATGGGGAAGTTCGTTGTCCTCCTCGATACGCGGATTTAAAATCGGTGTCACATCATGATGTTGCCAAAATCGTCATGAATATTTTTTATGGCAGAAATCATTTAATGATCACATCATCCGCAACGAGAAGGCATTATATAAAATTCGCAAATACTTTTCCTTAAACCACCCATAAATTGAAAGAAGAATGCATAGACAGACACGTATAAAACAACTGTATGATTATCTAACAATATGTTGACATAATATCTAACATATGCTAAACTCATTCATTAAAGGAGGAGATATTTATGTTTAAATTTTATAAGAAGCTAGGGATAAAGATTAAAAAGATAAGAGAAAAGTTAGACTTGTCACAGGAAGCATTAGCAAAAAAACTAGGAGTAAGCAGGGTTGCTATTTCACAAATAGAAACCGGAGACAGGAAGATTAGCGCGGAAGAAATAGCCAAGCTTGCTAAGGTTTTCAATATTCCTACGGATGTTTTGTTAGATATAAAAAAAGATGTTGAGATTATATTTGAGAAAGCAGTGAAGAAATCAAAGAAGAAAAAGGACATTAGAATTAGTGTCCCTCAGCGGAATTTGCAGAAATTTAAAGAGATATTAATTTATATCCTCGAAAAAGTTGGGTCAAAACCTAACATAGGAGAGACAGTATTATATAAACTTCTTTATTTCATAGATTTTAATTTTTATGAGAAGTATGAAGAGCAGCTGATAGGGGCCACATATATAAAAAACCATCATGGGCCAACGCCTAAAGAATTTATAAAGATTGTAAAAGAGATGGAGGGTAAGGAATTGGTGAAAGTGCAGGATAAATATTTCCAATATCCACAGACAAAGTATCTGCCTTTAAGGAAATCTGATCTTACTCAGTTTAAGGCGCATGAAAAAGAAGTGATAGATGATGTATTGAATAGTTTATCAAACATGAACGCTTCCGAGATCAGCGAATACTCTCATAATGATGTTCCATGGCAAACTACCGAGGATGGTGAAATTATTGAATATGAAGCAGTGTTTTATAGAACTCCGCCTTATTCAGTGAGAAATTATAGTGAAAAAGATATTTAATGAGATACGAAAACTTGTTGAGTTTGAAAAAGACTTCAAAAGGCTAGCGAAGAGGTTTAAGACGCTTGATGATGATCTCAATACTTTTATTGATAAACAGCTCATGATTACTCATAAATTGGGAATTGATAATAAGGGTGTAATTCCTATCTCTGGATTAGGGATCGAAGTTCCGAAGATATATAAGGCAAGAAAATTTGCCTGTAAAGCACTAAAAGGTAGTGGTGGAATGAGTGGCATAAGAATAATATATGCACATTATGAGAAAGAAGATGTTATTGAATTTATAGAGATTTATTTTAAGGGTGACAAGGAAAACGAGGATAGAAATCGAATTATAAAATATTATACTACTAACATTTAGGAGATAAAAAATGGGAATAAAAACAACAAATTTCAACAAAACAGGAATTGAAAAATTACCAAATAATAAGCCAGTTTTATATAAGATAAAGACAGAATCAGGTAGCACAAATTATGCTGGGGTTGCCAAAAGAGGCAGGATACAAGAAAGGCTTGGAGAGCATCTTGGAAACATTCCAGGAGTTAAAGTGCAGATAGAACAGTTTAATCGTAAACAGGATGCCGAAAAAAAAGAAGGTAACATTATAAAAAGAACCCAACCGAAATATAACAAAAAGGGAAAATATGAAAGTGGAGCAAACTTTTAGTAAAAAACAATTTAATACTTTTGTTATCACATGGATCATGGAAAGAAAGATGAATAAAAGGGATCTGAAAATAGTTCTTAAAGATGCTTCAGACTTCATTTCCTGCCAATAATTTTCTTTAGTAGCATACCCAATTGCGAGATATGTATTGAATCCTAAAGAACCTTATATTGCCTTTGAAATGGTTAAAGAAAAGATATATTGTGGCCGTAAAGGGGAGATGGAGGGATTTGGTCTTAAAGTGTTCCCATAAAACAAAAAGCCTCTCATAAGAGAGGCCTTCTGCCGACCGAGGACACTCCGATCCAAATTTCATGAAACCGAATTATATACAATACAAATAAGAAAAATCAAATGAAAATTTGCTAGAATTCTTGGGACGCCAACTTAGTTCTATAAATAAATAATTTGGTAAGGCAGGAACATGGCCAAACCTTGATTATTGAATACGCAGGTTTTCTTTTATACCCATCACAAAATAGTTTTCGGAAAAAAGCCGAAAACTATTTTGCCCGAGTAAAGTCATCGGCGCCTTTTGTCCGGGGAAAGTCCTCGGCGTTTTCCAGTCCGGGGATAACTCAACCAAGATTTGATTTTCAGGAAGCCAAAAAACCAAACCGGTTTTAGTATATACCGGACAAGCAGAAACATTGGTATTATACACTACGACAGCAACCATCTCATCTCCCCCCCCCTATGATTTGATCCAGTTTGTGAATTCACATTTTGCAAGCAGGATGCAGCGCAAGCGTATTGAGGAACCCGATTCTGGCCCAAACCTTCAAGTGTATTAATTGTGCAATAGACCGTAAAGACATGACCTCAATGTGTGCCTACGAAGTCGAAAATGAAGTGAATGGGTTTGTACCTTGAACATAGAATGTGTTAGAATTACCAGCCCCTAATATTGATTAATAAAGAATAAACGTATTGTGCGGATTGATTTTGTTCTCTATTCTGATTTCAAAGTTTGACCTCAGAGGCACTTTACCGTTTTATTAATAAGGAGAAAAATGGAAGATTCGGGTGATTTTATAGTTATAACAGTTAATGGGCCGGATGCGCAGGGTATTGTTTCATCTTTTACCTCAATACTATCTGAGAATGAGGTAAGAATAGTTGATATTGAACAGATTGTTATACATAATCTAATTTTACTCTCTATGTTATTAGACTTGAGACAAAGTAAAGGAGGTCAAATATCATTACTTAAGGATTTGTTGCTTGAGGCGAAAAGACTTAATGTTGATCTTGACTTTAAAGTAGCGTCAAGGGATGATCAACTGCAATATGATAATAATTTCCTGTACGCGATCACATGCCTGGGAGAAAAAATAACAGCGGATGTGCTTGCCAGGATTTCCAAGGCAATGTATTCTGAAAACGTTAATATAGAAAGAATTAGGCAGCTCAGCCAGGGAGAACTTAGCTGTGTTGAGATGATTGTTAACACCGACAAATCAATAAACGTTCGCGATATAACAAGGAAACTGCTCTCCATAAGCTCCGAATCTGGAGTTGACATAGCTGTTCAAAAAGAGAATATATTTAGAAGATCAAAACGGCTTGTTGTGATGGATATGGACAGTACTCTTATACAAGTTGAAGTTATTGATGAGCTTGCAAAAGCCGTCGGCAGAGGAGACGAAGTCAGCGCTATAACACGCAAGGCAATGAATGGTGAAATAAGTTTTAATGAGTCATTAGAGAAGCGTGTGTGTCTTCTCGCAGGTTTAGACGAAGAAGCTCTTGATAAAATTTACAATAACATCCCATTCACTCCGGGCGCTAAAAAATTTATAAAAATATTAAAAAAAATAGGCTATAAAACAGCCGTAATAAGCGGAGGTTTTACGTTTTTTACCGATCGATTAAAAAAAGAACTTGGTCTTGATTATGCATTTGCCAATAATCTTGAAATAAAGGACGGAAAGGTAACTGGCAAGGTCACGGGAAGAATTATCAATGGTGAATTTAAGGCAATAATCTTAGAGGATATAGCAAATAAAGAGGAGATTACTCTGGATCAGGTAGTGGCAATTGGTGACGGCGCAAATGATTTACTCATGCTTGGCAAGGCAGGTTTAGGAATAGCATTCAATGCTCACAAGGCTGTCAGAGAAAAGGCGGATTATAACATATCACAAAAAAACCTGGACTCTATAATATACCTTCTCGGCATTAGTGAAAAAGAGAAAAACACAATATAATTAAGAATTACACGTTTGTTACAACGCGGTAAAGATAAGAGGCATCAAATTAGAAAAGTATATGCATGTTATACTCATCTCATAATGGTTTTCGGATAAAATCCGAAATAAAATTGAGCGAGTATAACTGCAACCAAGATTTGGTTTCCAGTAAAACCGAAAACCAAATCGGTTTTAGTATAAATATAAGGATATGTTTTTAAAGGCATTTAAATATGCAAAGAAAACAAAAGAGCATCTGCTTGGAAACATTCAATAAAAAAAACAAATCAACATTTCATGCTGTATCGCACTTTTCAGGAATATAAGCCTGGCACAAACAATTCAAACACTATGACTTGAAAGAGGAATAAAAATGAGCAAGTTGGGAAGAAATGAACCGTGTCACTGTGGGAGTGGCAGAAAGTATAAAAAATGCTGTCTGAGTAAAGATGAAGAAAAGAATCAAATACACAGTAACATCAATAACGAAAGTTGCACAGATTATGATGAAGACTTTGAAGTAATAGATGATGAAAAGGATGATTATGATGAAGATGAATTTGAAGAGATCGCTGATAGAGAAGAGTACAATAAAATTAAACATAAGATAAGAGAATTGAGAAAAAAATATTCCTGCAAGAAATTTGAGGAGAAACCGCCAGATATTTCTCCGGATGAGCAGAAGATTGTAGACGAGTGGTGGAATAAATTTGAAAATGTGTATACGAAAAACTTTGATGTTCTCAAGTGCATAGACCTGATAAAAGATTTTGTAATTAACCATCCGAATCTTGTTCCAAATTTATATTTACATGAAGAGGCTATATTTGAAATTGAAGGCCACTCATTAAAGTCGGGAAATTATGATGATTTTATCGGTTTTTTAAAATGGTACAGAGATAATGCTTTTCGTGCTTATATTCTGAGTGGAACCTATTATGATCTGTCTTTGATAACATATCAACTCGTCAACGGTGGTGATGAAGATATTACAAAGTATTTTTCAATCTACAGAGAGTATCCGGGCCACGATCCTGACAACCTCATGCGATTTGTGGATCTTTTCAGGGCAACAAATAACCAGGAATTGCTTATTGAATTATTAAAAGATATATACCCATATGTCTATTATTCACCGGGTATAATTGGAGCTGAAGATTTTGTACAACCAGTCCTAAAGAATACATTTTGTAAATATTTTAAGAAAGATTATACCGATCATGACATCAATTCATTAGTAAACAGTATAAAGGAGTTTGCTGACAAGTTTCCGGCCATGCGCATATGTATGAATAGAGAATACTGGGTTCACTTGTTGGAAGATATGTATAAACGAGTTCCGGAGAAAAAAGAGCTAAAAAACAGAAAAGAGGCTGAAGACTATTTTTCCCATATCAGAAACCATTTTGAAGTGTTTTTGCACGATACCAGAGGAAAACAGTGGATTACTGCAGAGTATTACTCCGTTTTAATCCTTGAATATCTTTTCAAACAACTGGAGAATAATAAGATTGGCAAGAAACCATTTCAGTTGAATAAAGACAGAGTTGATAACTATCTGGCAACTCAATTTCGCGATATTATCGGTATTCGTGAGATTCCAGGTTTAGCATTCATCCAGTCGATGTTTTATTTCAATGAATATCTGGGTGAAACAGGATTAATTTCGTCAGAGTGTCGAGATTCTAATGAAAGTGTTTGTAAAGATTTGTTTGAGATTGTCTATCGTATTTGCCTGAAATCAAATTATAGTGCAAAATTATTTGAAAAATTTCCACATTGTTAGCAAACAGCATAAATCACGAAATTTCTATTAACACTGAAAACAATCAAACAATCCTGGTAAGCAACACATGAAAATTGATAATGAAAAATATAAACTCGAAAGTAAAATTAAACATATTGATGAACAGATTTCTTTATTGCAGAAGCTGAAAGTTCAACATCTTGCCGGTTTACATTCCTTAGATTCGGAACAGGAAATATCTTCCTCATTGCCTTCTCAACTTAATCAAGCCCAAGATGAAATTCACTTGTTCAAACAATATTTTCGTGGCCGGGATAATGTTTACGCTCGATTATGGATGAATCAGCATAGCCATAAAAAAGGTTATAGTCCCGCGTGTAAAAATGAATGGATTCGGGCTTTATGTAAAAAACCGGTTGTCAAGTGTTCTGAATGTTCCAATCAAGCATTCCTACCTTTTGATGGCAACGCCATTAAACGTCACATAGAAGGCAAAGAGGTTGTCGGTGTTTATCCAATGACAGTTGATGAGAAATGCTTCTTCCTTGCGTTTGATTTTGATAAGGAATGCTGGTTTGATGATATTAACGCTTTACGTAAGACGTGTAACAATGAAGACATTACTGTTGGTATTGAGCGGTCACGTTCAGGAAAAGGTGGGCATGCATGGATATTTTTCGATGAAGCCATTCCCGCTATTCTGGCAAGACAGTTTGGGACCTATCTCATAACGAGGGCAATGTCTGCTCGTTTTGAGATAGACATGAAAAGTTATGACCGGTTATTTCCCAGTCAGAATACATTGCCAAAAGGCGGTTTCGGGAATTTAATCGCACTGCCATTTCAGAAAGCAGCTGTGGGATGTGGTGATAGTGTGTTTATTGATGAAAAAGGAACACCTTATCAAGATCAATGGACATATTTATCATCAATTGAGAAGATTTCTTATGCGCGAGTTAGAGAGATTGTGGACCATGCGTTGGCGAATCATTCAATTATGGATGTTCGTTTTAGCTCCACTGAAGAGGAGAAAGAAGAACCCTGGTTTCGTCTGCCTTCAGGGAAAATGCGGTTCAAAACACAGATTAATAATTTGCCCAAAAGGATTAAAGCGGTTTTATCAAACCGTATCTTTGTCAAGACGGATCAGGCACCAGCCGTGTTGTTCAATAAGTTGAAGCACCTGGCTGCTTTTCAGAATCCAGAATTTTACAAAAAACAAAAAATGCGGTTTTCCACCTACGATACACCTCGTATAATTTGTTGTGCCGAACTTGATAACGGATATATGTCATTACCCCGGGGTTGCTTGAATGATATGAAGGCGTTGTTAAAAGAGTATGATGTTGACTTGAGTATCGAAGACAAAAGAAATTCTGGCCAACCGGTAGACTATGCTTTTCAGGGAGTTCTTAATGAAAAACAATTATTAGCGCTGAATGATGTGTTATCTCATGATTGTGGTGTGTTTGTAGCTCCTCCGGGTTCGGGGAAAACGGTTTTGGCTATAGCGGCCATTGCCCGGAGGAAAGTTAACACATTGATCCTTGTCCATCGTAAACCACTAATGGAGCAGTGGAGACTGCAAATATCATCGTTGTTTGGTATTGATAAGAAACAGATTGGGCAAATTGGCGGAGATAAGAATAAACATACAGGTTTGATTGATATAGCTATGTTTCAGAGTATGGACTGTAAGGATGGTGTCGATGATCATATGGAAGAATATGGATTTGTAATTGTGGATGAATGCCATCATGTCAGCGCGTTTTCATTCGAAAAGGTTTTAACACAAGCAAAGGCAAAATATGTTTTAGGTTTGACAGCAACACCTTACCGAAGAGACGGTCATCAACCGATAATTCACATGCAATGCGGATCAATTTGTCATCGCATTAAGCAAAAAGACGCGTTGTCGCATATTTCTCAGTCAAGAGTTATTCCTCGAATAACAGATTTTGATTATGACTGGAATGAAGATGCCAAGATTAATGATGTTTGGGCAAAGCTTGTAGCAAGCGAAGCCAGAAATCAATTAATCTTAAGAGATATCAACGATTCACTTGTTGAAGGGAGATTTCCATTGGTGTTAACGGAGCGCCGTGAACATTTAGAGTATCTAGCCGAACGTTTGGCAGATTGGGTCGATTTGTTGGCACTGATGTATGGTGGTATAAAAAAGAAACGGCGTGAAGAGCTAATTGCAGCCATTCACAGCGTACCTGAAAACAAAAGAGCATTGATCTTAGCAACTGGGTCATATATTGGTGAGGGATTTGATGCTCCTCAGTTAGATACGTTATTTTTAACAATGCCGAGTTCATTTAAAGGAAGAATTGTGCAATATGCCGGCCGTTTACATCGATACCATGAAAACAAGGAAGATATACGGATTTATGATTATGTTGATTCTCATGTTTCTATCCTGGAGGTCATGTTTCGCAAACGGTGTAAAACATATAAAATGCTGGGATATTCAATTGATGACGAAGGCGAAGAGTATCAAACAAGATACAGAATAAAGAAACGAGAGAAAATTCCTGACATAGAGAAAAAAAGAGAGTAAACCTTATCCATCATGACGTGAATCATCCCTTCATCGATATCTTTTAGCACACATATTGACAACTAAAATTTTCTTTTAATCTTCTTATTTAGCTGGTACTCTTTATTAAACTTGTCTCATGAGTATTAAATTAACAGATTAACAGTTTAAAATAGTGGAAGAAATTAAGCCTAATGTAAAAAGTTGAGCCGGCAAAAACTGAATTGAGAAACTATTGGAGAAGTTGGATAATGAGAGATCTTGAAGAAATAAAAAAAATTATTTATGAATACAAAGATGAATTTAAAAAAGAATACGGAGTATTTGCAATAGGGGTTTTCGGTTCATATTCTAAAGAGGAACAGAAAAAAACAAGCGATATTGATATCTTGATGGAATTTCAAAAACCCATTGACCTTTTTGCATTTGTCCACCTGAAAAATCATCTCTCAGAGTTACTTGGTTTAAACGTGGATTTGGTAATGAAGAAAGCATTAAAGCCCAATATAAGAAAAAAGATTTTAGAAGAAGTAGTTTACATTTAATGGTTTTTTCATTTGTATGGGTTAAACCTTAACAGATTGTCCGAGAATAAATAACACAAAAAATTATACATTGGTTCTAAAGGACTTATGACTCGTAAATTTGTCAAAATACCTATTCTCGGACAATCTGTTATCTATTGAAAAATTATGTAATGCTTCATCTCAGATTTTTGAAGAAAAGTATTTTTAATAGCATGTATCGTTTAACATAAATCAATTCTTGATTTATCATTAGGCAATACAACACAAATGAGAAAGTGAGTGTTGTAGCCATATCTCAGTACCGATTAAATTTTGAGTGTACCATACTTAGTTCTATAAGGGTATTGATATTGTACTTGTTCATCCATGGGATTTTAAAAGGCCGTTTAACAACAAAACGGTAAAAAAAGCAAAGGGATGAAGGAATTCAGCAGTCGAAATCGGGATCTAAGTGATATTGAAATGCTGGTTAGAAATACCTGTTCATTTTCCGAATGTGTTATTGGATGAATTTATTATTATGCCAAATCACATTCATGAAATTATCATAATATACTCATCTCATAATGATTTTCGGATAAAATCCGAGATAAAATTGAACGAGTAAAGTCCTCGGCATCTTTTATCCGGGGATACCTTCACCAGTATTTGGTTTCCAGTCATACCGAAAACCAAATCGGGTTTAGTATATAAAAAATGATCTTTTTTTTCATCCGATACTGGGTCTCTTCTTTTTATCTGAATGTAAGAGAATATTTGTTTATAGCAAAGGGGCTTAATAATGTTCAATCTAGCAGATTACATATCAAAGGAAAAAACCACTGAATTCTGCCAGAGAAACCATATTATTAAACTTGCGATCTTCGGTTCTGCACTGCGAGACGAATATACATCTGAGAGCGATATTGATATTCTGGTTGAGTTTGAAGCCGAACACATTCCTGGCCTGATGGATATTGCGGGAATGGAAGTTGAATTGACTGAAATGGTGGGCAGAAAGGTTGATTTACGCACACCAGGAGAACTAAGTAGATTTTTCAGAGATGACGTTCTTTCAAAAGCGAGGATAGAATATGCTGTATGAGGATAAAATCCGCCTGCAGCGTATCCTTGAAGAGGCAAAAGAAGCTTGTCAATACGTAGAAGGCTATTCCATAGATGATTTTTACAAAGATGGCAAGACCGCGAGGGCTATAAATTCGCTCCATCGAAGTTATTGGCGAGGCTGCATCTAAATTATCCAAAGAATACCGAATCAAACATCCAGAAACCCCATGGATAAAAATCATTGGAATGCGCAACCATCTAATCCATGTCTATTTTGATATTGACTATGATACAGTTAAGCTATCTTAAGTGCATCAACTTTTTTTATATAAGGTATTTCTTTGCTGATTAAATCCTTATACAAACTTCCAAGTTTTCTTTTAATTCTTCTAAAGACTTGCCTTGAGTTAGATAATCGGGATAATCTACAAAATGACCTAAAAAAAACTCTTCATCTTGCCAATGGACATATTTATGAAATACCATTAAAGCCCCTTTATAAAAGTTAGTTGAAGTGAAATATATTAAATATTGTTGAATAAGTCTTCTGTAAATTAATATCTTGGGCAACTGTAGTTCATCTTATAAACCCTTTGGGATTGGACTTCGATCCCACAACCCTATAACAGTAAATTTCCAAACATACTTCTGCTTTCTGTTTTTCCTTCGACTCCTTTTTATCCGACGTGTTGATTGGGTGGCGGTAAGCAATCTTTTATATTGTAAAACACCCACACTCTTTTATAATAACGTTAATATCACAATTTTCTATTTTACTTAGTTTTATACAGCAAAAGAGCCGTAAACAGCAGTTACAATTCACTTTTATCACATTTTAAATATCTTCAAACAAGATAGTTTTACTTGTTTATATAAGTAAGATTTTCACACACATTTAAAGCTGTATCTATTTTCTTTCAAGGCTTAATCACTAATTACGTTTGAAACTACTCTACAGCTATTCTTTTGGAAGTTTTCCCAAAAATCTTTTTTTTCAAAAAAGGTTTGTAGCCAAGGGGGAAAAATAACTATTGACATTGTTCGTTTCTTTCTAGGATGTTGTTCCTATGCATAATACTAAATTACCCAAAGAGTCTGAATCACAGGAAATAGGTCATAACGCAGTTTTAACATTTCACAACTGTCATCCCACTTCATGGAGAATTACTGCGACCGATGATGATGCGGATGCAGGTTTAGATATGCAAGTGCAAATAGTTGACCATGGCCATTTTACGAACATGTTTAATGCTCAAATAAAAGGATCAGCACAGAAAGAAAATGGACAGAATAAAAAACTCAGCGCTGATGGTAAGCATTTCGCACAATCAATGGATATTAATACCTTAAATTATTATGCAAGAATCGAAAATCCTATTATGCTCGTCTTTGCGGACCTTACCTAAGACAATGATCCACGGAAGTGTCCAGCTTACTATTTATGGATAGATGAAGAAATTGAACGACTTCGAAAAGGGAAACCAAGTTTAGATCATCTTGGCAAGGATTCACACACTTTTCATATTCCTGTAGAAAATATCTTAGATTCGGATTTAAACGTTCTGCCATACTTAAATAGCCGCATAGAAAAAAAGAGAGCTTTTGAAGGAATATACAATATAGTTGAAGAAAAATATTCTGATCCAATAGATAAGGTCAATCAGATTAGATATGTTTTTGAAACAAATAAAATCGCTATTGATACAATTCTAAACAAAGGGGAAACACCTTGGTTAGATGCACCAGAAGACAGTTTTGCGTATGAGTTAAAGAAAGTCTCGGATATTTTATCATTAAACAATGAAAAACTTGCACAAGATAAGTTAGATAAATTAGCTGACCGATTAGAAGAAGCAAATAATCATGAAAAATCAGAGTATTATTATCAGAGAGCATACTTGACGGGTCTTGTTGGAAAACGTGTTGAGGCACTCCATTTACACAAGAAAGCTCATTTAACGTCTAAGGAGTTCAAAAAGTATCATCTTGCCTACTTAGAATCAAGAATCCCTTACGAAAAGAAAGATAAAAAAATAATAGATAATATTATAGCGGAGATATCTGAAGAGGCTGATGTTGATTACCTGCGACTAAAATCAAAATTGCTGGCTTTAAATGGGAATCATAAAGAGGCTTTTGAAATTTTAGAAGGCCAGGACGAAAAAGACGTTTTCATTCTTAAGGCACTTATACATTTGCTTGCAGGTTCATACGGCAGTTGTGTTAAACAGATTGATAAGGCATTTTCGGAACAGGATTTAACGCCCAGACAAGAGCTTAGTACAAGAGCATTAAAAGCCAGATCATACTTCAACCTTGGATTTAGAAATCCTCCTAGAGATACAACAATACCTTTCTCTGGCGCACCAGATATGAATCCAGAAACATTAAAAAAAGCTTGGGTAGAACTATTATTGGCTTGGGATCTGGCTAATCAATTAGGATACCCACCTGATGTGGAATCTATGATAGATATCTTTATCATTTTAGGAATTTATTTTTCCGAACCAGGTATTATTAAAAAACATCTTATCAGGTTAGCAGAAATCAGACCAAATGCTTCAATCATACAAGAGGGTTTGCTTCAGGTTGCAATGCATTTAGATGATAGAACCATTGCTGAGGAACAATTGTCTAGATTGCCAAAAACACTAACAAACAAAGTAAATAAAATTGTTTTAACTTTTCGTAAAGACAAAAAATCGGAGGTTGTTAACTTAACCAGTGAGATACTTGATGATCTAATCAAGGAGAAACCGGCTAATTATGATACCGTTATCGCAATCGCAGCCGAATGTGCTAACGTCCTTTTCATGCATGATGAAAGGAACAGATTTCTCGAAGTATTACATACATTTCCTGATTCGAAGACGTTAATTGCTGTTTATGACTATATTATTCAAGTAAAGCAGGAACTGTTAAAAAAGCCTCAAGCACTTGAGAAGTTATATGGTGTTTACAAAGAAGGTTATAAGAATTACCAAATACTAGCTCAACTTTTTTATGATCTTAATCCTTATGAGAGAGATTCAGCACAAAAAATTATTGAAGTATCTGGTGATATTTTTTCTGAAAGAGATTTATTAGATAATGAATATATTATTCTTTGCCAAGCCAAAGCAACAACTCAAGACTGGAATGGCGTATTAGAAACCTCCCGAAAGGCGCAAATTAGATTTTCAATAAATCCTCGATTTAAAGCATTTGAAGCCTTAGCACTAGACCTTATGCAAGCGTGATTTTTAACAAAGAGAGTTGAAGAGGTTTGAAATACCCCATTTTACTGGTTAAAATAGGATTTCTCAAAAAACCAATAACCAGCAAAAGGGGCATTTCAGATGAACAAAAAATTACGAAAGAAGTATACCAAAACACTCAAGAGAAAGAAACGAGAAATTAAAAAACGACTGGAGAGGAAGCAGTGGGAGGAACAACCCCAACCGATGTTCACCGCCAGGAATATCCATTACGAAATAGCAGAGAAGACACAGGCAATCAACTGCGGAGGAATAGGAGCAATACATCAAATGGTACTGAAGAGTGGTTTGGTACACGAGATTAACCGGCAGGTCAAATTACTGAAAAGCCATATTCCCTACCACGAGTCAGATCATGTATTGAATATAGCATACAATGTCCTTTGCGGAAATATACGATTAGAGGACATAGAGTTGAACCGACAGGATACGGGGTACCTCAATGCAATAGGAGCGCAGAGGATACCGGATCCGACGACAGCGGGGATTTACCCGTCGATTTAAGAAAGCGGATATCCTGAGACTGATGGAGTGCATCAATACCGCACGCACCGCGTATGGAAAGAGAGCAGGAAGGATTCCATGGAGGAGGCACTGATAGATGTAGATGGTACGATAGCAAAAACGTATGGAGAGTGCAAGGAGGGAATAGATGTATCGTATAAGGGGATATGGGGGTATGCGCCGCTGGTGATATCGCTGGGGAACACGGAAGGAGGGTGTTGTATCTGGTGAATCGTCCGGGAACAGGCCGAGCCATGACGGTTGTGTGGAGTGGATAGACCGTGCGATAGGATTGGTGAAGCGATACGCGAAGAGGGTATGTATCAGAGGAGATACGGATTTTCCTTAACGGGAAATTTTGATCGTTGGTCTGAGCAGGCAGACTTTGTGTTTGGTATGAATGCTCATGCGGTGTTGGAAAGACGGGCAGGGGGAGCTATCGAAGGAATCATGGAAGGAGATAAGGCGTAAACCGAAATACACGGTAAAGACCAACGAGAGAAAGAGGCCAGAGAGGGTAAAAGAGCGGATCGTGGAAGAGCGAGGGTATAAGAATATTTGTCTTGAGGAAGAGCACGTGGGAGAGTTTGCGTATCGACCGGTGAAGTGTGAGAAGAGGTATCGAGTGGTAGTGGTCAGGAAGACCTTGAGAGTAGAAAGGGGTCAGATGAGATTATTTGATGACGTACGATACTTTTTTTACATTACAACCCTGAGCGATATACCGGCAGAGGAAGTAGTGGAGTTAGCAAATGGGCGATGCAATCAGGAGAATGTGGTAGAGCAGTTAAAGAACGGGGTAAATGCGATGAAGATGCCGGTAAGAGATTTGGAGAGTAACTGGGCTTATATGGTAATAACAGCGCTGGCGTGGAATATAAAGGCGTGGTTTGGGATGTTAATGCCCGACAAGGCAAGGGGTACACAGGTTGTGAAGATGGAATTTCGGAGGTTTGCTTAACACACTGATTTTGCTGCCGTGTCAAATTATCAAAACGGGGAGAAAAGATCTTGTATCGTGTTCTTGGGTACAATGACTGGTTGCAGGATTTCTTTGCTACCTGGGAGCGGATCAGAAAACTGAAGATATGCATGAGAGGGTAACAAGATTTTGTGAGAAAAATGAATGGAGTTAAAAGTCTGCGGGATTGGTACATCAACATTGTATCATGACACAGTGATATTGTCTGTTCATAGTGGTATTTTTACGAATTCGAGAAGTTTTACAAACAAAAAAAGTATTGAGAGATGCATAAGGGATCAAACAAGCAACCAATTATTGATTAAAATATTATGAGTACGTGTGTGGTTAATAAACCTCGCTTGTTTTAGGACTAGATGAAATAGGAAAAACTGGAGAATCAATTAAACTTTTAGAAGAAATCGTGAAAGGGGAGAAACACGATCCGTTAGCCTTAGAAATCTATATTAATATATCAGCAAGATGTGGTTTGGTCGCAAAAGCCAAAACTCTAGTTTTACAATTTCTTGAGAAAGCAACTGAAAAAAAGCAGATACTACATCTTTTAAGAATGATGTTTAACATTGAAATGTATATTGATCCCAAAGGTGAAGGTTTGATTGAGATATGTTTGAGATATGGTCAATTGTGCGATCAAGATGATGAATCAGAGGAGGGACTTTATCTAATACAGTTCTTTATGGCAACACTTAATACTGAAAATGTAGTTCAAAATAATAACGTTAAGGATTTCCAAAAACGATTGCAGAAATATGTAGATAAATTTCCGGAATCAAAAGTTTTAAGATCATTCACTTTGGAAGAAAAAGCTCCTGAAGAATTCTTGACTCAAATCAAGAAAATAGCAGGATTAACAGAAGAAAAAAGAAGTGGTATGAACGGAATAAGAATCTTTTATGCCGTGAAGGATATCCTATTCCTTTTTTAGTCAGGCATAAGGCGCTATTAAACGTTTCCAATTTCCTGCACTTATGGGAATTATCAAAAATAGCTGACAAGGATTGTAAACAATATCAATTAACTATTAGTATTGGTACAGAGCTTTATAAAATACGAGAAATAAAAAATTTCAAAGAAAGGATTCCCCTAATCGATGAGGTGTCTTTAGTGATTTTATTCGATTTGGGGTTACTAGAATATCTTTTTAAGATTTTTTATGAAGTTGCGATTGCAAAAAATACAATTTTAAATCTACAGATGCTAGCTCAGCAGTTCTTTGGTAGCTCACATGCTATAAAAGCCAAGTCAATTTTCAAATTACTATCAAGACATGTTGATAGAATTAATCAGCCTTCAAGTAATACTACAATTGATGAAAATCACATTTTTTATGAATTAGATTGTATTAAATCTGTCTATGATTCTTCAATACACATATATTACACGGACGATGCAATATCAAGGCTCTATGTTTGTGGTGATAATCATTATAAAAATACTATTTCTACAATAGATATAATAACGATTTTAAGAGATTATTCCTTAATAACTAAAAAAGAAGCGGCAGAGAAATTTGCCCAACTGTGTGCGTTTAATATAATGGGGACACTGATACACTATAATGATATATTGATTGTCCTCAAAGATGATCTTCCCGAGGGAGAAAGTATAAAGAGCTATCTAGAAAGGTTAAACAACCATCAAAAATTCAAGTCATTTATGAATATGATTTGGTGGTTCAAGAGAGACTACAAGAAAGCCTTGACCGAAATTGGGCAATTTATCTCGCTCATGATAAGCAGAAGCAGAGAAGATGGTGTATTTATAGAGCAAGACATCATTACCGCCATATGGTGTTTTTGGTATCAAAAGGTGCAGTTCACTATAAAATCAGAACAAAGCAAACTGCATTTCTTTGCTAGATCATTTCTATTCACTGCTATTGAACTTTTGAAGAGAATAGAACCTGATCACGAGAATAAAGGAATCTGGGGACAATTATGGAGCATTTATAACGACATAGTAAAATTTACGTATGGAGAAGATATGGATAGAGGCATAGAGAATAAGTCAAAATCGTTATTAGCACAAATGATCTACGAATTTGAGTTTGAATCTAATACAAAAATTTTCAATTTTATTGCATCAGGATTAACAGCTGGTACATCAGAAAGCAACTTTTTTCAAAAAGCTTATGCTGAAAGCAGTATTATGATGCGGCAAAAAGGTGATGCTAAATAGACTTTTGAACCGAAGCATAAAGAATGATGCAGTAATCTGGTTTTCAAGATTTTATTAAAATAGAGGGAATCAGGATCGCATTTCACTATTGAACAAATGATTAAATCCATCATGCCTGTCTTTGATAACAAGTAATAGAAACTTGATACTCGCTTTTCTAACAGGAGGTTTTGATAAAAAATATTCCTGCTAAACTAATCGTCCCCTGCCAGGATCAATCCGTTCGGACGGGGACAAGTTGTAAAACAAATAAATCCTTGCTTTAATAGGAGACAATTTGGAACAATCTGATAAAGTTGCTATATTAACTATATTTTATACTACTCCGACTATGAAGAGAGAATTCGGAGATGTTAGAGATCCTCAAACAATACCGAATCTGGTTCAGTACAGGAGACGGGATGACAAATAGTAAGACTGGCTGCGGGGTCAGGATAACAGTTCTCGGACAGCCTGTAAATTGTTGACAAGAAAATAGTCTTTTATAAATAATGGATCGCATATTTTGGCGTCTTATGTGAAAGGCTTTCCATGACCAAAGAATACGAAACATATTGTGAGATGCAGCGTGAATATCGAAACTTTGTACAACTCAACTATATTCCCATGCATAAACATCTCTATACCATAAACGACGATATCTTTGTTCCGTCATTTGTGCAGGCTCTCCGGATTAATACACCGGAGGCATTGCAACAAATATTACATGAAGAGCATCCGGGTATCTATTCATTTGATATCCTGAAACTGGATTTTTGTAAAAAATTATTAGAGGAAATTATGTGGTTTGAAGAGTGGTGCGCAAGACAACAAATTGCTATACACAGACCAAACAGTATGAATAACTACGGAGCAATTCTGGATGATTTTGGTTTTGACTCTTTTCTTAACCGCCTTATGAAAGAATACATTTCACCATTATCAACATTACTATTCAACGATGTTGGAGGGGACTCGCTTGACGAGCACCACGGATTTGTTGTGGAATATAAAAGGGGAAAAGATGTTTCTCTCGCCTTTCATACCGACGATAGTGATGTTACTTTTAATGTGTGTCTTGGAAGAGAATTTACCGATGGAAAAATTTATTTTCACGGATTGCGGTGCCGTACGTGCCAGGAATCATTTTCTTCAACAGAAGAGTACGTAGAGATTGTACACAAGCTGGGGCGTGCCCTCTTACATAGAGGTCAACACCGGCATGGCGCAAAAGAAATTACCAGTGGTGAGCGTTATAACCTGATTTTGTGGTGCAGAAGCAACCAATATCGACGACAAGTTAACTCCGGAGAATGTCCGGACTGGTGCGGCAGCAAGCTTGTGGGACAGAGCAGCATAACCAGACCTTAAATATTGAATACCCTTATCAAATAAAAACATGATGAATAGCTGCGCATTCTGCTTTCAATGTTTGAAACAACTGTATGAACTTTGTTATCATATGTTTGATGGAAAAGTTGTACCATTCAGGTTTTTCTTTATGTAGCTCAGACAATGAAGAGAGAATTCGGAGAATCATACGCGTCAGTTGATGATGTGAGTTTTACCGCCAAATACCGGGCAAGTTGTTACTGCAGTGCAGTTGAATACGAAGTAAGATCTGATCCCGTCGATGCAAAAATATGCCACTGCTTAGCATGTCAGAAATTACATGGCGCTCCCATGCAGTGAATAGCAATATTTCACAAACACGACGTCAGAATAACCAAAGGGATAGAACACCTGCACTTTTATAACAGCGATCTCAATAAACAGGAAAGGATTCTTCCCTGTAAAGTGAGCTGTGCAGAGTGCCGCACGCTCATTGCGGATGAAGGACGCAATATGTGGCTTGCGTTTCCATCCCTCTTTCATTTTGGAGGTATGTCAAAAGTTCCAGAGACATTCAAACCAACCTGTCATATTTTCTATAGCATGCGTATTATCGACATCGATGATGATTTGCCTAAGTGGTCGGGTCACAAAAATAAATCACGAAGATTGTAATCAGCCTTATTGGGGGTAAGCCCAGAACATGCCTATGTACACAGAAACCTTTATTGTAAATATCGGGAAGCCTTCGTCTCCACTATCCGGTTATCTTAAATGAACAGCCCTCCATAGATCTCACTTTTCGTCCCCACCTGGCCCTACCCGTCCAAAGTTGTCAACCACTTACATGTATAATCTCTTCAATGGACATATCGCTTTCTGCCGGGTTAACCTTGCCAATTGGCGACCCTGTTAAGTGATTTCCTCTAATATTTCTTCATCGCCCTCAATGGAATATTTAGAATCAGTTACATAATCGAAGTCAGTATTAGCACCTGTCCAAGGTCCGTACGCGGTTTCTTGTGACTCTATCGTATGCATTTGCGTTGTCTTGTACTTTAACCTTGCTAGCATTAGAGCGTTATCCGACTTTTCTGCCCGCACGATTATCGCACCCTTGAAATCGCTCCCTTCCCAAACTTTAGAACTTGGGTCCCTTGGTGTTAGCTTGTATATTTTCATTGTCTTGTCTCCTGTGTATGTTCAAAAAACTCAAATCTGCCAAATAGTTTTAATCAAACCTTTGTTTCCCCTTTTAAATGGCCATATATGATAGCGGAAATACGAATGTAAATCAAATGATTAACTCAAAGGGGGCTAAGGTATGTCCCTCTGCTCGCCCGGCACATACAGAAGGATTGTAGTTGATTCGGTTAGCCCTTACTTATCAATTCTTCTTGCTCATCCGGTACATATACTAAAACCGATTTGGTTTTCGGTTATACTGGAAACCAAATCTTGGTGAAGGTATCCCCGGACAAAAGTCGCCGAGGACTTTACTCGCTCAATTTTATTCAGGATTGTATCCGATAACCATTATCATATGAGTATATTCCAAGCCCCAATCCAAGGTGCATTAGCACCTCTTGCCCTATCCAGCTGCTCAGGCAGAGGCACATATAAAATGAAACAGGGTCAAAAATGAAATAGGGCCAGAGCTTAAATATTGAATAAGCATATCCTGCAAAAACGGATGAATAGTTGCACATTCTGCTTTCAAGGTTTGAATGTTGTATGTGTTCCTGTTATCATAAGTTTGATGGGAAAGTTGTACCATTTAGGTTTTCTTTTATGTGGTTCAGATTATGAAGAAAGAATTCGGAGAAAAATACGAGTCAATTACGGATGTTAGTTTTACCGCCAAATACCGGGCAAGTTGTTTCTGCAATGCAGTAGGATACGAAGTACGCTCTGATCCCGTTGATGCAAAAATATGTCATTGCTTTGGATGCCAGAAATTACATGGCGCTCCCATGCAGTGGGCAGCGATTTTCCATAAACACGACATCAGAATTGCAAAAGGGATAGAGCAGCTGCACTTTTATAACAGTGAGCTCAACAAACATGAAAGGATCCTGCCCTGTAAAGTGAGCTGTGCAGAGTGCCGCACGCTCATTGCGGATGAGGGACGCACTATGTGGCTTGCGTTTCCATCCCTCTTCGATTTTGGAGGTACGTCAAAAGTCCCGGAGAAATTCAAACCTACGTGTCATATTTTCTATAGCATGCATATTATCGACATCGATGATGATTTGCCTAAGTGGTCGGGGCACAAAAACAAATCACAAGAATTGTGGAGCAAATAACCATGAATAATAAGGCGTTACGAAAGGAGTTAATTGGATTATTAAAAGGTGGCCAGGCACATTCCACTCTGGAAGAAGTACTGAAAGAGCTTACACCTGAACTTTGTAATAAGCATCCTCAAAAAGGAATACGTTCAGTATACGAAGAGCTCGAACATATGCGTCTTGCCCAGGAAGATATTTTAAGATACACACTGGATCCTTCATGGGAATCTCCTGAATGGCCGGATGAATTCTGGCCATCGGACAGTGATGAAATGACTGAGGAAATCCTGGAAAGTGCTGTTTCCGGATTCTTCAGTGATCTGGATGAATTGATTGCTCTGGTAAAAAATCCTGAGTTTGACTTAATGTCTCAAATCCCTCATGGAGAAGGCCACACGTATCTGAGAGAAATACTGCTTGTTGCAGATCATAACGCTTACCATCTGGGAAAAATCGTGCGGACGTTAACACAGCTGGGTGAATGACAGAAACTATTTAAATCTAAAATTGGAAGATTCGTGATCAAAAAATGTAGAGGCTGTTTCCCAAACGAGCCCTACAATTTATGATTCGTTTATCATAAATGTATCGTATTAATATTGATCAAGAATCGCTCAATATAGATCAAATCTTTCAACATGTCTTATTATGTCTGATATGCGGTTTCTCTATATGGCATCTGTTCCTATCTGTTTACCATTTATTAAAACATGGAGAACGCTATATCTGTCAACGACCGGGCATAATCAGAGAGGTTGTCTGACATATAAGAAAAAGCCCGGGTCAAGTCTATAACTAGAAATCAATCTTAAGGGTAGGATGTGCGCCATCAATTATCTGTTTGCCTAGATTTGTTGAATAATCATCTGCCTCTTCTTTTGTTTTAAAAGTGTCTTTATAGTAAAATGGTTTTATTTTATATTCATCGGAACTGATCTTGCTAATATGAAGAGAAGTCATCCATTCATCACTGCAAGATGATTTTGATGTTGAAAGATCCAGATCGTAACCTTTATATTGTATAGACATAATTATCCCCTTTAATAAATTTAATAAAAGTGTAACAATTAATGAATCCTACCCTATATAATAGTTATGTCAATTAAAAACGCAAATAATAGCAGTGAATAGTGAAGGATGAACAGGTATCGATTCTTAATATTTTTGTTTCATTGTTTTTAGTTTAGTATACCTCTGTTTAACCTTTTTTCTGCAGCTTTTTTAATAATTTGGCATTTAATTACAGGACAGATATGTCCGAATGAATCCCTTCGTCAGCCCAACAAGGAAGTTCTGACTGGGACGGGGTGTAAATAACGACCTAATGACAAATAGCCTGCCGGTAAAACCTCCGTCTCTCTTTTTAACTTCAGATATTTATATTGAATATATATAATATCTATTCAGGCGTAGTAATCTTGTCATTTAGATTCGACATCCAAACATCCCAACATCTGTTATTTCGGGTCATCGTAGGAGAAAAAATGAAACAAAACCCGTCGTTTTCCATGGCCGTTGAAATAATGACTGAATTTGCCAGTTTGACCGGACTGACGCAGGTCGTGAAGGCTCAACGGCGCTACCTGTGGACAGACGCTTTTGCCGTATGCAACTTCCTGGGGCTCTATCGCCAGACGGGTGATGATAAATACAAAGCTCTAGCATTGCTGCTGGTAGATCAGGTACATAACATACTTGGTCGTCATCGCGAGGACGACTCAAGAACAGGGTGGATCAGCGGCCTCGATGAAGAGGAGGGACTGCTGCATCCAACGAAGGGTGGCTTGAGGATCGGCAAGAAAATGAACGAACGGGGCCTTTCTGATCGCTTTGACGAAAGAGTGGAATGGGATAGTGACGGACAGTACTACCATTATCTGACGAAATGGATGCATACACTCAATCGTGTAAGCCGAATCACCGGAGACACAACTTATAATACATGGGCTTTAGAGCTTGCGAAAACTGTTCATGCCGGATTTGTCCATGCTCCGTTATACGGCCTCCAGAAAAGCATATACTGGTAAATGAGCATAGATCTCTTCAGTCCGCTCGTGCCATCCATGGGACATCATGATCCTCTCGACGGATTCATTACCTACAATCAACTTCAACTGTATGCATCTGACAATTCTGAAAAAAACAGAAGGGCTGGACCTCAGCAATGAGATTACCGTTTTAAACACTATTTGCAAAGGAAAAAACTGGGTAACCGAAGATCCGCTCGGCATCGGCGGCCTTTTATGTGAAGCCTGCAGAGTAACGCAAATGATTATCAGTGAAAATTTTGAGCAATCTGAACTGTTGGAAACTTTGTTGGATTCTTCCCTGGAAGGTCTTGAATCATATTCGAGAATGAATTCCTTGAAACTTCCTATTGAGAACCGTCTTGCATTTCGGGAACTCGGACTCTCCATCGGAATGCGTGCAGTTGAAGAGGTGAGAAAATTGATTGAGAAAAAACCTGACCTGTTCAAAAAAAGAGATCACGTATACAAGCTCCTTGAGTTCCTGAAACCGTACACCCCCTTAATCGAAACAATCGAGAACTGCTGGCTTGAACGCTCCAGCAGAGAAGCAAGAAGCTGGACAGATCATTGTGACATCAACATGGTAATGCTGGCTACCAGCCTGGCTCCTGATGGATTTCTGATACTCTGAATGAGTTAAGTACGGCCAGTAATTTTTCCTCAGTTTTTATATCCCCCTAATTGGTACTACGAACAAATAATTTAGAATTTTTTTTATTATGCCGCGTTGTCCGGTTAGATTTTTGCTTTCACCGCTTTTGTCGTACCCGAAAGCTTTTATCGGGTATCCATAGGCTCGAGTTCATACTAGATTCCCGCTAAAAACATGCGGGAATGACAGCTTAGGAACCAATAAGCGAAACGTGCAAAAACCTAACCGGACAACGCTGATTATTATGGTTTCGTCAAAATTATCATGAAAAATTTTTAATGCCCGCGTACTCATAAATGTTCCTGCAATACATTTATTTCTCCAGAGACAACTCCCTTTTCAAATACATTCCCGTATACGATCTTTCACTCGCAGCAACTTCTTCCGGGGTACCACATGCTACAATCTCCCCTCCTCTCTCTCCCCCTTCTGGCCCCATGTCAATTATGTAGTCGGCCGTCTTGATAACATCAAGATTATGCTCAATAACGATAACCGTATTCCCCTTTTCAGTTAGCCTGTGAAGTATCTTTAAGAGATTGTGTATGTCTGCAAAGTGCAGTCCCGTGGTCGGTTCGTCCAGAATGTAAAGCGTCTTACCGGTACTCTGTTTTGCAAGCTCAGTAGAGAGTTTCACCCTCTGCGCCTCACCCCCGGAAATGGTAGTGCTGGACTGCCCAAGCGTTATGTATCCCAACCCCACCTCGCGCAGTGTCCTCAGTATGCGTTCTATACTCTGGATGTTCCTGAAGAAATCATATGCTTCGTCCACACTCAGGTCCAGGATATCGGAAATACTTTTCCCTTTATACGTAATTTCTAGCGTTTCAGAATTGTATCTCTTGCCTCTGCATTGCTCACAATCAATAAACACATCCGGCAAAAAGTGCATAGACACTCTCTTTGTTCCCTGTCCACCGCAATGTTCACACCTGCCGCCTTTCACATTAAAACTGTAACGGGCCGGTTTATACCCACGCATCTTCGATTCCTTTGTCTGGGCAAGGATCTTTCTGATATGATTAAAAAGATTTGTGTATGTTGCTGGGTTAGATCGTGGAGTGCGTCCAATCGGTGATTGATCTATGTCGATAACCTTGTCGATCTTTTCTATGCCGATTATTTTGTCAAATTTGCCGGCCTTAAGGCGACTGTGATAGAGCTCTTTCATTAACGACTTGTAGAGAATATCATTAATCAGGGTACTCTTGCCTGAACCGGAGACTCCTGTTATGCAGCAAAACACCTTTAACGGAATCCTGACATCAATTGATTTCAGATTGTTTTCCCGTGCCTCTTTGATCACGATCGAGTTATTCAGGTCCACGGTTTTTCGAAACGAGGGGATTTCTATCCTGAGTTCATGAGTAAGGTATTGTGAGGTTAATGAGCTCTTAACGGAAACAATCTCATTCACCGTACCCTCCGCAACAACCTCACCTCCGTGTTTACCTGCACCGGGCCCCAGATCAATCACATAATCGGCACTGCGAATAGTTGTTTCATCATGTTCAACGATAATTACGGTATTCCCTAAATCCTTCATTCTTTTTAAGGTATGAATCAGTTTGTCATTGTCTCTCTGGTGTAAGCCGATCGTAGGCTCATCCAAAACGTAGCATGCTCCGGTTAATCCGGTTCCAACCTGGGTAGACAACCTGATCCTCTGTGCCTCTCCCCCGGAAAGCGTATGGCTCTTTCTTTCTAGGGTTAAGTAGTATAGTCCGATATCAAGCATAAAGCTTAAACGCACCAGGATCTCTTTGATAATACCTTTTGCGATAGTGTCTCTCTCGCCTCCAAATCGAACGGATTGAAAAAAGGCAAATACCTTTTCTATCGTCATAGCAGTAACTTCATGAATTGATTTACCTTTGATCTTTACGGCCAGGGCCTCAGGTTTTAACCGTGCACCGTTACATGCTTCACAGATATGGTAATCCATAAACTCGTAGTCCGGGCAATAGAGATCCGGATCATCCTCCAATATCATGCCAAGCCCGTCACACTCCTGACACGCACCGTATGGGCTGTTAAATGAAAACATTCGAGGAGCGAGTTCTTCGTATCCCATTCCGCATTGCGGGCAGGAATACCGTTCACTGAAAACAATGTCATCCCATTTCTTACCCATTTCCTGGGAAACAATTACTATTCCCTCTCCCAATTCCAAAGCCGTAGTAATGGAATCATAAAGCCTTTTGCGCATGTCTTCCTTGACGACTAAACGGTCAACGACGATGTCTATATTGTGTATTTTATACCGGCTGAGTTTGGTTTCAGTATTTACGTCAGAAATGATCCCGTCGACTCGAGTACGGATAAACCCTTTGCGTCTTATCGTCTGAAAGACCTCTTTGTGCTCTCCCTTCTTCCCCTTGATAATGGGTGCAAGAACAATGATCTTTGTGCCCTCAGAGATAAGGCTCACCCTGTGCAAAATCTGATCTACGGTCTGCCTGGTAATGGCTATTCCGCAGTTGAAGCAGAAGGGAGTCCCGACCTTCGCAAAAAGGAGACGCAAGTAATCGTATATCTCAGTTGTCGTAGCTACTGTGGAACGTGGTCCTGAATGGCTTGTGCGTTGCTCAATGGCAATAGTCGGGGGGAGACCTTCGATTATGTCAACATCGGGTTTTTGCATTTGATCAAGAAACTGCCTGGCATACGAGGAGAGACTTTCTATATAACGCCTCTGTCCTTCAGCATAAATAGTATCAAATGCCAACGAGGATTTTCCTGAACCGCTGACACCCGTAATAACCACAAGGCTATCTCTTGGCATGTTGATGTTGATACTCTTGAGGTTATGTTGCCTTGCGCCTCTTATTGAAATGGTATTATCAATATCTGATTTGTTAATCTTATTTTTTATTTTTTTCGCCGGCATCAGATAACGTTTTCCAGTTCTGTAATAATTGTATGAGAAGTCGCACACCTACTCCCGTTGCGCCTCGTCGTATATAGGGGGTATCCTTCTCTGCGTAAAAAGTTCCGGCAATATCAAGGTGTACCCATGGAAAATCTTCTACGAACTTCTGCAAAAAACATGCTGCCGTAATAGATCCGGCGAATCGACCGCCAACATTCTTGATATCGGCAATACAGCTCTTGATTAATTCATGATACTCTTCCCAGATAGGCAGTTCCCACACCCGTTCGTAACAAGTTTCACTTGCTTTTCTTATCCGTTCCTTCAGGACATCATTGTTACCAAACATTCCGGACGCAAAAGTTCCGAGGGCAACAACACAGGAGCCCGTTAACGTGGCAATATCGATTACGGCATCAGGCTTGTATTTCTTCGCGTAACTGAGGGCATCAGCCAGAATCAAGCGCCCCTCGGCATCCGTATTGATAACCTCAACGGTTTTTCCTGAAAGACATTTTATGATATCACCCGGTTTCAAAGCGGCATCATTGAGCATATTTTCTGTGCATGGTATCAGTCCAACAATATTTACTGATGGCTTAAGATGAGATATCGCCATAAAGGTACCAAGGATTGCCGCTCCCCCTGACATATCCCCCTTCATCAAATCCATGTCTTTACCCGGCTTCAGACAGATACCACCGGAATCAAAGGTCACGCCTTTACCGATAATGGCCACGGTATCACTTCCCTTTTTAGATGTTTTGTACTCAAGAATAATAAATTTTGGCTCTTCCAAGCTACCTCTTGAGACGCTCAAGATACCTCCCATGCCAATTCTTTTTAAATCGGGTTTTGATAAAATAGTGCATTTGATATCTGATTTTTTTGCTATCTCTCTGGCTTTATTTGCCAGGAAGGTTGGCGTTGCGTCGCTTCCGGACATATTTACGATATCACGAGTAAAACAGACAGCTTCAGCAATTGTTTGAGCACTTTTTGCTGTCGTCTTGACCTTGCCAAGGATGGTTTTATCTGCTATGAGCAGGGAAAAACTTTGTACGTCAGATTTTTCCTCTTTCTTTAAATTCTTGTATATCGTAAAATTATAAAGGGATAACAAAACTCCCTCTACAATTGAACGAACGGTATCTTCCATTGATACATCACTATATGTACCCGGAAAAATAGAAAAACTGCAGAGTTGTTTTGATTGTATTACCCTGCTTGCGGTACCATATGCCTGCCGTATTTTGTCTAAAGTAAATGATTCCGATTTACCCAGGCCGACCAATAGTATCCTTTTTGGAGAAATTTTGTGGTAGGTTGGAATCAACATAGTTTCATTTAACTTTCCACGGAAGTCTCTGTTGTTAAGCAGGTGAGATATCAATTCACCTGTAGCCTTGTTACAGGCTGTTAATTCGACAGGGATCTTTTTTGTGTCCTCAAAAAGACCTAACATCAGAACCTCTGTTGATTCCATTTCCGGTTTGCAAAATTTCGTTACTATTTTTATCTTCATAACTCCTCTTCCCTTAATAAATAAAAAGTCTTAATCAGGCTATGGCTAACAGTTTTACGTCATTTGCTTACGTAATATACTATAAACTGTTTAAGAATTCTACTATTCTCATTTTCATTGTTTCTTTTTGTTTTGACAATCTCAATTATTGCATTACAATAAAAAGTTTACGTATTTATTTTTTTAAATTAACTAATTGAGGAATATAGAGATACCATGAAAACAAAAATTATTATTACACTAATTTCCTTCAGCTTTCTGCTGCCACTGATAACCGGATGCGGGAAAAGTGATGACAAAGGAGGTCATGCCAATCAGTCAGGTCCAGGTAAAATGGATTTTGAACAGCAGGCACTGAAAATGGAGGCAGAGGATCTTGCGAAGTTAAACAAGAGTAAAGATCCTCATTTAGATGCGTATTCCAAATCCGAAGGAAAGTATGACCTTGCCAAAATCCATGAAGGGTTAGATATGAAACATGATCCTAACGAAGTTATAGCAGTAGTGAATGGAGAAAACATTCTTCGCCTTGAGCTTGACAGAATAGTTGATAAGGTAAGGGATAAAGTCAGCAAATCAAGATTGAATCTTATCGAAAATCAGATTTTAAAAGACTTAATCACCCAGGTATTACTGAAACAATTTATCAAGAAGGAAGGCATTACGGTAGATCCGGCTCGAGTTGAGGAAGAAATAAACATATACCGGGAAAATCTAAAGAAAAATCCTGAAACAAAGGATAAGACTCTTGAGACAGTATTGGAAGAAGAGGGCGGAAGCATTGAAGAGCTAAGGATTGCACTGGATATATCCTTCTCTATAGATGATTATTTGAATAAAACAGTTGCCGAAGATGAGTTAAAAAAGTTCTTTAATGATAATCTCAGTGACTTCCGCGGAGAAACGGTAACGGTAAGTCATATCTTTTTAGATACAAGAAGCTTAAAAGATGAAGACAAGTTAAATGAAATAAAAGAGAAGATAAATAATATCAAGGAAGAGCTAGACAAAGGTTCAGATTTTGTTGAACTCGTAGAAAAATACTCCGAGTGTCCCTCCGCAAAAAACAGTGGTCAATTGGGGACTATTACCAGAAAAGAGATGGTAAAAACATTTACTGATGTTGCTTTTGCTATGGACGTTAACACCATAAGCGAACCCGTAAAAACTGAATACGGTTATCACATTTTAAAGGTTACCGACAAACAGGAAGGGAAAGATGTTACCTTTGAAGAAGTACGTGATAAAGTAAAAACGACACTCTATAACAGCAAAACTATCGAATTGATAGGAAATCTAACAAAAAATGCCAATACAGAGATTTTGATGAAACCCTCACCACAAGTATCAGGCGCACACGGAGGAGCTTCGACCCATGGTGGAATGCAGGAAGGCGCATCTCCCCACGGTGGCATGTCTCCTCATGGAGGAATGCATAGTGTTGCACCATCAGAGTCTTCTGCTCACGGTGGAAGCTTAGACACTGCCCACCAAGGCTTAGAACTTAAAGATATCCGGAAATCAAAAGAGGAAAGTATAGAAGAATCATTTAGCCTTACACACTAAAACGGGAAAAACCTGCCTGGTTGTCCCTTACCCGTTTAGATGTAAGGGTAAATTGTATGTATGGACAGGAAGAGGAAGATCAAATGACCTCATTAGACTGCAGCTCCATTTTGTCAATCCAACCATCAGGGCATGAAACACAAAAAGAAATATATCGTTCAGAACCTGAACGATATATTTCTCAATAAGTAGATTTCACCTCCTGAAAACAGTGTAATTGCCACAAATCCATTTAACCCTTATATACGCAGTCAGATATGTACGATGAATCCACAATTTCTTATTAAATTATCTGTTATCTTTTTTTGGTGTTCTCTCTTCATAGATACGTCTTACTGGATAATCGGGTTTCTGGGAAGAAAAGTGAGATTTTATGTCCTGCTCAGTGGCGTTGTCCTCCATATTTCTGCGATAACATTCAGAGGTCTGGCCATAGAATACTTTCCCCTCACAAACAAGTTCGAGTCGTTCAGCGGTTTTGCCCTTGCTACGTTTATTGTTCTGTTATGTAACTCCAAGATAGAGAGCTATGTCTACAGAATTTCTCTCTTTTGTGTTGGGTACTGCTTTTTGGTTGCTGCTTCCTTTTTTCCCAAAAACCTGACATACGCTCCACCGCTTATGCTCACAATCTGGTATATCCTTCACGTCCCTATATCATTTTTTTGTTACGCACTGTGGACGAGTTCTTCTGCAGCAGCGTTAGCCAAGTACTTCTCTGCCGGCAATCAGAGACGATTTGAACAAATAATAGATTTTGGATTCCAATATGGCTTTATAGCATTTTCCATATCAATGATATTTGGAGGCCTGTGGGGATTTGTCGCCTGGGGATCTTACTTTATGTGGGATCCAAAAGTTCTGTGGTCGGTAATTATATGGTTCTTTTATGCAACATGTATCCATCTGGATTATTGGACTGAGGCAAAGAAATTCAAGACACCTTTGGCCTTGGTTGGATTTGTAATTCTACTCACCACCTATGTTGGAACGAGTTTCTTTACACAGAGTTCTCACAGGTTTTGAACTGGACGACCTTCATTCAATCATACATACAATCTGGTAGAATATGAAAATATACGACTTTCTGAAATCTCAAAAAACGGGCATTATTATCGGGTTTACGGTTACAGGGCTTCTGATCATTGGCAGCCTGATCATGAACTTTTATCCACGCTCTTATGACGGGCTTTCCGGAGAAGACATTCTGTTTTTCTTTGAAAACGTTAAGCCCATAAATATCTGGTTCTACGTAATGTTTTTCGCCTTCCTAATGTATGGGATAGGTATTTTTTTCTGCACCCTGGACTCCGTTATCAGGAAGGTTAAAAGCCGTACCCGTAAGATTCCTCTCTATGGCGCATCCATTGTGCATGTCGGTTTTTTGGTCACCCTTGCCGCACACTTAATAGGGGGGATAAGTTCTAAATCCGGTAAACCTTTCACGGTTGCAAGTTCATGGGTCGAAGCCGGTGATTTTGAGATAAAGGTTGCTGATTTTAAATCGACAACATACCCTAATGGCATGCCGAAAAAAATATATGCCTCCATGAAGATAAGAAGAAACGGTCAAGAATTCGATCGTGTGCTCGGCTATAACAACCCCATACTCTTAGATCATGGAACAAAAGAGATTTTGCTGCGTACCTACGGGAGTGTACCTGAATCGATTACGCTGGATATAGGCGGTGCGAAACATGATTTGAGAATACGCGATTCAGTTAGCATAAACGGATCAAAAGTGTACCTGGCAGACATATACCTTCCTCCAAAAGTCCGGATTCCTGTTATTAGATTAGTTTCCGAAGGAGGAAACTCCAAAAACAATCAAGTCTTTCTACCCATTGGAAGGCAGAATGCTCAAAATGTTCATGGTAAAGATTTAGCATTTACTGACATAAGCACCTCCACTGCAGTAGCTGTAACGGTAAAAAAAAATCCGAGTATTCCGTTCACACTGGTAGCAATCGGATGCTTTGGTTCCGGGATGCTGCTCGTTGTTTTCAGGACGGCATATAAGATGGTCAGAATATAGTTACTTAAATCGAAGTTTGTCTTTTTGAAAGAGCCCTCTGGATAAGAAAAAGGGGGCTGTACCTATCTCATTAGAGGCCATTGTGAAAAACAGTCATCTGAAAGGCAGGAGACTTTCATCGCATAATTGAGAAAATGAGAATAGGTAAATTTTACCCTCAAGACTCTTAATGTTGAAATGAAAGGCATGGGCGCATCGTTTTTACTTTCCCCTCAGTTTCCCACCAATGAACGCTACTCTCAGGGTGTGATTTATTACTTGAATTATTGGATAGCAACTCTGAGAAATCGTAGAAAGGATAACATTTTGCCAGATAATCTCTTTTGGAAGGAGACGCTGATTTTAAAATATCTGTTTTTTCTACGAAGAAATACTTTAAATCCCGAAAAGAATATGTATACTTATTTGCAAACTTTGTGAAATCCGTTTTTCTCTGGAAAAACATTTTATAGAGACCCTTCATGTCCTCTGTTTTGTATTCCTTCTCAATAGAATTTAAATCAACATATTTGGCAACAGCAGGAGCCTCGTTAACTCCCCGGTACGCCTTGACTCCTCCCAGATCCTTACAGCGTAAAAAATCATACGTGAGTTTATGTCTCGGGTTAATCGTTAAACAGATGTAATCGGGTTTAAGATATTCTCTTGTATAATCAAAGATGTGCTTAAAAAGGGAAAATACAAGAAAAAGTTTTTTAGAGTTTAACATCATTGATATCCCATCGTTGAAAAGCTCCGTGTCACTTGCAAGCATAGAAATTTCACACAGTTTTTTGTTCCCCTTTCTCATTTGATCCAATTCGTCCCGATAAACTTCATCCATTGGTAACCCTAAGGGAGAATCAGGTATTACGGTGGTCGTAGCAATTACTTCATTGCCCGCTTTTGCAATAAAGGTGGTAGTATCGGGGTGTGCGTTATATATGGCTAGTCGTAATTTTGAATTTGATTTTTTGATGTAACCTTTCTTTGCATATTCTCTATGGACCAGAGCAGCAGCATTTTCTAAATCTTCTTTGGTTCTGGTGACACTGAAACTTATCTTATTGAGGAAATTATGCAAATGAATTCGTCTAGATGTATCAAACTCTTTGATTGACTTCATATTTATAGACAGGACAAAAGTGTAACAGGATTGCTGATTTTACTGTTAAGATTAGCAACAAATGGCATATCACAAATAATATGCCAAGTTGCTCAGTAAAAGAATTTCAACAAACACCCAAATTTGAACGGGTGCCTACTGGTATGAAGGAAAAATCATGCAGTGATTAATGGTGCCAGATACTTGCAAACTTGCAATGCTGTTTCGGAAAAAAAATATGCGAAGTTTTTGATGAAAATATAATCTTTCACCTGGAAGCGTTAACCAAATCTTACTGCTACCGGCAACCCTTAAATTGTTTAAATTGTCAACAAGTGTATAAATTGTCAACAACAATTTCTTCTTTATCATTAAAAGCTAAAAATAAAAAAACCGCTTTTCGAGAAAAGAACAACAAACCGATGAGTGTCAGAAACAATTTAAGTGTCGAGGATTTGGATACTTACAATTTAGTCGCTTTCTCATGAAAAATGTTAATGAAGAGGTTTTTATGCTCGTCTGCAATTACGGCTTTATCTTTAAAGCAGCAATGAATGCACGGTGAAGGGACCAAAATTGTTGAAAATTTCAACAATTAAGAGATGTTTATCTTTTTTAAATGGCAAGAAAGTATGGAATGTTATCTATAAACAAAAGGAGTCTGTTTTATGGTTCTTCGTCTTCGTCGTTAAAATATGAAGAGACGATTTTCCCGCAGATGAAATTTACATATCGTTGCCTATCTTCCTGGTCCATCTTATAGAACTTGACGCCTATGCTATAATCGCCTTCGTTGTTTTGAGACGGAAGATTTTCAGTTTTTATGTTATTCTCACACCTCGCAACTTTACCCATAAAAATAATAGGAGTATCGTCACTAGTTAGATTCATTTTAAGACGCAATTCTGTATTTTCTGCTATCTCAGTATTACTCCTGAATCTCAGTCCGTCTCCGCCAACATCCTCAACGAATTGAGGTCCAATCCATTCGGTATCGGAAATGGAGGAATAAAAAAGGTTAACGGGTATGGAGATTCTTTCGCATCTTCTGCTATCTTTAGATATAAAGTCTTTTATTTTATCTTTTCCAGAATTCATCATTCACTTTCAGATGTCTCTCTTTTTGTTTGGTTAAATACATAAAGAATAATTGAATTTTAGAGAATCAAACAATTATGCTTATTCTACTTTTTTTTTTGTAAAAATCAAAATTTTTATATGCCGTATCTATGTCGTTATCTTTAATTGACATAGCGATAACGATTAGTATAATAATTTCGTACGTAATGATTTGAAGCAACTCTTAAAGTTATTGAAAACTTGAAAGCTTATCCTCCTCCCACAGTAACTTGCAATGGGGCAGAGATTCAGCAGGAGAAGCCTTGTACCTTTCTGCCCAATTTATGAAAACCCATAAACTATACTCATCTGATAATGGTTTTTGGACATGCCTGTGCGATGCACGCAGACAGGTAAAACCGAAAACCAAATCGGTTTTAGTATACACAATCGGATGGACATGTTTAATAGTACTGAAGTCTGTGGACTTCCTAAACAAGGAAACTGTTCGTAAATGGACAAAAATATCATCGAAAAAATAGAGAGACTTCGTTCGTCGATCCGATATCACGACAGAAAATACTATGTTGAGAGTGCACCCGAAATAACGGATTATGCATACGACCTTTTAATGAAGGAGCTTGAAAAGTGTGAAAAATCGTTTCCTCAGTTAATTACACCTGATTCGCCTACACAACGCGTAAGTGGCGAACTTATTTCCGGATTTGCATCAATCGAACACCGAATACCCATGCTCAGTATTGAAAATACCTACTCTGAAGAGGAATTAAGAGACTTTGATTCTCGTATCCGGCGCATGTTAAAGCATGAAGGTGATATAGAATACGTTGCAGAACTTAAGATTGATGGTGTGGCGGTTTCCCTGTGGTATATAAACGGAATCTTCACCCAAGGTGCCACCAGAGGTGATGGTCTTCGAGGTGATGATATTACCGCAAATTTAAGAACCATTAAGAATATTCCCCTGAGATTTTTCTGTACTGGAAATAACTTTCCCCCGGTACTCGAGGTCAGAGGTGAGGTTTATCTGCCAAACAATGATTTTCAACGACTTAACCGGAAACGGGAAGAAGAGCGCAAAGATCAGTTTGCCAATCCCCGGAATGCAGCCGCAGGCTCCCTCAAACTTCTCGATCCACACATAACGTCTAAAAGACCGCTCCATTTATTTGCCTACGCTTTTGGTTATTACGAGGGGGGCACCTTTACGAATCACACTGATTGCCTGAAACCATGAAAAAATTGGGGCTACCCGTTAATCCACACTATACCATATGCAGAAACATGGATGAAGTTGTTTCGTATTGTAATTCCTGGGAATCAAAACGCAACGACCTTGCCTATCAGGTAGATGGAATAGTCGTCAAGGTAAATTCCCTGAAGTTACACGAAGAATTAGGTTCAACAAGCAAGGCTCCTCGCTGGATTATTTCTTACAAATATCATCCTGAAGAGGCAGTAACAATGATTAAAGCAATTAGGATCCAGATTGGTAAGACAGGAACTCTTACTCCTGTGGCGGAATTAAGACCTGTACAGCTAAGCGGTACTACCGTGAGCAGGGCAACATTACACAATTTTGATGAGATTGAAAGAAAGGATATTCGAACAGGTGACTATGTTGTCGTTCAAAAGGCTGGAGAGATTATTCCTCAAGTAGTAAGGGTTGTACAGGAAAAACGTACCGGCGAAGAAAGGCCATTTGCCGTACCCATCAGATGTCCTGCCTGCAAAGAGGAAGTCTTTAAGGAGTTTGTATATCTAAGATGTTATAATCCCTTATGTCCTGCCCAGGCAAAAAGAAGAATAGAGTACTTTGCAAGTAGAAAAGCGATGGACATTGAGGGGTTGGGACCTGCATTAATTGAACAATTGGTTGACAAAAACTTAATCGGAGACTATGCTGACATATATTCGCTGAAACCTGATGCCCTTGCATCACTTGACAGGATGGGAGAAAAATCAGCGCAACGCCTCATTCAGTCTATTGAAAAAAGTAAAAAAAGAGACCTTTCTCGCCTGATCTGTGCATTGGGGATTCAGCATGTAGGTTCTCATGCAGCTGAAATACTCTCAAAACATTTTAATACGTTAGAGAAACTCACGTGTGCTACTGTTGAGGAATTGAACAAAATTCATGCAATCGGGAAGGTAATGTCAAAAAGTATTGTTACGTTTTTTTCAAACAGTCACACAAAGGATGTTATTAACAAACTAAAATCGGCAGGTGTTAATACAAGGGCAATTATCAAAGACCAAAGAACAGTTTCACCCTTTAAGGAAAAGTCCTTTGTCCTGACCGGCGTTTTAAATGGTTATACTCGAAAGGAGTTAGAATCCTTAATAAAAGGACTTGGTGGTAAAGTAACATCAACCGTAAGCAGTAAGACGGATTACCTCGTTGCCGGAGAATCCCCGGGGTCAAAACTGGCAAAAGCACAAAAGTTAGGAATAACGATTCTCGGGAAAGTGGAATTTGAAAAATTACTATAAATGCTCGCACAAAAACCCATGGATCAGGAGTAAAAATATCTTGCAACCGATATTCACAGGAGAAACACCTCAAAGATCTGTGGAAAAAGAACGATATTAATAATGGAAAAGTTAATTAAAAATGCCTTAAAAAACGCAAAGGCAGACTATGTTGAGATACGGATCCAGGAGGGAAGAGGGACTGGTATCGCTTATGTGGGCAAGGAATTGGAAAGCATCGGTGAAAGCACCGCTATAGGGGGCAGTGTTCGTGCCTTGACAAAAGGAGGATGGGGTTTTGTGGCCTTTAATGATATTGAGAACTTGTCCCGGTATGTAAAGATTGCATGCGAACAGTCTCTCCTTGTTGAGAAGGAGGATGTCGCTCTTGCAGAAACAGAGGTTATTCGGGACAGGACAAAAACCAGAGTAGAAATTGATCCCGCGGATATTCCTCTGACCGAAAAACATGACCTGTGCCAAAAATATAATAACATAATTCTCTCTTCAGATAAAATACAGACTACCAACGTCAGATATATCGATTCTCACAGTACCTTTTATTTTGCAAACCTGGAGGGAAGTTTTATTATTAGTGAGAATATTTTCTGCGGTATTTCTTTTATGGCAATAGCAAAAGACGGTATGAATGTGCAGCAGGCTTATAGTTCCGTTGGAGATCTTAGAGGGTATAGCAATGTTGTAAATCTTGAGAAAAGCTGTGAAGAAGTTACCAGGAGAGCTGTAGACTTACTCACCGCAAGGCCGGCGGAAGGAGGCAAATATACCATAATTGTCGATCCGAAACTTTGTGGTGTGTTTACTCACGAAGCTTTTGGGCACCTGAGCGAGGCCGATTTTATTTATGAAAATGAAAAACTTCGTGAAATTATGAAGATCGGAAAACGTTTTGGCTCCGATGCTTTAACTATTGTTGATGATGGCACACGGGAAGGGGAGGCTGGCTACAGTAAATATGACAGTGAAGGCACCCGCTCACAAAAAACCTATTTGATACAGGACGGAATTTTGAATAGCCGGTTACACTCGAGAGAAACCGCTGCAAAGATGAACGAAAGTCCGACAGGTAACTCACGGGCAATCAGTTATGCATACGAACCAATTGTCCGTATGACAAACACCTATATAGAACCCAGAGACTGGACATTTGAAGATATGCTTTCAAGTACGGATAACGGAATTTATGCAATCGGTTCACTTGGCGGCCAAACTAACACTGAAATGTTTACGTTCAGTGCCGAAGAAGCATATCAAATAAAAGGTGGAAAACTCTGCGAAAAGATCCGTGATGTAGTCTTAACGGGTAATGTATTTGAAACATTATTAAATATAGATGCAATCGGAAACGACCTCGTTCTTCATGGAGGACTCGGAGGTTGTGGCAAAGGTGGCCAATCCCCGTTGCGCGTTAGTGACGGAGGCCCACATATCAGAATCAGAAATGTAACGATTGGCGGGAGGTAAAAAAAAACGAAAGAACTCCATAAACCACCGCTTAGTTGAAACTGGAAAATTACGTAATTGCTGTTTTGAGATTTATCAGTAAAATTTGTTTTACATGTCAGAATCAAATCTTGATAACCTGGTAACATTGAGATGACGCACCAATCAGACGGACAAATGTAAATCTATCTTAATTGTTTTGCAGATTGCGTCCAATTAAGAATGATGCTTTGGAGTCTTATACTGTCGGAAAGGAGTTTATTTATCATATGGATATTACCGAGTTGCTCAAATTTACAAAGGAACAGAACGCTTCAGATTTACATATAAGTGCGGGAGAACCTCCGGCAGTAAGAAAGGATGGCGATTTACAAAAATTAGATTCACCACCCCTAGATAAAGAAGCAGTGCATACTATCTTATATGAAATTCTCAATGACAAACAACGTAAAATTTTTGAAGAATCAATGGAATTGGATTTTGCCATATCTTTCGGGGAGACCGCGCGTTACAGGGTAAATGCCTTTATGCAAAACAGAGGGGTAGGAATAGTTTTCAGGACAATTCCATTCACAATTCCCACTTTGACACAATTAGGTCTTCCGGACATCCTTGCAACAATTGCCAAAAAAGAAAAAGGGTTAGTACTGGTTACCGGACCAACGGGTAGCGGCAAGTCTACTACACTTGCAGGTATGATAGAACTTATTAATTCCGAAGATAAAGTACATATAATCACAGTTGAAGATCCCATTGAGTTTGAATATGAACCCAAAAGAGCCCTCATAAATCAAAGAGAACTTGGCCCTCACACCAAGAGCTTTGCAAATGCATTGCGTTCCGCATTAAGAGAAGATCCTGATGTGATATTGGTTGGAGAAATGAGAGACCTGGAAACAATCTCTTTAGCCATAACTGCTGCTGAGACAGGCCACCTTGTTTTTGGTACGCTACATACCTCAAGCGCTCCAAAAACAATTGATAGAATCATAGACGTGTTCCCTGCTGACCAGCAATCACAAATCAGGGCCATGTTTTCAGAATCAATCCTCGCCGTTATCAGCCAGAATCTTGTAAAACGGAAAGATAAAGCAGGCAGGGTTGCCGCTCTTGAAATAATGATTGTCACCCCTGCTATACGAAATCTCATTAGAGAAGGGAAAGTAGCCCAAATACACTCTTCTATTCAAACAGGAAAACAATTTGGAATGCAGACAATGGATAACGCCTTAAGAGAGCTTTATGAAAAAAAAGCCGTAGAACTAAATGATATACAAAAACTACTGACAAACCCTGATATCATAAGATGAAATTTACCCGTAACTCCTTTAGGAGAATTTTAGTTCAGTATTTTTGAGGGTTGGTATAGCAAATGGATATTAAAGAAATATTGGAAGAGATGGTCAGGCTAGACGCTTCAGACGTCTACCTGACAGTACATTTCCCACCCGCCTACCGTGTAGACGGCAAAATAACACCTGGCACGGGACCAGCACTCGAACCATATGATACAGAGAAGCTCGCCTTTGAGACCATGACTGAGAAACAAAAGGCAATTTTCATTGAGGAGAAAGAGATGAACCTTGCTATCGGCATTAAATCTCTTGGCCGTTTTCGGGTGAATGTTTTATATCAAAGGGGTAGTATTAGCGTTGTCATCCGTCAGATAAAGCTTGATATTAAAAGTGTTGATGAATTACAGTTGCCTGAAGTCTTGAAAAGTATCATAATGGACAAACGAGGCCTTATCCTGATAGTTGGGGGCACAGGTTCGGGGAAATCTACATCACTTGCAGCCATGATAGATCATAGAAATGCAAACTCCCATGGCCATATTATTACGGTTGAAGACCCAATTGAATTTATTCACAAACATAAAAAATCAATAATAACTCAAAGGGAGGTTGGGATGGATACCCTTTCTTTTGCCGATGCGTTAAAAAATACTTTACGGCAGGCTCCAGATGTTATTCTCATAGGTGAGATTAGGGATACAAATACCATGGAATCTGCCATAACCTTTTCTGAAACGGGCCATCTCTGCTTAGGTACCCTACACGCAAACAATGCCAACCAGGCAATTGAACGTATTATCAATTTTTTCCCATCAGAAAGACACGAGCAAATATACCTATTACTCTCATTAAATGTGAATGCAATCATATCCCAAAGACTGATACCTACAATTGAGGGAGGAAGAGTCGCCGCTTTTGAAATATTGTTAAGTAGCCCAAGAATAAAAGATTTACTACTAAAAAAAGAAATTGAGTTACTGAAAGAAGCCATGGCTCATGGGAACCAGGAAGGTATGCAGACATTTGATCAATCTATATTCAATCTGTACAAATCAAAAATTATAGATTATGAGAACGCACTTGCATATGCTGATAGTAGCAATGACGTACGTTTAAGGATAAAGACTGAAAATTTGGACCCAGACGGAAAACAGGAAAAACCAACTTTTAAGATCAGGGAATAAATGGAAAGTAACATAGCAGAAAAGATACTGGACATTGCCATAAAGAAAGTCGATTCAGCTGAGGTGATTTATGAGGAAGGAGAATCCAGGTCTATTAACTTCGAAAATAACAAGCTGAAGTCTGTTCATACAAAGTCAATCAGGGGAATCGGATTACGTGTGATTCAGGAAGGGAAAATCGGTTTTTCCAGCACAACCGATTTCAGAAAACCGGAGAAAGTAGTCTTGAATGCGATAGAAAGCGCCAAATTTGGGCAGAAAGCATACTTCAAATTCCAACCGTCAATTCAATGTCGGGAGGTCAAATTATATGACGAAAATATTGCAAACTATCCTATTGAAAAAGGCATCCAAACCGGTAAAGAAGCGATCGAAAAAGTTCTGGCTGCTAATCCGAATTACGAGTGTGGTTTTGGTATCTCGAAGGGGGTGGGGAAAGGTCGTTTGATGAGTTCAAACGGTCTTGATGTTTGGACACAATCAACATCCATTGGAATAGGCATTGATATACTTTTAGTTCGTGATAATGGTCTCTTATGCGTTTATGAAGGTGAAAGCTCAACGAAATTAATCGATGATATTGATAGGCATACAAAAAAGGCGCTCCATAGTTTAAAATTGGCAGAAAAGGAGTGCAAGATTGCAACCGGCGGTTATCCGGTTATTTTCACTTCCAAAGCAATAGGAATTCTGTTGTCCACATTTGAAAGTGGATGCAACGGGAAGTTAGTGCAAAAAGGTGCCTCTCCGTTAACAGATAGGATCGGTGAAAAAATATTAGATGAAAGAATAACCATTTATGATGACTCAACAATTGATTATGCAGAGGGAAGTTTTATCTGTGATGATGAAGGTGTGGCTGGACAAAAGACTCTCCTGTTTGAATCCGGAGAACTGAAAAATTTCATCTATGATTTACAAACTGCCGGAATCATGAATGCTGAATCTACGGGCAATGGGACAAGAAGCTTTGCATCTCAACCCTCTCCGGGGTATTCAAACATTATCATTGAAACCGGCGATATTGGTTTTGAGGATATGATTAAGGACATGAAGCGCGGTGTTCTTGTTGACCAGGTACTTGGAGGTGGCCAAAGTAACACACTGGCAGGAGAATTCTCACTAAATATCGACCTCGGTTATCTCGTAGAAAATGGAGAAATTGTAGGCAGAATAAAGGATTGCATGATAGCGGGTAATGTTTTCGACATATTCAACAATATAATAGCCATTGGCAATAAAGCAGATTGGCATGGTTCCCTCAAAGCTCCCCCATTTTATTTTCAATTTATTAATGTTGCCGGGAATGAAATTTAAATAAAAAAAAGTCTCCTTCCCAATAACGGTTAATCCTGGATTTTTTCAAAGAGAAAAATATACATCGGAGACCGGAAGATTTCTTTGGAGTTTTTTCTTTAGCCCTCACGCTTGAACAATTTCTGCAGTTCTTTGGCAGAAATTGTTCAATAATTAATTTTCATTGTCACTCGTCATCTGTTGTTCATAAATCCCGCCTCTCTTTTTCCTTTTACTTACTATCAACTGCTTCTAGCTTTTCATTTCTGTGTCTATCAGTGAAAATCTGTGGCTAAATGTCTCTTTTTTCTTTCCTTTTCGTTCTCTGCGACTTTACGTGAACAATGTCTTTTGTCTTGCAAAACAACACCACTCATTTACAATATTCCTAGACAGGAGGTCGCTACATATCACTTTTACCACAATTTAAATAACTTCAAAAAGATAGTCTTATTTGTTTAAGTAAGATTTTTCATATATATTTATTTACAGACACGAGATTTTTCCAGAAATCTTTTCTTTCTCAAAAAAGGTTTTGCAGTCAGGGGGGTAACATAACTCCTTTTGATAGCTTGTCAACTGAGCAGGTCAACTTCTCTTTACTTATGAAAAGGACGGTTTAATGTTTTCGTTATTCAGGTATCAAAAAATAAGTGGTATTGGACATTACGACATTATATCAATACCTTAAATTTCTTTAAAAATAAGTTCTTTTTCCTACAAAAAACGAGATTAAGAACGGTCAAAGAACGTTTATCCATAACTAAAGAGTTAGTTAGAGTAGTTATTCCTTCTTTTTTCATATCCTTATTTTTAGTTATGATACTAGAAGTAGCTGAAAACTATCTATTAAAATATATCCCCTTCTCAAAAACTCCATTTATAAGAAATATTTTAAATTATTTTCTGGTTATACACAATCGTGCAATTACCTATACAGAATCCTTTGATACCTTGCTTTCTATAATTGTTTCTATATCAAGTATTTTTATTGGTCTTTATTTTACTGCTATAGGTGTTGTTGCAAGCTCAGTCTTTGTCAGAGTTCCAGGTAATTTAAGAGCATTATTACTGAAAGAAAAAACAGGCAATCAATATATTAGAATTTTGTCAATGCTCGCATCAATATCGATAATTCTTCTCGGATACAAGTCATTTGGTGGGATTCCAGGAATCTTTACATCTCTATTTGTTATTATATGCGGATGTTTTGGAATATTTTGCTTCGTAGTATTAGGATTTAGGGCTTTTTACTTCTTTGATCCAGCAAAATTGAGCAATGATATTTTTCTAGACCTAAATAACAATGTAAGATTATCTACCATACATGGCTTTAGATGGGCAGAACAAAGTTTTCAAGCTCACTACCGTAAACTTGCCACAGAAACAATTTCGACATTAAACGCTCTTATTAAACATTGTGCAAAGGAATCTCAATTGGAAAAACATTCACTTTCTCCAATTTTACAACAAACTGTGCGTTTTCTAATTTACTACAAGCAACAATGCGCATTTATCCCTTTGGATAGCTATTGGTATATGTACGTACCACGTTATAAAAGTTCTTTTCTTTATGATTCTATATCATTAACAATGTCTTTACGTACGCAAACCTCATTACAACCTGAAATGGTTCCCAATTCTTATTGGGTTGAAGATGATATTGTGGAAATATTAATTCATTCTTTTGAAAAAGCTTTACAAAAGAATAATTTCGAAGTTGTTTACGAAACTTTAAATATTCTTAGTAAATACTTTATTGTTTTAGGTTCAAACTTAGAGGCCAAAAAAGGTAGAGATATAATGAGCAAATTATCAAAGCCAATTGAAGAGTATTACAATTCGTGTTGTTCTAAAGATTCCAAAGAAAAATATAAAGATATAGAAATAGCACTTTTTGATATTTACGGTATGGCTATTGTGTCCCTTTCTATAGGTTTTTATAAACTAATATCAGATTTAGATGTTCAAAGTATCTTGAAAAAAATAGATAGTGTAAATTGGATAAATGATAAGAGTATTTATGTAAAAGGGATTCTTTCTATTATATTGCCGAGGATGGAGTTTATGCAGAAGAAATTAAAATTTGAGAAAAAAATAGAAAATAATATCTTTAGTCCTCGATGGTATATAAGACAGTTAATTGTGGTACGTTATGTCGAACAGTTACATGAATCTATCGATGAGATTTTAAAATGTTTAGAGGAATTATTTGTTTCTAAAAGTGACGCTCTTTTATCAAAAAAATCTTTTACAATGGTTGCCTATCATTCTCGAAGAGGGCTTGAAATGTGCAACAAAATAGTGTTTCATTTACCTAAATTAAAAGTTCTTGTGGACAACCTTAATAAAATGCAAATTAACAAAGAATTACCTTGGCCTAAATGGGATTGGAACCAAATAGAGAATAGAATAAATAAATCATATGATAGACTTATTGAAAATCTTGCTAAATGTATTCCTATACTTTCTGTAGTTGAACACGAGGAGAATCTCCCAGACATTTTTGGTATGGTTTATAATACAGTTTGCCAAGATTGCTATAAATCCATGATTTTGAAGAACCCTGAAAAATTCAAAAAAATATTCCCTTTGCTATTTTTTGGATCTTTAAAGGCACACGAAACATTAAGAAAAAAACTTAAAGATTGGCAACCAGAAACATCATTAAATATTTCTTTTGAACCTTTATTAGATATCATGGAGATAAGTGGTTATGCAAAAATATATTCAGAATTATTTAATATTCAAGCAATTTGGGATATATGCGAAACCACTTGGAATGTATATTTAGACACTCTCCCTAATCCAACTAAAACCTTGGAATATTTTATAAAGTTATGCGAATATCGTATGAGTCTTCTTTTTCAAACTACCCCCAGAGACTCTTTAAGAACAAACTGGCGAATAGATTTTGAGAATAAACTACAAAAAATGGACTTAGTTGATCCTATGTTTTCTTCTAATTATTATTCAGAGGAAGATACTAAGACTAAGCACAACAGCTCTTTAATTAGAGCTCTTTGTCGAGGTAGGTACGAACCTCATGTGTCCTCAGCGGAAGTATTCATCATCATTTATATGCTAAAACGAAAGGAATCTAAAGATATAAAGTTTGATGATAGATATGGATTATCCAAACAGATAAAGAATGAAGAGGATAGTATAAATGAAAATACAACAGGAGGCGTTTGATGTATAGAAATCCTTATTATGGTAAACCAGATACAAGGAAGTTTAAAAAGTACTATCTAACTAGTAAAAGAACAAGTCATGACCTTCATAGCTCTTTTTACACTCATATGCTAATAGAAGATTTACATTTGGGTATAATGCCTATTGGTGGAAGATCAAAAAATCCTAATTTCAAAGTTGAAATAAATCCCCATTCTAAAGAGGTTGAAAAACTTATCACAAATAGTTTACTTACTCATCGTGGAAGACAATGGAGCTTAACAGAGTCTGTTTGTAACTTCATTGATGAAGCCGCACATCTACTAGACTATTGTGGTAAAGCTTATTATGAGATTGTTTTTATTTCTACACTGATGAAAAGAAAAACAATATAGAAGATTTTACTATAGAAAATATACCAAGTCATTGTATAAGAGAAAACATAGGCTTTTGCTGGCAGTTTTTATCAAATGAAGTTTATGATAAAAGTTGGAATTTTAGAAAGACTAGTTTGGTTGCCTAAGAATGCGCTTTTATTCTTATCAATACCTATAACATTTGGTGGAGTCAAAAAATTTAAAAAATTATTAGCTAATCTTCAGTGGATAAGTAAATATAGTTATCCTGAGTTTGCTACGAAAGATATGGCTCAACAAAAGCAGACTAAGGGTTATGATTTTCTTACATATAGGAGAAATCAAAATGTCTTCCTGGCACAAATAACCAAGCATTTAGGTTGGACGGCAAGAAGTACTTTGGATGATGAAATCTTGGAATTTTATCAAATATACAAACTTCTTAAATTTGAGAAAAGTAGAGCCATCCTAAGAGAATATATACTACATGAACTAAATAAAACTCTAAAAATAATCGGGAAGAAGATAGGTTTTTACGCTCAAATTAAGCTTGAGGGTATCCCCTTATCTCAAGATTTCGATGAATATCAGACTCAATTAAGGAAAGGGTCACTTCCATTTTCTAAGGCTGTTGAACTCATGAGGATTTGAAATCAGAAGTAAGGGTTAAAGAGCCTAAACTTAATCAGTGGTTAGTGGATAATAATAAAACCCTCTTGCTACCTAAAGTTCCAAATATCAAAAGTAATCAATATTGTGTTAAATAGCATTCCTATTTTTTATTCTTCCCTTTCTTCGTCAAGAAGTCCCTCTATCTTAGACTTTAACATAGTATCATCATCTCCTTTAACTTATTTTCAACCAGACGGATGTTACGAATGTGGCTCCATACTTGACAGTAAACACCAGGTCATGGCATAGTGATTTATAAAATGTTCTAAATATTTTTTGATTCCTATAAGATCAATAAATTTTTATCAGTCCAAAAATTCTCCCATAAGGAAATAATCTTTCACTACAATACATATATGCGATTGCTACCTAATCCTGCTATACTTAGAAGAACACCCTGATTCCCCTTGATTTAAAATGGGTATGGCGTTATTCTTGTTTTGTTTTTACCATTTGAGTAACAACCTTTTATTACTTCTTGTGAAAAAACCAGGTAATAACTTATACTCATTAAGAGGTTCAATAATTATGAAACTTTACACAATTAAAGAAAGAAAAAGAGCATTAAAGGCAGAGTATAAGCGTATTCTTGATATTATTGTAAGAGAATGCAAACCTGAAAAGGTAGTACTCTTTGGGTCTTTTGCAGACGGTGAGATACATGAATGGAGTGATATTGATATGTTAATAATAAAAGAGACTTCACTGAGACCAATTGAAAGACCTGTTGAACTCTCCAGACTTGTTGCGCCGAAGTTGGGAATAGATTTTTTTATTTACACACCAGATGAATATAAAAATCTTTTATCAGAAAACTATTCTTTCTTAGTAAATATAATAAAAAAAGGTAAAGTTGTGTATGAAAAAAGAAGCTGAAGGATGGTTAAAGATTGCTATTGAGGAATTTCAGGATGATTGGTTTTATATTCACTGGAGATTTTAGAAGCTGCTTCTCCGGTTTTCAAAAACTTCAGCGCCCATTCTCTGACTTTTTTCTTATTATTCGTATACGTTGCGGCCTTCACAAGTTTGTTATATGTTTTTAGAGATGGAAAATCCAGAAACTCTTCCTGTCAAAATAGTTTTGCACAGAGGCTATTTCAGTTTTTCGAATCACGGTGTTTTGTATGGCTAAGCCAGAATCCCTCCGCCATTCCACCGACTGCGCCGAAGACGAGTTCTTCAAGAGATGGGGCTGACGTTTGCGTGTCAACTTTCCCGCCTTGCTGTAACTCTTCAACAAAATCGCTTGTATGCATGGTTAAGAGATCTCTGTTTTTGCTGAGAAAATCATGGATGATATCTTCTATTACTTTTTTGAACTTCTCTTTATCATTAAAGTCATCTAATGATTTACATCTCTTGGTAAATCTTTCTACACTGTAATTCAAAAGAGCGCCTACCATCTCCGTGAATGTCTGAAATGTTTTTGAATCTTCTCCTATCGTAACGGTAACAGCTCTTTTTTCTCCGGAAAAAACGACTTTACTGAACACCTCAGCTAGCAGATCTCCGATATCTAAATTGAGCCCCTTATCTTCTATTGCATGAGTAATATGGTCGATAACAGTCTTTATCTTGTCAGGGGGAAGTAGACCTGTCATCCTCTCCTTGAGATTTTTCATATGCTCGGGTAACATGTCGCTGACAGCCTTACCGGAATCTTCAGCTTCACCGGATGTCTGCCGGGCAGCAAGCCCGACCGTTTGCTGTACAATCGAAAATCCTATTCTGTATAAATCTGCGTGGTTTTGCGAAATGTGCTCCCGAAGGTACCCATGCGCCAACACCACCAGGCGTTTGCGTTCAAGCTTTTTGTCTCCCGTGGTATCGTAACTGCCCAGGATTTTTGAGAGTTCGTCACCACAGACAAAATTTTCTCGAATCTGTTTTGTCGTTAACTCTTCACTGAGACCGGCCCATTGTAAATAAATTGCTCCTACATTTACTGATAAATCAATTATTTTTTGCAGATCTGATTCGTTAATGGTATTCATGTACCTCTCTTTTTTGTAAACATATTTTATATAAGCTTGGAGCGATCAATAGATAATAAATCTTGCTTGCGTAATCAAGAAAGACTTTTCCTGCAAAGTTTCTAAGCCGACAATTACTTGCTTTTTTTTACTGGGAATCGTCACCCTATAGACTTTTTTACTACGCCTTCGGTGTGTTAAAGAAAAATATTTAACAACCTGGCCGAACAAGAACAGATATGAAATTTATTCCTTTATGATTCAGGCTCGGCCAGGTTGGGGAATTACGGTTCCTTTACTTCTACCTCACCCAATGCCTTTGCATCTGCCTGAATATCTTCTGCCTTACTTACGAGGACGATTACCAGGTTTCTCGGATCCAGTACTCTCTTTATCGTACGGTTAACATCTTCTATTGATACAGATTGTATATTAACCAGATACTTTTCGAGATAACCTTCGGGCAGGCCGTAGAACTCTTGCTCAATAATCCTTGAGGCAATCTGGGACGATGTCTCAATGCTTAAGGGAAAATGGCCGACGTAATAGGATTTCGCGCTATCCAGTTCCTCGTTGGTAATACCTTTAGATGTTATTTTTTGCAACTCATCAAGTACTAGCCGGAGGGTTTGAATTGCCGACTCATTCTTGCTATACGTCCTTATAAGAAATGGACCTTGCAAATTTCTTGCGTCAAAGAGGCTTGTTGCGCTATAGGTAAGACCTTTCTCTGCCCTTAATTTTGTGTAGAGTCTGGATGTCGGGCCTTTTCCCAGAATATAGCTAAACAAGAGAGTGGAAAAGTAATCGGGATCAGTACGATTGATGCCAGGATGACCTACGTGTATTTCCGTCTGTGTAAGATCAGGTTTGTTGATTATCCGTATTGTATAGCCGTCGATTCTGGGTATAGGTGGTAATGGTGTCTCTGTGATATTTTCCTTCTTCCAGGTGCTAAAGGTTTCTTTTACGGCAGCAACTATTTCTGTCGTGTTTATGTCTCCAACTATCGTAAGGATTGCGTTATTTGGGAGGAAATGGTTTCGGTGAAATTCTTCGATATCATTCCTTGTGATAGACTTAAGCCCTTCTACTGTTCCAATTGGTGGATGGGCATATGGATGGATACCATACAGCATCTCGCTGAAGTTTCTAGCGGCTATGGACATCTTATTATCCTTTTCTCTTAATATGGATGTTACGGTTTTTCCCCTGTGAAATTCGAGCTCTTTTGGTTGGAAGGAGGGAAATCTTGTGACTTCAGAGATCAGGTTGAGTATCAATGGAAAGTGTTTCGCAAGGGCAGTGGCAGTAATAGAGGTTGAATCATACTCTCCGTATGCATTCAACGTACCACCGATAAAGTCTATCTCTTCTGCTATCTCCAGTGAATCTTTTGCATGCGTCCCTTCTCTCAGGAGTTGTGCAACGAGGTTCGCAAGGCCTTCCTTGCCTTGCGAATCATGCACTGAGCCGGCTTTTACTAAAAGTTCTACTGCCACGACAGGAAACTCATGATGCTCTACCATGATAACTCTGAGTCCATTATCCTGTATTGTTTTTTTGTATTGTATCGGTATCAATGTATCATTACCTAGCAAGTTTTTATCGAAAGTGAGAAGAGGCAAAAAAGAGATAAAAGCTATTATATAATTACGTATAAATACCTTTATGAACTTGAACATAGCTTTAACGTTCACAATATTGAGATAAAGCTCCTGCCCGCCAGAATGCTCGTCGGGCTTGCAACGACTTCCCTATAGTTGTTTAACACCCTTTCGGGTATGTGTTTCCGCACAAGTAAAAAGGAGTCCTTTGATTCTTTACATTAAAATGAAAGATTACACAATCAAGTTATGCTACGTTCTTCATGCGATTTTAAGCTCCCCTCTAAAAAGAGGGGTTGGGGGTGTGTAACTTCTGTTTTTCTTCAAAATCTTCGATAAAGCATCGAATTACAGTCAAGACTCCTTCCATATTTTTTATTATATCTTCATCGCAAAATCTTAATACCGTTATACTCAATTCTCTTAATCTTTCTTCCCTTACTTTATCTTTAGCAGAAATATCTTCAAAAGTATGAGTATAGCCATCTAACTCAATAGCAAGTTGTAATTTGTTGCAGAAAAAATCTACTATATAATTGTCAATTGGTTTTTGCCGATGAAAGTCATATCCCATCATTCTTTTGGATTTTAAGTATTGCCAGAGTTTTATTTCGGATTTCGTGCTGTTATTTCTCAGTTTCGCGCAAGTTCTTTGAGTTTTGGATGGTAACTTATTTTCATGGTATTTTCACACACCCCTTTATCCCCTCTTGTTAGAGGGGAAATTTGCAAACCTTGGCAATAAAGCATCTGGCCTTTATCTTAAACCCCTCTTTTTAAAAAAGGAATCCACTATGCACATTTTAAATACGTAAAGTGAGACATACTCATCTCGTAATGGTTTTCGGATAAAATCCGAGATAAAATTGAGCGAGTAAAGTCCTCGGCACCTTTTGTCTGGGGATACCTTCACCAAGATTTGGTTTCAAGTAAAACTGAAAACCAAATCGGTTTTAGTAGATCCATTATTTATGGTTCTTCCCGTGTCTCCTTTTTCGGAATCAGTCGTACGACGGTTCTGTTTTTTTGTGTAAAATACTTTTTTGCTACCCTTTGTATATCCTCAGCCGTTGACCGTTCATACCTTTCCAGATCTTTTATGAACCATAACGGATCTCCGGTTCTTTCCATACTGAATCCCATACGTAAACCTCGAACGAAATTGGTTTGCAGGCCAAAGATAAGCTCCGTTTCGATTTTGTTGCGTGCCTTCTCTATTTCACGTTCCGTCACTAATTCCTTCTTAAGCTCTTCCAGACTTTCATTGATTATGGTTTCAGCAAACTTGGGTGTGGACTCTTTTCTGATGCTCCCGACAGTAATGGTGAACAGGCCTGGGTTTCTGTTTTTGTCCACTGAGCAAAACAGAGATAACGCGGCCTTCTCTTCATAAATGAGTTTCCGATAGAGTCTGGAGCTGCGTCCTACAGTAAGAATGTTACCTAACAATTCGAGGGCCGGAATATCATCATCGTCAGTATCAGGTATGTGATAGCCAATTGCGAGCCAGGGAAATTGTGTATCAGCGAAAATCTCTTTTTGCCTTTGCTGGCTTTGCACAGGTTCAGGATGTATCACCTCTTTAAAACGCACTGGAGTCGATAAGGAGCCAAAATATTTTTCTATTACAGAGATAGTATTTCCCGGATCCATGTCGCCAGCTATAATGATAGCAGCATTGCCCGGCGTATAGTAAGTCTGGTAAAAGGTTTTGCAATCATCCAGGCTGATGGTTTCCAGATCAGACATCCACCCTATCACGGGCCAACGGTAAGGATGCACCAGAAAAGCAGTATCATACAGCCCTTCATTCAGTTTGCCGAAGAGAGAATTGTCTACGCGCAAGCGTCTCTCCTCTTTGACGACATCTCTTTCCGATAGAAGTGTTTCCTTTGTGAGCTGAAGATGTTCCATTCTGTCAGCCTCTAGACGTGCGGCTAATTCAAGTTTGGAACTGGGCAGGTTTTGAAAGTATGCAGTAAAATCTTTAGTCGTAAAGGCGTTATCGGTACCGCCATTGAGCTGAATAATACGGCTATGCTCCTCCGGTTTTACGTTTTTTGAACCTTTGAACATCATATGTTCAAACAGATGCGAGATACCCGTTATACCTGGCCTCTCATCCATTGAACCCACGTGATACCAGACCTGAAAGCTTATGATGGGTGACGAATGGTCTTCGTGCATAAACAGACGCAAACCATTTTTCAGGCGATGTTCCTTCAGGTCTATCTCTATTTGGGTTCCCGTTGATATACGCATACAGAGCAGCAAGGATAACAGAATTAGATAACATACTATACTTGTTCGAACCATTATAACGTTATGTCGTCTTAACGCATTACAATATTTTACTTTTGTTAGTGTACTGGGATGAATAATAAAACTTTATAATACTATGAAAAAATAGTATTATTGTAAAATGATTTATTTATGGTTTTTTTCGTTCGGGAAAGTCAAGTAATAGATGAAGAGAAGAAAAGTAATTATCATGGGTGCTGCCGGAAGAGACTTTCATAATTTCAATGTTTTCTTTAGAGACAACGAAGATTATGAAGTAATAGCCTTTACAGCAGCACAAATACCAAACATCGTTGATAGAAATTATCCTTGCGAACTTGCAGGAACGTTATATCCGGATAGTATTCCCATTTACGAAGAAAATGACTTACCTTCACTTATCAGGAGGCACAATATTGATGAGGTAGTCTTTTCTTACAGCGACGTTTCTTATGAACAGGTAATGCATAAGGCGAGTATTGTACAAGCCGCGGGCGCCAGTTTTATTATCATGGGGGCAAAGCAGACAATGCTGAAGAGCAAGGTACCCGTTATCGCCGTCTGTGCAGTAAGAACAGGATGCGGAAAGAGCGCTACTGCGAGAAAAGTATGTCAGATCGTAAAACAAATGGGGAAAAGGGTTGTAGTCATCCGTCATCCCATGCCATATGGAGACTTGATAAAGCAGAGAGTCCAGCGTTTTGAGACCTACGAAGACCTGGTTAGACATTATTGTACTATTGAGGAGATGGAAGAGTATGAACCTCACATCAATGAGAATACCGTTGTCTATGCGGGAGTTGATTACGAGGCCATATTAAGAAAGGCGGAAGAGGAAGCCGACATAATCATATGGGATGGAGGAAACAACGATTTGCCATTTTTCAATCCGGATGTTCACATAACCCTCGTAGACCCTCTTCGACCTGGGCATGAGATTTCATTTTATCCCGGAGAGACAAATCTCATACTCGCAAACATCATAGTTATCAGCAAAGAAGATTCTGCTGTTAGGAAAGACATCCATACTGTGAAAGAAAATATACAGAAGGTAAACCCAAAGGCATCCGTAATTGATGCATCTTTGCATATAACGGTTGATGATTCGGCAATCATCAAAGGGAGTAAAGTCCTCGCGGTTGAAGATGGGCCGACGTTAACACATGGAGGAATGACCTATGGTGCGGCTGTTATCGCAGCAGGGAGATACGAAGCTCTTATGACTGTTGACCCGAGGCCATTTGCTACCGGAAGCATTAAAGAAACATTCAAAAAGTATCCTGGTACCGGAAACCTGTTGCCGGCCATGGGGTACGGACAGAAACAAATTCTCGAACTCGAGGAAACAATTAATCAGACTGACTGTGATATCGTTATCACAGGTACTCCTGTCGATTTAAGGAGAAGAATTAAGATAAACAAACCTATCGTCAGGGCAACTTACGAATTTCAGGAACTTGGCAAACCGGTGTTGGAAGAAATGATACAAGAAATCATTACCCGTGTTTCACAATAGATAAGCGCTAGGTAACGGCTGAATACGAAAGGTAATATATTACCGTAATACTACGGGACAAGAGCCCTAAGCTCTTCTCAGTAGTCAGTTAATTCAAGTTGCAGACGATTCCTGTATTGATACCTGTATGGTTTTGTGTATTTTTATGTAAGATTACATAATGGTAAAAATCGGCAAAAAAGTTATTGTTGTAGCTTTAGGAGGCAATGCACTAATCCTGCCTGGTGAAAAAGGAACGATACAGGAACAGTTTGCAAATACTCGAAAAAGTATTGAAGGTATCGTACAGTGCATAAAAAAAGGATTTGATGTCGTAATTACTCACGGAAATGGACCTCAGGTGGGAAACTTGTTATTAATGACTGAATTAAGTCATGGAAAAGTTCCTGAACTACCGTTAGGTGTGTGTGTTGCTGATACCGAAGGTGCAATTGGATATATGATTCAACAGACACTCACGAATCGTTTGCGGAAAGAGGGTATAAAAAAATGTGTTGTTACCGTTTTAACTCAGGTAATAGTGGATAAGGATGACAACGCCTTTAAAAATCCAACTAAGCCGATAGGTGATTTCTATACAGCTGAGGAAGCAGGACATTTTCATAAGGAGAGAGGATGGAAGATGGTTGAAGATAGTAATAGAGGATTCCGAAGAGTCGTCGCCTCACCAGGTCCACTCAGGATTGTAGAAGAAGAGACAGTTAAAAAGCTTCTTGAGTCAGGTGAAATTGTTATTGCGGCAGGCGGTGGTGGAATACCCGTAATCCTTGTGGAAGATGGATCCCTGCAGGGCGTAGACGCTGTTATAGACAAAGATCTCGCTTCGTGTGTTCTGGCTCTGGATATAAAGGCAGATTACTTATTGATGCTAACGGGTGTTGAAAAGGTTTACCTGAATTTTGGCAAACAGAATCAGAGACCGCTCGACACAATTACTGTGAAAGAAGCGGAAAGATATATGCAGGAGGGACATTTTCCCGAAGGCAGTATGTTTCCTAAAATTCAGGCTGCCATTAACTTCCTGAAAGGAGGTGGCAAATCTGTATTTATTTCGGCCATCGACAAGGTGATGGAATCTATTGAGGGCAAAACCGGTACAAGAATTATTCCATGAAAATGATATATTATTAAGGGGTGAATTTACTCAATGACTGAAAAGACTGCCAAGAAATTTAAATCAGGATTTGTAACTATGTGGGGAAGACCAAATGTTGGCAAATCAACGTTACTTAACACGCTTGTTGGTGAGAAGGTCGCAATTGTCTCACCAAGACCCCAGACAACACGTAACAGAATTATGGGCATTTGCGAGGTGGATGAAGGACAGATTGTTTTCCTTGATACCCCGGGAATCCTCAAGAAACCAAAGCAAAAACTTGATGAATACCTGGTAAAATCAGCACGTACATGCCTGAGAGATGCGGACGTTGTACTATTTGTCGTAGACGCAACAACCCAGCCTCATGGCGATGACAGGCGAGCCGCAAAACTTTTGCGCCCTCTCAAGAAGAACATCCTCCTGGTAATTAACAAAATAGATATTACTGACATTTCTCATCTTGAAGAACGTATTGATGAATTTAAACAGCTTGGAGACTTTACAGGTGGTGTTGCTGTTTCGGCTACAAACCGCATAAATATCAATATGCTGATTGATAAGATAATCGATTTGTTACCGGAAAACCCGGCATACTATCCGGAGGGAACCATCACGGACCAGCAGGATAAACTAACAATTGCCGAGATTATTCGGGAACAGGTGCTACTCGTAGTACGGCAGGAAGTACCACATGGGGTAGCTGTCGTAATAAATGAATTAACTCCAAGAAGCAACAAACTCACCTACATTTCTGCATCCATATTTGTGGAAAAACCAACACATAAACAAATTATTGTTGGAGAAAGCGGTAAAATGTTAAAAGAGATAGGAAAGATATCCCGGGAAAATATTCAAAAATTTCTAGGAACCAAAGTTTACCTTGATCTCTGGGTTAAGCTTGTGAAAAATTGGAGAAAGGACGAGAATGCATTAAGACGTTTTGGGTATAAATAATGGAAAAGAACAAGTTTATTTTTGTCTGCGGGCTTCATCGAAGTGGTACCACATTAGTCCATCGAATACTGAAGAATCATCCTTATATTAGCGGACTTAATGATAACGGTGATATAAGAGATGAAGAGGGACAACACCATCAAACGGTTTATCCCTGCGATGAATACTTTGGAATTTTAAAAAATTGTGGTGCTCTATTTGGAAAATACAGAATACCGGTTGGAGTTGGCCGTTTTGCTTTTGATAAAAATGCGCATCTGACTGAAACCTCTGCATTAGCCACAAAAGAGAATGGTGAAAAACTCTTTCGGGATTGGTCAAAACACTGGGATTTGGAAAAACCTTTTTTAATAGAAAAATCTCCACCCAATATAATTATGACAAGATTTTTACAAAAAATATTTCCAAACTCATATTTTATTGTAATTACGCGGCACCCTATTGCTACATCTCTGGCCTCAAAAAAATGGAAAATATTTGAAACATTGCCCACTTTAATTAGACATTGGCTGGAAGCTCACAAGATATATAACGAAGACAAGAGCCATATTAAAAATGTATTGGAATTCAGATATGAAGACTTTGTATGTAGCCCCAAAGAACATCTGGAAAGGATATATAAATTTTTAAACATCCCGTATGTTGAGCCAAAAGATATTCAAATAATAAGAAAAATAAACAATAAATATTATAAAACATGGAATAGTTTAAGATATTCACTGTTTAAATCATATATAATCAGAAAATATGAAAAAGAAATAAATAAATTTAACTACAGCTTTTATGATTTACTCTAAACTTACAGAATAAAGTATGTGTTTATGCATACTGATACTTTTTAATAAGGCCTCTTAAAAAGCAGTTGGCAATGAATCCTGACGTCGCATATGCTAAAAACAATGCCACATAAATACCTTGTAAGTTGTAAAAGCTCGACCCAATATATAAAAAGGGGATTGAAATTAAAAAAGTTGATGATAAAGCTAGTCCTGCAGAAAGAAGAGGTTTTTTTACTGCATTGAAGGTCGCGACGGTAATCGTCATCAACCCGTACAATCCATAGCTCAAGGAAACTATTTTCAGGTATAAAACAGATAAGCTGACAATTTCTTCAGAACTACTGAACAGACAAACCAGAGGTCTGCCAAATAATATAAATAAGACAAACAAACTTCCACCCCAGAGATATGCAAAATTCTTAGAAAATACCAAGCTTTCAGCAATTCGATTATATTTTTTAGCGCCCAAATTTTGACTGATAAATGGTACCAGTACTGAAGCCAGCGCATCATAAACAGTCAGGGCAAAATATTGAATTCTGATTGATATCGTAAAAGCGGCTACCGCTTGCACACTGTAGCCACTTACGAGCTTAGTAATTATAGTTAATCCAACCGGAACTAATAACAGAACAACGGTAGCCGGCCCCCAAATATGGGAAATATTTTTTATTAACGCATAAAAACAGGTATAATCTATTCTTAAAGACAAAATCTTTACTTTCTTTTTTATGGCGTAGAGGCAGATTAAAAAACCAATGATTCTGGCAATTAAAGAGGCTATTGCCGCTCCGTGAATAGAAAAGGCGGGAACAAATTTCCAGCCAAAAATAAAAACAGGGTCTAATATTATGTTTATGAGAGAAGCGGCAAACAGATTAAGAAATGGAGATCTCACATCTCCCAAAGCTCTTAAAATGTGATTACCAACAACCGGCAAAATTATAAATATTATTGACCACTGCCAGGTATCTATATATTTTTCAACTAACACTAAAACATCAGCGTCTATATCAAATAAATTAAATATCAAATTTTTAAAAACAATAAACAGTAAATTAATCGCTACAGCAAAAATAACGCCCCATATAAAAATATAATAAATAACCGTTCCTACTTCACTATTTCCGGATTCTCCAACCTTACGCCCCACATAAGCCGTAACTCCAATACCAAACCCTAAAGCAAGTGACATTATGAAAGTTGCTATCGGTAAAACATACCCTAAAGCTGCCAAATGATCTACACCAAGTTTGCTAACATAAAAGGCGTCGGCTAAGTTAAAAATAACAACACTCAACAAACCAAACACCATTACACTGGCCTGCTTAATTAATATATGGCTAATTTTATCTTCTATTAGATTCATAGATAAATTCCAGGATGGAGGACGCAGAACCATAAAGGGATAATTTTCTAAAGAGTTCCGGCTCCACCAGATTTTTTATAGCGTTCAATATTTCCTTGTTTTTTGCGCTGAAGGAGTAAGTTCAAAAGTCCGTAAAAAATACCATGGACAGCAGTTTTCCGCTCTGCCCCACAGGCCATTCGCCAGTGCGATACTTATTCTGGCTGGCCAAGATGACCTAACTTGTTTACTTTCATAACGGGCGAAGAAATAGCTTTCTGAGAAGCAAGGAGAAAATAGAACAATGACAAGTAAAATTCAAGAATATTTTGAGAATCGTTAGAGAATACAATACTAAATTTATTCAGAGGAAATTCAATAATTGTTAAAGAGATCTTAAATTTATACATAGGGGGAATCAAAATCATTTTATCTGTGCGTTAGCACATACCAAAAGGGTGTGAATCAACGACAAGAATGTCGTTGTAACCATTTTGAAAGAGTGGCGCAGGATGCACTAACTCGATCATAATTGTTAAGAATAAATTATAGAAACACTGAATCAGGTTCAGTATAAGCCTGGAACGGAAAATAAAAGCTATTACACTTTGAAAAACCGGATTTTATCTGGTATTCTATAATATGATTTATCAGCATATACTAAAACCGATTTGGTTTTCGGTTTTACCGGAAACCAAATCTTGGTTGCAGTTATACTCGCTCAATTTTATCTCGGATTTTATCCGAAAACCATTATGAGATGAGTATAAAAAACAGATAATCCAAGTCAGTAAATAGTAACGATAAATTGTCGTTATCCGTAATTAAGGTAATTAATAATAATATTGTATGCAGTCAGGGAATATCATGTCTATCTACTACTTTATCAGAGATGTCAGGTTTCGCCTTATGCCTGCAAAGCATTTATTTAAAAATAAAGCATTTCTGCTTTCATTGGTTTTTCTTGCGGTCGTTATCTACATTTTTGGTCGCGGAAGTGATCGGAACTCTATTGAAGTAGTTTCTAAGGCTTACAACTCTATTGAAGTAATTGCTACGGCTTATAATTCTGTTGCAAAACAGACTAACAAAAATCCTACTATTACAGCGTGGGGTCATACTCTCAAACCTGGAATGAAGTCAATTGCTGTATCAAGAGACCTTATTGACCTTGGGTTAGTTTATAATATGGAGGTTTCTATCGAGGGGCTTCAGGGCAGTTACAAAGTTTTAGATAAAATGAACAAGAAGTGGAGAAAGAGGATAGACATCTATATGGGTAACGATGTTAAATTGGCAAAGAAGTGGGGTAAAAAAAAGGTGAAGATAAGTTGGAAGAGAAACAAAAACTCGTGAAATCCTTGATAAGTGATAAGAATTGGAGAAAGGTAGTATGGGGGAGGAGGAGAAAAAGATAAACTGCAAATAATTCTGGGAACCTTTTGACTATTTGTAATGTTAAACGTTCGTGATACCTTAATGTCACTCTCCTTTCTAGCCTGAACCCGGGCTTGTTCCTGCTATGATCAGAAGCGGGACAAGCCCGGCAAGGGTATAAATAAACAACTTTTAAGCAATATGATTTTTTATCAAGAAAACAGAATATTTGTCGACAATCAATGAGTGAGATGTTGGATGGGTGTATAAGAATAAGATTAACTGGTTTTTTTTGATTGATTTTTTTTCGTTGAATAACATTTAATTTTTTTAACATCAATTACATAGTAGTTACTATTTTACATAAATATCTTATACACCCGCCAACAGTTATTAAAACCCACCAGCCTAAATCCAAATTCCCATTCCAGTTATCTTGACAGATGCCTAAATAGTTCTTGTTTTTTAGAAATTATATATCTAGAATTAATCGTGTTTTCAAAAACCTGTTTCTTATAACATATTTAGGAAGGTGCAGCAATGTCTGGAGGAGTTAAAACATATTTGGAGATATTCCAGAACAAAAAATATCTAATGCGGATTGTAAGCCTTTTACCCATAGTTTTCTTTAGTGTTATCTGCACACTTTTTAGCTGTATACACCTTGTTTCTGCTCAGTCAGTCTCGGTTCCGGATTTAACATATCAAGGTCTATGCGAGAACACACTAACCGTATCTGCGCCACAAAGGCCAATTAAAACAGACAATAAATACCAGTCATTGCAGGAAGATGACAAAAACAGGTATTCCATGGGGGACTCTAAATCTGCAAAAGAGTATATTCCCCTTTATTCTCCTGAAATTGGAAAAGAAAACCCTGTTGAAAAAGAGATACACGATGGCCTGTCAGAAATTTCTGACCATCCCTTCCGGATAGGTTACAAAAACGGGCTTTATCTGGAAACGGTTGACAATAAATTTTCTCTGAAAACAAGCCTGCGTCTTCAATTACGGTACGAGATAGATGATTATCAAGATAAAAAAGATACAAGTTCTTTGACTATCCGTCGTGGAAGAATTGCATTAAAAGGGAATGCCTTCGGGGACCTGTTTACTTACTTTTTTCAGTTAGACGCTCATTCCACAGGTAAGCGTGAAATCAGCACCCTTGAATTGATTGACTATTATACGGATATCAATATTATTCCTTTTGCTAAAATTAGAGTGGGTCAAGGTCGCGTACCAACCAACCGCCAGTGGATAACACCGGATTCAGACCTGCAAATGATTGATTTTTCAGTGGCAAGCGACGAATTTTTTCTCGACAGGAAACTTGGTGTTATGGCTCATGACGAGTATTTCAATAAAAAACTGGAATATAATTTAGGTATATATACAGGAAATTATATCCTTTTTGATAGAGAGTTTCGGGATAAAAATGAGCTGCTCGGGATATTCAGAGTTTCTTACAATCCTTTCGGGTCGTTCGGTTATAGCGAAGGCGATTTTGAATTTTCGAAATCACCCTTAGCACACCTTTCAGGTTCTGTTTCTTTTGACAACAGGGACGGTGTATCGCTCGATCTTAAAAAACTTGGCAAAGTAACATCTGATAATGTTGAAAGTACCTTGATCGAGCAAGAGGCGGGATTCAAATATAAAGGCTTTTCGGCAGTGGAAGAATTTTACTGGAGAAGAAAAGAATTCCTGAAGGAAAGAATAGAAGATCTGGGTTGGTTTGTGCAGGGAGGATATTTTGTTAAACCCAAAAAAATAGAAACAACACTGAGATACTCACAGATAATATTTGATGATGACCGAAAAGATGAAACCACAAACGAGGAGACCCTGGGCGTTAATTATTTTTTCTCCGGGCACAGTTCAAAGATTCAATTTAATACGGTTCGGTTACATCATAATACCGTGAACGATGAAAACACAGATTACAAATTTATATTACAATTGCAATTTACCTTATGATTTGTAAATTATTAGATCCCTTCTCCTCCTCTGCAAAAAACTTTTGGGCGATCTCCAGTTAATGAATAACACAACTATGGCAATCATATCCAGATAAATCTGTATTTCAATTGAAAAAACAACAGATATAACGACCTGATTTTAACCTGAATATCAATCAACCATAAATCATTATCGTTTCATTATCAGATAGAAAGTTTAATTTCACTACAAAAACTTTTGCCTGAATCCCTGTTATGGATAATGTTTATAACACCTGATAGATACCAGTTACATAACACAAACGACTTATAACAATTCATTACAATCACGATCATTTTGGCACTAATTTTGTTATATCTGATTCATGCATAAAATTTCATTTGCTCCTCCTGGTTCTGGCCTGCCTCTCCCTGTAAGAAAGAGGGGCAGGCCGAGTCGGGTGAAGCAAGGCATACGTAATTTAATTGGAAGTTCAATATTTTCTTATTTTTTGCGCTGAAGGCTCAAGTTCGAAAGTCTGTAAAAACTGCTATGGACGGCAGTTTTAGGGATTTTGGAAAAGTTAGCCAGGATGGACAAACTTGCAGGTACCCAAATTGAAACAGCGACAAAACTACGAATACTATTATGATGATATCTATCCGGCACTTCTCAAAAAACAACCTTCATTCAGGAAAAGATTCCTGTCAGTTATCTATAATTCCTGGTTAAGTTTTTTGCGTAAGGTATGTCATCAGGAGAAAAGCAATCCAGATGAACAACAATCTCATAAAAAGTAACATTAAGGAATAAGGAATGAGGTTCGTTTATGGTTACCTGTTGTGTGTTAACCGTGACCTCTGCCAGCATTGAGAGTATACCTTTTTGCTATAACCCTTCCCTTCCTCATTAGAATCCTCTAATTCTTTCTCCATATCCCTCTGTCTTAACGCACTTAGCACATTCTCAAAAATCTCAATAGATTCATCTAAGGTTAACCGAGCCTGTTTCAATATATGAGAAAGCACAGATCGTTTTATTGGTTTGTGTGCTGGCACTATTATTTTCAGAACTTCATTCGTAACATGCTTTTGCAACCTGACATGGGAACCTCGCTGTCGGACAATTACCCATCCATCTAGTTTAGCCAACGCAAAACCTCTGTTCATATTATCAAACCTTCAAAATTCCATTAACAAAATTAACTCCCTTACAACACTTTCTCCTGTCCTTCTGGTTTTCTCAATCATCTCTTTTGGTCAGCGTTGTCCGGTTAGGTTTTTGCATGATTTATTTATTGTTCCAAAGCTGTCATTCCCGCATGTTTTTAGCGGAAATCTAGGATGAATGAGACCCTATTGATACCTGATAAAAGCGCTCGGGTATGACAAAAGCCGCACGTGCAAATTCCTAACCGGATGCTACTGTCTTTTGGTGAAAGTTTTTTTGTCACGTAATAATCCTATTGTCTGACCGTGTGAAACCTTTCCTGTAATTTACATCTCCTCGTCTCCATAACCTGTTACCTTCTCAGGTGAAATAATCTCAACTACTCTATATCCCATTTGTAAATTTACCCTGTAAATCAATCTTCGAACAGTTGTATTTACCATATGCCTATAATTCCATGAAACAATAAAATCACATTCATGTTAAACACCCATTTTGATTTGTTTATTGTAATCAGGGCTTCCAGCCTTAACTTGACAAGAATAGTTTTTTCTTTAATACCGGCCAATTTTGACATCTTTTTAATCAGCGAAAATATATCGCAATGCAACCGCAAAAACCCTGTGAAATGCGCAAAATTTACGTAACAGCAGATAATGAAATGCGAAATTAAGCAACAAATATTTTTTGTAATGTGCACATAAGAGACACATATAAGATGAGTTATGAAATCTAAAAAGTTTTATCTGAAAAATATTTTCAATTGGCATTGTTATTGCAACCATACTATGGCTCAGTCACAAAATGGGTCTGATAAATCGGTTAATAGTTGACTGGAAGAGCTTTTTCCTGTTGATGCGTGGAAACGGAGAGAATTTCCCGGTTATATACTAAACCCGATTTGGTTTTCGGTTTTACTGGAAACCAAATCTTGGTGAAGGTATCCCCGGACAAAAGGCGCCGAGGACGTTACTCGGGCAAAATAATTTTTGGATTTTATCCGAAAACCATTACGAGATGAGTATACCAGGAAGCCCTTTTAACGACCCGGAAAACGGTAACGAGATTTATTAATACTATTTTAAAATTTTTTTTATGTGGAAAGGAAGAAGTAAATTATGTCGATTATGTCGGAAGCTTACATGAAGATGTACCCTATGGAGTCAAAGAAAAAAGAGACCTCTGGTAAGAGCACAGCTGTTCTTGAAGTTCCTGAATTTAAAAAAGCTTGGGAGCTTTACCGGGAAACCAGTATGGATATAACGAAACGTTTTGAGTATATGGCGCAGTGTGTAAACTTTACGGATAAGGATACTGAAGCCATAAAGGAATCTAAGGAAATTATTGCCGCAAACCTTAAGGCAATTCTTGACCATATTTATTATGAAAAGCTCATAACAGACCCATGGCTGTCCAAATGGTTCAGGGATGAAAAGGGAAACATTAACAAGACATACGTTGATGTTCGGAGGGCAAAACAACAGAAATTTTTACTTAAGATATTAGAGTGTAAGTGGGATGAAGAGTTCTGGAATCATGTTAGATGGGTTGGAGCTGTACATGTACCGATATTTGGTCTTGAGGAAATGTACATACCTGTTCGATTAAACCTCGCGTTATGGGGTTATTTACACCAGTATCTGTTCAACCTCTTTGCTGAGGAGTTGAAGAACGACCCGGATAAACTGCGCAGGATTACTTCTGCCTGGACAAAATTCTTCTGGATTTTCATAGATATGTACCATATTGAATATTTCCCGTCCTGGATGTAATTTCTCTTCAGCTTGCTGTGATATACACTGAAACAGCAGATGTTGTGCAGAATAGTCAGAATGTGGAAAAACAGGAAGCCCCTTGCGTACGTAAGGGGCTTTTTTTTGTTTAAGGAAAAATTGTTGTTTCTCACTATTGTCCGGTTAGTTTTTTTGCTTGTGCGGGTCTTTTGCTGTACTCGAAGCTTACCCGTTACATTCAACTCGATGGCAAGCTTATCGGTTGCCCAGATGCTTGTACATCCCGGATTCCCGCTAAAAACATGCAGTAATGAATGCTTTGAGGCTATAAAAGAAACAGAAGAAAAAAACGTGGCCGGAAAGCGCTTAATTGAATTGGGAAGCTAACAATCACGTTATCTTTGCCTTTGATCAGCCTGTTGTTTCAGAGCAAGTTGTTTAGCAATTTCAATCTCTTCTGTTGATTGATCATGCAGGCCTACTTTTCTGTATGCCATACTGAGATTTGTGTGTGCGCTGATATAATCTTGTTTCAGTTCTATGGCCTTCTTGAACTCGTTAATGGCAAAACTGTATTTATCTGTTTCATAGTAAACATATCCAAGGTTATTATACGCTTCTGCAAAAGTAGGGTTAATGACGATAGCTTTTTTATATTCTTCAATTGCGTCATCATATTTTTCCATCTTGTAATAGAGGTTGCCAAGATTGGTATAGGTTTCCGCCTGATCTGGATTAAGTTCTAGTGCCTTTTGATACTGTTCCACCGCATCCTGGTACATATTATACATTTCATAGGCTACACCCAGCATGGTGTGTGCTTCAACCAGGTCAGGTTTGATTTCGATTGCCTTTTTAAATGATTCTATGGCAAGGCCGATATCCCCTTTTTCATAATACATGGAACCCAGGTTATAATGTCCCATTTCGAATTTTGGATAAATAGTGATGGCTTTTTTATACTCTTCAATTGCATCATCAATCCTCCCCTGTTGCCAGTGAAGAACTCCTATATCGTAATGTTCTGTTGCATCATTCAGTTTCCCTTTGCAACCAAGATTTGTGATGGTAAGGCACAAGAATAAAATGAATACCTGAATCGTAAAAAAGATTTTCTTCATAGTGTTATAATTGTCTGAAAAATAGTTTCATTAATTGTTCAGCTTTCAGTCCCACAATTGAGTACTGAAGTATCGGCTGCCGGTATCGGGAAATATGGTAACAATAACCCCTTTACTTATTTCTTTTGCCAGTTCAATCGCGCCTTTCATGAATGCCCCGGAAGAGAGTCCTGCAAAAACCCCCATCTCTTTCGCTAAAATGTTGCACATTTCCTTTGCATCTTCAGAGGTTATGTGTAATCTTATATCCTCGATAAATTCTTCATGATAAATTTTTGGTTTTATATACTCTGCACCCATTGGTTTGAGTCCCTCGATGCCCGGAAAATTTTCCGGCATGATTACATGGATCTCGATGTCCGGGTTATGCTCTCTTAATCTCCTCCCAACACCCATTACTGTTCCACCGGTGCCAACACCGCAGATAAAATGGGTAACTTTGTCCCGGGTCTGTTCCAGTATCTCCTTCCCTGTCGTTTCATAATGGGCCAATGGATTATCCCTGTTTGCATATTGGTCCGGCATGAAATATTTCTCCGGATTTTCTTCATACAACTCGTGTGCCTTTTTTATGGCCTCATCATATCCCTTTATCGGATCAGTAGTGATAATATGTGCTCCGAACGCCCTGATACTCTGCTTTCTTTCCTCACTTGCATTTCCCGGCATTACAAGTTCTACCTGAAACCCCAGGGCTGCACCTGTCATAGCATACGCTATTCCTGCATTACCTGATGTAGAATCCAAAATGACTTTGTCATGGGTCAGCTTTCCGGACTTGATTGCCTCTGTTATCATTCGTAACACAGGCCTGTCTTTTATGGAACCACCCGGGTTGAAATACTCAAGTTTTGCATAAATTTCCACATTCTCAGATAGGTAAGGAGAAATATTAATCTTTATTAAAGGGGTATTTCCGACACAGCTCAGAATGGAGTGCTCTATCTTCTTATCAATATTGTAACGCTCAGTTTCTACGCTCATCTCTCTGCATTGTGGGTAAATTTCTTCCTTCGGGGTCTTTTAAGTATGCATCTTATCATATTTTCTACGGTTATGTCAAACAAGTTACGAGTCAGGCCTTCGGCAAAATCATTGCGTCTTTATTATGCGTAACTTGGACGAGCCGGAACCAAACAGGAGTTAAAAAATTACCTGTCTGCGCCTGCCTGTCGGAAGACAGAAATGAACAAAATCAGTCTGTTTGGAATTTTGTGTTTGTTTACCCGTCAGAATGCTCGTCGGGCTGGTTGTGATTTGTTTGTTATTTGGACTTTATTATTTGGTGCTTATTCGTCCGGCCGAGTCATCCGGTCGGGTTTCTTACCCGTCGGCAATTTTGGTAACATTGAAATTCATCGAGTTAGTACAGGCCTGTCCGCACGGCTATACTCATCTCATAATGGTTTTCGGATAAAATCCGAAAATTATTTTGCCCGAGTAAAGTCCTCGGCACCTTTTGTCCGGGGATACCTTCACCAAGGTTTGGTTTCCAGTAAAACTGAAAACCAAATCGGTTTTAGTATATCATACTTCCTATTCCATCCTTCATAGAATTCACTCAATCTTATTCAATTGATACGGGAACTTGTCTTTCAACATTTAAACCATGCTTCTTTAGTTTATGCCTTCGTGTTTTTGTGTGATTATTTTTTAAAAGAGAAGCACATTTTGATGTCCATAATTAGGCCAAATGCTGCCGGGATCAGGAGTAGCGTAAATAGCGTGGAAACTATGAGTCCTCCAAGCACGACACTGCCAAGGCCTCGATACAGTTCACTGCCCGCACCCGGGAAAATAACTAATGGCAGCATACCAAATACGGTTGTTGCCACACTCATGAATATTGGTCGGATACGGGTTCTCAGGCTCTCCAGAAGTGCATGGTGTGGTTCTAACTCTTTTTCCCGAATGTTATTAAGGGTTTGATGTACTATTAAGATAGCATTGTTTATGACCGTTCCTATCAGGATAATGAATCCTAACATGGTAAGCACATCCATTGGCTGCAGGGTAAACTGGTTCAGCAGTGCAAGCCCCATAAACCCACCCACAGATGCTAAGGGGACACTAAACATTATGATGATTGGATATAAGAACGACTCAAAAAGCGCAGCCATTAAAAGATATGAGATTGCAATCGCCAGAATAATGTTCCACTGTAAAGCTTTTCGAGCTTCCTGCAGTTTATCGGCTGTACCCGCAAGAGTAGCTTTGTAAAGACCTCCCACACTACCTTTTTCCTTCATCGGAGTAATAATTTGTGTGTCAATCAGATTGAGAGCACCCTCCAGCGGCATGGTACGCGGGGGAATTACCTGTATTACGATTGAACGCTCTCTCTCTATGTGATCTATCTCTTCCGGCCCTTCACCTACCTGTATATCTGCTATCGTACTTAAGGGGACATAATGGCCTGATGGAGTGTAAATGAATATCTGTTCCAGGTCCTGTGTTCGCTGGATATATTCGTTCTGACCAAAAATGACAAGGTCTATCTTGTCCCCATGGTACCAGTAATCTCCGGCATAGGCTCCGTCTACAATCGCATCAGTAATATATCCAATATCGGCAGCCGTTAGCTCCAGGTCGGCAGCCTGTTCCAGACGAGGTCTGACCTGCAATTCGGGACTGCCAAGTTCAAGGCTGGGTATTGGCCTGGCCTGCGTACCGGGAGGGAAAAGCTGACTTACCTGGCCGAATACCTGCGCACCAAGAAGAACAAGGTTATTCAAATCCGGTCCCGTAAGTTCAATATCAATTGAGCGACCACCACTGAGTGCCTGCTCAAAGAGGCTTGCCTGCTGAACTATCGAAATCATACCGGGAATCTTAGAACAAACACGCTGCAGAACAGGGATAAGTTCTGCAACCCTTTTTGGTTCATCTGATAATACACCCATAAAGATGGATCTCCCGCTGGCTACATAAAATCCATGTTTCACCGGAGGGCCATCCAGCATTTCTGCCTCTTTTGTTCCCTTTCTGGCAATCCAGTAAGGAGCCAGTTCTTTTTCTATTATCAGTCCAATGGCCTTTTGTTCTTCCAGACTATAACCCGGGGGAGGTAGCAGGATGGCCGTAACCATATTACGATTGCCTTCCGGCAGGTACTCCATTTCAGGTATCATCCACCAGGTAAGAAAAATTGATATTGCTATCAATACAAGGATCGTTGTTAAACGTTTCGTAAGGCTGCTTGTCAGATAACTTACTGTGCTTACAATGGAATTTGTTACAGAACTTCCCAGTGATGCCAGTCGGCTCTCTTCCGGAAAAGATTTTTCGTGGTCAGGGGTTTGACTTTTCTTCGCATGAGAAAGAATCCTTGCAGCTGCAGTTGGTATTACCGTAATTGCAACAATGAGTGACAGGCCTACTGCAAAGCTTATTGCGATTGCAATATCTCTGAACAATTGCCCCACTTCCTGCTCAACCAGGATGACGGGAACGAATACTCCAATGGTCGTTAGTGTCGAAGCGAATACCGCTCCCCATACTTCAGTAGTCCCTTTGTATGCTGCCTGGAATGAATTTTCTCCGGACTGCCAATGGCGGTAAATGTTTTCTAAAACCACTATGGAATTATCTACTACCATTCCTACCGCAAAAGCAATCCCTGCCAGACTGATCACATTAAGTGAACGACCTAAAAGCGTAATCATGAGAAATGTCCCTACCGCACTGACCGGGATTGCAATGCTGATTACCAGAGTGCTGCGCCAGCTTCTCAGAAATAATAAGAGTATGATGATTGCAAGAAAACCGCCGACCACCACATTTTGACGAACCAGACCGATAGAGGATTTTATATATTCGGTTTCATCGTAAACTTGTTCTAATTCCAGCCCATTATCTTTTAATACACTTTCATTTAATTCGCGGCAAGCTTCTCTCAATCCCTTCATTACATGTAAGACATTTGCACCGACTTCTCTTTGAGCATTGACGGCTAGGGAGGGTTCATTTTTCTGCTTAACATAAGCCTGGAGCGTTTTATATCCAAGTTGTACTGTGGCTATATCTCTTATATAAACGGAGATATCATCTCGCCTTGCAATGACAAGGTTTTCGATATCTTCTATCGATTTGAATTGTCCCAGAGTTCTTACCACAAACCTGTTTTTGTTTTCATTTATTTCACCACCGCTTATGTTAGTGTTCATGGTGATGAGGGAATTTCGTACATCCATTATGGTTAATTGGCGGCTTGCCAGTGCATGCGGGTTTATGATAACCTGCATTTCCCGTTCTGCACCCCCATAGATATTGCTGTTGGCAACACCAGGAACTCTCTCAAACCTTGACTCGATATAATCTTCTGCAAAATCTCTCAGATTATTGATGTCAATATTTGTCCCCGTCAATGGACGTAACGTGAACCATGCGATGGGACGGTCACCAGTGTTAACGGTACTGATGACGGGCTCATCCACATTTTCGGGATACTCCTGCACTTGATCCAGTTTATTTGCTACATCCAGCAAGGCAGTGTTTTTATCTATTCCCACCTGGAATTCTAATAAGATATTTCCCCGACCGTTGAAACTCTGGGATGTCAGTTTATAAAGATTTTCAACACTCTTCAGCATCTCCTCCTGCTCATGGATTATCTCCTGTTCGACCTCTTCCGGACTCGCGCCAATCCAGCGGGTTTCAACTGTTATCTGCGGTTTTTCAACATCCGGAATAAGTTGAACAGGAATCCGGAACAGTGAGATGAAACCAAAAAGCAATACAAAAATTGCACCTACGGTGACTTTTACCGGATTACGTGTTGAATATTTTATGAGTTGCATGATAAAAAAATATTAAAAACTATTCACAAGTTGAGCGCATCCTGCGTAACTCTTTCAAAGTTGCTACTCCGTCCACGCCAGCCCGCCTGCACCGAACGGTACGTTCGTGCAGAAATGCTTGTCGGGCTGGTGATATAGTTTTACTGGTGCGTAAGAACCAAATGGCAAATCCCAAATAATAAACAATTTCCAATAAACAAATACGAAATTCCAACAAACGGTTTTTGATTATTCCAGCCTTCCAATAGTCGGGAGAACATTGTAATTTGAAATTTGTTTGAGTTTTGTTATTTGAGATTTGTAATTTATTAACTCCTGTCTGGTTCTGGCGCATCCGGGTCAGGTATCAGGGTCTATTCGTCCGGTTACCCGAACACTCTGTCCGTCACGTAATCGCTCATTGCCCCTGACAATCACGTCAGTTCCCGGTTCAACGTCATCAAAGACCTGAATTAAATTTTTGTATGAAACGCCAGTGCTGATCGGTACTTCTATTGCTTTTCCATCTATTGCCAGGTAGATAAATTTTCTCTCTACCCGTCTGACTATACCATCTTTTAAGATCATGGTTGCTGAAAGAAGAGGTCCGACTTCAAAGGTTGCTTCCGCAAACATTCCGCTCTTAATCATTTCATCTTCATTATCGAGTTTTATGTAGATTGGAAATGTTCTGCTTCGTGTATCAGCTTGCGGTACGATGTGGAGGATATGACCGGTCCTTATGATACCTCCCAATGCTGAGATACTGACCTTACATTCATCTCCCACTTTTACGTTTTGCAGGTATTTTTCCGGAACCGGAACCCTTATCTTTACAGAATTCAACTCTATCATGGAAACAACCTTTTCTCCCTGATCAAGCCATTGCCCTACCTCAGTATACTCTTCAGTAATTCTCCCGTCAAATGGAGCAGTAACAGTACACTTTCCAATGTTATCCTCAATAGCGTCAACAACCGCTTCTTGTGCAACCAGCTTCATCTCAAACTCGTCTAGTTCCTGATGGGAAATTGTTGCGCTTTCAAAAAGCTCCTCGGCACGCTGGAATTTTAAAAGTGCAAGATGTTTATCTGCTCTTGCACCTTTGAGCTGTATTTCCAGTGATATTGTAGTGAGTTGTGCCAGAACCTGTCCCTTTTTTACACGATCTCCCCTTTTAACGGGAAAGGCCTTTACTAACCCTTTAACTTCACAGGCAACCATACTTTCTCTCAGGGGAAATACTGTTCCGACCATTTTAACCGGGCGTGGCACCTCCATTTGAACAATGCGGGATACTGCCACAGGAGCAGCAGGTGGATCTCCCTGTGCCATACATTCATTGCGTGCCAAGGAGAGAACGCTGGAAATCAGGATTAGCATAGAGGTAGATACCATTTTGGAAATTGGCACCAGCGGAACATAATCATACAAATTTTTCACTCTTGAACATTTCATTCAGCTATTGTCCTTATATTTTCAGTGATTCTCGTTTTATTGTCTAGTGGTATCATCATATAAGCGTTCAAAGGATAGAAGGCAAGTTTTTCAGTAACCTCTGAACTTTTAAACCGTGAACCTGTGAATGTCTACTCACAATAATCTGTATTTAATCAGATTACTGTATGAAGTCAAGGTTGATGATGAAATGTGATGATGAAGTTCAGGTCTGATTTCAGAGAAGAGAAAATCGACTAAATTGAATTCAATGTGCTAACTTGATGCATAGGAATTTCAATATTTCCTTATTTTTTGCGCTGAAGGCGCAAGTTCAAAAGACCGTAAAAACTGCCATGGAAGGCAGTTTTAGGGATTTTGGAAAAGTTGGCCAGGATGGCCAAACTTGAAATTGCAGAATTTGCGTTGAGAAGGAGTGATTATGCTCCGTCTTGTTCTATAAAAGAATCAGTCCCAAAATCAGAATCATTTACAAATATGTTATCTCTCGCACCGCCACTAAAGATCCAACCTGCTGTTACTGTACCAACCCACTCTACATGGCCGTCAATATAGAGTACATTTTGCCCTGCTCCCTCAACATCTTCAGTATTGACAGGTTGAGTAATACCGCCGTGATTTGGGGAATTCGTTCCAGCTGGTATATTACCTATAGTATTTGCAGGTCGGTCTGAGGCGATTGCAGCCCCCGGGTCGTCGGCCATAGTATGCGTATTATCATACCCATAACTACATTGGTTCTTTAGAAATGGTGCGGCTGCTGAAATACCTGAGTTTGTGGAAACTGTTACACCGCTGTCACTTGGACACCTGAACACCTTCCTTTCTGAAACATAGTCGGGATACAGCAAGTTGAGGTCCGCCATTGGAGTTGCACTCGATGGGAAAGCTTCCTCATTTTCGTTTGCATACATGATGAGTCCCATACCGATCTGCTTCAGGTTGCTGGTGCACTGCGTCTTACGGGCAGATTCCCGTGCCTTGCCCAGCGCTGGGAGAAGGATCGCGGCGAGGATGCCGATAATGGCTATCACCACCAGTAATTCGATGAGCGTAAAACCCTTACTTGTCTTGTGTTGAGAGTTCTGTTTTTCCATAATGCATAAAAAGAGACAGCCTTACTGCAAAGCTTACGGTGTTCCAAAAACTAAAGCAGTAAAAGCCGCCTCTTCTTCACGATAATTTGGTTAAACTTTGGAATTCAGGGTATTGCAGTTGTTTATACTGACAAGGTAAAATTATGCGCCGTCATGTTGTATATAAGTATCAGTCCCGAGAGCAGAGTCGTTAACGTAGATGTTATCTCTGGCACCGCCACCAAAGATCCAACCTGCGGTTACCGTACCCACCCACTCTACATGGCCGTCGATATAGAGCACATTTTGCCCAATTCCGGCATCATCTTGAGTACCGACAGGTTGAGTAGTACCACCATGGTTGGGTGAACTAGATGTTGATATTGGTATAAAACCGACTGCGGGATTTGTCGGACGGTCTGAGGCGATTGCAGTCCCAGGGTCGTCGGCCATCGTATGTGAACTATCATACCCATAACTACATTGGTTCTTTAGGAATTTTGTGGATGCTGAAATAAATGAGTTTGAGGCAACGGTTACAAGATTGTCACTGGGGCACTTAAAGCTCTTTCTTTCTGATATATAATCAGGATACAGCAAGTTGAGAGAGGTCATTGGATCCGTATTATTTGGGAAAGCTTCGTCGTTGTCGTTCGCATACATAATGAGTCCCAAACCGATCTGCTTCAGGTTGCTGGTGCACTGTGTCTTACGGGCGGATTCTCGTGCCTTGCCCAGGGCAGGGAGAAGGATTGCGGCGAGGATGCCGATAATGGCTATCACCACCAGTAATTCTATGAGGGTAAAACCCTTATTAAGTTTTTTTCTGTTTTTCATTCTTAAGACCTCCATCCTACATGTTTTTTAAAGTAAAGTAAAAAGATAGACAGCTTGTTATATGTCACATTAAAGACCCTCCTCAATTTATTTTAAAAGAATACTATAGTTTCTCAAAAAAAGATGCCCTGTTATTTCAGATGAAGGACCAAAGATTGTTTTAGAATCAACGTATGACATTTTTTGCATATTTTATCGTGTGATGTGTGGTTTAAATGACTTTTCTTTTTATCGACACGTCTCTAATGGACTTTAATAAAAAGAGGTCATATTTTTTTCTGCGCATTTTGATTAAGCAAAACGGATACCATTAGATTATTTCGAAAATAATAGCGGCAAAGAGATGTTTAACTTCTTACAAATAAAAGTATTATCTGATTAGCCCTTGACCTGGTACCTGTCCGATTAGTATAAATTATCAACTATTGTGTAGTAATTTTGTACAGCTGGAGAAACAATCTAGGCCAAAATATCATGCTTTTCGACATTCACCTGTAGTACTTGTAGCATTTGTTCAAAAGGGAATGGAATTTGTGAATTAAAAGCAAAATGTTTTTATGGGAAAAAAACAAAGACGGATATACTAAAACCGATTTGGTTTTCGGTTTTACCTGTCTGCGTGCATCGCACAGGCAGGCTGGAAACCAAACCTTGGTGAAGGTATCCCCGGACAAATGGCGCCGAGGACTTTACTTGCTCAATTTTATACCGGATTTTATCCGAAAACCATTACGAGATGAGTATACTAAAACTCAGGTACTTCATACATCCAATCCAAGAAAAGGCTCTCTTACTATGGAACTAATATAAATGTTTACATTAAAAAAATGTTTAATAAAAAAGTTGTTCAAATGAAAATTAGAGCAAGTGATTATCACGACAATTTGATAATGGCTATTTTGCTTATCTGTATTATTGCAGTACCTCTCTTCTATGATGTTCACTTATACAGCGTATTTGATCTGAGCAAAATTACGATACTCTATATCTTAATTTTGGCCATCGTTGGCATTTGGTCTCTGAAAACTTTAACCATCAACTGGAAAGAAAACAGACTGAGTAATGTGTATGATGATGAGATGAAGGGGGTGTGCGGGAGGAAGAGTTTTTTTGGATATAACTCCGCTTCTTTTCATCTTGCCGGGCCATTACATTTCCCGATGATTGCCTTTGTCGTTGTTACTGCTCTTGCAACGGTTTTCTCAATAAACCCCTTTACAAGTCTCTTAGGGGCTTATAAACGATACGACGGCCTTGTTTCCACTCTTGTCTATGTTACCCTTTTTTATACGGTTGTTCATTTTGTTGAAAGGAAAAGGTTATCATTATTTCTTGACGTTATTATATCAACTGCCGGTGTTACGGCTGTTTATGGAGTCTTTCAGCATTTTGGAATAGATTTTTATCAATGGAGCACGGATTTTGGCTTTGGAATCAGGGTTAGTTCAACTTTTGGACACCCCGCTTTTTTTTCCGCCTTTCTTATCATGGTGATTCCCCTGGTAATGGTTAAAATATTTTCTGATAAAAGTAACTACAAAGTCGGTATTTATATGGCAATCCTGACTTTGCTCATGGTTGCATTTTACTACACAAAGACACGTGCTGCGTTTTTAGGGCTCATTTTTTCACTCTTTTTTTTCTTCAGTTTTACGGGGAGAAAAATACTTTTTGTAAATAAAATAAAGAGTATTGTTACCATAACTATCTTGATAGGTATTTCTGTTTCTGCGAATATAAACAATAAAACATCCGTAATAGGAAGATTTACCCAGGATTTACAACCGGTTCAGACCTGGAACCCAAATCCTGAAGATAGAGAGGCAGGTATCACAGATCAGTTGGGAGGTACAATGGGTATGAGAGTGTTTCAAAACCTGACAGCGCTTAAGATTATCAGGGATTACCCTGTTTTCGGAATCGGGCCTGAGACATTAGGTATGATATATCCTCAGTATCTATCAAGGGTGTACAAGGAAAAGAATGTACAGAGAAATTTTGAAAATCAAAACAGGATACATAATGATATTCTGGATATGGCTGTTTCTCGAGGATTGCTGGGGCTGGGAGTATACGTGTGGTTCATTTTTTCCTATGTCAGGATGATATGGAAAGGATATAGAAAATGTGATAATAAAAAGAATAAAATATTGATAGTTGGCCTTTTTTCCAGTTGTTTTGCCTATTTTATACAAAATCAGTTCAGTTTTGGGCATATACCCATACTCACGCTGGTATGGATTCTTGTTGGTTTTTCGGTAATTGCCTGTTCTGTTCAGGGTTCTCTATCCAACCGGGTAAACGGAAACCACATTACAGGCATATCATATCAGCAGGAAAATAGAGATGTCGTTATGGGGAGATTTGGGAATCTTTGCTCAGAAAGATTCTTAAAATCTGTTATCTGTGGATCTATAGTGGGTTTAACGATTTTCCTTGTCATGGGAAATTTAATTCGTTATAAGGCTGACATGTACTTTAACAAAGGACGGAAATCGATGAGTAAAGATCTGACCATCGAGACGATAGAAAGTTATGAGATGGCAGTGAGGTACAACCCATTTGAGATAAATTACCGTAATGTCCTAAATGAAATATATCTGAAAATGGCCGCTATCACACTGAATCACAAAAGAGATCATGTTGCCAGTAGGTTGCCGGAATCTTTTACCCTGGAGCAAGCTATGCTATGGTTGACACATACCATTACGGGAGCAAAAGAGGTGCAGAAACTTTATCCCGAAGATTATCGATCTGCATTTACTCTTGGTCAGGCCTATCACATCCTTGGAGAGATATCAGGTAAAGATCTGAGTAAGGAAGCAATCAAATATTATCAGCAGGCGGTAAATTTTCATCCTTTTAAATATGAGATGCATAACAAACTTGCCTTACTTTATAATGAAAAAGGCTTTCATGAGGAGGCAATTCACGAATTATACGAAGCAATACGTTTTGCACCCACCAACCCGGGTCTGTATATAAATCTTGCTAAAACATGCTTAAAGAGTAAAAGATACGCAGAGGCACGAAAATCGTGTAATCAAATCCTGGAATTGGCTGGGCCCGGGAACAGTGAATTAAAAAAATATGCTGATGAAATGTTGTTGTTTTTGTCTGAGAAAGAAACTGCGGAAACCTTACAAGTGTCTGAAGAGAGAGACAAACCGGATTGATGATAGCAAAAACCTGGAGAAAATCTTGTTTCTCTTACTCCATTTATCATATCAATACTATACTAAAACCGATTTGGTTTTCGGTTTTACTGGAAACCAAATCTTGGTGAAGGTATCCCCGGACAAAAGGCGCCAAGGACTTTACTCAGGCAAAAAAATTTTTGGATTTTATCCGAAAACCATTATCAGATGAGTATACCTACCAGCGAACCAATCTTTCCTTCTCATCTCAATTCAGTTGCACAACTTGATCCCTTGTAAAAAAAACAATATTATCGATATTTCTTGTTTAAGATAGATTTGTGTATCAGTTAGACTATGTTATAATGGACACAAAAAAAGTTTTGAAGATAAAAAAATAGATAAACAGAATTGAGATGCCATGAAAAGTGTAATCATTATAAGGGCATGCCTGATATTTCTTTTCCTTGCGTCAACAGCTTTTTTTGCCTTGAAGTCTGATTTTTTGTGGAAACGTAAAGCGGACAATCATTTTAATAGTCTTAACAAGGACAAGAAATTAAGCAACAGAAGTGACAGCGCTTCGAATAAAGAAAATCAAAAAAAACAAAATGTTTCTCAGGAATCCTCTACAAGTGACCGGAAGAGCTCGGAAGCCGTTCCGGTTGAAATAACCAGGGTAATAAAAAGTGATGTAGAGATTTTTTTATCCAATAATTGTACGCTAGAACCTGCAAAACAGGTTGATGTCGTTGCCCAAATCTCCGGTTTCATAAAAGAGGTTCTCGTAGAGGAAGGTGATTCTGTCGAATCGGGCAAATTACTTGCAAGACTGAATGAGGCGGAAGCTATTTTAGCACTGAAAGATGCTAAGGCGAAAAAGGAAAATGCACAAAGAATTTATATGTGGTCTCTTGATAATTTTAAAGAAAACCTTGTTAGCAGAGATGAAGTAGAAGATAACAAATTCAAATTTGAGATTGCCTCGGTAGAACTTGAAAAAAGACAGTTAGAATATGAATACACGACAATTGAGTCTCCAATTGCCGGTGTTATTGTTGAGAAGGCTATTGAAGTGGGCTATAATGTCAAAAAAGATCAAATTGTTTTTAAGATAGCAGACTTTGATCCAATATTGGCCAGGATTTACATCCCGGAGAAGGACTTAAACAAGATAGAAGTAGGGCAAACAGCAAGAATTGTATCCGAATTCTTTACGGGAATTGAATTCATGGGTAAGGTAAAGGAGATAAGCCCTGTTGTTGACCGTGAGAGTGGTACCGTTAAGGTTACTCTTGAAATTGCAGATACCAGTAATATCCTGAGGCCAGGAATGTTTGTTTCCGTTTATGTAATTGTGGGTCGGCATTATGATGCTCTTGTTATACCTAAAAAAGCATTACTATTGGGATCAGAAGCAGATGAAGTCTTTGTTGTTAAGGATTTTTTCGTAATGGACGTAGCTCATAGCGCATTAAGTGGACTGGATATCGGAGATAGAGTTGAGTGTACACAGAGCGCCATACCGGCAGAAAACTCTCCAGATAACACTGATTCCGTTGTAGAGGGAAAGGTTGTTAATATTTTCAGGCACAATATGAGCACACTGTTTTCTATTACAATAGAAATTTCTGATAGCAGTAAAATAAAAAAAGAGAAATTTGACAGAATCTCTTTGTATGGGAAGCAAGATGTTCAGTTGTGTAAAATTGAAGATGTCGTTTTTAGTTTAGAGCAAAGAGCAATGAAAACGAAAGTTTCACTTGGTTTCAGTGCAGAGCAGAATATTGAAATACTGGCAGGACTCAAGGAGGGTGACAGAGTTATTACTGCCGGACAAAATGATATCGGCCAGGGCGCCGGCGTGATAATTGTCCATGAAAAAAATGGACTGAGTGAGATTATACAGCAGAAAAAACTCTAGTCCTCATGGTAATTTCCCCTCTACTCTCACTATATCTCGAAATATTTAAACAGATTATAAAGCTTGAAGATCGTTGAATTTGCAACAAACAGACGGGTTACTGTCGTAATGTTAATGTCCACACTGGTCGTTTTTGGGTTAATATCTTTTAAACGACTCCCCATCAATCTCCTGCCGGATATTTCTTATCCTACGTTAACCGTTCGTACTAAATACCCTGGTGCAGCTCCGAGCGAAATTGAAAATTTACTGTCAAAACCCATTGAAAATGCGATTAGTGTCGTTTCGGATGTTGTACGTGTGAGTTCCAGATCACGGCCTGATGTTTCTGAAGTTGTAATTGAATTTCTCTGGAAAACAAATATGGATTTTGCATCAATGGACATACGTGAGAAACTAGACATGGTAGATCTTCCAGATAATGCAGAAAGGCCGATTTTGTTACGATTCGATCCAGCACTTGATCCCATTATGAGAATATCTCTTTATGGGGATGATGATCTTATTAGCCTTCGTATTCTGGCGGAAGAAGAGGTAGAGCCTTCGCTTGAAGGTTTATCAGCTAAAGGTGGTATCATGGGTTCTAAAGCGATTAGCGGCGTTGCTGCCGTTGAGATAAGCGGAGGATTGGAGGAAGAGATTCATGTAGAGTTGGAAGAGGCGAGGCTTGCAATCCTCGGAATACCAATCTCAAAGATCATCACACGGCTCGCTGAAGAAAACATTAATCTTACTGCCGGTAATATTAAAGAAGGGGAAATTGAGTACATCGTAAGGACATTTAATGAGTTTCGCCGGGTAGAAGATATTAGAGAGATAATTGTAGATGTTAAGAACAAAATTCCCATAAAGGTAAAAGATATTGGAAAAGTAACCAAAAGTCATAAAGAACGTAAAGTGATAACGCGCGTAAACGGGAAGGAAAGTGTAGAGATAGCAATTTATAAGGAAGCGGATGCAAATACCGTAACCGTATCAAGGTTGGTTAAAGAACGGTTGAAAGACATAGAAAAACGGTTAAGCAAATATTCTGAATCTATTCGTCTGGAGACAATTTTTGATCAGTCAATATTTATTGAAAGATCAATAAAAGAGGTAATTTCTACTGCTCTTTGGGGCGGTTGTCTGGCTGTACTGGTACTTCTCATGTTTCTGAAAAATATCAAGAGCACTTTGATTATCAGCCTGGCAATTCCTCTCTCAATTACAGCGACTTTCTTCTTTATGTATATATCCGGAGTATCTTTAAATGTGATGTCATTAGGAGGGTTGGCGCTTGGTATGGGGATGGTTGTCGATAACTCGATAGTCGTACTCGAAAGCATCGACAGATATCATAGAAAAGGATACAGTGAGATTCTTTCAGCAAATCGAGGTGCAAGTGAGGTAGGAGGCGCCGTAACAGCGTCAACGCTTACAACTGTATGCGTTTTTATACCGATAATATTTGTTAAGGGGATAGCGGGTCAGTTATTTAATGATCAAGCTCTCACCGTAGCCTATTCCCTTATGATCTCTTTACTTGTGGCAATGACTTTGATTCCGATGTTATCCTCGCTTAAGATGAGAAGGAAAAAAGAAGCAGAAGTAAAAGTTAATGAGCGGGACACCGTTGATGTCCTTATTCCGAAACCATCAAGAATTCTTTATGTATTGCTTTATCCTTTCTTTATTATATTCGATTATGTTTTTTCTGCAGTAAGCAGAACGTATCCAAAAATCTTAAACTTCGCATTATCATCTAAATTGCTCATTATAATAATTGCCCTCACCACACTTATTGGAGCATGGTATCTATCGGGGAATCTAGGCAAGGAATTGATTCCTGAGCTAAGTCAGGGTGAATTTACTATACATATTGAAAAACCGATAGGGGCAGCTCTTTCAAGTACTCTGGACTCTGTGAAGAAAATAGAAAACATTATCAGTGATTATGAGCAGGTGCAGACGATGTATACCATTACTGGGTCCTCAGGTCAGGTAGGCGGAAGTATAGCAGATGAAAGGGAAAATATAGGTGAAGTTAACATCAGCTTATGGAAGAAGTCTGATCGTAAAATTGAAGAAGAGGTAATTGATACGTTAAGACAAAAGTTAAAAGTGATGCCAGCTCTTAGGTATAAATTTTCACGGCCTGCATATTTTACCTATGCTACACCGATTGAAGTGGAAATAAAGGGGTATAACCTCGATACACTTAAGAAATTATCCGAGATCGTGAGTGAAAGTTTAAGAGAGGTAAAGGGACTCACTGATGTGAAGTCTACAATTGAGGGCGGGATACCAGAGGTTCAAATTGTATTTAACAGGCAGAAACTTTCACAACTTGGTTTAGATTCAAATACCGTTGCTACGATAGTTCGGGATAATGTTTTGGGTAACATAAGTACAGAATTTTCCAGGAGAGACAGAAAAGTTGACATACGTGTTCGTGTAAGAAGGAAAGATATTCGCAGTATCGAAGATTTGAAGAACTTTGTGATTAACCCTGAAGGCGGGAAACCGATTCCTTTAACAGCGATTTCGGAGATAAGGATAGAGGAAGGTCCGGGAGAAATAAGACGTATTGATCAAGAACGAGTTGCTCTGGTCTCTGCAAATCTGGTCGGAAGAGATTTGCGGAGCGCAGTCAGTGATATAGAGGAAAAGATTGAGGATTTTAGAATTCCGAGTGGTTTTGAAGTATCTGTGAGCGGGCAAAGTCGTGAAATGCTTGTTGCCTTTTCAAGCATGGTTTTTGCCATAATACTGGCTGTATTTTTAGTATATATTGTGATGGCGTCTCAGTTTGAATCGCTCCTTCACCCTTTTGTAATAATGTTTACGATACCCTTTGCTTTGGTTGGAGTAGTTGCCGCTCTCTATATAACTTCTCAACCGGTGAGTATCCTTGTGCTGGTAGGCGTTGTTATGCTTGCGGGAATTGTCGTGAATAATGCAATCGTCCTTATTGATTGCATAAACACCATCAGGAAAGAGGGTATGCCAAGACGTGAAGCCATCATTGAAGGAGGTAATATACGACTCCGTCCAATATTGATGACGACAATGACTACTGTCCTCGGACTCCTTCCTCTGGCTCTGGGGCTGGGTGAGGGTGCAGAATTAAGAGTACCAATGGGAATTACCGTGATCGGCGGGTTGCTTTTTTCTACTCTCCTTACTTTGATTTTAGTTCCAGTAGTATATGATATCGTTGAAAAGATAAAAGAATCAGTAAAATCCAAATACGGCTGGAGAGTGGATGAGAATTTTTAAAGTTTCAGACAGAGCAGGGAGACGGTATTACGATTGTCCTAAGACAGAAAGCTCTTCGACTGCTTTCTTAATTATCTCTTTTTCCAGCATATCTATGGCAGTAAATTCTATAGCTATACTGAAAGAAGAAGATGATCGTGATCCTTCTACACGAACTACTTTTCCAACACAGTGTATCTTAGGAGTGATTATGGGATAGCCTATTTTCAGATCAATAAGATCTCCAATTTCTAAATCTTCATCATAATGGAAATGGACACCACCGGCTCCCAAATCCTGTATTGTTACCGTATCCCAGTCATCGAGAGCCAATCTTTGCGCCACGAGTGGTATGATTCGGAAACTCACTGTAAAAGTTTTCTCAATCCTTTCGTATTTTCTTTTTTCTATACCTTTATACATAACATGTACCTCCAAAGCCTGTTTCACGAGAGAATACCTGAAACATAAAACTATTGCCGATCAGAAACCCTGATTTATGGTATTGCGAATGTATAGGAAAAATCTGAAACGTAGTATAAAGAGTGATGCTTTATAAACGTTCGCAGGAGAAATTTAATAACAGAAAGAAAGAAAACAGGTTAAAAAGAGAAGTAACCAATCGTATTACTCATGGCTATAAAACATTCCCTGTAATTCCATTACCATAATTAAGAAAAAACAACTGTTATTATAACTATATATTTTTCTAATTGTCAAAAGGAAAATTCAATTATTGTCAAGGAAGATTCCATTTTATCGTCATTTAAAATGTTACATTTTGGTTTTATTTTATTGTTTTTCATAGGTATTACTTCACGTTTTAAATGTTCATTTGTTAGAAAAACCATAGCTATCTCAAGTTTTTATAGGTAAAATTAATTACCTTTGGAAATGAGCCGTTTGGGATTTGCGAATCGGAGAAGAACTCGGTTCTCAATCGCATTTCATCTTTTATGTCTCCTGTTAAAGACACTTGAATTCTTATAATATCGGGTATCATGAACATATCTGCTCTTGCCGTAAACCGGCCGATAACGACATTAATGATAATCTTAAGTGCAGTAGTAATTGGTGTAATATCATTATACCGGATTCCTCTGCTGTATCTTCCTGAAATCTCGGGAAATTCTCTGCAAGTTCAAGTGCCCTACAAGTCCTCTTCTCCGCAGGAAATTGAAGACCTTATAACTCTCCATATAGAAGATGCTTTCAGAACAATAAAACATGTAGAGACAATTGAATCAACATCCACTGACGTGAGTTCAGACATTACCTTAGAATTTAAGTTAGGGACAGATATGGATATTGCAACATTGGAGGTAAGGGATAAATTAGAGCAGGTAAAGAGTAAACTGCCGGACGACATTGATAAGATACGTATTTTTCGATTCAAGTCTGGCGATTTGCCAGTTGTTGAATTTAGTGTGTCGTTACACGGTGAAGTTGCTGATCTTTACGATATTGTTGAAAATATTCTTAAACCGAGGATTCAAAGGATTAAGGGTGTTGCAAATGTTGATATTCGTGGAATTAAACAGAAACAAATTTTTGTTGAGCTGGATTTCGAGAAGCTCAAGGCTCTTAAGATAGACACATTCGCTCTCAGAAAGAATTTCAGGGAGAACAATATAAATCTTTCAGCGGGTGACATCAGTGAAGGGGAAACGAAATATATTGTTCGTACAATAGGGGAGTTCCAAAGTGTTCGTGAGATAGAGAATCTTCCGGTTAATGAAAAAGGTGTCAGACTTTCTGACGTGGCAGATGTTCGATACGACTTTCCCGTTAAAACGAGTTATCAGAGGCTTAATGGGAAAAATGCGGTAAATATAATGGTTATGAAATCCTCTGATGCCAATATGGTATCTGTTGCGAGGGAGGTGAAAGATTGTCTCGATAAAATTGGGGCGGAAACGGATATGAGAAAGCTGGAAATGTATGTTTATCGTGATAGATCTCAACCAATTCTTGAGAGAATTGAGAATCTGAGAAATGCAGGTCTGCTTGGGGGAGTGCTGGTCATATTCGTTCTTTTCTTTTTTCTGAGAAACATGAGGAGTGCATTGGTTATAACGGCTGCTATCCCAATTTCCATATTATGCACATTTTGTTTCATGTTTTTACTGAGGAAATTTGCCGGTTCAGAAGTCACCCTCAATATTATTTCGCTTTCAGGCTTGATGCTGGCCATCGGGATGATTGTAGACCCGGCAGTTGTCGTCCTGGAAAATATTTTCCGACATAAACAGGAAAAGAAGCTGAATTTAAAGGAGGCTGCCATGATCGGGGGGATGAAGTGGGGGGGCCGTTATAGCCGCAACGGCAACAACAATATGTGTCTTCATACCATTGGTGTTTCTTTCAAAATCCATGATGGGAGTCTTTATGCATGACTTTGGTATATCCATTTGTATCGCATTGGTCTCTTCACTATTTGTATCTTTGACATTAATACCCCTTGCAGTATCACGATTTCTCAAGATACCGGAATCATATGAAGCAAAAAGGTATGGTCTGACACGAGATAGCGGGCAAATGCGAAAATCCCTATTAAGTAAATATTTAATCAAATCTTACACAAAGCTGATTAAGCTGACTCTGAAGTACAGGTGGATTACGGTTGGAATTACAACACTGATCATGATATTTGCTTATCATTTGTATGGAAAACTGGAAACTGAAGTTGTGAGAAGCGGGATTTATAGAGAAATAAATTTCCAGATAGATACTCCGGAGAGCTATAGTATTGACGATACGAAAGAACTTTTTGAAAGGCTGGAAGGAATACTTCAGGAGAAAAAAGAGGAACTGGAGATAGTTACTCTTTCCAGTTATTTTGAAAGAAACGGAGGCTCTTTAGCGATATATTTTGCCGGTCAGGATGATGCCAAACGGTCAGTGAGTATGCTTTCCAGTGAAATAAAAACTTTGTTTCCTGTCATTGCCGGTGTTCATTATAAGAAGATGTTTCGACATAGCGATGATGGGAGAGGCGTCAGCATTGAAATAAAGGGAAGAGACAGCGACACCTTGTTACGGTTGGCCGAGGATATAAAAAAACGACTTGGAACAATTCCTGATCTTGAAGATATTGATACCAATCTGGAAAAAGGTAAGGATGAAATATTAGTGGTAATCGATAGAGAAAAAGCCAGAATGTCCGGTATTACCTCACAAAGGATTGCTTTTGGTATTTCCGGCGCATTGGGAAGCAGAGCAGTGAGTAAGTTTGAGGTTGCGGACAAGGAGGTTGACATTAACTTGCAATTCAAAGAGGAAGACCGTCAACGTCTGGATCAGTTGAAAAACCTGGAGTTTGAAAATGTCGAGAAAAAAGGTGTCATTTTGAACAGAGTAGTTGATTTCAAGCGAAAGAGAGGGCCGAGTGCAATTAAACGAAAGGGTAGAAAACCTATAGTCGTAATCTCGGCAAGTTATAAAGAGAGGGGTCTTCAAAAGCTCAGGGACATTATCACGACAAAAATGGAAGATTTAAATCTGCCTGCCGGTTATGAATGGAACCTGGGAGAGGAATTCAGCAGGTTTGAAAGTGAAGAATCAGAAACGAAATTCGGGTTGTTTCTTGCAATACTATTGATTTATATGATAATGGCGTCGCTCTTTGAATCGTTTATCCATCCTCTCATAATTCTCCTGACAATTCCCTTTGCCTTCACGGGTGTAGCGACGGTCTTTTTTCTGACAGATATACCGCTTGACAGTCTTTCTCGTCTTGGTTTATTACTCTTGAGCGGTTTGGTAGTGAACAACGCAATTATCCTTATCGATTATGTTAATCGTCTGCGGAGAAACGGGATGGACAGGTACAATGCCCTTATGAAAGGTGGCAGGGATCGTTTGCGGCCGATACTCATGACATCTTTTACGACGATTCTAGGTCTTTTGCCAATGGTAATACCAATCCTGGCCCCGGTATTTTTCGGGCCGTTCGAAGGGAGAGAGAAAATTTGGGCTCCTGTGGGACTGGTCGTGGTCTCCGGATTGATTACGTCTACAATATTAACACTCATAATCATGCCCACGATATATTCTTTAATTGATGATGCGGGGATGTGGGTTAAGAAATTATTTGCCGTTACGTAGCAAGGCATAGTATAGTATGGTTTTGTTTCGTTACAATAACATCATAAAATGAAGGCTGTTGTTAAGACAAGACGTGCGAAGGGTATGGAGTTTGTGGAAAGAGCTGCTCCACAGTTAGGGCCGAGAGATGTGCTGATCAGGGTTCGGTATTCATCGATCTGCGGTACCGATGTGCACATCTTTGATTGGACTCGCTGGGCACGGAAACGTTTTACCCCTCCTCGGATACTGGGGCATGAGTTTGTTGGTATTGTAACCGAAATTGGAGAGGAAGTTACACTCGTAGAGGTTGGTGACAGGGTTTCTGCTGAAAGCCATATTTCCTGCGGATATTGCTATCAATGCCGAAACGGCTACTCAGAGGTATGCAGAAACACTAAACTATTGGGAGTAGATCACGATGGTTCATTTGCCGGATTCCTGGCATTGCCTGAACATGTCCTGTGGAAAAACGATCCGAATATTCCTGACGAATGGGCTACCCTGCAGGAACCTTTTGGTAATGCCATTGATACCGTACTTGCAGAAAATATCTCTGCAAAAACAATCCTCATCCTGGGGGCGGGGCCAATCGGACTCTTTGCAACAGGAATTGCAAGGGCATGCGGTGCTTCTCTGGTTATCGTCTCAGACCCTAATAACTATCGGCTGGCCATAGCCAGAAAAATGGGAGCCCATCTGACCCTGAATCCGAAAAAAAAGGATATTGTACAGTCTGTCCTGAAGATCACAGAAAATAATGGCGTTGATGTTGTCCTGGAATTTTCAGGCAATAATCAGGCATTGAATCAGGGGCTCAACGTTATCACACCTGGTGGGAGGATTTCAATTCTCGGCATTTATGAAAAACGTGTTACCCTTGACTTGAACAGCGACGTCATCTTCAAGAAAATACGTATGTATGGAATAACAGGACGGAAGGTGTTTTCCACGTGGTATAAGACTTCTCATTTTTTATCCTCCGGGCTGGTGGATCTGAATCCGATTATTACTCACAAGTTTGCATTAAAAGATTGTGAAAGAGGTATGCAATTGATGAAGGGTGGTAAATGCGGAAAGGTGATTTTAACAAGTTAGTGCATCCTGCGCAACTTTTTCAAAATTGCTACAACGACATCCATGTAGTTGCTTAACGCCATTTTGGGGATGTGCTATTGCACAAAAAGCATGTTTTTTACTTCTCATTTGTATATTTAGAATTTCTCGAGATGAAACTCAATCCAATATTGCAAATTATGAACAGAACGAAGTGTTTTGAAAAAGGAGAGTATGTCCATTATGGATAAACTGAATTTTATTGGAGAGGAGCTGAACAGGCTTGAAGAATCCGGATTATCCGTTCACGTTCGTACCGTAGATGGCCCCCAGGACGCATGGATTACCGTAGACGGACGTAAGGTGTTTAATCTCTGTTCCAACAACTACCTCGGGTTAGCAAATGACCGGCAATCGAAGTCAGCATCTCAACAGGCTATTGAATCCTTCGGAGTGGGACCTGCAGCAGTAAGGACCATTGCGGGAACAACAGCTCTGCATAAAAAGCTGGAACAGAAACTTGCATGCTTTAAGGAAGTGGAAAGCACCCTGTCGTTCCAGTCCGGATTTTGTGCTAACCTTGCCGTCATTCCCGCAATCGTGGGGAGAGAAGATGTTGTATTTTCTGATGAGCTTAACCATGCGAGTATTATTGACGGATGCCGTCTTTCCAATGCAAGGGTTATCCGTTATGAACACGGGAATCCCGATGATCTTCGGGGAAAAATTCTTTCTGAAGGGAGTGTCAGGCGCAGGATGATTATCACCGATGGTGTCTTCAGCATGGAGGGTGACATTGCACCACTCCCTGAAATAGTAAAAATCGCAGAAACCTGTGAAGCCATTACCATGGTTGATGATGCACACGGGGAGGGGGTACTGGGGAGAGGTGGCAGGGGAATTGTGAACCACTTTAATCTGCAGGGAAAAGTTGATATCGAGGTTGGGACACTATCAAAGGCATTTGGAGTTGTTGGCGGGTACGTTGCGGGGAGTAAAAGATTATGCGATTATCTGGTACAGAAGGGAAGACCCTTCCTTTTCTCGAGTGCCTTAACGGCAGCCGATGTGGCGGCTTGTATTGCCTCAGTGGATAAGCTGACAGCTTCGGACAACATGGTCAAACAACTCTGGGAAAATACCGGATTCTTCCAGGAGAGGATGAAACGGACAGGGTTTAATCTTGGTAACACAAAAACTCCCATTACGCCTGTTATGATCGGAGATGCAGCGTTGGCAAAGGATTTCAGCCAGAAGTTATTTGATGTGGGTATCTTTGCTCAAGCTATCGGTTATCCCACCGTGCCAAAGGGAAGAGCACGAATACGCGTGATGCTTTCTGCTACACATAGCCAGAAAGATCTTACCTGGGCGATAGGTCATTTTGAAAACATTGGAAAGGAATTGAGGGTATTGTAGAGTGAAGATTGCGAAATATACTCAGCTCATAATGGTTTTCGGATAAAATCCGAGATAAAATTGAGCGAGTAAAGTCCTCGGCGCTTTTTGTCCGGGGATACCTTCACCAAGAGTTGGTTTTCAGTAAAACCGAAAACCAAATCGGTTTTAGTATATTTGGAAACGAAGAGGTTGTTGTCCATTCCGGCAAACGCATATTCTACCAGAGCATGATCTCTGCCCGTGCGGAGTAGAATGCCCACTGGGAAATTATCGTCATCAACCCGCATATTTTTCTCGTACCAGCCGGAGAGATTTGTAATGTCTTCATCAATTGGGGAGTCACTGCCTCCTCAATTTGTGGATAAACCTTATAGAACAATCGATATCGGTTAAGCTCCCGTTTTTGAGTTCGGGAAATATCGCTCAAAGATTGGGCTAAAACCTCAATGAGTTTTTCACCATATTTTGCCCGGCCACTACCGTGAAGTTCGTATTCTACGATATAAAAACCAAGAATCCAGTTACGCAAAGTCAGACTTACATTGACAGCACGGCTTGCTTGAATCGACAATTCGTCATTAATATTCTGAATAGCATTGATTAGTTTATCTTTTTTATGACAATTTCTCATTCCAAATCCTCTGAAATCATCTGGAATTGTTCCAGTGCATTTCGGAGGTCTTCGGCTATTTCTCTGGCTATTACTCCTGGCTCAGGAAGGTTTTCTGATTCTTCGAGGCTTTCGTCCTTGAGCCAGAAGATATCGAGGCTTGCCTTGTCCCGGTTAATCAGTTCTTCGTATCCAAATGCACGCCATCTACCATCAGGCTTCTTTTCTGACCAGGTGGGTTTTCTCTCATGCCTATTCTCATGGTTGTAGCAGGTAACAAATTCATCGAGATCACTTCGTTTGAGTGGATTGGTTTTGAGTGTAAAATCTTTGTTTGTTCTGAAATCATAAATCCAGAGCTTTTTTGTCCAGGGTTTCTCTGATGCGGGTTTGCGGTCAAAGAAGAGAACATTTGCCTTCACTCCCTGGGCATAAAAGAGTCCTGTCGGAAGTCTGAGAAGGGTATGGACATCACATTCATGGAGCAGTTTCCGTCTGATCGTTTCTCCCGCGCCGCCTTCAAACAGGACATTATCAGGCACAACGATAGCAGCACGACCGTGTTGTTTAAGAAGGGTCTTTACATGCTGGACAAAATTCAACTGTTTGTTTGAGGTCGTTGACCAGAAATCTTCCCGTTCAATCGTCTCTTTTTCTTTATACGGTTTACCGTCCGCTCCGATTATGGTTGTACTGCTCTTCTTCCCGAACGGAGGATTGGTCATCACTACTTCAAACCGGTCTCCCGGATCACCGGCAAGTGAGTCAGAAACGGTTAAGGGAAGATGGTCTCCATGGCCAATTCCATGCAGCATCATATTCATTGCACAGAGCCGTGCAGTGTTATGCACCAGCTCCCAGCCTCTCAAAGCACTTTCATCAAGGAACCGCTTCTGATCTTTATTCAGTTTGAAATGTTTTGCGATGTAGTCGTGAGTAGCAAGCAGGAAGCCTCCTGTACCGCATGCAGGATCGCAGATCGTCTCTTTCGGTTTTGGAGCAATTACGTCTATCATGGCCGCAATCAATGGACGCGGGGTAAAATACTGACCGGCTCCAGACTTGGTATCCTGTGCATTTTTCTCCAGCAGTCCTTCATAGGCATCGCCTTTCACATCGGCACTCATGGAAGACCAATTCTCTTTATCAATAAGGTCAACAATCAGCCGGCGCAGCTTTGATGGGTCCTGGAATTTGTTCTGCGCCCTGCCGAATATGAGTCCTAAGAGGCCTCTCTTTTTTCCAAGTTCTTCAAGAAGATGACGGTAATGATCAAACAACTCATCACCGTCTTTTTTCAGAAGGCTCTGCCAGTCATATTCTCTGGGAATTGGATTTGGAGATTTACCAGTGCCAGAGGCATGTGTATAAGGTGGCTTTGAACGCTCATCAGCCATCTTGAGAAACAGCAGATAGGTTAGCTGTTCCACATAATCACCGTACGACATTCCATCGTCGCGAAGGACGTTACAGTAATTCCAGAGTTTTTGGACTATTTGTGCCGGGCTCATATTTTTATATTTCTTGTCTGTGTAAGGGTAGGTTTCAAACGTTCCCCTACACTTCTGTAGAAATTTAATTTTTATCCTCGACGGCAATATCCTCAGGCTGAATCCAGACGATCTTCCCGTCTTTCCATGATACTATGGGGTTCCCTGCTCTTTTATGCTGAAGTAATGCTTCATTAACACCTCTGGACAAAGCTTTTGTTATTTTTTCTTTGTCCTCGAATATTTCAGTAATTTTATCTTTTACTCCTTTATCAACCATTATGCTCCTCCTGAATGTGCTTCCAAATCACTGCATTTTCAATCGATGTGCCGATTTTCTTTCCCCCTGAAGCTAAAAGTTTCGGTGAACCAGCAAAAGAATTATCATAAAAGAACCATGTATCCGCCAAAGGTTTGTAAAGCCTGAAAAAGTTCCTCATACCTTTTCTATATCTTCTTCTCACGATTTCTTCGGGCACATTATGCCCTCCCATATGAAATCTTTCCGCTACCCTTGCTATTGCAAACTCCTCATTTGGAAGCCAGAGAAAAACAAGGTGGAAAATATAACCCTTCTTTTTAAGCTCTTGTATCCAGGGTGCAAAAGTAAGACTTGCCAGTGTTGTTTCGAATGCAAAATCCATCTGTTCTTTTGCGAGGAAACGTATCCGCTCCAGCATAACACGACCGGCATGAAACGCCGTACCTTCAGGTTGAAAAGCTGAAAGTCCCTGAGCGATTGTGTCAGCATTCACAAATTCTGTAACTCCAAGGGTCCCTTTGAGCAATGCCGGAGCTGTCGTCGATTTCCCAGCCCCATTTGGCCCGCCGATAATGATAATATGTGGTCGTTGTTCTGTCATCAGAATATTTCATTTGTAAAAAAATTGCGTAGGCTGGTCTAACTTGTTTTAAGACTATTGAGCAAACGCTCTTTTACGCCCATGAGGGTCAGCCCAACAACCTCACCTGTCTCTTCTTTATACCTGATGATAGCTCCTTCGCCAATATCAATTCCGAGCGCCTTCTGAGGTTCTCCAATACTGATATAAAGTACGTCGGCCTCTTCATCGTAGTCCCAGCTCAGATTTTCTTTTTTATCGAGAATCTTTATTGTTTCCATAATATTTGCATTCTTTTATACTATCAGTAAACAACCTCACCATTTCTTGCATAATCACTGATGAGGGATGTTTTACTTTCAAATTCTTCAGGTGTCATCATAATATATCAAGAGGTATCATAAATTTTTTAATGGTCTTTAGCTCTGCGGTTTTGATTAATTCCACTCTTTCAAAAATATCCTTATTACAAAAATCTTTTGACACAATTACAATATCTATGTCGCTTTCACCAGTTGATTCCTTTCTGGCATACGACCCGAAAAGGATAATCTTCATTACTCTCAAACCGCTGTCTCTTAAACTTTTTTCAAAAAATTTAATTACTTCTTTAACCTTGTTTTGAGCCATTTTAATACTCCCTTGCTTATCCATTCTTCAGGATTTTTTGCCACAGCTTGTTTCCTTCATGATTTTATGTTTTAAAGAATACAAGATTTAAAAAAAGAAACTGATATATCAAGAAAAATTATCACCTTAATTTCCTGTTATGCAAAAGACTACGGTATATTGAGTGTCAATTTCCAACTAATGAATAAAAAAAATGCATTCATAATAGTAGAGTAAATATATAAATCAATTAATTATTGACAAATAATCCAGGCTTTGATAATTTTATTAATGCGGGTAAGTCCTATAATGTGCCTCTGGTGCTCCCTTCCATCGGTTGGCAATGAGCCAGAGGAAATAGGCATTATAGGGACCGCTTTTTTTATTATTACCGCAAATACTCCGTTTCAAATCTAACCTTCTGGCGGTAAACATTGTACCACTCACTGTCATTATTCTCGTATTTCCTGAAAATACCCCAGCTGAATAAATCAACTGCCTGCAAACCTGTACTTTCCTGAGAAGTGAGATGTAAGATATTCAAATCGGTATTAAGTGGCAGCAATGCCTCAAGTTGATTAATCAGGTACTGATTGAAATCTCTCACTTCCTCCTTGTTTTTGCACCTATCGACTATAAGTTCAACGTTTATTTGTACTTTAGACAAATTTAATTTTTCTATTAAGACTCTGGCAAGGAAATTATACAGCTTTTTTTTTCCAATCTTGGACCGAAGATGAGTTTCTACACGGTTTTTATTAAGAATCAATGAATATACAGCCCATCTATTAGTTTTAATATTTCTGAAAAAATATTTTTTCACAAGAAGAGTGGTTGCTGTCCCCTTCAGCTCCGTTATGAAACGAGAGTTTTTCTTCCTACGGTTTAGCTTATTTTTAAGAGTACGCCTGACAGCTTTATCAAATTCCTTTCTAGCTGTATCGGAATTACAGATTAAAAGTGTAATGACAAACTTTTTCGTTGTCTTTCTCTTTTTGAAATTAAATCCAAGATCGCCTGATTCATCGAGATAAATAAACATTCATTTCCTTATTATTTCTTATGATCCATATATAGAAACAGCAAGCAAGTTACTACTCCTTGCCTACCTTAAAATATTTTTACGCTGAGAGGTAGTCCCTGTTTACCTGCGCACTGAAAGTGCAGGCAGGAAGGACGTTACAGTAATTCCACCTTGCCTGTGCCTGCCAGAGCGAAAACGCTCGCAGAAAGGCCGAAGATACATAGGCAGACAGGAGTTTTTGGACGATTGTTGCTGGGCTCATATCTTACTTTGTTTATTCTTTTACCTCCATTGGTAGGCTTCCAAATACTAGGCCGTCACGATTATAAAACAATTCACCATCTATTAGCAATGAGAAGTAAGCACCACTTTTTTTTGCACTTTCAATAATCGACCCAGGTAACATAATTCTTTCAAAGCGATTTTTATGGAAAATGCAATTAACTGTCTTATTTATAATGTCAGTTTGAGTTTTATAGGAAAGAATTCTCTTAAAATCCTGTTGAGCAGCGAGTACAGCAATTTCATCACGAATTGCAAGAAAAAATAGGCTATCATCCGATATTTTAACAACAATACCACTGCTAGGACCATCTGTCACATGGGATTTACCCAAAAGAAAACTTAATGTGTAGCCTGTGCCAGATGGAGATAAAATGGGCTCAAATGGTTCACCAGTTCCTTTCAACAAAGGAACATTATCGAGTTCAAATGGATTGGATAATGCCTCAAGATCTGCTACCCTTGTAGACAAAGATGAAGCCATTTGTGATCTTGGACTAATGAAGGAAATCCAATCACGCAGGAATCGCATACGATTGATTAAACGAAGTTTTTGAGGAGATATTTTTTCATACTCTGGTTCAGGGTCTACCATTATACACTTGACCGTACTATTTTTTCTGCTATCCAGTACAGTGATAGTTCCATACCGAAGATTAGCAGGATAAGGATAAGTATTTTCTGTTTCTAACTTAGCAATATTAGCTTTTTTCAATAGATTGAAGACTTATTTTGACTAACAGTACTAGGCTTGAGATCATTATTGTCTATACTGCTTCCTTGTTTCTATTTGAATAACGGTTTGTCATCACTTGCAATTCCATAATCAAATGTTTTAGTTTTATATCTTTCTTTTAATTGCTCCCAATCGGCCTCTGAAATGTCATGAACACGATTGATAACCGATAAGCCTATGCTTTTCACCCGCAGCTAACTCTCTTCTGTAATATGAATATCTTGTTTTCCTACATTTACTTGAAGAAATTGAATACCATTAAAATCTATGAAATCTACTAGATCAAATAACGATATACTCATATTTCCCCCTATCTCTTCATAATTGCAATAACCAGGTTTGCCTGGTCGTTTCTCGATAAAAAGATACTAAGTTAGAAACTCCTCAATGGGCACATTTATCCCATCTCTAAATACCCCTCTATTTGTTTTTTTGCTTTAAAATTGCCACAATTTCTTCTTTTGCTCTTTCATCATAAAACTCGACTTGACTTTGATATTGAGGAAATTTTAATTTTTAACATAACGTTAATATAATTTATGTATACGAATTCATAGTTCACTGCTTAATCCTGAAGGGCGTTACAATCATTCCAGAGTTTTATACTATTTGTGCGCAGGTCACAACGAAATCTTACCTTCTTGACGCTGCCAACGATTAACTATTTCATCAACATCTATATCATCAGGTCCGTTTTCCAATGCTCATAAAAGTCAAGTATCATCACTATTAGGAACTGGATCGGGGCGGTAAAAGCGAAAGCGTGATGGCATGGGAACCGCTTCACCTAAAGCCATTACTTCACCGCGACCAAGTCCGGAAAGGATGTCAACAAGATCTTGCTCTGATTCAGGTACTAGTCCTCGAATATATGATTGGTCGCTTGGGTTAGTAATTCTTAAGCAAAGAAAAGTCCCACACTGTGAAAGTACAGTCTCTGAAACTTCATGTGGGCGCTGACTAACAACGGCTAATCCCACTCCATATTTACGACCTTCCTTTGCTATTCTCTCCATTGATTTCCTGGCTCCTGCAAATTGTGATTGAGAATCTCTTGGAATATAAGCATGTGCTTCTTCACAAATCAGTAATATAGGAAATTCACGGTATTGTGGATTCCAATAATTAAACTCAAAAGCTAATCTCCCTATTTGAGCTGCCACTGTTGGTCTAACATCAAAGGGGACGGAGCTTAGATCAATTACCGTTATAGGCATTTTTGGATCGCCAAGTCCAACAAAATCTCTCAATAGACCTACTAATGAAGAGGAAGTAGTTCGTATTTTTGGCTTAAGAAGAAAATCATACCGGATATCATTTAGTTTACTCTCTAACCTCATAATAAATCTGTCAAACACCCCATAATTGGGGCCTTTTATTTCTTTAGTCTTGCCTAGCACCATCCTTGTATTTTCTACACCCGTTCGTCTTAATAGTTCATCCAGTGAGAAATAAACTGGTGTATCTAAGTTACCCGTTCAAGTCCTAGTGGTTCTTTTTCAGCTTGTTTTAAATCTCTAAGAGTATCTCGAAAGAAAGCAATTTGATTATGAGCTTCACGTTCAGTGTTATCAATCAAAAGATCACATAGCTCTGAGTATGTCATTAACCAATAAGGAATTTCCAATTCTCTTGCATCTACATATTTAACAATATCATCTGAAAAAGCAGAACGACTTTTTCCATTATCATCTATCCAGCAATATTCACCATGTAAATCAAGAATTATAATGTGAGCCTTAGGCATAACCGCTACAGCTCGCTGTGCTAAGTTTGCAACAGCCCAGGATTTTCCAGCTCCGGTCTGTCCCAAAATTGTGAAATGGCGACCGAAAAGAGCCGTCGGGTCAAGGCATACTTTAAGTGAGGGATTTGATGATAAAGTACCAACATCATATCCTTTAGATTGATATTTTGAAAAAATTGAATTTATATCAGTAGACCCGATAGCATGAACTTCTGCTCCAGTTGTTGGAAATGTACTTACGCCGCGCTCGAACTCTCCATCCGAATTGATTGTGCCCAACGGGACTAAATTCACAATACGTTTTGCAAATGACATTCTGACTGCTTCGGCACCTCCAGAGCCAGCCTCAGCAGGTGCTAACTTCTCTTGTTCTGTCATTCTAGAGACAAGCGCAAGGATTTTCACATCTCCTTGCTGGATAGAAACGTAAGAGCCAATTTGACCGATATATATATCCTCATCACCAATAGTAATAGTGGGAGTTTGCCCTTGCTCGTCTTCTATTAACGCTACTGTTAAACTTCCACATTGAACATCAATAATATTCCCAATCAGTGTATTCTGATTTTCTGGCATAGCCTATACCTCCTTACTTAATCGCTCAAAATCCCATAAATTAGGATGACCTGGTCCTAATTCGCCATTTAATGAACACTTTTGATTTGTAATGATAATTACATTTTTCTTTTTACTCCAGCGAATAAAAACCTCAGCATCCAGATCCCGAGCAAAAATCATTAAGGTCATATCACTTCGAGCAAGTCCATTTTCAATGACATCGTTAACATGTTCGTCTCTCATACCATATCCAATCGAAACAAGTCGATTAACAAGAAAAGGACCATGTCTAATAATTGCCCTGAACTCCGACCATAGTGAAGTGTAAGGAATAGACATTGTATCAGTTGCCTTACGGCGTTGTGGTGGAATCATTAGTCTTTTGAATCCATTAAGTGGTGGCTGATCAAAGCCACACCTTAGTACTTCATTACTTCCACTTTCATACCAGCCTAGTGAGCCGTGCAACTTGTAAAGATGCATCCTGCCAACTGCAATACCAAAACGCCTTGTACCCCAGATACGTCTTGGCACACCTATACGTTGTTGAAAGACAGAAGAGTCAAAATAAGCATGTTCATTGCCAATAAAACCATCAATCAAACATAATTTTCGATGAACAGCAGCTCGTTCAAGTAACGGATCGTAGTTGAGTGTAAAAACTGGAATAATTTCATCACGTCTTTTAGAAATTCTATAAAGAAATTCAGCATGTGTCTCTAAACTTGGTTTAACGGTAATAAAATGGTTAGCTATGGCGTGAACAACATGGTGTCTATGAGGTTTATCTTTTACACCGCCATCATCAATCAAATCCAAGGCAGCCTCAAGGTCATCTGCACCCTCATCTATCTTTGACTGAATATCATTTTTCTCAGGTTCAGGCAGTTTGTCACAAATCAGGCTCCACATCTCTGAAGCTAATGGATAACCATTGCCATTTAAATACGATGCTCCAGCACCCAAAAGGTAGCCTATTTTTTGACTAGATAATTGCTTAGATACTTTGTTTTCTAACTTATTATGGAAAGCAGACATAGATTTATATCACCTTTTCTTTTTCTAACTTTATTGCATCAATCAATTTATTAGTAGGTTTATCGTCTGTGTCTTGCTTTACGAGTTTACCTGAAAAGGCTTTTTTGAGAATGGATTGGCGAAGGCGTTCGGTACGTTTTAGATTGATATTTACTTCAGCTTCAAGTTTGGATAACAAAGTGTACTGTCGGTCAACTGCTTGAATTATCTCTATCTGTTCTTCTATAGTAGGAAGGACAAAAACTATACGCTTAAGGATTTCTTGGTTCAAAAAATTACGAGTACTTCCTTTGCAAAGTTCTGCAACCTGATTTAAAACAAAAGGTGATCCATTAAATAAGAATGTAAAAAGCTCTGGCAAAAGACCGTCCTTTGCAAGACTGATTTTCATCAAGTTAGTTGAAATCCGTGCTTCGTCTATATCACTTGGTACAACACAAACCTCTCCTACCGTGCCAGACCGTGAAATTAAGACATCACCGGGTAAAGCGCAATAACCGTCAAGCTGTTGAGCTTTATTCTTGGTTATATGTATTTTGCTCCCTTTAACAAAACGCATTGCTTGGATGTTCTCAATGCCAAGCACTGGGACTCCCTCAGGTTGATGTTCATGTTTCTTCAACAAGCTGCCGAAAGGCCCTGTTTTCATTGCGTCTTTATCCATTGCAAGGATTTGACCAATACCTGTAAAAGCCCAGCCTTCTGGAAGATGTGGGTATTGATCTAATTTTGGAACTGTTGGCTCTTTATACTTTTTCTTCCACTTGTCATCCTTGGGCGCATGGCCATGAGCCCCTACATATTTTTTGATATATTCTTCTTCCCACTTCTTGCGGCGTTCGGTAAGGATGCGTTTTAATAATTCTGCACCGGTTTCGTCTTTCGTAGGGGCGAACGGCAGTTCGCCCCTACGGGTGCGCCACTCTTCCGTCAGTTTCCCCTCAACAGCAGCCTTGAGGACGGAGGCTTTGTAGCGTTTGAGGTTGGCCTTTATCCTCTTCAGTGCAGCTACCGCTTCATCAAGGCGGAAAAATTGCTTTTCAATTTCGGCAACGATGCGTTTTTGTTCGTTTGGTGGAGCTATTGGAATAGAGAGGTTTCTCAATATTGGTCCAGATATAGCTTTAAAAGTTGTCCCCGTTCCTAAAGATTCAATTTCTGATTCGATACTTCTAAGATAATAAAGAACATATTTGCTTGGTATACCCTCAGCTGGCTGGATAGCAGCAAGTCCCCGCCCAATACAACAATCTGATGGTGCTAAATTGGTTGGACCTACTGGTGCTCGAACTGAAATCAATACATCATTTTTTTTTGCAATCTTCGAAGGCTTAGAACACCATTTACGAACATTAGGATATAGATGACCAAACTCCCCTTTTCCCTGAAAGAATGGCAATCCCTCGCCATCAATATTGTAAGTACTTGAAGGTGGTGATTGTCCCATTATAACAGTGCTTATATTAACAATTGGGCTGATATCCCATTTATAAGGTAACTCATTCATATTAATCAAAAACACCTTTTTTGTCATTCCGCCAACACCTCATTTAATTCATCCATTATTGACCACAAATCTTTACCATATATCTGATACGTTTTTCCAAACCCATCCCCTTCGGTAACGCGTTCCGTAGGGGCGTATCGCAATACGCCCCTACGTTGAATCGTACCCGCACAATCATTAATCATCAATATTCCATGAAAATGATTCGGCATGACAACATATGTATCCAATTCAATATTTGGTCGTAATGTACTGGTTTTAATCCATTCCCCCATTGCAACATGACCATATTCATTCAATACAACCTCACCATGTATAATCTCCCCGAACAGACATTTCCTGTTCCATGAACATATTGTAACGAAATATGCCCCTGCCTGCGAATAATCATATTCTTTCAATCGAATGGAACGCCGATTATGTTTTTCAGGATTGTATTTCATCATTTCCACAACAATCTCTCCGCCTGACCGAGCAAATAACAGAGGATGTGGGCAGGTATCTTCAGGAATTGGGTTGGTTTCCCGTGCTTAATTTCAACCCCATCAAAAACCGTGACTCCGAAATCCCTGTCCTGTTTTGTTACCCAGAACGCTTTTCTTACCTGTTCAAGGCGGCAGAATGTAACCAATCCGCTGGAGGAGCTGAGATTTGGCTTCTCCCGGTACTTCACTTCAAATGGGAAAATATAGTTCGAACTGCGCACGATGATGTCAACTTCTTTTTGGGTAGCCGGGTCTCTCCAATATACAATCTCTGGAACGTCACGGTAATAATATGCAAAGAGGTGCCGGTGCAGGGTTGTTTCCGCGATAACACCCATTTCTTCGGTATTGGTCAAGATTTCTTCTCCGCGGAGAAGCACGGCATTTCTCAGTGCAGCATCAACAAGGTAATATTTATTTCTTGCTCTCAAGACTTTCTTCCCGGTCATTTCCGCAGGGGGCAAACGATAAATAAGATTGGCCTGTTCGAGAAGGGTCAAATGGTTTGCCACCGTTGCGGGAGATGTCCCAAGCGCATCGGCACAGGTCTTGTGGGCAACGATTCCTCCGCTGTGAACACAAAGATAGATAAAGAGCTTTTCAAGTTCATTGATGTTTCGTACACCGAAGAGAGCCGTCATATCTCTCTTGAGAACCCGTTCAACCACGTCTTCTCTCAGGAGGCGCTGGCACAGCCCAATATTTTTTAGAATGGCGGTTTCCGGAAAACCTCCCACAAGAAGGTATTGCTGAAAGACGGGGAGCAGCCCACGAAAGCGCTCAGCCAGATCGATAAATTCTGATGGGGAAAAATCAAAAAGATCGTTCGGACGCAATGTTTCCCGAATAGAAGGAAAACTTTCACTACGGATATGGACAAATTCAAAGAAAGAGAGTGTAGGAATTGGAACGGTTATCCATCTTCCAACGCCGCTCTCAGCCAGCCGTTCGCGGTGAACCACACTCGAAGAGCAGGTAGCTAGTATGTGAATGTTGCGACGATGGTCAACAAGCAGTTTAATTTCAGTCTCCCATTCCTTTGAATACTGAATTTCGTCCAGAAGCAAAAAAGTCTCTTTGCCTTCCGGATGAACCGAATTGTTATACAGAGAAAGGATTTCTCGCATGTCAAGCAGCTTCAGCATAGGGTGATCAAGGCTGACATAAAAGATACTTTTGGGATTCCGTCCGCTTTTAATAAACTGATCCGCAATTTGCAGGAGAACGGTTGTTTTGCCAACACGCCTCGGGCCTGACAGAAGAATGGCCCGTTTCATCGTGTTATCTTCCAGGTAGTTACAACATGGTTCGAATGCTAGTCTCTTAAAATCCGGCACCGTAGACGGCTTGTCTGACCACCAGGGATTAAAACCATGCAGTATGCTCAGAATTTCAGATTGATCAAAAAACTCTCTCAAATTTTCACCTAAAAGTGATACAAAATAGATATATACAAAACATACTTTATATATATTGAAGATATATATCAATAATAATCAACAAAATGATATATTTTATGCGGCTAACACCTCCTGCCCATATCCATAGGGGGCGTATTGCAATACGCCCCCAAGCATTTATTTTTATCACAGGGCATGGCACCCCTTGCCCTTACAAATTTCCTCACGCCGCCAGCACCTCATTCAATTCATCCATTATTGACCACAAATCTTCACCGAATAACTGATATGCTTTTCCCAGTCCTCCTTCCGGCTTAAAGGGTACAGAATCAAAATCATCCTTTTCAATGCTTAAACTGCCTACGATGTGTTCTTTAATCATCTCAAGCCAGTGAAGCTGTTCATCGGTAAACTTCCTGCCTGCCTTCGGCGCAGGCAAGTTTTCCTGTCCTGACAGCCATTCTTGATACCTCTTCTGAACATGCTCTGCAAATGGCTCAAGCTCATCCTCCTGATGGAGAGCAAAGCGAATCAAGGAAACCAGATCGGTAAGTATCTTCTGTGTGTTTGCACCCCTGACCTTCGATTTCTCCAGGGCAGCATAGGCATCCCAGAGCCTGTCAACATGCCAGTGATAGGGAGGCTTTTCAATCTTCTCTGCAAGTTCTTTAATCTGTTCAAAATGAAGTCTGGATTTGTATGGTTTGCTGTAGAGTATCTGCAGAGCCGTTATTTCATCTTTATGATCTTTAATAAACTGTTCAAAGGAAGCAACCAGCCCTTGAGCTTTTTCCAGTGCCTCTGCACTGAAACCCGCTCCGATGATTTGATCCTTACTGACCGTGTCAATCGTCTGCTCGGTGGTTTTGTGTAATTCGACAAGCCTCTTCCGAAGCTCAGGATTATGAAGAGGCCTTACCGCATCTTTTTTCAATGTATCAGCAGTCTGTTTTATCTGGCTTTCCGATAAGTCTTTAACTCCGGGATTGTCCTTTTTTGCCTGTTCAAGATGGTTATCAGGATTTAAAGCGTTAACAAGATCACCAGTCAGCACTTTGAGACTTTTTCCTTCACTGAGTTTACAAACTTCGGTCTTATCTTCAGGGGTGATTTTTTTGTCCAGTCTTGCAAGTCTTCCGGCTATGGACGAAAGGACATCATCCTCTCTGTTTCCAAGGGAGACTGCCTGAAGAAGCTTTTCAAGAGATACGGTTTTCTTTCTTTCCATGGGGCCGGAATCTGTCTTGTCTTTCTCACAAGCTCCCACGGCATCGACTATGATAAAGTGGGTTTTGCTTTTTGCATCAGGAGTAACTGATTGCAGGTCATTGTCATTAATGACCCGCACTCCACGTCCCTTCATCTGTTCGAAATATGTTCGTGAATTAATTGTACGGAGAAACAGGACTATCTCCAGCGGTTTTATATCGGTTCCTGTGGCGATCATATCTACCGTCACGGCAATGCGGGGATTGTAACTGTTTCTGAACGATGCGATAAGGTCGTCCGTTTTCATGCCCGTTGTCTTATAGGTAATCTTCTGAGCAAATTCATTCCCCTTCCCGAATTCTTCCCTGATGATCTTTACTATGTCCTCCGCATGCGAATCATCCTTGGCATAGACGAGTGTTTTTGGTACTTCTCTACGGCCGGGAAATATTTCGGCAAAGAGTTTATCCCTGAACGTCTGAATAACTGTCCTGATCTGATCTATTGATACGACATCCCGATCGAGCTGGTTTGCATCATATTCGAGCTCCTCATCCAATCTTTCCCAGCGCACGGCACGTGTCTCACGATCACGCTTGTCAATGTAATATCCCGCATCAATCGTCGAACCTTCCTGCGTAATCTGTGTACGGATCCGGTAAACGTCATAATTTACATTTACCCCATCGGCTACAGCCTGCTCATGGGGATATTCCATGACCAGATTCTGATTAAAAAATCCAAAGGTCTGTTTGCTCGGTGTAGCAGTAAGGCCAATGAGAAAGGCATCAAAATATTCAAGCACCTGCCGCCAGAGATTGTAAATAGATCTGTGGCATTCATCAGTGACGATAATATCAAAGGTCTCAATCGGTACATCGGGATTATACTCAACAGGCGGTGGCTCTTTGTAGATGTTCTCCATACCTGAGACAGAGTGCTCATCAACCTCTTCATCAATTTCTTCACCTTTCAGGATAGAGTAAATCCGTTGAATCGTAGAGATACAAACGCGGGCAGTTTTGTCTATCTTGTTTGATTTGAGCTGCTGAACGATATATTCCTCGGTGAATTTATAAGGAGTATAGGGAGACTGGAATTGCTGAAACTCCTTTAATGTCTGTCGCCCCAGATTGGCACGGTCGACGAGAAATAAAACCCTCTTTGCATCCGCAAACTTGATCAGGCGATAGATAAAATTTACTGCCGTAAATGTCTTTCCACTCCCGGTAGCCATCTGAATGAGTGCACGGGGACGGTTCGCAGCAAGGGATATCTCCAGATTATGAATGGCCTTTATCTGTGCCGGCCAGAGCCTTTCCTCAATGAGAGGAGGCATTTTCCTTACCATGGATCGTAAAGGTAAACGCGCATAGGACGGTGCCCGTTCATCTGCTGCCCGACTTAATCCCGTTGAGGTATCCTCTGTAAGCCATTCCATGAGTGTTTCGGGACGGTGGAAAGAGAATACAGAACGGGATCTCGGATCAGGATCCAGACCGTTCGTAAACTGTGTCTCTTCACCGGTTGATTCATATGCAAAGGGAAGCGGTCTCTGCCAGGCAGGAAGTTCTTGCGGAAGTCCATTTTTATATTTATTAGATTGTATCTCAACACCCGTAAGAGTATTCCCAACTTTTTTGGCTTCAATAACTCCGGCAGCTTTACCGTCCAGATAGAAGAGATAATCTGCAAAGCCGTGACCGGATTTCAGGGGAAAATTCCTGATTACTACTCCACGGTGACCATGAATGTTGGCATCATCTATATCGCATACATGCCAGCCGGATTTCTCCAGCATGCTGTCAATTTCTTTACGAGCTTTCTCTTCAGGCATTTTACCCATATCAATCCATAGAGTGAGAAGAGTAAAGATATATGAAAATCCTACTTATTTAAAAACAAGCAAAACTATCCTGTTTGATGATAATGAGAATGTGATAAAAGTGATTTGTACCTGATTTCTTGATTTAAATATTATAAAAAAGAGCGGGTTTGTTATGCAATATAAATCATTATTCAATATCATTCTATGGAATTTGTATTATTTAACCGCATCAATGAATAACTCACTGAATGTTGGATGGGGGAATATCAGATTTTTCATGTCGTTCAGTGTCATCTTTTTCTGTATCATCGTAACGGCTGTTGCAATCAGGTCTGTTGCATTTTCACCAATAATGTGCACACCTTCTATCTGCCCCGTTTTCCTGTTTACCACTATCTTCAGAAACCCATACAGCTTGTCACTGCACCTGGCTCGTGCATTTGCCGCATAGTCTGTCTTATAGACGTCATGGTCTTTTGTTTCCGATATACCGACTGAGGCGATCTCCGGAAGGGTGTAGATGCAATTGGGGACAGAGCCGTAGTCCATTTCCCTCTCTCTCCCCATGATAGTATGGGCTGCGACGATACCCTGCATTGTCGCAACGTGAGCCAGTTGATTTCTCCCGGTTACATCACCAACTGCGAATATGGTATTAACCTCTGTCTGCATCTTCCCGTTTACCGTATCGAGACGGATATCTTCCAGACCATGAGAGCAGGGTCTTCTTCCGACAGCCATAAGTGCCGTATCGTAAGAGATCTCTTCACCATCAAGAATGAGTTTGTGGTCAAACCGGGGCCTTTTCCCTTTCGTACGGTAACTCCTTTGCGTTTTACTATTCTCTCTATTTCAGCGGAAAGATCGGCATCTAAATCCGGAAGGAGCCTCTCCCTGGCCTCGATTATGGTTACCCTGCTGCCAAGGAGCTGAAAAATCATGGCAAATTCGAGTCCGGTTACGCCTCCGCCTATAATAACCAAAGCCCTTCGGGAACAGATGTTATTTCAAGGAGTTCTCTGCTTGTTACCATATTTTCTCCGGAGGATATTTCTACCGGTTCGCTTCCGGCTGCGATAACGATGTTCCCTGCTCTTATCTCAATCACCGACACAGATCCTGTTTTCTGAAACGATGTGTGCGTCCCCCGAAAAGATCGATCCCTTTTCCTGTAAGTTTATTCCATTCCCGCACGATCGTATCGACAGTACGGTTTTTTCATAATTTTACCGAAATCTAAGGTAAAGGTAGCTTCAATTCCCTTTCTTGAAGCCTGTTTCAGCTCTTCGATCAGGCTCACAGAGTTGATCAGGGATTTAGTAGGAATACAACCATAATTTGCACAGGTGCCACCTACTTTGTCTTTTTCAATAACGGCTGCTCTCCCTCCCAGCACTGCTATCTCAATCGCACATGAATACCCACCTGGGCCGGCACCTATAATGATTGCGTCATACACGGCAACACCTCTCTGTCCATTCTCTTGACTGATATTTTTCTTCTGCTAATTTTATGGCGTCTGTACACTCTCTCTTACTTAAATACCTCTTGTTTACGTTAGTGCCGAAATATCTGAAAAACCCATTAATAATAGCACCCTTTAGCTCTCTTTCAGGGACATCAATACAGGTGATCCTCTTCTTTAAATCATTCATATCCGGTTTTTTCCGGAAACAACTTGCATGTTTTTCGAAATCTAAACCGGTAAGTATCGAACCATGCTGGAGGAGTTTTCCACTGACTCTCGTCTGGGCACTGCCGACAACCTTCTTTTTTTCTATCACAATTTCATTGATGGAAGGCTCCTGAAAGCAGACAGGATTCTCTCTGTTCACAATCTTCGTCCTGTTCATTTCCGGATCCAGACCTAACTCCCTCAGACCCAGAATAATGGCGCTGCTGATAATATTGTAGGATTCAATAATAGACTTTGGCATCCTGTCTCTGTCAATAATAAAAGAATAGGTAAGCTCCTTTTCGTGAAGCACACTCTTGCCACCCGTAATTCTCCTGACAACATCTATCCTGCTCCTGTGACAAAATTCGACATCTATATCACCAAGATCCTGGAACCTGCCAATTGACACTGCGTCCGGTTCCCATTGATAGAGCCTGAGAACAGGTTCCCTTGATGATAGTAAGACCTCATCGATTGCCATATTCATAAATGCGTTATCAAAACCGGTGTCTATACAGTCCATTTTACCGTTAAATACTAAGTAGGGGCGTATTGCAATACGCCCCTACGTTTCAGGCCGGGAAAAGTCATCTGCGTGATAACTGCTCCTCACAAGCGGTGCAGAAAAAACATGGGTAAAACCCATTTTCAGAGCCTCAATTCTCAATTCATCAAATTCCTGTATCGTATAATATTTTTTGACTTCAGCTAAATCTCTTCGTGGCTGAAGATACTGGCCGATTGTAAGGATCGCCACTCCTGCACTCCTCAGATCTTGCAAAGTCTCCAGAATTTCACTTTTTGTTTCTCCGAGACCGATGATCAAACCTGATTTAACGAATTGTAACCGTTCTGTTGCATGGTGTAATACCTTTAAAGAGAGTTCGTAGCTGCCTTCGGGTCTTACACGGGGAAAGAGTTTTCGCACAACCTCAATATTATGGTTGAATATATAGGGTGATGACCCGAGAACGAGTTCTAATAGTTTCACATTCCCCCTGAAGTCAGGAGTCAGAATCTCTACTCTGCACTCAGGTTGCAGTTTTCTAATCTCCCGCACGGTACGATAAAACTGTTCTGCCCCTTGGTCCGGAAGATCATCTCTCGTGACTGACGTGATGACGGCATAGCTTAAACTGAGATTACAAACAGCCTCCGCAATTCTCCGCGGTTCATTGCTGTCCAATTTCCCCGGGACACCGGTATGGATATTACAGTAGAGGCACTGACGGGTACACACATCTCCCATTATGAGAAAAGTAGCAGTTCCTCTTCCGTAACATTCGGCCACATTCAAGGCACTTCGCTTCTTCACAAACAGTATTCAGATTGTTTCTCTGTAAAAGAGATCTCAGGGTATGGTATTTTTCCCCGGATGGGATTTTTGTTTTAAGCCAGTCCGGATGTCTCTGTTTCATTATGTTTCAGGGGAACACCATGTTAATTGAGATTTTCGTGCTGCACGTACGAGGTCGAGTCTTCCGATCGGGGTATTGAACGGAGCCTTTTTCAGTTTCTGCGGTTCGTTTTTTGCCTCATCTACTATTCGTATCATTGTCTCGATAAATGCATCCAGATTTTCTTTCGTCTCGGTTTCAGTGGGTTCAATCATCATAGCACCCTGGATAATCAGCGGGAAATATATGGTTGGAGGATGGAAATCAAAATCAATAATGCGTTTGGCTATATCATTGGTTGTTACGTTATTCGGCATCAAACTATCATCGATTACAAATTCATGCTGGCATATTCGATCATACCGTAAATGATAGTGTTTCTTTAATTTCTCCTTCATGTAGTTTGCGTTTAAGACAGCATTCTCAGCGACCTTTCTCAATCCAACCGGTCCAATAGCCCTTATGTAAGAATAAGCCCTGAGAAGAATACCGAAATTTCCATAAAATGAGTGTATCCTGCCGATAGATTCCTCTGTTTGTACAAATTCCAGTTTCTCATTTACCCTTGGATTCGGCAAAAACATTTCCAGCTCCTTTATAACACCTACGGGGCCGGCACCGGGCCCGCCCCCTCCATGAGGTGTGGAAAAAGTCTTATGAAGATTCAGATGCATAATATCTATGCCAAAATCCGCGGGTTTAACAATTCCAAGCATTGGGTTCATGTTGGCACCATCAAGATAACAGAGTCCGCCACAAGCATGTACTATCTTTGTGATTTCTAATATATTATCATCAAATATTCCCAGGGTATTTGGATTTGTTATCATGATACCTGCAACACTGGTGTTCATTTTCTGCCGCAAGTCATCAAGGTCAATCCCGCCTGAAGTACTTGACTTTACCTGAACCGGACGAAACCCACACAGTGAAACTGAAGAGGGATTCGTACCATGTGCGGAATCGGGGATAATGACTGTTGTTCGCTCTTCGCCTCTTTTCCTAAGGTAAGCTTTCATGATCATGGTACCCGTTAACTCACCGTGGGCTCCGGCAGCAGGTTGCGTTGAGAAGGCGTGCATTCCCGTAATTTCACAAAGATATTTTTCCAATTCATAGATTATTTGAAGCGCACCTTTGTGATTTTTTGATAAGGGGTGTATGTTAAATTCAGGAAGTTTTGCCACTACTTCATTTATTCTTGGATTATACTTCATGGTACAGCTGCCTAAAGGGTAAAATCCATTGTCTACTCCAAAGTTAGATCTGGAAAGATTTGTGTAATGTCTCACCGTTTCAACTTCAGACAGTTCCGGTAGGTTAAGGTCGTTTCTCTGCAAACCTTTCGGAATGTTCGTCTTTATGTCTAATTCTCTGATGTGGAATGAACCACTCCCCATTTTTGATTTTTCATTGAGTAATTTCATGCAGCACCCTGTCTAAATCCTCTTTCGGCGTCATCTCTGTACAACAAATAAGATAGCAATCCTTAAGCTCAGGATAATATTTTTCCAGGCAGATACCAATCTCAATATCAGGTATTTTTGCCAGAATATCCCTCTCTATCTTCACCACAAATTCGTTAAAAAAAGGTTTATCAAAAACCAGATCAATACCTTCAATCTGATGCAGCATATTTGCAAAATAGACTGCTAGCTGGTTATTAAGTCGCGCCAGTTTGCTCAGGTTTTTACCATAGATAGCGAGATAGACGGCTGCGGCAAGAGCACAAAGTCCCTGGTTTGTACAAATATTGCTTGTTGCTCTCTCTCTTCTGATATGCTGTTCCCTTGTACAGAGGGTAAGGACAAACCCCCTCTTGCCATTGATATCAACGGTCTCCCCTACAAGCCTACCCGGCATCTGCCTGACATAGTCTCGCTTTGTAGCGATAATCCCCAACCCAGGCCCACCAAAATTCATTGGAATACCAAATGATTGTCCCTCTGCGGTAACGATATCAACCCTGCTCTCTGAGAAAGGTCTTAACATCGCCCAACTTAGAGGTTCTGTTGTGGACGTAATAAACAACAGATCTCTGGATTTGCTCCTTATTTCATCCAGATTCTCAATAAGACCAAAGAAGTTCGGGTTTTGAATTATTATTGCTGAAGAACCCTGCGGATCAAAGTGAGAGGTCAAACCATCTGCATAATCAACCTCTTCTATTTTTATCTCGTTTGCCCTTGCATAGGTCTTCATGACTTCCCGATAGAATGGATTGACTGTCTTTGAGACGAGAACCTGTTTTTTCCCATTTATTCTTGTTGCAATTAGCATTGACTCCGCAAGACTCGTTGCACCGTCATACATCGACGCGTTAGAGACAGCCATACCCGTGAGTTCGCATATCATACTCTGGTACTCATAGATAGCCTGAAGAGTCCCCTGGCTGATTTCCGGCTGATAAGGCGTATATGATGTACTGAATTCGCCTCGAGAAATTACTGCCTCTACCGTGGATGGAATATAGTGGTTATAACTGCCTCCTCCCAGAAAAGAGATGTGTTTTTTATTCTTTTTTGCAATTTTACCTATCTCATGTAATAGTTCAAATTCTGATAATGAATCCGGTATCTGTAACTGCTTTGTCAAGATAAGATCTTTCGGCACGTCTTTGAATAAATCCATCACGTCCTTAACGCCTATCTCTTTTAGCATTAACTCTCTATCCTTGTCGTTATTTGATGTATAGTCCATTTATTCTTTTCCGGTTATAAACTCGTTATATTCCTCAGAAGTCATAAGCTTCTCTAAATCAGCCTTATCCCTGATCTGTAACTTTGCAATCCAACCTCCTCCGAAAGGCTCTTTATTGACCAGTTCGGGAGACTCCTCCAAAACCTTATTTACTTCGACTACTTTACCGCTTATGGGACTGAAAATGTCGCTTACTGATTTGACACTTTCAACAACACAAAGGTTTTCATATTGTTCAACGTATTTGCCAATTTGGGGTAATTCTACAAATACGATATCCGTAAGTTTATCCTGAGCATAATCAGTGATTCCAACAATTGCAACATCTTCTTCAATTTTTATCCATTCGTGATCCTTACTATATTTGAGATCTATTGGATTTTCCACTTTTTCACCTCCCGAGAATTCATAAAATATTCAATTGACTTTTTTAACTTCTCAAAACATCTTACATTTTCTATTCTTTATCTGGGTGTTTCATAACATCGTATACACTTTTTGTCCCACAACATCGTATACACATTATATAATTCCCTTTAAAAAGGAGATTGTACAAAAAATGGATAAAAAATAGCAAAAACAATAAAGAAGAAATACAACTTCGCCATAGATGTACTCAATTAAGTTCAGAAGGAAAAAACGGTTACAGAAATCCATCAGGAACTTAATCGGACAAGAGCTTGGGTTTATAAATGGCTTGAGAGAGCAGAATCAGGGGGAAAGGAGTGGTATCTTGATAAATCAAAAGAACCGCATCATAAACCCGGTAAAATTAATAAAGAGCTTGAACAGGCAATTGAGAAAGCAGAAAGAAATTAGTGACAAGGATAGACCTTCAACCAAATATTCTTTCTGTGGAGCAATTCGATTCATCAAGAACTTGATACCTTAGGGGTACCAAGAGAAACAGGACTTTCCACCATCAATCGGGTCTTAAAAAAGAAATGACTTATTATTGAAAAATCAAGGCACAAAAATGAAACTACGTCGGGAAAATATTATCCTACAATCAAAACTAAGCATCCAGGGCACGTACATCAGCTTGATCTGGTGACACCCAGGTATATACAAGGATACGGATCTATTGTTTCTGTAAACAGAATAGATGTTTATACCAATCAAGCAAACTTGAACAATATACAGACAAGGGTGCTGGAGAGCGTTATCAGCTTTCTGATCAATGATTGGAAGGCTTTTGGGCTTCCCAGATTTTTACAACTTTGATAACGAAGCATCTTTCAGAGGAAGCCTGTATCATATTAAGACCTTTGGTAAACTATCTCGATTCTGCTTTTAAATTTCGGTATTGATATAGTGTTTATACCATTTAAAGAACCATGGAGAAACGGATATATAGAAAATTTTAATAAACGTTTTAATGAATTACTCTGGCAATCAAAGCGCTTCAAAGATCTGAAAGAACTAAGAGTTGAATCAAAGAAATTTAGAATAAACATAACAACTATCAGAAATATAAAAAAGATAATTTTCTCAGCAATATTGCAAAAAGGCTATACACGAAGATTATTACCAGAAGGCTTCACCTTCGACCCATCAGAGGAATTACCAAAACAAGAGGGAGAATACATTTTGTCCGTTTAGTAGATGAAAAAGGGTATATTACAATTTCAATGAAGAATTGTATATTAATAAAGCTTTTTAAGTTTTGAATATATGGGCAATACTAACATGAGTAAACAAGAATTAAGTGTTTATTATCAAGCAGCATTTGAGGCTCCAAAACAATTAATCAGAACAGAATCTTATAAACTAAGGGAACCTGTAAAAAACAGAATCCCTATTAAACAATTTTGCTAAGTGTATACGATGTTATGACACAGCTAGTGACACTAAGATGTGTATACGATGTTGTGGAACTTACCATATACCTGTTAGTCAGGTATGTCAAGAATAAATTTTGTTCAATGCAGGTGGGGTTGCTTGTTGAAAATGTGACCAGCTGAATTGTCGTATCAGTGACACGACAATCTGTTCGTATTTAAATATTTCTGCAAATTGTATCATCTTTCTCAGGTTTTTTCTGTTAACCCTCTCCCGTAAGCCTGTACCAATTGTCTCGACAGTGCAGAGGCTATTCGCTTGCTTTTTTAAACCACGAAATACACGAAAAAAAATCAAAATGGTTCAAGTGTTTTTGTTCGGTTCGTGCACCTTCAAAATTGTAGAATGAAGAATTTCATTAAGATTTGGTAGACATTGTCAGCCAAATTTGTTAATCCACCAAATAAAAATGCCAGTAAATTCGGGAGTCAGTGTCTCCCGAATTTGAGGATATACCAAATAGGATTGCTTTTAGCGGCGTCTCTCGCACATCCTTTTCTTATATTGCTATCATTTTATCTTTTCGAAAAATCATATTTTAGTTGCTTGCAGTTTTAGACCACGAAATACTTGAATGGCACGTACAGCTTTAAATCCTTTTTTTAGTGTATTTCGTGAGTTTCGTGGTTCATACTATAACCCTTTCAACCTTTGCCTTGGGATAATGTCCGAAATTGACCAACAGACCAAGACGTAATCCGGTGGCTTTCAAGTAGTTAAACACCTGTGCCCTGTGTTCGGGACTTGCCTCCTTCACGGCCTTCAATTCGACAATGATATTGCCATAGCAGATGAAATCAGGCTTATATGTTTGTTTTAGAGGTTCATTCTTGTATTTCAGTTGTAACTCTTTTTGAGCTTCAAATGGGATTTTGCTAAGGTTAAATTCCTTTTCCAAACATTCCTGATACACGCATTCCAGAAAACCACATCCCATTTCACGATATACTTCAAACACTGCACCCTGAATACGAAACACTTCATCCTTATATAAGATTTTTTCGTTTTCGTGTTTTTCGTGTATTTCGTGGTTCATAAGCCAAGCTCCTTGAGATACTTGCTCATCTCTTTGCGTGTTTTAGCCAGTTCTGCCTCTAACCCCTCAATCTCCTTCTGAACAACTCCGACATCAATCTCCTCCTCTTCCTCGAATGTGTCCACATATCTGGGGATGTTAAGATTAAACTCGGCATCCTTTATTTCATCAAATGTAGCGCGGTAGGCATACTTATCAATCGTTTTACACGCCTTATAAGTCTTTACTATCTTTTCGATATCCTGAAGACGCAGGTAATTCTGGTTTTTCCCATCCTGATATTCCCGGCTAGCGTCTATGAAAAGAATGTCTTTTGTCTTTTTCCCTTTATTAAATATAAGAATTACGGTTGGAATACCAGTACCGTAGAACAGGTTCGCCGGAAGACCGATTACGGCCTCAAGCAGATTTTCCTCTACAAGTTTTTGCCGTATCTTTCCTTCGGAACCACCTCTGAAAAGAACACCGTGTGGTACAATAACCCCCACCTTGCCTTCATTCTCAAGTGCAATATGAACCATGTGGCTGATAAAGGCGTAATCTCCCTTGCTCTTTGGAGGGATGCCACGCCAGAATCTCTGGTAGCGGTCTTTCTCTGCAACATCGGCTCCCCACTTATCAAGAGAAAAGGGAGGATTTGCAACAACAATATTGAACTTCATGAGATTGTCTTCTTCTATAAGCTTGGGACTGCTTATCGTGTTACACCATTCAATGCGGGCATTATCCATCTTATGGAGAAACATGTTCATCCGGCACAGAGACCATGTGCTCCCGTTACTTTCCTGTCCGGCAAGGAAAAAGTTGCCATCGGGTACTTCCCTGGCCACTCGAATCAACAATGATCCTGAGCCACAGGCAGGATCGCAGATACGATCTCCCGGTTTCGGATTCAACAATTTTGCAAGCAAGGTGGAGACTTCTGAAGGGGTATAGAATTCACCGGCCTTTTTCCCCGCTCCTGCGGCAAAGCGTGAGATGAGATATTCGTAAACATCACCGATGATGTCATTATTGCCGATCCTTGACGGACGCAGGTCAAGCTTGGGATCGTTAAAGTCCTCAAGCAAATGCTTGAGACGGCGGTTTCGCTCCTTTGTCTCGCCGAGATTCGGCTCACTGTTGAAATCGATATTACGGAAAACGTTTTCAAGTTTGGCTTTATTGGCGTCTTCAATATGATCAAGGGCAATGTTTATCAGTTCTCCTATGTTTGCAGCATCCCTCTTTGAAAAGAGATAGTCGAAATCACAATTCTCAGGCACGGTAAAACGCTCTCTGCTTAATGCCCTCTGAACACGCTGTTTATCACCCTTGTATTTCTTCTCGTACTCATTATGCTTATCCTTCCAGAGATCGCTCATGTATTTGATAAAGAGCATGGTAAGGATATAGTTTTTATATTCCGATGGATCGACTGCTCCTCTGAATGTATCGCATGCTTTCCAGACGACATTGAATATTTCATCTCTGTTTATTTCATTAACCATACGGATTCTCCTTCATGTATTAAATGTATTTCATTACCGCTTTCAGGCATAAGGATCGAATCAACAAAGTTCGCTTTTCCCGTAAATTATTTAACAGGGTTCTTTCTTTGTCGATAAGTGAGTTTAATTTTATAATTTTTTTCTGGGTTTTAATATCAGGAATATATATCCTGAGGTCTTCAAATACTAATTTTGGTATAATGGGCATGTGTGTTCCGCGACGTGCAAGATTGTGTAAATATCCCTGTGCGGGAGACTGGTTGATAAACCATGCCAGGTATTCAGGAATAATATTTTCACTCTTGATCTTTAAGATAAAGAAGTGGCTTGAAGCAATGGTTCCTTCTATTGAATTGATTACGGGTACTGCGAAGTTGCGATGCCCTCTTGCAAGAAATAAAATATCGTTTTTGTGAACCAGATATTTATCAGGCAATTGGCCTATTGTTACCCGGCAGAGCCCTTCTTGATTTAGGTTCTGATTTTCGTCAAAATCTCTGATTTGTATTACCTGAAGAGTTCCATCACGTTCCGGCTCAATTTTCTTTCGGAACTGGTAACCTAACTGAATATCAGCTATATCTTTAATTTTTTGTTGCATCCTGTTCTCTCTTTTTTAAGTGTAGGGCCGCCTTGTCAGGACGGCCCATCCAATTATCATACTTAAGATCTGGTATGTGCATTCTTCTTATATGCGTATGCATATGTCGTTGCACTGTCGCCACCACCAGTCCCTCCATCACATCCACGATCCAGGAAGTATTTCTCGACTCTACGGACTGCTTCCTCAGATCCACAATCACGGATGATCCAAGCATCATTATTTTTTTCTACCTTGTGATCATTGAATAACCTATCACGAGGGTCAGATGCAATTCCAATATACCAACGGGAATAGACCCCACCACACTTGTGAATGTGGTTGTCAATATCCTGGATAATCTCTGCAATCGTTATAACTGTTCTGCTCATAATATATTCCTCCTAATTATAAAAGTTAGGTTTCAACAAAAAACATCCATGTGAGTAAACATAACCCACAAACCTTTAGCAAATCTCAAGCCATGTCACAACACCTCCTTTTTAATGTGGCTAAGGCTTGACAGGAGGATCAAGAACAGATACGATACGTATGGGTTTATACACCTGTCTTTACTTTGGCAAATCTCAGCCTGGGTTAAGGCGAAAGGCTCCGTGTCTCTAGCACGGAGCCTTTCAATATAAAAATTATTTAAAAAAATTTGCATAATTAGTGATCCCGAAATCAACAGAAAAATCAAAATAAATAATGCAGTATATAAAATACTGTTGGTAATTTTAACGATCCATCACAAAATGTCAAGCGAAAAAAAATTAAAATAATGAAGTATTTAATATACCGTTTTAATTTTATCAAAATTCCTTTTGGTTGACCACATTAAATCGCTATGTAAAGAAGAAAGATGAACAGTGAACATACACAATCACCTTGCGAAACACTCTCACACATGATTCAGGGCTACAAGAACTCTCAACTGGTTTACCTGGCTGCCAAACTGGGTGTTGCTGACCTGTTGGCGGCTGGCCCGAAGAGCGCGGATGAGATAGTGATTTCTACCGGGACAAATGCTCAGGCGTTATGCCGTATAATGAATGGGTTTGTATGGTGTGGCCTGGTTATTCAAAGAGAAGACAAACTTTTTGAACTCACTTCGCTTGGGGAATGTCTCCGTTCTGATGCGTCTGATTCATTGAAGGATGAGGCTCTCTTCACCGGTGAGATCCTGGGTCCTGCATGGAGTGCGATACACAATACGGTAAAAACCGGTATAACAGGATTTGATCACTTTTTCGGTATGGGAATATTTCAGTATCTTACAGAACATCCGGAAATCGGGGAGAGTTTTAACAAAGTCATGGTCAAATGTACCGCCGCAATGTCCGAATCGGTTCTCGCCGTATACGACTTTTCTCCCTACAGGGAGGTGGTAGACGTCGGCGGTGGGTTCGGTGCACTTCTGACTTCTATTCTTAAAAAGCATCCCGGAATACATGGAGTTCTCTTCGATATATCGTCTGTTATTCAGGGAGCGAAGGATCGCCTTGAGAAAGAGGGTCTTCTTAACCGGTGTACTATTGTGGCCGGAGATTTTTTCAATTCAGTACCGCAGGGTGGTGATCTTTATATTCTGAAGTCGATTATTCACGATTGGGACGAAGCTGATTGTCTCCGTATTCTTAAAAACTGTCACAAGGCAATGGGTACAAGGGGAAAGATCCTGCTTGTTGAGTGGATAATGCCGGAAATAGTAGACAATGCTACCAATGGTGTCAATTTAGATTTAACCATGCTGATGGTCTCCGGAGGGCAGGAACGTACCGAGAGAGAATATCGGGCTTTATTCGATTCTGCAGGCTTTCAATTGAACAGGATAATTCCCACACCTTCGGGTAAAAGCCTGTTGGAAGGCATCCCCAAAACGTAGTCATATTTCTGATAGTAACGAATTGTTTAATTTATCATGTCTTCAAAAAATTCAGTGAAATTTGTTGTTCTCTTTATCGCAATTGCTTTTTCTCTCTATTTTCTTATGCTTCGAATTCCAGGTAAATCATATCTCGGACGTGTCCCTCCATTGACTGAGAAACAAAAGTTAATACGGGATCGATTGCGTAAAGATGTTACTACACTAGCCGGGGAAATTGGTGACCGTAATGTGAACACTGAATATAGAAACCTTTGTAAGGCTGCTGATTTTATCGAAGAATCTTTCGTGGATGCGGGTTATAAAGTATCCCGGCAAGGCTACGAAGTGAGTTTTTCTCGTATCAAAGGGCGCGAATGTTACAATCTGGAAGCGGAGATTACGGGTTCAGAAAAATCTGATGAAATTGTCTTGCTAGGAGCGCATTATGATTCACTTGAAGGTACCCCTGGAGCCAATGATAATGCCTCGGGCGTTGCAGCACTATTAACACTTGCGCGGGTATTTGCTGATAAAAAACCTGCACGAACTCTCAGATTTGTAGCATTTACGAACGAGGAGCATCCATTTTTTCAGAGTAATGATATGGGAAGTCTAGTGTACGCCCGAAGATGTCGGGAGCGTAACGAAAATATTGTAGCCATGCTCAGCCTTGAAACCATCGGCTATTATACGGATGAAAAAGGAAGCCAGAATTACCCTTTCGGAATAATGGATCTTTTTTATTCGACAACGGGCAATTTTATTTCGTTTGTTGGGAATATACAGTCACGAAAACTGCTCAGAGATGTGACAGGTTTTTTTCGTCAATGTGCGAAATTTCCATCAGAGGCAGCTTTTTTACCAGAGCATATTGCCGGGGTGTCCTGGTCGGATCAGTGGTCTTTTTGGCGCAACGGATATCAGGGTGTGATGGTTACCGATACAGCTCCTTTCCGCTATCCCTTCTATCATACCACTGAAGATACTCCTGAGAAGATTAATTACGACAGCTTTTCCTATCTGGTAGACATGCTGGAAAAAGTTGTAGCAAGGCTTACAGAATATACCTCTTAAAAAAAGAAGATAAATAGTTGGCCATGAAAGAGAACAGGAAAGTTATTATTATAACAGGCGCTGCCGGTTTCCTGGGTTCGGCAATTACGGTTAAACTTGAAAATAGCTGTCGAGTTATTGCCGTTGATAATCGGATACCGAGTTCTTTATTACGATTGAAGACACCAAACGTTCAATGGTTTCATGACGACATAACTCATAGAAAATCTGTTAGCGGGATTTTTAAAAAAGTTTTAAAAAAACATGGCCGAATAGATTTTGTTCTTCATTTGGCTTTTTTCTGGCACTTTGGAACAGATTACCGTCTTGAATACCTGAAAATTAACGATGAGGGAACCAGGAATATCGTTGATCTTTGCCGTAAATTTCACTGTAAACGACTGGTTTTTGCCAGTACGCTGTCTGTTCTCAGTCAAGTTGCCGGAAATCAGAAACTGAATGAAAAAAGTAAACCTGAAAGTAATCTGCCTTACGCACAGTCTAAAATATCCAGTGAACTCATGCTGGTTAAAACTTCTACTGATTTACCCTTTACAATCCTGAGAATTGGTGCTGTTTTCAGTGAATGGTGTGAGCTGCCACCTCTGTATATTCTCATTAAGCACTGGAGTCGGAAGTCCTGGATGGGAAGAACAATACCAGGCAAAGGAAATACCGGATTCCCCTATATTCACAGAGATGATGTTGTAGATATTGTTAAAAAAGTTATTGTCCGGAATGACCAACTTGATACGTGTGAGTGGTTCCTTGCATGTGGTTCAAAAACTCTGGTTCACACAGATTTATTTCCCGTCATACGCAAATGTCTTGGACATGATGATTGTCACGATTCGATTCATCTCCCTGTCTGGTTTGTCAGGCTGGTACTGCATTTCAAATGTGTGGCAGGAAAAATAACGGGAAGAATGGCTGATGAAAGGCCATGGATGATGGATCACGTCGATAAACCATGGATTGTCGACAATTCGTATACTCAGGAAAAATTAGATTGGACATGCAGGGAAGGCAGAGATCTCTTGAAATGTATGCCACAGATGATTGATAACTTTAACAAGTATCAGGAGGCATGGATTGAGCGCATGAACAGAAGGAACAAAAGGGTATATGAATATGAAGGGTGATAAAAATGATTGTTTTCAAAGCAGAACAATAGATCTTTTTAATTAAATGCACAGAAAATTCCATATTCCCTTTCAAAATCACTTACGCGTACTCTTAATCTTGATCGCTGTGGGTTGGAGTACGATTATGATTAAGAGTATGAGTACAAATTTAGTGTTAATTTGAAGGTCTCGAACCCTAAATTCCAAAATTTCTTTCAAAGGCATATTGATTTGTTTTTCGCCCGAGGAATTCTCTGAGCGATTCCGATACATCACGGCTTGATCCCTTTTCGTAAACTTCCCGGCGGAGTCTCAATCCGATTTTCGGGTTTAAAAATCCTTCTTCTGATGTTTGAAATATTGAGGCCATATCTGCAGCCAGACTATCAGCCCACGCATACCCATAATATCTCCCGTCATATCCGATAAAAGGATGTCTGAAAGTGGCAATAAAACTGCTTCCTTCCGGATAGGGGAGATAAACACGTTCAATAATTGAATTCGTGAAGTTGACAATATCAAACGTTCCGAAATCTGTATCTTTGTCCAGCATAGATAATCTTAAATCCAGCATTCCTAACATTATTCGAATACGGTATTTTCTCCCAATAGTTGTTTTTTCCGCTTTGAGTATCTTTTCAAGAATTTCATGAGAAATTTTTTCTTTGGGATTTTGATAGTTTCTGGCAAAAGTGTCGAGGACTCTCTTATCAGTTATAAAATATTCAAGCAGCTGGGAAGGAGCTTCTACAAAATCTCTTGGTACAATTGTACCGGAAAACTTATAGAATTTTGTTTCCGTTAAAATCTCATGCATACCATGGCTAAATTCATGAAACAGGGTTTTTACACTATTCCATGATAAGAGAGATGGCAGGTTGTCTGTTGGAGCTGGGAAATTGCAAATTAAAATTCCAACAGGCCTGCGATATATTCCGTTTTTTAATAGTTTTCCACTAATAATTGACTGATGACTAAAAGAACCAGATTTTCCTTTTCTTGAGAACATGTCCAGATAAAGAAAACCAAGCGGTTTGCCGGTTTGTGCATCTGATATTCTTAATAACTCAAGCGTTGGATGCCACTTATAGGGGATATGTTTAATTTTTTCAATTTTTAAGTGAAACAGCTGTTCGTAAATCTTGATTATGCCGTTAAGTGTATTTACATATTCAAAAAATTTCTTCAAATCGTCATAATCCACATCGAGATTTTCTTTAATGTATTTCGTCTGATAGTACGTTACATCCCATGGGTTGATTTTCGCATTTTCATTACCGGTTTCTTCAATCTTCAGCCTGCGTAATCTTTCCATCTCATTCTGAAATTTTTCATCCGTATACTTCGTTAAGTTTTCTTCAAATTTTAGGACAGTTTCAGAATTTTTGGCCATTCCTCCTTCAATCTTATAGTCAGCCCAGGACTTATATCCCAGGAGATTTGCAATCATTGTTCGTTTTTTTAATACCTGGATTTGCAGATCTATATTTTTTTCTCGAGCTCTTTCCCGGGCAACTCGGAAAATTCGCCTGCGGAGTATTTCATTGGATGAATTTCTCTGAAACGTCATACGCTCTTCCCGGTCACCCTTATGAACTAAATATGTGCCATCTTTACATTGAATAGCTTTTAAGATTTCGGGATCTATATCAGCAACTTCTTCTTTTTCAATTTCAATTACTTCTTCTCCTGCCCGGTTAAGATTTGTGATAATTTCCTGGCTCAGGCTATAAATTTCAGATTTAAGTTTTTTTAATTGTTCGAATTGGCTGTCGTTCAAGTGAAAGCCCATTCGTTTAAACTCATGAATTGTTTTTTCGAGTAATCTCTTTTCCTCTCCCTGGAGCATGGAAGCCTGCTCCGACAATGAATATCGTTTGATTATTTCGTAAATATCTTTTTGAGCCTTGAAATTGATTTCCCATCTATTGATGATGTTTAGTAATTCTTTAGCCTTCTGTTGTAATTCATCACAAGTCGAGGTTTTTTTAATAACTGATAAACGTTTTTTCAGTTTGGAAATTTCATAATTTATCTCATCGATCATTCCTAACGTATTTTCAAAAGTCAGTAAGCGGGAAGAATTTTTTTTGAAAAACCGGATATCTCTGTCTAATTTCGATAGAGTAGTATTGACGGCGGCTTCTAACTCATTGGTAGTAGTCTCAAAATAGGGAAGTGTACAAACAACATTAAATGTGTCAGCGGCGGTTGTTTCTGGTAAAGAGGCTTCGAGCAGGTAAAGCATTGATACAAAATAAAGATGTAATAGATAATAAGGATATATTTTTCTCATAATTTAGACGAAAGATAATGGGAAACAGGTTATACATTTTGAATATTCGGTTAACGTTATTAAACATACTTCTTGTTGTTACATCTTTACTTCATCCAGTCCTGAGATTTATCTCTTGTTCCAAAGTGATGAAAACCTGAGGTTAAATCTTTGCAATTTCATGTACTCTACAGGAACAACTACTGTGCCAAAGTGGTTGCAATTGAAAAAAAAGTCGTAAAATCTGTATATAAAGTAGTTTACAACATTGAAGGCGTTTAGAAAAATTTTGAGAGGTTATTCTGTTTGGTTTGTAGGTGTTAATTTATTCAACAGCCTTCTCAAAGAATCAACGAAAATAATTTACGTTTTTTGGAAAGTAAATATTGTGTGACTGCATTATCTTCATTCTTGATGTTTTGTTATTCACCATTAACATTTAACAAATGGTATTGTCCGTCATTCCTTACTTTGTTAAGCGTTGCTATAACGAGTGGTTATAGTATTCGTTTGATAGAATAGTCAGTTCCGGCAAAAAAAAATCATTTTTGGAAGGAGAAGTTTCCCGTGTAATGAAACAACAATTCAGACATATAAGAAAAGTGGTTTTTGAAATTGATAACTTTTTTTGATGTTATCATTTTTTCAACAAATGTATTGAATTTCTCTTTTTCTCGTTTGTCGATTTTCTTAAATTTTATTGCGATACAAAAAAGAGAAGAAAGTTTTGGTTTTTCAATATGGACAATTTCCCCAACAGCATTTGTGCAGTGTGACATAGTGGGAAGGTCTATTTTCAGATCGAGAAGGGACCCTATTTCTAAATTTTTGTCATGATAAAAACAGAGACCTTCGGTTTCAAAATTTTTGACAACAACCGTATTCCAGTCTATGTGAACCATTCTCCTGGCTACCAATGGTATTACGCGGAATCTAATCTTGAACGACATATTAATCCTTACATGGTTACTTTTTTCAAGATCTTTTAACATCAGACCTCCCTCCTCCAATGGAATTGAATGTACAATTCTAATTTCACTCATACGGTTAATTTTTTGCTGAATTTGGATTGTTATTTCGATGATAACGCCTGTGCCAAAAATCCGGATAAAGCCAGCGTAAATTTGATAATAATTTTTTACCATATGATGACTGATTCTTAAGAATCGAAGGATAAATGTCACCATAATAGTCATCGTAATCTTTTCGTGGTTTCAATGTATTGTCTCCATCGGTTGAAAAACTGCTTAGGATAGGGTAAAAATTACGTAATGCTTCTCAATCTAAACAAATTGAGACGTTATGAAAAGACTCATATCTCTTCGGTAGGCAAATGTGGGGTTTGCACACTACTATATATGTATAGTTATCGCAATTGATATGCCATATATATGCCACTGTTTCTCATAGTCGTTTTTCTTTAAATAAAGCGTTATTGTTAAATAAGATAGTGTTTCACTTCTTCACTTCTCTGAGTAATCAATACCTTGAGAAATTTATGTTTTAAAGGTAAATAAATCAATGGATTACATTTTTTTTGTTCGGAAATACACCCGCCTGATCTTTTGAAATGGTTGAGCCTGCACCTTCCCGAACCGGTACGAGTGGGCGTGTTAGGTGCACTTAATTTAAAGGGTCTTATTGGTGTTTTATTTACCAACGAAACGTATAAAATAACAACTTTACTTTAGATTTATACTCATCTCGTAATGGTTTTCGGACCTGCCTGTGCGTAAGGAACGCACGCAGACAGGTAAAACCGAAAACCAAATCGGTTTTAGTATAAACTGTGGGGATTCTATATTAATGGATAGGAAGTTCAAAAGACCGTAAAAACTGCCATGGGCGGTAGTTTTAGGGATTTTGGAAAAGTTAGCCAGGATGAACTAACTTGAGATATGTTGATAAAGGCAAGGTTCGATTTGTTGTTTGGCAAGTAAGCGGATGAGATACTATTTTGATTCAAAAGAACAATTTTATGTGGAGACATAAGGTATTAAAAGTTCTTGTCCTACTTTGAGGTTATTTGGATCGGTAATTACCTCTTTATTTGCTTCGTAGATCTTTCCCCATTTTGTAGCATCTCCATAATATTTATTTGATATTTTAGAAAGATTGTCGTTCGATAAAATCTTATGTATAATTTTTTTCTGAATGGTAACTGATGTCACTCGCTGTCCTTTATTTGATGTTTTTGCCTTCACCGGTAAATTATCTAATCTCAAGAATTTTTTCTCGGCAACAATTAATGCAGCATTTTGATTTTCTTTTACCGTTGGCCTCGTACTCATGAAGACTCCTATAAGTACGATAATTACAATACCAAGTATTAATGCGATTTGCTCTGAAATTCTCATTGTATTTTTCTCCGTTTTTAGTTTCTGTTTCCATTCATATGCATTCAAGAGCCGTTTTATTTATTATTTCTTTTTCTTTTTTGCCAATATCCGTAAACGAGGTTGCAATACGAAACAGAGAATGAGGCTCTGGTTCTTCAATACGGATTACTTTACCCAGGCAATTTATCGTGGGTGTGGTATGGGAAATGTTTATTTTTAACTCAAGAAGTGATTCAAATCCTAAATTTCTGTTATAGTAAAAAAGCATACCACCTGCACTCACGTTCTTTACGGAAACCATATCCCAGTAAAAGGAAGACATTTCCAGACCTTTGTATTGTTTAACTCGAAATCTTGCCATAAATGGTTTTTCTATTCTTTTGAATTCTCTTTTTTCTGAAGGGTCATTCATCTGATCAAGGTCATTCATAAGTATCCTCATTCTCTCTTTCTTTTTATTGTGATAAAGTCATATAATGGAAAAGCATCTGCATCCAAAATATGCTTTAAGCACAGTTCTCTTTTAATTAATATAACTCATCGAAAATTGGCCGACGTTTTTTATTACCAGAGAAAATTGTGTAAACCTTATCACAGGCTGCTATGATTACGAGGGCATTTGCAACTATTACCAGGCTGCACAGAGATGTAATATTCATGAAATATTCTGTCAATTTCTCCAGTATTATTACGCTTTTAAGCTCTATGAGACGGAAATTAAAAATAAGTGATATCGTCTGTTTCAAATTTAGCAATAAACATGCCACATACTTTTTTTATTGGTGTGCCTTCTCATATACTTACATTTTGCTTCCAAAAACTGCAGACTTTTGTATCTGCTATAGTATTTTCTCTTTCACCAGGGTTTCTAAGGGGGTAATTTTCATGTTTAAATTAACAACGCTATGCTTAAAATACCAACCACTATTGACACATTCCAATTCTTTACTGAACAAATAAAATAAGGGAAAAACTTCTTTTGACTGCATATAATATAATATATAATTCATGTTTACTGTCGTAGAAGGGAGAAAGAGTAAGTTTTCACAAGATAGTACAAAGTGAAAACTTTGCATCTCACAGGACGAAGACTTAAAACAATTTTGACCGATTTATAAAAAATAAATATTCGTGAATTTCGGGATAAATTCGTGATTGGATTCTTTAGTTTTTGTGTCTACGAGAAGTTGTGACGATATAGTGCCACTAATTTACTGCTTTTTTTTGAAGGGAATATGTAATGACAAAAAATGTTCTTGTTCCAATAGCGGATGGTTGTGAAGAGATTGAAACGGCATGCATTGTTGATGTTCTGAGACGTTCCGGTGCTTCCGTTACTGTAGCATCAGTCGGCACGCTTCAAGTTACTGCATCAAGAGGCATGAAGTTTGTTGCAGATACATTTATGTCAGAATGCGTTAAGAATGCATACGATCTTATTGTTTTGCCGGGAGGTATGCCCGGAGCGGAAAACCTGCGCGATTCTAAAGAATTAGTGGAATTGTTGAAGAGGCAGCAGCATGACAAAAAACTGTACGCAGCCATATGCGCCTCTCCCGCGGTGGTATTGCAATATCACGGCCTCCTGGGTGAACGAAAGGCAACCGCGTATCCAAGCTTTGCCGGCTTACTTGAGAACACTGAGGCAGTTGATTCCCGGGTAGTAGTAGATGGAAATTGTATTACCAGTCGCTCACCCGGAACTGCGATCGAATTTTCCCTGACATTGGTGAAGATACTCTATGGAGAGCAGAAAGCAACTGAAGTAGCTAATGCTATGCTGGTTGATTAGCAAGAAAAAAATGTATGCAAGAGAGTTACCGTTTTTGTAAACGTTGACATGGGATTAAGAAAATGCAATACTCATCTCGTAATGGTTTTCGGATAAAATCCGAAATAAAATTGAGCGAGTAAAGTCTTCGGCGTTTTTTGTCCGGGGATACCTTCACCAAGATTTGGTTTCCAGTAAAACCGAAAACCAAATCGGTTTTAGTACATCCCCATAAATATAGTCGCAATTCCATTCGATTAAATATGAAAACGTTAATATGTACAGCATCTTCTTTTGAACTTCAGGAAATATTCCCTTCTATCGGTTTATCAGAAATTGAGAATGCCTCAGTTGGATTCGCATGGGAAGGTCTGTTTTTTTTGAAAACGGGAATTGGGGTATTGAACACGTATGCCTCTCTGGTGAGGTTTCATTTGAATACGCCTGTTGACAGAGTGTTGCAGGTGGGTATTGCCGGAGCGTATACCGGAGCCAGGGAAGAGGTGAAAAAGTTGCGTACTTCTGTTATTATTGAAAAGGAAGTTATGGCTGATCTGGGAGCCGAAGAGTTAGACTCTTTTTTAAGTATTGAAGATTTGGGGTTAGGGGGATTGGAATATTATGAGAGTAAGTGTTTGTCTGTTTTTGAAGATTTGTTTGAAGATTCTCTGAAGGCTCTTCCCGTTGTTTCCGGTGCTACAGTTAATATGGCTAGCGGTTCAGAAAGGACCGGTATTCTCAGGGCTGCGAAATACGGGGTTGAAGTGGAGTCTATGGAAGGGGCAGCAGCATTGAAGTTTGGAGAAGATTTTGGGGTTCCGGTTTTGCAGGTTCGAAGTATTTCAAATATTGCCACTACCCGAAACAGGGAAAGTTGGGATGTTACCGGTGCGTTACAGTCACTAAGAAAATTGTGCGGAGTTTTGTTGTGAAATTGAAAATTGGTATTTCTCCCTGTCCGAATGATACGTTTATTTTTCATGCTCTCTTGCATCGGTTGATTGAGGCAGGTTCATTTGAGTTTGAAGTGATTTATGCTGACGTTGAGAGCCTGAATAAAGGTGCTCAGTCCGGTGATTTTGATATTATCAAAATTTCTTACGCGAATCTTTGGAATGTGCAGGATGCCTATGGTCTTTTATATTCCGGAGGAGCCATGGGGTATGGGTGCGGACCTCTTCTCCTTTCAGCGAAATCAAATAATCTAGATCCGGATATTCCGGTTGGTGTTCCAGGTGAACATACGACAGCAAATGTCCTTCTCAGGTTTTGGGCAGAGAGGGAGAGGGTGGCGTTTATAGCTGAGTATGCCTTTTTTGATGAGTTGTATCGTGGTTTATTAAAGGGGAACAGGATACAGAGTGTGGTGATTCACGAGAATAGATTTACCTTTGAGAAGGATGGGTTGTATCTGATTTGTGATTTGGGTGAGTATTGGGAGAACAAAACAGAGGCGCCGATCCCGCTGGGCGGAGTCGTAATACGGAGGGACTTGGGTCAAAATGTTGCTAAGCAAATTGATGGGTTGATTCGTCAGAGTGTTGAGTTTGCATGGCAAAATCCTGAAGAGTCGGAAAACTTTATTCAGGAACATGCACAGGAAACGGAAAAGAGCATTGTTGCCTCTCACATAAAAACGTATGTGACCAATTTTTCGGCGAATTTGGGTTGTAAGGGGGAAGCGGCTATCGGGAGATTACAGCAGCTGATTGCACCGGGGTATGGAGATGTGAAGTCGTTGTTTGCTTATGTGGCTTGACTTTTTACACTTTGTTACCAGTATCGCCCCTCGTAAACTGATTTCAACAATTCATCTTGCTCATTCAATCTTAATAAATATTTTGCCAAATCTGGTTAAAATATTTTTGTTAAGAGACTGAATTATTTCTAAAACAAGCTTAGAAATAAAGCCGCTTTCAGCGGATTGTAAACAGCATCATTACAAGCGGTTAAGTGATTAACGACAACATGTTGGCAGTTTTGGCACTGTAAACGCCTAATCTCCTGATTTTCTGGCTTCCTAATAGAATAAAATACGTAACCATATTTACAAAATGTAATACTTAGACTTGCATTTTGAACTATTAATAGGTAGAATATTCCGTGCAGCTAAACCATATAGGCATAATTAATAAAAACGAGGAGCAGGCTCTTCAGTTTTATAAGGACTTTTTAGGTCTTGAAAAGACAAAAGAAATAGTCTTATCTCCGGAACTTTCAGAGCAGCTGTTTTCTCTTTATCATGAGATCAAAGTTTTGGTTTTTGAAAATGAGGGGATAAAGATCGAAGTCTTCATATCCGATTTTCAACTTGCCCACCCTAACTTCACCCATTTTGGTATCATGGTGGATAATTTTTCAGAAGTCTCTGAAAAGGCTAAACAGTCTCACGTAGACCTTATTATTGGTAACCATAAAGAGAAGACCGTTTACTTTCTCAAGGATTTTTCGGGAAACTTGATTGAAATAAAACAAAAACCATGAGAGTTTGGAGGGGCGGCAACTTTCAGAATAAATGTCTTACGCTGTTCTGGTAAAAAAATAGTACCGGGTAAGATGTTAAAAGGAAGATGCTGAGCTGCTGCCAGTTGCACCTCGCACATGTAATTTTCTTTTCATTGCACGCAAAGATTTGGAATAAAATCTTTCAAAATGACAATCAGGATAGCTGTGTTCAATTCATTATCGCTCGTCTTTTCTCAAACAGGGAGTAACTGGCAGGATTATATTTGTATCTGAAATCAGCATTATAAGTAATTACTTTATGTCTCAATACTATACTCCGAAACGTACGAAAAACATTTTTAACCCAAGTGACGATAAGCCATTTAAACTGAGTCGTTCGAAAATTGATCTTTTTCTGGAGTGTCCTCGTTGTTTTTATATCGACCGGAGACTCGGGGTTGGCCGAGTACCCGGTTTTCCTTTCAACTTAAACAGTGCGGTTGATACCTTACTGAAAAAAGAGTTTGATTATTATCGAGCTCATGAGCAAAACCATCCTCTTTTAGAAAAATATAATATTAATGCAAGGCCGGTTGCTCACAAAGATCTCGATACGTGGAGACAAAACTTTGTCGGTATTCAATTTTTCCATGAGCCTACAAACCTTATCATTTTTGGTGCTATTGATGACTTGTGGATAAATCCTGAAGAAGAGTATATCGTTGTTGATTATAAGTCAACATCAAAAAAAGAGAAGATTACGCGTTTAGATTTGGATTGGCAAATAGGTTACCGGAGACAGATGGAGGTGTATCAGTGGTTATTGAGGAAGAACGGTTGTTCAGTTTCCAACACGGGTTACTTTGTCTATTGTAACGGGCAAACGAATAGAGAGATGTTTCAAGGAAAACTGGAATTTGATATTACCGTGATTCCTTATGAAGGAGACGACTCATGGGTAGAAAAAACTATCAAAGAAATTAATTCCTGCTTAATAAGTAGTAAGATTCCTGATGCAAAAGATGATTGCGACTTTTGCGCGTATCGCACTGCAATTGACAAGGTGTGTGTATGATGACACTCTCAACTGAATTTCAATTCAAAACACTCAGCCTTTTGCCGCCGCTCTCTCTTCGAATTAAAGAAGGGCTGCCTCGTCTTATTCTCGATCGCTTGTCCGGCAGTAAACAATTTACCGAATCGGGCTGGTTAAGGATTGAGGATGGTGATGGTTCATTTCTCAGCTGGGGGTTCGTTGATCCCGACAATAATGCTGTCCATCTGATATCACGCAGTGAAGCCGATCCAATTACGGATGTAACGTCCCGGTTTGCGACGGCTATTAATAAACGCGCTGCTTTTAAAATCTTACAGGGGGAAGCGCATCGCCTTGTAAATAGTACCGGTGACAATCTTTCAGGAATCACTCTCGATTCTTATGGCAACGCTTTGGTGCTCTCACTGGAAAACCGAACTCTTGTTAAGTGTCTCCGCGATGAAACTCTGGATTGTTTGAAACCCAGGCACATCGTTCTCAAGGTTCGTGGGAAAGGACGTACATACAGAGGTAAAATTTCACAGCACTCTCTGTTTGGGAAGCCGATGGAAGAAAAGATTTGCGTTCAGGAAAGTGGCATCCGTTATCTTGTACAGCCTATGGGAAGTCTGGACACCGGACTCTTTTTTGATTTGAGGGGGGCAAGAAAAGAGTTTTTACGGCATGCGGAGGGCAAGAGTGTCCTGAATCTTTTTTCTTATACCGGGGCTTTTAGTCTGGCAGCTGCTATTGGTGGAGCACGTCTGGTAGTTTCGGTTGACACATCGGCAGAGTGTCAGCAATGGGCCAGGGAAAATTTCCGACTCAACAACCTTGATCCTGAAGACGAGAGATTTCGCTTTGTTAAAGATAATGTGTTCCACTATCTTGATAAACTGGCAAAGTATTCAGAAACGTATGAATGCATAGTGCTTGATCCTCCTGCGCGTTCCATGGCAGGCACAGGGCGCTTCTATCTCAAGAGTGACCTTCACAAACTCGTGTCCTTATGCTTGAGACTCTTGTCTCAGAATGGGCGACTCCTTGTTACCGACAACACTCACCTGGGAACGGAAGACAAGCTGGCGCATATGATTCGCAAGGGGGCGGCAGAGGTTAACATTTCCTGCTCAATTGTCAAAATATTTGAGCCTGAACCAGACTTTCCCGTGCACCCCCTCTGGCCAAAAGGTCATGGAGTGAAAGCTATGGTAGTTGAGAGGGCCTAACCTGGACAATCCAGAACCAAACAGGGGGTAATAAAATTACCTGTGCGATGCACGCAGACAGGTGCAACGCACAGGCAGGTAAATCTCAATTTACAGATCATTGGAAAATGATGGATGTTAACGGTAAAGCAGCAAATACAGGAACCTCTGTGTGCAAATAAACAGAAGAATAAAGGTTAGTATGTGTTTGTTATTTGAAATTTGGAATTTTATCTTTTTCTTCCGATATGTTGTAAAAAACTTCCTGACCGCTTTAACAGCAGTCCGGAAAAGCGGTTTTTGTAATGTGATAGCATAGTATATAGGGAGGAGATATGGACTTAGAGACAGCAATCAAAATTGTTAAAGATTACGGCAAAATACTGGAAGAAGATCCAATTAAGAATATTCAGGGTCGCCCTGAATCAATCTTACCATACAATAAGGATAAGATAAAAGAAGCAATAAAAGTTAATTTGACCTATGTTGGCACAGCAGTTCCAAAAGATGAAAGATTGTTCAGTACCCTTCGACTCGGATACATACAGCTGGCAAGTTTTATTCCTGATGCAGAAGTAACGCCCTTTAACATTAATGATGCCCTCAATTCAAAAGATGTTTGCCATAAATATTATCAATATCTCACGGAATGTGAAAAGACCAGCAAATATATTATGAAGCAAACGGTTGTGTTAGTAGAGGAGCTTGAAGTGTTTTGTCAGGACAATGGTCTGTAGCGAAGAATGTAAAGGTATAAAAATCTTAAGATCTTGAATTGTTTGAAGCTTACGTGTATATTTTATTTTTAAGAGACCGGGTTGCAATAAGTTTTATAAACTCTCTCTTACCATTTTCATGTTTTGATAAATCCGTTGATAAAATGAAAGAACAAAAAATAGATGAAATTCAGTGAACTTGGCCTTCCTTCAAATATCCTTGAGAAACTTAAGGATATGGGGTATGACGAAATGACACCGATACAGGAAGTCACCTATCCGATTATAACGGCGGGGCAGGATCTTTGCGCCATTGCAGAGACCGGATCAGGAAAGACGGCTGCCTGTGTGATCCCGCTAATTCAGAAAGTTGATCCTACACTTAACGCTATTCAGGGGCTTGTAATCGTTCCAACACGTGAATTGTGTATGCAGTATGTCGGTGAGATCCATAAGATCGCGGCGAATACTGCCGTGACTCCTTTTGCGGTATATGGCGGATTTGATAGAGAGATTGAGATTGCCAAGTTGAAACATGAAGTGCACATATTGGTCGCAACACCCGGGAGGCTTATTGATTTTCTGTACGGAGGGAAACTCTCATTATCGAACGTGAAATGTGCTATTCTTGATGAAGCGGATGAACTTTTGAAGGTGGGGTTTTTGGAAGATATCGAATTTATTTTGTCATGCATCCTGCATGAACATCAGACACTCCTTTTCTCCGCGACGATGCCCGATGATATCAAAAAACTTGCTCATGATTGTTTACATGACCCACAGCATGTCTCCCTTATCACAAAGAGGTCAGCGCCTGAAAGCATCGAGCATTATTTTTTCTATACCCACCCAAAAAACAAAGAAGCAGAGCTCATTAAGTATCTTGGTGATGAGACCATTGACCAGGTGATCATTTTTTGTAATGCTCGACATAAAGTTGATACGTTGTTCAGATTTATCAGGCAAAATTTTAAAGAGGTTGAGTATATTCACGCAGGACTCAGTCAAAGCAAGAGAACTTCGATTTTTATGAAGTTCAGGAACAGGAAGGTCCGCTACCTTATTGCTAGCGATGTTGCAGGAAGAGGGCTGGATTTTTCACATGTATCACATGTCATCAATTGGGATTTTCCGGAAGGAAGAGATCGATATACCCATCGTACAGGTCGGGCCGGACGTATGGGGAAAAAGGGGAAGGCTTTGACTTTTGTAACCAAACGTGACATTCCCAATCTTCGTGAACTTATTTGCAGACAAAATATCAGGCCTTGCTGGATCGGAATAGATCCTCTTTTAGACAATAAAACAGATCGAGATGGTGAAACCCGAAAGAGAAAAAGACCTTTTCGGCCTTATTCGCGTAAAGCAAAAAAGAAAACAGAATAAAATGGCAAGCGGCAAGGTTTCAATGGAAAAGGTAAAAAAACAGTGTAGTCTCTTAGGAAAAATATTTTGTCCAATCCCAATTCCAAATTTACCCTGTGAAATACATTGTATTCGTTGCCCACACAATAGTTGGTTAATATTTTTATAGATAATATCTTAATTAATAGAATATTTAACAGGGCAGGCAGGGACAAGTTTAAGCAAAAAATTATGAATTACGATTTGGGATTTATGATTTTAGAATTAAAAGAGTATGGATAAAGTTCAATTACAGAATCTGAAATCCTTTTCCGACTCGTTCGGGTTGGGTATTAATACTGAGTGTTAATTGTATACGGGTATACTTATGGATGTGTATGTAGCGATAACCATTCGATTATTGATTTCTCTCCTCATGGGTGGAATGATTGGGCTTGAAAGGGCCTTTTCCGGAAGGCCTGCAGGATTAAGAACACATTCCCTGGTCTGTATTTCTTCCTGTCTGTTAATGTTGTTTAGTTTGTTTCAATGGGATCTGCTCAAGAATGTGCCGATCGAAACTATTCGTATTGATCCTACTCGAATGGCACAGGGTATTATGACCGGTATTGGTTTTCTGGGTGCCGGTGTAATTATGAAAGAAAGATTTTCCATCAGGGGGTTAACGACTGCTGCCTCAATCTGGATGACGGCGGCCATAGGTGTTATCATGGGATTGGGGTTTTATTTTCCTGCTGTTGTCTCCACCATTCTCACTTTGATTGTTTTAAGCTTTTTTCGTTGTTTTGAACGGAAATTACCTGTTTTCAGGTATGGAAGGTTAATTTTACGATTTAAAAACGACCGGGTAATCTCAAAAGATGAAATTGACAGGATTATAGGAGGCAATAATATCAAGGGTGGAGACTGTAGTTATTACCTTAAAGATGAAGGAAAGTTTTTACAGTTCGAGTTGACAATACGTACAAATAATCCTGAAAATTTTTATCAACTCTCTGAAAAGTTGAGAAATCTTGATAATTTATATGAATTCAGTGTTATAAATACTGGTGAGTAAGCAAGAATTAGATTAGTTTTCTCATCTGCATACTCCTCATGCGCCTGAAATAGAATATCCCTTATTGATCAGCAAGATTAGGATCTTTAATGTCATTTATTTTGTTTGAATTTCTGAGGGGTTTTTGGATTATTTAAGGAGATGCTTTTGCCATGATGCATAATTTCTCTTCATTTGTTTGATATGATCCGGGATATGATTTGCATATATTTCCAGCCAGTCATCAAGTGTGACAGTTCCGTTGTCAGTATTACCGGATGCGTTATGCCATATGTCATCAGGGATTTTTTGTAAAAGGGTATACGTATTTCGCCTTAGCCATTTAAATAACTCTAATGCATCTTCAGTGCTTTGCTCACTGTAGTGTAATGCATCTGACCAGATATCCTGGTCATAATCGTTAACCGGGTTTCCCGGTTGTGCAATTAATTTTCTGCATTTAATAAAAGCATTTGCCTCGCTGTCTGCAATATGTATCAGGATTTCATGGATACTCCAACGGTCTGGTGAAGGTTTGTATCTCCACATTTCTTTTGGGGACTGTTGTAATGCACCTGTTAATTGTTCGAATCCTTTCCCATATAATTCAATCATTTGTTTCCTTCTCTGTCTCATGATACATCTCCTTAAACTGTTTCTGATAAAGGGAGGATTGATTATTTTTTTGTTTTGGTTATTCAGGGTTCCGGGAAAAAGTTAAAGTTGAATACCTGATCCGTTTGAATTAAATTGGTCAACCGCATCTTCTGAAAGTTCATGATAGGTTAACGTACGTAAAACCTGAAAAGGAAGGGTCAAGTGGTCAGCACCAGACAGAATTGCCGTGCTTGCCTCTACAGGAGATTTGATGCTGGCAGCGAGAACCTGAGTATGGCTGCCTTTGAGTACACTGGCCATGTCTGCAAGGAGCTTCAATCCGTTTCCCAGTAATCTTGTAGCCCGGTTGACATAAACGGCGATGTAACACACTCCGACCTCACGGGCTACAACAGCTTGAGCAACGCTGTAGACAGCTGTAATACAACAGGGGGTTTCTGAGGGAAGAAGAGGGATTAGTTGAAATCCTGCTTCAGTGGGAGGGATTTTCAGTACCAGTTGATCCCCGACAATTTCTTTTGCCAGATGAGCCTCTTTCAGCATTTCTTCAACGCATGAGGCTATAAGCTGGTAAAAGAGTAATCCTGTGTTGAGTTCTGCCAATTGAAGCAACGTATCTGGAACAGAATTTTCTGATTTTGCAAGAAGGATTGGATTGGTGGTAATTCCACGAACCCAGCCAAACTCCTTTGCAGCCTTCGCATGATCAATATTGGCCGTATCCAAGAATATTGACATTGTTCCAAGTTAAACGGTATTATTAAAACTTTAAATTTCTGAGAAAATTGAGTAAACTTTGGAAAACTGACACAGGTTTTGATGCTAATTGTCTGTAAGAAAACAGATAAATTTTTTATATATGCTGTTTATGATAATTTGGTACAGGTATTAAGTCAATATGCAATTTGAAAATTAAAAGAATTATTTAGGATTGCAATAAATGGGAAACATGAGTCTGCCTCCTCCAAAGGGTGACATTGAGTACGTGTATAGTGATAATCAGATCATCATTGTTGAAAAACCGGCAAATATGCTATCAGTACCCGGCAATACAACTGAAAAACAGGATTGCCTTATTCATCGTGTTCGGAGGCGTTTTTCCGAGGCCCGTATTGTTCATCGTCTCGATTTTTCCACTTCAGGCCTCATGGTTGTTGCGCAGAATGGTGAATCTCACCGCAGTTTGAGTCGTCAGTTTCAGAACCGTGAAACTGAGAAGACCTATGTTGCAAAGGTGTACGGCCATCCTGAGAAGGAATCCGGAGAGATTAATCTTCCATTGCGCTGCGATTGGGAGAAGCGTCCACGGCAGATTGTGGACTTTCAGCAGGGGAAAAATGCACAAACTTTCTGGAAAATACTTGAGCGATTAAAAAAATGCTGTTGTTTGACGTTAACTCCTGTAACAGGTCGTACACACCAGCTTCGCGTACATATGATGGTTCTGGGACATCCAATTCTTGGAGACGAGCTATACGCCCATCAGGAAGCTTTTGGAATGGCGGATCGTTTATGTCTTCATGCAAAAGAACTTACTATCACCCATCCGACAGAGCTTAAACGTATGGCATTTTTCAGTGCAAGCGAGCCATTTTAATGAGAGTAACCTGTTAAATTCGATCGGAGAAGAGTTTTGAACACTAAGAGGTTACATGATGGTATTGTAATAGAATTGTTGAAACATTTTATACTCATCTCGTAATGGTTTTCGGATAAAATCCAAAAATTATTTTGCCCGAGTAAAGTCCTCGGCGCCTATTGTCCGGGGATACCTTCACCAAAATTTGGTTTCCAGTAATACCGAAAAACCAAATCGGTTTTAGTATAAGTAAAAAAAACTTGAATAAGTTTTTCCAAAAACGTATTGTAACTCAACTTTGCGAGAAAAGAGCCTTTTTGCGGATACGGTATTGAATTTAATTTGCTTGTGCAACATGCTGATTCCGATTGGTTTTGCAGTTACAAATGGGCAGTAAAAAAATTGGGAACCATATTTAGCTAACTCAATATTTCTGATCTTAGAGTTATGAGCAAAATTCCTCTTATCAAATTGTTAAATAAAATAAAAGAACTTCCTCCGCTACCCCAGAGTATTCCGCGGATACTTGAAATTACAAGAAGAACTGATTCTTCCGCACAAGATCTTGCAAGAGTGTTTGAACTTGATCCAACCTTAACCGCAAGTATCCTTAAGCTGGCAAACTCCTCTTACTATGGTTTTAACAGAGAGATATCAACGATATCCCATGCTATCGTTTGTCTCGGTTTTGACACTATCAAGAGTATTGCGTTAACGGCTTCTACACAAAATATGTTAAATGATGGATTATTTGCGTATAAGCTTGAAAAGGGAATGCTGTGGCAACATTCCACCACCTGTGCAACCTGCGCAAGAATGATCGCACAGCGTATTAAATACAAAGATTGTGAAGAAGCTTATGTCGCAGGCCTTTTACATGATATTGGCAAGATCATACTGAGCAGTTTTGCGGAAGAACAGTATGATCAGATACTTGAGAAGACAAAGGACAATAAGACTCCGTTTAATATAGCAGAACTGGAGGTTTTAGGTTATGATCATCCTCAAATTGGTGGGAAAATTATTGAGAAATGGAACCTCCCTCCTGTTCTCGTAGAAGCAGTCCAATTTCACCACCAACCGGAAAAAGCGGTAGAAAACAAAACCTTGACCTATATTATTCATTTAGCGGATGCAATTTGTGATATGCTCGGAATTGGACTCGGTAGTGATGGTCTTATGTATGTCTTTGAAAAAAATACTTTCACGGTTTTGGGTCTTAGTGAGGATGAAGGAGAATCCATCATGAGTGAACTTGTCGATAAAATACAAAGCAGCGAACCATCATAATCGGAACGGTTTTGCACAGGAATATTAATGTTAACGTATAGGAGAGGCTATAGTATCCAATTGTACCTCATTTACGGCAATTTCCGGAGCGATTATAACCGCTCCGGAACCCCAGACCGATGTAGATCTCTTTTCTCGCGTAATACCGATTATGTTCTGAAGCACATTGTTTATGTTGGTATTTATCCTGATAGTATTCGGTTTCAGGGGAGCACACAACTTTCCGTCCTTTATTAAAAATGAATCAGCAATTATCGTACTCGTAAAGTCTCCCACGGCCAATCCATTGATGGGATAGGTATACCATATCCTTCCAATATATACACCATCCTGAATTTGATGAATCAGATCTTCTTTCGTCGTTTCATTGTTTCCTTCTATTATTACGTTTGTCGGAGAAATTCCTGCCCTTATTTTGTAATCTCTCCCCAACGATGATGACCTGAAACCGCTTCTTGGTATTGGATGGTAGATATTATTTTTGAATTTTTTTGCGAAGTAGCTGTTTGCAAGGAAGCCTACGAGGATGCCGTTTGCAATCAGGTCAGTTCTCCCGGTTGGTATGCCCTCACACGTTATCTTTTTACTGCCAACTTCTCCCTCTAACGATCCATCGTCATAGATGTTTAAGTTGCGGGAAGATATGTTCTGTCCTAACTTTCTCAGGAATGATGTATTGGAGGCGTTTACTGAAGTCAGTTTTAGTGATGGTATCAGGAGGTTTGAAGCGATGTCGGCAACAGGTTGCTTCCCGAACACTACAGGGTATTTTCCCGATTTTAGGCACTCTCCTCCAATAGTCCTAATAGCGCTTCCAGCAGCCTCTCTCCCCGCCTCTTCCGGTTGAAACGTGTTGAGGTGTGTGCTTAGACTCCGTCCTGTACCCTTTACATTTCTATTTTCGATCATTGCCGTAATGTTTGCGGCAAGGGAGGTGGTTTCGTCAAAATCATCTATGCCTCTCGTACTCTTTACGGCCATTCTTTCTTTAAGGATGGTGACGTCCCCACCGATGATGATCGATTTCTTATACCCACCTGCATTAAACGTGTCCAGAGATCCTTCGAGAACCCTCCATCCCAGATCAACGGTATCTCCATCGCTGATTTTCATAACATTATGGTCATGATAGTTTTGTAAGGTTGGAGCTTTTAAGGGATCCGGGAGTGTTTTAAAATCAGGATCATGCAGCCGGTTTCTTTTTGCTTTTGCCAGGGATTCAGAGACTCCATCCCTTGTTAAATCGTTAGTTACCGATCCAAACCCCACTTCCGTTCTATTGCCTCTCTTAAAAGTAACCAGTACTCCAAGCCCGTAAGATTGGAGTGACTTTGGCTCTTGGATGCCATTGCAGGGGATATCGGATGTATAATTGAGTCGTATCGTAGTCAAATCATTCCATGATGCAAAAACCTCTGCATCGACTACACCCTTTCTGCCTTTCAGGTATTTTAGCGCATCATGGACAGATGATTGGAGATCTTCTATTTTTATCATTAGAATTTATACTCATCTCATAATGGTTTTCGGATAAAGTCCGAGATAGATTTGAGCGAGTAAAGTCCTCGGCGCCTTTTGTCCGTGGATACCTTCACCAAGGTTTGGTTTCCAGTAAGACCGAAAACCAAATCGGTTTTAGTATAACTCCTTTTAATCTCTAACTTCTAAAAATTTAAAATTTAGTAAATGAAACCGAAAGGTTTTCCTAACTACTTGAACGAATGAATTAAATAAGAATGATGGTTGATCAATACCCGGTCAATCTTGCCCTGCTTCTCAGGGTAGGCCCTCCGTTCCCGACTTTCATAACCTGCATCGGCTGTCCTTTCCCGCAGTCTGGTATGGGAAACATCTTGAAATCATTTCCTACTGCGTCGACGCTCATAAGAAAGTCTTTTGAGTTAGCCATGATGCCTCCTCCACGGTACAACTTGACAAGTTTTCCGTTTTCAATTTTATAAACCTTTTGAGCTGAAATTCTGAAGTTCTCCCTCGATTCGCTTATTGATGGTGTTTTGTGGCGAACAATATAATATCCATCATCTACTTCCTTGATTATGCTTTCTGGATTTTTTCTGCCAGGTCCGAAAAAGGTATTTGTCATCCTTACTAACGGAACCATCGATGGGGTAATGGCCCTCATAGAACCATTCGGTTCCTGTTCGAGGATTGCGGCGGTCTCCCTTCCATTCAGGAAGCTTTTCAGGATGCCGTTTTTGATGACAGTTATTGGTCTGGCGGGTGTTCCTTCCGCGTCATATTTATAGTGTCCGAATCCCATTATTGTGGGATCGGAAAATGCGTTCACAAGCGGAGACGCTATTCGGTTATCAATTTGATTCTTTTCTTGGCTCTGAAAAAGCCAAGACCTGCCTGCGTAGGCAGTTTCCATTTTTAAGACCCTATCCGCTTCCGTAGGATGGCCAACTATTTCGTGTGCGAGCAATGTGTTAAAGTGCGGGTCGGTTACAACGACTACTTTGTCTATTGTCGTCTTAAGAAACTCTGCCCCTGCAAGCTCGATTGTATCCTTTGTTCTCTCAATAGCGAAATTGTGAAAGCTAACGTTATAGCAATTCTTGCCTTCAATTACTTCCCAACCTCTTAAATCGCCAACATAATCATAACAAATTTCCGGACAGGCACTGCCTTTTTGTGCAGAAAGAGTGATGATGCCCATTGTCAGTGGTAATGATTGGTCAATCATTGCTCCTTCAGAACTGCAAAACAGTTCTCTGGTTATGCCTGTCTTTATCACGGTAGCCGTAAATTGTACAGAGGGGTCAAGGTTTTTCATCTGTCTGGAAGCGTCATTACTCGTCTTAAGCACTTTCTGAAGAGAAATACTTCGCGGATCTATTTCGAAATCTGCCGAAATAATATCCTGGCAGACGTTAATTTTTGCGAGCCGAACTCCCGTTAACGAATCGAAAATCTTCTTAAGTTCCAATTTTTTCTTTGCGTTAGCCCTGGCTCTCCTATAGGCAATGTCAATACCAGATGCTAACAGGGTTGCTACGTTCTCATTTGTTAAATTTTTTTTTCCGATGGATTGGCCGTAGAATCCCCAGGATGGCATTTCTCCTGCGATTGCCCTTATACCAAATGATGCCTCATAGTCATCCATTACCTCCTTTGGTGTTCCATTTTCAGAACTGGCAGATTTGAATTCACCTATTCCCAATCGCAGGTCTAAATATGTGCAATCTTTCAGTGATTCATATCGTCTCAATAGGGTTTCAGAGGCAATTTTTTTTTGTTTATCAATGGATTTGATATCCGGTTTCATGAGAGAATACCGCCTCGCAAATTTTGATTCTGGTCAATGTAAAGAATTAATAATTTGTAATTTGTCAAGATTGTCTGAAAGGAAGGAGGCTTCTGAATCCGAAACGCAAGCTTTGAATTCTTTAACAGCGAGTTAGCACATCCTGCGCATCTCTTTCATGTTTTCGGATTTCCTGTGCCTTAAATCAGCCTTTTTGCTTACAATGTTGATATCAAACACTAGTTACTCGGATATCTATCCTCCTTCCTGATCGTAATGTTCAAAACAAATGTAATAATGGCGACAAGAAACATTGTTCCTAATGCAGTTACGAAAGTCAAGTAAATGAGATTATTTTTCGTTTCGGTTTCTGCACGCTCTATAGGAACTATCACAGAGATAGCACCCCTCAAATCACCGTAAGAATAGTCAGCAGCATGATCCTCGGGATAATCTTCTTTAATGAATTCAGGTATCGTTTCCTTTTTTGAATGGCATTTAAGACACGCCTCTTCGATGTAGAGAGGTAATAAATATCGTAATACTCTCTGGTCATTAATCGTATCGATACCCTTGTATTCGGTAAGGTCGCTGTTTTTCTGAAATTCTAGGAGAGCCTTTTTCTCAAAGGTATCGGGCTTGTTTTTGGGGTTTCTGTATTTTGTACTAACTTGCCGTAATCGATAGCCTGTCTCATTGTAAAATTTTTCTCCAATCTTAACTCCTGCTATTGCAGGCATAAGGCCTCTTGTCTCCTCATGATGCCCGACATTAGCAACTGCTACCATCTCAGCCAGATACTCTCTTGTATGCTTCAGTTCAATTGCGATCATTGCACATTTGTCAAATATCTCTTCCCGAAGTAAGGCCGACTGTTTTTGAAAGTTTGAAAAGCTGATGGAGAGTATGATCAAAACACCCAATACAGCTAAGGCTCCAAATAATTTAAAATTGGTTTTTTTCTTAAATAGCATATTCAATTTCCCGGTTTCACTAAGCCGATCATGGTAGGTAAAACTATTGCAAACGAAACCGCAAAGCACTCTTTGTCTTTCTTAAGAGTATTTGCACTATACCATAATTAAAATGGTTTCTCTAAGAAATTTAAGACTATATTAAGCTTGATAATTTTGACAATGTTCTCTTGATGAAATCTTTTTCATGAAAAAATCTTATGATAAGATCAGGGAAGATATTGCCAAAAACAATAAAGATATTATCCAGTTTGCTGCTCCTCTGATGTGGTCTCACGTGGAGTATGCAAATGCGCTTATTGCCAGATTTGAAGCAGACGTTAAAGGGAGTATTAGTTATGGCTAGACTGCATCGGTTAAACAGTAAAGTTATTTCCAAAGTATTTCAAAACGTTAAGAATACTCTTTCTGCCTGAGAAATAAAATTAGACTCAAATTTTGTATTAGCAAATACTCCTATTTAACCCCTTTTTATCTTGACATTATCGCTAATTTATTAAGGCTTCATAATAAATTTGGTTATTGTGTCATAACAAAATGTTAAATTGGAAAAGAATCAAAATCTCTATCCTTAGATTATGGCAATACTTAAAAATATTTTCCTAAACCAATTGGTAATGGCATCAAATTTGTTATTTTTATATTCAGGTTTGTTAAGAAAGTGTCGTACAACATTCAAAAAAGGTATGTACGAGGCTATTGATTGACGGGCTACACCAAATTCTGATGAATAAGAGAGGAAAAAGCCATGATAGATTACGAAAAGATATTTCAAAAATTTAGTGTTTCGGCATTTATCATGAATAAGAAATATGAAATAATTGGTATAAATGAAAGCATGTCTCAGCTTTTTAGTAACCGTAACATAAGGCTTAATTCAACTAAGTGTTATGAATTGTTATATACTTCAGAAAAGCCTTGCTGGAAAGTTGGAAACTATAGCTGTCCCTTAAAAAATTCATTCATGAGTGGTGAAAAATCAAGGGCAATACTCAGACATAAAACTGCGCGAGGGGAAATAGTGCATGAAGTAATTGCGACGCCTATACGTTGGAAGCAGGGTGAAGTTGTACATGTTATCGTTGAATACCATTCAAGTGTGCAGGAGTTTAGAGGGCTCATAACAATGTGTTCCTCGTGTAATAGAATATGGATGGAAAGCGGCAAGTGGAAATCAGTAGAAGAATACATCAAATCTCATACAACTGCCGAAATAAGTCATGGTTATTGTGAAGATTGTGATAAAATGACTAGATGAAAAAGAATCTGAAGAGTTAGATACATCGCTGGTTTTTATAACTACCACCTATATACATCTGGTAGAAAAATAAGTTGACTGTCAGAATCAAGGGGAAATTAAAGGAGGGGCAAAGAAGTCGATGCAGGGTATAGCGGGTAAATGATGCCGCTTTTTAAGTTGGCTCACAGAAACATGATGGCATATATTTGATCTTATTTCTTAAATGCTTTTTAGGAGGGCGGTATTGTAATGCTTATAACAATTATTTGGCTTGTATTTGCTAATTATTTTGCCCTATTGGTAATTTTCCATTTCAGGCAAGCAAAAATAAATTATCCAAAATTTGAACCGGGTATTGATAATAAGACAACAGATGTCTCATGTATGAATGCTACAGAAATGACAAATGAAACAAATCTCGTCAAGTTTTTCAGTGAATTTAACAAATATGTAGAAAATAATAATTCAAATAACAGAAAGGCTCATATGTATGCAGGGTTGAGTTACATAGTATCGGCTTCGGTCTCATTCTTTTCAGCTTATTTATCTTTATCTTGAGGGGCGCATACCCAGGTGAAAGAGGATGTTCCAGACAATGGTCTGAGAGCCGAAAAAGCATCTTTCGAAGAAAGTAATGTATAGTGGTGCGGCGTATCTAATTTGGAAACAGGAATATCTTTCCTATCCATTTACTTAATCCTTTATCAAAAGGGTACAAAAGTATCATAGTTTTATGCTTCATATTTCCTGGATGCACAGAGATTGGTTATTTCATTAAAAAAAAATAAAAGAGTAAAATAAATTACGTTCACAAATACTTTGTAGCGTTTAGTGCCCGTGTACAGTCAAACGTTTAATACCTCTGTATGAGCTGATTATTATTTTTTATGACATAAAGGAAGCTTACTTGAAAAAACAAGACTGTATGCGGTTGGGGAGGGCGAGCGATGAGCGAGAAACCAAGACCCTTTGTACGAATGTTAATAGTATGCATTTTTTTTCTTACCACAGTATCACTTTACATTCTGTTACCGCGTTACTGGCACAACATACCTGAAATAGTCAAGCATCTGCTCCTTGTCCTGAGCGCCATAATGTGTATTCATATCATAGAGTATGCGTTCTTCTGGTGGGAGATATTCGGTCATATGAAAGGTATTTTTGAAGAGGCCCTTTTTCCCACAAACCAGCTAATCAATAATAACAGAGCCATCATAGAGAAATTTTTATGTTCGTCCAATCAGATCATTGGTACCGCCGCAAGCTGCGGACTTACCAATATATATTATTCCCGCAGGGATACAAAAGATGACATATATAACTCCGTAAGAGATGCCGAGAAAAAATTGTGGCTACTCGGCATTGCACATTCTGAGATTGTTCATCTTGATGATCTGCTTTCATCTCTTGATGAAAAGATATCGTGCGGCCTGGATGTCAGGATACTTCTTCTCGATGCGCTTCAAGCAGAAGCGGTCTTTAGGACATTGCTTGAGAGCACTCCTTCTGAGGCTTCAAAGATAATCAATACCGATAGAACGGAAATAAAACCTTGTGATCCCTTTTTCCATCAAAGGGTTTATAGTGACTTCGTCCACGCATGCAACAGGCTCCGAAGCTATCCAAATGTCGGAGCTAAGGTCAGGTTTTATACACAAACCCCAAACTGCTGGTTAATGATTGTTGACAATACCATCCATTTTCAACCATATACATTTGGTCGGAAACCAGATCAGGCCGTAACAAATCTGTGTATAGGTGATAATATGCCGGTGTTTAAATTCCAAAAGCAAAAAGACTCAATGACCTTTGAAATACTCGAGGATCATTTCTTGAAAATGTGGGTTACGTCCAACATAGACTTGTTTCATGCAGAAACCCGAAATGCAGACCGTGGTCGCATAATTAAAGATATATTTGATTTACACTCCGGGTGGTTTAAACAGGTACATGGGGCGCTTTATGGGCAAAAATATAATGTTGGTTGCGCAATTGAAAAACGTAAATTTCTCAGACAACTCTGGGGATGGGAACAACCATCATTGAGCCTTTCTGTTGATGATCGTAAAAAGAGTGTAAGGGTAACGTTAATTCGCGATTATTCCTGTAATGGCCTGTCCTTGCAAATAGAGGATATCTCCGGGCTGAGTATTGAGGATATTGTTAGTTTGCACGGAACTTTTCCCACAAAACCATTTGAAGCCAGTTACATAATAGATCATTTTCTTAAAATTAACAAATTAGTAATGAGACGGGTAACAAATGAGTTGCAACCAATAGTTGGGCTTCAGGCAATTTCCGAATCAGAGAGAGACGAAGAATCGGATTGAAGTAACGATAATTTTTTTAATAAATCAAATTTAGGATTTTTACTGAACGGAGGTTTCCTGTCAGTAATAATTTAATCTAAATGTGAGTCGGAATTCATTCATACCATGCATAACAAAAACCTTTTCTTAAAAAATGATTCTAAGATCGCCATAATCGGTGGTGGACCTGCCGGGAGTTTTTTTGCGCATTTTGCATTTCGGTATGCGACAGAGGCGGGTATTCATGTATCTATTACCATATTTGACAAAAAGAGTTTTTGCCAGAAGGGTCCACGTGGCTGCAATATGTGTGCAGGTGTAATTTCTGAGAATCTTTTTAATGAATTAGAAGAAGAAGGCATACATATTCCTCCATTCTGTATACAGAGAAAAATAGAAGAATATTGCCTCCAGTCTCAGGATGAGAGTGTGCTGCTTCATCATCCTGTTCCGGGACACATACCAAAAATTCTTACCGTTTTTCGTGGGAACGGCCCTCTATTGTCTTCCCATCAGGGCAATGTCAGTTTTGATGATTTTCTTTTAAATCATGTTAGAAAGCAGGGGATAGAGGTAGTATTTGAAGTTGTAAAAGGGCTTAAACTACCATCCAAGAGAGGAGATCCTGTCGAGGTCATCTATGGTGAAGGAGATGTAAAAAAGGTATTTGATGCCGATTTGGTGGTCGGGGCTTTTGGTGTAAATACCGGGATAATGGAAAGTGTTGCCAATATGGATTTTGGCTATAAACCACCTAAGACTGTTCGAACCTGCCAGTGTGAAATAATGCTGGGTAATGAATATATTGAAAAAACATTCGGCAACAATGTATTTGTTTTTGAATTAGGAAAAAGGGATCTCAAATTTGCATCAATTACTCTGAAAACGGATTACATAACTGTCAGTTTGGTTGGCAGACAGGATTTAACCAGAAATAATCTCATGGACTTTCTTAATCATCCAGTGGTGAGACGATTGATGCCAAAAGAGTGGGTGATGCCAAAGGGTTTCTGTATGTGCATCTCTAAGATTCCTGTAACCCATGCAAAACATCCTTTTACAGACAGATTTGTTATATTGGGGGATGCGAGTATTTCACGTGCCTACAAAAGCGGTATTGAATCAGCTTTTCATATGGCAAAATTATCGGCCTATACAGCTTTTAAGAACGGGGTATCTGAAAGGGCTTTCATGAATGGTTACTTTAAGCCAGCCAAGAAACTTCTGGCTCGTGATAATGTATATGGAATTATAATGTTAAAAATCAACGATTACATAACATCACAAAGACGATTAGCAAATGCCCATATCAAGTATATTAAATACGGTAAAGACAGGAAAGTTGCTGATCAAATGAATGAAGTATTATGGAACATGCTTTCGGGAAATACAAGTTATAAGAAAATATTTTATAAATTTGTGAATAATCCGCGACTGGTGTGTAAAATGTTGCCAATCAGTATGAGTGCATGGGGAAGACAAAAGATGGATGACATGAAAGCCTGGCGGGAAACGTATTGATTTTGTATTCTTTTTTTATACATTGTTTCCCTGAACCGAATGGAGAATTCTGCTCCTCTGCTCCTGTTGAGCTCTATTTTCCCCTGAAGCTGACTCTCCACCAAATTTATGACAAGCCGTAAACCCAGTGATTCAGTATTTCTGAAATCAAAATCTTCAGGAAAACCAATCTCATCATTACTGGCTATGAGTTCGATATCATCGTTGTCAAGAGAACGGAGAGAGAGATATTGATTTCACCCTCTCTATCATTCGGAAAGGCATATTTCAGAGAATTGGAGGCCCGTTCATTGACAATTAAACCACAGAAGATGGCAGTATCGGTCCCGAAGGGAATTGTCTCTATGTTTATCTTTAATATGATTTTACCGGCATCAATTTTATAAGAGGGAAACAGATCCTTTGTAAGTTTTTTTATGTATTCATTGAAATCAAAGTTTGCTAAATTTTTCGATCGGCAGAGATTTTTATGAATGAGAGTCATAGCCTTTATCCTGTTCATGTTTACAACATATATATTGTCGAATGGCCAAAAAAACCTTCTTTATGAGAGTAAAGCATATACTGGTTCAGTAAATTAAAAATAGTATGAGAGTGAATTGTGTGGGAGGAGGTGCTATCCGTTTTGCCGCATACACCTTTCACGGTACATCTTGAATTTCTCGCTGTTTCTTGACACTGGAAACAAAACATACTCATTTTTTTTTCAATTATTTTTTCTGATTTCAGTTTATTCTGTTTTGAAGTATTTAGGTTCATGTATTGGAATATCAATATTTCCTTATTTTTTGCGCTGAAGGGGCAAGTTCAAAAGACCGTAAAAACTGCCATGAAAGGCAGTTTTAGAAATTTTGGAAAAGTTAGCCAGGATGGCCTTAACTTGCTTGTATGTCTATCTTAAGAATCTCGGCCACTTTATTAACAATTTCATTTGGATCAAAGGGTTTTGTAATGTACATATCAGCTCCAACATCCATTCCTTGCTTTTTATCCTGTTTCTGCCCCTTCGCAGTCAGCATCATTACAAATATATCTTTCATCCCGAGTTCATTTTTTACTGTATTACAAATCTCATATCCACTCATTCCCGGCATCATAACATCAAGGATGATAAGTTCGGGTTTCTCTTTCCTAACAGACGCAATGGCTTCATCTCCATTGTCTGTGGTAAGTAACACTATCCCCCTCTCTTCAAATTCCTCAAGGGATTCCTGAATCAGCATCCTCATGTGCGGTTCATCATCAACTATTAATATCTTTGTCATCTTTTTTTTTGTTCTGGCTCAGACAGGTTGGGTATTACTGCTTTCTATCCGATCCGGGCATTGATTTCCTCAAGTAATTCTTCTTTTGTTATAGTTTTGTCAAAAAAAACAAGGTTTGGTTCCACATCTCTTAAATTCTTATAGGCACGTTTTGGTTGACTGCTGATTATGAGCACCGGAATATCTGCGCATTCCGGCATACTTTTCAGGTAGAGAAAAAAGGTATCTCCCGTCACCATATCCATTACGATATCAAGAATGATCAGATCAGGTTTATCTTGTTCCAGTTTTGACAATGCTTCATTTCCATCATAGACATGAATGATTCTGTAATCCGTTTCCTCCAGCATTTCTGAATAGAGATCATGAAAGGTCTGATCATCGTCCACTATCATTACCGTTTTGTCCATTTCTCTTTACTCCTTCGATAACGGAATAAATAATACCGTGAGTCTAATCACTTTTCTCCTGAGCAATACAGATGTTTATCCTGTACCAGAATCTCTTCAAATTCCCTGGCAGGTAATGGTTTGCAATATAAGAAACCCTGTATTTCGTCACATTGTCGTTGTTTGAGAAAGAAGAGCTGTTCTTCAGTCTCAACTCCTTCAGCAATAACCTTCAGTTTCAGACTTTGTGCTAATTCGATAACTAATGACACTATTGCCTTGTCACTTTGATCGGTTACAATATCTCGCACGAAATGTTGACTGATTTTGAGTTTGGTAATGGGAAATCTCTTAAGATAATATAATGAAGAAAAGCCCGTACCAAAATCGTCAATTGCTATTTGGATTCCTATAGTGCACAATTTATTCAATTTGTGAATAATTGCCTCCAGATTTTGCATGGCGACGTTCTCGGTAATTTCCAGTACGAGAAAATGTGGATCCATACCGGTTTTCTCTAACACCAGGGTAATAACTTCTACCAGATCTTTTCGCTGAATTGTTTGAACGGAAAGATTTACGGCTACACACAAAGGTTGTAAGCCTGCATCCTGCCAGACTTTGTTTTGAGAGCAGGCATTATTGAGAACAAATTCATCAATCGAGATGATCTGTTTTGTTTCTTCTGTTAAAGAGAGAAATTCTTCGGGATAAATCAGACCCTGATCTGGATGTTCCCATCGTACCAGAGCTTCAAAACCCACAATCTTTCCTGTATTAATATTCACTTGAGGCTGGTAGAAAACTTCAAAATTCTCAGATACCAATGCACGGTGAAGTTCACTTTCCAGTATCATTTTATTGAAAGATGAGGCATGAATTATTACGTTGTAAAACTGGTAGTTATTTTTCCCGTGTTCCTTTACGTTGTACATGGCAGTATCGGCATTATTCATCAAAGTTTTCGGATCTGTACCATCATTAGGATAGATGGCTACTCCGATGCTGATGGTGATAGAGAATTCGTGATTGTTGATTATGCATGGATATCTGAAGGCACGGAGGATTTTTCGTGCAATTTTGTGCACGTTTTCAATATATTTAATTCCCGGCAATAAAAGAATGAATTCGTCACCTCCATGTCGTGCAATGGTATCGTCTTCACGTAAACAGCTTTTCAGTTTATTAGCAATGTTATACAGCAACTGGTCGCCAATGGAGTGTCCCATTGTATCGTTTACAACCTTGAATCTGTCCAGGTCGAGAAACATTACTGCAAGCATCTCATTGTTTCGGTGGGCATGAGCTATCGCAAGTGCCAAACGATCATTAAAAAATACACGGTTGGGTAACGAAGTAAGGTAGTCGTGAAAAGCCATATGTTTGATTTGTTTTTCCGCCTGTTTCCGTTCTTCAACCTCAATCTGCAGTCTTTTGTATGCCATCTCTAACTCCGCTGTGCGATTGGCTACGCGCTGTTCGAGAGATTCATTAAGCGTTTTCAATTCTTCTTCCATCCGTTTCCGTTCAGTGATATCCCGGATAATTCCACAGATCACCTTCCTGCCTTTATGGCTAAAGATACTGGCAGAGATCTCCACAGGGAAAACAGTTCCATCCTTTTTCCTGTGGTACCTCAGGGGAATCTTATAGCGTTTTCCGGTAACGAGCTTACGGATAGCATCCTCTGAAATTTGCGGCTCGTTCGTAATGTCAGTGTGCCTCATGGTGAGGAATTCTTTTCGGCGATATCCATAAATTTCCTCACAAGATTTATTGACTTCAATGAATTCCCTTGTCTCGACATCGAAAATCATAATCGCATCTTTTGTAGTGGAAACTACTTGTCTGTATTTTTCTTCACTTTCAAGCATTGTCTTTTCCGCTCGACAGGTTCAGTTACTAAGATTCGGTAAGCGGTATTTTACCTTATCTTTCACCAATGTTGCATGTTACAGATATCTCACTCTCAGTTTGCAGGCTAATGAGAAGATAACAAGGTTCCGCCTAAATCCTTGTTGACAGGAAAAGAGCGACATGGCGGAAACATGCGAAATTCACTTTATCGGGGGAGGAGTTGTCGGTTTTTCTCTTTTAGATTGCTCAGTATTTGATTGAATTCTTGACTGACTCTTTAACTCCTGGAAACAATTCTGCCCTGTCATTTCTTTCAGAGACAATCATGTTTTTCATACTCTTGTTATAACCAGTAGTTACCCCCACATAATGGTAGATTAATAATCAAGAAATTTGTTGAATTTATTTGAAGCGTTTTGAGAAAATTGAGACGAGATGTAAAATATGTATGATTTGTTTTCTGCAGCAAATGCAGATATAGGAGAAAAAAATTGAGAACAGCAACTGTCAAAAACTGCTTTCTTCATAGTCACTTCCTTACGGTATTGTTTAAAGAAATTACAACAATCTTCAGAAAGGATATCATAGTATTCAGCATATATAAGTTAACATAGTACTGAAAACTGTAGATCCATGGTACCTTGACAGTAACATTTTGTCAATCTAAAATGAGTTATTCTTGTTTTTATGCCAAAACACATACCCAAGATGCTGTGAATAAACGACATGGATGTTGTCGCCATCCCGGATGGATCCATTCGCCAGTCCGATGTGCGTTCTGGTAGGGACGAGGTAGCCATTTTGAAAGAGTTGTGCATGAGGCACTAACCCGATGCATAGCATGAGTTAAATATAAGGTTTCCTTTCTCGATATTATATGATAAGATGCTATCCGTCTTAAAGCATGATTTTCAGGAGTAACAACGCGGAGAGACCCAAGTTTTTTAAATGTTTGGCCTGTCTGGTAAGAGGAAAAATAGTAAAATTTTAAGGATATATGACATATGGCTTTTGACATTGACATAATAGAGTCAGTTTACAGCAAAATGGGAGAGCGGATTGAGGCTGCTCGTAAACTGCTTGGCAGACCGCTCACATTGACTGAAAAAATTTTGTATGCTCATCTAAACGATCCTGTATGCGCAAAGGTTTATGAACGTGGAGCCTCTTACGTAGATTTTCTTCCGGACCGCGTTGCCATGCAGGACGCAACCGCTCAGATGGCGCTTTTGCAGTTTATGATGGCAGGCAGGGATAGGACAGCAGTGCCTGCTACGGTACATTGTGACCATTTGGTTCTGGCTAAGGTGAATGCCGAAGAAGATCTCGAAAAGGCAAATGTTACCAACAGGGAGGTGTATGACTTTCTTGCCTCAGTTTCAAACAAATACGGTATCGGTTTCTGGAAACCGGGAGCAGGTATTATTCATCAGGTGCTGTTTGAGAATTATGCATTTCCCGGAGGGATGATGATTGGAACCGATTCTCATACGCCAAATGCCGGTGGACTCGGAATGATTGCTGTTGGGGTAGGAGGGGCAGATGTGGTAGACGTAATGGCAGGTATGGTGTGGGAGCTGAAAATGCCGAAATTAATCGGAATCAGACTTACGGGCAGACTGAGTGGCTGGGTATCTGCCAAGGATGTGATTCTGACGATTGCCGGCATTCTGACGGTAAAAGGCGGGACCGGATGCATTGTGGAATATTTTGGAGAAGGCGCACATGAGATTTCCTGCACAGGGAAGGGGACAATCTGCAATATGGGAGCCGAAATCGGTGCAACAACTTCGCTATTTGAATATGACAGCAAGATGAAAGAGTATCTTGAAGCAACCGGAAGGTCAGAAATTGCCGATATGGCTGATAAAATTGCCGAACATCTCCGTTCCGATGACGGAGTACATCAAAAACCGGAAGAATTTTATGATCAGATTGTCGACATAAACCTTTCTGAACTGGAACCCCATATTAACGGACCGTTCACGCCTGATCTGTCCTGGCCTATTTCCAAATTTACCAGGGCCGTAAAAGAGCAGAACTGGCCTGAAAAGCTGGAAGTAGGACTGATTGGTTCCTGTACAAATTCATCGTACGAAGATATGAGCCGATCGGCTTCTGTTGCCAGGGAGGCTCAGTTAAAGAATCTCAAGTCAAAAGCGGCTTTAACGATAACGCCGGGATCGGAACAGGTTCGTTTTACCGCAGAAAGAGACGGATTTTTGGAGGACTTTCAAAAAATAGGGGGAGTAGTATTGGCAAATACATGCGGTCCTTGCATCGGTCAGTGGCAGAGAGATAACGCCGGTCTAAAAAAACCGAATTCCATCATAACCTCATTTAACAGAAATTTTAAAAAGCGAAATGACGGTAATCCCAATACCTATGCATTCGTTGCTTCTCCTGAAATCGTTACGGCTATGGTACTTGGAGGTCGTTTAAGCTTTAATCCACTCCTTGATACCCTGATAAACGAAGACGGAAAAGAGGTAAAACTTGGCGAACCAAAAGGAGAAGAGCTTCCAGTCAACGGTTTTGCGATAAAAAAATCCGTGTATGTACCGCCCGCAGAAGACGGGCATAAAGTTGAAGTGACAATAGACCCTCATTCTAAAAGGTTGCAGTTGCTTACACCTTTTCCTGCCTGGGACGGTAATGACCTTCTTGGGTTGAGGCTGTTCTTCAAGGCGAAAGGGAAATGCACTACTGACCATATTTCTATGGCTGGGTACTGGCTGATGTACCGCGGACATCTGGACAGTATCTCTCAGAATTTAATGATGGGGGCTGTAAACTGCTTTAATGGCGAGGTAAATCTGGTGAAGAACGTTTTAACGGGTAAATATGATGAAGCTCCCAAAGTGGCTCGTGAGTATAAAAATGCCGGTATCGGTTCGGTTATTTGTGGCGACGAAAATTACGGTGAGGGAAGTTCCCGTGAACATGCTGCCATGGAGCCCCGCTACCTGGGTGTTCGTACCGTTATCGTCAGATCCTTTGCAAGAATCCATGAAACAAACCTTAAAAAACAGGGTATTCTGGCGCTCACTTTTGCCGATCCGCAGGATTATGAAAAAGTCCTCGAGGATGATACGATCGATATCCTCGGGTTGAAGAACTTCACTCCAGGGGTGCCGTTGACTGTTCGGTTAATTCACTCAGATAAGAATACCGATGAATTCCCGGCAAATCATACCTATAACCAGTCCCAAATCGAATGGTTTAAGGCCGGCAGCGCTCTGAACCTTATCCGTAAGCAGGCAGAAGGCTGTACAAACAAATAGCCAGAGTTACTCTTTTTCTCTCATGAGTACTCCGCAATGACAATTGTCCAGTTCGTCTGCCTGCGTGCCGCAATCGCACACAACGCCGCAGTTACACTCATATTCGAGCTCGTCACTAGGTCCCCTGTCAGAAGGTATAGTAATCAGGCCACAAAGGCACCTGCCTCCCGGTTTCAACGTTTCATATCCGCATAGACAGCCACCGGGGCAGTTGCAAATATAAATTGTTGGTTTTTCTGAAGCCTTACTGGTCTCAGCAGAGTAAAAAAGGCTGCATAGAGCAATAGTAATCACAGCTACCGGTATAAATATTCCATTCTTCAAATAGGTAAACATTAGGCAAACTCCTTTCTTATGTCTCGAGTTAGTGCATCCTGCACAACTCTTTCAATATGGCTACAACTACTTCCCTGTAGTTGCTTCACGCCCTTTTGAGTACGTACTTCCGCACAAAAAGGATGTAATCCATTGATTTATTCGCATTTAACATACAAAAACCTATACAATCAAGTTAGGCCATCATGGCCCGCCCGTACCGAACGGTACGTTCGGGCAGGCTAACTTTTCCAAAATTCCCACCTCGTCCCCGCCAGAATGATCATCGGGCTGGCGAATGGCCTGTTGGCCGGGCGGGAAACTGTCTTCCATGGCAGTTTTCACGGAATTTTGAACTTGCGCCTTCAGCGCAAAAAATAAGGAAATATTGAATTTCATCTTTGAATTAATACAATTTTATTATACAGAAATTTTCATTATATATGTATAATATTTTCTCATATGTGTCAATGAAACTTTTATTCCAGAATGATCCTCGCATCAACCGCTACCACGCCTTTTTCGTAAACAAACAGGGGGTTCAGTTCGATCTCTTTTATTCTATCAACGTGTGAAATGAATTCAGAAACGGTAACAATTGACTTTATCAGTTGCTGAACATCCATTACCCTGGCACCTCTATAGCCGGATAATATGGGATAACCCTTGATATCCTGTATCATCTTCAGTGCTTCTGCCTCTGTTACGGGAGCTATCCTGAATGACACATCAGCGAATATCTCTACAAATATACCTCCGAGGCCGAACATAACTGTCGGGCCGAATTGTTCGTCCCTTATTCCCCCAACTATTACCTCCGTTGCCCCGGGGAGCTGTTTTTCTACCAGGATTCCATTCAGTCCGGTATCCGGCATATTCCTGGAAATATTACTCATTATGGCATGGTAGTGTCTTTTCGCATCTTCCCTGTTTTTCACATTAACTGCAACACCTCCAACATCGCTTTTGTGCAGGATTTCCGGTGATGATACTTTTAAGACGACAGGAAATCCTAATAATTCAGCAGCTTCAACAGTCTCTTCAGGAGTTTTTGTTAATAGATAAGCGGGTGTTGTAATTCCAATTGATTTAATAATATCCAGGGCTTTGTCAGGAAGAACGATCGTTTTTGCTTTGGAAGGGATATTCTTCAAAAAATTTGCCGCTTCTTTAAAGTTGTCTGAACAGATAGAGAGAGAAGCCTTATGCTGAAGATCCCGGGGTGTCTTAGAGACGGAGGAGACTGTTTTTTCTTCCGGTTTGCTTATAAAATTCTCAGGCATACGGCCGGGGATGTGCCCGCTCTCCATGCAAATTCTCCCTCTTTCTACCAGAATACTCATAGCCTTTACACACCTTTCAGGTGAGGGAAAGACGGGGATATTATGTTCTTCAAACAGGAGTTTTATCTTCCTGGTATGCATACCGCCGATTGTGCAGATGATAACGGGTTTTTTCGCTTCCCTTGCCTTTTGAGAGATAATATCAACGATACCTTCTGTCATTCCTGGGGGCGGCATTAACGGGATTACGATTGCGGCATCGAAAAAATCGTCATCAATGAATGCGGTCTTCATAACAGTGCCAAAATCTTCGTTGCCTGAACTGCCGGTTATGTCAACGGGATTATTCAGGATATAAAATTCCGGAAATTCCTTTTCAAGGTTTTCTTTTATACTCCGGGGAGTCCTGGAAAGATCGAGTCCTGTATTGCTGCACATGTCTGACACGGCAACACCAAATCCTCCACCGTTCGTAATTACGAGGATTTTATTTCCTCTTGCAGGTTTCTGCATTGAGAGTACTTTGCATGCGTCTATAAAATCTTCAAGGCCGTCAACTTCTAAAATCCCGGATTCTCTGAAGGCGGCTCTGTAAATTTCAAATTTTCCCGCAATAGCTCCGGTATGTGATCGTATTGCATCAATTCCAAAATTCCCTCTCCCAACCTTCAGGGCTACCATATGTTTTGTTTTTGAGCAGCGGCGTGATGCGTTGATAAATCTTCTTCCTTCATCAACCGATTCCATATAGATCCCGATCACGCGTGTTGATTCATCGTTTATGAAATACTCAATCAGTGCTGATTCACCTATGTCAACACGGTTTCCGTAGCTGACAATTTTTGATACTCCAATATTTTCCTGTGCCAGTAAGTCCATGAGGGATACTGCGTAAGAGCCGCTTTGTGTCAAAATACTCACATACCCTTTCCCGGGTTTTTGAACCTTATTCCAGGGTAAAAATGAAGTGGTAAAGTTTGAATAATTGTCAAAAACTCCTATGCAGTTCGGGCCAATTACGCTGATTCCGTCCTGTCTGCAGATACGTTTTATCTCTTTTTCGAGTAAAGCACCTTTTCCTCCAATTTCACCAAAGCCTCCGCTGATTATGATTGAATTTTTAATTCCGCACTTCGAATGTTGTTGAAGGACCTCAGGGACACGGTGTGAAGGAATTGCAATTACGGTGAGATCTATTTGTTCTTTTACTGTTAGAAGCGAGGGGTAACATGGAAACCCGAAAACCGTATCATGGTGTGGATTAACCGGTACAATTCTCCCTCTATATCCCATCTCTTCGAGGTTTTTAACAATTACGGAGGTGATGTTTTGAGGATCTTCCGTTGCTCCTATTATGGCGATAGATTGAGGATTAAAAAACTTTTCAAGAGGCATAGTGTAGTACCGTAGTCACCCATTAGAAGGTGTTTGTCAGGTAGTAAAAATAGTTATATCAAAGCTGTGGTGAATCAGAAATACCGGTTTATTATAAGAGATTTTGTTTCAGTAACAACTCCGTTTATCTAAAGTCAAAAAGGTTCCGAATGAATAATCCTACTGCACAAGTCCGGATATTCCAGCAACTACGAAAGATGCAAGGATGAATCCTGTCACAATATGGAAATAGAAGTAATATCGTGCAGAACCTTCAAGTTCAATCTTGTAATGACGTTCATCCAGTTTCATAACAGGCAGGAGTAAATCTAAACTGTAGAAAATACAGTCTCGGATTTTCATTTCCTTACCTTTTTCGTTTTTTCGTATGAACAGCGCACCTGTTCCACAAAATATTATAACCCAAATGAGGGTAAGGAAAATACGGTATCCGTAGCCGTAACCAATTACATAGTTTAGTAGAAATAACCAAAACCAGTATAATCCTGTCGCAGTTTCATTTCGTTCACGTTCCCTGCCCGCATACAGAATGCTATTTGACATACTTGCGTGGCCTGATTTCCGCAAGACGTTTGCAAGGTGTTCATACGGCTGAGGAGTGTATTCTTTTTGTTTCTTCAACCACTCTTTGAACCATGCAGTGTCTCTCGTTGCCGTATCTTTACCCTCCTTCGTGTAAAATTTCCCAAGACTGTCATAGACAAATCCTTCCAGTACAAGATTTTCAGGCCATGAATCTCTGGAATCCTGTAATGTACCTATTTTCGTATTACGAAGTATCATGGTCGAGTTACTCTTCCATTTTGCAATACCAAGATAATCACTGGAAGTAAGTATGAATGCTGCATGAACATTGGCCTCTGTCAGGTCAATGGAATTGAATGTACTACCAGCAAGGTTTATAGATCCCCCTATCTCAGCGCCTGCGAGATATACCTCATTAAACTCCGCTCCATCTCTCATAAAGAGGCTACCTCCCACCTCCATCATATCCATACGCAGTTCGCCTGTGAATTTGGAGCCGGTCATGTCTATTTGTCCCCCTATCCTGGCCCCACTGAGATTCATCTCTTTGAATTCCGTTCCGCTTCTCATTAAGAGACTACCTCCCATCTCCATTGAGCCCATATTCAGTTCACCTATGAATTTAGAGCCAGTCATATCTATAAATCCCCCTATCTTGGTACCTCCAAGATACACCTCATTAAACTCCGCTCCGCCTCTCATAAAGAGACTATTTCTCACCTCCATCATATCCATACGCAGTTCGCCTGTGAATTTGGAGCCGGTCATGTCTATGTGTCCTCCTATCTTGGCACTTACGAGAATCACCTCTGTAAACTCAGCCCTGCCGCTCATCAAGAGACTACTTCCCACCTCCATAGGGTACATATTCAGTACACCGTTAAATTTGGAGCCAGTCATATCTATTTGTCCTTTTATCTTGGCACCTCCGAGATCCACCTCTGTAAACTCAGCCCCACCTCTTATAAAGAGACTACCTCCCGCCTCCATAGAGTTCATGTTCATTTCGCCTGTGAATTTGGAGCCGGTCATGTCTATTTGTCCCCCTATCTTGGCACTTACGAGATCCACCTCTATAAATTCAGCATCATCTCTCATCAAGAGACTGCTGCCCGCCTCCATCAAATCCATATTCAGTTTACCGGTGAATTTGGAGCCAGTTATAACTATTTGTCCCCCAATTTTGGCACCTTCGAGATGCACCTTTTTAAACTCCGCACCGTCACACATAAATAAACTGCTTCTTACCTCAATTAAGGACATATTTAGTACGTCGTTGAATTTGGAGCCTAGCAGAGATATCACATAATCGGTCTTCAGGCCTCCAAAGTCTACGACTTTATCAAAACGCGAAGCAACCAACCAAAGTTGGCTATCAAGGGTAGCGTTTGACAGGTCTAGCGGCTCTTTGAACCAGGCACCAACTATTCGTACACCATGGTGCGTTAATGCTCCGCGATAGGGTTCATGGAGCAGGATTGTCTCAAGAAATTCCGGCGTGATTATACGGTTTTCAGGCCACTCTTCAGGCTTCTTCGGGTCAAGCTTTCTATCCTTAATTAAATTGATTTTTTTTGCTTCACAAACCTGCCATAACCAGGTATTCGGATCACTTTTGAAAAGATCATAATCTCCACACAGGTTCAAATCCGCTATTTTCCCTTCGCAAACCTGCTTCCACACCCATTTCTCCTGCGGTGTCCATCTCTCTAAAGGTTCCGTCCGGCATGTTTCACCGGGAAGAGTTGGCTTTCCTTTTGTTAGTCCTCCTTCCGCTTGCAAAGAAAAAGAACTCAACGTGATAAGCAAAAAGAATACTATGAAAAACGAAATTGCAATTTTATGAAGGCGCATTATAAACATTATATGTATTTTATGTAAATTGAGTGGTTTTTTATTCTTAACTTCAATAACCTGTCGTTTCATTATCATAATCATAATTCATTCAATTCTGCCAGCATAAAACTGACTATTCATGCCGGAAATCAAATTACGCCTAATCAAAAGATAGGTTAAGTGGTCTGCTGTTGGCTCGACTGTTAAATAATGCTCTATTTCTCCTATGACAAGATCTCTTAGAATATAATATCCGGTAGCTTGGTATCGTATTATGAAGAGAGGAAGACGAAGGGAAAACATGTTCTCAACAAATGAAGACTATGTTGCTTTCGTGAAAAAGGTCGATCCTCGCATTTTAGCAAATAAAATCTAACCCTAATTACGATAAAGGAAGTTCAGCCATCGATCTATTATCGCTTCTATGTTTTTCACCTTACTTACTTCCAATGTACAAGTTATTTTGTTATCATATTGATCGGACAGTAGTAACTTATGAATGATATTCTCATGTCCAATGCAGCGGTAACAGTTATTTAATAAGTTTATTTTGTTATGATAGAATTTAAAATTGAAGTAACAGAAGAAGCTAAAACAGATTTGTATTACTACTCAGCTTTCAAGTGAAAAATCATCACAGGAGAGATTCGAGTTCAACTTACATACCAACCTTTAGTTGAATCAAGGAAAAGGAAGAAACTTAGAGACAACCCTATTGCTACTTGGGAATTGCGTTCAGGCAAGTATCGAATATTTTATGAAGTTGTGGAGTTTCCTCCGAAGATAAAATAGTTGCAATTGGACATAAAGAACATAATAAACTATTTATAAAGGGAAAAGAGGTAAAATTATGAAAACAATTGATTTAGAAAAAGAAAAAATGGATTTGAGTGAAGTAATAAAATTAGCTCAAAAGGAGCCTATTTTACTTTTAACGTCTGATGGAAAGGAATTTTTCATTTCTGAAGCGGATGATTTTGAAAAGGAAGTTGAGATACTTCGAGGCAGTTATACTTTTCAAAAATTCTTAGACGAAAGATCAACATGTAAGCACAGAATTCCCTTTGAAGAAATCGAGAAAGAGATTGAGCAGGAATTATCAGAGCATAAGAAAACTGTATAAAAGTATGGCTTAATAGGAACAGTAAGACATAATAGTTATTACTTCTTCTTTTTTCACTGCTTTCTCTCCCTCTATTTTTTTAAATTTCGGTAACGAACATCTTTTTTTATGATTAAGAAAGTATACTAATTTTTAGGAGATTATATTATGGCAGATACTTTTTCATTCGACATCGTATGTAACGTAGAGATGCACGAAGTTAAGAATGCGGTTGATCAGGCAAAAAAGCAACTTACCGTCAGGTATGACTTCAAAGGAAGCAAGTCATCCATTACCCTGAATGATGACAATTCGATAACTCTGATTGCTGATGATGATTATAAGCTGGGAAGTTTAACAGATATTCTCAAGGCGAGACTGGTAAAAAGGGATATTCCGCTCAAGGCGCTTATACTAGGAAAGGTCGAAAAGGCCTTTGAAGGCAATGTCAGGCAGGTTGTTACATTTCAGTCCGGTATTCCCATGGAAAAAGCCAAGGAACTTGTTAAATTTATCAAAGGTCTTAAACTGAAAGTTCAGTCACAAATTCAGGAAGACAAGGTTCGGGTATCGGGAAAAAACAAGGATGATCTCCAGGCAGTTATTCAGGCAATTAAAGAGAAAAAGTATGATATTGAAATGCAGTTCATAAATTTTCGGTAAGATATACTCATCTCATAATGGTTTTCGGATAAAATCCGAGATAAAATTGAGCGATTAAAGTCCTCGGCGCTTTTGTCCGGGGGTACCTTCACCAAGATTTGGTTTCCAGCCTGCCTGTGCGATGCGCGCAGACAGGTAAAACCGAAAACCAAATCGGTTTTAGTATATTCATTACATATGACGGTAATTGACTGGATTGTTTTAGTAGTTTACTTGCTTGGCATTGTGGGTTTAGGCGTCTGGTTAGCAAGGCGTCAACATTCGACTGATGACTATTTCCTTGGCGGAAGAAAAATGGGAACCGCTGTCATTGCCACATCTCTCGCTGCGAACCAGGTAAGTACGATAAGTCTGATTAGCGCTCCCGCGTTTGTGGCGTTACAATCAGGCGGTGGGGTAAAGTGGATTCAGTACGAATTCGCAGTTCCGCTTGCCATGATTGCCATAATGTTTTTGCTTGTGCCTGTTTTTCGTCGCCTGTCTGGTGCGTCAGTCTATGAATATGCTGAGCATCGGTTCGGTGTAAGTACACGGCTCATTCTGTCGGCGCTTTTTATGTTTTCCCGCGGACTTTCAACAAGCGTGATCTTGTACACTTCTGCATTAATTCTTGCCGTTGTATTGAATCTGCACATCCTTGTTACGATGATTATTATGGCTGTTGTGGCTATTGCCTATACCACTATTGGAGGAATAATGGCTGATGTATACAGTGATATCCTGCAGCTTATCATTCTGTATGGCGGGGTGCTTACAGCATTGATTGTATCAATAAAGAATTTAGGAGATGATTTGTCTTCTTCCTCAATTGATCCAGTTCGGCTGAAAGCGATAGATTTTTTTCATCACGGGTTCGGAGATAACCAGACTTTTGCTTTCTGGCCCATGATTATCGGCTGCCTTTTTCTCTATATCGGATATTACGGATGTGATCAAAGTCAGGCGCAGCGGTTGCTTGCTACACCTGATAGCCGCCGGGCCCAGAACGCTTTAATGATGAATGGATTGATTCGGTTTCCCATAGTTCTTACATACATTATATTTGGAATCGTCCTTGCACTCTTTATTCAACACCATCCGGAATTTGCTGCCGAGCTGGAAGGGAAGAGTCCGGATTATCTAGTGCCGACATTCATGATACATTACCTGCCTGTTGGTTTGGTTGGACTGGTGATGGCAGGCCTGTTTGCGGCTTCAATGTCGAGTATTGATTCTGCTTTCAATTCGCTTTCTGCGGTAACGGTTTCAGATTTTATTCTCAGGTATAAGCCGGGACTTAAAGACAACCCCCTTAAGATGCTTCGTTTATCCAGGCTTATTACGTTGGTGTGGGGTATATTGAGTGCAGGAGGGGCTTACTTCGTAGCACGGTCAACTTCTACCGTGATCGAGATCGTGAATATGGTAGGGTCAGCTTTTTCCGGTCCTATTCTGGCTACTTTTCTAGGTGGTATTTTGTTTCAATCGTTTACAGGGGCTGGAATAATTACCGGCATACTATTCGGCACAGCCTTAAATTTCTTCATAGGTCAATACATACCCTCGATTTCCTGGCTTTGGTGGGGGCCAATCGGTTTTTTCACCACACTAATTGTTGCTTTCCTGGTTTCAAATACCGTTTCAACCGGAATGCATGGCTCAGAAGAGTGGACTCTGAAGGGTGTATTGGGAAAATATCCGGAGGAGCGAAGCTGGTGGAAAGATAAAAGAGTTTATGTGCTGTTAACCTATACTCTCATTATCATTCTAGTCTCATTGATAATGACGCGTGTCTTGGATTCACTGTCAATATAAAGGAAAGGGGAGAGACAAGATACTGTTTAAACGAGCGAGACAAATTGCTTGATTTTTCTTTGGCTCGTGGTATGGTTGATTTAATAACTATTGACGTTAACGACCATCTGAAGTCTGAAAAGGAGTTAATTTAATGCGTAGGAATTTTGGAAAAGTTAGCCAGGATGGCCTAGCTTGATAGATAACGAACTGATTCCATATCTTCAATTTGCAGTTGAAATAAGTAAAGAAGCCGGGAAGTTGAACCGTACATCCTTTAATCATCCAAAAGAGATTCAGAAAAAGAGAGATGATTCTCTGGTTACAGCGACTGATAAACAATCCGAGATACTTGTCAGGGAGGCGATAGCAAAGAATTTTCCTGAACACGGGATTCTCGGGGAAGAGTTTGGTGTGAAAGATTCTGACTCTGATTACTCCTGGTGTATAGACCCTCTGGATGGAACATCAAATTTTGTCAGGGGTATACCTATTTTTGCAGTCTCGATAGCACTCTTCCATAAAAACGAACCTGTTGTGGGTGTTGTCTATGATCCTATGAGTAATAATTTGTTTTCTGCCGTAAAGGGCGGCGGTGCATCTCTTAATAATGGCCCCTTACGAGAAACGAATAATCCTTTGCAGAGCAAGTTGCTTTTCGCAGTCCAATCGGATTATGATGGGAAAGTACCTGCTCATATAACCCTGATACTTGAAAGGGCAAAGATTCGTAATGTCGGAGTTGCTTCATTACACATCTGCTATGTAGCAGCAGGGTGGCTTGACTGTTACGTGGATGAAAAAAGCTGCCTCTGGGACATTGCCGCAGGTTCTGTTATCATGTCAGAAGCGGGAGGCATCATGAGCAAAACAGATGGAGGAAATCTCTTTCCCCTTGAGGATGATATAGCAAGCTACACGGAGAGAAAATTACACTGCATCGGTGCTAAAAAAGATATTCACAAAAGGGTCCTTAACGAATTTTTTCTGAATAGCAGATAACGATAGCATGCAGAATAGACCAGATACCTATGTATTGGCTGCAGATGTAGGTGGTACGAATACCCGGATGGCGGTAGTTTCAGGAGATGGGGAGATTCATGCCCTGTTAAAAAAACCTACCCGATGTAAAGAAGGCAAGGAGGCGATGCTTCAGTTTCTTCTCTCTTTTATGAGAGAGATCATAAGGAAATCAGAACTCCCCTGTGAAGAGATAGCCGGAGCAGGGGTAGGTTTTCCTGGTCCACTTGATGCAGAGACCGGAATAATCTTCAATCCGCCCAATCTGACAGGCTGGGATGGTATTCCATTAAGGCGTATACTTGAAGATGAGTTGAAAATGCCTGTTTCTATCGAGAATGACGCAAACGCTGCTGCATTGGGTGAATGGTGGAAAGGTGCCGGTGCAGGGACAAACAGCTTTATCTGTATTACGCTGGGTACTGGTGTTGGAGGTGGCATAATCCTGGATGGGAGACTCTGGTACGGTGCATCGGGTATGGCAGGCGAGATCGGCCACACAACCATTATACGAAACGGGATAAAATGTACCTGCGGGAACAGCGGCTGCCTGGAAGCGTATGCCTCTGCCAGGGGTATCATCGATAGAGTACAAAATGTCTTATCAGAAAGAGGAGACAAGAGGGGAATACGGGAATGCCTGACCCTTGAACGCATCAGCAGTATGGCCTCTCAGGGAAATGAAATGATTGGAAGCATTATCAGGGAAACCGGTATTATCCTGGGTATTGCAGTAGCAAATATCGCGAACCTCCTCAATCCGGAAATGGTTGCGTTGTTTGGCGGTGTTACGAATCTGGGAGAGACTCTTTTCAAGCCGATGAGGGAAGAAGTGAAAAAAAGGGCATTTGAAAAAGCGACCGAACCACTCAAGATAGAAGTTGCAAAACTTGGCGATAATAGCGGGATACTTGGCGCAGCGAAGAGCATACTTTTAAGAATTTCGGATAGTGAAAGAGCGTGAATATGTCAGGAAATTATTCAAGGAACTGAGTCGCCTTTCGGTATTCCTTCCAATTGCAAGAGCCTCTTTTTTATTGAAATGCCTGACGTGTATCCGCCAAGATTTCCATTAGAACACACTACGCGATGGCAGGGTACTACGGGAGGAATCGGGTTTGCTCCAACGGCATTACCTACAGCCCTGGAGGAATTCGGGTTTCCTATTTTTCCGGCAACCCATTTATAAGACCTCAACTCTCCGTAAGGAATTTCCATTACTTTGCTCCATACCTTTCTCTGGAATAGTGTTCCCCTACTTAAATCCAGGTGTAGTTTAAAATCTTTTCGGCATCCATTAAAATAATCCAGCAGAACTTTCTTTATTTCACCGAACACCTTGTCATCCCTGACAATTTCTTTCCGGAGGCTTTTCTTCAGATAAGAGATAAATTTGTCCTCTGAGATACCGGAAAAGGTAACATCACATATCCCTTTTAGCGTTTTTGCGACAAAAACAGGACCAAAAGAGGAATCAAAACCCGTGTAATAAATTTTTCCCATTGTGCAAGATTGGTAGCTTAGTAATAATTTTTTACCATTTTTGGCAAAATTTCATTAATGGAGGTTTCAGGTATATCTTATCCGCCCGGCCTATAGGCCATTCGCCAGCCCGACACGCATTCTGGCGGGGACGGGTAAGCACCAAATAATAAATACCAAATAACAAACAAACCACAATAAACAAACACAAAATTCCAAACAGGTTTTGAAAAATCAAAGTAGTTTGTTTTTTCATGCATTGGAATTTGTAATTTGTTTGTATTTTGTGATTTGAGATTTGGAATTTAGTAGCTCCTGTGTTTGGTTCAGGCTTGGCCTGTTAGGTTGTCACTAAAATACTAAGAACTCAGTTTCGTAAAAATGGTTACCTGTTTTATTCTCTATATGAAGAGATCTTTCATACATTACCGTAATTATGAATTAGTGTGCTCAGCTTTGTGCCCGAAAATCACTTTTGTTGCTTTAATAAAGCCAACACTGATAGCCGTTATCAGGAGAATGGTCAGCAAAACCGAAAGAATGTATGAGGTTATTCTCCATGAATTATCCAGTATCGACTGCCACCATTTGTAATCAAGCAAAGATATCTCGATCCACTCCAAACTAAAGAGGCCTAATCCTATGATAAGAAAACCCAATACGATGTACTTAATATCGCCTCTTCGCGGGGCCATTGATATGGTAAAGATAATGGAGGCTACGGTAAAGATTACTGAATGTATGGTATGAAAACCCTGTTTCCAGAATTCGTCAAGTGTCAGCCTTATTATGTCTAAAAAATCTTTCGCATAATCGAATACAGCCTGTAAAGAAAATGTTAATTCATTCGGCAGTGTTTCATCTATTCGAATTGGGTTTCCAAGGATAATGGAAGTTATAATCAAGGAAAAACCGCACCCAAAAAGAGGAGCTGCAGCTATAAAAAAATCAAAGAGGAAGGGGATTTTAGGTTTGTCATACGTAATAGTACCGCTAACAGGTTTGAAGATGTTCAGTTCTCTGATAGTGGTCCCCGTAACCAGGCACAAGAGGGCATGGCTGAGCTCATGGACAATGGCACCGGGAAAAAGAAAAAACTTGATTACCTTTATGTTCAGATACTTCTCCCAGAGCTTTTCAATGCCGAAGCTCATAAACACAATAAGAACAGCTGCAAAAGTAAAGGCTAAGTATACCGTTTCAGGTCTTGCAGTATGCCGGGGATATAAATAATAGAATAAAATAATAAAAAGTGTTATCAGAACTTGGCTCCTTAACATTCACAGCCAGACGGGTTGCCTGCCTTGACAGCTATTGAAAAGAAACCCCAGGTGAATGTTCTGCGAATTCCGGGGGTTAACTTTGTTTAGTAATTTAGCTTATTTTGCAGCTCGTTCTAAAAAAATATGTGCCTGTGCTCAAGTTTAAAATGGTAAAATCCTATTCTTTGTGAGAGGAAGACACAATTGGTTCCTTTCATCCAGAATTAATCAGATATCGTTCCTGCAGGTTTTCTTTCGCCAGCGATAGATGCGCAGGGGAGGAATGTTACAGAATACCCTGAGAACTTCTGCATTGCCGAAAAAAGAACGTCCCAGTTTAGACACGAGGTCACGCACCTGGTAGGCTATGAAAGAACCGTTCGGGGAAAGAGCCGTGTGAATCTCCTCAATGATACGTTGTCCTTTTCCACGACTGATGTTAGAGAACGGAATGCCGGAGATCACCACTTCCGGCTGCGGAAGCTGGTAATAGTGGAGGATCTCACGAAGATTTGCAGCGCACCCGTGATGGACCAGGAGACGAGGGTCGGAACATCGTCTGAGTATCGATACAAAACGGTGATTGATTTCGATGCTGAGCAGGTTAGAAGAGGGAGGGAGTTCCCGTAGAGCGGCATTCGTGATACCGCCTGTACCGGGGCCAAGTTCAACGACAGTCCTGGCTTTTCTCAAACCCGCGAGTGTTACAACCCGGCGCTCAAGGAAACGAGAGCTTGGAAATGCCGAGCCTACCTGCTGCGGTTTCTGGAGGAAGCAGCGAAAGAAATCGAGCCTGGAATCAGATTGTTGGAGAAAACGGTTGTCTGTAATCATGGTTTCCCCGGGGCACCTGTCATGCCTTCTGACGTCTGCCTGCTGGAAATTTGCTGAGCACAGCCAGGAAAATCTGCGGTGAGGTTTATCGTCAGTTAAAGTCTCCTCTAAAATTTTGTATCAAAAAAGATAAAACAGGATTTTCTGATAACCGGTACGAGCACTAGCATGATATTGTGTACATATTAAAAAAATATTCCCTGGTGTTCAAGACAAAAAAGTGAAAAAAGTCAGTTCTTATAGAGAGAAAAATTCAAATGGGCCTGATAATTCCTGGTAACAAATGGTACGGATAAACGATGGCATATGTGTTCCCAGCTGAATTTGTATAATCAGAGTATATGTGCATTGTTGATTTCTAAACCGATAATTTATTGATTTCAGGTTCCGGTCTCTGTCAGGTTGAAATTTGTCAGTGTTACCATTTTATAATCCAAGAAACTGAATGGCTAGACCGCAAACACATATTGCCGCTCCTGCTAATGCATGACTGTATTTTTCCAGTTTTGTCCTTGGGAGATGAATGATATCCATTGTTAAGATTAAGACAACCCCCAGCATCGTCATTATAGTTACCGCTCCAAACACTAAAGCAACCATAACTAAACCCAGGCTGCTCTCTTTGGCTGTCGGATACATCAATAATGGTATTAACGGCTCACAGGGGCCGAAAAGAAAAATAGTAAAAAGAATCCATGGTGTTACATTCTGATTTTTCTCTTCATGAATGTGTACATGGTCCCTGGTGTGGTTATGGGTATGAATATGGTCGGCACCGTTGTGGTGAGCATGATGATGTTTGTGTTCTTTATTTCTGAATGCTCTTCGTATACCCCAGACAAAGTAAACAAGACCAAAAGCGATTAAGGCCCATGCCGCAAGATTGCCACGTAATGATTCTACTGATTCCAACCTGGTTACCGCAACACCCAGTGCGATACCGACCAGGCCAAGTAAAACAGAGCTTAAGACATGGCCTGCACCGCACAAAACGGTTACCAATGTTGTTTTTCGCAATGACCAGTTACGGGCTTTCGATAAAACTATGAACGGAAGGTAATGGTCTGGTCCAAATAATGTGTGGAAAAAGCCTATTGAAACGGTTGTTGTTAATAGAATTATTAATTCATAGGACACTGCTCAACTCCTTTTTTTTAGAGATACTATATCTTTCCTATTTTGGATTTCGCGACCCACCCTTTTTTAAACTCACTATCTTTCTTCTCTTTTTCGTTGCCGTCATCTTTTATATCCACATACGCATACACCTTATACCAGCCTTTTCTCTGCTCTTCTATCCTCACCTCTGCGCCTTCATGTATCTCGAATTTGGGTTCATATTCTTCACCCGGTCCGTACCGTATCTTACATTCCTCTGCAATTACCACACCTTTTTCAAAGGAGTATTCGCAATAAATCTTTATGCCCAGAGACACAACGAGGACAAAGAGGCAAATAGCGAATATTGTACTCATGTTTTTTAACCATCGAAACTGGAAGAAAATGAGCAGCAGGATTGATGTCATAAACCCAAGATATATATATATTGTGAGAATTGTTATTTCATTGAGATTAAGGAAAAAATACCAGAAACACAACGTCTTAAGAAATTCCGGCAGGCGAAACAGGCTTTCTTTGTCTTTGAAATCATCTTTCAACAAATCTATATTTGCCTTGATGTCTGCTTTTCTCGGGAGTGTTTTTTCTGCCTTACGGTAAGCGACTATTGCCTTTCCCGGCATACCCTGTCGGTAATACGAATTTCCCAGGTTATAGTATATCTGGCCATTCTCAAAACCAGATTCTATTAACTGGTTGTAGAGTTGTACCGCATTGTCAAATTTTTCTAATGCCTCCTTCTCTCTTTTGGCTGCAATTTCAATCTGGGCGGCCTGATACTCTTTGTTTGCCTGGAAAAAGATGTCGACGGCTTCATTCTGCGTCAGGTCTCCTCCCAGGGCGTAACCCATACAGAGAGATATAATGAGAAAAGGCAAACATATTCTGATTGATTTGTTTCTCATAACTGTCTTTCTAAGAGTTCAATTAATCTTTCCGTGCGATGAAAAACGCTTTCCATCTGTTCTCTTGTGTTATCAGCGATAGAAAATCTCCCATGGTCGCATGACTCGAGGCATTCTCTCAATTCTTCAATTGTTTCAGACGAGACTCCCCGCGTGTTTAAGGTGTGAGAAATGTTGTCAGTTGTCAGAGAAGCAGGTGGCAGATTGAGTTTGTCGGCAATAAGTTCTGTCAACGTTTTGGCAAGCATTGAATAAAGCTCGGTAGAGGTATCGCTGTGTATGAGTTTTTTTGCATCTGAAAGCTTACCCTGTGCCTGTGACACCGCCCGTCTTTTCCTGACATAACTTGTGTCGGTCTGGAGCCGTTCTCTGTGCCTCTGTAAATATACGCAAATCAGGACAAGGAGTAGTGGTGATAAGAAGGTGAAGCCTAAAAATACGGGCCTCTTCAAGAGACCCTTACTCTGGTTCTTGAATGAGATTACATTTGTTATTATGGGTAGTATATCTTTGGTCAATATTTTTACCTGACCCTTTTTCTTTTCAACATCCTTCATGGTTAAGCGGAGGGGTATTTCCGTTTCAGAATGTTCTACCGTAACAGGTATAGGTTCGCGAGTAATGTTCCGGTATTGTTCTGTCTCTGGATCAAAGTAGCTGAAAGATACGACAGGTGTTGCGTAAATGTTTTCGTGTTGCGGCTCGATTACTTTGTTGAACACTTTAACACCGGTAATACCTTCTTCTTTGTCGGTTATTTTTGTGCTGGCTTCTGTAGAATAGAATTTGAAATCATCTGCTCCTTCAGGTTTGAGTTCCGGTTCTCCGAATGTTTTTATATTTCCTGTTCCGGAAATAGTAATAGTCAGTGTTATGGGGTCTCCAACATTTACCTTTGCCGGTTTTGCGGAAACATCCATGGTAAAAGTTCCTACTGCACCGGTAAAATCTGCAGGTTTGTCTGTTTCCGGCAGGGGATTTATCAGTAATTTAACAGCGTTTGTGTTTCTTTCCACAGGGTATCTGTAGTCCTTTCTGCCGAGAAACTCGTTAAACAATGAATTTCCGAAAGCGTCTTCAAATGGATCCCAACTGCGACTCGCTTGCTGTCTGACCAGGATATTGCATTTGAATTTTGCTGAAGGGATTTCCAGATTGCCGGAAACTACGGGGAAAAGTGCGGTGCGCAGTTCTATAACGTTATACAATATACCATCCCGGACTTCTTCATAACGTCTCTCTTCACCGAGTCTTTCTGCAAGGAAGCTCTTTGTGGAGGGGGGGACATAATCAAGGTCTTCGACGGGTAATCCTTTCTGGAAAAACAACTTAAAAGACATGATGATTTGTTCATAAATGTAGGCCTCTTCTTTATCAGTTGTGAGTTCGATAAATATTCTCTTGTTGATATCAATCTCATTTTCCCTCTCTTTTCTCTCTTCAATCGGGTTTCTTTCTGTGACTTCAATGTCAATTGGATTAGACGTATAGGTTTTACCTTGATACTTGAGTGTTGCAGCGGGGATTGTAAAGGTGCCTGTTGTTTTTGGTACCAGCATGTATGTGAATCCACGGTTAACTGAAACGGCGTTATTTATTATTCTCGTCTGGGTGGTGACGCTTGGTCCGTATTTCAGGGAGAAATCTTCAAGATCAGGCAAGTCAGGTTGGTCGGTATCAAAAGCTCCATGTACTTCAATGGTGAGCCGGACATAGTTACCAATTTCAATCCTGGCATTATCAACGCGGGCAGTAAGTTTTATTTCGTCTGCGTACGAACCGGCAGGATTGCCGAGCAGCAATAATAGTGAAATAATAAATAGGTATAAACGTATCATGAGTTAAAGCTGCCCTGGCCGAGTCAGACCCAAATAGAGACAAAATTTTTTTGGATTCTGGGCCGTCCAGGTTGTTAATTGAAAATCTGTCTACCTGCACGAGTCTACACGCAGGCAGGAGGGTTTCAAACATTCACTTAAAAATTGTTAAATTATAAAGTTGTTTCCTTTTGGTTCAATACGGTGGTTACTTTATGAAAATCTCTTATAATATAGTTATTTTTGATTATCCGGTTTTGTTATTAAACATTATAAATGAGAATTCATAAAAGTAAATTCGAATATCAGAAACGGTAATTCGTATGGTAAGGCAAGCATGAAGATTTCCTCTTCTCGGTAATGAATGTGTGTTACATAATTTCATCATATAGCTTTTCATTTTAAATATAAACAAATCAATAAATTACATTTTTTTTGTGCGGCAGCACACCCGCCTGAACGAGTCATCCGAACAGGTACACAAAATGGCGTGAAGCAACTCCAGGGAAATAGTTGCCCGCCCGGATAAATCCATTCGGACGCGGTAGCAATTTTGAAAGAGTGGTGCAGGATACCCTAACTCGTTGCAAACTGCTGATTACCAATCCTTGAGAACGCCATACGTTGGAGAAGAGTCTTCTTTCTCCTGTAAATCACGTGCACTTTTCTCTGCCTGTTTCATGGCCTCAAGAATTCGTTCTGCTTCTTCTTTCGTCATGTCTTTTTTCTCTTGAGGTCGCAGAGGAGGTTTTTCTGTATTGTTTTCCGGTGAAGGTTTCTGTTTTTGCTCTTGTTCTTTGTTGTTGTTTTCCTGTTTCTCCTGTTCATCTTGCTGCTGTTTCTTTTGGTCCTGTTCTTTTTCTTTTTGCTCTTGTTCCTTTTTGTCCTTCTTATCCTCATCCTGTTTTTTCGGGTCTTTCTTCTGGTCTTCGTCTTCTTGTTCTTCCTGATTCTTATTGTTCTGTTCTTCTTGTTCCTGTCTCTCTTTTTGCTCTTTCTGCATCTCTTCAATCTTTTTCTGTACAAATTCGTGATTGTACTTGGCATCTTCTCTCAAAGCATCGAGTTCATCTCCTTTCATATCTTCAGTCTCTTCAGCCAGTTTAATTGATTCCTTGTAAAAATCGAGAGATTCCTTTAGTTTGCCCTGTTTGTACATTGCATTTCCCATATTGTAATGACCCTTTGCTTTCAGGAGAACGTCATCCGACTTCATGGCGGTTTTATAGGAATTTTCTGCTTCAGGAAATTTGCCTTTTTTATAATGGGTATTTGCGATGTTAAATTGAAGCGGGGTGGATTCCGGTTCAAAGGATTGTGCATCCGTAAACTTGCTTATCGCTTCATCAAACTTTTCTTCATTATAAAGGGTAATCCCTTCTTCATTTTTTTCAGAGGCCGGGTCCAGCCACCCAATTGATAGCATGCAAGTTGTGAAGATGATAATAGTTTTCAGTTTTGTATGGTTTTTTTTCATATACAACTTCTCTTGGGCAATGTCATTTTTATTTATTTCTGCTCAGCGGCAGACAGATAGCTTCGATTAGTAAAATTTTCATCGGCTACTCCGGTTGCAAAGACTCATGATTTGTTCTTTTTCACTCTGACTCCGAATAATGATTCCAGCGTAATAAGAATAATTGCCACAAATAACGGAATCTGATAACGGTTTTTGTACAATTTTATTTTCTTGCTGCTTAATTGCTTTTCTTCCATCCGGGCAATGATGTTTTTGTAGATATTGGCTAAACCCCATTCGGTACCGTAAGCGGGCGAATACGCGCCTCCAGTTTCCAATGCGATCTTGTTTAAGGTTACTTCATCAAGACGGGACTTAATGACCTTTCCTTCGTTATCTTTCAACAAGATTTCTTCATTGTCCTTGCCTCGTATTTTAATGTAAGCTCCTTCTTTTTTGCCTACTCCTATTGTGTAGATGATGATGCCCTCATCTTTTGCTGCTTTTGCCATGTCAACCGCATTGCCACGATGATCTTCGCCATCGGTGATGAGTACGATAGCCTTGTGTTTTTTTGATTTGTCAGTAAAGGCTGTAATGCTCTTTCTTATTGCTTCACCAATGGCGGTACCACCCACGGGGATCAGATCAGTATCAAGGTCGTCGAGGAACAGGTTAAAGGCTGCATAATCAAGGGTTAATGGGCATTGTATAAATACACTCCCAGCAAAGGCCACCAACCCAACTCTGTCACCGTCTATAATCGTTAACAGGTCTTTAATTTCTCTTTTGGCAGCTTCAAGTCTATTTGGTTTGATATCGTCTGCGAGCATGCTTCTGGATGTATCTACGGCAACTACGATATCTATCCCTTTCCTTTCCACCTCTTCCCAGTGATAGCCCCACTTCGGTTGAATTAAAGAGAATATGATAAAGAGTATTGCTGTGACTGCAAAGGTTGCTTTTATGATTTGCTTAGCTTTGCTGACAGATTGAACTAAACTTTCTGCTAGTTCAGCTTGTACGAACCTTGTTAATGCCTTTTGTCTGTTTTTAAAGAAAACGACGTAGGCGGCTGCCATGATGAATACCAGTGGCAATAAATAGAGGTATTTGATGTTTTCGTATTTCATAAATTAGTTCACTTCGTTAACTAATTTAGATCTTTTGCTTCCGCAAAAAGGAAACAGAGATTTATTCTTATTTAAATATAAATTAATAAATGTGTTACATTATTTATGTGCGGTAGCACATAACCAACATGGTGTTAATTAACGACATGGATGTCGTTGCCGCCCGGATGAATCCGTTCGCCAGCCCGACGAGCGTTCCCGCCCGAACGTAACGTTCGGTACGGGTGTGGCTGGCGGGCAGGATGCACTAACTCGTCAGGGGATCTTTCTGAACCTCGTGTTTGCGAGGAATATCTCAAAAATAAACACTCCTAATGCAGGAATTACCAGGTAATGAAATAGTTCATTGTACTCGGTATATTTAGCGATTTCCATTTCGGTTCTTTCCAGGCTGTCGATTTGTTTGTAGACTTCCTTCAATGATTCTGTGTCTGTTGCCCTGAAATACTTGCCTCCCGTAATCTTTGCAATCTCCGTCAAGCCTTCATCGTCAATATCAATCTGCATTGGTTTGTAAACGGTGAACCCGAAGGCACCTTTGGTTGGATAGGGTGCAAGGCCTTTTGTTCCTGCGCCGACCGTGTATATCTTTATGTCAAATGTTTTTGCTATTTCCGCTGCAGTAAACGGGTCAATTTCACCGCTGTTGTTGCGTCCGTCAGTTAAAAGGATTATAACCTTACTTTTTGCCTTGGAAGATTTTAATCTGTTTACGCAAACGCCGATTGCTGAGCCAATCGCAGTTCCGTCCTCGACCATCCCGATGTTCACTTTTTCCAAAAATTGTAATAGGATATCATAGTCAAGTGTGAGGGGGCATTGAGTGTAAGCCTGTCCTGCAAAAACAACCATGCCAAGACGGTCATTTTCACGCCATTTGATAAAATCCTTTACTACTTCTTTGGCTACATAAAGTCTGTTATGCCTTTTTTCTTCTACGGTAAAGTCTTCTGCCAGCATGCTGCCGGAAACATCCAATGCCAGGACGATGTCAATTCCTTCTGTCTTTATCCTCGAATGGGCTTTGCCTGACTGCGGTCTTGCAAGAGCTATTACCAGTAAAATAATTATGAAAATCCTTAATGAAATCAGAGTATGTTTTAATCTGAGAGCTTTACCCGGTTTAATATTTTTAAAAAGGTTGAGAGATGAAAATCTCAGATTGCCACTCTCTTTTCTTATGATATAATTAGCCAGTATGAGGGGTATCAGGATTAAGATCAGGATAAGAATGAGAGGATCTTTTAAAAATATCATGGGGACGCCTTTTCTAAAACCTCTTTCGTTTCATCAACGAGTTTTTTTGCTGAACCATAAGAGTCCTCTATTTCCTGATTTTGTGGGGAGTATTCCGCAAATTTGACCAGATCGCTGTGTTCGAGAAAATTGCTGATAAGTTCTTTATGTGTTTTATCTAATTTGTCAGTAGTTGTCATCTCTGTCAGGAATTCTTCTGTCGTTCTTTCGGGGGCCATAAGCTCAAACCGGTTTTCAATATAATGCCGTACGATGTTCGATAGGTAATAATAGTGATCCTTTATCAGTCCTTTGGAAATCAAGTCTAACGACTGCAGTCTTTCCAGTTCTTTATATGCTATTTCATGTGCAGAAAGAAGCTGGGTTGCTGAGGCGGATTCTTTCTGTTTTTTTCTAGAGAAAAAGAAAAAGACGGTGCCGGCAAGAGCAAATATACCAAAAAAAATTGAAAGGACAATATAAAGTCTATGATAGTTTTTTTTTAATAAAACAGGTGGTTTAATGTCCCTTATGTCAGAAGCATTTTTATCTAATGTGCTGGCGATTTCAATAAATATTTCAGGTGTCTTTACTTCTTCTGTTTTGTTTGTCCCTTTTCTCTTGTACTGTATCACTATCGGGGGGATTATGTAAGAACCGGTATTAAACGTTTCCAGGCTGAACCATCTCTCCTGTGTTGCCCTGCCTTCTCCTCTCTGAAATACTTCGGTACCCGATTCTAATATGCCAAAATCTCCCAGTGCATCTTTCATTTCCGGGAAGATGATGTCTGTTCCTTCCTGGGCATCAGTTGTCACTTTGTATAGTATTCGTTCCCCGATTGTTGCCTTGGTCTTGTCGACGGTAGCATTTGCGGTGACAGTCGATGCAGATGGATTATCACCGGAATCTTTCCGGTCATTTTCCTCGGCCATGCAGAGGGTATCAATACACGATAAGAATAATGTGACGATTAGAATATATTTTATTACACAGTCTTTCATGTCGATGCCGATTTTACATTTTAAATGGGGGAAAAAAATTTGTAAAACAAGAGGTAATCTGAATTTTTACAGTTATTTTTCGGTTACAATACGATTTTGATGTTTGAAATGTTTTGGTTTAACGTGAAAAACAGAAATCAGTATTTAAGTCTTTTTTCCCGCATCCTGAAAAAACTCATTATTGGTTCAACGTAAGAACTGTCTGTTCTTACGTCGATCAAATCTACACCCATAGATCCAAACATTTTTTTTCTCTCTTGCATATTTTTTGTGTTTCTTCTAAAGAATTCTCTCCTAAACTTTTGGTCAAAAGTATCAATAAGGGTGATCTCTCCTGTTTCGGCATCTTTCAATTCAATAAAACCAACATTCGGTATTTCCAGTTCCCGAGGGTCTGTTATGGAAACAGCAATTACGTCATGCCGTTTGTTTGTAATGCGTAATGCGTGTTCAAAACCTGTTGTAAGGAAATCAGACATCAGGAAGCTGACTGTCTTACGTTTTGTAATTTTAATGAGATATTCAAGGGCTGTTGAAATATCTGTTCCTTTATGTTCCGGTTTAAAGTAAAGGACTTCTCTAATTACGCGGAGAACATGGGTTTTCCCTTTCTTTGGTGGTACAAATTTTTCTATCTTGTCGGTAAAAAGTATGAGTCCGACCTTGTCATTGTTCCTGATAGCAGAAAGTGCAAGCAGTGCGCAGGCTTCAGTGGCAATCTCATTTTTCAATTGCCTCACGCTGCCGAATTTACCGGAAGAGCTGAGGTCTACTAAAAACATTATAGTCAATTCCCTCTCTTCCGCAAATCTTTTGATATAGGGGTGTCCGAGCCGGGCGGTGACATTCCAGTCAATTGTTCTGATGTCGTCTCCTATCTGGTATTCCCTTACTTCTTCGAATTCCATGCCTCTCCCCTTGAAGACGCTTACGTACTCACCGGCCAGTACATCGTTAACCAGGCGGCTTGAGCGTATCTGTATCTGTTTTACTTTTTTGAGAATTTCCTTTGGAATCATAAAGTACTCAATTCTAAGAATATATTAGGTAATTACTCGCAGCGCATTGCAACGTTGCTGAAATTCTGAAAAGTTCTTTAGCTAGACCGGATTCAAGATAGTAAAACTCTATAATATCGGTAAAAAAAATTTTTTCAAGCATTAGTCATAATTGTCTGTCTGGCCTCATAAATTTTCTGAATTTCCTATTCATATCTCAGGGTTTCTATAGGGTCCAGCCGTGCAGCTTTTTGCGCAGGGTATATACTAAAGAGGAGACTCCATATAATAGAGATGCCGGCGATTAAAATTATGCTTTTTATATCCACATCAGTCGGAATTTCATTGAAATAGTAGACTTCCGGCGGGAATGGTCTCCATCCTGAATATTGGTAAACTATAGTTTCTATCCAATTAATTCTGTTTATAAATGCAAGTCCTAATCCGGTACCTATAGCTGCACCAAATATGCCGATGAGTAAGCCGTTAATAAGAAAAACCTGCATGATGCCCCAGGTAGTGGCGCCTAAGGCCTTGAGAATACCTATGTCCTTTGATTTCTCAAAGACAATCATCGTAAGGATTGCAAGGATATTGAATCCTGCTACTATTATGATAAAAAACAAAATGAATGCCATGACTCGTTTTTCCAGTGCAACAGCCTTAAGGAAGGTGCCTCTTGCTTCTTCCCACGTCTGAACAAAGAAGCCAAAACCGAGTTCCTTCTGGAGGAGATCCCGAACGAAAGGTGCGTTTTTGTAGTCATCCAATCTCACACTTATTGCCGTAACGGAATCTTTTGTACCAGCTAATCCCTGAGCGATTTTTAGTGGTATGTAAATATAATTCTTGTCAACATCGTACATGCCTGATTTGACCTTTCCCGTGATTATAAAAGCCTTAACGCTGATCTTGTCCCACCCCTTTATGGCAACCAGCACAACTTTTTCTCCGTTATTTACGAAGCTCTCCGGATTGGTTTTATAGTTGCCGGGGTTCGTTCTCAGTAATTCGATTCCTCCAAAAGCACTCGGGATCTTTTTGTCTCCATGGACGATTAGTAAATCTTCTGGTTTGTCATTGAATTCCTCCATATACTTTTCAAGATCGTTGACTTTCGTTTCTGCAACAGGATCGATACCTCTAAAATAGACAAATTCTTTTGTGCCTCTGATGTTAATGAGTGCCGGTCCTTCAATATAAGGTGCGCACGACTCCACGTGTTTAAATGATTGAATTTTGTTTATGATTTCTTCATAATTGTTTAGCCCATATATACCCATTTTTGAAACAATGATATGTGCTAATGTTCCTCTGATTTTTGACCGTAATTCCTTGTCAAAGCCACTCATTACTGAAAGTACAACTATCAGCGTCATAACACCAACAGCAACTCCTGCAACTGCAAAAAAAGCGATTCTCTTTCTTCTTAAATATCTGAGGCTTATGAAAAGCTTGTACATAATAATTGATATATTTTCTAAATATGAATATGAAATTTGAAAAATACTATCATAAGCTTATAAACATAAGCAATGAAAAATCCCACTAATATTTTCTAGAAAAAATTTATGAAAAAAGTTATAGTGTTCTATAGGGTAAAATTAAGGGGTACTCTTTATATTGTAAACGAAAAATTTACCATGCTCAAATATGAGAGCGCTTTGAGTTAATTCTTTTGATCTCGATAGGTTAACTGATTACTCAAGTAATGCGAAAGGTGAGTTTGCGATGTTGACATTTACAACAGCTGGTGAATCACATGGGAAATGCCTGATAGCTATTATATGCGGTATGCCTGCAGGGGTTTTGCTGGATGAATCCGAAATAAATAAGGGTTTGCAGATGCGGCAGGGTGGATATGGTAGGGGCGGAAGGATGCAGATTGAAAAAGATAAGGTGTGCATTTTGTCTGGTGTTAGAAAAAAGATTACCATAGGCAGCCCTGTTTGTCTCAAAATAGAGAATAGAGACCACAAAATAGACATATTGCCCGACGTTACCAGGCCAAGACCCGGACATGCAGACCTGGCCGGTGTTTTAAAATATTGTCAAGACGATGTGAGGAATATCCTTGAACGGGCAAGCGCAAGAGAGACTGCTGCTCGTGTTGCGGCAGGTATATTAGCTAAGGTTTTACTCTCGGAATTTGGCATACGCGTTATAGGTTATGTTAGAGGCATCGGCGGTATAAATTCAAAAAAAATCATGGAAAATCCGGAGGAGATAAGGCGGGAAAGAGATAAGAGTCTGGTCTATTGTCCGGATGAGTCAATTGAAACGGAAATAATTAACAGGATCAATGAGGCGAAGAAAAAAGGTGATTCTCTAGGCGGGATTATAGAGATAATGTCATTTGGGGTGCCAACAGGATTAGGGGATTATACGCAATGGGATTTACGGCTAGATGGAGCTATTGCAAGGGCTTTAATGTCTATCCAGGGGATTAAGGGTGTAGAGTTTGGTTTAGGCTTTCGTTTTTCTGATAAGTTTGGTTCACAGGTGCATGATGAGATTTATTACGACCAGACTACAATAGATACCTCATTTACCGGTGGATTTAGACGTTCTTCTAATAATGCCGGTGGAATTGAAGGCGGTATGTCAAATGGTGAAGTTGTTATTGCCAGGGCTGTTATGAAGCCGATTCCTACGCTGATGAAACCATTAAAATCTATTGATATTCGATCGAAAGAGCCTGTAGAAGCATCTACTGAACGTTCAGACATCTGTGCTGTTCCAGCCGCTTCAATCATTGGTGAATCCGCGGTATCATTTGAAATTGCCAGGTCTTTTTTAGAAAAGTTTGGTGGTGATAGTCTGAAAGAAGTGGCGAGGAATTACCGGGGATATCTGGAGCAAATGCGGAAGATGTAGATGTTGATAAAGGTTTTGGCTTGATAACACTATTATTTTTTGCTATATATTGCGAATTGATTTATTGCTGGCGTAGCTCAATGGCAGAGTAGCTGTCTTGTAAACAGCAGGTTGTGGGTTCGAATCCCACCGCTAGCTTTTTTTTTGTAATGTTTTATGTGACGTTGCTGGCTGATTCTGAGTAATTGGGGAGGTACCCGAGTGGCCAAAGGGGACAGACTGTAAATCTGTTGGCATAGCCTTCGGAGGTTCGAATCCTCCTCTCCCCACCATTTTTTCTCATAATGGAGAAATGCGGGCGTAGCTTAGTGGTAAAGCCCTAGCCTTCCAAGCTTGTGATGTGGGTTCGATTCCCATCGCCCGCTGTTTTTTATTTAATATTTGCTAGTAATTTAGTCATTTTCTTTTTTTAAAAAAAAAGGTTTTGACATTTTTTTAAAAAATGTTAGATTATTAACCCTTGTGTTGCTGTTGGTTGGTACCGTTTTTGCCTATGCCCATGGTTTCAGTCATTATGCTGCTGTGGCTCAGGGGTAGAGCACGTCCTTGGTAAGGACGAGGTCATGGGTTCAAATCCCATCAGCAGCTAATTATTTGTTGTTTAGCTTTATTTGAATGTTATCGCTTCTTCAGCTATTACTGAAGAAGCGTTAAATTGTATCAAGTGTATTTTAGGTTTTAGAGATTTTAGGAGTTTCTTTTTATGGCCAAGGAGATATTTCAGAGGACGAAACCGCATGTGAATGTGGGAACGATAGGGCATGTGGATCATGGTAAGACGACGTTGACATCGGTGATAACGAATACTTTATCAAAAGGGGATTTGCTAAGGCGAGGGCCTTTGACTCGATAGACAATGCACCAGAGGAGAGGGGAGCGTGGGATAACGATAGCGATAGCGCATGTTGAGTATGAGACAGAAAAAAGGCACTATGCACATGTTGATTGTCCGGGCCATGCTGATTATGTAAAGAATATGATAACGGGAGCTGCGCAGATGGATGGTGCGATATTAGTGGTAAGTGCACCGGATGGTCCGATGCCGCAGGCGCGTGAGCACATACTGCTTGCCAGGCAGGTAGGAGTTCCGAGGATAGTGGTATTTTTGAATAAGCTGGACCAGTTGGAAGATCCGGAGTTGCTGGAGTTGGTGGAGTTGGAGATCAGGGAGTTGCTGAGTAAGTACGAGTTTCCGGGTGATGAGATACCGGTGGTGAAGGGTTCGGCGTTAAAGGCGGCGGGATGTGGATGTGCGAAGAGCGAGTGTGAGAACTGCGGGCCTATACTGGAGTTGATGGATGCGTTGGATACGTATATACCCGATCCGGTAAGGGAGATAGATAAGCCGTTTTTGATGTCACTGGAAGATGTTTTCGGCATAAAGGGTCGAGGGACAGTGGGTACAGGGCGAGTGGAGCGGGGTATTGTGAAGGTTGGAGATGAGGTTGAGATTGTGGGGATGACGGAGGCGGTGCGTAAGACGGTGGTTACCGGAGTTGAGATGTTTAACAAGACATTGGATCAGGGTCAGGCAGGAGACAATCTGGGAGTATTGTTGAGGGGTATAGAGAAGGATGATCTGGAGCGTGGGCAGGTGTTGGCCGTTCCGAAGAGTATAACGCCGCATACAAAGTTTGAGGCGGAGGCGTATATATTGACGAAAGAAGAGGGTGGAAGACATACGCCGTTTTTAATGGATACAGGCCTCAGTTTTACTTTCGGACGACAGATGTGACGGGTGTGGTGAATTTGCTGGGCGGGGCGGAGATGGTGATGCCGGGTGACAACGCGAAGTTGGAGATAGAGTTGGTGACGCCGATAGCAATGGAGCAAGAGTTGAGATTTGCAATACGAGAAGGTGGAAAAACAGTGGGTGCGGGGGTTGTTACTAAAATTATTAAATGAGATTGGATTTAAGAATAGATAATGAGGAATTATATAACATTAGCCTGTACTGAATGTAGCAATAGGAATTACAGGACAAGCAAAGAGGCGAAACAGTCCGCTCGGTTGGAATTGCAGAAATTTTGTAGGTTTTGCAGGAAGCATACGTTGCACAAAGAACAAAAAAAATAAGAAGAAGGTCTGTAGCTCCAATCGGCTAGAGCACCGGATTCCAAATCCGGGTGTTGGGGGTTCGAATCCCTCCAGACCTGCCAAATTGGTGCTGAGAAAAGATAATGGCGTTTACGGTTTATAAAAAAGGATTAGGGGTTTACTCGAGGTATGCTGTGGCAGGCCTGTTTGGGGTAGCATCGTTGTTTGCTGCGTACTCTCTTTATGGTGCGTTGCTAAATCTTCCGGAATTTTTTGAAAATGCTAAAATACCTCTGGTGGGAGTGAAGCTTACATGGGGGCTTGTCTGTTCGACAGTTCTTTTTTTGGTTTGCAGTTTTTTTATCTGCGTCTTTACAACGGGTTTTGAGGTAGGGATTGATGGGATTGATAGGAAATCGAAAAAGGCTGTTGAGTTTTTTATAGAAACACAGGGGGAGCTTCAGAAAGTTTCATGGCCTACCAAAAACGAATTGATTGGTTCGACAGTTGTTGTTATCATATTTTTATTGCTCATGTCTCTGTATATATTTGGTGTTGACTGGGTGGTGTCGACTGTAATGGAATCAGTAGGTGTGTTGTGAGGTAGAACATCGGATGCGGTGAGGACGTTTACGTTTCGTTGGGTTCAATTGATTAAATCACTTCATGCGTAACTTTTCACTTATATACTATTGTATATCCTGCCATTTCCTCTAAAGAAACATAGAGAATTGTTGATAGGGTTTTGCTGTAGCTAGTTTTTTCTATTTAATATCTTAAATTAAAGGGATCGTTATTCTGGGCCATGGGGAAAAAGTGGTTTGTGCTTCGGGTGCAAAGTAATAAAGAGGATAAGGTTAAGAAGGAGTTGGAGAGGGTTGTAAAACTTCAGGGCCTGGAAGATCTAGTCTCGAAGATATTAGTGCCGAGTGAAAGAGTTACCGAAATAAAAGGGGGGAAAAAAAGAGTTGTAGAGCGTAAGGTTTATCCGGGGTATGTAATCGTTGAGGTTGAGGTGGATGAGAGCGGTCAGATTCCTGATAATGTGTGTTTTGTTGTGCGAGAAACATACGGAGCAAGTGATTTTGTCGGTGGTAAACGTAAGCCGATACCAATGACTGATAAAGAAGTGGAAAAGTTGCTTCAAAAGGTTGAGGGGGAAGAAGAAAAGCCTAAGACTGAAATTGAGTTTTGTAAAGGGGACAGGGTTCGTGTTAAAGAGGGCCCATTTGAAAATTATGATGGAGTTGTCGATGAAATTCTTCCTGCTAGCGGTTGTGTAAAGATTATATTAACTATTTTTGGCAGGCCTACGCCTGTAGAGTTAGAATATTGGCAGGCCGAATTAGTGTAGAATTTATAGTGAGATCGTTATTTTCGAGAAACTGATGACAAAAGAAATTGTATCTAAAATTAAATTGCAAGTTCCGGGAGGTCAGGCTACGCCAGCTCCTCCGGTTGGTCCGGCGTTAGGTCAGCATGGTGTGAATATCGGGCAGTTTGTTTCTCAGTTCAATGAGAAAACAAAAAATCTGCAGGGGATGATTACACCCGTTGAAATTTCGGTTTATAAAGATAAATCGTTTACCTTTATCCTCAAATCTCCCCCGGCGGCTGTCCTGCTCAAAAAGTTTGCTGAGGTGGCAAAGGGGTCATCGGAGCCAAATAGAAACAAGATTGGTAAAGTTACCAGGCTTCAGGTTGAGGAGATTGCAAAGGCAAAACTCCCAGATCTTAACACGAAGAACATGGACATGGCAATTAGGATTATAGAGGGTACTGCACGGGCGATGGGATTGAAGGTCGAAAATTGATGGAGAGAAAGGTCTAGGTTTTGTTAAGGATATATTTATGAAGTTTAGGAGTAAGCGTTACGCGGCGTCAAAAAATATTGCAATTAAAAAAAGTGAATTTGAGCTGAATGAAGGTGTCTCGGTTTTGAAGGCTTTTGAAAAGCCGAAATTTGATGAAACTGTAGATATCGTGATGAAGCTGGGTGTGGATCCAAAGCGTGCAGATCAGTTAGTTAGGGGATCAGTTTCGCTGCCCAAAGGAATTGGGAAGGAACTTCGGGTGATAGTTTTTACCACCGATGAAAAGGCTGAGTTGGCGCTGAAGGCCGGAGCTATCGCTGTTGGTGATGACGATTTGATTGAAAAAGTCGAGGGCGGGTGGTCAGATTTTGATGTTGCAATTTCGACTCCTGACATGATGCGTAAAGTAGGCAAGTTGGGTAAAACATTAGGGCCGCAAGGGAAGATGCCCTCTCCGAAATCAGGTACTGTTACGGACGATGTTTATAATGTTACGAAAGAATTTAAGGAAGGGAAGATAGAGTTCAGGTGTGACGCGGTGGTAATATTCATGCTCCCGTAGGAAGCTATCTTTTCTGATAATGACTTAGTTGAAAATGTTGAGTTTTTTATCAAGCATATTAAAAATAATAAGCCACCTGCGGCAAAGGGTGTTTTTGTTCAAAAGGTATTTATATCATCTACTATGGGGCCAAGTGTAAAGATTGTGCAGTAAAGATGTTTGCGTTTTGATTTACGGCTTTGCACAATAAAAAATAGGAATTATTTCAAATGTCGAAAAAAATGAAGAGTTTGATAGTTGGCGAGCTTGTTGAGACTTATAAAAAGGATAGCAATAGTTTTGTTATTCTTGGTTATAAAGGGGTGAGTGCGCAACAGGCGGATTCCTTGAGAAGGGATTTGGATGAAAAAGAGATTAAGGTGAGAGTTGTAAAGAATACTCTGGCGTCTATTACATTTAGAGAGATTGGTTTTCCTGGATTAGGAGAGCTTCTTGAAGGGCCATCCGCAGTTGTTACAAGTAATAATGATCCTGTGGAATTGGCTAAAGTGCTTGATAAATGGTCTAAGCAGATAGCGGAAATAAAAATTTTGGGTGGTCTGATGGAAGGTAAGTTGTTGTCAGTAGATGATGTGAAAACGTTGGCAACTATACCGTCCAGGGAGGTTGTTTTTACACAAATTCTCTTTGGTATTCAAACGCCTTTGAGGCAATTGGCTAATATTTTTAATGCGGTTGTTAATAATCTATATAATATATTGGTATCTATAGAGGAGAAAAAAAGAGGTACCGAAATAGAGTAATTTTGAAAAATGCAAAAAGGGGGAAATTATCGTGATGGAAACTGAAGTGGGAAATGTTGAGCCGACAGGAAAGATAGCTGAGGTTTTAGAATTGGTAGAGGGTATGAGTTTGCTTGAGGCATCACAATTGGTGAAGGCATTTGAGAAGAAATTTGGTGTTTCTGCTTCGGCAGCAATGGCTTTTCCTGTTGGAGCGGTTGCAGCAACTGGAGGTCAAGGGGCGGCAGTTGCTGAAGAAAAAAGTAGTTTTGATGTTATATTAAAAGATGTTGGTCCAAACAAAATTCAGGTCATTAAGGCAGTGCGCGCTGAAACATCGCTTGGATTAAAAGAGGCTAAGGCTCTTGTTGATAGTGCACCAAAACCGATTAAGGAAGGTGTATCAAAAGAAGAAGCGGAAAAGATTAAAAAATCGATCGAAGAGTCTGGGGCAGTTGTTGAGTTAAAATGAAAGACTTGAGTAATAGAAGCAAGGATATTTTGACGAGTGTCTGTGGGGTGGTATAGGAGTTAATGATGAATATAAGAAATTATGGAAAGATGCCGGAAACTTTTGAGATGCCGAATCTTGTTCAGATCCAAACAAAATCATACTCTGCCTTTTTGCAAGAGGATATACCGCCTGACAAGCGTAAAGATCAGGGATTGGAAGCTATTTTGCGTGAAGCTTTTCCGATTAAAAATTACGATGAAACGCTGTCTTTGGAGTACATTAAGTACGAGTTGGGTAAACCTCGTTATACGACAGATGAATGTCGGCAGCTGAAATTGATCTATGGCAAACCTCTGAGGGTCTGGCTGAGGCTTAATAGGGAATGTCCGGTTGAAGAAGAGGTATATCTGGGTGAAATTCCTGTTATGATAGGTGGCGGTGAATTTGTAATTAACGGTACTGAGAGGGTAATCGTAAATCAGCTTCACAGATCCCCGGGTGTTGATTTTGCAGAAGAGCTGCAGGCGGAGAAGAAAATGCAGTCTTGCAGAATTATTCCCGAGCGTGGTAGTTGGATTGAGATTGAAGTGGGGAAAAAGGATATTCTAAATATACGGGTAGACCAAAGTGGGAAATTTCCGGCTACCTGTTTTTTGAGAGCCATGTCAGAGGACTTTTCTCATAATGAAGATATCATCCGGCTTTTTTATGAAACTGAAAAAGTTGGTTTAGGAGGTGGGGCCGGTTCTTTAGAAAAACTGAAGGATAGATATGTAGTTTCCCAGCTTGTTGATCCTCAAACAGGTGAAGTTCTTCTTGAGGCCGGTAAGCAGATAACTGAAAGTATTATTAAAACAGTTCAGGATTTAGGGATTAAAGAACTTGAAGTTATCAGAGAGATGAATGACCCGTTGATATTAAACACCCTTGAATCTGACTATACTGATTCCCATAAAGACGCACTGTTGAAAATATATTCAAGATTCAGGCCGGGCAATCCGCAGCATCTTGAAAAAGCAAAACAGTTGTTTTTTGATAAATTTTTTGATTACAAAAGATACAGGTTGGGATTAGTCGGGAGGTTCCGGTTAAACAGAAAACTAGGACAGCAAATAAAGGCTGATGAAATGGCTTTGCGCCCTGATGATTACATTAATTCTATTAAATATATCATCAATTTGAGAAATAGTAAAGGAAGTATTGATGATATCGACCATTTGGGGAATAGAAGGCTCAGAACAATTGATGAATTGTTTGGGGAGGAGTTGAGGAAAGGTTTTCTGAAACTTAGGAGGACCGTTCAGGAAAGAATGAATGTTAAAGACCATGATCAGCTGACTCCGAGAATTCTTATAAATTCTAGAACAATATTTTCGACGATAGAGTATTTTTTCAGTCGTGGAGAACTATCTCAAGTATTGGATCAGACAAATCCTTTAGCACAGCTTACCCACGAAAGAAGATTGAGCGCTTTAGGTCCGGGTGGTCTTAACAGGAAGAGAGCAGGTTTTGAGGTTCGTGATGTTCATCTGTCTCATTATGGGAGGATATGTCCTATTGAAACACCTGAAGGGACAAATATTGGTTTGATTGCCTCGCTAACGATATTTGCTACTGTTGATGATTATGGTTTTCTGACTACTCCATACATGAAAGTAGAAAACGGAAAGTTGATGAATGAATTTGTCAGCTTGCGTGCTGACGAGGAAGAAGATAAAATTCTTGCTCCTGCAGATGCACAAATTTATTTTACTGATAAAGAGGCAGAAAAGGATTTGCTTGCTCGATGTAATGGTGACTTTCGCCTTGTTAATTTAAAGGATGTTAATTATATCGACGTATCTCCTAAACAATTGGTGGGTGTATCAACAAGTTTAATTCCCTTCCTGGAGCATAGCGATGCTAACAGGGCGCTGATGGGAGCAAATATGCAGCGGCAAGCTGTTCCGTTGCTTAAAACAGAACCTCCTTTAGTGGCTACGGGTATGGAAAAAGTTGTTGCTAAGAATTCAAGTATGGTTGTTTGCGCCAAGAATAGCGGTACGGTTACAAAGGTTGATGCCAGACAGATTGTCATAAACGGGAATGATGTTTATAATTTGAGAAAGAATGTAGGACTGAACGAGGGTACCTGTTTAAATCAAAAACCAATTGTCGTTGAGGGGCAGAAAGTAAAAAAGGGAGAGGTTGTTGCTGATGGCGCGGCTACCTGTAAAGGTGAGTTAAGTTTGGGTAAGAATGTGTTGGTTGCCTTTATGACCTGGGATGGTTATAACTTTGAAGATGCGATTGTTGTAAGCGAGAGTTTGCTTAAAGAGGATAAGTATACTTCTATTCATAGAGATGAGTTCGAGGTTGAAGTGAGGGAAACTACACTCGGCCGAGAGGAATTTACGAGAGATATTCCAAATGTTTCTGAAAAGGCGTTAAGCAATCTGGATGAAAACGGGATGATCCGGATAGGAACAAAAGTAAAACCGTCTGATATACTTGTTGGGAAAATCGCTCCAAAAAGTAGAAGTGAGCTGTCTCCGGAAGAGAAGTTGTTGCATGCTATCTTTGGCAGGGCCGGTGAGGACGTAAAAAATGTCTCTTTGGAGGTTCCGTCCGGAGTTGATGGTGTTGCAATTGATGCCAAGTTGTTTTCAAGGAGGGCTTATCTTTCTGATGAGAAGAGGCAAAAAATTACTAATGAAATTAAAGAAATCAAATCTGAGGTGGGGGACGCGATATCAAGAGAATTTATCAATATGATTAAAGAGCTGGAGGATGTTTTTGGGGGTAAACTTATTGATTTGGGTACTGGTGATCCGTTAGAGATTTCGGATGAATCAAGTGTCGAAAGTATACTCGCCCTGCAAGAGCTATTTGATATAAATAATTTTGATACGGGAGCTGATAAGCGTGTTAGCAGCGGATTGGAAAAAATATGTGAACAATACAAGAAGAAAATTGAATCTTTAAAGGAAGAAACAGAGGTAAGGATAGGCCAGTTGAAAAGAGGGGACGAATTGCCGAGTGGTGTGCTGGAAGTTGCAAAGGTGTCAATTGCAACCAAAAGAAGGCTTTCTGTTGGTGATAAAATGGCAGGGAGGCATGGTAATAAAGGGGTAATAGCTAAGATATTACCAGTTGAAGACATGCCATATCTGGAAGACGGAACCCCCGTTGAGATGATATTGAATCCGCTAGGTGTTCCGTCGAGAATGAATCTTGGCCAGCTCCTGGAGACACATTTGGGCTGGGCCTCCCATAAGCTGGGTTTTCAATCTGTTACTCCAATTTTTGATGGAGCTAAAGAAACGGATGTTACTGCTACATTAAAGGAGGCAGGGCTTCCGATGGATGGGAAGGCAACTTTATATGATGGGCGTACTGGCGAAGCTTTTGAACAAAAAGTTACAGTAGGTTATATGTATATGTTGAAGCTTCATCATCTTGTTGATGAAAAAGTTCACGCAAGGGCAACTGGGCCTTATTCACTGATTACTCAACAACCTCTAGGAGGAAAGGCACGGTTTGGTGGGCAGAGGTTTGGTGAGATGGAAGTATGGGCTTTAGAAGCGTATGGTGCAGCCTATAATTTACAGGAACTTCTCACGGTTAAGAGTGATGATGTAGAAGGGCGTACAAGAATTTATGAGTCTATGATCAAGGGGAACAATACGTTGGAGGCTGGTACACCGGCTTCCTTTGAAGTGCTTGCAAAGGAAATTGAAGGGCTTGGCCTTTCCTTGAAACTTGAAAAGGAATCTGAAATTTAGTGTCTTAATCTTGAACTTCTCATGGGGTTTGTATTATGGTGAATGATTTGTATGATAAAATTAATGAATATAGTTCGGTTAGGATATCTTTGACGTCCGCTGATGAGATTAGGAACAAATCGTATGGTGAGGTGAAAAAACCGGAGACCATAAATTACCGTACTTACCGCGCTGAAAAAGATGGTCTTTTTTGTGAACGTATATTTGGTCCTGAGCGTAATTGGGAGTGTTTCTGCGGTAAGTATAAAGGGGTTAAGCATAAGGGGATTGTTTGTGACAGGTGCGGGGTCAAGGTAACTCATTCCCGTGTGAGAAGAAAGAGAATGGGGCACATTAACCTGGCTTCACCAATTGTTCATATATGGTTTTTTAAGGCAATGCCAACGAGGATTGGTACCCTTCTTAATATTAAGACTCGTGTTTTGGAAAGGATTGTCTATTTTCAGGACTATGTTGTTTTAGATCCGGGTAGTACGGCGCTGAAAGAGGGCCAAGTTTTAACGGAAGATGAATATCGGGATACTCAGGAGACATTTGGTGAAAGTAGCTTTAAGGCCGAGATGGGTGCAGAGGCTATAAGAATGTTGCTCAGGAATTTGGATTTGCCGCAATTGTCAGAAGAGCTCAGGCAGGAATTGAAAGAGACGAAATCTAAACAGAAGGCGAAAGATATAACAAAGAGACTGGAGATTGTGGAAGCTTTTATTGGTTCTGATAATATGCCAGAATGGATGGTCATGGATGTTATTTCAGTAATCCCACCTGATTTGAGACCGTTGGTGTTGTTAGAGAGTGGGGATTTTGCGAGTTCTGATCTTAACGATCTTTATAGGCGTATTATTAATCGGAACAACCGTCTTAAAAAACTGATAGATCTTAATGCGCCCGATGTGATAATTCGAAATGAGAAGAGAATGTTGCAGCAGGCAGTTGACGCTTTATTTGATAACAGTAGAAGCAAGCGTCCGATACTTGGCAGTAATAACAGGCCTTTGAAATCTCTTACTGATATGATTAAAGGGAAGCAGGGCCGTTTCAGAGAGAATCTTTTAGGTAAAAGGGTTGATTATTCCGCGCGATCGGTAATCGTTGTTGGTCCGGATCTAAAGTTGAGGCAATGTGGGATCCCCAAGAAGATAGCGCTTGAGCTATTCCAACCTTTTATCATCAGGCGTTTAAGGGAAATTGGTCTGGCGGATACGATTAAAAGCGCGAAAAAAATGCTTTCGAGGCAGGAAGAGGAAGTATGGGACATTTTAGACGATGTGATACACAAGCATCTGGTTCTGCTTAATCGAGCTCCGACCTTGCACCGTATGGGTATTCAGGCTTTTGAGCCAGTTCTCGTTGAAGGAAATGCTATTAAACTTCATCCGCTGGTGTGTCGTGGGTTCAACGCTGACTTTGACGGAGATCAGATGGCAGTGCATTTACCGCTCTCTGTTGAGGCTCAAATCGAGGCACATACGTTGATGCTATCAATTCATAATATTTTTTCGCCAGCGTCCGGGGAGCCCATTATTTCTCCTTCACAAGACATAGTATTGGGATGTTTCTTCCTGACTATAGAAGGAGTAGACAATAGTCCAAAGTCTAAAATGAAGAACTTTTCGGGTATTGATGAAATTTTAATGGCTTATGCAGATAAGAAAGTATCCATCCATACAAAAATAGGTTTTCGGGTAGATCCGGGTAAAGTTATTCTGGAAAAAGATGGAGAGCATTCCGCAAAAAGGTTATGTGTCACTACGGTTGGACGTGTGATTTTTAATGATATACTTCCTGCCGGAATGCCATTCTATAATTACGCCCTTGATAACCGATCTCTTAACAAGGTAATACAGGATTGCTATAAGATTTTGGGTAAAGGAAGTACTATTGATTTGCTGGACAAAATCAAGGAGATAGGTTTTAAAGAGAGTACAAAGGCGGGTCTTTCCATATCAATAATGGATTTGAAAATGCCTGAGAAAAAGAGTCATATTCTAGATAAAACACAAAAAGAAGTAGAAAAAATACAAAAGCTGTATAGGAAAGGGATCATTACGGAAGGGGAAAGGTATAATCAGATAATCGATGAATGGACACATGCAGGAGAACTGGTGGCAGAAGAGATGCTTGATGAGATTAAAAATGATGTTAGGGACGGGAAACCATATCTCAATCCTGTTTATTTAATGTCAGCTTCAGGTGCCAGGGGAAGTAATCAACAGTTGAGGCAGCTTGCTGGAATGAGAGGTTTGATGGCGAAACCATCTGGCAGGATAATAGAGACGCCTATTAAAGCAAATTTTCGAGAAGGTTTGAATGTGCTGGAATATTTTAGTTCGACCCATGGTGCACGTAAAGGGCTTGCTGATACCGCCTTAAAAACAGCTGATTCAGGTTATTTGACAAGGAAGCTTGCAGATGTTGCACAAAATGTTATAATCAGCGGCGACGATTGCGGTACGCTTAATGGGATTTGCAAAAGTGCAGTTTATCGTGGAGACCGTATTGAGGTTCCTTTGTCAAAAATAATCAGAGGAAGGGTATCCTTGAATAACATTGTTGATTTGGTGAGGGATGAAGAGATCGTTCGGGAAAACGAGCTAATTACTGAAGAAAAGGCGAAAAAAATCGAAGCATTGGGATATGAAAAAATTCGTGTTCGTTCTCCCTTGACATGCGAAATGCCTCGTGGGTTGTGTGTAAAATGTTATGGAGTTGATCTTTCGAAAGGAAAGATGGTTGAACTTGGTACGGCAGTAGGAATGATTGCTGCACAATCGATAGGTGAGCCTGGCACGCAGTTGACAATGAAGACATTTCATATTGGTGGAACTGCAACCCGGTCTATAGAGGAATCTGAGATTAGGATAAAAAGAGCTGGTCGGGCGGAATATAGCGATTTGAATGTGGTAGATAATCCGCAAGGGGAAAAGATAGCGTTGGACGGAAAAGGTGAGATTTTTATTGTTGACGAAAAGGGGCGGCAGATTGATAGGCATGTTGTTCCGCTTGGAGCAATAGTTTTAATCAGATCCGGTGAAAAGGTTGCTCTGAATAAGGCTATTATCAAGTGGGATCCACATATGACGCCGATATTGGCGGAAATGGCTGGAATGGTACGGTTTGAAGATATTATAGAAAATAAGACAATGCGTAAAGAGTACGATGCGGTTACTCGCATCAAGAGAAATGTGATTGTTGAGCATAAGGGCGATCTGCACCCTCAGATAATCCTAGAAAGTGAAGATGGGAAAATACAGGGTCTTTATCCTATACCTGAAAAAGCGCATATTGAGGTTGAAAATGGAGCTTCTGTAGTTGCCGGTACTCTGCTGGCTAAAACACCACGAGAGATTACGAGAACAGAAGACATTACAGGGGGCTTGCCCAGGGTTTCTGAGATTCTTGAAGCCAGGAGGCCAAAAGATCCTGCCGTTATGAGTGAAATAGATGGGATTGTAGAGCTTGGCGAAAAGAGGCGGGGTAAAAGAACGATTATTGTTAAAGGTGAATCTGGTCTGGAGGTTGAGCATCTGGTTCCTCGTGGTAAACATTTGAGAGTGCACAGAGGGGATCGGGTGAAATCCGGGGATCCTTTGGTTGAAGGTCCGCTCGTTTTGCAGGATATTTTGAGGATTTGTGGTGAAGAAGAGTTGCAAGAGTATACGATTAAGGAGGTTCAGAATGTTTACCGCTCGCAAAACGTTCCCATCGATGATAAACACGTTGAGATCATTGTATCGCAGATGCTGAGAAAAGTTCAGGTGGAAGAGCCGAACGACACCTTGTTATTACCTAATACGACTATTGACAGATATAAATTTCAAGAGATAAACAACAAAATTAAAGAAAAAAATGGTAAGCCTGCAACAGCTAAATCATTATTGTTGGGGATAACAAAGGCCTCGATACAATCTGATAGTTTTATTTCTGCGGCCTCTTTTCAGGAGACAACGAAGGTGTTGACAAAAGCTGCATTAGAAGGGAAAAGAGACGAACTTTTAGGTTTAAAAGAAAATGTAATTTTGGGTCATTTGGTGCCGACAGGTACGGGGTGTAAATTGTATCACAAATTGTCTATGATAAGAGCCCAGACTGGCCTTTCCGAGAAGGAAGAGGCTAAAAATGAAGACTTGTTGTCGCTGTCAAGTTAAATTGGAGAGGTAATTAAAGATGCCAACGATAAATCAGCTCGTAAGAAAAGGAAGAAAGAAAATAGTCAAGAAGGGTAAAAGTGTTGACTTGGAAGGTTGTCCTCAGAAAAAGGGGGTATGCCTTCAGGTGATGACAAGAACTCCCAAAAAACCAAATTCAGCGTTAAGGAAAGCTGCGAGGGTCAGGTTGACAAATGGAAAAGAGGTTACTGCATACATACCTGGTGAGGGCCATAACTTGCAAGAACATTCTATCGTATTGTTAAGAGGTGGACGTGTGAGAGACCTTCCGGGTGTCAAGTATCATATCGTAAGGGGAAAATTGGATACAGCCGGCGTTGAAGGTAGGAAAAGAGGTAGGTCAAAATATGGGGCAAAGAGTCCGAAATAGTATTTGTTTTATTGTTATATATATGGGGTAAAGATATATGTCGTTGGAATATAAAAGTACAGAAGTTTATTTGCAACCCGATGTGCGTTATCGAAGTGTTCTGGTCTCCAAAATGATCAATTGTTTAATGCACAAAGGGAAAAAAAGTGTTGCTGAAAAGCTTGTATATCAGGCGATGGATCATTTAAAGACCCGATTTGAAGACAAAGAGCCATTGGAAATTTTAGAAACAGCCATAAATAACGTCAAACCGTTGGTGGAGGTAAAGTCAAGACGTGTTGGAGGAGCAACATATCAGGTTCCTATAGAGGTATCCAAAAAAAGGCAAATGTCTCTTGCAATCAGGTGGATGATTGAAGCGGTAAGAAATAAGAAAGGCAAGGCTGCGTATTTAAAGTTTGCTGATGAGATATCAGACGCCTATAAAAGGCAGGGTGTTTCCGTTACAAAAAGGGAAAATACCCATAAAATGGCTGAGGCGAACAAGGCGTTTGCGCATTTTGGCTGGAGTAGATACTAAATGAAGGAAAAGGGGAAATTAGAAAATTTAAGGAATATAGGAATTGCCGCTCACATTGATGCCGGAAAAACCACCGTATCCGAACGTATTCTCTATTATACGGGCCGTAACTTTAAGATGGGGGAGGTTCATGAAGGTACCGCGGTAATGGACTGGATGGAGGAAGAGCAGAAGCGTGGTATTACCATTACGGCAGCTGCTACCTCCTGCACGTGGGGGGATTACCAAATAAATTTGATTGATACTCCGGGACATGTTGATTTTACCATGGAGGTGGAAAGGTCGCTTCGTGTTCTGGATGGGGCAGTGTGTGTGTTTTGCGGTGTTAGTGGTGTGGAGGCTCAGTCGGAGACGGTGTGGAGGCAGGCTGATCGATATAAGGTGCCAAGGATTTGCTTCGTGAACAAGATGGATAGAGTCGGATCAGATTTTATTAAAGTAGTGGGCGATATTACTGGAAAGCTGAATAAAAATGCTATTCCAATTCAATTGCCGCTTGGCAAAGAAGCGGGTTTTAAAGGTGTTGTAGATCTGGTTAGGATGAAGGCTTATGTGTATGGGATAGAAGATGATGGGACAGGCGAAAATTATGAGGAGTCTGATATTCCTGCAGAAATGATAGAGAGCGCTAAAGAGTATCGGGAATTAATGATCGAGGGAATTGCTGACAAAGTGGATTGGTTTATGGATAAATATCTCAATGAGAGCGAGATATCTGAGGAAGAAATTCTGAAAGCGATTCGTGAAGGTACTACAAAAGTTCGCTTGATACCTGTTTTGTGTGGTTCGGCGTTTAAAAATAAGGGGGTTCAGCAGTTACTCGATGCAGTTTGTGATTATCTGCCTTCTCCATTTGATGTGCCACCGGTGAAAGGTCTTCATCCAAAACAGGAAACAGTTGAAGAAAGAAAACCGCTAGAGGGCGAGCCGTTTAGTGCTTTAGCGTTTAAGATTGCGTCAGATAAACACGGTGATCTTACCTATATACGTATCTATTCCGGTAAAGCTGAGTCGGGGAATAGATATTATAACCCAAGATGTGGTAAAAAAGAACTTGTCAGTAGGATATATCGGATGCATGCTAATAATCGTGAGCAGCTTGATAGCGCTGCGGTTGGAGAGATCGTTGGTGTAATAGGATTTAAGGACGTTGTAACTGGTGATACAATCTGTGACGAAGATAAACCTATAGTGTTGGAACAGATGGATTTTCCGGAAACTGTTATCTCGATGGCAATTGAGCCAAAATCAGAGTCAGAGAAGGAAAAATTGGGTATGGTTCTGGGCAGATTGGCGAAAGAGGATCCAACGTTTAAGGTATGTACAGATAAAGAGACAGGGCAAATGATTATATCTGGAATGGGTGAATTGCATCTTGAAGTGCTAAAGAATAGAATGCTGAGTGAGTATAATGTGAATGCGTCTGTAGGTGCTCCGAGGGTTTCGTATCGCGAAACGATACAGCGAAAAGTTGAAGTTGAAGGGAAATTTATAAAACAAACGGGAGGTAGAGGGCAATATGGTCATGTAGAAATTATACTTGAGCCATATAAAGGTGAAAAGACGGTTGAGTTTGAAAATAAGATTGTTGGGGGAGCTATTTCGAAACCTTATATTAAAGCTGCTGAAAAAGGGATTAGGGATACAGCGGAGAGTGGGTTATCAGGTGGTTATCCTCTCATAGATATTAAAGTTACCTTGGTAGACGGATCAATGCATCAGGTTGATTCTTCGGAAATTGCCTTTTATAATGCTGCAAGTATTGCTTTGAAAGAAGGTGTAGAGAAGGCGAAGGCAATTATGCTGGAGCCAATTATGAAAATAGAAGTTACTATACCGGAAAATTTTCTTGGTGATGTACTTGGTGAGTTGCATAGCCGCAGAGCAGATATAGTTGAATTGGTTACAATGGGTGATTTGAGGGTGATAAAGGGTAAGATCCCGCTGGCAGAGACTTTTGGCTATACAACAGTTTTGAGGTCTATGACTCAAGGCAGGGGTTCTTATACGGCTGAACCTCTGGAATACAAGCCGGTGCCGGCAAAGGTTTACAGTAGCAGCAGTGCTTCATGATGGAAGGATTAAGTAGCAAATTTCTTATTAGAGTCGTGTCACTAGTGTTTTGTCTTGATACATGTGAATTGTTAAATTATAATTGGAGGTAAAAAAGTAGATGGCCAAGGAGATATTTCAGAGGACGAAACCGCATGTGAATGTGGGAACGATAGGGCATGTGGATCATGGTAAGACGACGTTGACATCGGTGATAACGAATACTTTATCAAAAAGGGGATTTGCTAAGGCGAGGGCCTTTGACTCGATAGACAATGCACCAGAGGAGAGGGAGCGTGGGATAACGATAGCGATAGCGCATGTTGAGTATGAGACAGAAAAAAGGCACTATGCACATGTTGATTGTCCGGGCCATGCTGATTATGTAAAGAATATGATAACGGGAGCTGCGCAGATGGATGGTGCGATATTAGTGGTAAGTGCACCGGATGGTCCGATGCCGCAGACGCGTGAGCACATACTGCTTGCCAGGCAGGTAGGAGTTCCGAGGATAGTGGTATTTTTGAATAAGCTGGACCAGTTGGAAGATCCGGAGTTGCTGGAGTTGGTGGAGTTGGAGATCAGGGAGTTGCTGAGTAAGTACGAGTTTCCGGGTGATGAGATACCGGTGGTGAAGGGTTCGGCGTTAAAGGCGGCGGGATGTGGATGTGCGAAGAGCGAGTGTGAGAACTGCGGGCCTATACTGGAGTTGATGGATGCGTTGGATACGTATATACCCGATCCGGTAAGGGAGATAGATAAGCCGTTTTTGATGTCACTGGAAGATGTTTTCAGCATAAAGGGTCGAGGGACAGTGGGTACAGGGCGAGTGGAGCGGGGTATTGTGAAGGTTGGAGATGAGGTTGAGATTGTGGGGATGACGGAGGCGGTGCGTAAGACGGTGGTTACCGGAGTTGAGATGTTTAACAAGACATTGGATCAGGGTCAGGCAGGAGACAATCTGGGAGTATTGTTGAGGGGTATAGAGAAGGATGATCTGGAGCGTGGGCAGGTGTTGGCCGTTCCGAAGAGTATAACGCCGCATACAAAGTTTGAGGCGGAGGCGTATATATTGACGAAAGAAGAGGGTGGAAGACATACGCCGTTTTTTAATGGATACAGGCCTCAGTTTTACTTTCGGACGACAGATGTGACGGGTGTGGTGAATTTGCTGGGCGGGGCGGAGATGGTGATGCCGGGTGACAACGCGAAGTTGGAGATAGAGTTGGTGACGCCGATAGCAATGGAGCAAGAGTTGAGATTTGCAATACGAGAAGGTGGAAAAACAGTGGGTGCGGGGGTTGTTACTAAAATTATTAAATGAGATTGGATTGAGTTATGGTAAATGAAGTGGATTTTAAGATTCGAATTAGAATGGAAGCATACGATCACAGGATTCTTGATCTATCGGCAGCAGATATAGTTGAGACTGCAAAGCGCACGGGGGCTAAAGTCTGTGGACCAATACCATTGCCGACAAGAATTGAAAGGTTTACGGTTCTTCGTTCTCCTCATGTTGATAAAAAGTCAAGAGAGCAGTTTGAGATCCGGACACACAAACGGTTGATCGATATTGTTGAGCCGACGGGTAAAACTGTTGATGCCTTAAATAAACTAAATATGCCTGCTGGTATTGAAATAAAGATCAAAGCCTAGTAGGCGGGTGGTTAGCAAGGCTTTTTTGTTTTATTTATTAAAACAGTAATCATTTTTTATAAGAGTAAGGTTGTGTGGAAATGGGTATAGGGTTGCTTGGGAAAAAATTAGGAATTTCACAGGTTTATAATGAACTGGGTGAAATTGTGCCTATTACGTTAGTTGAGGCTGGACCGTGCAATGTTTTGCAAATAAAGACGGAGAAAAATGACGGTTATTCTGCTATTCAAATTGGATTTAAAGATAAGAAGGAAAAAAGTGCAACGAAAGCAGAAATAGGCCATTGCAAGAAAGCAAAAAATAGTCCAAAAAGATATATAAAGGAATTACGTGTGGGAGTGGATGATAAATACGAGATCGGGCAAAAATTAACGGTTCGCATGTTTGATGGTATCAAAAAGGTTGATGTTTGTGGAACGAGCAAGGGAAAAGGTTTTGCTGGTGTTATGAAAAGATGGGGATTTAGGGGGGGGCCAGCTACTCATGGTTCCACGCGACATAGAACATCAGTTTCGATAGGAGCAGGATCTGATCCCGGACGTGTAGTTAAGGGGAGAAAAATGGGAGGTAGAATGGGTGGCGAGAGGGTGACGGTTAAGAATCTTGAAGTTGTAAAAGTCGACGAAGAGAATAATCTGCTATTTATTAAAGGGGCTGTCCCGGGACCGAATGGGGGATATGTTACTTTGAAAGAGTGTAAATAGGAAAGGTCGTTAGCAATATGTTAGAAGTACAAGTATTTGATCAGGGTGGAGTGTTAAAAGAACCTGTTGTAGTTTCAGAAGAGGGATTCGGAGGCACTGTACGTAAGTCGTTATTGAGAGACGCAATAATTATGTATGAGGCAAACCGTAGAAACAGTGTTGCATCTACGAAGACAAAGTCTGAGGTTAGCGGTGGAGGTCGGAAACCGTGGGCGCAAAAACATACCGGGAGAGCAAGGGCTGGGAGTATTCGTTCTCCTTTATGGAAGGGTGGTGGAACCGTATTCGGGCCTCATCAAAGAGATTATTATTATACTATGCCGCGAAAGGCAAAGAAGGTTGCCTTGTATTCTGCGATTTTGGCAAAGTTAAAAGATCGTGAAGTCGTCCTGATTGACAAACTCATATTTGACAGACCTAATACAAAAAAAATGGTTAGTTTGCTGGGGAGTTTGAATATTAATGGTAGCTGCCTTATTGTAATGGAAAACAGAGATGAGGTGGTTTGGAAATCGTCTAGAAATATTAGTAATCTGAATGTCAAATTGGCAGCAGAGCTTTGTGCATACGATGTTGTTAAATACCGGCAAATTTTAATGACCGTGAGTGCTTTTGAAGGGTTAAAGCAAAAATAATTATTTCCTGATTAAACTATTATTAAATAAAACATTATGGATTATTATCAGATCATTAAAAAACCTTTACATTCAGAAAAAAGTGTTGGAGACAGGGAGTTAACAAACTCATTCCATTTTGAAGTAAACAAGAAAGCAAACAAGATTCAGATAAAAGAAGCTGTTGAGAAGCTGTTTCAGGTTAAAGTGGAAAATGTGAGAACTCTTAACAGAAAGGGTAAAAAGAGAAGTTATAGGAATAAAATATATAAAACCAGCTGTTGGAAAAAGGCTATTGTGACTTTGAAAGAGGGAGCTACGATTGACCTTGGCTACTAAAAAAATGTATAGGATTTGGAGGTTGGACTTTATTGGGTATTAAGCATTATAAACCTACAACTAGTGGTAGAAGATTTGGAAGTGTTTCCGATTTTGTGGAAATAACAAAAAAAATTCCAGAAAAAAGCCTGTTAAAGCCGCTTAGAAAAACGGGTGGCAGGAATAGTGAGGGGAAAATTACTGCGCGACATAGGGGTGGCGGTAGTAAGAGGAAGTACAGGATAGTTGATTTTAAGAGAGATAAAAACGATATTCCCGGTGTAGTAGCAAGTATCGAATATGATCCAAATCGTTCTGCTAATATTGCTTTGTTGCATTATCTGGATGGCGAGAAACGGTATATTCTGGCTCCGAATGGTTTAGCGGTTGGTCAGCGAGTTCTCTCTGGTACGAAAGTGGAGCCTAAGATTGGCAATTCAATGCCGCTGGAAACTATACCATTAGGGTTGGAAATTCATAATATAGAATTAAAGGTTGGTGGTGGTGGAAAGATTGTCAGGTCGGCGGGTAATGCGGCACGCCTTGTTGCGAAGGAAGGTTCCTATGGGCAAGTAATTCTGCCATCAGGGGAAGTTCGTAAAATTTTTCTCAAATGCAAGGCGACGATTGGTAAAGTCGGTAATATAGATCACATGGGCTGTACCATTGGTAAAGCGGGAAGGTCTAGGTGGAAAGGGCGAAGGCCGCATGTAAGAGGTGTTGCGATGAATCCTGTTGCCCATCCATTAGGAGGTGGTGAAGGACGAAGCCATGGAGGCAGGCATCCGTGTTCGCCTACCGGTGTTCTAGCGAAGGGAGGGAAAACGAGAAGGAGAAAAGCGCTGAGTAACAAATTTATTGTGCGCAGGAGAACAAAATAACTTATTAAAATAGATCTCAGGGTTTAAATTTTTTACATAAATTAAAGAAGAAATGCTATGGGTCGTTCAATAAAAAAAGGGCCATTTGTTGAGGAAAAGCTGCTGAAGAAGGTTTATAAGCAAAAAGAAACAGGTGATAAGGAGCCTATTCGTACATGGTCTCGGAGTAGTACGATAATACCTGAATTTGTATCACATACTTTTCTCGTGCATAATGGTAAAAGTTTCAATAAGGTTTTTGTCGTGGAAGACCTTGTAGGTCATAAATTGGGAGAATTTGCACCTACAAGAACCTTTAGGGGGCACACGGCAAAAAAGAAAAAATAAGAGGTATAATCTTTTAGGTAGTTCTTGAACATATATTTACGTAATCATGGAATTTAAAGCAAAATATAGTTATGCAAAAACATCACCGAGAAAAGGCAGATATGTTGCTGATTTGATTAGGAGGTAAATCTGTAAACAGGGCTTTAGGGATTTTGAGATTTACCAACAAAAGAGCCTCATCGATGATGGACAAAATACTGAGAGCAGCGGTAGCGAGTGTTGTCGAAAATGGGGAGATAGATACTGATTCGCTCTTTATTCAAGAGATACGTGTCGATGGAGGGCCATCCAGAAAATGGCATCGACCACGAGCAAGGGGTGTTTCTACAATGATAAAGAGGCGTACAAGTCATATATCTCTCGTTTTGTCAGACAAGATTGGGAAAGCTTGATTGGGAAGATTCTATTAGGGGAATGCTCGATCTGTTTTTCGACGAGAAAGCTTTTACTGCACAGTAACGCTACAGGAATTGTGCAGTAGCTGCCTGTGTGAGAAAGAATTATGATGTTTATCCTTATTACTTCAGAAATTTTTTAGGTGAAAAAATGGGACAAAAAGTGTGTCCTATCGGGTTAAGGATAGGAATTACAGAAAATTGGAGATCTCGATGGTATACAGGAAAGAAAAATTTCGGGACATTACTTGTCGAGGATCAGAAGATTCGTAAATTTATTAAAGATAATTATCGGTTTGCTGGTCTATCGAAGATTGAAATAGAGCGTACACGAGAGGAAGAGGCAAGGCTTATTCTTCACACTTCCCGGCCGGGTTTGCTGATTGGTCGTAAGGGTGCGGAGATAGAAAAACTGAAAGAGGGTATTCAAAAGTTAGTTGGAAAAGCCGTTGACATAAAAATACAGGAAATTGAGAAACCTGGTTTGGAAGCCCAGCTTGTTGCTGAGGGAATAGCGGATCAGCTCAAAAAGCGGGCGGCATTCAGGAGGACAATAAAAAAAGCCGTAGATACGACCATCAGTATGGGTGCTAAGGGGGTAAAAGTTCAGATATCAGGTCGCCTCGGGGGTGCAGAGATTGCCAGAACGGAAGGTTCGACTGTTGGAAGTATACCGCTGCACACTTTAAGGGCTGACATTAGTTATGGCTTTGCAGAGGCATTTACGACTTATGGTACGATAGGTGTGAAGGTGTGGATATACAAAGGTTTGTTTGAAGCTGGAAAAGGGGGAAGCTATGCGTTTAATGCCCAAAAGGGTAAAGTTTAGAAAATCTCAAAGGCAGAGAAATGAAGGTAATGCTACAAGAGGTAATACCGTGTGTTTTGGTGAGTTTGGTTTGCAGGCATTAGAGAACTGTTGGGTTACTGCTCAACAGATTGAATCGGGAAGGGTAGCGGCAACACGTTATGTATCACGTGAAGGAAAACTCATTATAAGAGTGTTTCCTCACAAGTCCGTGACGGCAAAACCAATCGAAACGAGAATGGGTAAGGGGAAAGGTGAGCCTGATAAGTGGGTGGCGGTTGTTAAGCCCGGTACTGTTTTGTACGAAATTGGTGGAATCTCTGAAGACGTAGCGAGGCAAGCGTTCACGAGGGTTGCATACAAGATGCCAGTAAAAGTAAGATTTATCAGCAGGAGGCAGACGATTTGAAGCCAAGTGAGATCCGTGAAAGATTACCTAATGAGATACGTGAAGAGTTGGAAGAGAATAAAAGGGAGCTGTTGAATCTTAGATTTCAGTGGCAAGCAGGGGAAATTCGTAATTCAGCCCAGTATAGACAGACCAGAAAAGAGATTGCCAGAATCAAAACAATAATTAGAGAAATGGAATTGGGAATTAATAAGGGTCTATTCCCGAAAACGGAAGATAGAAAATAATGGAAACAAAAGAAAAGCGTAAAAGGAAAACTGTTGTTGGTGTAGTTGTAAGCGACAAGATGTTCAAGACTATTGTTGTAGCGTGTGAGAAACGCATAAAACACCCTAGATATGGAAAGTTTGTTAAAAGGAAAACTACATATAAGGTGCATGATGAGGAAAATAAGGCAAAATCTAAGGACAAGGTTGAAATTGTCGAAGTAAGACCTTTAAGTAAAACGAAACGCTGGAATTTAGTTCGAATAATAAAATGATTTTAGGGATTTAATACAATGATAATGGAGCAAACAAAGGTTGATGTAGCAGATAACTCTGGCGCTAAAAAAGCAAAGTGTATTAAGGTTCTTGGCGGCTCACGGCGTATTTATGCTTCGATCGGCGATATTATAATAGTTGCAGTTAAAAAGGCGTTACCTGATGGGGTTGTTAAAAAGGGTGATGTCGTTAAAGGGGTTGTTGTGAGGACAAAAAGAAATGTAAGGCGCGAAGATGGCTCCTATCTCAGGTTTGATACAAATGCAATTGTTATTGTTGATGACGAAGGGAATCCGAAAGGTACCCGCATTTTTGGAGCTGTAGCGAAGGAATTGAGGCAAAAGAATTTCATGAGAATAATATCCTTGGCGCCAGAAGTTGTATAATGAGATATTGGTTTTTATTGTAAAAGGATAATTAAGAAATATGCATGTACGAAAAAATGATTTTGTTCAAGTTATGACAGGTGATAATTCAGGGAAAAAGGGTAAAATTCTGCAAATTCTGCCTGACAAGAAAAGAGTGGTCATTGAGGGTGTGAATTATGTACAGAAACATATTCGTAAGAGTGAGAAAAATCCACAGGGGGGGCGTATGCAGATGGAGGCGCCTATTTCCTGGTCGAATGTCTTAGTTGTATGCCAGAATAAAAGTTGTGAAAAATCTGGTAAAGGTGTACGAACAAGGCGAAAGTTTCTAGATAGTGGTGATAAAATTAGGGTTTGTTATAAATGTGGAAGTGAAATAGTTATTAGTGAGTAGTTGGCAATTTTGTGAGAAATATATTATGGCACGTTTACTAAAAAGATATAAAGAAGAATTTGTAAAGGAACTGATGGAACAGTTTCAGTATAAAAATAGCTTGGAGGTTCCCAAACTACTCAAGATAGTTGTTAACATGGGGTTAGGGAAGGCAAAGGAAGAAAAGAAAAGGATTGATGATGCGGTGAAGCACCTTGCAACAATTACAGGCCAGAAGCCTGCCGTTACTAAGGCAAGAAAAGCGGTGGCAGGTTTTAAGGTTAGACAAGGAGATGTGGTTGGTTGTAAAGTTACGCTTCGAGGTCAGAGGGCATATGAATTTCTTGATAGACTGATAAGTGTTGTGTTGCCGAGAATAAAAGACTTTCGGGGGGTATCTTCTCGATCGTTTGATGGAAGGGGAAATTATACGTTGGGAATACATGAGCTTTCGGAATTTCCAGAGATCAATTTAGATGAGGTTGTTTATCCACAGGGTATGGATATTACCTTGGTAGTGTCAGCAAAAACAGATGTCCAATCATATGAGTTGCTTAAGTTATTTGGTATGCCTTTCAAACAAGATGCTTCGTTTTTAAAATCATAAAAGTATCTTGCTGCAAGGTAAGGCGGTTTTGGAGATTATATGGCAAGAAAAGCTTTGAAAGTAAAATGTAGCAGAACTCCGAAATACAAGACTCGAAAGTATAACAGGTGTCAGCTTTGTGGACGAGTTCGGGGATATTATAGAAAATTCCAGATTTGCAGAATATGTTTTAGGAAGCTTGCCTCAAAGGCTGAGATACCTGGCGTAAGAAAGGCAAGTTGGTAAATAATTAAGAAGTTATTAAGCAAAAAGGAGTAATTGATGTGCATGACAGACCCGATTGCTGATATGTTGACGAGAATCAGAAACGCAAACATGATCGGCAAGGAAAGCGTAAATATTCCTTCGTCTAGGATAAAGATTGGTATAGCCGAAGTATTTAAGAGAGAAGGATTCATAAAAGACTACAAAAAAATTTCTGACGATAAACAAGGTTTTATAAGGGTATATCTTAAGTACGGTCCGCTTAGTCGAAAAGTTATTAATTCTATAAAAAGGGAGAGTAGGCCCGGAAAGAGAGTATATAAAAAGGTTGAGGAGATTGTGAAGGTTCTTAATGGTATTGGTCTGGCTGTATACTCAACGTCAAATGGTATTTTAAGCAATGAAGAGTGCAGGCAGAAAAATATAGGTGGAGAGTTAATTTGTACCGTTTGGTAATTATTTTTTAATGGTTCTGTTATTCAGGTTTTTTTGTATTGCGAAGCCTAAAGGTAAAATAATATGTCGAGAATAGGTAAAAGCCCAATTAATATACCCGATGGAGTAAAAGTTGAATGTAAGGATAGTGTTGTAAGTATCGAGGGTAAAAAGGGTAAGTTGTTCCAGTCGATTCATCCTTTAATGAATATAGAAATAGAAAAAGAAAAAAAACAAATTTTAGTAAAACGCTCTTCTGGTGAAAGAAAATGTAAAGAACTTCATGGATTAACTCGCTCACTATTAGCAAACAATGTCCATGGTGTCACTATTGGTTTTTCAAAAGATTTAGAGATTATAGGATTGGGCTATAATGTTAAATTACAGGGTGAAGAGCTGATCCTTCAATTGGGATTTTCACATCCTATCAAAATGAAGATTCCCGAAGGGATTCAGGTCGAGATCAAAAATCAAACCAATCCGGGTAGGCTTACGATTATGGGTGCTGATAAACAATTAGTTGGACAGATTGCAGCTAATATTAGAAGATTCCGCCCCCCTGAACCTTATAAAGGTAAGGGTGTTAAGTATGCTGATGAGATAATCAACAGAAAAGCTGGTAAAGCTACTGCTTCGTCGAAATAATTTTAATTTGGTAAAAGTTTATTAGATACTATGAATGCTACAAAGGAAAAACAAAACAAGAGGCGTAAGAGACACAGAGGGTTACGAAAAAAAGTTATTGGTTTTAGAGAGAAGCCGAGGTTAAGTGTGTATAGGAGTTTGAAAAATATATATTGTCAATTGATTGACGATATATCTGGAGAAACTCTTGCGAGTGCCTCAACGCTATCGAAAAATATTAAAGAGAAATCGGCTTACGGGGGAAACATTAAAGCTGCTTTACTTGTAGGTGAAATGATAGCAGAAGAAGCAAAAAAAATTGGTGTTACAAAGGTTGTTTTTGATAGAGGTGGGTATAAGTATCACGGTAGGGTTAAAGCGTTGGCAGAAAGTGCACGTGCAAACAAACTTATTTTTTAAAGAATTCCAGATAGGTTTCTATGATATGGGGAGGAGCATTTGGCGAGAGAAAATCAAACGGGAAAGCTTGAAGAAACAATAGTCAAGATAAACAGATGTACCAATGTAACAAAGGGTGGTAAAAGCATGAGTTTCAGTGCTTTGGCAGTAGTCGGTGATAAAAATGGTATGGTTGGTTACGGTTTTGGTAAAGCGAGAGATGTTCCAAATGCGGTGGGAAAGGCATTGAAGGATGCCAATAGAGGGCTTGTATCTGTGCCTATTGTAAATGAAACCATACCTCATGAAGTATGGGGTTGCTTCAAATCTGCACGTATCTATTTGAAACCTGCAGCGCCAGGTACGGGAATAAAAGCCGGTGGATCTGCAAGGGCAGTTTTGGTAGCGGTTGGAATAAAGGATATTTTGACAAAATCGTACGGTACCAGAAATGCTTTAAATGTTGTGAAAGCTACGGTCGAAGGGTTAAAATTATTAAAGACAAGGCAGGAAATTGAACAGTTAAGGGGTGTGAAAATAACATGAATTTGGTTGATTCCAAAATAGTCATACACAAGAGGAAAAAAAGAAAAAGGGTTGGGCGTGGAAGAGGTTCAGGTTGTGGTAAGACCTGTAGTACAGGGCATGGTGGAGCAAATTCTCGTTCTGGAACAGAGACGCGTCTTTTGTTCGAAGGTGGACAGATGCCGCTTTTTCGTAGGATTCCCAAAAGAGGTTTTAATAATAACACTTTTAAAAAGAGATTTATGGTTGTAAATCTGCTGGATCTTGCAGTTTTCGGTTCGGGGGAAACTGTAGATTTGCAGGCGCTGAAAGAAAAGGGAATTATTAAAAATACGAAATTAGATCTTAAAGTTTTAGGCAAAGTGCATAAGGACAAGCCGTTAAAAGCGGTAACGGTTGTTGCGCACAAGTTCAGTACTAGTGCCATTGAAAACATAGAAAAGGCAGGGGGGAAAGTTAAGATCTTGTCATGATAGAAAAATTTAACAATATGTTTAAAATTCCTGAGTTAAGGAACAAGTTGCTTATTACGTTGGGTCTGATAGCAATTTGCAGATTAGGGGTTTTTATTCCAATGCCTGGGGTTGATACGACGGTTCTTAAGTCCTATTTTCAGCAGTTTACACAAACGGGGGTAGGTCAGTTATTGGGACTTGTTGATTTATTTGCTGGTGGAGCCATGAGTTCAGGAGCTATTTTTGGTTTAGGTATTATGCCATACATTAGTGCTTCTATTATATTTCAGCTGCTTGTAGGAGTTGTGCCTTTTCTTGAAAAATTACAGAAGGAAGGGGAAGCGGGAAGGAAAAAGATTAACCAGTATACGAGATTTACGACAGTAGGATTATGTCTATTTCAAGCCTTCATAATGACACGTACGTTATATGCTATTGAAATTAACAATGTGCCGGTTGTTCCCGTTCACCTCCAAGGGTTTCAGTTTCAATTAACCGCTGCTTTACTCCTGACAACAGGAACGATGTTTCTCATGTGGATTGGAGAACAGATTGATTCCTACGGTATCGGAAGTGGAATTTCGTTAATCATAATGGTGAGCATTGTGGATAGACTACCATGGGCTTTTAGTCAGATTTTGCAGAATTTTACTTTCTCGATAGCGCCTGCAGAACATCAGATTGGTATTGCGAAATTGTTAATACTTTTATGCGCTTTTCTTATAATTGTAGCAGGTGTTGTGTTTATTACTCAGGGGCAAAGACGTATACCAGTTCAGCAGGCAAAGCATACGAGGGGAAGAAAGGTATATGGAGGACAAAAGCATTTTCTCCCCTTGAAAGTTAATCAGGCTGGTGTTATGCCAATTATTTTTGCGCAGTCATTACTCATACTTCCATCTGCCATAACGAGGGGTCTCCAGGTAAGGTTCGAACCTGGAACATTCTGGTATTGGATTACATCAAGAATGACTGAAATATTTCAGGGTGGTTTTGTTTATGTGGTTATGTATGTGTTTTTGATTGCATTCTTTTGTTATTTCTGGACGGCAATTCAATTTAATCCCAAGGAAATGTCGAATAATATGAAGGATTATGGCAGTTTTATACCCGGTATTAGACCTGGGCATCGCACCGCAGAGTATCTTGAGAATGTAATGAGTAGAATAACGCTTGCGGGAGCGTCGTTTTTAGCCGTCATTGCAATTTTACCGATGATGATTTCAGGGGGGTTTGAGATTAACCGGGCAGTTGCAAGTTTTTATGGTGGTACGGGTCTTTTGATTGTTGTTGGTGTCGCATTGGATTTGGTTCAAAAAATAGAATCTCACTTAGTTATGAGGCATTATAGTGGTTTTCTAGGTGGTTCAAGCAGGATTAGGGGAAGAAGAGGATAGAGAATGCGATTTGTTTTTTTGGGTCCTCCTGGTGTCGGTAAGGGTACTCAGGCGGAGAATATTAGTATTCAAAAAAACATTCCTCATATATCTTCCGGTAATCTTTTAAGAGAGGCGGTAAAGAAAAAAACTGAAATAGGTGTCAAGGCTAAGGCATATGTCGAAAAAGGTTTGCTCGTTCCGGATGATTTAATTGTTTCAATAGTTATGGAAAAAATTAAAACTAACCAATGTCGTGAAGGTTTCATCCTTGATGGGTTTCCCAGGAATTTGCCTCAAGCAGAAATACTTGATCAGACATTAAAGGGCTTGGGGAAAAAGATTGACAAAGTTTTCTATTTTACAGCTTCTGAGGAGACAATAATAAAGAGAATTGCAGGTCGCCGTATCTGTAGATCTTGTAACATGCACTATCATGAGTTCTTTAAGCCGCCCTTGAAAGAAAACATCTGTGATAATTGTGGTTCAGGTATTTATCAACGTAAGGATGATGACCCGAACACGGTTCTTGTTCGATTGAAAGTATATCAGGAGCTGACGGAAGGATTGATTGATTATTATAGAAATAGCGGACGACTGATTGAAATTGATGGGAACGGGGATGTGTCGGGGATTAGAGGGAAAGTGCTTTTAGCTTTAAGTTCGCTCACAAAAGGTGGAATGGGGTAACTATCTTTGATAGATTGCAAGTCTGACCGTGAGATTGAACTAATGCGTAAGGCAGGTAGGATAGTTGCTGATGCGCTGGAAATGGCGAAAGATGTTGCTAGAAGCAATGTTACTACAGATACGCTGAATACAAGATTAGAAAAATACGTGATACAAAAAGGGGGCAGACCTGTATTTAAAGGATACAGAGGCTATCCGAAAAGCATATGTACATCTATCAACGAGGAAATTGTTCATGGGATTCCGAGCCAAAGAGTGTTACGAGATGGGGATATTTTAAGTGTTGATATAGGGGTTGAATATCGTAATTATGTTGCAGATGCAGCAACAACGTTACCAATTGGTACCATATCCAGTGAATTACAAAATCTTCTCAGTGTGTGCGAAGCTTCCCTTATGAAGGCAATAGCTGTATTGCATGCTCATGTGAAATTGTCTGAAGTATCGAAAGCTATACAAGAATATGTTGAAGGAAATGGCTTTTCAGTGATTAGAGACTATACGGGACACGGTATTGGAAGACAGATGCATGAAGAACCGCAGATTCCAAATTTCGTTAACGACGAGTTATTGAAAAATGATAAAACTTTATTGAAGGGTATGGCTCTTGCCATAGAACCAATGATTTGTATGGGTAGTTATGATACAGAAGTTCTCAAAAACAAATGGACTGTAGTTACAAAAGATAGGCGATTATCTGCACATTTCGAGCATACGGTTGTAGTGACAGAAGATGGCGCTGATATTTTGACTCTATAAATGAGGGTGTTAAATTATTTCTTATGGCTAAAGAAGAACCAATTAAAGTAGAGGCAATCGTAAAAGAATCATTACCGAACGCAATGTTTCGGGTTAAGCTGGAGAATGGGCATGAAGTGCTCGCGCATGTTTCTGGTAAGATGAGGATGCATTTTATTCGTATACTCCCAGGTGACAAAGTTACAATAGAGATGTCGCCATACGATCTGAGCAAGGGGAGGATAATTTATCGACAGGGTTGAGGAGAGTTTATGAAAGTTCGTTCTTCAGTAAAGAGAATATGTGAAAAATGCAAGATTATAAGAAGGAAAAATGTTGTACGTGTGATATGTGCAAATGCACGCCATAAACAGAGGCAAGGTAAATGAGGTAAGGTTGCCATAGCATAGCGTGCAATGTTTTATTTGAAAGGAATAATTGAATGCCGAGAATAGCAGGGGTCGACATACCAAATGATAAAAGGATTGTTATAGCGTTAACGTATATATATGGTATTAGCAAGGTTTTGTCTCAAAGAGCTTTAAAAGAATTAAATATTGACGAAAATATTCGAGCTAAAAATTTATCAGAAGATGATCTGTCTTCGTTAATTTCTTATATTGAAAAAAATTATGTTGTTGAAGGCCAGTTGAGGAGGCAAGAAAATCAGAATATTGCCCGATTAAAAAATATTGGTTGCCATAGAGGAATGCGACACAGGGTAGGTTTGCCTGTGAGGGGTCAGAGAACAAAAACTAATGCCCGAACGAGGAAGGGAAAACGTAGAACCGTAGCAGGAAAAAAGAGTGTTAAAGAGATGAAAGGATAGTTTTTTCGTTTATTGAAATGTTAAGTAAGTCTGAAATTAGAGATATCCTGCGGGATGGTCAGGGTTTGATTAAATACATTGGTATGAGTGGACACGATGGTCTTCTCAAAAAGGACATGGAGAAGAAATTTAATGAAATTACGGGCTTTTGTGAAAATATTCTAAAAGTTGTAAAAAATTTAGATCGGACCAAAGAGATCGTTTTTTTGGAATGTTCATGCGGGAAATCATACTTATCTTTTGTTCTTAATTATATTTTTACGGTCGAGCTCGGTGTAAAAGCCTTTTTCGTTGGGGTTGATACCAATAGAGATTTGATTCAGAAATGTGATGAAACGCGTTCCATTCTTGGGTTTTCAAATATGGTTTTTCAACATGCGAGGACAATTGATTTTGAAACTGATAGAACGGTCGATGTTGTGTTAGCTCTGCATGCATGTGATACTGCAACGGATGAGGCTATTGCCAGGGGTATTAAACTTGATGCTAAACATATTATGGTGGTACCTTGCTGCCAGGGGCAGGTGCGGTCGCAAATTAAGAAGCGGCATCTTTTGAGTGGTATAACACAGTTCGGGTTACTGCGATATAAGTTTGCAAATATACTGACGGATGCTTTAAGATCGCAATTTCTTTTGGGGAGTGGCTACTTTGTGGAGCTTTTTGAAATTGTGTCACCAAAACAAAGTCCAAAGAACATTTTAATATCGGCGAGGAAGATAAAGAATAAAAACAAGAGAAATTTAGAAGAGTATTACGAACTCAGCAATATGTTTAATACCAGTTTCGGGTTACATAATCTGCTTTTTGAACATCGTATGAATGGCTCTCTCGTAAATATGAGTTGAAATACGGTAGAAACAAATGAGAATTTGTTTAATTGAGATGAAAATAATGAATACTTCTTGATTTACGTGAAGTTTTTGTTATATTTGTTTTCTTACGTTATTTAATCAGCTTCCTTCTGAAAAGGAAAATTTTAGAATATTGAGATAAAACAGCTTATGGGAAAAAAAAAGACGAAACGTAGTGTTGTTAAAGCCATAGCAAATATTAAGGCGACTTTTAACAATACGTATATAACTATTGCTGACATAAACGGTGAAACACTATGTTGGGCTAGTGCTGGAACGGTGGGTTTTAAAGGGTCAAGGAAAAGCACACCATTTGCTTCACAAAGAGCAGCGAAAACTGTAGCGGAAAAAGCACGTAGGAAATTTGGTGTTAAGGAAGTGGAAGTTAGGATAAAAGGGCCGGGGCCAGGAAGAGAATCGGCAATAACTGCTTTACAGGAAGCGGGACTTTTAGTTAAGGCAATCGAGGATGTTACTCCTCTACCTCATAATGGTTGCCGTCCTAGAAAGAAGAGGAGAGTTTAGCATATTTTAATCTGTTGGAGTGCAATACATTATGTTTTATACAGCATGTATTATACGGTATTGTGAATACTAAATTATGGCTAGATACGTAGATTCAAAATGTAAATTGTGTAGGAGAGAAGGCGTTAAGCTGCTCCTGAAGGGGAGTAGATGTGAGACGGTTAAGTGTAGTATTGTTAAACGGAAATCCAGCTCGCCAGGTCCAAAATCAAAAAGAGTGAAAAAACTATCTGAATATGGTATTCACTTCAGAGAAAAACAAAAATTAAAACGTTTTTACGGTATTTTTGAGAGACAGTTTAGGAATTATTTCGCTAAGTCGGAGCGGAAAGAAGGAAATACCGGACAGAATTTGCTCGTTTTGTTGGAGAGAAGGCTGGATAATGTTCTGTTTCATTTTGGTTATGGTCTATCACGTAGCCACTCAAGACAGGTAATCAACCACGGGCATATTACAGTGAACGGCAGGAAGGTTGATATCGCATCGTATCTAGTTAAGGCTGGAGATGTAATTAAACCAAAAAACAAAGAAAATTGTATTGAAATGGTAAAATTAAATGTGGATTCGAATAAAAACAAGGCGTTACCTTCTTGGCTAGAAATTGAAGACTCTGGTTTAGAAGGCCGTATTCTTCATTTGCCAACGAGAGACGATATATCGATAAAAGATATTCAAGAACAGCTTGTTGTAGAACTTTGTTCTAAATGATCTTTGTATTTGTTTTAAGAGAAATAAATTATGCTTTATTAAAATAAGCGATTTATGAAATCCTACCTTAAGATTCTTACCCATACAAAAAGGTTATTATTCACTTAATAATAATTCATACAGTTCTAGTAAAGAAAGATTTTAATGTCCAGACCTGTTAAAAAGGAATTTATGAGCAGAAGGGGGACCTGCATATGCGTATAAGATGGAGGGATTTTGAACTACCGACGAGAGTGGTTGTAGAAAAAGAAACATATACCAATACTTATGGAAAGTTTTTAGTAGAGCCTTTTGAGAGAGGTTTTGGTAGTACGATCGGGAACAGCCTGAGGAGGGTTTTGCTTTCTTCTATTGAAGGGAGTGCAATTACGTCGGTTAAAATAGAGGGTATTAAACATGAGTTTGGGATTATTCCCGGAGTTGTGGAAGATGTAACTGATATTATTCTAAATATAAAAAATGTTTTTGTTAAGTTGTATACAGACAAACCGAGGACGATAAAAATCGAGGCTACGAAAAAGGGAGAAGTTCTCGCAAAAGATATTATTACAGATGATAATGTTGAAATCATTAATGGCGATTTTCATATTGCTACCCTTTCTGAAGATACGACATTTGCTGTTGAAATGGAAGTGAGGAATGGGAGAGGTTACAAAACTGCTGAGGAAAATGCAGTTGGTAACCGTGAAATCGATGTTATTCCCATAGATGCGATATTTTCTCCAATACGTAAAACCAAAGTTTACACTGAAGAAACAAGGGTCGGTAGGAAGACAAATTACGATAGGCTGATCATAGAGATCTGGACAAACGGTTCAATCTTACCTGAAATGGCTTTGGTAGAGTCAACAAAAATTCTCAGAAAACATCTGAATCCCTTCGTGCATTACTTTGAATTAGGACGTGAGTTACCACAAACCAGCGAAAAGTTGCTTGAAAAAACGGATTATCTTGAAGAAGATGAAATGCCCAGTGAAGGAACAAATCAAAAGTTGTCTACTTCCGTTGCCGAACTTGACCTATCTGTCAGAGCAGCAAACTGCCTTGAGATGGCAAACATTAAAACCATTGGCGAAATTATTTGTAAAAGGGAGGAAGAGCTTTTAGAATTGAAAAATTTTGGTAAAACAACTTTAAACGAAATTAAGAAGAAGCTGTCTCAGATGGGGTTGTCATTTAAAATGAATGAAGATGCTAATCTAGTTGGAGAGGAAGTTTAATATGAGACATAGAAAAAAGGATAAACATCTAGGTAGGACATCTAGCCACAGAAAGGCGCTGAGGTCTAATATGGCCATAAGTCTTTTTACTTATGGCAGAATTATTACTACCAAGGAGAAAGCAAAATTTATACGTCCTTTTGTGGAGAAAATTATTACGTTAGCAAAAAAAGCTGTGATAAAGAAAGAGGAGGATAGGACTGTCTATATTCGCTATTATAGGCAAGTATTGTCACGCCTAAATAATAAGGAGGTTGTGAGAAAATTATTTGGTGAAGGTAGCTGGCGCGAAACCGGAGGTATCGCTCAGAGGTATATTGATCGAAACGGTGGTTACACAAGAATACTCAAGCTTGCAGGCAGTAGAATGGGTGTTCTGTCTGGAAGTAGTATCGGGGATATTCCTGAGCTGGAATATAAAATGGAAGGCTTACAAAGAAAACTTCGATTAGTCGGTAACAGGTTGGGAGATAACGCTAGCCAAGTTATTTTTGAACTGGTTGAGGATGTAAGTGAAGAAGAAAAAGAAGTTCAACCGAAAGTGTCAGTACCAAAAGAAAAGAAGTAAGCTTCGAGTTATACTTAAGAATGATTAGGAATTTTAGCTGGTTAATAGAAGATGAGGTAGCAGGCATGGCAAGGCCTTCATCTTCAATAAGCGATTTTGAATTTTTTAAGGATAATGAGATAGAGGCTATTGTGTCGCTTTCCGAAACACCTCTCGATCAGGATTTGGCAGAGGAATTTTGTTTCCAGGTAATACATATTCCTATTAAAGATTTCGCTACTCCAAGTTTAGAGCAGATAGAAGATTTTATAGAGTTTACCAGGAAAGTTAGAGCTGATAACAAGAAAATAGCAGTTCACTGTGATGCCGGGATAGGTAGAACTGGAACTATGCTTGCATGTTACCTTGTTAGCAAGGGATATGCTGCAAGTGAAGCAATTGAGGAAGTTAGAACGAAAAGACCCGGTTCTATAGAAACTGTTGAACAGGAAGAAGTGATTATGGAGTACGAGAGGAAGCATGCGGAAAAGTGAAAAGTAACAAAAAAATCTTAATAGCCATATTATAAATATTCAAAAAATTCTTTTCTTTATTACTCCCCAATAATTTTTACTAATACTCGCTTTTTCCTTTTACCGTCAAACTCTCCATAAAATATCTGTTCCCAGGGACCAAAATCTAGCTTCCCTTTAGTTACTGCTGCAACTATTTCACGTCCCATTACTTGTCGTTTGAGATGTGCGTCACCATTATCTTCGCCGGTATTGTTATGGCGGTACTGTGAAATTGGTTCATGTGGTGCTAGTTTTTCTAACCATTCTTCATAATCATGGTGGAGCCCTGGTTCATCATCATTTATAAAGACAGAAGCAGTAATATGCATAGCATTAACAAGAACGAAACCTTCGTGTATTCCGCTTTCTTTAAGGCAATTCTCAACCTGATGTGTAATATTTATAAATCCTCTCCTCTCAGGAACATGAAACCATAATTCCTTACGATAGTTTTTCATCCTGTAATCTCCTGTGATAATGAAAAATTGTTCAAAAACCTTCCTGCGCCTCGAACAGTCAGGCGCAGGAAGGTAATTTATTAACACCCTATTTGGTTCTGGCTCGGTCAGGTTGGGTTATACAACTGTGTTTCTACTCAAATGGATCGCTCAAATAAAAAAGTTACTACATATATGGCATTAACAGGCTGATGTTGGTTGACTCAGATAGCAATATCTTCAGGGCGTCATTACTTACATAGTACTATCAATTTTTAATAAAGTATATCTTATCTTTTGGGAGAAACAGGTATATTTTTATCTATTTTCAGAGAACCAACTTTTCAGGATAATTGTATGGTTTTTGTCATTCTGTGCAGATATGTTATCAAACAAAACAATTTTTCCCCTTGATTTCGAATGTTAACTGTACTACTATGAATTTTTCCGGTAAGGAACAATAAATGCGTTTAAATTATAGCGGACAACCCATAGCTTTCAAATTAGTGGTGAATTTTAAAACTTGTTTGCGCTTTATTTCTCTATGAAAAGATTACTGTATTCACTTCTTTTTACCGTTTCTTTATTATTGCCCGGCCTAAATCAATGCACTGGAAATCTCTTTGCCGAGATTGCTATAGTTCATGCTGATAGAGGTTGGCAAAGAACCGACATCATCTTAAAAGGATCGAATAATTTTACATGGCAAGTCAAAGATGATGACTATTGGAGCTTTAATCCGGAAATATTTCCAGAAGGTCACAGTGCTGAAGGTTTAGAAGTTCCTGCTTTACACAGCTACGCACTGCCAGGGGCGAATATAGGTATGCTTCTTGGCAGGATAGGAGGCGGTAGAATAATACCAATGGGATTAACTGGCTCAGGGTACGTCAAACCAGAGGAGGGAGGAGAGTATTTATATTTGACGATAAATGATGACTTAATTGGCTTATATGCTAAGGGGTATGTAGACAACACCGGTGAAATAGTGGTATCAATAAATCAGGTTTTTGTAGACGTGGTGAAGATAGATCTGTTGTTTATGAAGGGATGCCCAGGTTATCAACAAACTAAAAAGTTTATTGAGGAAATTATTAATGATAAAGATATCAGTGCGAAAATAAATTTGATACAGATTGATAACGAAAGAGATGCCAGGCGATTGCAGTTTATCGGTTCTCCAACGGTTAGAGTTGGTGGTTTAGATATTGAAACGAATCGCTTTCAAATCAAAGATTATGGCTTGAAGAATCGTTTGTATTTTGTAGGCGGCCAACCTTCTGCCTATCCATCAAAGAGTATGATTGAAGGTGCAATTCTGAAACTGAAAACGGAAAAGCAGAACAGATAAATGGTGTAGAATTTTATGTGTCTATCTAATGGTGCTTCCGTGAATCTCATTCATACCCATAAACTCTGTTTCTTTTTTCTCTATGGTATTCCTGAACAGGTTGTTTATCTATGGATACTTCAAGGGTAATCGTTAAGAAGGGAACAAAGAGTAAACGTTAATTGTTATTAAGATTACTTAAGGGGCGCGGTGTTTTATTTATTATAGTTTACATCAGAGGCTGTTGTGCAAACCGTGAAAGCTGTAGCTACGTGTACAGTATGTAATTTGATTTTGTGATGCATGCTATTTTACATATTCTGTATGCTGTTTGAGTAACAGACTCTTTGCTGTTTAAAAAAAATTCGATAACGGGAATTTAATTAAAGGAGGTATTTACTAGTATGAAAAAATATTTTTTGATTTTTTTTGTAGCATTGATATGTGGACTTTCCGGTTTTGTTGACAACCTAAAGGCAGCTACAGATGCTGAAAAACGGGAAGAACTTTCAGCGGAGCTGGAAAAATTAAGTAGCTCAGCAACAACTTTAGAAGAGTCTTTGGCCCTCGTTGCGGAATATGTGAAACCCTCAGTGGTTTCTATTACAACAGTAAAAGTATTCAAACATTCTCAGGGAGGTTTTCATGGAGATAAGGGCGATAAGCGTGATAAGGGAGGGGACCCGTATCATGATTTTTTTGGCAAAGATTTTGATAGATTTAATCGAAGGCCTCCCGAAAGAGAGTTTAAGACTCAGAGCCTCGGTTCTGGAGTGATCGTAAGGGTAGATGGGGTAAATGGATATGTATTAACTAATAATCATGTTGTTGAGAATATGGAGGAGTTAAAGGTCAAACTAGGAGATAAAAGAGAGTATGACGCCATCATAATTGGAACGGACCCTCAGACAGATTTGGCGGTAGTGAAAATTGAGGCTGAAAATCTGATGCCGGCCAAGATGGGGGACTCTGATAAGATGAAACCCGGTCAGTGGGCGATAGCGGTTGGCAATCCATTTGGATTTAGCCATACGGTTTCGGTAGGTGTCATAAGCGCAACGGGAAGATCAGGGGTTGGAATTGCCCAATACGAGGACTTTCTTCAGACTGATGCGGCTATTAACCCGGGAAATAGCGGTGGCCCATTGGTAAACATTAAAGGTGAAGTGATAGGAATAAATTCGGCAATCTTTACACGTTCGGGTGGATATCAGGGAATCGGATTCGCTATACCCGTGAATATGGCAAAATCAGTACTGAGGGACTTGATCGATAAGGGAAAAGTTACCCGTGGTTGGTTGGGTGTTGTCATTCAGAATCTTGACCCATCACTCGCAAAGCAATTTAATGTAGATGTCACCGAAGGTGTGTTAATTGGTGATGTACAGGACAATTCTCCGGCCAAAGAGAGTGGTGTCAAACGGGGAGACATTGTAATTGGGTATGATAATAAAAAGATAGAAGATTTAAATCAATTGCGAAATATGGTGGCCCAGACTGCGGTAGGTGAGAATGTTGAATTAAAAGTCCTGAGAGACGGTAAGGAGAAATTGCTGACCGTCAAGATTGGTGAGCAGCCTGCTGATATGTTTGCAGGTGGGCTATCTCCTGTAGGTGGCGATCTGGGATTGACAGTACAAGCTTTAACGAAAGAACTGGCTGGAAGTTTAGGTTATGAAGATGAGGAAGGGGTCATTGTCTCGTCTGTTGAACAGGGAAGTCCAGCGGAGCAAGCTGATTTAAAGGAAGGTGACCTGATTAAGGAAGTTAATCGAGTAAAAGTTAATAATGTTAAAGAGTTTGAGGTAACTTTGACGCAAACTGAAAAAGGAAAGGATATTTTGTTTCTTGTGCGAAGAGGTATGCATACACGATTTGTGATAATTAAGAATAAGTAGCGTATAACGGGTGGGGGTAGAAAATAGTATAAAGATTTTATTTCGTTGGTCTTTTGCTACCTCCCCCTTTTTTTTTATCATAACTATCAAATCTGTCAGGACTGGATGAAGGCTGGTGTCAATTTTGTCGGTATGAGAAGAGCCCCAGTTTTTCCGCTATGTGAATTGGCCAATAGTATTGATGATTACGGTTAAAGTTTATTATTAGGAGAGGTACCTTTCAATTGGATGAAAAAATACAAATATGCTTTCTTGGTTAACCCTTTGGCCGGTTCAGGTTATGTTGGGGAAATCGTTTCTCAATTACCAGTTTTTCTTGACCGAATTCATTCAGCCAAAGGCCGATACTGCATTGAACTGACTCGTTTTGGTCAGGTTCAAAAGCAAGCACAATGCCTCTCAAGATCTGCAACGTCAATAGTTGTTATTGGTGGTGATGGTACAGTATCCGATGCGATAGCCGGTATTTCTTTCGGTGAATCTGATACAACTTTAGGTATTGTGCCTATGGGTACAGCTAATGATCTGGCCAGAACATTAAACATAAATCAACTCTTTAACAGAAAACCCTTTCATAAGGCACTCGAACGTCTGCTCACTTCACCAAACAGACCCCTGGACATTTGGCAGATAAATGGCAAGAAGATAATGTCAAATTATCTGAGCCTTGGTTTTGATGCGGCTGTAAATGCTAATTTTTGCCGGGAACGTCACCAAAATAATATTTCTCAGAGGTCATTACTGCGTACCAAAATTGCATTCTGCAAGCATGGCCTGTATAGATTTTTTCACCATGTTCGTCCCGGATCTTATATGTGTTTTTGGCATGAAGGCCGGGAACGGAAAATTCTTTTGGAATTACTCTGCAGCGTGATATTTTCTAATATTAAATATTATGCATCAGGAATAGGGCCGGCTCCCTTTGCTGATGATGCTGATGGTTTCCTGGACATTACTCTTTTTCCCACACTTCCTCACTATATGGGACTTTTTATCACGCAGAAACTGAGACTGATTCATAAATATTATAATCGTAATCTGAAACAGTATTATTCTGATCGGATAGACATCTACTCTTCACCAGGTAATTACCTGCAGATAGACGGAGAAGACTCTACTGAATTATTGCTGGAGGGTAAGATAACGATAATAAAATTTGGACAGGTAAGGGTGCTTACGGTTTCTGGATCAGACTAATAATTCCGGAAGAAACACATTTTTTCCGAGAAATGTCCATTTATATTTTGTTTCATAGATAAATAACCGGTGGTAAACAGGAAATCTCTTGACGGAATCCCGAATTTCTTTATAATTTAGCCGTGAAAATCTTTACGTGTAATATAGCTTTTCATGGTGAGAGGGGGTGGTGTTTAAGCTCAGAGAAGATGTATATGAATGTTTTTTACTGTGGTTTGATTAAGATTTTAATTATTAAGAAGGAGTTAAGGATGTCAAGTAAGTTTAAATATTTGTTTATTGCAATAATTGCTACAGGTCTCATGTTTTGTTTAGCTAATTTAGGTTCTGCTTTTGAAGAGAAACCTGCAAGCATTCAAGTGGTTGTGTCAGGTCTTGGTAATCCACTTGAACATGCTGAAGTAACTTGTGGTGAAGATTCTGCAACTACAGGTAAAAATGGGGTTGCTACCTTTCAAGTAACAAAGGGAGCTTATACACTTACAGCTTCTGGCCCGCATGGAGGAGAGGGTAGCAAAGAAGTTCGCGTAAACCCTGGTGAAATCGTACAAGTAACATTTGAATTAGGTGCTGGAGCTTTACATGCTTCTGGGGGGCACTGATTTAAAGAATGTTTCAAATTAGGACTTCAGGGATATTGTGACCCTGAAGTCCGCAATATCGCTTATTAATGATATGATTATGACTCTGAGTACTTATGTATGTAAGACTGTACCCTTCCATCAATTTCTCTTCCCAGCTTTCCTTTCTGATATCTCCATCAAAATTTTTGTAAGATAAACAACTTTGCCCTTTTTTCATCTTTTATATCCTGTACAATAGTATTCGAAATTATTTTTTGAGATTATTGTTGTGGATGTATTTTTAATGACTGGAAAACTGGATGTAGAAAAAGTTAAAGCTGAGATCCTTTGTGCTAAAGATGCTACTCTGAAATCTATCATAGATATTGTGGCGTATAAAATATCTATGAGTTTACATGACCAAGGTCCAGAAAAGAACATCCTTGCAGCCGAGGAAACATTAGGAGCGTATATAGCGGCGAATTTCAGTTGTATGGATGAGTTTTATAAAAGTGTATCAAAAATAGACAAAGGAATAAAAGGGATTCAGGACTTCGCGTATGGTATTTATGAATCTTATAGCGAAAAGGACCATTTAAGTTTTAATTCGGTAAAAGAGAGCATAAGTGGTAATAAAGACTTTATTCTGAAAACAATAACAGATATCGTTGCATATAAAATTTCTCAGAGCCCGAATGACAAAGGTCCGGAGATGAATTTTATTACGGCAGAAACGTTTGTTGCAGAATATATATCAAAGTTTTTTAGAAGCAAGATGGAGTTTGAAAAAAAGCTTGCAAAACTTGGAAGGGATATGAAAGGGTTGAGGATTTTTTCTGATACTGTGTACGATTATTTTGTTTCAGGAAAAGAATGAAGGCTATTTTTGTATATTTATCGGGAAGCAAAAGAGGGAAAACTGAGTTTTTTGTCGGTCCTAAAATCAGTATTGGAACGGATGCTTCATGTAATGTTCGATTTGAACCGGCAATAGATATTAGTACCTCACCTTTTCATGCAGAGATGCGTTTTGAAAAATGTACCTATATTCTTAAGGATTTGGGAAGCACCGGAGGTACTTTTGTTAACAACAGGCAAATCCAAGAAGTGGTATTACATGACAGCGATCTCATTGAGTATGGCGAGGATGGGCCAAGAGTACGTTTTAGAATTAAGGTTGATGAGGGGGACGTTTGTAAGCCGTTCCGTGAAGTGTTAGCAGACTCTATGGATCTTGCAAGAGAGGCTCATAAAGGACGGAGGTTGACAACTGCAACTCTTTTTTTCAAGACCTTGCTGGTAGAGGCATTCACACAATCTTCACTGAAGTTTAAAATCTCGGCTTTCATCGTTCTCATGATAGTTTTTGGAGGTGTTGGTACTCTTTTTTACAACGTATACACGACTCTAACTGAAACAACAAAAAGAGTGGAAGTCTTAGAGTTTGAAAGCGCAGTTGCAAAAAAGATAATCAGAAATTTTAGTGGTGGTATATGCCTGATTCAGTGCTCTTTTGTGTTGATAGATGAATTAACCGGTGAACCTTTACGGGCATGGAGCGATGGAAGGCTTTTGACAAATGATTATACTGGAACAGGGTTTTTGGTTAGCAAGGGTGGCAAGGTATTAACGAATCACCATATTGCAGATCCCACGTGGGCCAAAAGCGCTCAATTTGTCTCTATAGAAAAGGGTTTTAAACCCATGTTTAAGGAATTCCGGGCATTTTTTCCAAAGGTAAAAGAACCTTTTCCTCTTAAAGTCGAGATGGTTTCTGAAGAATCAGATGTAGCGCTACTTAGTTTTGATCCTCGTGGTATAGATATCCCCGTCCTTGAATTGGATGTGAGCCATAGTGGTGCAGTGGAAGGGGAACCAATTGTATTGTTAGGTTACCCCGCAGGTTTAAGTGCACTCTTTGCAAAAGCAGACCCAGATACAGCAAGAGAGCTTTCAGAAATGCCTTTTATTGAAGCGGCACAAGCACTTTCGGATAGAGACCTCATTAGACCTTTTACAACACAGGGACACGTAAGTGACGTTTTGGAGGGAAGAATTATTTATGACGCGCAAACAACAGTCGGAGGTAGTGGAGGTCCGGTTTTTAATAATAAAGGGAAGGTTGTTGCAATAAGTTACGGAATCTTTCGTGGTTTTAGAGGTGCAAACTTTGGGGTGCCGATAAAGCATGCTTTGGTATTATTAGAAAAAGGGAAGCGGTAACCAGTGTTCACGAGTGTATCGGTTTTTATTGAAAGCGTAAACCGTTAACTTTCGGTCCTGCTCATTTGAGATGTGTTAATTAGCAAACTGTCGCTGTGTTTTGTTATTATCAGTTAAGGAGCAATTAATGAAAAAAGTCAATACCTTGTTTTGTGTGTGCATCTTTGTTTTTTTCTCTTCACTTCTATCTGAAGCTTCACAAATAGATTTTGGGTGGAGTATACCTGAAAATATTTTGCATAATAAGGATTCTGAGGGTGAGAAGAAATATATTATTTGGTTTTATTCAATAAAAAATACAACTGATAAAGAAATTTTAGTTCCTGTGGAAACCTTTTTAACGACTGACACTGAAAAAAATTATGAAGATAAATTTATTGAAGAAGTTGTGTCGGCAGTTACGAAAGAGGACAAGGAATATATGAGAGCAAAAGATATGAAAGGAGAATTTGGTCCAGGAGTTACCAAGAAAGGAGTGGCCTTATTCGAAGATATCGATCCCTATGCCCAGAAAATTAACATTTTTGTGACGGGTTTATCACACTTTTTTTTCTGGAGATGGCGTATGGTAGATTATTCATATAAAATTACGTATAAAAAATCGGGTAATACATGGGTTTTGGTTGAACATGGGTTTTCAAAGGACACTTCACACAGGAATTATTCAGATTGGACAAATAGAATGGGAAATTAAAGTGTACGGGAAGTCGATATTATCAGGTCTCTTTTTTTTTTGTGTCAGGCAGTACTATTTTACTTTTTCTTTTAAAAGTCTTCCTGCTTTAAATCGTACAACTCTTTTAGGGGGCACATCTACAGGTGCTCCTGTTTTTGGATTTCTTCCGGTCTTTTTCTTTCGTTGAAAGGTGGAGAAGATTCCAAAATCTCTAAATTCCAATCGATTGCCTTTTACCAGTTCATCAATACATAAATCTAAAAATAGTTGTATGATTTGTTTTACAATTATTTGAGATACCCCTTGTTTTTGAGAGATAGCTTCATTCAGCTCTTTTTTTGTTGTAGTCATGTTGCCTTTGGCTCCAAATGATATTAAAAATGAAAGGAAGTGTATACCGGGTGTTTTTTGCATTATACTCATAAGTTTAATTATGTCAACATCTATGAGAAAAAAATAGACGAAAATTTTTAAAAGAGAATATTGGTTTTAAGATATCTGTATTTTATGAAATTTACTGAATTTATTAACAAAGCTGAAAAAATGGGTGGATTGACGCTCTCTATAATTAGTGGAGCCGAGATTTTTCTCAAGAATCAGGTCCTGTCTCGAATAAAAAAATGTTTCTTTGCAAGTGGAGGAGAAGAACAGGGATTAATTGTCTTTCGTGGTGAAGATCCTGGAAATAAAAAAACAGGTGAATATTTAGATAGTACCAGCATCGAAAACAGTGATATTCGTACATCATATCGTGATGTTTTTGAAGAGGTCGGTACTGTTTCCATGTTTGGCACGTATAAACTGGTGATTGTTGAGAATGCGGATAACTTTTTGAAATGAACCAGCAGAAACTCTTGGAATTTCTAGAAAACCAATTTAATTCAAATTGCTTAGTTTTGAATGTATTATCTCTGGATAAGAGAAAAAAAATCGTAAAAGCGCTAAACGGAAACAAAGGAGTTCTGATTGAATGCAATAAGCTTTATGACAGCCCTGCACCTTGGGAAAAGGAGAAAGCTGAATATGACAGTGAGTTAACAAAATGGATCGTTATGCATGCTGAAGGTTATGGTAAGAAGATGGATATGAAAACAGCCTTCTCTCTCTTGGAGAAGACGGGAAATGATCTGGCTATTATTGATAAGCAGATAGAAATCTTGTCAATTTATGTGGGCGGTAGAAAACAAATTACTGAAGATGATATTCAAAAGGTGTTAGGGGTGAGTCAGAGAGAAAAGATTTATCATTTACTCGATGCCATTGGTGGTAAAGATTTTGTTTCGGCTATGAGGATGGTAAAGGTTATGTTTGATACCGGTATAGAAAATGAGAGGAAAAATATTATTTACGATGAAAAGGTAATTGCCATAGCCATAATCAGTTCATTACATAAAAGAATGAGAGATTTATGGAAGAGTGTCAGGATTATCAATAAAGGTGGTAGCGATGAAGAGATTATGGAAAATACATCCCAAAAGAGGATTTTTATTGATAAAATCAGAAGGCAAGCTCAAAATTTTAATGAAGAAGAGATGCCTGATAAATGGAGATTTATGTTAGAAGCAGATTTGCTATGCAAAACCAGTAATCTGTCACCGGTTATTATAATAGAACAATTAACAGCAAAATTATGTATATGAAACTCCGCGTTTAAGCAACAACGGTAATCTATTATTTTTACTGCATCGTTTGTCTCTTTGCAAAGACTATTTGCTTGTGTGTAAATAGTCTTTATAACTTTTATTAAATGGAGGTGTATATGTTTTGCGGAAAGAGCGTGAATGCTGTTATTATTCTATTTTTTGCAATGCTTATTGGCGTGTATGGCTGTACCTCTCAACAAAACCAGGTAGTGATGGATGAAATGAGCATTGGGCGAGAAAGACCAAAATACACAGCTCCTGCGAATAGAGAAGAAACGATTAGCATGAGGAGTGCAGAAGGATACTCTACGGAAGCTGGATCAAGAAGTGCTATTTCCATAAAAAAAATTGTACCCTCTCAAAGCTTGTTGGGACGGGTAATCGATGTTGTTATTAACGTAACGAACCTTAGCGACTCAACGGTTAATGATATTGAGGTGTTCGAAACCATTCCACAGAAATTTGACGTAAAAAGCTCCGAACCTCTTATGAAGGGAGATGTATTGTCGGGAAGAGCACATTGGCTTCTTGGTGATTTGGGACCCGGAGAAACAAAGGTAATTCGAGTTTCGGGTACGCCTGCAGCTTTAGGGGTCTTAGAGTTCTGCTGCACAGACGTGGCTTATAAATTACCCTTAAACATTTGTAAGACTACAAACGTTGTACAGCCAGAATTGATGATTACGAAGCAGATACCGTCTGATGTTATAATTTGTGATCCAATACCAATAAAGATTGTGGTTACCAACACAGGAACAGGTACGGCTCAGAATGTGAAGATTAAAGAACCTCTCCCTTCAGGCATGAAGTCGCAGAGAGGTGAAGACTACGTGGAATATGATGTTGGCTCTTTGCAGTCAGGTGAATCACGAGAGGTTGTCTTCAACGTTAAGGCTGACCGAATCGGCACATTTGATAACTCAGCAACCGTTGTTGCTGATGATGGTTTGAGTGCTAATTCTAACACAACCACTACAGTCGTAAGTCAACCTGTTCTCTCTATCACCAAAACAGGGCCAGCGATACGGTATATTGGCCGGAATATCACGTATAACATCGTAGTAACCAATGAGGGCAATGGGCCGGTCTTTAATACAGTTGTTGATGATTCCATTCCCACAAACACCTCAATGGTAAGAGCCAGTGACGGAGGTACTTTAACCGGAAAAGGCGTATTGTGGCATTTGGGTACTTTGCAGCCAAGGGAATCCAGAGAGGTAAGTGTGACTGTTCGGGCAGATAGTTTGGGAAAGGCTGAAAACTGTGCAGTCGTCAGTGGCGAATGTGCTGATGCAGTAAAAGATTGCGCTGTTACAGAAGTGGTTGGGATTTCTGCTATTCTCCTTGAAGTTGTCGATATCCAGGATCCAATCGAGATCGGCGCAAGTGAGACGTATGAGATTACGGTAACCAATCAAGGTTCAGCGACTGGTACAAATATTACAATTGCATGTACTTTGGAATCAGGTACCATGGAATATATTTCTTCTGATGGTCCAACGGCCGGATCATCTGTAGGCAACAGAATAATATTTGAACCCCTGCCTGCTTTAGGACCGAAAGAGAGGGCAATCTGGAGGATACATGTAAAGGCTGTTGGTAAAGGAGATGTGAGGTTTAAGGCTACTTTGAACAGTGATCAAATAGATCGAGTTGTGGAGGAAACAGAGTCAACGAACTTCTACCAATAATCTTCAGTTTAGCTGTTCTTCAAAGTAAAAGGGAGAAGGTATGCAAGTACGATTATTACCTCAAAGAATGTATGCTGGCGGATTGTGAATGCCAGCCTTGTGAAAAGCCACTGTTTGCACTTTCTCACAAGGCTGGCACTTTTTCAGTTCTCCTGTTTATTGTCCAAAGCTCTTTAATTTGTCGGTTAGGTTGTCTTTAAGGTCTTCGGCTTTATCCGTTGCTGTTGTTGTTTCAAGCTTCTCTTTAGCTTGCTCTTCAAGGAGCTCTTTCAATTTCTCTTTGGCCTTCGTAATAATGTCCTTGGCTTCCTGTGAATCGCTGTCATGATTACTTAAGATATCCTGCGCCGCTGCTATGGATTCTTTGAACTTACCTTGTTCAAAGAATGCCCTGGCCTTGTTAATAAGATCTTTCACGATCGAAGCTGTTTTGTCTTTCATTGAACCAATTTTAGTGCTTTCCTCCTTTAGTGTTTGATCCGCCTTAGTTGCCGCTTCATCACCGTGCTCAATAATAGCTTCATCTTCCTTGCCTTTGTCAAAAACAGCTTTGGCCTTGTCAACTTGATCACCGATGACCGAAGAAGTCTTTTCTTTTATTGTCTCTGCTTGAGATTTCATTTTTTCTATCATTCCGCTATCCTTGGTTGCAGTTTCATCAGACTGTTTTACAGCAGATTCTTTTGTCTCGGTAGGACGCTCTTGATCCTGACCACATCCAACAGTGAAAAATATTAAGGCCAGTCCGCACACGAACATATTCATTATTTTTACCATTTTTCTCCCCTCTCATTAATTAGTTTCAAATTAAAGTAAACATTTCTTGTTTTGTTTCAGATTAAAAAAAGCAAAGAAAACTTGTTGTATGATTTACTCAAGAGTACGTACAGGGCGAACATAACGGGCGCCAATGCGTCTCCAGAATACGCAACCACATCCGTAGTGTACGAGCCATGCACCTCCCGAAACATAGTTGTCACCGGTCCAAACCCATATTTGCTTTTTGTCAAAAAGTGGATCGATAAATAAGTCATCATTCATCTTTTTTGATTCCAACAGTGATGCAGCTTCTTCCATCGTTGGTAATCTCCAATCATTATATCCAGCATAACCCTTCTTGTTGAAATTGCTGATCCATTCCTTTGAGCCTTCCCAGCTGAGACAGTGGTTGGAACCTGACTGGTGCCACATGAGACCCGTGGCATGGTCGATGACAACTCTGTCTTCATTGATTGTCTTCATTTCGTAATCATTTGCAAAATCACCTGTCTTATTATCAAACTTATCATAAAAGTTATATTTTTTCACCATTGAATCATCAGCAAAAACTCCGCATGTGGACCGTAGTTTTGTGAATATTTCTCTATTTTCTTCTGCCTGTAAGATATCGTAACACATAAAGATAGCCGATATGCTTAAGAGAGAGGTGATAAAGAACACAGTGGTTTGTGTTCGAAAATTGTGAATAAAATGTTTATTCTTCATGCTTCTGTCTATTTGTATCTGATTTTACTGCTGTACAAAAAGAGGATTGGATGTTATCTTTTCAGAGAGATAATTCCTATTTTACAGCAGAATAACAAATGGATACTCCTAAAATCAAGTACAAAAAACGTAAATAAAACATGTATCTGATTTAGATCTCTTATGCTTAAGATAATTTTCTTAATAACAGTGTTGGTTAATCTAGTTTTTTTTAGTTTCCTACATCGTGTTGCTGTGGCTCTGGAAAGACACGAACAAGAAAGGGAAGATATTGTTATCCGGGAACTAGTTGTTAATAATGATAATAAATACAGAACTGTTATCTGTAAAAATGAAGAAGAAGGAATTAAAGAATTAAGGAGTCTTGTTGATACTTCGAGAATAGAAGAGTGTTGGATATTTTTGCCTCCGGAAGAAAGGTGGGTTGAAATAGGAAGTGGAGCAGTTCCTGAAACGAGGGTAGATGACCATTTTATCACGAAAGTGGGAGTTGATGTCCAGTTTATGGAAAGTGTAATGGCAAAAAATAATTCTCTTATCGTGTATCACATCCACCCTACATATAGTCTTTTTCTTGAACACCAAATGAGGAAATGCAGAGAAAACGGCCAACCTATGAAGGAAAAAGAGGTAAAAAAAGCAAGAACTGAATTTTTAATAAAAAGGGCTTATCCCTCAGGGCAAGATTTAGGGAACATGATAGAAAACACAATGGAGTTTATTAAAAAAAATCCCGGTGGAAATATAATGTTCAAGATATGTTCACATTACGGAATAACCGAATGTTATTTGACTAAAGAGGGAAAGATATACTTTATCTGTGATAACTATCCAGATCTTTTTGAAAAAATCGTTAGAATTTGCATGAAAATGCATCGCGATGCGGCTCTTGCAGTGGAAAATTATGAACAAAAAATCCGAAAAAAAGTAAATTTACTATACAGGATTAAGATGCACTCTAAACAAAAAAAAAGAAGTTTTTTGAGAGCTAATAACGGTTCCAAGTTCGAGATTGACCCATTTACTTTGATTAACAAAGCATTTGAAGCGATGAGTAGCGATTATCTAAAAGTGGCTTTTACACCTTACACACAAAGAGAGTAAAGAGGGGAGAACTAACTCGTGAATGAATACATGATTAAAAATCTTCCAGATATTCTGGGTTTTTACTAGCGTACAAAATATGGATTATATTCTTCATTTCTTTAGTGACTTGATAGCGTGTATCAAATACTGTCTTCAAAGACAATGAAATTTCTGTCTTTTCCGTTTCCCATATTGATTTATAGCTAAGGTGGTTGGGATCGGAAGGAAATTCCGGGCGCTTTTGAAATCTTTCGTCTTTCCATGTTTCATCTTCAGAGACAGGAGCTCCATATTTTCGTGCCAAAATGTTCCTGAGCTTATAATATATATCAATGTAGGAATTCTTTTTTTCGTATTCCTTTCTAAAAGAATATTCTGATCCCACAAGACTATCGTTAAGGAAGAAATAACTCATTTGGACATCCATCTCCGCAACTTTCTCATTATATACGATTACTTCATCAGCCACGAGACCTGTATAGCTTTCATTTATCTTCTTCTCTGTTTGTATTCTTGCTGATTCGCTCTCACTGGCTTTGACTTCATTTTTTGTCATTCCCCACCTAGTCTTACGGAAATCGAATGAAGTTGCTCCTTGGTCATCGGAAAAACAAGCCGTATGATATAACAAAATTGTGCATACTAAAAAAGTAATTGGGATGCATTGTCGCAAAAGAATTTTCATTTAACTTACGGTAACTCCAGTTTCTGCTGGCACCGTTACAGAACTACTCTTATACCAATCCTGATAATAATCCCCAGAATCATAAAGTTTCTGCAAATTTTCCAGTACCTGTTGAAAGACCTGTTGCCAATCGGAACCAACCCTGAAACCAAACATAGCGTTGCGTTTTCCGTGTCTTGTGCTGCCGATAGTTTTGGCTGATTTCCTAAAGCGCTGTCTCAGATTGTCGCCAGCATACAGATGGTCATACATATATTGCATGCCCTCAATAAAATCTTCCAATGTCATATCTACAAACCTGTGCACCACATGCGCCGTGTCGTAATATTTCCAATCTTCTGGATAATTCTTACGAAAAATCCTCTTTTCAGCATTTAATCTGTGGTAGAGTGCAGTTTGAGGAAAAGGACAATTAATACCAAAGGTCAAGACATCGATATTGTTCTCCAAGACAAATTCTGTCATTTTTTTAAACGAATCCTTGTTATCTCCATCTGCTCCCAAGACGATAGAACCCCAAACTATGAGTCCGTGGTCATGAATCTTTTGAATACAGTCAAAATAACTATCAGTCCCAAGTCTTAGATTTACCTTTTTGTTCATCTTCTCCAAGACTGCTTCATTTGTTGATTCTATTCCACAAAGAAAGCCAAAATTTCCGCTCTTAGCCATCAAATCCAGCGCTTCAGCATCCTGAGAGATGTTGAGGGCCGTAAATCCAAGCCAGTCCTTCTGGATCCCCCTTTCGATCATTCCACGCCAGAGGCTCTTTGCTCTGTTTGCAGAGTTTTTGCTATGGCCGTAAAAATTGTCTTCAGCAAACATGAGGCCCTTGTAATCGGTGGCTTCCATTTCATCCAAGACATCTTCGTATGGTCTTTCACGGTATTTTTTCCCTTGAAAGGTTGGAACGCTACAGAAATCACAGTAATTTGGGCATCCCTTTGTGGTGACAATTGAAGAGAACTTATAATTGTATTTTTTCTTCATGAATTCCCTGTTGGGAAAAACATTTTTCATTTCTGATAATGCAGGTAGCCCTCCATTATAAACTTTTTTAAGCTGGCCATTCTCAAAATCCTTAATGACTTGAGGCCACAGGGCTTCTGCCTCACCGGTGAAAATCGCATCAACGTATCGAGATGCTTCGTTAGGCATTACGGATGCATGGATCCCGCCCATTATTACCGTCATTCCTCTTTTTCTGCATACCTCGGCAATCTTGTAAGCCCTGGCAACTTGATATGTAACAGAGGTTATACAAACGAGATCCACATTGTCAAAGGTGAGGTTATCATTTTCGTCAATAGCCAGTTCCATATTTTCGTCTATAATATCGAACTCCCAATCTCCTGGTGTTAAAGCCGCAATATATGCCAGATTTAGAGGCATCTGGACTATAACCGAAATACTCTCTTCGCCATGTCTCCCCGGAGGGTGTGGATTGATAAGCATCATTTTTCTCATTTTATTCTCCTCCTAATTATTTAAAATCATACTCGCCACTCTCCATCCAGAGGACACAACTGCACATATCCCTGGTCCAGGATTTGTCCAGTGTCCAGCCAGAAAAAGATTCCTGAAAGGTGTTGTATGCCGCAGCCTGTTCGACCATGTTTGGTCTACGGTAACAGCCCAGCCATAAGCAGCGCCTTTTGAGTTAAGCGTATAGCGTTCTAAAGTCCTGGGTGTGCCCATTTCCATAACGTCAATGTGGTTCTGAATATTCGGTAAAAATGTTTCAAGATAACGTATGGTATACTGCTTCTTCTTTTCTTTAAAGATATTCCAGTCTTCTATTTCATCAAAACGCTCTTTTATGGATACAACAACCGTAATTATCTGTTTATTGTCTGGGGAGAGGCTTGCATCAGCATGTGTTGGTACAGAAATATAAAACCAGCCGTTGTCGGCAAAACTCATGTCTCTTGAAGTGTGATAGAATCCTCTCTTTAAGCCTTTTAAATCGATTCTGCTGTCAAGTCCTAAATATAACAAGAAAAACGAACCACTTCCCTTCATCTTTCTGATTTTGTGAAGGTATGATTCTTCGATTTCTTGATTATCTATTAAGGTAAAAAACAACTGTAACGGGTCTATGTTCGAAACGAAATTATCAGCAAAAAATTCCTCCCCTTTGTCTGTTATAACTCCTTTTGCAAACGTATTTTTCGTACTGATCTTCTTAATCGTAGAAGATAACATAATCTGGCCACCATAGTCAATAAATTTTTGAGCAATTCTGTCAGTGAAATTTTGGGTACTGCCTACTGGGTAATAAGCTCCGTCTTTGAGATAGTTAACCAGCATCTGACACATACCAATTGCTGAAGCCTCATGAGGTGGCGAACCAATATAGCCCCACTGTGCTGACAATACCATTTTAAGTCTTTCATCGGTAAAATACATATCCAGCATTTCCTTGTAAGTCAGGTCTTGGTATTTTGATAACAATTTGCTCTTTCCTGTGCTGACCGTGGATCGGTACAATCCCACAAACTCTTTGAAAAAAACTGGTATGGTTTTATTCTCAGATGCAAATTGTTGTGTTAACAGCTGAACGTAATCATCTAGTTCCGCAGGCACATCCAGAGAAAATGTTGGGAAATGGATACTATCCATTGGGTCAAGTCGCAAAAACCGGATGTTTATGTCGAGTTCACTGAGACATCTGCCAACTATGCCCCACTTTCCACATCCGCCAATATGATGAACTGCAGCATCGAAAATGAATCCTTTCCTTTTAAAAGAAGTGCAATAGCCTCCGGGTATATGGTGTTGTTCTAGTATCAATACTTTTTTCCCGTTTTTGGCTAAGAAAGCTCCACAAATTAAGCCTGCTATTCCTGCGCCCATTATGATAACATCGTATTTTGATTCTTTAACATTCATCAGGCTTGAAACGTAACGATTTGGTTTCAGTCGCAACTGATTTTAAAACCGTCACCATATATCTGGTCAACAATTTACTTCATTCATTTTGCAGTACTATTCGTTTGAATATTTTGAGATGATTATGGATGAAATATTACCTGTATCAGAAAAAGCGTTGATCAGCACATTATTTACCTCTAGCTCTCTGCTTTTATTCGGAACAAAATCTAAATCGCAGTTCTCATCTTTTTCCTGATAATTGATTGTTGGCGGGATAACTCCATTGTTAATTGCCATGATACTGGCAACACACTGCATAGCCCCTGATGCATCAAGGCATTCACCACTCATTGACTTTATTGCGCTTATGGGGGCCTGTTTTGCGAAATCACCAAAGTACTCTTCGATAACCCTGGTTTCCATGATATCTCCCGTTTCACTTGAGTTTGCGCATGCGGATATATAAGAGATATCGTTACTTTTAAGTTTAGCATCTTTCATCGCCACGGAAATGCATCTAGCACCCTCTTCTGTGTCGAGCAAGTCATGGTTGATTTTCTTGGGATTAAAGGTGTTTCCATATCCTTTTATTTCAGCATAAATTTTTGCGTCCCTCTTTAATGCGTCTTCCAGCCTTTCGATCACTAGTAATGCAGCGGTTTCTCCTAAGATAAAGCCATTCCGTCTCTTATCAAATGGAGCGGAGATCTCAAGAGATCCATTCTTGCTGCCTGAAAGAATACCAGATTTGTACGCGCCCCAGAAAATGTCAGGGGTGAGCCCATGTACCCCTCCAGCTAATACAGCTTTCACTCTTTTCAGCTTGAGGAAATCAGAAGCGTAAATTATCGCATCCAGTCCGCTCGTAACACCAGTTGAAATAGTTGAGTTAAGACCGGTAGCTTTACAAAATATTGAAGCTCTACTTGCAGGGGCATTCAGAACTGTATTCGGGAAATCCATGGGATTTACAAAACTTGGTCCCTCTTTTAATGCTTCTAAATCAAATGAGCTGATACTGTCTATGCTGCCATATGTCGAGCCGATCACAATTCCCAAATCTTCTTCTCCATAAATTTCATGGGTGATTTTGGCATCTTCCATTACCAGCTTTGCTGCTGAAGATGCCAGAAGCGAGGTTCTGTCAATGTGTCGTATCCCCTTCTTGCCCAGGTATTCCTTTGCGTCAAAGTTTGATATCTCTCCTGCTTTTTTACTTTTATATCGGGAAACATCAAATAGCGTAACATCCTTTATACCGGAATTACCGTTTGTCAAATTGTGCCAAAATTCGTCTTTGTTTAAGCCGAGAGGAGACAAAATACTCATTCCCGTTATTACCAAGCGGATACTCATAGTTTTTATTAATCCATCAGAAAAATGTTTTTCACTAAACAAAACGTTAACGGAGTTAATTAAGTACCGTTAACTTTGATACATGCAACTGGTATGATAAAGGTAATAATCTCTTTTTTTGGTTAGAGGACTGAGTAATGGTAACCTTTACCCGGAAAACTTCTTTAACACAAGACAGCTATTGTTGCCGCCAAAGGCATATGCGTTATTCAATGCTATGTTTATTTCCATTTCGCGTTTAACATTTGGCACGAAATCCAAATCGCATTCAGGATCCTGAGTCTCAAAATTTATTGTGGGTGGAACAATACCTTCTTTGATAGCCAAAGCGCATGCAATGGCCTCTATAGCACTGGCAGCTCCCATGGTATGTCCAATCATGGATTTAATAGAACTGATAGCCAGCCGTTTCGCATGTTCTCCGAAAACCTTCTTGATTGAAATAGTTTCTGCCTTGTCGTTGGCTACGGTCCCGGTACCATGTGCGCTTATATGTTGAACATCCCCAGGTTTTATGTTCGCATCTCTTAATGCCTTTTCCATTGCAGAAACAACACCATTGCCGTCCGGGTGAGGAATGGTAATGTGATATCCATCGCAACTTAATCCGTAACCTAAAATTTCTGCATAGATATTTGCGTTTCTTGCCAAGGCGTCTTCTAAAGATTCCAGCACCAGCATTCCGGCTCCTTCACCAATTAGCATTCCCTTTCTGTTCTTGTCAAAAGGCTGACAGATTTCCGGTGCAATAGCATTTAGCCTTCCAAATCCAACGTAAGCTACTTTTGAAAATGGATCTGAGCCTCCGGCGAGCATAATATTTGCTCTACCCAGTCTTATTAAATCGCATGCATAGCCAATAGCATAATTCCCTGCCGCACACGCTGTTGGGATTATTGTGGTTGGCCCCTTAAAGCCAAATTCAATTGAGATATTGGAAGGTATGTTAATGCATGGGTGACTTAAAAAGAGGTGTGGGTCGATTTTGTCTTCACCATTCTCAAATCGTAAAAGATTTACCTTCTCAAGTATCTGAATTTCACCCGCAGTTGTTCCGATAGAAACACCAACGCTTTCAGGATCTATATCTTTTGTATAAATCTGAGAGTCATCCAAGGCAAGTTTAGTAGCAGCAATTGCAAATTGTGATCCCTTACCGATTTTCCGGTTTGAACCGTTACTCACATAATCCTCATACTTGAAGCCCTTTACCTCGCAACCTCGGTGTACTTTGAATATAGACGTATCGAAGGATTTTACTTCCGATACCCCGGATTTACCGGAAATCAAGGCATCCCAGAAAATCTCTTTTCCGCATCCTATGGGAGATATCACTCCAACACCAGTTATTACAATTCTTTTATCCATGAAACTTCATTCTCAAATTTCTGATTCTTTCACCTGCACACACATCGAAAGCTCTTTGCAGTGCGAGTATACACGTTTGAAGCGTTGCGTGGTATTAATGATCATGTATAACTGCGCTCCGAAAAAGCAGTTGTTCTTATACTGTCTATCTTGCTTACTGCATTAAAGATTCTTTTTCTGTAACCCCAAAACTTAATGTTGCCTTCGAAACAATCTTTTCTCCAACCTTCGCTACACCCCTTACAATTGCAGCAGTTGAAATAACTTTTTCAGTGTTGATCTCTAAGAGTAGCTGGTCGCCCGGAAAAACAGGTTTTGAAAAACGAACATTGGCTGAAGCCAATAGAAATACCTTGTCTTTGCCCTTGTCTGAATTAAAGCTCTTCTGGAAGAGAATTATCGAGGCTTGCGCCATGGCCTCTAAAATAAGAACTCCCGGCATTATGGCAAAATCAGGAAAGTGTCCGGCAAAAAACGCTTCATTGCCTGAAATGTTTTTCAAACAAACAATTTTGCTTTCTTTTTGATATTCAATAACCCTATCGATAAATAGGAACGGGAATTTTTGAGGAACCAGCTTCCTTACTTCCTCAAAGCCTAACATTGTTGAATGCCTTTCGATGTTCAATTGTCTTAATATACGGATCAGTTACTTTAAGAACGACCAGTGTTTTAAAGGTGTACAAGTGCCTCTTGCATGACCTGGTTACGTAATGAACTTTTATAGCGAGCCGTTACGTTCACTTGGTGAGTTGATTAGGTCTATAAAAAATTAGGTTTTTGCATTTCCCTCAATTGTTGATTTTGTCATCTCAATTGTGGCGTTTAGTGAAGTAATATCAACTAGCTTTTCTTCCGGGATCTGTATCTTGAATTTTTTTTCAATAAGCGCCAGAATTTCCAATGCTAATAAGGAATCTATTTCTAAATCTTTAAAAAAATCAGCGTCTCTTTTCTCCCATATTTCATTCTCGTCTAACTCGGTTACTTCTGCCACAATTGATGTAACCTCTTTTTCTATATTATCAACAGCCAATATCATACCTCCTTATAAAACAGTAATTATGGAAAGTTACAATAAAACGAATTTAGAATTTAGAAAACGATATAATAATATGAACATACCGTTATAAGGCTCGCTACTGTTCGAATTATAGGGTAGTTAGCGTAAAATTCAATACCATTTAACATAAAGAAAAATTTGAATGGAAAAATAACAAACTTACCCTGAGATGTCAATAACAATCTTGTTTGAAATGAGAATATTCTCATTTCAAGTTATACAAAAACCATTACGAGGTGAGTATAAACAAAATGATATTATGTAATTCATAGTTTTCCTGCCAAAGTCCTATTGCTTCAGGTAAAGAGTCCGTACGTTTCAAAATTATCTGCAGTTGTACCATAACGTAATAACAATATTGGGTATGTCCCATAAAAATTCTGTTGAGATAAATTCTCCCATTTCGTCTAAAGGGAGTCTGACCTGTCTGGTTTGTCCTTTTTTAATACCACCTATTTCCCTATTAATGATAGGGATAGTTTTTAACGGGTTTACCGTATCTGACTGAGGTAGTCGATCAGAAAAATTCGGATTATTAAAGTATTCCATTAATTTCTCAATAGCAGAGTTTCTTTTTGTTGAGGCAAATATCACTATTGCTCCTTTTCCGTAATTTTTCCCAAAGGGTAACCATTTCTTCATTGGAGGCACAAAATATGTCAAATTTGCTGTCAAAGGGTTTGTCTGTGCACTGAACTTCCTTCGTGGAAAAAGTGGAAAGATGATGCCTGTTGGTTCAATCCTGAATATGTATACAAAACAGGTTCTTCTTGGGGTAAAAGATATTTTACCTTTATCTCTCCTCTGCACAACATCTCCATTATTAATTTTTACAGCAAGTGTTTTGTTGTCAACAACCTTCATCTTCAGAACGTCAAATTCTAAAAAGCTTATTTCCTCTTCTCTAGTGGTAAATCCTTTTGCTTGAAGAAGAATATCATAGAGTTTCTTTGCATTTGAAGCATATGGGCTGCCATAATTTTTCTTCAAATGTATGAGAAAGGACTTAAGGGAAGAGTTTTGGGAATTGTTTACAGGAGTATATGATGCTTCTGTGAAGTTTTCCTTCGCGGCCATTCCAAGAGCGGTTACCATTACAATAATCAACAGGTATTCAGTAAGTCTGCGAACTTTTACGGGATACAATTTATTTACTCTATTTCGAAAAGGTTCTTCCAAGTTTTTTTGATTTTTTAGTTGCAGCCTCAACTGCATCAATGAGTGCACTTCTCATGCCGCCTTTTTCTAAAGCATGTATACCTTCAATTGTTGTTCCTCCAGGAGAGGATACAAAATCCTTTAGTTTACCTAAATGTATGTTGGATTCGAGTACCATTTTTGCAGCACCGAGAACTGTCTGTGCAGCAAGCGTTGTTGACATATCTCTGGGTAAACCCATCTTTACCCCACCGTCTGACAGTGCTTCGATAACCATATAGACATAAGCAGGTCCGCTTCCGCTTAAACCTGTTATTGCGTCAAGAAGGTGCTCTTCCAATAGATAAGCTTTTCCAACGGTCTTTAGGATATCGCAAACGAAAACCCCGTCATCACGGGTGGCATTTTTCCCCAATGAAAAACCTGCAGCACCTTCACCAACGAGACATGGAGTGTTTGGCATTACCCTGATAACCCGGCAGTTTCTGTTTAAAATCGATTCTATGAAACCCGTAGGGATTCCGGCCGCTATAGAAACAACAAGGTGTCTAACCGTTATTTCATTCTTCAATTCTTCAAGGATATGTCCTATTGTATTTGGTTTCGTGGCAAGAACGAGAATGTCAGAACAGGATGCTACTTTGTTGTTTTCCTGTGTGGTTTTAATCCCCGTTTCTCTCTCTAATATCTGGCATCGATTGTTGTCTATGTCACTGGCCATAATTGTGTCCTTGGTAGAGAGCTTTGCATGTAAGATACCTTTTATTAAGGCCTCTCCCATCTTTCCACCACCAATAAAGCCTATTTTTTCTTTCAGTATGTTCTCCTTATCTCATGAATCCGCTGTGCAGGTATAAAATCAATACTGTAAATGGTCATGGTTTCCGCTTGATTTATTAAGGGGAGTTTCTTATTTTATACCTATCCAGATATACTAAAATCGATTTGGTTTTCGGATTTACTGAAAACCAAATCCTGGTGAAGGTGTCCCCGGACAGGCGCCGAGGACTTTACTCGCTCAATTTTATCTCGGATTTTATCCGAAAACCATTATGAGATGAGTATACAAACTGGATTTTACTGTGGTATATAGTATGTGTCAATTGTTTAATTAAATATGAATGTTACCTTTTTCAGATGGATACCGCTTCTTTATTTCAAAATTTTTCATAGAGTTAGGTTTTATGGGTGTGAAAACGTTCCTGACTCAGGGCCTGTTGTAATTGCCCCGAACCATATCAGTTTTTATGATCCGATAATAGTTGCGATTGGTATAAAAAGAGACATGGAATTTATGGCATGGGACAGACTTTTTTCAATACCTATCCTGAATAGAGTAATACGTTTTTTTGGTGCCTTTCCAGTTGAGTTGACAAAGTTTGATAAGAGTGCATATATTAATGCCCTCAAGGCCTTGAATAACGGGCACGCGTTAATGCTCTTTCCCGAGGGGAGGAGAAGTATAGACGGAAAAATTAAAGAGTATAAACTCGGGCTTGCACGCATAGTTTTTAAGACAAATGCCCAAATAGTTCCAGTTACGATTGTTGGTGCTTATGCGGCGTGGCCAAAGCATAAAAAACTGCCACGCCCAAAAAGAATACTCGTTTACTATCACAAACCTATGACAATTGAAAAACGCAAGTTTCAAGATATGAAAACCAGAAATGAATTCTTTGCTAAAGTAACAAACCAGGTAATGGAAGTTATTGGTAGTAAGTTGTAAGTGTGAGGAATGATAACGAAATGACTAAATTTGAAAACAGTCTAGAAAAAAAATTTAAGGTTGCGGCAATTCAATTTTGCGCAAATGAAGAGAAAGAAGAGAATTTACAATTTATCAGCCGGCTTATCGATACTGCTGTCGAAAACGATGTAGATATTGTTGTTCTGCCTGAAATGTTTAATTGCTGCGGGCGTATTGAAGCTATGATAGAAAATGCAGAGAAAATACCCGGTTACACGACAAATCTTCTTTCGGAAAAAGCGAGAAGATTCAAAATTTGTATAGTGTGTGGAAGTATCTTTGAAAAGTTTCAAAAGGATAAGGTCTTCAACACGTCAGTGCTTGTTGGCAGGAGCGGAGAGATTTTAGCCAAGTATAGCAAGATTCACCTTTTTGATGTTGATATTTTGAACAAGATACGATATAAAGAATCCGATCATGTATTAGCGGGAAACAGACTCGTTACCGTAAACATGGGACAATTTGATGCTGGCTTGGTTATATGCTACGACTTACGCTTCTGTGAGCTTTTTCGGGTTTTGACATTAAAGGGTGCAAAGATTTTCTTTGTTCCTGCAGCGTTTACGGCTGCTACGGGGAAATACCATTGGGAACCGTTGATCAAGGCCCGCGCTATTGAGAATCAGGTGTTTATTGTTGCTGCAAACCAGATAGGGACGAGTCCAAATAATATTACCTGTTATGGGAAAAGTATGATAGTTGACCCATGGGGTAAGGTGCTGGCGAAGGCGAAGGATAACGAAAATATCATTTATGCTGAAGTTGATTTGAGTTTGTTGGAGACTATTCGAGCAGAGATTCCTTTGTTTAAACATAGGCGTACCGATTTATATTGAATTTGGAGATTATGATGAAATTAGTATATGTTGATAATAATGCTACTACTCAAGTTGATGCCAGCGTGCTTGAAGAAATGCTGCCATATTTTAGGGAATACTACGGGAATCCTTCAAGTTTGCATACGTTTGGGAGGCAAGTTGCAGGTAAGATTGATATTTCCAGAGAAAGGGTTGCTGACCTCTTGGGTGCAAGTGCGTCCGAAATTGTATTCACAAGCTGTGGAACTGAAAGTAACAATAATGCAATACACTCTTCTTTAGAGGCTAATCCTCAAAAAAAGCACGTAGTTATAACGAAGGTAGAACATCCTGCTGTGTTAAATTTGTGCAGATATTTTGGAAAGAATGGTTATGAAGTAACGGAATTGCGTGTTGATGAGAATGGGATGCTTGATCAGAATGAGCTAAGAGAGTCTATAAGAGAGAATACCGCTATTGTTTCGATTATGTTTGCAAACAATGAAACGGGCATTATCTTTCCGATCGAGGAAATCGGTAAAATAGTAAAAGAAAAAGGGGTACTCTTTCATTGTGATGCTGTGCAGGCCATCGGTAAAATACCGATAAATTTGAGAAACAGTTATATTGATTTACTGTCACTTTCCGGGCACAAGCTTCATGCATCAAAAGGCATTGGAGTCCTTTATATACGAAAAGGTGTAAGGGTTAATCCGTTAATTATTGGTGGTCATCAAGAAAGTAACAGGCGGAGTGGGACAGAAAACGTTCCGGCCATCATAGGGTTGGGAAAGGCTTGCGAATTAGCGAAAGAATCACTGGAAGATTATCAAAAAAGGGTTAAGGGTCTTAGAGATACGTTGGAGCATGGTATTAAGGCGAGCATTTCAAACGTAAAAATAAATGGAGAAAAGAGCAGCCGTTTGCCAAATACGAGTAATATAGCTTTTGAGTATGTTGAAGGTGAGGCTATCTTGCTGTTACTTGACATGGCAGGTATCGCCGCATCATCTGGCTCTGCCTGTACAACTGGCTCAACGGAACCTTCACATGTTTTGCAAGCGATGGGAGCCCCTCCCTCTCAAAGCAGAGGAGCTATTAGGTTCAGTCTTAGTAGATATAACTCAGACGATGAAATTCGTTACATTCTCGAAAAATTGCCACCAATCATTAAGAAATTACAAGATCTTTCTCCGGTCTTTGAAGATTCACAGCTTAGCACTTGATATGGAGCTCCTTCCGGAATCGGCGAATTTTAACGTTAATTTGTGGAGAATCGTTCCTGTTTTGCAGGTGTGCAGAGGGGGATACGATTCTCCATCTATTAACCCTGTCTATACTTGCTATTTATTCTTAATTATTACAAACTGCGTGAATTTCTCTCTTCTTACAAGCAGTAAAATGTCACTCTCTTTGTCTGTTTTTTTTATCGCTTGTTTAAATTCGTTTAAATTGTTAATTTTTTTGCGGTTGACTTCTTTAATTAAGTCTCCTTCCTTTATGTCAGATTGAGCTGCAGCACTGTCCGGCTCAACTGATGAGACAACAACACCATTTTCATCCTCATAACCCAAACTGTCAGCCAATTCTTTCGTTAATTCCTGTGCCGTTATTCCCAGATCATTACCGACAGGAGAGAGTCCTCCTGCAAACAAATCTGCAGGCTGTTCTTCAATAGTGACGGTTAATACTTTTTCTTTGCTTCCTCTTAAAACTTTGACTTCTACTTTCTTGCCAACACTTGTCTGGGCTACTATATTTCGTAATTGATTGAGATCTGTTATATTACTGTTGTCGAACATGATTATAATATCTCCTCGTTCAAAACCAGCCTTTTCTGCGGGAGACTCTTTTTGTATATCACTGATTAAGACACCTTCAGTAATATCTACATCAAATTGTTTTGCAAGTGAAGGGTCAAGGTCTTGAATTACAACTCCCAGCCATCCACGGGTGACCTTTCCTTTATCTATCAGGTCTCTCAGTACAGCTTTTGCCATATTCACGGGTATTGCGAACCCGATTCCCTGATACCCTCCTGTGCGTGTTACGATTACCGTATTAATACCTATGACCTCACCCTTTATGTTAACCAATGGTCCTCCACTATTCCCCGGGTTAATGGCTGCATCAGTCTGGAGAAAGTCCTCATATTGGGCAATCCCGACACCTGACCTCTTCGTAGCGCTTATTACGCCGAGTGAAAGGGTGTTGCTGAATCCAAAAGGGTTACCAACTGCAATTGCCCACTGACCCGGTCTCATTTCATCAGAATTACCCAACTTTGCAGGAATCAAATTTTCTCCCTCAATTTTGACTACGGCCAAGTCTGTTTGTGGGTCTGTTCCAATTATTACGGCATCAAACTCTCTATTATCTCCAAGCTTGATCTTTAATTCGTCAGTATCCTCAACGACATGATTATTGGTTAAGATGTATCCTCTCTCGTCAACAATTACTCCGGAGCCAAGGCTTTGTGTCTTAAATTCGCCTTCTGGTATTCTGGGAAAAAATTTTTCGAAAAAGTCGTCTCCAAAAAAATCACGGAATGGATCATTTTCTCTTTTTTGTCTATTTCCATGGAAGTTACCCGCGGGGTGCTTGATAACCTTTACTGTCGTGACAGAAACAACTGAGGGTTTAATATATTCGGCCACAAGCTCAAGGGATTTTTCTAAAGTATTTGCCGCACTCTGTAGTTTCTCGATCTTTTTTAACAGTTCTTCGGTTTCTTCTGTGGTTGATGCATATAAAGTGCTTAATAAAGTGAAACATACAGTCGCTATCGGTAAGATAATTAACGTTAATAATAGAGTAGAAAGTTGTTTTTTTATGTTCTGGTTTTTCTTATACACAGGTGCCTCCTTAGCGGTACCAAGAAATTGTTTAAAAAATTTTTCGCTGCGTCCATTAAATGAGCTGCTCGCATGGTTTTAAAGTTCCGTGCTCGATCATGTAATTCGGATGGCGGGAGAAAGCTTATTTATATTGCAACTCTTTTTCAATACATTTTACTCGATCTTTAGCTTGCTCTGTACGGATATAGGTTAGTTCACGTATAGAACCGAACAGTTCGATTGATTTCTTTTCATCTATGATGTATGTGTAGGCATCTTTTGCCCTATTATAATATACTTTCTGTTCATTCTCAAATAATAAGGCTAACTCTTCATAAAGATTACCGATACGATACTGGGCATTTACGGGTGTGATTCCTTCAAATTTTTCTATTATTTCCTGGAATCTCTTTATTGCTTTGGTATAACTAATTTTAGATCCCTCGCAATCTCCCACATCAAAGAGTGCCAAACCCACATAATGGTATGCTTCTGCCACGGCATATGAATGTTCTTGTGCTTCATCTTTGTGTCCTTCCTTAAGCTCTTCCAGGATATTTTTATATCTCTGTTCCATCGCTTCTACAAGACTAATGCTCAGCGGGATCTCAGAATCTTCTAACTCATTACAGCTTGCCACTTTTACGTGAGGGAAAAGAAGCTTCGTGAGACAAGCGGGGTCCAAACCCTTTATAAAATAGAGTTCACCTATAGAGTTTATTTTGGCATTGGTTTTCCGGTAATGCAAGATAATCTTTGTCTCTTCCTCGCTTACTCCAAATTCATTCTTCAATATGCCGGACAAATAATCATCATTTGCCCTGCAGAAAGCTTTGTACAATCCCAGCAGCTTAATCAGGATTGCTAATTTCTGAGAAGGTGTTGCTCCGTGTAAGACTGTTCTCCGGAAAAAAATCAGCCAGGGATTTTTACAGGAAAAATGTAAAAATTTTGACCTTTCATAAAAAACCTGAAGGGCCGTGGCAAGTTTGTGCATGTTCCAGTCTGCAGATTCTCTGTAGCCGTACTCCTGATATATCCTGTCTATCCGTTGAAAGTATTCCTCTATAACGTCTCTCATCTCAATGGAATTTACTTTCCGGTGCAGTTTCAATTCATGAGGTCTGTATTTCAAAGCTTCTCTATAGCAGCAGAGAGCATCATTATATTTTTTTGCATGACAGCTTTTGTCTCCCATAAATTCATAGAATCGTTTAAACATTTTTTTGTTTCTGAGTGCTTCCATCTCTTCTTTGTCTAAGCAGTCCGACTGTACAAAGTGTTCAATAATCTCTTTTGGAGTTTGCAGCGATACCTTTGTAAGAAATTCTAATCCAGAGATATATTCATAAACAGAGTTGCATTTCTTGGTTAAATCGCTTTCCGGTGTAAGTTGTTTTTTTGCTTTTTGAACACAATCTCTTGCCTCTTGAAACAGGCCAAACTCAGCATATGCCTTTCCTAATTGAATGAGTAAGCTTGCACCTGTTTGTTCATTTGTTTGTTGTGTGTGTTCGTATTCACTCCTGTATTTACCAATTGTTGTCTTGTAAACGATAGGGATAATTTCAATGGTATTACTGAAAACACGAATTACATATACTTTTACGTCTCCCGTATCAGGTTCTATCGTTACCCCTGGAACTTCTTTGCCATCAGGAAACCTTATCCATGGGTTTTTTTTTATTATGGCGGATGTGAAAATGGTACTTTTCCCTTTTGCCAGGTCTTTTGAGCTCAAGATCTTATTCCAGGGCATTTCATCTTTTTTTTCTGTGCCGGGTCTCACTATCTTGAAATTCCTCAAAGTATCTATTTCATTCTTTTTAAAATGGTCCCAATTTTTTCTTTTTTTTATTAACAGTTCATCGAGTGCCACTTCATTTGGCAATATTCTCAACGACATTTCACCTCCCAGTCGTTCAACAATTATTCCACTCAGAACTGCTTCAGGCACTCCTCCTACACCGACAATGAGATCTATTTCGTTTCTTACTGCTGCAAAAGTTGGGGTAAGGTCATCATCTTTGACAAGGATTGCTGTGGCTCCCAGGTTTGTGATTGTTTCAGCGAGAGTTTTATGTCTTTGCCTATCCAGCGTCAGAACCTTCATCGTCTGGAGTTCACAGCAGATATTCTGCGGAGAAGTTATCATGCCTTTATTTTTCAGTGCGTGCTCTGCCATTAACTTGAGATTATGCGTAACAGATTGATTTGCAGTTACACCTGCCCCTTTATATTTGTTCCCGACAATGGTTTTAATTCCGTACATGTCAGGAGAATTGAACAGCTCACCTCTATTGCTATATCCAACGGCAAAGATTACGCCTCCTTTAGATTCAGGATTAACGATACATTGATCATTTTCAAAGGCACTCAGTACAATATCTGCCTCATTTACCTTATAACCTGTGGCAGATCCGAATTTTTCTCCTATGTACAACATGGGCATATCCTTCCGTTCTCCCTCTGCATTCACCACATACGCTTTCCACCAGTTAAAACTGTTGTAGATGTGCCTCAACAACCAGACAGCCATATCCCGTGTGCGATAGATATTAAAATTCTCTCCATTGGTACTGAAATATTTCAATGACCGGGCAGCAACAACCCCAACTGCATGCCGTAATTCGTTTCTGTTTTCCAATTGAAGTCCGATTCCTGGAACAATCAGATTGTTTTCTTCCGGTATGTATGCTTCTGTTATATAGGAGTCATAGAGCATCTTGGAACTAAACAGTTCGTCCTTAATAAAAGAAATATTTTCTTTCATCTTTAGTTTAAGCAGTTGAGTGTTAATGTAACTCAAAATCTAATTCTTTAAAATCATTCAGGTGGTTAAATTTGTCCATATCTTCCAGGAATATCTCACTTTCCGTCCTTCGTAAGGAACGGGTAGCATCCTTTATGCGAAAATATGGTCTTAACAATAAGACCCTGAGGAGGTTGACAAGCGGAAACCTTGACTTAAAGGATGGAGTTGTTTTAAAAAATGTGGAGTATTTGCGTTTGTACTTCCATTTTAAGAACTGTAACTCCTCAGAACTGAGATGTTTCGTGCGCACATTGGCCCAAAAACCATTATACTTGCTATAGTCTTCCCTATTGGAAACAAGGTTTGCCTTAATAAGTTCCTCACGGATGCCGGTTTTAGGATATGGTGTAATTATCTGATCACTAATGAAATCGATATTGTGTCTGTCGAAAAATTCATAGTTCTGTGCAATATCTTCTTCCTTATCATCCTGATTTCCAATAATCATACCTCCTATAATAAGCATATCTTTATCGTGGAGAAGTTCAACTGCTTTCTTTATGCTCTCCAGAATATTGCCTTTCTTCATCATCTTGAGATTACGGGTGGAAACATTTTCAATACCCAGAAAAACAAATTCAAATCCCGCACGTGCCATTTTCGTTGCCAGGGTCTTTGAGGATGCGATTCCCGTGCAGGATGTTTGCACAATATAACGAATATCGTTATGCCCCTCACTCGTGATAGTATCACAGAGTTCCTCAAATCTCTTTGGGTTTAAGGTGATATTGTCGTCAGCAATTGCTAAATATTTTGCACCCTCTTTCTTTGCATGAGAAATGTCTTTGATAACACGTTCGATTTCATAGGCCCTGAATTTTCTACCATACATATGGTTCATGCTGCAAAAGTTGCAGGGCATCGTACAGCCACGGGAGGTTTCTATGATGTCAAGCTGTTTCGCTCCAAAAGAATAGCCCCTCCAAACCCGATTTGTCCTGTTTGGCAGAGCTATTTTCGAAAGGTCTTCAAGGGGCCGCGGTTGATTATGAATAAATATTCCCTCTTGACGGAAGGACAGCCCCATCACCTCGCTGAAATTGGCTTTACCTTCAATAGCACTGATTAATTCGCCAAAACTCAGATCACTCTCGCCCCGAAGAATAAAATCGAATGGGCCATCCTTGTTTTCCTCTCCGATCTCTCTATACATCAGTGTTGCGTGGTAACCACCTAACACAATTTTGATTGAACTGTCCAGGTTCTTGATAAATGCTGCAATGCGTCTGGCAGTATTAAATTGGAAGCTCATTGCACTAATACCGATAAGTGCAGGATTGTATTCAGAGAGGAGTTTTGTGATGGCTGAGGTTAGTCTATGCCGGACGAGAATAAGGTCTGCGAGATAGACATCGTGTTCCTTCAGATTCCCAGCGATGGAAGAAATAGCCAGATTGGGAGGTCTCCACCCCTTAAATGCCGGTACCATATCTGGCATAGAAAAGAGTAATATCCTCATTTTATTGTGCATACCTTCGAAAGAGGATGTTCTATGATATTGATATTATATTGGTCTAAAATTCTCTCTAAGAAGAAAATTCCTCAAGCTCATAAAAAACTTGACATCTCTTGCTTTTTTATACCAAACATCAGGTGCATTGTAAATTAAATTTAAATTCCAGGGGTAAGAGTCCTGGAAGTACATAATTTGACAGGTAAAACCGAAAACCAAATCGGTTTAGGGTATAATCATCTTTATCTTATCCTCTATTGAGTATTTACAATCTATGAAATCAAGCGGATTGGAAAGTGTAACGCTGTCAGGATTGCCCAGCTCCTCCCAGTTCAGTTTCTCACAGGAAAGAGTTTCAGGCAGCCAGGCCAGGGTAATATGTGCGTGCGGAGGTATCCTTCCTTTCTCAGGTGCAGGGGCGATGGTTGCGATTATGTCACCCTCTCGGACGCCATGTTCGACTTTACAGATATTCCCGGGAAGTACATGCCCGTATATCGAGTGAAGTTTACAGCCTTTCTTGCCATCGATGCTGTGTCTCACATATATCGATTTACCAAGGAAATCATCGTGAATGTGTGTTATCACACCGTCATACATAACGGGGATCCTTGCTTTTTCATCAAGGCGGTGGATCTTTCCGGCGCGGTCTCTGAAGAGACACAGGTCTATCCCCTCATGGGGTACGGGGCGGGCATTGCCTTGCGTCCACCAGGAATTAAGGTCCTGAAACAGCATCCCGGGACAGAAGACCCACTCACTGAAACCGTATGCATGAAAATCATTGTGCTGTTCAAAGAATGTATTGAATGCTGAGACTGGTATTGGATTTTTTTTCATGTTCATAAAGTGTTACGATACGTGATAAGGGTACAGGGAGAGTTTTGAAAGATTTGCCCTTGCGGTGGTTTTTACTAACGACACTTTTTGCGGGGAGAGACGTTGTTCGTTTTTGGAACTGTCGTTGTCAAGCACAATTCCGGCAAGCTTATGATAAATTGGAAGGCTTTCTTCAACAAGATGAGTGGGCGGCAATAGAAACTAAAGCTATCCGAAACAGACATACGCAATCTGTTTCGGATAGCATGAGATGATAGTAAATTTTTAATAAATTTCTGAATAACTGAAAACCCTTATCAAATATTCCCTAACCCTTCAATTTCGACAACTGCAATTAAAGGGTGTTTACTATTAATTGCTATACTCATCTTGTAATGGTTTTCCAGCCTGCCTGTGCGATGCACGCAGACAGGTAAAACCGAAAAACAAATCGGTTTTAGTATATCTGAAGTTTTGATCGGTTCACCAGCACTTTAAGCTGATTCTATGTTTGCGCTGACAATAGCGGCCATCTGCATCATGTTGATCGTCTGACCTTCTTTCAGCTTTGTAAGGTCAGTGGTTTTACCTGATTTGCTTTTGGATTTTGTGTTTTTGAAGATCGGGAGCAATTTGGAATCAGCCACAATGAACTTGCCTGCATTCTCAGGTTTTCCATTTTCAGTCTTTGTCTGAAGTTTATTTGTTTTAATATAGTCCCATATTTTTTTGGTGATCTCTGTCCTGGGAAGTTCCGTTGCTCCCAGAAACTCTGCCAGTGCTTTTTTTAGCTTTACCGGTTTACTCAATCCTTTTGCTTCTGCCATTTTTTTTTCTCCTTCATATTTAGATTTATGTGTTTTCTTCGAATTTTGATACGTACGCTTCACAAATAAATTCATCTTCACCCAGCTGGTCTAATCTGTTTATTGTGCAGAACTTTTCCTCTTTCTGGTCATCGTCTTTTCTGCATGTGGTACACAGCGACGGTTTTTCCATGAGATTCGGATTAATCTTTGTTCCGTCATCATCATAAAAACCTCTGATTTCATCTTCCGGTTTGGCCATTTAATTTTCCTTTCTGGTTCGATGTTATAACAGTTAAATATACCGAAAAAGTTTTGTTTTTCTTGCTAATGGGTTGTGGTTTGATCTCAGATCACTATTTTTGTCAACAAATTAGATTTGGCCCTATATCGCACTAAAATAATCCTAAGGGCTTTACGCATTTTTTTGCATTAATTTTTCGTAAATTTTTGTTAGGGCATCAATTAGATATTTTGAAAAAGCTATACGCACAGGCTCTGGCTGAAAATGATATTCGAAAATGGGCAAGGCTTCTCCCTGAATATTTATGGTTGTCAGCACACTATACAGGCGAGATTATAACGCCTGTTATGGATGGGCTTTATATATGGCCACACGCACCTGGCGCCATTGCAAAAATGAAAGCAAGGCCGTTACCGATGACATATGCAGCGAAAAGCAGCTACACAAAAAACTTGCTTGACACATGCACTAATGAAATACCGAAAAGGTTTCAGGAATACCATATATAGCATCGGTACGCTTTCGAGAAAGCTAACTTATATGAGATTTTCAATGATAAGTCAAAAACTAATTTTCATGTGTCAAGGTAAACCCAAAATGTCAGGAAGCGAAATAGTCACGAAAGATAGTTGCTGAATTTTTCGGAATGAATGAAAACGCTATCCAAAGTAGTGAGGATAAGGTGTCACAGCTTGACAGGTTGTCCGAGAATAGGTATTTAGGATAATTTTCAAGTCATAAGTCTCTTAATACCAACATAGAACTTTTGAAATTTTGTATTCTCGGACGACCTGTTGATCAGTGATTATAACTTGATTTTATAGTCTTTTCATTTTAACAACATATAGAATGATAAGTTATGTTAAAAAGTCTTTTGACAATAAATGTGGATAAGTTGGTATAGATACTTGATGCGGAAATTGAATAATTGTTAAAAAGGGCTTAAATGTATAATACATAGGGATAATCAAAATCATTTTAAAAGAGTTGCGCAGTATGCGCTTAACGCGTTTTCAAAAATAGTGATATCGATCGTTAAAAAGAGAAAGATTCTGATTCTGCTAACATGCATACCTTAGCGTTGATTTTGAAACATGAATGGTTCTGATAGTTTTCATTGACAAAGTATAAATCTTTAGGCTATATTTTATCTTTATGAAGACAGTAACTTTTAGGAAATATATAATAGAAGTCTTGAAAAATGCCGTTTATGAAAAGGGTGAAAGTTCTAATGTGATTATTGCTGAGGCACCAGACCTCGCGGGGTGTTTTACGCAGGGACGAAATTTTGAAGAAGCCAGGGAAAACCTTATTGATGCTATAGAGCTCTGGGTTACCGTCGGGTTGAAGAAAGGTGAGAAAGTGCCCATCGTAAATGGTTGTCGCATTGCCGCTGATGTAAAGGGATCAATAAAGAAAAAGCTTTATGCCTAAACTGAAACCCTGCCTACGGCGGATATTGGTCAGGAAATTGAAAGAATTTGGGTTTAAAGGGCCATACTCTGGTGGCAAACATAGTTGGATGGAGAAAGAAAATATTCGCCTTATAATTCCCAATCCGCATAAGGGCGATATAGATGTTGGGCTTATCAGAAGGATTTTGAAACAGGCCAAAATACGCCCTGAAGAATGGAATAAGTTATAATCCCATCCGATCTCCTTGCCAAAAAGGTTATTGGGCAAGAAAGTGGCCACAGCTTGATTAGTGGTTATATAGTTTACATTTTACAGTTTCTTCCTCGCATTTTCGGGTACAGTTTTTTGTTACCGGCCAGATTAACCTTCATACTCTCAATCTTATTCCTTTTCCTTCCTGTTAAGTTTCAGGAATATCTCTTTTGCCAGTAAGGGAAACACTACTGACTGAAAATCTTTGTCATCCATATACCGTGTTACTATCTTGTCATTATCCGCCATACGCTGGATCATGAAATCCTCTATCATCTTCTTTATGCCAAGCTCAAACTTATCGAGCGGATTTGCCTTGGCCGTTTCAATGACACGATCATCATCACACGCCTTTTCCTTAATCTGCTCAAAAAACAGCCTGTCTTCTTCCTTAAACTCAGTATGAAACCGTTGGTTCAGCACTTCGATAATATTTGATAAAGGTACCTCCCTGTCTTTTGCTTTTCTGGTGCCAATGTCCGCAGGGCTTTTTACCTCGATCTTTTCTCCTGAGTCGAGATCGATTATGCCGGAAAAGCATCGTTCCAGCCGGTAATACGAAAGAGCGACATCATCTTCGGGTTTCACCACCGTCGTGGACTTATCACTCGGCAGATGAGGCAGGAGAAACCGTCCAAAGCTATACAATATTTCCAGATCCCTGTCCGCATATGGGATAATCTGGCTCATAAACGCATAGAGTCTCACATACGCGCTTAGCTTATCACGAAATTGCTCTCTCTGCTCCTTCTCTTCAATGGCTTTAAACCTGTCGACGGCTGGCTGGGTGTGTTTCTCCATGCGCGCATGGTCGCTGAATGTCTGCTTTTCAATCGGTTTATAAAAAATCGTTGCAAAGGCCTCAACCTCTTCCCAGTGATACACCTGGAACTGGTCAAGATCATGCTTTAAATTCTCCATGCTCTGCGGATCGGTCTCCCCGAACAGCTCTGTCGTATCATAGTATGGTTTGAACGACTGATAAATTATGGCAGGATCATTGACAAAATCAAGAATAAATGGTTCTCTTTTTCCCGGAAACATCCTGTTAAGGCGGGATAACGTTTGCACCGCCTGCACCCCGGAGAGCTTTTTATCCACATACATCGCGCATAATTTTGGTTGATCATATCCCGTTTGATATTTATTGGCCACCAGCAGTATTTGATAATCCATCGTATCAAACCTGTCTGCAAGCTGTGCCTCGTTTATGCTCGTTCCCGTAACAATGTCGATGTTCATTCCGGGCTCGGTAAATTCCTCCTTTGTTTCCGGATCTTTCACCGTTCCGCTGAATGCCACAAGGGGCCTGATGTCATCATATCCGTGTTCCTTTATATATTTTTGAAATGCCTGCATATACTTTGCCGCCTGCAGGCGTGACCCGGCAACCACCATCGCCTTTGCCTGTCTGCCGATTAAATGCACAATACGCCTGCGGAAATGCTCTACAATCACCTCTGTCTTCTGCTGAACGTTTACGGGGTGAATGTGCAGAAATTTTGAAAGTTTTTTTGACGCCTTCTTCCTGGGATACCTGGGGTCGTCTTCTACTTTCTTGATCAGTTTATAATAGGTCTTGTACGTGGTGTAGTTCTTTAACACATCGAGGATAAACTCCTCTTCGATTGCCTGTCGCATGGAATAGACATGAAATGGTTCCGGTTTCCCATCAATGCCTTTTCTGCCGAAGAGTTCAATGGTCTTCCCCTTCGGTGTTGCCGTAAACGCAAAGAAACTCAAGTTCGGCTGACGTCCGCGAGACTGCATTACCTCATTTAACCTGTCCTCAAAATCGGCCTCTTCCTCACTATCCATTGATGCACCCGCACCTAAAATAGCCTTCAACTCCCGGGACGTTTCACCCGTCTGGCTTGAATGGGCCTCATCGACGATGACAGCATACTTCCTTTCAGAGATTCTGGTTTTCCACTCCGCCACCTTTTCTCTGATCTGTTGAATTTCTCTCTCGCTCTGCTGAATCTCTTCCGAAAACCCTGCAATTTCCATAAGACGTTTCAAAACAAAGGGGAATTTCTGCAGGGTGGTAATGACTATTTTCGTACCGTCAACCAGCGATTCTGCCAACTGTTTTGAATTCTCATCAATGGCCTGCAATACTCCCTGGGCGTGTTCAATCTGATAAATCGCGTCCTGAAGCTGTCGGTCCAGGACGCGCCGGTCGGTAATCACCACAACGCAATCGAATATCTTCACATCCTTATTGTTATGCAGGCTTGCCAGCCGGTGGCCCAGCCAGGATATACTGTTTGTCTTCCCGCTTCCTGCAGAGTGCTGAATCAGATAATTATGCCCTGCCCCATCTGCCCTCGTACTTTCAATCAAGTTGCGCACGGCAATCAGCTGGTGGTAACGGGGGAAGATCAGGGTCTCCCTCTTTACGATATGGGGTCTTCCCTGTGCATCATACCTCTTTTCTTCCTTATGCTCAAGAAACATGAAGGAGCTGATAATCTCCAGCAGTGAATCCTTCTGCAGAACCTCCTCCCAGAAGTAGCCCGTTCGATACCCTGAGAGATGGGATGGATTACCCGCACCGCATTTGATCTCACCGGGGCTGCTTCCCCGATTAAAGGGCAGAAAAAAGGTCTTTTCCCCCTTTAATTGCGTTGTCATATACACCTCATTCACATCAGCGGCAAAATGGACCAGAGCCCTCCTTTTAAAGGAAAAGAGCGGAGCATTCGGACTGCGCGTAGAGCGGTACTGCCTCACCGCATCATGCCACGCCTGCCCGGTGCCCGGGTTCTTCAGCTCGCAGGTGGCCACCGGCAGGCCGTTTATACTGAAGACAAGGTCAATGGTTTCGTTCGTTTCAGGATGGCAGGGCACCTGCCGGGTCACGCGCAGTCGATTCTTATTGTAGAGCTCTATTATCTCCTGATTAAGCCCATGCGATGGTTTGAAACATGCAATGAGAAAGGTCTTGCCGAAAAACTTGAACCCGTAACGAAGCACATGAAGTGTACCTTTGGAGTCAAGTTCCTTACAGAGCGTGGCTATCAGTTTTTCTGGCAAGGGAGAATGACCGTCAGCTCCTGCGTTATGGAGTTTTTCCATCTCCTGCCACAACGCAGGCTGTGTCTCTCTGATGAATGCGATAATTTCGGAGGGAAACAGCGCCAGCCTCTTGTCCCAATCCCTGTTTGAGCCTTTTGTCCAGCCGGATCTGTTGATCAGGGTCTCTTCCAGATACGATTCAAATGCCTTTTCCTTTGTCTGATCGCGCATAAATAATTTTTGGGGTTTGTAATGAAAGATTTCTTAAGATCAGTTTTATCAATGATCTATATTTTGTTTGCAGTGTCGTATCATAAATAAAATACCTATGTCAGCAAATTCAATATGACCTTGATCATGGTATCTTTTTCAGATGGATTACTTATCGCAATCATAATCGTCAATGCAACTAAGGTGTTTTCGTCAATACGCCTTATGCCATCCTTTCGCAAAAGAATACCGTCCGAAATAATCGCATCCAGATTAAAATGTTCGATTTTTCGTTCAATTAAACGCTCTCCTTCAGATTGAACAGTTGCAAAAAATGCAACAGTTGCAGACCTTTTTAATTCATTAGATTTAAAGATATTATTTAAGTGTCTTGATATAACAGATTTATCCCGACCAAATAACTCAGCCATTTGATTCAGGCTCAGCCATATGGTCTCCTTCTCAAGCCGGACCTCAAATGTATGTTTGTAGAGAACAACTTTTCCTTTTGGTAATTCCTTATGCTTTACCATATCCTCTTATACCTGTTTTTCAGACCATTAGCGCTATGTTTAAAAAACAATGAACGGAATTCGGGACATTTGTTGATAGTAATGAGATTTTATCGAGTAACGCTTCATCTAAACAAGATTGAAATGCATTTCCCGTTACTTGATCGCTCATATTGTCTCTTTTTTTGGTAGTTTACAAAGAAAACTTTCATAACGCTTGTGTCTACAATTGGTTAAGGTTTATTTGCAACGCCGTATTGCAAATAAAAAATAGCACATCTTAAGCCATAACATCTACCTGGTTACATAACGCAACCATTCGCAAACACTCTTAAGGATATAATCTTATGTTACTTATGATATTAAAGCGTTTTACTTGTCCATACTCAGTTACATCGCGTTACATAAAATATTAAGCCCAAAAAGGTAAATAACTGCTATCTCTTTTCGAGCCAGCTCCCTCAACTTTTGATTTTATCAAACCCGATGTAATTGCATCTTTAAGAATTCTGGAAGCAGCAGGATAATTGCTGTCTTTAATACCTAACCTCTTGCGTAATGAAGCGTTTGTCATTTGCCCACCGGACACATACTGTAAACATGCATGTTGATAACATGCCCGAATTCTTTCTTCTCGCTTCATTTTAGAGAATTTTCTCGGCCCATAAAGAACAGTAATCGTGCTATGTGTGGATGCTCTAAAGTCTGGCGCAGGTAACTGAAAGACTTCGATGTTAAAAATAACTTTATCAATTCCGCTTCCTCTCTCTTCACAAATAGCCATACGCCTCATTAGCGCCGCTAATTGTTCATTTCTGGATCTCGGAGGTTCATCAATGAATCGTAACGTGTCAATGAGTGGAACACCTGGATTTGTTATTTCCATACGATCTGAAAATATTTCTACAGTTGGACCGGCTCCAGTTATATGAAAATCCTGATGAATCAACGCATTTGCAACTAATTCTCTAATTGCGATTTGCGGGTACATACGTACCTCTTTACGAAACGCCACACCTATCTCTTCATTTTGTGGCAACTGATCACTAATATAACGCATAGCACCTTCAAAACCCAATGCGTACCCTTTTGATATTGAATGTTCTTTAACGGTTTCCGTGCGACTGTTTCCTCGGTAAACAATAACTCGTAATGACTTACGAAATAAACGCTCAAAATCATTCAAGTCTTTCGCGAATAATATTGCTCCAACGTTTTTTATATCGTAACGGTTATTTCCAACAGAAATCATAATATTTTCAGAACTTAACCGTTGTAATATAGCCGTACGGTTGTCTGGCAGCGGCTCTTTCATCATTGAGAAATAGCGCGAATAATCAATAAGAGACAAAACATCATCCGAACTGACGTCTTTTTTTGCAAATCCCTCTTCAAACTGAACCCTATCAAATATCCGCCAAAGATTCCTCTCTTTCTCTGGAAAATCACGTAATTTTTTCGTATAAGAACCAACACGGATATATTCATTATCCTTAAAACGAACTGGCCTGTTAACTGCAGCCTGAATCTCGAAAAGCACAATGTGCTTTTCCTCGACTTCTCCTTCATGTATTTTGATATCAATTCGGGGGTCGAGATTTCGCAACAACCAATTTTCCAACTCTTCATTACCAACTTTTTTTTCTCTCGGCAAGAAATCGGTGCCGACTATCGTGTGGTTATCGTCTTCTATTCCCCACACAATATATCCAGAATATTTCCTTAACAATGCGGAAGAATTAGATAATGCGGAAATATTCTCTCCAATTTCATCTGGACGAGCACGATTCCTCTTAAATTCAAGCCATTCTGTTTCAGCCGGAAGACTGCGAAAGTCTTTTATAAGATTAGAGAATATATTACTTGTCATGAATTGTTCTCCGGGCATCTATTTTTTTTATAATGTAGTTTCTCTGTTCCGTGACACATGAATCGAGTCAAAAAATAATCTTTGACTTTGTTAATAAGCTAAGGCATATTCTATATATCTCATCTACCATACGTAAAAGGTGTAACGAGGGTGTCAGCAACGGCTTCCACAGCTTTTTTATGCACGCCATATTCCTTGATATAAATGTGTTTGAGTAGTTTCCAATTAATAAAATTTCTATTGATTTTATCTCTTTTACCTAAGACACAAATTATTTTCCGTTGTTTGATCGCTTATTTACTAACTATCCCTCTCAAATATCCTATATCGAAGCCATTTGGCGATACCGTCAAGCCCGGGGAATAACTGTTTATCAAACATGCCGTATTGTTCAAGTCGTTGACGCATTTCCGCATGTGCTTCATGTTTAATAATGATTTCTACATAATCTTTTTCTTCCAATACTTTTAGTGGTGCGTAGCAAGCCAATAATACCCCGTCTTGTGCGCGTATACGTGTAGATGCATGGGGTGGTTCATAAATAATATTTTGTGTTATTTCGAATGGATTTAAAAGAGGTAATTCTTCCCACTTTTTCTCTTCTTCTTCCTCTGAATCTATCTGTCCCCCCTCTCCCTTCTCATTAATATCATCAATCGGATAATCTTCATAAGGGTCATTTTCAATCATTTCGTCCCTCAATTCTTCTCCTGACTCAGATTTCCGCGGTTCTTTCAGCCTTTTGCGGTTTATTTTTTCTTCTTCCTCTTCTTTAAGATCAGAGTATAATTTTGGTTCCTGAGTCAAGACATATACAGCGCTATCAAGTGATTTTCTGTCTTCATTAGATTTTGTTGAACGGCAGGAAAAGTATAATGCGACCAGGGGATTTGTTGTCCAGTCCATGAATCTTGTTGGTAGCCCGTGATGTTGGGCCAATGAAAGACGCTCCCAATCATTCTGTGGAATATAATCAACATAGCCTATAAGGTGATTTGTAAAAGTATTTAACAACTCACGTTCTATACGGTACATCTCCTGCAGCGAACAAGACGAATATTTCTTTTGTCGCCCAATGGATGGCTGTAATGTGTATCCATCGATTATTCTTTTTGATTGCCCTCTATAATATGGCGTTTTTATCCTGATTTCATCTTTAACGACCGCCAGATATGTTTCAAAATTTTTGCAAACCAAACTCATGTAAGAACCTCTCTGACATCAATCTTGCCTGTTACGGCATCCGTAATTAACGCTGACCGGTATTCGCGGAGTTTATCAATAGCATCTTTAATTTTATGGATTAAGCCGTCAATTTCCGCTGTTTTTTTATCGAGAAAGTCTACTATCTTTATCTGTAGATCTTTTGAAGATAAAATTACCGTAAAGCAACCGAAATCCTTAAAATTAAGCCCTTCCCTGGAACTCCCCTCTTGTGTAATAAGCATCTGTTGTTGACAATAGTCAGAAGATAGAAAAAACCATAAAAATTTTGTAAGAATTTTTTTGGATGGTCTAACGATGCACACATGTTGATTAACATTAGCACGCCCTCTTTTTCCCTCCCAATAATTACACCTGCCTATAGAAGCTCCCGTAATGTTAAAAAGAACGTCACCTTCTTGAACTTCAGACACAATCATACTACTATGAATTTCTTCTGATATATAAACAACATCATCCAGATGTAAAGAATCAAAATGAATATTTTGACTTCTTAATAAAGGGATTCCTTCACTTTGATAAATCGTTGCACCACCTTTTGGAGTAATGCCACTACCGATTTTACACGTTAAATATTTCAATTTGAAAATTTCCCACCCCTCAGGAATATCCCCAATCCAGTCAATGCCGGATGGTTTCCAGCCGGAGGCTGGCAGGTTTTCCGGTTTTTGCCTTAGAGAGCCTTTTTCATCAAGTCCGCAGGTTACGGCCTGGTTAATGACAGCCGCACGTTTCTCCTTGAGGAGATTGATCATCTCCTCCTTTTTCCCGATCAACTCATCAATCTGCGCGGTTTTTTGATCAAGGAAATCAGCGATTTGTTGTTGTACAATATGTGGCGGTAAACAAAGAGATTTATTATAAGCATACTCACGGCTTAATCCGGGCACACCGGTATCTTGCGAAAACTTATCTAATTCTAATAATTGGAGTATGTAGAAAAGCCATTTCAAATTTACAGTGGCAAATCTTTCATCAATAAAATATGTTGTATCAATGGGAAAACATTTTGTATCACAAAAATTCACCTTACCATAAGAACCTTTACGCCCAACAATAATACAAGGTGCTTTCGATATAGCTACATTATGCCAACCAACCTGACCATTAGATCCATAAACAGGAATATTTTCTTCGATTCTATCTTCTGCCGATAATGAATTACCATACACCATATGGGCAACAAATTTTAGCCTTCTAACTTCCCACCCCTCCGGAATATCTCCAATCCAGTCAATACCCGACGGTTTATATTTCGGATATGGTCTATATTTCACCGCCTGCCTCCTGTTCCTTTGTCCATTCGATCAGTTTGTGTTTTCATTGCGCCAAGAAAAACATTTTGTCTGAATCTTCTTTTACCACGAAGAACACGAAGAATTTATAAAACAAATTTCTCTTTATATTGTCCTTCAATCGCTCTCTATTCACTTCGTGTCCTTCGTGGTTTAATACGTTTTTTTCATTCCGTAACCTACTCAATAACCTTATAATCTTGCGTTCAAAATATGCCTCAATCATCTTCTTGAGCAGGATATTTTTATCTAAAGTTCATCTTTTATTACTAAACGTATTAAAATATCATCACTTTAAGATGAAGTAAGTATCTCATTAACAACAGGATAAGATACTGTCTGTCTCATTTTTATTACTAAATCCGCTATTTTATTACTAAAGTTTATCCTTTTTTCAACACCCAGGCAGGACATTTCTTAGATATTGACTGATTTTCTATGAGATTTTTCTTTTTGGCCAACTCATATAACAAATTACTTATCTTTTGTTTTTTCTGATTCTCAGTAAAAATATTTGGCAGTTTATCCATCAAAAGCCCATCAATATCTTTACGAGAGGCACTGCCAAATTTTTGAATATACTCGATAATAAGCTTTTCATAATACCCTTTGTCCAATCCTCGCGTTTTGATGTATTCCGCTTTTTTCCCCAAATAGCTATGTACTTTAGACGAAAGATATATGTTTGGGTATCGTCCTTCCACTAACCCTTTTAGTTTTAAAATTTTATATGCTTCTTTGGGAACTTTAATACCTTTTTGAACATGATCCAGTAAGATCACAGAATCTAAATCCAGATTCGGGCTTTCTCTCAGTACTTTTGTGAATAGAGGATTAAGGATCTTCCCCAGGATACGCACCGTGACTTCATTTGGGGAAAGTTCATATGTCGGCATCGGGAAGAAACGGTCGCGCTGCTTGATAAACATCCGTTTAATACCACTGCCGATAGTATCTATCATATTTACGTTCGCCATGGCGCCAACCAGAAAAGGATTACGGTATTGTTTGGGAGGCGCATCCTCTTTTATGACGTTCTCGACACTTCCCGGCAGGAAACTTCCCATGTTAGAGAAGATCAGTTCGTCCGGTTTTTCTACCACCGTAATCTTCCCCTTCAAGGTATAATCCTGATGCGCGATACAGTTATGTAGTGCCTCCCGCATAACCCACGGGTCGTACTTCGTTAATTCTTCCGGGAAAAGGGTCATATCCGGCATGTAACGGTACTTCAGGTTGCGGATTTTTTCCTGAAGTCTGACACTGGCCAGAATAAACGGAGGGTCAACGTGTTCATAATCCAATTCCTGGTTTCTTTCGTCTTTGACAATCCATGTGATACGTGCAAGATACGGGGATAGGAGATGTGTTGATTCGGATTTACCCAATAGTAAAACTGAAGCTTTGGTAATTTGGCCTTTTATGGTAAATTTTGCTTTATTGAGAAACGTTTTGTTGTCCCATTTCTCTATCTCATCTTCAAGAGACGGATTCTTTCTGATAAATTCTCCGCAGGCAAAATCAATAGCCTTTGAGTCTAAATCTTCCAGCGTTGCAATTTCACATATTTCCTGTGACCAATCGTGCATTATACCACGAATTGTTTCCATCTCCTGCAAGTTTAATGCGACTAACGACTCCCCGTCTCTTCCGTAATAATGCCCATTCCATGCTATGGGTATGCCCTTGGGAGCAGGTGGAATCTGAAACATTATTACCCTGCCTTCGGGCAAGCTTAATTCATAAATGGCAATAAAAGAAATATTTCCTGTTGTATTGCTGGCAATCTTATGTTTTAGATCTTCGAGCGAGGTGTTTTTTCGGTATGATGTGCCAATTATATCCTTCTTTGTATTCTCCACACCAAAAATCAGCCATCCATATTCTACTCCCTGTAAATGGGCTTCATTACTTAAAGCTGAAAAATATCGGCCAAGCTTGTCAAAAGAGTAATCGTTTTCGGCTTTTTTGAATTCTAGCCATTCAGTTTCTGTTGGAAGTTTTCTAAACTCAGTTAGTTTTTGTCGTAATTGCTCTTGTGAATATTTCACCGCGTGCCTCCTGTTCCTTTGTCCATTCGATCAGTTTGCGTTTTAATTCCACCTTTGACGGCAGATAGAGGCGGTATTCTCTCGCGTGAATATTGGCCCCTTCAGGAAGGGTGATTTCAACCAAAGCATCATGCTTCTTGCGGCAAAGGATAATGCCGATGGTGGGTTTTTCCTTTTCCATTTTTACATAACGGTCAAAATAATTGACATACATTTGCATCTGACCCAGGTCCTGGTGTGTTATTTTGCCGATTTTAAGATCAATCAGGACATAACATCCAAGAAGGCGATTATAAAAGACCAGATCTACATAAAAATGTTCTTCATCAAAGGTAAAGCGCTTCTGCCGCGCCTCAAAGAGAAACCCCTTGCCCAACTCCAACAGGAACTGCTCAAGCTTGTCAATAATGGCGGATTCCAAATCCGATTCCGAGTACTTTGCCTTTTCGTCAAGCCCCAGAAACTCCAAAATATATGGTTCCTTGATCAGGTCTTCCTGTTTCGAGACAACCTGGCCTTCTTTTGCCAGTTTTCGCACACCGTCTTTATCGCGGCTGAGCGCCAATCGCTCATAAAGACCAGAGTTGTACTGCCGGGTGAGTTCCGGCAATGTCCAGCTATTATTTGCCGCTTCTATTTCGTAAAAACTCCGCACATCGTCGTCTTTAATTCCGATAAGAAAAACATATTGCGACCAGCTAAGGCTGAATTTCTCAGATAAGCCCTTTGTCTTTTCTATAACCCCTGATTTGCCAGATGGCATCTGGCATTTCTCTGGTAACCGATTACGATAGGTTACATAAAAGTTGCGCATGTTTTGAAGGTTGGAACGGGAAAAACCTTTTCCGAACTCTGCTGTGAGACTATTTGACAAAGCTTTCAGCAGAGCTTTTCCGTATTCTGCCCGATTTTCACCCTGCTGCTCATGTTCAACAATCCTGCGTCCAATCTCAAAGCTGGTCATCACCTGAACGGCATTAATATTCCTGACAACGGCATTCCGGGATGCCATGATCAATGCGCGAATCTCCTTAAACAAGGCAGAATCAGCCGTAGTTTTTGTCTTAGCGGATTTAATTTGTTTTCTCATTTCGTTACATCAGATAACAATCTTACTATCTTGCTTTCAAGACTTTTTATATCTTTCTCAATCTCTTCCAGCTTCCGCGGAGGTGTATAGATGTAAAAGTGTCTCGTCATGGGGATTTCGTAACCGACCTTTGTCTTGCCGTAATCGATCCACGCATCCGGCACATGGGGTTTCACCTCACGCTTAAAATATTCCTCAATCGTCTCCTTGAGCGGGATATTTTCCGTGTCGCGCAGTTGTGTGTCTGGCTCTGGATTGCCATGCTTATCCGTGCAGATTTCAGCTGTCTCATCGCGTTCGGAAAGGGCGTTTACAACCGCCTTCAGCTCGGAAGCGGTCAGGCGCACATCATTCTTTCTGTCGAGATCTCTTAAATCACGCAGAAAATCTCTGCGGTCTTTGTAGCGTTTTGTGTTATCCATTTTCTGCAACAATTTACGGATGACCTCCTGCCGTTTCCTCCCTGCCTCAATCTCCTTGAGCCGGTCTTCCTCCTTTTTCTTTTTCGGCTTTGTAAGACCAATGAATCCGCTTTCTTCCTCAAGGCGGGCAATACATTCTTTACTTGCCTGGAAATTGAGGCGTAGTGGTCGCTCAACCGTTATCTTGTGGTAACCGAACTCCTCGTTATCAAATACCTTGCTGACAATAATCTCCCTGTGATTTCCATCTCCGGTCTTTATTTTACCGATATCATTATGTTTGAACCTGTCATATATTTTTGTGATATCAGCGATCTGGTCAGGCTTCCCGACCTCTCCGTTGCCGATCTCCCTGCGCTTATTCCCCAGACTCTTCTTCATTGCTATGTAAAATTCACGCGCGTCTATGAGCTGTACCTTCCCCCTTCGCCTCTTTTCCTTACGGTTTGTGACAACCCAGACATAGGTTGATATGCCGGTATTGTAGAAAAGCTGTTCCGGCAGGGCAACGATGGCTTCAAGCCAGTCGTTTTCAATAATCCACCTTCTGATCTCAGATTCGCCCTGTCCCGCGTCACCCGTAAAAAGCGGAGAGCCGTTAAAGACAATGGCTATGCGCGAGCCGCCGTCTTCAAGGCAGTTCATTTTCGAGATCATATGCTGCAAAAAGAGCAATGCGCCGTCGTTGATCCGCGGAAGCCCCGCCCCAAAACGCCCCTCATATCCCAGGGTATTACGCTCTTTTTCGATAAAACGCTGCTGCTGTTTCCACTCAACCCCAAAGGGAGGATTCGCAAGCATGTAATCAAACCTTTCACGTTCGAATCCGTCTTTCGTGAAGGTGCATCCGAGTACGATATTTTCGGCGCTTGAACCATTGATCAGCATATCAGATTTACAGACTGCGTATGCCTCATCGTTCCAGTCCTGTCCGTACAGGATAGGTTTCGCATCGCTGTTAAGCCTGCGGATATACTTGTCCGCGCTTGAAAGCATGCCCCCTGTTCCGCACGCAGGGTCATAGATCTTTTTCACTACATGGCTCTTCGCAAGGTCTTCTTCCGGTGAGAGCAGCAGATTTACCATGAGTTCAATCACCTCGCGCGGGGTAAAATGTTCCCCGGCCTCCTCATTGGATTGTTCGGCGCCGATGCGGATAAGCTTCTCAAAGATGTACCCCATGCCCATGTTGTCCACATTATCGAGCGAGAGGTCAATCCTGTCGCTGCAGAATGCCTTGACCACTTCGTAGAGGAGATTTTTCTCTGCCATCTTCAAGACCTCCTGGCCGAACTCAAACCGTTCCATGATCTGACGAACGTTGGCAGAAAAGGCGTTCATGTAGCTGTTAAGGTTCTGGGCAATATGGTTTGGGTCGTCAAGGAGGCGGTTAAAATTGAGTTTGGAGAGGTTATAAAACTCTGTCTTGGTAATCCGGCACAGTTCGGGACGAATGATGTTTTCCGACTTTCCTTTAAGCTCGTTAAAGCGGGATAATACTTTTTCTTTTGTCGGGGCAAGCATGCAGTCAAACCGCCTCAAGACGGTAAGGGGGAGGATGACCTTTCGGTATTCATTCCGTTTATAGGGTCCCCGCAGTAAATTGCAGATCGCCCAGATAAACTTGACCATTTCGTTATGCTTTTCCGGCGTCATTCGCTACCTCCTGATAGATAAATGGAATGATATACCTTACGGAGCCATTTGGTATCTGATCTTAAGGTAATTAAAATGGAATGCTTTATGCTTGCCAAATGGCTTTTCGTAATACAATCCCGTCGGGTTTGTTAACATTAAGAGGTGATTTAATCCTATTTTTTGGGGAAAAGCAAGGTTAAAGCTTCAGCCGGCCGCCATGCCGCTCTTTGTCAATGTATCTTTCTTCCAGATCGTCACTACGCTCCCCGATGAGCTTACGGATAGAGAACGTTTTTGTTCCTCCCGTTGCTTTTGCCGGATGTGTCAGTCTGTTTTCAATTACAGTTGTTTTCTCGCACGTTCCGGTAATTGAGACAAGGCTATCAAGAGGTCATCATTTTCGGGTTTTGCTTTCATGAATGATGCAAAGAGTTGGGTTGCTTTTGTATAGATGTCCTGAACTATTTTTCCAACTTTTGAATCGGTAATTTTGTTTGTAGCTAACACTTTTTCCAGATTGGATAACAGGGTGACGAGTGTCCAGTAATCGAGGGGAATTTTCATCATCAGATCATCGCACAAATATACTAAGTGGTTATGAACGACAGCAAGTATCTCTTCGGTTACCCTGCCGCCATAGATAATTAAACTGGCAATTTCCTTCGAAAACTCGGCAACAGCCACACGACCAATCGCCATAATGGATGCTGCCGTTCTCATTTCAATCTTCAGTTCCTGAGAGATCCTGATGATGTCATCAAAAATCATGCAGACGTTGTCTTCAAGCATGCCGTTAATCTTTTTCAGGTCCCAGCGTTCGTTCCTGAGATTTTGCACCCATTCGAGATATGAGACAAAAACCCCTCCCAGGTTTGTGCTTATATCCGGAGTGATGAATGTTCCTTTTCTGGTTACGATTTTATCTCCATTGGGGGTTACAGGGCCGTTTGCTCCCTCCACGATGATCCTGGCCTTGACATTATAAGCATTCTTATCTATGGCATTTTCAAGCGCGGCAAGGATGAGGAAGTCGACGTCCAGTCCGAAGATTCCCTCGTTTGTGATATATCTCCCTCCCTGAAATCCTTTCAGGAATCCAGCTCCTGTTGTGTCTACATGTTTCATTACGGCATCTATGTCCAGGCCGTTAGGGTTGTATATCCCGCCGCTGGCATCGGTAATCGCTATCACCTTTGCTCCTGCATCGTGCAGAAATTTTGCAGGGGGACGTCCAACGTTACCGAATCCCTGTATTGCAGCTGTTGAGCCTTCCAGCTTTATGTTTTTATAGCTTGCCGCTTTCCTCAGGACAATAAATACTCCACGGCCTGTTGATTCCGCCCTGCCAAGAGACCCTCCTCTATCATCGGGTTTTCCGGTAACGACTGCCAGCGCCTCGCACTTTATTCCCGGATGTTTTTTTACTATTTCCATACAGGTATCGAGATAGGGAGTCTCCAGAGAGGAGGCTGGATTGCTGCCATGTGAGCGGAGAGCATGCACAATTTCCTCTGATGTGATCGTATCGTCCAGTTTCCAGGCAGACATGTCCCCTTTTTCGATTGTCGTCTTTAAATATTCATCAACAAACCACGCCATCTTTGTGGCATTAGTATTAACGTCCGGTGCGGGAATATCGAGGTACGGTCCGCATGCATTCCTCTTTTTCAGTTCACGGCTGTATTCCCTGACAATCAATGCATCTTTTTTATCCAGAAGTTTTCTCGGATTGGTGATAATACCGCCTTTTGAACCTCCATACGGGATTCCTGCAATGGCGCATTTCCACGTCATCCAGATAGCGAGGGCCCTGACCTCATCGAGGGTTACTTCAGCGTGTTCTCTGAAACCGCCTTTCGCAGGGCCGCGGGCAGTGTTATGGTGTACACGATAGGCAAGTATTTCTCCTCCGGAGAGACGGAGTATTTCTCTCCTCTCGGGGGTTAGTAATTTGCGTTTCAGCGATAACGGAAGTTTAAGGATATCTGCAACAACCGCGAATTGCCTTTCTGCAACTTCAAGCGGGCTTGGCATGGCAACAGCATGTTCCCGTATTTTTGCATAGTCTTTAAGGGTGAGATTTGGCACTGAAAATAATTGGCTCACCCTGTCAAACTCACCGATCTCTTCTTTGTAGCTGACAATATTTGTTGCAATGGTACCCTTAATGTTGAGGAATTTCTCTAACTCCTCAACATTTGCGGCATTAAGGTTGATCTTTTCTCTTACGGGTTCTTTTGCTTTGTGTTGTATTTTCGTCGGAAGATCGTCGAGATGATCCAGGGCTGTCAAATCCTCGTCGGCAAGGAGCTTTAAACCTGTTTCTCCCATAGTAGAAAGGTATGTCCTTCCTGGAGGTACTTTGGTGCCAAGTCTTTTTTGTGCTGCGGTAACGCTGTGAAGGCCAAGGATGATCTTAGATTCCACTTCATAGGAAAAAACAAGGTCAAGGATCTGGTTCGTACCGTTACAAAATACTTCATCTTCGTATTTTCCCGCAATCCCGTTGAACACGATGGTTTTAGAATTTCGCATCTTTTTCTTGATAAGGGCGAGAGTATCTTGACCAATGTCGTAGGCCTTCATCTTCGAGAATCGCCCCTTGATTTCGTCTACCTTAATGTTTATTGGATCAAGACCCGTAAGCTTTGCCATCATGTGGTCAACGGGAAGCGTTATATCAACGCCGTATCCCTTTGCCAGTTCAAGCACCATAATTGCATTACGGAGTGCCTGTGTCTGGAGATCGGGGTCTTCTTCAAGCATGCAGTTATCTACGTCATATCCCTGTGCCTTAAGGAAGGGAAATGCGATGCCGCCTATGATGATGAGTCTGTCAATCTTTCCATGAACGATAAGATTGCTCATTGCCTCAACCTTGGCTGAGACCCTCGCGCCACCGATAATAGCCGTTACTGGTTTATGAGGATTTCTCATAAAATTTTCCAGTGCCGCTAATTCCTGGGTGAGGAGGAATCCTGCTACCTTTGGGCCCGGGATCAGCCTGGTTATTTGTCCGAGTGATGCATGCTGGCCCATATGTGCTGTCACAGGATCCGCATTCACATAGAAATCACAATGCGTTGTATCATGGAGCTGTCTTGCAAACGCCATAACTTCGTTATCGTCTTCTGAGGTCTCACCGCTGCGAAACATGACATTTTCCAGGAGAAAGATACCATTATCCTGTATCATGGTCTTTGCCTTTTTCCCAATGCAGTCATCTGTCATGAGGACTTTCTTCTCATCCGGTAAAAGCTTTTTCTCTCTCAGTACCTCTGTTAATCTTTTTGCAACAGGCCTCAGGCTGTATGCTGTGTGGTAATCACCATCAGATACAACTCCTACCGAGGTCTTCTTTTCCTTAAAGAAATTTTCTCTTCTCCCGTTGTGAGAAACGATAACAATTGTTCTTGCCCCACTTTTCAGGATATGACGGATATCCATAACAGTTGCCCTGATGCGTCTGTCGTCTATGATCTTTCCATCTCTCACAATGTCATAGTTGACTCTCAGGAAAACCCTCTTTCCCTGTAAGGCCGATTTATGAAGATTGCGTATTGGCATTTTGTGGGCATAGGGATACCACTCTGACGTCTCATCCATATCCATACTCTTCTCTCCTCCTGATTTTTTACAGTCCTTTTCTGAACAATAAATACACTCACAGTACCGGAAAAGCGGTTATCTCTACCATTTGTTTAATTGGTTCTCATTATCATACCTTTGTTATCCTGATTATCAATGTCAATCTTCATGGTCGGGAATGAAGATTCATTATCCGGAATCTTCTCTTTTGCGGATAATGGTATCAGATTATGACCGGGGACTTAAAATGAAGAAAACCGAAATTTTCTGGTAAAATTGCCCTTGACTTAAGTTTCTGTTACGTTTATTTTGTCTTTATACTCATCTCTTAATGGTTTTCTGGCCTGCCTGTGCGTAAGGAACGCACGCAGACAGGTAAAATCCGAGATAGAATTGAGCGAGTAAAGTCCTCGGTGCCTTTTGTCCGGGGATACCTTCACCAAGATTTGGTTTCCAGCCTGCCTGTGCGATGCACGCAGACAGGTAAAACCGAAAACCAAATCGGTTTTAGTATATCTGATCAAATAAATTCTTCTCCTCAGGAAGGATTGTGTTTGCATTTTAATAAAAGGATAGGAACATTAATCCGAAGAGAAAAAAAATAATCGGTTTTTTTCGTTGGCAGGCACCCTGGATTCTGTTCTGCCTTCTTATTTTTTATATTTCATCAGTTTCGAGTCCTCCGGAAGTACTGACTTTTGCCTATTCTGATAAAATCAAACATGTATTTGCGTATTTGTTGTTGGCAATAGTGACTTTACGTGGTTTCTGCAAATGGCCAGGAGAAATTTCACGTCGGTATTGTTTTTTATGGGCTATGATTTTTTGTATCCTTTTCGGTGCATCTGATGAATGGCACCAGAGCTTTGTGGCAAATCGCCATTCAGATGTTACGGATTGGATTGCAGATGTTATCGGTGTAAGTATCGGTGGAGTTCTCTACCGAAGTTATTGTAAGAAAACAAGCAAAGGAGGAGGTCAATGACTCTAGAAAAATGGGATCCGTGGCAAGAATTTTCAACTCTTCAGCAGAGCGTTAATGAATTGTTTAATGAATTTTTTACCCGGTTTATTACGACAAAAGAGATTGCCTTTACTCCACAGGTAAACATGTATGAAACTGAAAAAGAGATCATCCTTCATGTCGCTCTTCCGGGTACTCTTCAGGAGGATATTGATGTCTCCCTGGAGAAAGATGATGTGTTATTTATTCGGGGTGAGAGGCTTGGTACCCATGATTCAATTGGTAGTTTGTGTCATATTCAAGAGTTATGTTATGGATATTTTGAGAGGAAACTATCATTACCAGCCAAGTGTTTTTCCGAAAAAATGAAGGCGGATTTTTCCGGGGGAATTCTCACGGTACATCTAGCCAAAAAGGGATAAGTTATGTACACTCATAATACAAAAGAGCGTGACTATTACGATATTTTAGGAGTAAAGAAGGACTCTACAGGTGATGAGATAAAGAAAGCATATAGACGGCTTGCTCTTAAATATCATCCCGATAAAAATCAAGGCGATAAGAACGCTGAGCAAAAGTTCAAGGAAGCCGCAAACGCATACGAGGTGTTACGTGATCCTGAAAAAAGGAAGATGTATGATTCGCGTGGTCAAGCCGGCCTCGAGGATATGGGTTTTCATGGTTTTGAAAGTAATGATGACATCTTCAGTAACTTTGGAGATATTTTTGGTGATCTGTTTGGAAAACGATATCACCGGGAAAGGGTAGGGCCCCAAAAGGGCCTGGACCTGAAATATACCATGGTAATCTCATTCCTGGATGCCGCGTTAGGGTGTGAAAAACAGATTCATTTTGATAAACAAGGTACCTGTGAGATATGCAGAGGTACCGGAGCCATGAATGGAGACATAAAGGCCTGTTCTCAATGTAATGGTACCGGTCATATCAGTAAACAACAGAAATCTCATGGAGGTTTTTTTACCCTGAGTAACCTGTGTCCCAGCTGTGATGGATCCGGAAAGCAAATTCAAAATCCATGCCCAAATTGCAAAGGAGAAGGGCGATTGTCTAAGACAAAGGCATTATCGGTTAAGATTCCCGCCGGTACCAAAGATGGGTCACTGTTACGGCTTTCCGGCCAGGGGGAAGCAGGTATTCGTGGCGGTGTTGCCGGAGATCTCTATATACGTATTAACGTCACGCCTCATTCCTCTTTTGAGAGAAGGGGATTAGATATTACAAATGATGTAACCGTTTCTTTTACGAAAGCGGCATTAGGCGGCGAGGCAGAAGTGCCGACTTTGCGCGGGAAAGCAGTACTGAGGATTCCAAGGTGCACACAACCCAATCAGGTATTGAGGATGGCAGGGCAGGGGATTCATACCAAAGACGGAAGAAAAGGAGATCAGCTGGTAAGGATAATCATTTCGGTACCAAAGAGCCTGTCGGAGCAGCAGGAAAAACTTTTACAGGAATTTGCCAAACTCGAATAGAGAAGATTTGTAAAAACGGTAGAAACGGTAACAGAAACACTGAAGAAGTCAGGACCTGCGTTTGGGAAACAGCTCTCATGTTTTGATGCGCTTAAAGCGGTTTGTCTTTTCGTTTTCTCTGTTTTTCTTAGTGCTCTTGGTGTCTTTGTGTGATTATTATTTTAAATATTTTACTTTTGCATTAAAAAAATCGTAATTCGTAATTCCCAAATCATCTATTACTCATTTTACGTTTGATGTCGTATGCCACAATTCCAAATGCAACCGAGACATTGAGAGAATTTTTGAGGCCTGTCATTTCTATTTCAACAGGCACATCGCACAACTTCAGAAACTCATCAGAAACACCCTCCACCTCATTCCCAAGAACAAGGCAAACAGGCTTGCTCGGCCGGTATAATTGGTACGGACGTGCACCTTTTATCTGTTCCAGCAATACAATCTCGTAACCATGATCCTTGTACACCTGAGCAACAGAGAGGGCATCCCACGCATATTCCCAATTTACTGCCTTTTCTGCACCGAGTGCTGTCTTGGAAATCGTCGTGCGCGAAGTCCCGGGTGTTCCCGTGATGCCGCACAGCCATAATTTCTCGATACCAATGGCATCCGCTGTCCTGAAAATTGAGCCCACATTATAAAGGCTTCGAATATGGTTTAAGATGACAACAAGCGGGATACATTTCCTGTCTGCCTGCTTCGCACGCTGGCGCGCCAAAATCTCTTTGTATGTAAGTTTTTGCATCGTACCCGGCACATAAAGTGGCTCATTCATGACCACTCCATTCTTTATTCTTTTCTCTGTGGTTTATTAAAATTTTCCAAAAATTTATCCAATCGTTTACTTGAAACAGGAATTGCTGTACGGAGCTCTCCGGCAAACAGCGACACCTTGTACTCTTCTAACATCCAATAGAACTCTTGCGCTCTTGATTGTTGTGACTCTGACAAAGAGGTGTTCTCGTGAAGTCTCTTCCACTGATTTAAGTATGGAGTTATCTTTTCCATTTTCCCCTGATCTTTTGGTAAACTTACGGCAAGTCTTTCTGCTCGAATGCTCATTGCTTTTAGATAGCGCGGTACATGTTGCAGCTGTGTATAAGGAATACTCTTCAAAAAGTCTGGTGGTAACAACAGGTTGAGTTGAGCTGTAAGCTCTCGATAGGCTTCGTCCAGTGATCGCTGCCTCAGGAAACGATCTAAATCCTTTTGCGTCTCATGGTACTGGTGTAAAATCCTTTCAAGTGAATCTTTAAATTTCACCATGAGTCCGTCGAGTTTGTTTTTGACGAGAGCAAGATGTTTCTCGTACGCTTCTTTGCTGTCAATCCAGATGACTTCAAACAGGTAGGTATGAAGATTTTCCCTTGCATATTTCTGTAATTGGCATACGTTTCCAAATATTTTATATGATCCCTCCAGTTCACTCAGATCATTAAGGTCTCGTTCTAACCATGCTAATTCGTATCCCAGATGTAGCAATAAGAGCTGTTTAATTCCTTCCTTTGTTGCGAGGAAGGCCTCCTCTTTTTTATGAAACAGGCAGCGGTGGACACCCTCCTCATCTGCTCTAAGACCCGGGTATCCATACAGTGGAATGCCGGAAGGGGTTTCCAATATAATTTGTTGTGGTAAATCTTCAATAGGCCAGTCACTCAGGTTGCGTAGCTCCCAATGGTTTGAAGCTTCTCTCCACTGAGATAATTCCAATGTTGACTCATCAGCGTGACTTTTCTCTTTGAGTAGTTTTTTCCCCTCTTTTAAGAGAGCATGAACGTTCCGTCCTCTGGCGATCACTTTGTGTTGATAGTCTTCGATTTCGATCCGTATCTTTAAGTAGTCTGGTAACCGCTCTTCGTTCCACTCATCGGGTGAAACAGAGACCGAATTGTGCAGGTGAAGATGGTGACTCAATGCTTCCAGAAATGAGGAGTGGGTGTGTTTGATGTTCTGTGCGGTTGTTTTTGCAGTTTCTGGAATCGGGACCAAAAGTCTCCTGAGCTTTTTGGGGAGTGCTTTCATCAGGTAAAGGATCTTTTCTTCCCATAGTCCGGGTATTAGCCAATCCAGGGAGTTCGCATCCATGTACGGCAGCATATTTTCTTTAATTCGTAACGTAACTCCATCCTCTTTTTTTTCCGGCTTAAATCGGTAGTCCAGAGGAAGTATATAGTCACCAAGGTTCAAATTGTCGGGGAAATCTTCTACAGAAGGTTCTTCGAATACTATTGAAAAATCTTTTTCAGTCATAAAGAGAAAGTCTTGTTTCTCCTTTTTGTTTTCTTTCATGAGTAATCCATTCAAATCATGGGCAGAGGCTATATGGTGAAGTCGTTCTGTATAAAAATCACGTATGGCCCGGTTTACTTCGAATTCGTAACAGCGACGAACTTTTGCGCCTTTTTGTAAGATGCTCTCTTTTAGCGCCTGGTTATGTTCGAAAAAGGGATAGGAAGTGTGTAACTTGCCTTCAACAAGGGCCTTTTCTATAAAGATAGCGGTTGCTTCTTGAGGGTTAATTCTTCCGTACCGCACCTGCCGACGGGGGACAATTACCAATCCATAGAGTGTCACTTTCTCATAGGCAATTACGCTCTGCTTCTTTTCGTGATAAGAGGGCTCTGAGTATGATCGTTTGCAGAGGTCTTTCCCGATTGCCTCCAGCCAATCCACTTCAATGTTTGCAACCCGTCTTGCAAAGAGTCTTGAGGTTTCAACCAGCTCTGAGGCAACAATCCATGATTGGCCTTTATTGAAAACGCCGGAACCGGGGAAAATCATTATTTCACGATTTGCGGTGGTCTGATACAGATTCTTCTCTTTTTTGAATGCAATTTGAGTCAAGTGTCCGGCAAGGATGGAAACGTGAATGCCGCGGTAATCTGAGAACTCTTTTTTCAGATGGAAGTCTGGCGGTTTGTTGAACAAATTCATCAGCTGGCGATGGATGTCACGCCACTCTCGCATACGCACAAACGACAAGAAATGCGCTTTGCAAAACTTCCGCATTTTATTCTCGGTTTTCAGCGATTCCCATTGTGTATGGTAGGTGTTCCAGATATTCAAGAGCGTGATAAAATCAGAAGAGCGATCTATAAAAGCGCTGTGGATCTGTCTTGCCTGTTCCGTTTTTTCAAGAGGGTATTCTCTCGGATCCTGGATTGAGATTCCCGCCGCAATAACCAACACTTCTCGTAAGCTGTTTTCCTGTTTAGCAGCCAACAACATACGGGCTGTTCTCGGTTCAATGGGCAATTGAGCCATTTCTCTGCCCAATGAAGTGAGTTCATGAGCATCGTCTAATGCCCCCAGCTCTTTTAATACTTTGATACCGCTTTTGATTGCAGAGGAGGAGGGCGGGTCAATAAAGGGAAATTCCTCTATGTCTCCGAGACGCTGGTATTTCATACGTAAAATCACCTCTGCCAGGGAGGAGCGTAATATTTCCGGAGGGGTAAATTCAGGTCGCTGTTGATAATCCTCTTCTGAGTACAGCCGAATACATACTCCTTTCTCGACTCGTCCTGCGCGTCCTTTTCTCTGGTTTGCGCTACTCTGAGAAATTGCTTCAACCGGCAATCGCAAGGTGTGAGACCGGTTACTGAAACGGCTGAGCCTCGCCAATCCGGTGTCGATGATATAACGAACCCCGGGGATGGTCAGTGAAGTTTCGGCGATATTGGTTGCAACTATGACTTTACGTTGAGGGGTATTTTGAAAAATACGGTTTTGATCACGGTGAGACAGTCGTCCGAAAAGGGGTAAAAAAGCAATTGACTGGTGCGGAGTTTCCAGGCGTCCAATTACCTCCTTGATTTCCTGTTCTCCCGGCATGAACACCAGAATATTGCCGCTACCCGGATTCCTGAGCAGTCCTCTGACCGTTTGAACGACAGCATCTTCGATGGTGACATCCCCTTGTTCTTCCAGCTCTTTATCTATCGGTTTATAACGGACTTCTACAGGGAAAACTCGTCCTGAGACATCAATCACCGGTGCAGCAGGAAATGATTCCGAAAACCGGGGGATGTCTAAGTTGGCTGATGAGAGGATGAGTTTCAAATCCGGACGTTTCGGTAACAAACGTTTCAGGTATCCCAACAGAAAATCGATATTAAGAGTTCGTTCATGGGCTTCATCAATAATGATAGTGTCATACGTGTGTAAAAAACGATCACGTTGGATTTCTGTCAGCAATATCCCGTCAGTCATCATTTGGATTACGGTTTTGTCAGAACTTTTTTCAGAAAACCGGATCTTGTACCCTACTGTAGTACCGAGTTCTACATCCAGCTCTTCAGCAATTCTTTGTGCCATGGAAGTTGCCGCTAATCGTCTTGGTTGAGTGCAGGCGATAATTGCCGCTTGACCCTGTCCGGCATCAACACACATTTTAGGCAGCTGTGTTGTTTTGCCGGATCCGGTTTCTCCTGCGATGATCAATACCTGATGCAGCCGGATTGCATCGATCAGCTCTTCTCGATGTTTGAGAATGGGGAGATGAACCGGGTAAGACATTTGAGGACGTTTTTCCAGGCGGTTTTTTCTGAACAGTGCAGAGGCCCTGATCAGATCACGGAGCTGTTGAATATCTTTATACCATTTCCTGTCTTTATCCTTCTGCTTTTGTAAACGACTCAACTGTTTTCGGAATTTCGGCTGATCCCTCAGCATGGTTGACTTAATGAGTCGTCTCGTTTTTTCTAGATTGGGTGATGAATGAGAGAAAGTTTTATACATGATTGTATGATAACATCAGGTAGATGAGATATCAAGCTGTACCAACAGTGTGGCATTTTAATTCGTTGTTCCGTAAATAGTTACAAATTAGTAATACTATATGGTGTGTATTGCCCACAAAAAACCACTTACTCGTAATCTTACTCCACCCACTGCAATTAGCGATTAAGATTAAGATTACGATTAAGAGTACGAGTAAGATTATGAGTATAAATTTAGTGTAAATTTGATTGTATAGTCTTTGATTTTAAAAGCAAATAAAGCAATAGTTTACATTTTTTGTGCGCAAGCACATGTCCAAAATTGTTGAGTTCTTAGTTTTTTATCTCTCCTCTTATATCTTTACGAATAGTTTATAACTGGAGGGAAGATTGAAGGTTTGCGAATGGATACAAAATATGATATGATGAGGAATGCATTTTTGTAAATAGTATTCTGAGGCATAACGTATGAGTGGTCTCTTTCGAGACGAATTTTCATCAATGTAAATAATCTGTTATCGATTCTGTTCGTAAAAGTTCACGGTTCAAAGGAGATCTGTGATTAAGGTTTTAGATCTGTTTCCACTCAATTCTGTCGTATTTCCCAATCAGAAAATGCCACTTCGTATTTTCGAGCCCAGGTATCTCAAACTCGCAGCAGCGTGTTATAATGAGGGGCGCTCTTTTGGTATCTGCCTGATTAGAGAAGGAAATGAAGTCGGAGCTCCTGCAATACCTTTTAAGATCGGTACTTCTGTAACGATTAAGGAGTTTAAGAAGGTATCTGATAAATTTTTTTATATAATAGTCCAGGGTGAAAGAAGGTTCAGAATAGAACGCTTTATTCAGGAACAGCCCCATATTAAGGTTGAAATAGAGTGGCTGGATGAAGAGATTCCGACTTTTCCCGGTGATTACGCTCTGTTGCGTCACCAGGTATCAGAAATGGTAACGGATAACATTACCGTCCCTGAAGACAACAATGAGTTATTTGGTCTTGCTGGTACCCTCATAGCGGATAGCCTCCTCGAAAAACAGAAAATCTTAGAGCTCTCAAACGATAAAGTTATTCCCTGTTTAACAAGGTTTATGGAGGCTCTTTGACAAAATTATGTATTAATAGGGGTTTTTCAGGTATATCTGATCCGTCCGGCCTATAGGCCATTCGGTCGGGTAAGCACCAAATAATAAAATACAAATAACAAATAAATTACAATGAATAAAGTTCAAAATGTCCAACCAAACCGTTTTTGATCATTCCCGTCTGCCGGCAGGCAGGCGAACATTGGAGTTTGTAATTTGTTTGTAGTTTGTGATTTGAGACTTGCCTACCTGCGTGTGGTATGCAATCAGGAAATTTTTATAATTCTGTTTTGTTTTCGTTCAACCACTATTTTGCTCTCGGTTAAGCATGTCCACCCAAATGGGCGTTAACCTGGTTCGTAATACGTTACTCAGTAATGGACTCAATCAGCTTTACTTCGTCGGGGTTGAGGGTAAAATCCGTCACCTGGAGATCTTCCTTCATGTGCTGTTCATTTGTTGTCCCGGTGAGAGGGAGTATTCCCGCCTGCGTGGAAAATCGAAATACTACCTGTTCAGGAGTTTTCTTTAACTCTCTGGCAATCTGCTGAACCCGGGGATTTTGCATGACAAAAGGGTTGGCAGTTAACAGGGAAAAACCCTCATAGATGATGTGGTTGGCATTGCAGAAATTCCTCACCTCCCGGTCCCAGCCCAGGGCTGCAAAGCACCTGTTTTGAACGACCATGGGTTTGATCTCTGCTTTTTCAGAAAGGAGCATCAACTGCCCGATATTCACATTACTGATGCCGATGCATTTTACTTTCCCCGACCGGTACAGTTCTTCCATGGCACTCCAGACCTCCCAGTCTTCCTTTCCCAGGCCGGGTTGGGTGTAAGGTCCATGCAGGAGATAAGAGTCCACATAATCAGTCTGAAGGTTTTGTAAAGAACGCGCAAAGGATTGTTTCACCTGGGAGGTGAGATCTGCATATGGATCATAGGGAATTCTCTGATCCTGACCATTGGCCGGGGTAAATTTGGTCTGGATAAACAGTGACTCGCGCGCAATATCCTCACCGGCCAGTTCTTTTAAGGCTTCACCTACAAGGTGTTCCTGATAGTGTCTGGGTTGGTTTGCCGTATCAATACCGGAGAAACCTGCTAAAACAGCCCTTTTAACCAGTTCGGCGGTTGCCTCTTCTTTCCATGCCGTACCATAGATGAATGAAGGAAATTTCTTACTCTTGTCTCTGTGCATTTTTTTTCTCCCACCCAACCTGGCAGAACCGGAACCAGAAATGAACACATTTCATATCTGTTCCGGTTCGATCAGGCTGTTACATGGTAACTTGCAGTTTTCAGACTTTCCCTTGTTACGATAGCCTATCATAAAAAGAGGTAACCAAAAAGGTTAAAAGACAAAATAAGAATAACGCTAAAACCGTTATAAATCAAGGGGAATCAGGATGAGCTGTTAAGGCTGGTAAAATTGGGGTTTCCACGACGTATGGGCATTGCATGGAAAGACTAAGGCCATGCGGAGGGCTTTTTGGTCTGGTAAAATTTATTGATCTGATAAGATTCAAGGAGATATACTAAAACCGATTTGGTTTTCGGTTTTACCTGTCTGCGTGCGTTCCTTACGCACAGGCAGGTCCGAAAACCATTACGAGATGAGTATATTTGACAAGTTTTCTATGACTCCAAGCCGTAAACCAGAGTAAGATGGATTTATGATAGGATATGTTATTTTACGGCAACTGAGAAAGCCATTGGTACGCTGGGGCTATGAGAATGGATTGCTTTTCGTTCTACTCGTTCTACCGTTTCGAAGAAGGCTGGGTCTTTGATTAGGCGTATTCTGTGTTGAGGAATGTCCCAGTTGAAATAAAGATAATTGGCAAATGATTGAGAAATAATTTGTGCAAGAGTGGTCTTGCCTGCTTGACGGGGGCCGGATAGAAAGATCATGCCTTTGTCTCTGGAAAGTTCCTGCCATATCCTGACATAAGGTTTTCTGTCTCTCATGCCCGCTATTTTTCAGTGTACTAAATATGGACATTTGTCTCTTTGTCGATTAACACGGTGCTGTATGGGGTATAGCAGGGCAAAATGTCACCTGTTGAGTTTTATCATTTGTTAAGAGAGCAGGTCAAATGAATACGATGGAATGTGAGCGATATTTGAGAGAATAAATAGAGTTTTTGAGAAGGAAAAATATTATTTAACAAATGCTTCATGATATGAACCCGGCAATTGGCCGGTTGGTATCTACAGTAACATAAAATATTATGTACCAACTTTATAAATAAAAAAAATATCATGTATTTAATTGCCTGGTTCATATTATTCATCATAAAGGCATTCTTGTGTCGTTCAGATGCAGGAGTGCCTTTTTTGTTGGTCGTAATTTGGGGAAAGGTAACTCAAATATTATCATAGACTAAACCACATTTCCTTGACAAAAAGAGCTGTGGGCAGGCTTGCAATATTCCTGTGTATCCTGATAGTTTGCTCTTCCAGAATCAATGCCATTACTATGTCATTTCGAGTAATGTCACGAATGAAGTGAGTGAGATTGGGAGAAATCTGCGACCAGACCAAGGGGAGAGATCATTAATGTCCACAGAGAGAAGATTTTATATTTACTTGCTTACAAACTGGAATAATAAATTTATGTATGCGGGGGTAACAAATAACCTGATACGTCGAGTTTATGAACATAAAAATAAACTAGTCAGAGGATTTACCAAAAAATATCAAGAAAGACATGAGTGAGCCATTTTCGGCATCCGATGACACGTAAAATAACACAAAAGCTTCGGCTGTAATTTCCTTTCTTACGGTACTATTTTCGTTTATCATCTCATAAATTCGTACGTTACGATTTTCAATCTCCTCACTTTATATGTCCGGTCCTTGTTAGCCATAAGAAAAAATTTCGCTGTAGTGATAAGAATTTGCTATTATACTGTGCGTTATGTAACAATTGTTAATTTAGTGTCAAATTGGATCTTTTCAGGTCAGAAAATAAATTGGTAAAAAAATGGATGAACTAATTTATCATAAACAAAAAGATATTGCCCTTAATAGCATCCTGATTTTATCTACCGCGTTTACTGTAGTACTTGTATTTTTCCGAATTCATTATTCAGGGAATTTTGAATACGATTTTTTACTATGGAATCTGTTTTTAGCCTGGATACCTTACGCAATTAGCGTTATTCTGAAATTTTATAATCATCGTTTGCCTGCTATTTTGTTAGTCATAGTAATTGGCTTTTGGCTACTGTTTTTTCCTAACGCGCCTTATATTATTACCGATTTGTTTCATTTACGGAAGAAGCATAATATCCCTCTTTGGTACGACTGTGTAGTGATTTCCTCGGCTGCATGGAATGGGTTGATTTTGGGATTGCTTTCCCTTCATGAAATTCAGAAAATTATCAGCAAAAAGTTTGGTGTTAAATTTGGGTGGTTGCTGGCAGGTTTTTCTATTACAGCGGGAAGTTTTGGAATTTATTTGGGAAGATTCCTTAGATGGAATTCATGGGATATTATCATAAGCCCTACTAAACTAATAATTGATATTCTCAATAGATTTATCCATCCATTAGCTTATCTTCAAACATTAAGTGTAACGTTATTATTCACAGCTTTTCTTTTTCTTGCTTATCTAACTTTAAAAATAGTGATGCTTAATAATAGTCAGTAGCGTCCGTTTAGTTTTTTCCAAGTGCGACTTTTGTCATTCTCGAAGGCTTCCTCGATAAAATTACCCGATGACAAACTTATCTGGTATCCGGGACACGTTTACCTTAAGATTCCTGCTATAGCTTGTTCCCGCATGCTTAAAGCGGGAAATATACGGAAATGACAGCTTCAGGGCATATAAATAAAACACGCAAAACCTAACCTGACACTACTAAGGGAGATTTGAATTTGGGTTATAGTTTGTAATTTGCGGTTTACAAACTATAACCCAACGTTTGGTTGCCCCATTCCAGAAACTTTGCCATAGAATCTAAAAATCTTTTGAATCGTTAAGAAAATCATCATCTTGCGGCTTATTAAGTACTCGAAGACGGCTTATATTATTTCTGAGTTCTAATACTAACTTAACCATCTTCTCTTGATCAAACAGGGGCATTTTGTCCCTCAGCAAGATATCTGCGTCGAAAGTTTGAGAAGTCGAAATACTGTTTTAAGATATAGCCTTCAAAGTCTGATCGAAGTGTAGGTTGTCTATTAAGAATAACCCTGCCATAACGAATTACATTTTTTCGTTATTCTTTGATAGAAGGGATCACCTTTAGTATCGGAAAGATGATCTTTGGAGGCTTTATTGCCGGAGGAGTGCTTCTTTTTATTGCAGGAGAGGGGGTCCTCATTATCATCCTTGATAACTCCTCGTGTGCGGAAGAAATCTGTATTGAACACAAAAACCTTGAATATGATGTCTCTTTTTGATACCATTTTTCTTCCTGGCAGAAAAGAGAGTGCCTTTCTTCGTATTTTTGAAATCTGTCTCGTTGCGACAGAATGGTATCTATAAATATTCCCTCAAGAGAAGGGTCATGCATTCTTGTCCTGATGCAGAGGAATTTCAATATTTCCTTATTTTTTGCGCTGAAGGCGCAAGTTCAAAAGACCGTAAAAACTGCCATGGACGGCAGTTTTTAACTTTTGGAAAAGTTAGCCTGGATGGTCTGACTTGATCATATGAGGGATTTTTATTTAAATATAAATAAGTCAGTGAATTACGTTTTTTTGTGCAGGAGGCACTAACTCGGTGGTATGAAGAAGCTTGTTCAGATTGGCTACACTCTCTATTCCTGGCTTGTGATCTGTTTGCTATGGTTTGCCGGTTATCTGGTTTTACTCGTTTCTCCGTTTGGTGTAAAAGACAGGGAGTCCAGATACAATTCCGTAGAACGAAAATTTACAAAAATTGCCTTCTGGTTTTTGGGGGTAAAGATTGATACGAATGGGGTTGAGAATATCCCCGTTCATGAGCCGGTAATATTTGTTTCGAATCATCAGAGTTTTTTTGACATAAAGCTTTCTCTGGCCGCTATACCCAGGAATTTCAGTTTTCTCTCTAAGGACATTATTTTTAAGATACCGATTCTTGGGAAATATATGAGAGCGTCAGGCCATATCGGTATTCGGAGAAGCGATGAGAGGAATGCCTATACAACTCTGAATGAAGTTATTCGGAAGTTAGAGAGTGGAAAGTCGATTGTCTTTTTTCCTGAGGGTACGAGGAGTGCTAATGGTGAGCTCGGCCACTTTAAGAGAGGTGTTTCAATGGTTGTTTTACGGTCAGGGAAGAAGGTCGTTCCAATGGCCATAGTCGGGAGCGGAGGGTTTTTGCCGAAAAGCAGTTTTCTCTGTAATCCGGAGAAACGGAGCATCAGTTTTCGGTTTGGAAAACCATTGGAATTCCCGAAGGTAGAGAAAGAGGACCGGTCTCTATCCAAAGAGGTATTAGCAGAAATAAGATGCGAAGTCTCTAAACTTTTAGGTAATTGAAGGGAGAATCCATGTGTGATCTGGGAGGGGATTTAAGCTGTGATCTGGGAACCTGGCAGTGCGCCTGCTGCGGTAATGGGATAAATGATCTTGATGTAAAGGCAGGAAAGATTGAGGGGTTGTGCGATCTGGGTATCTGTAGTTCCTGTCGTAATGATCCTGCCGAGTGGTTTGGTTTTGCAGGTACTGAATGGGATGAGGGAGCGTGTGATTTGTGTAGTTCCCCCTGTAAGCTGAAACGCTAACATATTAAGGAAAAAAGAGAGTGGTCATGTAATTTTGCAATACAATTAATTTCTGTTTTTAGCTGAGTTATGGTCATACCCCCTCAACAATTAATAATAGCGTTTCTTATTGCAGGCGGTGTCGCTTTTTTTATTCATAAAGACGCCCTCAAGAACGGATACAGCAAAAATGCAGCTATAGGATGGATGCTGGGGGTGTTTCTGATGATGATAGTTTTTCTGCCGGCATACCTGATAGTGACCTATATAGTCTTAAAAGGGCGGGTGGCAAGACGTCCTGAAATTTTAACACGTTGTGAGTACTGCGGAAAGCACTACGAGGGTAACCCGAACTACTGTCCAAACTGCGGCCATCTAGTCCGGAAAGTATAGGGTTTTGAAAAAATTTACCATTATTATGATGAAAGAGCGTATAACAAAAGAGTTAAAGGATGCGATGAGAGCCAGGGATGCGATGAGGACATCAGTTTTGAGGATGTTACTGGCAGAAATAACACATCTGGAAAAGTCCGGAAAGGATTTTGATTGTCAGGATGTGATAAAGGGTTATGCAAAAAAACTAAAGAAGGCGATTGAGGAATACGAACGCCTGCAAATCCGGGAAAGGGTGGATTCGAACCTGGCAGAACTTGCAATTGTTGAAGAATTTCTCCCGAAACAGCTGTCCGATGAGGAGCTCAAAAAGATTATACGCGAGATTGTTGAATCGGAGAAGCTTACGCACAAAGATCTAGGGTCGGCAATGAGGATTATTATGGGCAAATATAAGGATGTTGCTGACGGGAAAAAGGTTCAGACCCTGATAAAGGATATACTGGCAAACTGATTGGAAGGTCCATAGAGGAATAAGGACTTGTGGCACAGTATATGGCAGGTAGTTTTGAAAATGATACAAAATGTTGTGTTTTTCTTTGACATTTTGTTATGTCTTGATATACTTTTCATCTATCTGTTGAAAAGGCCTTTTGTAGAAAAAAGTGAGTTTATCTTATCCTTGTAATCCTTAAAAGAAGGGGGTATTATGAAGTATATCTATACAGCAGTTGATTGCCCGAAGTGTGAAACGCTCAAGGAAAAATATAAAGCGCAGGGTGTAGAGTATGTTGAAAGAGACGCTGATAGGCTTAAAAGACCATCAGATGATCGTGACGATATTGATATTGAAGCATTTGTGCAGCTTTCAATGCAGAACATGGTTCTTCCTGTTGAGATAGATAATTAACAGAGTTGTATTATTCTCTTAAAAGAAATATTTTAACCAAATTTGGCAAAATATTTATTAAGAGAGTTTTTCATGATATCTGATAAGCATCAAATAACAAGTTCCAAATAACAAATAAATCACAACGAACAAATCAAAATTCCAAACAAGCTGGTTTGATAATTTGAATATTGTAATTTGAAATTTGTTTGGACTTTGTTAATTGAGATTTGTAATTTATTAACACCTATTTGGTTCTGGCTTGCCCAGGTTAGCGATATATGCAGCAGTAACGGTAAATTTTTTTTAATTTTTGTTGAGGAGTAAGGGCTTTCGCCTTTGATAGAATGACGGAGACAATTAGTGATAATATAGAACAGACGTTAGTCTTGATAAAACCGGATGGGCTGGTTAAATCTCTCACCGGCAATATTATTGACAAGCTGTCTGAGAGCGAATTGGTGATCGTTGGAGCAAAGATGGTTTCTGTAGATAAAGATCTTGCGGAAACGCATTACAAGGACTTGAAGGATCAGAAATTTTTTGAAGAACTTATCCAGTATATTATGGGGGCATATCATACCAGAAGGGTTTTAGCGCTGGTTTATGAAGGCGAGAATGCCATACAGCGAGTCCGGCACATTACGGGGGATACGAATCCCGAAAAGGCAAGCCCAACCTCTTTGCGCGGTAAATACGGAAGGATTACAACAAGCGGGGTTTTTGAGAATGTTGTTCACGCATCAAGCAGCTTTGAGGATGCGAAAAGGGAGATTCAGCTTTGGTTTAAGCCCGGTGAGCTTACAAAGGTTATATTTGATACGAAGGAAGAAGAAGTGACAAAGAAGGAAGCCGTCTGGAAATAGCGAACATGCTGCCTGGCCGAGCCAGAACACGGAAATGCAAAATGTAAAATTAGCAGCCAGCTTAAAATGGAGAGAAGGTAGGCAGGATGCACTAACTCGAAAAATCAAGAGGGCCTTTTACCACTTTTGCTGTCTGACTCTTTATCGTATGGGTATATACCATTGTAGTCCTTACATCGCTATGCCCCAGCAATTCCTGAATAGTACGAATGTCATAATTTGCCTGTAATAGGTGGGTCGCGAAGCTATGACGAAACGTATGGGCTGAAGCGCGCTTGCCTATCTTTGACTTTCCAACAGCCCGCCTTATGGATTTCTGCACATGAGATTCATGCAGGTGATACCGTCGGTGTTCACCTGTTCCTGGAACGAGGGTTAATGTCTTTGCAGGGGAAAACCACTGCCAGACCAACTCTTTAGCACAATTCTTGTACTTCTTATCCAACAAGTCAAACATGAAAGCACCTGAATAATTCGCTTCCAGGTCTATTTGATGCAGATTTTTTACTCGTTTAAGATGTGCTTTCAGCTCAGGCATTATTGTCCCCGGCAGAGGTGCCGTCCTGTCTTTTTTTTTCTCCAATTTTCTCATAAAATTCTGAAGACTTTCGGGTTGAATACTTTGGAAATTATACTTCTGGCAAAAATCAAGATAATACTGCAACCATTTTCTATAATGATTTTGATGGTCTTTAGGGATTTTGTTTTTTGCCAAAGCAGAATCGAAACGAACAGATACTTCTTGTGGTATACGTATCATTGAAGAATAACGTTACATAATAGATACTATACAGCTAAGTAATTGTAAAAATAAGCTTTGAAATTTGTCAAATATTTCATTAAATTTGTTACTATATAAAACTATAGAATAACTTGTTGTGTGTGAAAAAAATAGATAAATAGCTATGCAACAAAAGATTGAAATTGGCAAATCAATAATTAAAAGATTATTCGAATATAATGAAACCAATCATCTCGATGATGAAACGGAGTTTTTTCCAGTTTTAAAAATAATAATTTTGGGGACTAATGATACTTGTAAAACATCTGAAGAAAGGCATGAGGTAGAAAAACAAATAAAGGAATATGCTAAACAACGTTATATAGCTTTATGGATTTCTCAAGCAGAAGATGATGAAGAAGAATTTGATGAAGGATATGAGAAAAGAGAAGCCTTAAAGAGTTTTAATAAGATTTACAAAAATGTCTGACTCATAACAACTCATTCCAACGGATGGCAAATAGCCGCCGCTGAATTCGGTCGTTAGGCAACCACATTCAACCAAATCAAAGGAATTTCACTATGGAACTAGATTTAAAAGGTAAAACAGCTTTGGTGACAGCATCTTCGAGCGGCATAGGCTTAGAAATCGTCCGTTCGTTGACTACTGAAGGAGCTAAAGTAGTCATTAATGGTCGAACGCAGGCAAGTGTGGAGCAAGCTATTAAAAGCGTAGGCATTTCTGGTGCCGAGCTAATCCCTCTTGTTACGGACAACGGAACTGCTGAAGGTTGCGAAAAAACCATCTCGCAGTTGAAGGAAGTCGATATCCTCGTCAATAATTTAGGAATCTACGAAGCGGTTGGATTCTTTGACGAAAGCGACGAATCTTGGCAAAAACTTTTTGAAATTAACATTATGAGTGGAGTACGTCTTGCCCGTCATTATCTTCAAGGCATGCTGAAGCGAGGGCACGGGCGCGTGGTATTTATATCAAGTGAATCAGGTGTTAGCCCAGCGCCCGAGATGGCCCACTATAGTGCGACAAAAACCATGCAATTAGGAATTTCACGTTCATTGGCAGAATTAACCAAAGGAACAGAGGTGACTGTAAATTCGGTACTTCCTGGACCCACTCGCACTGATAGTGTCGAGAAATTCATTCAAGATGTATTCCCTGAACTACCCCCAGCCGAAGCCGAACGACAATTTATGTCCGAGAACCGCCCGACGTCCCTAATTAGTCGTCTTATAAAACCAAAAGAAATCGGAGACATTGTTACCTTCTTATGCAGTGCGCGTGCTTCTGTCATCAATGGTTCCTGCATCCGTGCGGAAGGTGGCCTTGTACGCAGCGTATTCTGAATCAATAACATATGCCTAACAAGCGAGTCTACCTAATGAGAACCCGTCCTGCGGCCGGAACCTCATAGGTGACTCTGGACGTTATGTGAAAAAATCATATGTCATTCGATTTTTTACAATATAGAGGGAACCGATACTTAGTTCCTGTAGAAATACAAAAAAAGGAGTCGTATTACTATGACCTAATGAATATTGAACACAGCTTTACCGGAAGAGTTGACGCATGGTTATCGAATACATTCATTCTCGAGTCGGCTCAACTAGTTGTAAATGCCATTAATCTTTTTGAAATGGGTTACTTTGATTGTGCTTATTATTCTCTGCGGCAGTCTTTGGAGCTATCAACAACGATGATCTATCTCGTTGATATTGATGAAAAGAAAAAAGAGGCCGAGCTTAAAAAATGGAAAAACGTAGAACGTTTCCCAATGCAAGCTCAAATGATGGAGTTTCTTAGCCAGCATGGAGAAGTCTTTAAAGATTTTAAATCTAAATTAGAACCTTATTTCAAACAGCTGGAGTCAGCCAAGGCAAAACTTAATAAGTATGTGCACAAACAAGGTTTGGATAAATTTTATGTATCAAGAAATCATCCTATAAATGGTAGTAAATCGAGGAAAGATTTTATTAATGAATTTGAAAATCATCTTGAGACTTGTATCGGCGCTATTGCCGTATTCAGGCTAGGCGTAGACCCATTTCCTATTCTACTTAATGATGAAGAAATATTTCGTAGAACTGGCGATTTAATGACTAGTGCATACTCCAGTGATTTCATTGAAACCTATATTGGAAATGAGGCTGTAGAGTGCTACAAAAATACTGAAATTTATCAAGGTTACTATGAGTACTTTCTTTCCCAAGAAAAGAAGGATGAATGCGTAACAAACATCGTGAAGCATCAATACATTGATACTGATAAAATCGATGAAATTCTAAACCAAAAACACCTAATTTCTGATTCAGATCTGCACGCAGTTCTCTTATGTAAATCGTCTGACAAAGTTGTGAAAGTATATACCTCAGGTGGCTTTTTACAATATTTCACTAATAGGAATACTGTGCGGGAGAAAAAGTCCTGGGACAGCAGGGATTTTCATAAATTTAAGGAATACAAATCACAGTCAAATATACCATATGATAAAGCGTTTATTACCCACGTTCTGCTAAATAAAAAAAGTTTTTTTATCGAACATAATGAGCCATTTGAAAACGATGAAATTGAAAAAATCAAAAGCATCACATAACAATAAAATTCAGCGGTTGGCGTAAATGTTGGCGGCGCTTACGCGGCAAGTTGATTGGCGCCACTGCTGATTAGCATCGTTAGACTATAAAAATAATAAAATAAAATATGGAATTTGAATGGGATCCAGATAAGTCTAAAGCGAATTTTAAGAAACACGGCATCTCTTTTCATGAGGCGGCAACAGTATTTGGAGATTCATTGGCAATAACTTTTAACGATCCAGACCATTCAATTCGTGAGCATAGATTCTTGACTTTTGGATACTCCAGAATGAATCAATTATTGGTTGTCGTTCATATGAAACGGCATGGAAAAATAAGAATAATAAGCGCAAGACGTGCAACAAGACAAGAAAGGAAAATATATGAAGAAGGTTAAACACGAAGAAATGCGTAAAGAGTATAGACGGGAAGATTTAGGAAAAGGAATAAGAGGAAAATATTTTGACGAATACAAAAAAGGAACGAACCTTGTTCTTCTTAGTCCTGATGTGGCGAAAGCGTTTCCGGATGATGCATCGGTTAATGAAGCATTGCGAAGCCTGATAAAAATAGCACAAAAATCAAAAGGACTAGCAAAGCGCTCCACCTGACCGCTATTCCGCTGCGCTCCGTAGCGGCAGGTGAGCTCCACGTTTGATCGTGGTAGAGTGGTTGAATCAAAACTGCCCAGATACAAGGCGCGCAATAATTCCGTAACCGGAACGTGCTATTGTGCTTGAGGATTACGGAATTTTTACAGCAACGCAGTAGGTGGGTAATTTTGGTTCAATTACTAAATAATGAGCATGCAGTCACCGTAGCTGTAGAATCTGTAGCCGTGATCTATAGCGCTTTTATAGGCGTTAAGAATATTTTCTCTTCCGGCGAATGCGGCAACGAGGAGCATTAATGACGTTTTCTGGAGATGAAAGTTCGTTACCAGTGAATCGGTAACCTTGAATTGATATGGTGGGTAAATAAAAAGATCTGTCCATCCTGAATGTTCTTTAACCCTGCCATCTCTCGCTATTGTTTCGAGTACCCTGCATGCTGTTGTTCCCGTGGCAACAATTTTTTTCCCGAGCGACATGGCATTATGAATAGCGTCTATGGTATTTTGGGGAACCTTGTAGAACTCTTTGTGCATTGTGTGCCGGGTGAAGTCTTCATCCTTTATGGTTTGAAATGTTCCCAATCCCACATGTAAAGTTATGTAGCCGATGGTTATTTTTTTTTCAGTGATTTTTTTCAGAAGCTCTTCTGAAAAGTGGAGACCGGCTGTGGGGGCGGCAATTGCTCCCACGTTTTTTGCATATACTGTTTGATAGCGGGTTTCGTCTATTATCGTAAGTTGTTGATTTTCCCCGTTTCTCTTGATATATGGTGGCAATGGCATCTTGCCGGTATTTTTTAAAACTTCCATAAATTCATTTCCATTCTTAAATTCAACGTACCAGCTTCCTGTCTTGTTTTTACATACTGTTTTTCCTTCTACAGAATGATCACTAAAATACAACGAATCATTTGTCTTTAACTTTCTGTTAGATTTTAAGAGTAGCTCCCAGACGGCATCATCTATCTTTCTTATAAGAAGGGCTTCTACCCTGCCTCCCGTTTTTTTTGAACCCACAATTTTTGCGGGCACTACCTTCGTATCGTTGAGTATCAGTACATCTCCAGCGTGCAGATATTCTATGATTTCAAAAAATTTCCTGTGTTCAATCCTTGAACCTTTCCTGTGAAGTATGAGTAAACGGGAGTCTTCTCTTTTGGATCGTGGGTATTGTGCAATGAGCTGCCGGGGAAGGTCGTAGTCATAATCTGATAATTTTGATGAATTTGACTTCATAAAGATCCTAATAGTTCTGTAATTTTGAAAAAAATTGTTAAAAATCTTTTCTGTGCCCCTCATACAAGATATAGACAGCTTTTTATGAAGAATCATTAAATATAGTAAGAGGAGGAAAAACCGGTTATTATCGCAAAAAAAAATTTATAAAAAAAGACTTGACAACGGGAAATAAAGGTGTATTTTCCACAAGAAATGGTGAATTTTGGGTAAAAATGGGGAGAAAAACCATGTTTACGGGTACGTATCACCATACAATTGATGATAATAACAGATTGGCCATACCTTCTTCAATGCGAAAATCTATTGATGTCAAAGGGGAAGGGAAAGGGTTTTTTATTACCCCTGGGCTTGACCGTTGCCTTGCCATATACCCACACTTTCAATTTGAAGAATTAAAAGCAAAGATAAAACAACTGAATGAGACAAATCCAAAGGCGCGAATTTTTAAGCGTCTTTTTTTTTCTAGGTCAAATGGGCCCAATACCTGTGACAAGCAGGGAAGGTTTATTGTCCCTCAACATTTAAAAGAGTATGCCTGCCTGGAAAAGGAAATAGTTATTGTTGGTGTCATGGATAAGATCGAAGTGTGGGACTTGAAAGAGTGGAATAAATTTGAAAAAGAACATGCGGAAAATTTCGAGAAAGATGCAGAAGATCTTTTTCAATAAGTATTTTCCCAAAAATATTTTGATGTAATTTACCTTTTACTTCCAATGCTCTTAATAAATAAAGATACCATTCATAATGATTGTGTTAATGATGAACAGATACCCCATAATCCGGTTATGGTTGAGGAGGTAATGCGCTTTCTGAAACCTGGAAAAGGGGATATCATCGTTGATGCAACAATTGGTGCAGCAGGACATGGATGTGAGATATTAGAAAGCATTGGGGAGGAAGGGCTCCTGATAGGAATCGACAAAGATGCTGAAATCCTGAAAATAGCAAGGCAGCGTTTGTTGAAGACAGGCAATCCTTTCAAGTTGTATCAGGCAGACTATGCTGATCTGGGTTATATACTGAGGGAGTTAAAAATTAAGAAGGTCAAGGGCATTCTTCTGGATCTTGGAGTTTCTTCATTTCAGTTGGATGTGCCGGAACGAGGTTTCAGCTTTAGAGAAGAAGCTCCGCTGGACATGAGAATGGATAGATCTGGTGGCGAAACAGCCGGCGATTTACTGAGAAAACTTTCAGAAAAAGAAATGGTAGAGATTTTCTGGAGATATGGAGAGGAACGGCGGTCGCGAAGGATTGCAAGGGCAATTGTAAAAGAGAGGAAAGCAGGAAGACCTATAAAGACCACTACCCAATTGGCAAGGATTATAGAAAAAACTGTATTTAGCTCTGTGAACTATAAAAAAAGAAGCAAAGTTCACGTAGCTACGAAGGTGTTCCAGGCTCTGCGCATTGTAGTAAACGATGAACTGAAAAGTCTGGAATGCTTCCTGAATCATGCTCATGATTTTCTGGCAAGTGGCTCAAGGATTGTTGTTATATCGTTTCATTCACTTGAAGATCGCATTGTCAAGAATGCCTTTCGTAAAGGTAAAAGTACCTCAACGTTATCTATATTAACAACTAAGCCGTTACTGCCATCTGATACGGAAATAAAGAAAAATAAAAGGGCCAGGAGTGCAAAATTCCGAGTGGCCGAGAGGTTGTAACATTATATAAAGTTTTTTATTTAAATGAGAAAATAGTTAGAGACTGCCTGATCACACTATTTGTTCGGGCTGAAAGGTGCCAAGTTTAATGAAAGCCAGCAGGTATATTTGTATTCTTGCAATTATTTTATTCATGACGATTTTTACGATCGCAGAAGGTACAAGAACGATAAAGATTGGATACGAAATACCCCTCAAGGAGAAAGAGCTGGTAAATTTGTTAGAAGAAAACAAAAATTTAAAATACAAATTAGACAAATCGAAGACCCTTGAGATGATATCTCAAAAAGTAACCGAGCTGCAGCTCGGTTTGGTTATAACTGATGATGAAGGGTATATTATTATTGTGAATGAAGCTTACGAAAAGATGAAGGGAAATCCGCATGGAAAGAGAGAAACGTAAGGTGAAAGATTTCATGTGGATTTTTGGTTTAAAACTGTCACAGAAAAGACCATTATGATAGAGAATAATGGAATACCGAAATGGTACCGGTTCAAGGTTAATTTCATCAGGTTTGGTATTATTGCAATCTTCATTGCTCTCTTATATCAACTTGTTTGTATTCAGATATTTTATCACGAAAAATATTCCGCTTTAGCGTTGGGACAGCGATTAAAAAAAGAGGTGATTCCTACAAGAAGAGGCATGATTTTTGATAGAAACGGGCTGAAGCTGGCAGAAACAATCCGTGTGCGTTCAGTTTCTGCGGTGCCGAAACAGATTAAGGACAAAAAGAAAACAGCTGAGGCCTTGTCAGATGTATTGCACCTGAATACGGGAGAGATCCTGTACCTTTTCAACAAAAAAAAGGATTTTGTATGGATAAAGAGAAGAATAACTGACAAACAGGCTGAGGCAGTAAAGAAATTAGGGTTTCAGGGAGTCGTACTCGATGATGAGTATAAGAGAGTCTACCCCAATGGAAAGCTTTGCTGTCACGTACTAGGTTTTACTGATATAGATGAAAATGGAATAGCAGGGGTCGAATATTCACTGAATCATTTCCTCACCGGGAGAAAAGGACATCGGTTAATTGAAAAAGATGCTCACGAAAGGCAGTTTTCAATTATTAGCCAGGAAACAGTATCTCCGAGATATGGGAGCTCTATCTATTTGTCTATTGATAGCGAAATACAATCAATAGTTGAAGAAGAGCTTGAAAATGCATGTTTTGAATGTCAGCCAGACTCAGCTACTGCAATAGTAATGGAGCCTACAACAGGTGAGATATTGGCAATGGCCAACTATCCTTCATTCGACCCAAATTTTGTTCAGAATTCTGCAGAATATGAAAGACGCAACAGGGCAATTGTGGATAGTTTTGAGCCGGGCTCGTTAATTAAGCCCATCATTATGTGCGGTGCATTGGATAGTGGTGTGGTGAAGAAGGACGAGATGTTTTATTGTTATAAAGGTAGTTACCGTATTAAAAGAAGGGTGATTAGAGATGTGCATCCACATGAGTACTTATCGTTATCAGAAATCATTGTTAATTCAAGCAATATTGGAATGGTACAATTGGGGATGCTCATGGAGAGGGAAAGGCTTTATAAACAATTGAAGAATTTTTCCCTTTGTGAAAAAAACCGGGATATCGTTACCGCGAAGCAGCGGGAACCTTTGTATTGAAAGGGTGGACTCTTGATTCTGTCTTATCTATTTCTTTTGGTTATGAGATTACGGCAACTCCTTTACAATTATCAGCTGCTTACTGTTCAATTGCAAATGGAGGTAATTTCCTGAAACCTCAAATAATTCATGCAATTAGTGATTTTTCCGGTAAGAAGAAGAAATACATATTACCTGTGCGATTAAGGAGAATTGCCTCTCCTGCAACCGCGAGAGAAGTAATGACTCCTATCCTGGAAGAGGTAGTAACGGCAGGTACTGGTAAGAGTGCAATGCTTTCCGGATATAGAGTCGCAGGTAAGACAGGGACTGCAAAGAAGTTAGAAAAGAAAGGTGACATAATGGTGTATTCTCAAAAGAAATATATTAGTTCTTTTGTCGGGTATGCACCTGCTGATGATCCAAAGATCTGTGTGCTGGTCTCAATAGATGAACCCAAAAAAGGTGAGTATTATGGTGGTGTTGTAGCCGCACCGATAGTAAAGAATGTTATGGGAAGAGTGTTGTCAGAAATGGGTGTCAAACCAAGAAATATACAAACTGCTCAAAAATAGTTTTGTAGAAAAACGGTATTGTTGTGAAAGGGGGTGATATATGGTCAAAAATGCTGGAAGGTAGGTACATTAGTGGGTGATGTACAGATACCCTATACTGCCCTGAATTCGGGGCCAGTATAGGGTATCATAAAATAATTTTCATGAAAACTAATTCAAAAAGGAGGAGATAACGATGATGCATGAAATGGAAAAACAGAACTTTGTCACGTGGCATAAATATGCTAATCATAAAGAAATTGAGAAGGCAAAAGAGGTAAATATCATAGCATTCCAAAGATTATTACATGAATACGCTGATGATATTGACTTCACATATAAGTCATCGTCTCTATCTGTTTTTACGGCATACCAGAATTCAGATGTTCAAGAATTTGATCTGTCATTAAAGATTTCATAGTCAAGGTCATGGAAGGCTCATGAAATTAGGCCGTTTAATTGAAAATGTAGAGTCAGATGGAGAATTTAACTTCCAGGATATTGACATAGCTGGGATTACTAATGATTCACGGAGAGTAAAACCCGGTTATCTTTTTGTTGCAATCAAAGGGCATAAGATAAATGGGCATCGTTTTATTGAAAAATCCCTTAAGAATGGGGCTGTGGCAATCGTTAGTGAAAAGTTAGACTCCCATAATAAAAGAATACCTCAAATAATTGTTCCCAGTTCAAGGAGAGCTCTATCTCGTTTAAGTTGTAACTTTTACGGTAATCCATCACAAAAAATTAACGTTATCGGGATAACGGGAACAAACGGTAAGACGACAACAGCATTTCTCATTAAATCTATCATTGAATCAGAAGGATTTGATACGGGGTTGATTGGTACAATCTGCTATCAGATTGGTAGGAAAAGATTGCCTGCGCAGGAAACAACACCTGAATCTGTGGAACTCCAACGGTTCGTTGCTGAAATGGTAGCTTCAGGGATACCGTTTGCGGTAATGGAGGTTTCATCCCACTCGTTGGTTCAACACAGGGTTGATGACATTTCCTTTAAAACCGCTGTTTTTACAAATATAAGTTCTGAGCACCTTGATTATCACGAAACAATTACCGATTATGTAGATGCCAAGATAAAATTGTTTGAAAACTTAAACAGGAGCTCTTTTGCTATACTGAATGCTGATGACGAACAGAGCAGATATTTTGCAGGCAAGACAAAGGCTCAAATAGTTTGGTATGGAATAAAAAAAAATGCTGATGTAAAAGCCAGGATATATAATGAATCTATAGATGACACCATAATCAGGCTGGCTTATTCTGGAATGGAAACTGAAATTACTATTCCGTTCATAGGGCTTCATAACGTGTATAATGTACTTGCTTCAGCAGCTGGTGCGATTTCGCTTGGATTTGGTTTGAAGGCGGTCAAAAAGGGTATTGAAAACGCACCAATTATTCCTGGAAGATTGGAGAAGGTGCCATGTAAACGGGGCGTTTTGGTTTTTGTAGATTATGCTCATACTCCTCATGCACTTCAAGTAGTATTGTGTACACTTAAAAAATTGACAAAAGACAGAGTGATTCTTGTTTTTGGATGTGGTGGCGACAGAGATAAGAAAAAACGGGCTATGATGGGCACAATAGCCGACATAAATTCGGATATTTTCTGGATAACGAATGACAATCCGCGTTCTGAAAACCCAATAAGTATCATTGATGATATCAAAACAGGCATAAGTCCTGGAAGGGTGTTTCACATTCAGACAGATCGAGAGAAAGCAATACGAGCGGCAATAGTTGAAGCAAAAGAGGGCGATATTGTCCTGATTGCCGGTAAAGGTCACGAACAGGGGCAGATTTTCAGGGACAAAGTAATGCCTTTTGATGATAAGAATGTCATCAAAGAGATCAGGTCAAACAATTAATGAAAAAATAAAAAAATCTTAATTTTTCGAAGAATAATTTATGGATAGGTTGACCGTTGTTGATCTACTTGTGGCTACCGGAGGAAGATTCCTCTGTGGTAATAAGCAATCACATTTTGCCGGAGTTTCAACAGACACGAGATTTTTAGAAGAGGGTGAAATATTTTTTGCCCTGAGTGGAGAGAATTATGACGGGCATGCTTTTGTAAAACAGGCAGTCGATAGAGGAGCTGTTGCCGCCGTAATATCCCGAACAAACGGGATTGATAATTCATTTCGGGGAAACGGGGCAGGTACGTTTATAGAGGTGTCAGATACTCGAAAAGCTCTGGGTGACCTAGCACGTTACTATCGTAAAAATTTGAGTACCAAATTTATTGCAGTAACCGGTAGTAATGGTAAAACGACAACAAAGGACATGGTTTATCATGTCCTCAGGAACTTCAGGAATGTTGCAAGGTCCAGAGACAGTTTCAATAATGATGTTGGTGTCCCCCTGACAATCTTTGAAACGAATAAGACTCATGATTTCGCTGTTATTGAAATGGGAACAAATGCACCTGGTGAGATAAAAAGGTTATCTGAGATTATTTCTCCAAATTACACAATTTTGACAAATATATCTCATACCCATCTTGAAGGTCTTGGGGATATTCATGGTGTTGCAGACGCCAAGGCGGAATTTATTGAAAATATGGATGAGAATGGAACACTGATCACGAATGCTGACGACGAGTGGTGTATGCAGATTTCGAGACGTTTTCATGGAAAGATTATTGGTTACGGTTTTGGCGAAAAGGCACTCATAAAGGCTTCAAAAGTTGATCGAAACAGTTTTGGTTTTGACTTTACGGTAAATAAGTCTTTTTCTGTTAAATTGAATATATTGGGCAAACACAACATCTATAATGCATTGGCAACTATCGCCCTGTGCCATGCAATTGGCCTTCGTTTAGAGGATGTGTGTGACAGGTTTGGAGACTTTAAACCTCCACCCATGCGGATGGAAAAACAGATTTTCGGTGACATTGTTGTTATTAATGACGAATATAATTCCAGCCCGTTATCAATGTCTGTTGCGTTAGAGGAATTTACCCATTTGGCAGTTCCCGGAAGAAGGGTGCTTGTGTGTGGGGACATGCTCGAATTAGGAAATAAATCTGTGGAATTACATAAAGAAATTGGTGAGCGGGTTGCAAAATCGAATATCGATATTCTTTGTACCGTTGGCCCTTATTCCAGATTGATAGCCGAGGAGGCAATGAGTAGTGGTATGCCGAGGGAAAATATTCATAGTTGTGAAAATTCAGAAGAGATGTGTTCTCTTGTAACTTCTTTGTTGAAGAAGAGGGATACCATACTTATAAAAGGTTCGAGAAAGATGAATCTGGAATCTGTTTCACACGAAATCGAGCAGCATTCCCAAAGAAAGAAGTAGGGGTGGAAGAAGAATTTTATTGTTTGGTTAAACAAGTTGCAGTGTTGGTAGCATCTTGAGAAAGCCATTATTTATGTGAAATGTGAAACAGGTGGAGAGGCAATTTTGCTATATAGCTGGGTTTATTATTTCCATAATTATTTTTCTGAACTTGAAAGATTAAAATATATATCATTCAGGGCAGCTCTTGCTGCCTTAACAGCTTTTTTAATAAGTGTGTTCATAGGGAGCAAGATAATAAAAATTCTGACTAAGTACAAAGTTTCAGAAGATACGTCAAAAACCGATTCAGAAAGATTAAGAGAGCTGCATCGAGACAAAAAGAACATTCCAACAATGGGTGGTGTTATCATGTTGATTTCAATTATTGTCTCTACGCTGCTGTGGTGTGACCTGTTTAATATCTACATAGGCATGGTTTTATTTGCAACAGTTTGGCTTGGTGTTTTGGGTTTTGTTGATGATTATATAAAACTGAAACACAAGGACGTTTCCGGCTTGACAAGCACATCGAAACTCATTTTCCAATGTGGTCTGGGGCTCATTCTTGGCCTCATATTATATTTTCATTTTAAGGATATTGATGATGGTACAAAACTCATCATACCGTTCTTCAAAGAGCTTAAACCGGAACTGGGAGCATTTTATGTTTTGATGGTCATGTTCTTCGTCGTAGGAATGTCCAATGCTGTCAACATTACAGATGGCCTTGATGGGCTGGCTGTCGGATGTGTTGTAATTGCTGGCCTGGTAATTACTCTGGTATCTTATGTCGTTGGAAGGGTTGATTTTAGTAGCTATCTCCAGGTTCCTTATATCCCCGGGTGTGGTGAATTGAGTATCCTCTGTGCCGCCTTGGTAGGCGCCGGTTTAGGTTTTATGTGGTTTAATTGTTTTCCGGCACAGGCGTTTATGGGAGATACGGGATCGCTGCCATTAGGAGGAATACTGGGTATAGTTGCCATCATTGTGAAGCTGGAGCTCTTTGTTTTTTTTATCTATAGCATTTTTATTGTAGAGGCACTTTCGGTTTTATTGCAGGTCGGGATATATAAGATTTGGAAAAAAAGGGTGTTTATGTGTGCACCTCTTCACCATCATTTTCAGTTTAAGGGTTGGCCGGAAACAAAGATCACAGCAAGGTTTTTTATTATTTCCGCCATAATGGCGCTCTTAAGCTTAATTACTATAAAATTATGAATGAGGTAAAAAATCAAATAGCTGCCTCTTATGGGGCAAATCGTGGTTTGGAACCTGCAAACGTTATCATATACCTTATAACGACTCTGCTTGTTGTTGGCATAATTATGGTTTACAGCACGAGTTCTGCAAAATTAATTAAAGGCGATCATGTTCTTAATCTTATCTTTATCAAACATGTTTTTTGGGTAACTATTGCTTTTGCAGGTATGTTAATTATAATGAGGATAGATTATCACTACTGGCAAAAATATAGCAACGTGATCTTTGTTGTTGCTCTTATTTGCCTTGTTGCAGTATTGATTCCCGGGGTAGGGTCTACCATTAATGGCTCTCGCAGGTGGATTAGATTCAATTCCTATTTTGGGGTGCAGCCATCAGAATTTGCTAAACTTGCAATAATTATTTTTATTTCAGGTTATATAGCAAGAAATCAGGGAAAGATACAGAATTTTGTCAAAGGGTTTGTGGTTCCCTTAATGGTAATCGGCGTTGTATCTGCGCTTGTCCTGATTGAACCAGATTTCGGAACAACGTTATTCATCTTATCAGTCTCACTGGTTCTCGTGGCCGCAGGGGGAACGAGAATTGTCTATTTTGTGTTTACGTTAATGGCTTCAATCCCCTTTATATATGAAGGTATACATAAAATTAAGCCCTATCAAATGAAAAGGATTCTGGTTTTTCTTGATCCCTGGAAGGATTCCCAGGGTGATGGCTATCAAATAGTGCAATCATGGATTACTCTTGGATCCGGAGGAATATCAGGTTTAGGACTTGGTGAAGGCCGACAGAAGTTGTTTTTTTTACCCGTGAGCAATAGTGACTTTATCTTTTCAATAATAGGAGAGGAATTTGGCTTTGTCGGTACTGCAAGTATTGTTATTATGTTTGCCTTGTTGGCTTGGTTTGGTTTAAGGGTCAGCAGGACAGCTCCAGACATGTTTGGTTCTTTGCTTGCACTGGGCATAACCCTCTCAGTTGCGTTACAGTCAGCAATGAATATTGCTGTTGTAACGGGCTCGATACCTACAACCGGTATTCCTCTACCCTTTATTAGTACCGGCGGGTCTTCATTGTTTTTATCTTTATTAGGAATGGGGGTGCTCTTAAGCATTGCAAAACAATCAAAAACCCAGTAAAGTACTTCGGACTGGTATTTCAGATAAAGAGGAGTTTTTTTCTTGAAAGTAATCTTTGCCGGTGGAGGTACCGGTGGACATTTAATGGCAGGTTTAAGTATTGCTGAAGAAATATCATCCAGATTTCCAGATACAAGTATTGTGTTCTTTTGCACAGATTTAAAGAAAGAAGCCGGATACATAGAGAATAGCGGCTATGAAATTAACCAGATCAGAGCACGAAAACTAACGTCGTTCCGTCATTTACCGTCATTTGTTTTCATTTCTACCGTTGGAATTGTTTGTTCTTTGTTTCATATAGCCAGGATAAAACCTGACGTCATTGTTGGTTTGGGGGGATTTGGTTCCGTCTTGCCCGTAGTTGCTGCATATATGCGCAGAATTCCCATAGTCTTGATAGAACAAAACAGTATTCCCGGCAGAGCTAATCTTGCATTGGCAAGGTGGGTGGATATAATACTCTGCCATTGGGAAAATACGGCAGAGAGGTTTAAGAAAGCGAAATCCATAAGTGTAACTGGTATACCAGTACGTAAGGATATTGTGAAGCATAAGACTGCCACTGCTTATAAAACGTTTGGTTTCGCTTGTCAGGGCAAGACTTTGCTTATTATGGGCGGTAGTCAGGGAGCTCAAACGATAAATAAGGTGCTGTTACAATGTGTGCTAAAAATAAAAAAATTGATTCCTGAGTTGCAGATTATTCATCTGACTGGTAAACTTGGATATAATAAGGTTAAAACAGAATATGAGAACATGGGGGTCAAGGCCTTTGTTTCTGAGTATTTTGAAGATATGGGTCTTGTTTATGGAACAACAGACTTGGTTATCTGTCGTTCAGGAGCAAACACGATTTCGGAAATCACTGAGGTAGGTATACCCGCAATTCTTATTCCATATCCGTATGCGACTGATAATCATCAATACTGGAATGCATATGAGCTCGCTAAAAATGGTGGAGCTTACATTGTAAAGCAAGAAGAGTTGAATCCTGAAAAGATGGTAGAATTAGTAGTTCATTTTCTAACAGACTACGAAAAATTACACAAAATGGGAACACTTAATAAAAGCTTGAGTAAGCCTTTCGCCGCTTCAAGAGTTGTGGACGCAATTATGCGGATACTCAGAGAAAAGAGGCATGTTGAAGATGTGATTTCCGATGGAAACACTGATAAGAGTGAAAATGAATCTTACCACACAAGACTGTTATCATAAATCAAACGATCAACACTGCCAAAACCTTTTTCGTTATAATCACGGACAGGAGAAATGTGTCTATTTTATAGGTATCGGTGGGGTGGGGATGAGCGCAATTGCCAGGATTTTGATGTATGAAGGTTATACAGTTTCCGGTTCAGATCTGGAATGCACCCCGATTACGCATACTCTTAAGGAGATGGGAGCCAAGATTAATACGAAACAGGATGGGGAAAGCCTTACACACTATACAAACTTGGTGATAACTTCCGCGGCCATCAATGAAAGCAATCCCGATCTTATCAAGGCGAGAATGTTAGGGCTGAAGATTGTAAAATACTCTGAGTTTCTGGGTTCTTTAATGAAAAGTAGGCGTGGTATTGCAGTGAGCGGTACACATGGTAAGACTACCACAAGTGCTATGATTTCAACAATTTTAAAGAAGTCTGGTCATGAACCGACATTTGTTGTTGGCGGCGACATAACAGAGATGGGAGGTGGTTCATGTATTGGAAGAGGGAATCTTTTTGTTGCAGAGGCCTGTGAATATGATAAAACTTTTCTGAACTTGTCACCACAGATAGGGGTAATTACGAATATCGATGAAGATCATCTGGATTTCTATAAAAATATACATGGTATTACGGATGCTTTTTCAGAATTTGCAACCTTAATACCCAAAGACGGTTTGCTTGTAGTATATGATGATGATGAGAATATAAAAACAGCTATAAAAAATGTAAGATGCCAGGTTGCCCGGTATTCAGTCGTTTTAGCGTGTGATAATAAACAAAAGGCTTTTCTACCAGACTCTGATTTCTTTCGTTTGCTACCGGGATCATTAACGAATGAATTGCCTGGTGCTGTATATGGTAAGACGGGAAAGAGATGGCTTGCAATTGTGCAAGATTTTGATAAGGTGAGGACTCTTTTCAGCGTATATAATGAGTTGGGATTTTTTGGATCTTTTTGTCTTCATCTACCGGGAGTACATAATGTAAAAAATGCACTTGCTGCAATTGCTGTTTGCAGCCATATTGGTCTCAGCGCAAACGTTATCGAAAATGCAGTCGCGTCTTTTAAGGGTGTGAGCCGGCGTTTTCAAACTATCTTTGATGAGGGTGGGATTACCGTAATAGATGATTACGCTCATCATCCCACAGAGATAAGAACGACATTGGAAACGATTAAGTCTGTTTACGCTTCTCAGCGGATTACGTGTGTATTTCAACCGCATCAGTACAATCGTACAAGGTTTTTCTTGAGAGAGTTTGCTGCATCACTTGCTCTTGCTGACAGGGTAATCGTTACTGATATTTATGCTGCCAGAGATTCGGACATTGATAAGGTCTCTGTCAGCTCATTAGATCTTGTACGTGAGTTGTGCGGTACAGGGAGCGATGTTCGCTATCTGAAAAAAATATCAGAAATTGTGAACAGTCTGCAGAGAAATGTAAAAAAGGGTGATATTGTTTTGACCATGGGAGCAGGAGATATTTGGAAAGCTGCATATGATCTGAAGAGTTGCCTGAGGGAGAAATATGATAACGAGTACGGAAACAGGTGATAGCATTTGGCAGTATGATGTGCCTTTGCGAAATTATACTTCTTTCAGAACAGGAGGGGTAGCTGAAATTTTTGCGGAGCCACGGAGTATATCAGAATTGAAGAAAGTGCTCCAATTCTGCAAAAGAGAACAAAAAAAGATTTTCGTACTCGGAAACGGGAGTAATGTTTTAGTAAATGATAATGGTGTGCAAGGTGTAGTCGTATACATGGGAGGGGCTCATTTTAAGCAGATAAAGAGAAATGGAATGTTTATATGTTCAGGTGCGGGAACGAGTCTTTCCGAACTTATGAGGAAAGCGGCGACATGGGGCTTGGGAGGTTTAGGTGCCCTTGTTGGAATACCGGGTACCGTGGGTGGAGCAGTAGTAATGAATGCTGGAGGGAAATACGGAAATGTAAGCGATAGTATTGCTTCGGTAACAACAATGACCTTTAACGGGGAAATAAAAACCCATAATCGTAAAGATATTGACTTTTGGTACCGTGGGTGCGGCCTCCAAAAACAGATAGTTATTGAGGTAACTTTTTTGCTTAAGGGAGCGGAAAAAGAGAAGGTTTTTGGTGAAATGGACAAGATTTTTCAAGAAAAAAAAGAAAGCCAACCTTTAGCAACGTTAAATGCTGGTTGTATTTTCAAGAACACACAAGGCTTCAAGGCAGCTGAGCTTATTGATCGGGCGAACCTTAAAGGAATGAAAGTCGGTGGTGCTGCTGTCTCGTCAATACATGCGAATTTTATCGTTAACGCGGAAAATGCCACGAGCTGTGATATACTGGGACTCATAAAAGTAATTAAAAATACGGTTAAAAAAAAATACAATGTAACTTTGGAAACAGAATTGCAAATCTGGTAGCTGACTATGTGAAGTGTGAGAGCAAGCATGCTTGAGTGGAATAAAATTTTGGTTGTTAATAGAGAACGGAGAGAGTGTAACTTAATAAAAGAGTTGCTGATGCGGGAAAACTATCAAGTTGAAACCTGTTTCTCCAGCATTGAAGCACTGAATTTAGTGAAGAAAAATTATTATCACATGATAATAACAGACCTTGAGATGCCCGGGATTGATGGTCTTGAATTAATAAAAGAGAGCAAAAAGGTGGACCCGCTAATCATGACCATCATAGTTACTGCGTGTGCATCTGTAGAGTCCGCAGTTTTGTCGTTGAGGTATGGAGTAGGCGACTATATAAATAAGCCTTTTAGCAGTTTTGAGCTGCAAAAAGCAGTAAATAATGTTTTTAGTAAATGTCGTGCAGAAAGGGAGCATCGGTTGCTTTTTGATGATTTGAAGAGATCAAATTTTACACTGGATTTTCAGAAACAGTTATTATCTAAGAAGATACGTATGGCGAGTCGAGACCTTGCTGAAGCCAACAAAAAGCTTGTTCAAAAATTAAACGAGATAGCCGCTATAGATGAGATCAGTAAGCTGTTTACATCAGAAATAAATGTGGACGGGCTGCTCAACTTGTGTTTGAAGCAGATGAATGAAAAGTTAAAGGTTAAACGCAGTTCGATAATGCTGTTGGTCAGTGATAAACAGGATGAGTTAATGGTTAAAATGTGTCAAGGCTATAAAAACCAGATGGTATTAGGTAAAGTTCAGAAAATTGGTAAAGGGATTGCCGGTTTTGTTGCAATAGAGAAAAAGCCCGTTCTTGTTAAAGATGTAAATAATGACCACAGGTTCAGAAGCCATAAAAGAACAGATTATATAACAAATTCGTTTATTTCTGTACCTTTGTTTTTAGAAAAAAGATTTATCGGTGTAATAAATGTTACGGATAAAATGTCGGGAGAAGAATTCCTTGAGTCTGATCTTAATCTCCTCTGCACGGTTGCAAATCAAATAAGTATTGCATTGGAAAATGCGAAACTCTACAAGAAAATAGAGGAAAACTGTTTTGATACCGTTAAGTTTCTGGCTAATCTACTTGAGGCAAAAGATTATTATACGAGTGGACATTCTCAAAGAGTTTCAGAATACGCATCCTCTCTTGCAGATGTTATAGGAATGTCTGCGCAGGAAAAGAAAACATTAAATCATGCCGCACAATTACATGATATTGGTAAAGTGGGTATACCAGAATCGATCCTTAACAAAGCAGATAAACTGGATGAGGCAGAATTGAAGACGGTGCAGTCTCATCCTGTAGTCGGAGAAGATATTATAGAACCGTTAGATTTTTTAAAAGAGGCGAAATGCCTGATTAGAGGACATCATGAGAGTTTTGATGGAAGAGGATATCCTGACAAATTAGGAGGAGAAGATATTCCAGTTTTAACGAAAATAATGACGATAGCAGACGCCTTTGATGCAATAACATCGAAAAGAACGTATCGTTCTCCAAAAAAGGTTGCTGATGCTATATCTGAGCTGAAAAGAATGTCTGGGGTTCAATTTGATCCATTTTTAATTGATGCATTTATGTCGAGTGATATCGTAAAGATGGAGTCTGATCTGCAAACACTTGACTATTCCTGAGAGATCAAGGTTATCCTGTGTTCGACAGGGGAAAAATGCAAACAAATCAAATAGGTTTTCTTTTATACGATAAGTTCGGGAGACAAAAAACTGTGCAATGCAAAAAGACGATAGCTGTTTTAATGGGAGGCATATCTTCGGAAAGGGAGATTTCTTTCCTCTCTGGAAAAGCGGTTACGGGTGCTCTTAGGAAGACGAATAGCAATGTTGTTGAGATAATTGTCAATGACGACATTGTTCACGAGATTGATGGTTATGAGGTTGATGTGGCATTTATTGCTCTTCATGGTTTTTTTGGTGAGGATGGAGGTATACAAGAAGTGTTGGAATCAAAAGGGATTCCATACACAGGTTCAGGGGTTTCCGCGAGTAGGCTTGCAATGGACAAATTAAAATCCAAGAATGTCTTTAAAAGGAACAATATCCCAACTCCCGATTTTTTTGATTTCTCAATTACCAGTAGTATATCTGAAATTATCGAGGGTGTGGGGAAAATTACATTACCTGTTGTTGTTAAACCAATAGGAACAGGGTCGAGTGTTGGAATATCAATGATAAAAAAATATGATGAATTGTGTGAGGGGGTAGCTCATTCCAGATTGTTTGATACGCAGATTCTTATTGAAAAATTTATTGAAGGTAGGGAAGTGACCGTTGGTATTCTCAATGATTTGCCTCTACCCGTAATCGAAATAAAATCTGCATCACTGTTTTATGATTATAATGCAAAATACAGGGATGAAAGGACCCAATTTGTTGTTTTGAAACCGGCAGAGAAAACAGGTGAGAAATCACTGTCTCATTCTACTTATGCCAGGGTGCAGGAGCTGGCATTACGGGCGCATCAATGCCTTGGCTGTAGCGACTTTTCTCGAGTGGATCTTATTCTTGGTAAAGACGGTGAAATATATGTACTTGAAGTGAATACAATACCTGGATTTACGGAGAGAAGTTTGTTGCCAAAAGCTGCTGCCGCAGAAAATATCGGCTTTGTCGAGTTGTGTAATACCATCGTTAATAACGCACTAAAACCTACCGCTAAAGACATTTCAGTTGTGTGTCCATGATTCGCTAAAGGGACTGATCAGAAACCGGATTTCTCCAAAAATAAAGGATACGAAAAAACAATTTTCCGAACCAGAAAGATTTTGCAGCAATGAAAAATGTTCTTAAGTATCATTACGTAAATGTGCTAGATAGCTTAAAGGTGCATCTGGCTCAATTGCAGCCTTATTTTGATAAGGTAAAGAAAACAACTTTCTCGTATTTACTCAGGTTAGCAATTGTGACTGTGTTGATTATGGTTGTTTTATGGGTGGTTAAGTCAACTTGGCTGCATTTTACAAATCGAAAGCTGTTTTTGGTGAGTCCTGCAACTTTTACGTTTGAAACGCCAGATTGGGTAACTGACAGGTTTATTGAGAAGATTAGAAATATTCACGGGTTAAAAATAACGTATAATATATTTGAAAAAGACCTGACAAAAAAGATTGCGGATGTATATGAAAAGTCTTCTCTCGTTTCTCAGGTTGCTTCCGTACAAAGAAAATTACCAAATATGATAAAGATAAAGCTTGAATTGCGTAGACCGATAGCTATCGTTAAAAGAAAATCCGACGAATATTTAATAGATAAAGAGTGTGTACGGCTTATAAGGGATTTGTATAAGTTTCCGGAAAAGGAAGGGGACCAGATTTACATTGTGGACAACAGTCGGCTCAAGGTTCCGGGCTATGGTGAAAAATGGAATGACATGTCTATCGAGGAAGGGGTAAATCTTTTGAATTACTTAAAATACAATAAGATAGACGAACTTTTTAAGATAGCAACTATCGATGTCTCTCATATTGATAGAAGGAAGAAAAATGGTAGAAGCGATATCATACTGTGGACAAAAAACGGAACAATGATAAAATGGGGAAGTCAGCCTTCACCCGAAAATTTACATGAACTTTCAAATTATGAGAAACTTCAGAACTTATTGAGCGTTGCAAATGAAGAGGGAACAGATTTGTCAAATCTTGAATATGTTGATGTTAGATGGAAAACTCCGATTGCTAAACGTAACAACATTCAATAAATACAATCTTACGTTTCATACATATCAATGCTGTGTTGCTGTAACCTCTTGTCTCTTATTACCTCCTTTTTTCTCTCTATCTGATCTGGCCCGATGACTCGCTCGGACGGATCAGCATCAAATAATAAATTTCAAATAACAAACAAACCATATAAAATAATCAAACACAAAATTCCAAACTGTTTTGAAAAAATTTCTTTAAGTTTTTTACGTAACTTAAGTGTTGAATGATCTTTGTAACCATAAATATAGTGTTGAAAGATAACTAGAGTACAATATTTTGTATGTTTAGAGATAAAAGTTCTTGACATTTTATTCGCAATTTGTATAGTACTCTCTGCTATACCTTATTTCTAGAGTCTCATTGTTGTTGCATTTTTTTTCATCAATATTAAGAAGTGCAGGAAAGGAGGTGTGATAGCAGTTTATTGTTATTGATAAAGTTTAAGATGGTTAAAGAATATATTGATAGTGCTTATTTTTTTTTTTTGAAAGGGGGGTTGTTAATGGTAACAGTATCAACCATGAGTGAAAAAACTGATGTTTGTGAAATGGTGGAGAGAAGTGTTTCTATTTTTGTAGAGGCTGTAGAATTGTCTTCTGACTTGGAAATATTAGGTACAGCATTTCCGTCAGATATGGATGGTCATCAAGGCGGGGAAGTTTTCGTGATAAGGGATTATACGAAGGATGAGGGTATTGAGGGTGCTTATGTTGAGGTGTCAATAAATGAAGTTGTGGAAAAAGTTACGGATTTTGATAAGGCTCAAGAATTTCTACGGGTAATCAGTAACGATAGGTCGTCTATTGTTCTTAATGGGATCACCAGAATTGTAGGATATTATTCAAGGGTTAATAATTGGAATAAGTCGAAGGTGGGAGAGCTGCGAGATAGATCAAACGGAAGATATGGTCTTACGAATGAAAAATCTTGCTTTCAGGGAGAACGTCTAAAGATGATCGATTCTTTGTAAGGAAAGGATCGGTTACGTGGTGCTTAAATAAGAGGAGAAAACTCTCTTGTGATGTTTAATTTAAAGGGCTTATAAGGTTATCCTTATAAGCCCTGTTTGTTGATACTGTTATCTCTTATCGATTATTTGTATGATCATTTTGCTCTATTTGCATTTATGGCAAGTTTCAGATAACACAGAAGAAGAAACTTATCTTGACTCTACAATATAACTCTGTTACTATCGAGTTCACGTATTATGTTTTATTATGGTATTTTGGTACGCTGTGCTGTTTTTGGGGTACACTTACATATAGTCTCTTCCGATTATAGGAGAAAACAATAAATGCTAACACTTGGGATCGACATCGGTTCGTTGTCAACAGATGCAGTTTTAATGAATGATAAAAAAGAAATAGTATCTTATGAAGTGATTGCAACAGGTGCTAGTAGTAAGAAGGCGTGTGAAAAAATATACAGTCAAATCTTACAGGCCACAAATCTCGAGGCAAAAGACATAGACTATATAGTTGCAACCGGATACGGTCGAATCAAAGTCCCCTTTGCGAACGAAGTTGTGACTGAAATTACCTGCCATGCTAGGGGGGCGAATTATTTTTTCCCCGGTGCCAGAACGGTTATAGACATAGGAGGTCAAGATAGTAAGGCGATAAAACTTGATGCAAAAGGGAATGTCCTCGATTTTTCTATGAATGACAAGTGCGCAGCCGGGACCGGAAGATTTTTAGAAGTGATGGCAAGGACACTAGAGATAGAGCTTGATGAAATGGGAGAACTTTCTCTTAAAGGGAGCGACAATGTTTCTATTAGCAGTCTGTGTACAGTTTTTGCAGAATCAGAGGTTGTTTCCTTAATTGGAGCGGATAAGAAAACTGAAGATATTTGTAAGGGTTTGAACATTTCTATAGCCAAAAGAGTCTCCGCCCAGGCGAAAAGAGTCGGTTTAGAAGAAGACGTAATAATGACAGGGGGTGTAGCTAAAAACATAGGGGTTGTACGTGAGCTGGAAAAAAAACTTTCATGTTCTATAAAAATACCTGATGAACCGCAAATAGCAGGTGCATTAGGAGCGGCGCTTATAGCCCTGGAAAATGCTGTTGCGCAAAAAACAGACATTAAGATTTCCGTCAAAAGTGAAGCAGCTTCGATTGCAGATGTACAACTTGATGATGATGTAAGGCCAAAAATCGGATATTTTTGCACGTACACGCCTGTCGAAATAATTAGGGCGGCTGGGTTTCATCCAATCAGGATAAAGGGTGAGGAGGGTGATAACTCCTCGTCTGATGAACTACTCTGTAACAATATCTGTTCGTATATCAAGACTATTGCCGACAAAAAAGTAACCGGAGCCTTGTCTCAACTTGAAGGAGTTGTATTTACGAACTCTTGTGATGGTATGAGAAGGCTGTACGATGCCTGGGTAAGGATAGACAATGGCAGCAAATTTAACTATATTCTCGATATACCGAAAAATAATGATGAAGCCTCTATTCTCTATTTTGCAGATTTAATAAAGACATTAAAAGAACGGCTTGAAAAATTTTATAAGTTGAAAATAAATATAGAAGATATTAATAATAGTATTTCCCTGTACAATGAGGTGAGAGATAAAGTAACGGTATTTCTCCAAAAGCAATGGAATGGCTACGTTGGATACTCCGGTTATGATGTTTATTCTTTATTAAAGAAGGGCATAAATGCAGTGCCTGAAAAATTTAATGATTATATGACTTCTTTAACCGCCTTGATGAAGAAAATAGGTGACGTGCCGGAAAGTAAATCTGTGCCAAAGCTTTTGATATGGGGAAGCATATTAGAAAATGAAGAAATAATAAAGATAATTGAAGATGCGGGCGCTCAGGTAGTTTTGGATGATTTGTGTACAGGAAGCAGGTTTTTTGATAAAAAGGTAGAAATAACGGATAATCCTTATCGATCAATTTCGGAGAGATATTTGAAAAAGTCTCCATGCTCCAGAATGGTTAACGTCTTCGAGAGAATTAGAAATACCATTTCTCTCATAGAAAGAAATGCAATAAATGGTGCAGTTTATCACACCCTAAAATTTTGTGATCATACTTTGTATGATTATCCATTGGTGAAACAGGAATTCACAAAGAAAAACATTCCACTTCTGCATATCAATTGTGATAACAGTTCAAAAAGCGAAGGGCAGGTTAAGACCAGGATTGAAGCCTTTATTGAACAGCTTACAACGTAATCTGAGATGTTTTGCGTTTCCCGGTAAAAGCGCGGAGATACACTTTGCTGTAGCAGTTTTTAGTCCTTCCAGAGAGGTATGCTGAGCTGCACACACGGTATCGGTTTATCGTCTCCGATTGTTTGTTTCGTATTTTATAAATAAGAATGTCTTTTTATCCAGTAAGTCTGAAATAACTACGTTATGCTAAGTATGAAAAAAACTAAGAACAATTTGACTCGCAGGTTGGCTCCCTTTTTTTTAAAAGAATTTCTCAGGATTCTGAATTTTTATACGAGGATAACCGTCAAGGGTCTTGATAATAATCATATAAATGCCTTTAAATATCTATCGAAATATGTAATTGAACACCATTTTCATGCATACAAATACGGTTCTATCTGGACTACTCTCTTTGTGCCATCGGAAATACTTTTTGCTATGGAATTACCCTCCTTTTCACTGGAAATAGCAGCCGCTCTTTGCGCAAGGTATGGGAAAAGTGCTCAAGGATTTGCCGAAGCCGATTTGTTTGCTATTCCTACTGACGTCTGTTCTTTTCATAGAGCAGCAATTGGCCATGCCTTTACTGGATTTTACCCACCTCCAAAGTTTCTTGTGGGGACATCTACTATCTGTGATAGTAACTTGAAAACAATCAAGATCTGTGAATCTGCAACGGGAAAAGAGAGCCTGATTATAGATGTTCCCTACGAAATGAGTGATTTCTCTGTTAAATATCTTGCAGACCAATTAAGAAACCTGACTAAATGTTTAGAGAAGGTTTCTGGGAAAACGATGAAGAAAGATTCCCTGGCTAGGGCAATTGATCTTTCCAACCAGGCTAGGGAGAAAATGATTGAAATAAACCGTGTGAGAGAGGATTCTTTATCTCCTCTCTCGGGCCAGGATTCTCTAGGTTTCATGCTGCCAAGCCATCTTTTAATTGGTTCAACATATGCAGTGGACTTCTATTCAAAATTGCTGGAAGAGTTAAAGGAGAAAATTGCTGCTAAAAAGAGGGAAGGTATAAAGGAAGAGGATAAGATTAAGATTCTCTGGCTTGAGCTTAAGCCATATTTCAGTTCTGACATCTTTAGTAAAATTGAAAGTGCCGGAAACGTTAAAATAGTCTTTGAGGAGATAAATCATGTTTACTGGGAAAAATTGGATCCTGAAAATCCTTATGAAAGCCTGGCACGCAAATTAATTTCAAACCACAACAACGGACCGTTAGAAAGAAGATTGGATGTGATAAAAATGTTATCGAAAACCTATCATGTGGATGGAATAATTGCTTTTTCAACATGGGGGTGTAGAAGAAACAATGCAGCAATTCCGACCATAAAAAAGGAGATGAACAGAGAGGGGTATCCACTCTTAAATCTTGATGGAGACTGTGTTGATGACAGTAATTATATGTCTGGGCAGATAGCAACACGGATTGAGGGTTTTCTTGAAATGCTGGGAGCAAGAAAGTGAGAAAAATAGCTTACGTTTTTAAAGTGGTATTTTTTTCTGTAGATGGAATAAAAAGAGGTTGAAAAGCCACAGGATATTCTTTTCTTTTTATTCGGCGCTGTTGCCCTGTGAGTACCGCCTGTCTAAAATTTCCTCTGGCATCAGTCACTTCAAGGGGCATCTGAGGAATAGTTTTTCCACGATGATCAGATTTTAGTAGATGACTCAATGCCTTGATTAGCCAACATGTCGGCTCTCCGGTTTTCCTCTCTGGGAATGTGTTCAATTCTCCACTTGGGCAGCTTTTTAAGAAGACCTTGCACATCGCTAAAAAGATACATAAGATGCGGATTTTTGACACGGTATTCTCCCTTGATTTGTTTTACTAAAAGTTCGCTATCGGATTTAAACAGCGTTTCTTGGGGGTGAAATTTTATAGCCTCTTTTACCCCAAGTATCAAAGCTTTATATTCTGACACATTATTTGTTGCAGTGCCAATATATTCACAAACTTCTTTTACCGGTTTTAAATTCTTGTCAAATATGGCAACACCAATGCCTGATTTCCCGGGGTTTCCCCTTGAAGCGCCATCAATATTGATAAAAAGGGTATCAAATTTCTTTGCTGTAGAATGAACATCAACTGAGTCTTGAGGTGAGGGAATAGGTCTTTCACTTTCTTTGACATAATTTGTAAGATCATGAAAGAGCATGTCTATTTGTTTCTTTGTAACTCTCTTATTCTGCTTTTTTAACTCTTTTATGTCAATATTTTTGCGTATGAGAGCCAATAGCTCCTCATCTGAAATGCTGTTTTCTTTCAAATCATTACACTCCTGCTAATTTGTTTATCTCACGCAAACTTTTGTAGCCATTAAGATTGAACCAGACATCATCACAATTTGCATGGACAGAGAAAATTAGTAATTAATACTTTTAGATATCATCTTGTTTAATTTGACAATACGGTTATTTATGATTAAAATCGGAATTTCATAATATACTAAATCCGATTTGGTTTTAGATTTTTCTAAAAACCAAAGCTTGGTGAAGGTATCCCCGGACAAAAGGCGCCGAGGACTTTACTCGCTCCTTTTTTTCTCGGATTCTACCTGTCTGCGTGCGTTCCTTACGCACAGGCAGGTCCGAAAACCATTATAAGATGAGTATAATATGCTGAACTGGTACGTTTTGGGAAATTCCGTCATTCAAAAGTATTTTATAAAAGTAAAATAGTAAAAAACAGTTGTGACTATTCTTGTTTACGATGAAATTTATAAAAAGCATGATACCGGTCTCTATCACCCCGAGAATTTTCTAAGGATAGTAAATACCGTAAAATATCTTAAATTAACCGGTACCTGGCAAAAACTGGATATTGTGAAACCACGCGTTGCTACAAATGAAGAGATAGCAACTGTCCATAGCATATATCACAGAGAAAAAATAGCAGAACTTGCCGGTACTGGGGGCGGTTACGTGATTCTGATACTTATGTTTCACCCGATTCTTACGATGCAGCCTTATACGCTGCCGGTGCGCCACTTACGGCTATAGACTTAATAATGAATAATGAGGCGAATAATGCATTTTGCCTCATACGGCCTCCTGGCCATCACGCCACACCTACAAGAGGAATGGGCTTCTGCTTATTTAATAATGTAGCTGTAGCTGCAAAGTACCTCCAAAGAAAATACCATCTTGATAACATTGTAATTATTGATTGGGATGTACACCACGGTAATGGGACTCAGGATACATTTTATGAAGACCCTTCGGTGTTGTATTTTTCTCTCCACAGATACCCGTTTTATCCTGGTACCGGCTCAAAAAACGAAACAGGAGCGGGTAAAGGGGTTGGGAGTACAATAAATATTCCTCTGGCCTATGACACGACACCTAAAAAATATATCAGCATATATGAAGCTATACTGGAAAATGACGTTAAAGAATTCAGGCCGGACTTTATTTTAATATCTTCCGGCTTTGATTCGTATTGCCTCGATCCTATAGGTGGTTTAGGTCTTGGAATATCCGAATACCGTGTACTAACAGAAATTACTCAAAAAATCGCTAACGAGTGTTGTGAAGGACGAATTGTTTCTTGTTTAGAGGGTGGATATCATTTGTCAGATTTGCCAAGATGTATAGAAGAACATCTCAATGGCCTGATTAACTGACACAATTAAACAAAAAATGCAGGATTTATGATACGCCAGCTTTTAGTTTGTTGAGAGCCCTTGCTAATCTGGATTTCTTTCTTGACGCCGTGTTTTTATGGATAATTCCTTTCGTCGCTACTTTATCTAACTTCTTCGTGGTTAAAGAAAAATGGTTTTCTGCGTCTGCTACGTTTTTGCTCTGTATAGCAAGAATAAATTTTTTTATTTGGGTCTTTAATGCAGATTTATGGCTTCTGTTTCTCAACCGACATTTGACGTTTTGCCGTACTCTTTTCTTAGCTGATTTACTTGTTGGCATTTCCAGTTTCCTTATAAAATAATTGCTTTAGCAGTTCTTTAAGCATATACTTTGCGATTAATTTGTATGATGATTGAATGGTAGAAGTTTATGAAATAGAGATACCGTTGTCAACAAAAAAACAAAAAATCCTTGCTTTTTCAGTGGATGGTATTATATACTAATCTTGCAAATTGTAGCATGTCACTCGCTGTAACTCGATATTTAGCTGAAAATACTGAGCGGTAAGGAGTGGCAACTCCGCTCCCACATTCGGCCGCTTTGTGCGACTGAAAAAGCTGCTAAATCTGTACAAAATGGAAGTGCTTATCTATCCAAATCCCATCTTGAAATGTAAGGCAAAATCTGTTGAAGAAATAGACGAAGAAATTTGCCAGATCGCCGAAGCAATGCTTGATACAATGTACGACGCTTGTGGTATCGGTCTTGCCGCAACCCAGGTTGGACTGTCTAAACGCTTGGTTGTTCTGGATGTTGCAGGTAAAAAAACCGGAGAGAGGGTCTTTGTTAATCCATATATTGTTGAGGAGCAAGGTGAAGCAATTGAAGAAGAAGGCTGCCTGTCGTTTCCCGGTTTGTCGGGAAAGGTGATGCGTTCACAAAGCGTAACGGTCATTGCTTTTAATCTAAGAGGTGAAAAGCTGAAAATTGAGGCGGAAGGTTTATTAAGCCGTGCTTGGCAGCATGAAATTGATCATTTAAACGGTATTCTCTTTATTGATAAGATGACGCCTGCAAGTATGATTGCTAATAAACAGAAGATAAAAGAATTTGAGCTAGTTTATCATGATAATAATGCCAGCTTTTAGCTAGGCTGAACTGTTTTGACTTATATTGTATGAATCTTATTTTTATGGGGACACCTGCCTTTGCAATCCCCAGTTTTGAGGCACTGGTAAAATCAAAACATAAGTTAATAACAGTTGTAACACAAACAGATAAACCTGTAGGGAGAAAAAGAGAGCCTTGTGCGCCACCTGTTAAGGATGCTGCTATACGCTTCGGTATTCCCATTATTCAGCCAGAAAAGGTAAATGACAAAAGTGTTGTAGATCAATTGGCAAAACTCGGCCCGGATATTATAGTTACTGTTGCTTTTGGCCAAAAGATTTCACCTAAGATATTAAATTTGCCAAGATATAAATGTATCAATATCCACGCCTCACTGCTTCCGAAATATCGTGGTGCTGCACCCATTAACTGGGCAATTATCAGGGGTGATGAGGAAACAGGGGTTACTTCTATGGTTATGCGTGAAGAAATGGATGCGGGAGAAGTTATTTTGCAAAAATCAATAAGGATAGAACCGAATGAGACGGCTGGCAATTTAGGAAACAGGCTTAGCGCTCTAGGCGCAGAACTTTTAATAGAAACTCTGGACCAATTTGATAGAGGCACCATACAATATACACAGCAGGATGAAAATTTGGTTACGTATGCGCCAAAACTAAAAAAGAAAGATGGCCTTATCGATTGGAATCGAAATACGAAAGAGATCCACGATTTTGTAAGAGGTATGAATCCCTGGCCTGCAGCTTATGCCACATTGGTAAATGGTTCCAAAAAAGAAAGAGTCATAATTCTAGAAACGGAAAAAGATATACTGCATACCATAAACAGGATCAAGAGAGCCGGTACCGTAATAGATGTTTCCGATTACGGCATCAAGATAGCGACGAAAGATGGATGTATCTGGGTTACTGAGATTAAACCCGAAGGCAAACGAAAGATGAATGCCGCAGCATTTTCAAGAGGTCACGATATTAAAACTGGTTCTTTGTTTGGATAGTATAAAGCGCAGGGGTGTTCGGCAGTAAAGAAACAGGCCTCACGTAAGACGTTACAATATAAGAGTTGATTGTCGGCCAGACAGGCTGAAATTTTGAGATGCAAAATATCAGCATAAACCTTCAATAAAAGAGGTATTATAATATGGAAGTTCTGGATAAGAAGTTTGTTTCGCTTAATAATTTGATGACGAAGTTAAGGAAAAAGAAATGCCCTCCGGAAGGATTATTGCTTCTTTTTCCGCATTGCATCCAAAATTCAAGATGTAAACAAAACATCAAGCATGACCTTAGTGAGTGTTTACGTTGTGGGAAATGTAAGGTAAAAGAGCTGTTGGAATTGTCCGAGGAGTATGGCATCAGTATAGCTGTGGCTAGCGGTGGCAGAATTGCTCTTAAAAAGGTTATGGCTGAAGAAGTACAGGGAGTTGTGGCGATTGCGTGTGAAAAAGAATTACGCGTTGGTTTAATGGCGGCAATGCCAAAAGCTATTGTAGCTATTCCAAACCTGAGACCCCATGGATACTGTGTCAATACAGATGTATATCTTGATGAAGTGATAAAAGCCGTGAAGTGGTTTACCCGAAGTCACACTAAAGATTCTTGAAAGTCTTTCTCCAGTTTGTACATAAGATAATGTCATTTTATTTAAATCATACTTTAGGAACTATTTCTCTTTGTGTTGAGTTACCTTGACCCATATTGGTGTATCAGAAAAAGAGGTTTCTTGGACATGCTTAATGATCTCTGTTACGTGTTGGGTGATATTATCTCTGAGGCAGCTTGGCGGGAAGAACTGGAGAATTTCTGATTCGATCTCTCTTCCTTCCTCGGCATGTGCCTTGTCCGGGATGATGTGTGTTGAATAATCCAGAGGTATGATTCCCCGATATTTACGTATCAGTTCATCGTAGTCATTAAACATATTCTGGATTAAAATCTTCAAGTTTTCTCTGTCATGCTTCTCTTTTTCAAAGATTCCCTTGTGCAAATCTATCAAATATTCTCGTTCTTTTCCGAATTCGGTGTATTGGTGTTCATATGAGTATGAACTGCTTTCCTGCAACGAATCTTTGATTGTGGCCAGTTTTTCGAATTTATCCTTAAACCACGTATCAATGAGAATCTTGAAGTGGTTCATTTTGAATTTTAATTTTTTTAAAACTTCTAGTAATACTTCTCTCACGGCATTTACCTTTTTAAAATATTTAAAGATGGTTTTTCAGATTGAGAAAAATTTTCCAATGACCGCCCTCTTTAACCAGCGCGAATTTCCCCTTGCTTTCTGCCATAGGTACATTACCTTTTTTTAGGTATTGCTGAAGCAGGTATCTCATCGTTTCGTGTGGGTTTTCCATAGATTTTGGCCCGTAAAAAGGTCCAAAGATATCAGCTAAGACCTTGGGCATATCTGGTGCTGTTATTGTGATATCTATGATAGCACGGTCAACATCTGTTTTTGTTTCATTCACTTCATACGTGCTTAATGAATTAATCATTTTTGCCATTTCCTGGCGAAAGGGGTCGTCGAGATTGTTTTGTGTTTCAAAGTTCTTTCTGCTTATGACCTTTTTGTCTTTTTCTGAAATGTACTTATACGCTTTTTTGTGGTTATTTGAATAAAAGGCCTTTAAGAACTTAATCAGAACTTGCTCCGGCGGTTCATTTCCAAAACCCAAGATAAGGATAATGGTTAAAAAAATTATTAGCTTGTATTTCTTCATGAACACTTTATTTTTTTTCATAGAAAATTGCGGCAATTACAAAGTGGTGGAATGTGTTTGTGGTCGTAATGGAAATTTTTTATGAGATGGATTCTTTCGTTTTTTTGATATTCACCGGTTCATTATGAATATCTCCATTCTGGAAACGGCCAATTTTTCTGTATTTTTTGTATCGGTCTTCAATTAACAAATCCATCGGGATTTCTTGAAGTTCATTAAGGTAGCGGATAATAGTTTTTCTTTAACGTGTTGGCCATCTCTTTGGGGCTATTGTGTGCTGCCCCAAGTGGTTCAGGTATTACTTCGTCAACAATTCCCATTTCGTAAAGATCTTTTGCTGTTAATTTTAACGCATTTGCAGCATCTTCGGCATTGTCCTTACTTTTCCATAGAATTGCTGCACAACCTTCTGGTGATATCACAGAACAATAGGCGTACTCAAGAATCAAAAATCTATCGCCTACCCCTATGCCAAGTGCACCTCCACTTCCGCCTTCACCAATTACAATACATATGATGGGGGTTCTGAGCCTGCTCATTTCTGCAATATTGACGGCTATGGCATGTGCTTGTCCACGTTCTTCTGCTCCTATATCAGGGTTTGCTCCTGGTGTGTCAATTAATGTAACTACTGGCAGATGAAATTTTTCAGCTAACCGCATTTTGTGCAATGCTTTTCGATATCCTTCGGGGTTAGGCATACCAAAGTTGTATATGATTCTCTCCTTAGTTGTTTTTCCTTTTTGGTGACCAATTATCATAGCTCTTTGGTTACCAAATTTACCGATTCCCGTAATGATAGCCTTATCGTCACCGAAGCTTCGATCGCCATGTAATTCAATAAAATCATCAACCATGAAACTTATGTAATCGGATACCGGTGGGCGAAGGTGGTGTCGAGATATCTGTATGATATCATAAGGAGAGAGATTTGAGTAAATTTTCTTAAGAAGAGACTTCTTCTGTTCTTCCAGCTCTTTTATTTCTGTCAGGATATCGTCTTGTTTAGGGTTATCTTGTAACTTTTTGATACGTTCATTGAGCTCAATGATTGGATCATCAAGATTGGCAGTTTTTTTTGACAATTTGGAATCCTTACAATATTTTCAATATTAGTTTGAATAGAATATAAATTTTATCAGTTTTTTTGCTCAAATCAAGAAAATATAGAGAAGTAGTCTCAATTTGAACTATACTTTGGTTGCATTTCTACCTTGAATGGCAAAAAGAATTATTATATTATACGCACTGCTAACTTTCGTTTCTGTTCTGAGTTGCGAAAAGAGCATTCATTATTTCTTATCTCTTGAAATGAGGCAATCGGGTTATTGTCACTGCCTGCCCGATGACGCAGATAGAGTGCTAATGTCTATGAATTTCGGAATTGTTACTATAATTGGTACAGGATTAATTGGTGGTTCAATAGGGCTAGGTCTGAAGGAAAGAGGGCTGGCACAGTTAGTTGTCGGTTTTGGTCACCGGAAGGCTTCCCTAGATACTGCCATTAAGATAAGGGCGATAGACGAGGGTGCCAGCGATATTGAGACAGCAGTGGATCGGTCAGATATAGTGATATTGGCGACATCAGTAGATCTCATACCAAACCTTGCACAAGAGATAATACCCTTTATGAAAAGGGGTTCGATTCTGACAGATGTTGGGAGTACAAAAGAGTATATCGTTGCACAAATAGGTCAAACGATCAAGGCGAAAGGGGATAGTGTCAATTTTATCGGGGCACATCCTTTGGCTGGTTCAGAGCAGAGAGGTATTGAATCTGCTCGTCCTGATCTTTTTGAGGGAAGTATCTGTGTAATTACTCCCGGAAATCTTGACTCAAAAGGGTCTACAGCGAAAATAACCGAAATGTGGAATGCGTTAGGTGCAGTGGTAAGTATCTTATCTCCCTGTGAGCATGATGAAATAGTGGCCTATATCAGTCATCTACCCCATTTTGTTGCATCGGGACTTGCAAATGTGATTCATGAGAAGTATTGGGATTTTGGAGCCAATGGGTTAAGGGATACAACACGCGTTGCTTCCGGTGACCCCAAACTCTGGGTGAGTATTTGTAAACAAAATAGGGCAGCGTTAACCGGGGCGCTGCGTCTATTTTCTGACGAGATAAAATCGATGTTGAAGGATATTGAAGAAGAAAATGACAGCCAGGTTCTGGAAAGGTTAAAAAAGGCAAAGCGTATACGAGATTTGTTCTTCAAACCACATAACAGTGCGAACGTTCAACAAAAGACAAAACCGGGAATCTAGTATTAAAAAGAGAAATCGTGATTGTATGAGGGGTTTCCATTTTAAAGGTTAATAAATTAATAGATTATATTCTTTTGTGCGAAAGAGTTGTGCAGGATGCGCTAACTCGAATGAGGGAAAATGGAGAGCAGAATAGAAGTTTTTACGAATAAAAAATTTGCGGATGTTCTTGGTAATGAAGCAAAGAATGAGATTGAGAATATCGGAATTACCTCGGTTGAGGAAATTCGCATTGTACAGATATACCTAATAGATAGCAACTTGTCTGAAGAAGAGATTCGGTGCATTTGTAAGGAGTTGCTCACCGATAAATTGACCCAGGAATATGTTTTTTTTCATGGTATATCGGAAAGGGAAAGTTCCGGGCAGAAAAAAGATGAGGAAAATGTCTCTTATTCAATCGACGTAATCCGCAAAAGGGGAGTAATGGATCCGGTAGAGTCCACGGTAATGAAAGGAGTTAAAGATTTAGGCCTTCATGTCAATTCGGTTAAGACGGCGAGGAGATTTTTGGTAACGGGAGTGCTTACTCTTGAGCAGATTGAAACCATAGCGAACAAGATACTTTCCAACAGGATCATTGAGGATGTTTTTATTAATAAAGATACCAAGTTTCCTGGAAATGGAAAAGGGGTAATAGACTCTGTATTCAGGAAAAATACGATTGAGATTTTAGCTGTTGATGACACACAACTTCGGTCTGTCAGTGAAAGTCGGCAGTTGTCATTAAGTCTTCCTGAGATGAAGGCAGTGCAAAGGCATTTTGAAGGATTAGGTCGAAATCCGACAGATGTGGAATTGGAAACGATAGCTCAAACATGGTCTGAACATTGTATGCATAAAACACTGAAGGGTTTAATAGAATTCGATGGAGAAGATATTGATGATCTTCTCGCTAATACAATTATGAAAGTTACGAAAGAGCTAAAAAAACCATGGTGCGTCTCTGTTTTTAAAGATAATGCCGGTATCATTGAGTTTGATGAAGAGTATAATATCTGTTTCAAGGTGGAAACGCACAACCACCCATCTGCAATTGAACCTTACGGTGGAGCCAATACGGGATTAGGAGGTGTTATCAGGGATACTCTCGGTACAGGCCTCGGAGCTAAACCGATATTAAATACAGATGTTTTTTGTTTTGGACCATTGGACGTGCCTCAGAAAGATGTCCCTGATGGTGTGCTTCATCCGAGAAGATCCTTTAAAGGTGTTGTATCAGGTGTTCGGGATTATGGTAACCGTATGGGTATACCTACTGCAAACGGTGCAATTTATTTTGACGAGAGGTATCTGTATAATCCACTTGTATATTGTGGTAACGTAGGACTGATACCAAAGGATAAATGTGAAAAGAAATCTCATAAGGGTGATTTGATCTTGCTCGTGGGAGGCAGGACTGGCAGGGATGGTATTCACGGAGCAACGTTTTCGTCTATAGGTCTGACACAAGAATCTGAAGTTGTCAGTGGTGGATCGGTACAAATTGGTAATCCAATAATGGAAAAGAAAATTGCGGATGCCCTTCTGGTGGCACGGGACCGAGGCTTATATAATAATATTACTGATTGCGGTGCAGGAGGTCTTTCTTCTGCAATAGGAGAAATGGGGGAAGAGCTCGGAGTTATTGTTGATTTAGAAAAAGTACCCCTTAAATATGAGGGGTTGAATTACTCAGAAATCTGGATTTCTGAGGCCCAGGAACGAATGATACTTTCTGTTCCGCCGGAAAACGTGAAAGAGTTCGAGAGTATTTTTGAACAGGAGGATGTTGAGGCGGTATTTATTGGAAAGTTTACCGGAGACAAGATGCTGCGTTTGAGATATAAAGGGGAAATAGTAGCTGATCTTGAGATGGGGTTCTTGCACAAAGGGTGTCCTCGAATTAAACGCCGGGCAATTAGTCGATCGCCATGTTATAATGAAGAGCCAAAAATAAGTAAAAAAACGGATTATGGTAAAGATTTAAAGAAGATTCTCTCGTCATGGAATGTTTGCAGTAAAGAGTGGGTAATTCGACAGTATGACCATGAGGTACAGGGAGGAAGTGTTTTAAAACCGCTTCAGGGTGTTGACAATGATGGTCCAGGTGATGCATGTGTTGTCAGACCTCTCTTAAGCTCAAAGAAGGGAATAATTGTTTCGAATGGAATGAACCCCAAGTATGGAGACATAGATGCTTACCATATGGCGGCTTCAGCGATCGATGAGGCTTTAAGGCAGATAATATCTGTAGGAGGTACTCTCAAGAGGGTTGCCCTTCTCGACAATTTTAGTTGGGGCAATATCGATAAACCTGAATATTTGGGTGATCTTGTGAGGGCGGCAAAAGGGTGTTATGACACAGCTCTCTATTATGAAACCCCTTTTATATCGGGAAAAGACAGTCTGCATAATGAATTTAAACTTGGTGATAGAACGATTTCTATACCGCATTCTCTTTTAATTTCTGCTCTGTGTGTGATGCCGGACGTAACAAAGGCAGTTTCCATGGACTTGAAGGAGCCTGGTAACCTTCTTTACATTCTAGGAGAAACCAAGGCTGAACTTGGAGGTTCTCATTATTACCAAATACATGGTTTTACCGGTAATACTGTTCCAAAAGTAGATACTACGATAGGTAAACGGGTGATGGATTCTCTGGGAAGCGCCATGGGAAAAGGGCTGGTACGATCGTGTCATGACTGCTCAGAGGGTGGACTTGCTGTTGCATCGGCTGAGATGAGTTTTGCGGGCGGATACGGTGTGGAGTTGAACCTCTCTTCTGTTCCTGTTGATGAAGGCGTTTCTGCCGATGATGTAATTCTTTTTTCAGAATCAAATTCCCGCTTTATCGTTGAAGTTCGGCCGCAGAATCGTCAAGAGTTTGAGAGAATAGTTAGATCGATTCCCCACGGATGTATCGGGAGGGTTTTGGAGAATGACTTATTTACGGTTTTTTCACGTAGCAGAGAGTGTCTTATCTCTGAGAAGATTTATGATCTCAAAAAAGCATGGCAGTCAACTCTGAGCTTGTAGCGTTAGATGCTTCGGGTATCAAAGTTGCGAATCTGTTGTTGTCACTCATAACTTAACCTCTTGTGCTAGCGTTGCTTTACAACCCTCTGAAAGGGGTTTTCTCTAAGCTCATCTGAGAAAAAGTATTCGGTTTCTTAATTAAACGTTGTTATTAATTCTGTCAAAAGAGAGAGAGAATTTTTCAGGATGTTTGACCCGATCGGGGGAGCGTTATATCGGGGGGTATACCAATTGGCAAATGCCAATGAAGATATCCCTTCCCATACAACTTCACGTTTGCCTTCAGGAAGGGTAGTGTCAAATTTGTATTGTATCTAACTTCTCTTGGGTTTATGCTTGAACTGTTTGAAGGGATAAATGTTAAATTTTTGATTAGCCAGAAATAAGTTGGTTGTAAGAGGGTTACTGTAATGAGAGATGGCGTACCCGAGGAACTGAAGCCAAAAGTTGTTATTATTCGTACCGCAGGGACGAATTGTGATTATGAGACGAGATTTGCTCTTGAAAAAGTGGGTGCTTCTGTTGATTTAATTCATATTAATCAATTGGTGAAAGAAAAAGGACTCTTGGACTTATATCAAATGGCAGTTTTGCCGGGAGGATTCACGTATGGGGACGATATTGCAGCAGGGAAGGTTTTAGCAAATCAACTTCGATATCATTTGTTGGAAGATCTTCTCCGTTTTGTCGCTGAGGAAAAATTGATTGTGGGAATTTGTAACGGTTTTCAAGTTCTTGTTAAAATGGGTTTGTTACCAGGGATGAGCGGTCTTCATGCCTCGCGGGGCGAACTGGAGCAGACCTTTACTTTAACGTATAACGATTCCAATAAATTTGAAGATCGTTGGGTATACGTAAAGGCTTTCTCAAATAAATCTGTTTTTATTGAAAAAGATACGATATTATATATTCCTGTGGCGCATGCCGAGGGAAAGTTTATTGAAAGGGATGAAGAAACACTTGATTTACTTTTTCAATCCGGACAGATAGTTTTTAAGTATGTTGATAAAGAGGGTAATGAATCCGGTTATCCCTGGAATCCCAACGGTTCAGTAGGCAATATCGCAGGGGTGTGTGATCCAACAGGTCGTATACTGGGAATCATGCCACATCCGGAACGTTATATCGAACCGACCCAGCATCCGCGATGGACTCGTGAAGGTTTGAAAGATGAGGGGGATGGTATGGTAATTTTTCGCAGGGCTGTTGATTATATGAGGGAGAAAATGTGGAAGGAAAAGAGAGTGGTAGGCAAGAGATAGATATTAGTGGTGTAAGAAGCATTGTTTCGAAATTTATCGATAAAGAGGATCCTAATCTTATATCTGTTTTACAGCAAACACAAGCAGAGTATGGGTATTTGCCAAAACCGGTTTTAAAGGAGGATCTCTGCATTAATGGACATCCCGCTGACCAGGATTTTTGGTGTGGTGACTTTTTACTCTCAATTTACATTAATTCCCCGTGGGAAACATGCTATCAAGGTATGCAGTGGCACTGCTTGCCACGTAAAGGGGGCGGATGATGTGAAGCGAAAATTAAGAGATGAATTGGAGATAAAAGAGGGGGAAACAACTCCAGATTACCAGTTTACGTTGGAGACAGTAGCGTGTATAGGAACATGTTTTCTCGCTCCAGTCATGATGGTAGATGAAAGATATTTCGGAAAATTGACAGCAGATAAAACATCTGATATCGTAAGGGAATATTCAAATAAAAAACTTGGGAGTGGATAATGCTGAAAAGTTTGAAGTCAATTGACGACCTCGGTTCCATGAGGAGAACATGTGAGGAGAAGTTTAAGTCTGATAGGATCAGGGTATCCGTATGCATGACCGGGTGTCGCGCTCTTGGGGCTGAAGAGGTGTATCGTGAATTTCAGAAACAGGTTGAGAAACAGGGTCTGGAAGATAAAGTTGAAGTTGTATCGACTGGTTGCCAGGGTTTGTGTGCAAGGGCACCTGTTATGACCATTGACCCGCCGGGTATATTCTACGGGAGAATTACCGTGGATGTTGTTCCTGAAATCATTTCAAGTACGATTTTGAACGGGCAGATTATTAATAAACTCTGCTATGTTGAAGCCGGTAAAAGGATACCCCTTTTACAAGATATCCCCTTTTATAACAAACAGCAAAAGCTTGTCCTGAGAAATTGCGGAGTTATCGACCCAAAAAATGTGGAACAATACATAGCCAGAAAAGGGTATGAAGGGCTGGCTAAGGTCCTTTTTGACCAGGAGCCGGAGGAAATTATTAAAGAGATTGAAAATTCGGGCCTAAGGGGCCGAGGAGGTGGTGGTTTCCCGACAGGTACTAAGTGGGGGTTTGTTCGAAAAGCAAAGAGTGATACCAAATATGTTATATGCAATGCGGATGAGGGAGATCCGGGTGCCTTTATGGACAGAGCGATATTGGAGGGCGACCCACATTCAGTTATTGAAGGGATGATTACGGCTGCTTTTGCTATTGGTGCGGGGAAAGGCTATGTGTATGTAAGGGCTGAATACCCTATTGCTGTTGAACATCTTGAGTGTGCTATTGCTCAGGCACGCCAGCTCCATTTGCTTGGGGATAATATCCTGGGTTCAGGCTTTAGCTTTGATCTGGAGATTAAAAAGGGTGCAGGTGCCTTTGTGTGTGGGGAGGAAACCGCTTTAATTGCATCCATTGAAGGTAAGAGAGGAATGCCGCGCCCGCGTCCACCATTTCCTGCAATTTCCGGATTATGGCGGAAACCTACCAACATCAACAATGTTGAGACCTTTGCTAATGTCCCCTTAATCACGCAACACGGTTCAGAATGGTATAAGCAATTTGGTACGAAAAACGGTGCAGGTACCAAGATATTTGCGCTTGCGGGAAATGTGAAGAATACCGGATTGGTAGAAGTGCCTATGGGGACAACCCTTAGGGAGATTGTCTATGATATCGGAGGAGGTATACCAGGTCGTCGCCAGTTTAAGGCTGCTCAGATGGGCGGACCTTCGGGTGGTTGCGTTCCTTCAGAACATCTTGATTTGCCAATTGATTACGAATCAGTAAAAGAGGTCGGAGCTATAATGGGGTCCGGGGGGCTTATTGTCATGGATGAAAAGACATCAATGGTTGAGATTGCAAGGTATTTTATGGAATTCGTTCAGGAAGAGTCTTGCGGAAAATGTGGTCCCTGCAGGATTGGTACGAAAAGGATGTTAGAAGTTCTGACAAGAATAGTTGGCGGTCATGGTTGCAAAAACGATATTGAAGATTTAAAAGAGATGGCATTTGTTACGAAAAATGCGTCACTGTGTGGACTCGGCCAGACAGCACCAAACCCGGTATTGTCTACAATCAGGTTTTTTTTGAACGAATTTGAAGAGCTTATTCCATGAAGATTATCTCTGTCCTGGGTACAGCCAGCAATGTGGGTAAAACTACGGTAGCGTTGTATATTATCAGGAATTTGTTGGGCAGTACCTGTAACCATGGTGGTCAGAGTTGGCGCTTGGCTGATGAGAGGGCAAAAAGACTGGGTGCCTTAAAAATTACTGTCAGGCACGAGGGGGTTTGTCCCAGACATTCAACGTGCGATTCGTGTGATGCGTATGGTGAGCCGTTTAAGATTGTAACGGACGACGATGTTATCATGGAAGGTGGAAAAGATACTGCCCGTTTGTCAAGTTCGGGAGCTCTCAAAGTGGTCTGGTTACAAACTGATTCGAATGTAGAAGGGGTTGGTATTAACACGGCTCTTGCCTGTTTTGATAATTACGATACCTTAATTGTTGAAGGTAATAGCCTCCTTCGTGTGAGAGACGTGGATGTGGCTGTTTTAGTTGCTACTCCTTCCGTAAAAAAAATGAAAAGGTCTGCAAGGCTTCTGCTCAATAAAATTGATCTTGTTGCCATTAACATCCATGCCGAGCACAGCCTGGATCAGATCAGAGAGTGTAAAAGTGAATTGGGTGATCTTTATTCCAGAGGAGTTCCTTTTTTTATGATCAATCCTTACAAAGAAGATACCGATTCCAATAGAGCATTCATTGAGAGAATCCGGGATTTTTTATCTGATTAGGTTTCAAATTCAAAGTTCAGATTACCGTACAATCCTTCGATAGTTATCAGAAATTGGTATTCACCTGTTAAAGACAGAATGGCTATGCTAGAGGTCGCCGATAAGAAATGGATTTTTTCACCATTGAGTATCAATCTTCAAAATGAGATTGCTCGTTCTCTCCGTATTTCACCGATCGTATCTCAAGTATTAATTAACAGAGGCGTTACCGATGCCGAGGAGGCGAAGGTATTTTTGCGACCACAGCTCTCCTTCCTGAGAGATCCTTCACTTTTGCCGGATATTGAGAAATCCGCCAATAGAATTATAGAAGCTATAACCAATGGCGAAAAGATTACGGTTTACGGAGATTATGATGTTGACGGAATTTCTGCAACGGCCTTAATGGTTGAGTGCCTTGAAGTTCTTGTTCAATTAAACGGAAGTCCGAAATCGGAGATCGACTACTATATTCCGGATCGCTTAGAGGAGGGATATGGTTTGAATACCGAAGCAGTTGAAATGCTGAGCAGGTCAGGTACAAAGGTGATTATTACGGTTGATTGTGGCAGCAATTCATTTACAGAGGCTGAAGTTGCGAAAAAGAATGGGGTCGATCTTATAGTAACTGATCATCATGAACCGGGCTGTGCAGAATATTCCAGACCGCATATTCTGCACAAAAGTAACGGGAACGGAAAGGTCATTGGAGAGGGGCAGCTAACAAAGCTCACAGAGCATCAGTTTGGTGGAGGGATAGAAGGACAGAAACAGCATAGCGAACATGTCTTTGGTATGGTTAACCCGAAGTTGTCAACTTCACTGTATCCTTTCAGGGAACTTGCAGGTGTTGGGGTTGCTTTTATGCTTGCCTGGACGATTGGAAAGAGTTTTTCGAAAAGTGAAAAAGTTGTAAGCGAATTTAAAGAATTCCTTATGAATGCTATGGGGTACGTGGCATTAGGAACTATTGCGGACGTAGTACCGTTAAAACGTGAAAACAGGATATTGGCAAAATACGGGCTCAGTTCGCTGCAGTATGCAAAACAACCCGGTATTAATGCATTAAAGGAAGTTGCAGGTTTGAAGGGTAAAAATATTGATTCAAGCCACGTCGGGTTTTGTTTGGGGCCAAGAATTAATGCAGCCGGCAGGATTGGTAATGCAAAAATGGGTGTTGAAATGTTGACAGCACGGAGTGAAAAAAAAGCTCAAGAGATAGCCTTGTACCTGGATAATGAGAATAAGAAGAGAAGAAAAATTCAAAATGATATCCTGGCATCGGCAAAAAGGAAAATTTTGGATGAGATGGATGCTGAATCTGTGAAGGTACTTATCATTACCGGTGATAACTGGCATCCTGGTGTGATTGGGGTGGTCGCTTCAAGACTCGTAGGGGAATACTATAAGCCAGTTATTATTATTTCGACGGAAAATGACATTGGCCATGGTTCTGCTCGTTCTATTCCCGGTTTTCACCTATATGATGCCCTTGAAGAGTGTGAGATGGCTTTTCCCGATAAAAAACTGTTTATATCATATGGGGGGCATTCTCAGGCCGCAGGTCTGAGAATTTTAAAGAGAGATATACCAGAGTTTAAGAGAAGGTTTTATGATATAGCTTCGGAATGCCTGAGAAGCGAAGACTTGATTCCGACACTTCATGTAGATCTTGAGATTGAATTGGCTTCAATTTCTAGATCTATTTTACATGAATTGAGCCGTTTGTCGCCCCATGGAGAAGGGAATCCTGTTCCTGTTTTTGCTGCAAGAGGTGTACGTATTGTGGGGAGAATACGCCGTTTTGGTATTGAAGGGAAGCATGTAAATTTTTATGTGCGTCAGGAGAATACCACATTCCGGGCCGTTGCATTTGGTTTGGGAGAACGATGTGAAATTTTTCAAAAGGGTGATATGGATTGCTCTATTGCGTTCACCCTTAGGGAAGCTTACCAGGCAAAGGAAAAGGATTTTCAAGAGTTTGGTTCTCATAACGGGTCATTCAGGGAAAAATTAGAACTTGAGGTAATGGATATTTCTCCTTGAAAATGCAATAACGTTCTATTACCATAGCACTCATAATCCTAATAGTGGAACAATCAAACTTGGAAAATGCTATTATTCAACTATGGATTTTTGTCCTAGGCACCGTTATCGGGAGTTTTCTTAATGTTTGTATATACAGGATTCCTGAGAGAGTTTCATTGCTGCGACCGAGATCTTCCTGCGTTCGTTGTAATGAGGCAATTGCTTGGTATGATAATATACCTGTGGTAAGTTTTTTAATTCTGAAAGGTAGATGCAGGTATTGTAATCATAAAATTTCGATTGGATACCCAGTTGTAGAAGTTATTACGGGAATAGCTTTCTGGTTGCTGTTTCGTTATTTCCCTTTACGAGATACGTCTTTTCTTTTCTGTTGCATATATTTGACTTTTTGCTGCCTCCTTATTGTCTGTTCTTTCGTTGATTTGAAACTTCATATCATACCAAATGAAGTTTCATATACCGGTTTGGTTTTGGCGCCTTTGGCCAGTTTGGTGTATCCCGATTTTCTTGTTCTCAGTGGTTCAGCATGGGTTTTTAACGTTATCGGAAATCAAAGGATTCACTCTTTTCTGGCTTCGTTACTTGGTATTCTTGTCGGAGGAGGACTGATTTATCTTTGTGCATTGATTGGTAAAGTCGTCTTAAAAAAAGATGCTATGGGTTTTGGTGATGTAAAATTAATGGGCGTAATAGGGGGATTCCTTGGTTGGAAGCTGAGTATTACAACATTTTTTCTGGCTCCTTTTCTCGGGTTACTGTTTGCCATACCCAAACTTATTTTCAATAAGGAACGGATGATTCCTTACGGACCGTTTTTATCGTTGGCGGCCTTTATATGCTTACTGTATATTGATGTTTGTAGCGGCATTATCGATAATTACGTAGATATCTTTCTATATTTTTTTAATCATTAGAAAAAAGGAGGGGTGGTTATGCGTTTTAAAACAATCTTTGTGCGTTGTTTCTTACTTTCTTTGGCGCTCTTATCTGTTGGATGTGCAGAGCTGAAGAGGCTTCGGGAAGACAATTTGGCAATGAGTCAGAGGATTGAAGGTCTCCAGAGTGAGCGGGATTCGCTCAGTTCTCGATATGCAATGAGTGAAAGAGAAAAAGCAAGATTGATGGCTGAGCGGGAGAAGATGGAAAATGAAAGGCGAAGTCTGGAAGAGAGACTGAAAGGGACCGGCGCATCAGTGAGTATTAAGGGGGGGAATATCTCTGTGACGTTGCCCTCATCAATCTTTTTTAATTCCGGTAAGACTACCTTGAAGGACACAGCTAAAAACAGTTTGCGACAGGTTTGTAGAGTAGTGAATACTGATTTTCCAGCAAACATGATCAGGATAGAAGGGCATACCGATACTGATCCTATCAATCGTACAAAAGAGCTCTTTAAGTCAAATTGGGAACTTTCTGCCATGCGGGCTGCAAATGTGCTTCACTTTCTTATTGACGACTGCCACTTAGATCCTAAGAGGTTATATATTGCCGGATTCGGAGAATTTGAACCGGTTGCAAGCAACAATACGAGTGCCGGTAAGCAGCAAAACAGGCGTGTAGAAATTGTTGTTATGACAAATAGATGATATCGATTATTGATTACGGGATGGGCAACTTGAGAAGCGTGGAGAAGGCTTTCGAAAAGGTTGGCTATAGATCCGTTATAACGAACAATTCCGAAACACTGGAGAAATCCGATAAAATTGTACTGCCCGGTGTTGGAGCATTTAGAGATGCTTGCGATGGTTTACGGGAGATAAATCTTGTGGAGCCAATCAAAAATCATATCAAGAAGGGTAAGCCGTTTTTGGGGATATGTCTCGGTCTCCAGTTGCTTTTTACGAGGAGTACTGAGGGAGGAGAACAGCAAGGTCTCGGTATTATAGCTGGTGATGTGGTTCGGTTTGAATCTCCCCTTACCTGTTTTTCGATTGGTCAGGTGAAAACTGAGGCGCTCTCAGGAGAGCTTTGTGAGAGGGTTGACACCAGATTGAAGATACCTCATATGGGCTGGAATGGTATACGGATAAAAAAAAGGGTTCCCGTTTTACAAGGGGTTCCGGATAATGCGTATATGTATTTTGTTCATTCCTATTACGTGGTTCCTGATCATGCTGATATAATTGCGACAGAAACAGAATATGGGACACCGTTTGTTTCGATGATATCATTCGATAATGTCTTTGCAATGCAATTTCACCCTGAAAAGAGCCAGTCATACGGGTTACAGATTCTTAAAAACTTTGGAGAGTTATAAATGCTGATTTTTCCTGCAATAGACCTGAAAGATGGCAAGTGTGTTCGGTTAACAAGAGGGAGAAAAGAGCTTGAAACCGTTTTTTCGGAGGATCCCGTACAGGTTGCAAAGACCTGGGAAAAACAGGGAGCAGAGATCCTGCACGTTGTTGATCTTGATGGAGCTTTCGAAGGAAAACCCGTAAATACCAATATTATCGAGAAGATAAAAAAAAATGTAGATATCCGTTTGCAGGTAGGGGGCGGTATCAGGGATATACAGGTCGTGAGGGAGCTGCTTGGTATTGGAATCGACAGACTTGTAGTGGGGACTAGAGCACTCGATTCTCCGAAATGGTTAACGGAGTTGTGCGGTGAATTTCCAGGGAAGATCGTAGTTGGGATAGATGCTGAGAATGGTAAAGTTGCCGTTAAAGGGTGGACATCGGTTTCAAACCGGACTGCTATAGATTTTGCGAATGAAATTCAGAAGGCAAATCCCATTGCAATCGTTTTTACTGATATTGAAAAAGATGGGATGTTGCAGGGGCCAAATTTTTCGAGTATTAAAGATTTTGCCATGAATGTGGCTGTCCCCGTTATCGCTTCAGGAGGGATAACATCTCTTGAAGATGTGAGAAAATTGAGTCTTTTCCCTATCGAAGGAATGATTATCGGAAAGGCTCTGTATACGGGCAACATTTTGCTATCGGAGGCGATAAAAATAGGTAAAAGTAAAATCTCTTCGGAGATGCATAATGGTACATCATGAAACAATAGAAAAGGGAATTCTCAGTAATAATCAGATAATAGATGTTAGAGCCGTGTTGTACGATGGTTCTTTTCATAATGTTGACTCTTCTGAAGCTGCATTTAAGATTGCAGCTTCAAAGGCCTTTCAAAGAGCATTTCAAAATGCAAAGCCCGTGTTGCTAGAACCGGTAGTTACTTTAGAAGTGACAACACCTTCAGAGTTTATGGGTGATACTACCGGAAACATCTCTTCCAGGAGAGGACGCATCAGGGTATAGAGAGTCGTTTGGCGAACTCCAAATGGTGAAAATAAGCATTTCCCTGGCGGAAGTTGCGAATTATGAAACAGAACTTAAATCCATGACACATGGAAGAGGATTTTATTCAATGGAGTTTTCGCATTTGATATTGTTCCCTCACATCTTGCTGAGACAATAATAGCCCAGTCAAATAAGGAAAGTGAATCAGAAGATTAAGTTGATTTATAGAGCGTCAATATCTAACCTGTTGGGGTACAGGATGGAACCTCAACGTATTTAACAGTAATAAATCTATGTCTGATATCAATTTGTCAGCAGATAACGATTACGAACCGGGAGCACTTCTTGAAAAACCAAAGACTGTTACCAGGAGGGCTTTTTTCTGGGCAGGCTGGTCATCATTCTGGATACTGGTTTCACTCTGGAGTTTTTCTGTTTTTCGTTATTTAGTCCCCAGGGTTTCCTATGAACCTTCCAGCATTTTTAAAGCCGGAAGACCTGAAGAGTATCCTCTGGGTTCCGTAACGTTAATTCCCGGGCGTAAAGTGTGGATTATCAGGGAGGAAACAGGCTTTTATGTCATGAAGGCTGTGTGTACACATCTGTCGTGCCAGCCTCAATGGATTGAGAAGGAGCAGATATTTAAATGTCCGTGTCACGGTGGACGGTTTCGTAAAAACGGGGTCAATTTTGCAGGACCTCCGCCGAAACCTTTGGAACGTGTACAAGTCTCACTGGGCGATGATGGGCGTTTGTTTATCAACAAAGATCATATAGTAGATTTTGCTTCTGTTTTAAAGGTTTCGGCTTCATTTTGAGGTATTAGCTCGGTCAGGTTGGGGGAGATGTTTGAGCGAAAGGAAATGGGATACGTTCTGTATGGATGAAAAAAAGGAAAAAGGGGAAAAGAGGGGAAATTCATTTAAAAAAACACAAGTATACAAGGCCATATTTGGTGACCTCTTATACGGTGAGTTTAAGCTCTCTTCTCCGATAAACAGCTTAATCCGCGCTGTCGCAAAAGCAATGCAGCTCAACCCCTATAATATGAGCGCGGGTGGGAGGAAAATTATAACATATACCTTTTGTCTGGGAGGGTTAAGCGTTTTTTTCTTCGCATTACTCGCATGTACCGGTACCTTTTTAATGTTATACTATAACCCGGACGTGAATAAGGCTTATTCAAATGTAGAGGACTTTCGCTATATTGTACCGTTTGGTGTTTTAATCAGAAATATGCATCGGTGGACTGCGCATTTGATGGTATTGTTTGTATCCCTTCATATGCTGCGGGTATTCCTGACGGGGGCATATAAACCTCCGAGAGAGTTGAACTGGATCGTGGGAGTGTTTCTGTTAGTATTAACGATGCTGGCAAGTTTTACCGGGTATCTGCTTCCCTGGGACCAGTTAGCTTACTGGGGAGTTACTATCGGATGCAGTATGGGGGAAAATATACCCGTAATTGGGGCAAAGGGGCCTTTTGCAGTACTGAAATCAGGGAGCGATATAAACGCTGTTTTGGTAGGTGGAGCTTCGGTTGGACAGCCTACCCTGTTGCGTTTCTATCTCCTGCATGCGATAGCTATCCCGCTTAGCATTGTCGCCTTAATGGGGTATCATTTCTGGCGTATACGAAGGGCTGGAGGGGTTTCCGGACCATTATAGCGTCTGCTTTATTTCTTCAGTTAACAACGATAAAGAGTATACAAAAAACTTGCAGAACAGAAGATTTTTCAAAATGCTGAAAGTTGGATAGATGTCTCTGAAATTAAGGAATAGTTGAAATGAAAGAAGAGTCAAGGGAAGAGGGTGAAGTTGTTGTCCGAATGTCGGATAAAGAGTGGGAATTTGTTAAAGATCTTAATGTGAGGAAGAAAGTTAAAGAAAGTTTCGATGCTTTAACACCCAGACAGCAGGATTATACGGTTCGGCACCTTCGCGACTCTCTAGGGGTTGAATTTATTGCCGGATTACTATTCACCTTAATCATTATGGTGTGGTCTCTTTTTATGGATGCTCCGTTAAAGGAGCTGGCCAACCCTTCTTATACTCCGGCTGATGAAAGGGCGCCGTGGTATTTCATTGGACTTCAGGAGCTCCTCGCATATTTTGATCCGTGGTTGGCCGGTGTCGTTATCCCGACTGTTTTGTTTGTGGGTTTACTTGCGATTCCCTTTATAGACCCGAAAAAAGAATCAGGCATTGGAAGGTATACCCTGGTTGAGAGACCGGTAGCTGTGCCGGCCTTTTGTTTTGGTTTTGCTCTCTGGTACGGGCTTATCATTGTTGGTCAGTTTTTTAGAGGACCGGGGAGGATGTTTTATTGGCCCTGGGAAGACAGAACTCTCCTCAAAGGATTACATGCAGTGGAGTTAGTAAATTTTCCCGTGATAGGTGGGATCATATTCTTTATCCTGTATTATGGTATCGGGGTTGTTGTTCCGCAATTTATATTCAGGAAATTTTGTGAAACACTTGGTGTCGCCAGATATTATATTTTTATCATATTATTTCTGACCATGATGTTGGTTCCTGTTAAGATTTTTTTGCGATGTGTCTTTGATGTGAAATATATCCTTTCTCTACAAATAGGTAATACAATGCTGAATTTTTAGAAAAAAATGTTTAATAGCAAAGCTGCGGTAAAATATGGGTTCTAATCTTAATCTTATATTGCTGACCACGATATCCATTCTCATGTTGGGTGTTTCCGGTGTGTGGTTCTATAGAGAGTTTAATCCTGAATGGAAACAGTACCAGAGAGCTGCTTTACGGGAACAGGTTTCGAAATTAGAGGAGAGTTATACCTTTTGGTCGAATCCGGAATACGGAGAGCCGAAAGAGGCGGAGAATCTGAAAACGAGGTTGGATTTTTTAAGGAAAAAACGGTTAGCGATAAAACAGATATTGCTGAAGGGTGAGGGTCTCTGGAGTAATCAGGAAAATGGCCCCAGGGTTGACAGGTGCATGACATGTCATTTTGATGAAGAAAAGCTTGGAAAAGAGCATCCGGAAGATCTTCCCATCTCTTTTGATATATACGGTTGTACGGTATGTCATGAGGGGAACGGAAAGGCGTTAGAGTTTCAACCGGCACACGAGAAGATGTATACTGACAGAAAATCAATGGAAGCCGCTCGCTTTGAGTCGGCTGATGAGCTGATCGGTTTGTGGAAAAGATTGAGTGATTTGAATCCTGAAAAAGTCACAAAGTTTCGCGAAGAGAGCCTGATTGGTCCGACAGGGGAGTATCAGATCTATGTAGGACGGAAGAAGTGTATTAAATGTCATAAGAAGACACACCCGGAACATCTCAAGAGGTGGGGAAAATCAAAATTTAACTCCTTTGAAAGGATTAGTAAGGAACCGGACTTTCAGAAGGGAGATATAGGTTACAGAAGGAAATGTTATAAATGCCACACGACCGGATACAGAGAGGATAAAGATCTGTATGCTGAGCAGGGTGTTGGATGCGAAGCTTGCCACGGGCCGGGAGAAGTGTATAGTGAGTTGATGGGAGGTAAAAAGACCATAGAAGAGGCGAGAAAGTTAACGCGTATTTCCTTCGAATTCAACACGTGCGGTAACTGTCATATTCCTAAAAGGCATGAAATGCGTAAAGAATATTTAGAGGAAATAGATAAGGATGGTGAAGAGTAACGTTTGGTGATCAAAAGTAGTAACCGTTTACAGGTTTACGGTTCAAAGATTAAGGGCGCACCGAAAATCTTCATGCTATAGGTGTATGGCAGGATTGCTAATTCAATGTAAATTTAAACAATTTGAAATTACCGATAAGCAATATGTAAAAGAAATGAGATGGCTTCTGTCATTAAGTGATTTTGCAATGCTAAATTCTAAATTTACCTTTTGAATTGAATTTAATCTGTAACCCGGAACGGTGAATGCTTACGTAAGTTCTTAGAATGACAAATATTCTGGAAAATGTTTTCCGGTTCACATAATTTTTTGCACCACCTGAAATCATACAAGATTTTTGTTGACAAAATGCGGTAGTTATGTATCCTAAGCGCATTGTAGTGTTATATTAGGTGGGGAGGTCTGTGTTCAGCCAATCTTTTATCTATTCTGCAAAGTGGAAATTGATTGAAGGGGGGATGTATGAAACAATCGATATCAAACGGATTAATGGTCGTTTGTGGTATAGTGTTGTTTGGGTTTGCTGGTCCGGCTTTTTCCCAGAACAAACCAGATCCGGAACGCTTGGTTTATCCTACCGAAAGTCAGCAGGAGGGGTTTGAAAAGTGGGTTGGTCTGGAAAAGGGAAGCGGGCCGTGGTCTGATTACTATAAACCAGTTCCCCTGCATATGTACTGGTCGCCAAAAAGGCATTATATAAGGCCTGATTTAGGTGCATTTGAATCTCTGCTGGAAAAGTACGATAAAACGGATTGCGTGGGATGCCACGAAGAGGTTACTCCGGGCATAGTTTTGAGCTGGAAGGAGTCTACGCACGCAAATCCCAGAAGAAATGCTAAATTTGCGGAAAAACTCAGGGCTATTGAGGAAAAAATAGGTGAGTCGATCGATCAGGTAACGTGTAATTATTGCCATGGCGCGAATCATGATGAATTGTTTCTTCCCAATGCGGACGATGTTTGCAAAAGATGTCATAGGCAACAGGTTGAAGAATTTGCCTCAGAATTTAATGACGGGAGGCCGAGTCACCAGGCTTCATGGATATCTAATGTGGTGGTCCCCTGGTATGTTGAAGGTTTCAGGAGAGGAGAGGGGTATTCGTTTATTGGATGTGACCAGTGTCATCCTGCAATGGAGAGATGTGACCCTTGTCATACCCGGCACTCCTTTAAGGCGGAAGAGGCAAGAAGGCCGGAGGCATGTTTTTCATGCCACATGGGCGCTGACCACCCTGATGCTGAGACGTATAAAGATTCAAAGATGGGTGTTATATACGAATTGGAAGGTGATACATGGGCGTTTGACAAAGGGCTGAATGAAATAGCGCTCGGTGGGCCTGAATTAAGGAGTCCGACCTGCCAGGTTTGCCATATGTATAACAACTCTACCGGGAAGTGGGGACACAATGTGACCTCCAAAGGGCGTTGGCGTATGGGTACGTACCCACCCAAAGAGGTGGAATATAAATCAAGCATGAAAGATTATCCGTATGGGATAACAATGCCGCCGATGGACAAGAAGATTGAGATTTACAGTCCTGAAAATAAGAAGAAACTTGAGAGGTGGGTGGAGTTGTGCAGCAATTGCCATAGTGGCCGATTTGCTAAGCTCTGGTTTGAATCTCTGGATGAGTATATGTTTGCGGCATACAGGAAACGTGATGAAGCGCAGGCGATTGTAGAGGACTGTTTTGAAAAAGGTTACATTGATGTGGATAAGAGAGGAATCTATCCAATGGGTGATGTTATTGCCGATAAACTTGGCGTACAGCTTCTTGGTGAAGGAGTTTATAAAGCCTTTAAGCAGAAAAAAGGGCATCTTCCCGTTGTAGGTCCGATCCTTGGCGTATACGCAAATTTCATGTATAATGATGGCAATCCAAGTGCGATTGAAGTGGAATACGGGAACATGTGGTTCTGGTATGCCCTTAAGGGGTATAAGGGGGTAGCTCATGGGCAACAGGATTATGCCTGGTGGTGGGGTTGGGCGCCCATGGTGAACCAGATGTCGCGGATTAAATCGGAGCATGATATGCTTGAAAGGGTCTATAACATCGAAAAGAAGCTGGGTATTGGCCTCGGCGGAGGGCAAAATTAGTAGCATTTATGCCTGTCCGGAACTCTTCGTAGTGAGTAGTAATCTCTATACATTGTAGAACTGTGTTCTGAAAGATTTTTTTGATAGCATACCGTTTTTTTTTGAGACCTGATCGAATGTTTGATACAGGTTGGGTAAGGGTGCATAGATGTTTCATTTTGCATGGTGTCTCTTACTCAGGATTTAAAGTTTGTTAATTTGTATCACTCACTAATTTATCGTAATTGAATTAAGTAGAGAAGTCGGTATATTTGCGGGATCGCGCTTTTTACGCTATACCGATGAGGATGTGTGTGTTGTTATAAGGTAGTTTTTATTTTTTTTAACGTTTAGGGGAGGTAAGATTGATGGGAAAAATAAGGGGAGTTATTTTAACATTTGCTTCCGTGGTTGTATTTTCAACGACCTGTTTGTTATTGGGTACACAGGAAGCAAATGCAACGGCACCAGAAGGATCGGCGTATGGTGATCTGCTTGCGAGGATCGAAGCGCTTGAATCAAGGCCAACGGGAAATGTAACGGCTCCAGACATAAGAGGGGTAAAGATTGGTATGGATATCAGGCACCGATTTGAAATTCGGGACATGATGATCAGAGACGGACAAGAAATCAGCACAGGTACCGCTCCAGGTACACGTGGAGATTTGGGTAACGTTACCAGGCTTGCCAATGGAACGCTGCAGCGATCTGCAGGCCTGGGTACTCTGACTGGGGCGACGCAGACGAATGTCGGACGTGATGAGACTACAGATTTCACCTTGCAGTGGGCGAGGATAAGCCTTGATGCTGATGTCAGCGACAATGTGCGGGCACGCATCATGCTCCAGGATGCGCGAACCTTTGGTGAAGAAGGGTCGACAATTGGTAATTTGCAAAGGACCGATGTGCAGGAGGGTTATGTAGAATTGAGAAACCTCGGGAATATTTCCAGCATTCTCAAGAATATCGAATTGAGGGGAGGGCGATGGCAGGCTGCCTATGGAGACCACAGGTTGATAGGTAACTTACCTTGGGCAAATCAGACCAGGGCTTACGATGGAGCGAGGCTGAGATGGGATAACAAGAAGGGCCACTGGATTGATGTGTTTGCCTGGCAGATTAATGAAAAAGAATCCGGAGTAGCTAACGGTGGTAATTTAGGTACCAGTGATTCTGAAGACGACATAGAAGAGGTGTTCTATGGTTTCTATAGCCACTTCAAGGTTTGTGATGGTGTTGAATTCGAGCCTTACGGTCTTGTTAGAGCACGTTCAAGAGAAGATACCGAACCAGCTGATAATACAATTTCACTCACCTCTGCAGGAAACAGAATTGCTTCGAGTACTCTTGGAGTAGGTACAGGTGAACAGCGCTATACGGCTGGTTTCAGGATGCATGGAAGTCAGATACCAGGTTTAGGCGGAACTGATTTTACCATAGAGCCAGCCTGGCAGTTTGGCCATACAGAAGGACTGAGAACTATAGATATTGGTAACCTGGCCAGAGGTTATAATACCACTGTTACGAATGATATTCAGGCCTGGGCGATCCATGCAGAGATTGGTTATACCTTTGTGAATACGATGTGGAGCCCAAGGATTGGCTACGCATACTCGTTTGCAAGTGGTGACAGCAGACCTGGAGAAGGCGCTGTTAAGACATTTGACCATCTCTACCCAACTGGGCACGCCCACAATGGTTACATGGATTTGGTCGGTTGGCAGAACATTGTGGACCACCAGATACACTTAAGCGCAAGACCAAGCAAGAAGCTCGTGCTTGACGCAAAACTGCACTTTATGTCGTTGGATGAAGAAGCGGATAATATGTACGGTGTTGCTGGTGGTACTGGATACGGTGGTGGTATGTCGATAGTTAGACAAGGTTCAGATTCGTATGTCCAAAACGGAGTTGTCCGAGATGTGGACAACACTCTGGGCCAGGAACTGGACTTGACGTTTAGTTACCAGATGTTTAAGAATTTCAATGTTGTCGGGGGGTACTCACATTTCTGGGCTGATGATTGGATTCAAGACACAGGAAGTGGTGTAGACAGAGGTGTTGATTGGGCATACCTGATGACGAATGTGAAGTTCTAAGGCTGTTTGCGGTTTGATATTGACATGGATACGTTGCATTTATCCGTGCACAAATGAGAGAAAGAGAAAGGGTAAGAGTCATTATGGTTCTTGCCCTTTTTTCATTCATACATGTTCTGTCTCTTCTCGAATCTGTAATAATAGTTTGGAATTCTACTATACATTGTTGCATTTCAGGCAAAAATTATTTTACAAGATTTATTAAGCGCTCAATTTACTCATATTTAATAAAAAATAGTGAGCAGTGCTCCCATATGTTATTTAAATATTTTACAAGGGGAAATGAGCCTTTTTCTGCAATAAACGATCTGTTCTTAGTGTGATATATTTCTTTTTCTTCCATAATTACTTTAATTTAGGTGCACAATGATTCCTTCAATTATAAAACAATGTATTGCTGATGATACTGTTGGCATGTAAATTGTTAAGATTAGTTTTACATAGAATTGAAAATATTTCTTGGATTTTGATCATATACAGGACTGAGAAGACTTTGAAATGAATACCTTATATCTTCCTGATTGGAGAAAACAATTCTTTGTCAAGCATAGAAAGACGCTGCTCATCGGACAACTTGTTCTTGTGTTCTGTTCCGGGATAGTTTTCCACTGGATTTTCTCAGGCTCTTCAAAAAGAATCACTACAAACGAAACAGGTAAGGCTGCCCAGCACGAAATGGAGAAACCGAAGTTCTGGTCATGTTCCATGCATCCGAATATTCGAAAACAGGGGCCTGGAAAATGTCCTATCTGCGGAATGAACCTTATTCCGGTATTTACTGCAACCACGGGTAAGGAAATGGAAGGTATGCGACAGATCGTGATCTATGATGCTGCTCGCGCAATGATGAATATACAGACAACGCCTGTTGAAAGGCGCTATGTAACTGCCGAGGTAAGGATGGTAGGCAAAGTTGATTATGATGAGACCAGGCTGGGATATATTACAGCCTGGATATCGGGCCGTTTGGATCGTCTCTACGTGGATTATACGGGAGTAGCGGTAAAGAAGGGCGATCATATGGTATATATTTACAGTCCTGAGCTTTACTCCACACAGGATGAGTTGATACAGGTTTTGAAACGTGCGCGAGAACAAGAAGGTAAGACATCAATTTTTCCGGATGTGGCTGATTTGATCGAGCCTGTCAGAGAGAGGCTGAGGCTATGGGGAATGAATAAAGAGCAGGTACAGGAAATTGAAAAAAGTGAGAAACCGTCCGACCATTTAACGATATACTCACCCATGAGTGGAATTGTGATTCAGAAAAACCGCCAGGAGGGAGACTACATTAATGTAGGTGACCGTATTTACAAGATTGTTGATTTGAGTCAAGTATGGGTTATGCTGGATGCTTATGAATCTGATCTTGTTTGGTTACGATATGGACAGGAAATCACTTTTACAACCGAGGCTTATCCGGGTGAAGAGTTTGTCGGGAGAATCGCCTTTATCGAACCGGTGCTGAATGAAAAAACCCGTACCGTGAAAGTCAGGGTCAATGTGCCCAATCTCTCAGGCAAGCTGAAGCCGGAGATGTTTGTGCATGGGGTTGTTCGAACACAGATTTCAACTGGCGGTAGAGTAGTGGATCCTCATATGGTTGGAAAATGGATATGTCCGATGCATCCGGAAATTATAAAGGTTAACCCCGGTGAGTGTGATATTTGCGGTATGCCACTTGCGCGAGCAGAATCGCTTGGTTATGTTGCCGTAGATCGAGATGAAGAGTCCAAGCCACTCGTTATCCCTGTTTCTGCCGCCCTGGTAACAGGTACCAGGGCAATTGTCTACGTCGAACTTCAAGGTACAGACACGCCAACATTCGAAGGACGGGAGATAGTGCTTGGGCCGCGGGCCGGTAATTACTACCTGGTAAAAGGTGGGCTGAAGGAAGATGAACTTGTAGTCACCAATGGAAATTTCAAGATCGACAGCGCTGTACAGATTCTGGCGAAGCCAAGCATGATGACACCCGAGGGCGGCGGAGGCGGAGGACATCATCACGGCGGCGGAGTGAAACCATCCAAAGCCGGACAGGAGGAAACGATGGCTCCAAGTAGCGTTCCCGCAGAGTTCAACAGTCAGTTGCAGGAACTCGAATCAGCCTACGAGGCTATATCAAAGGCAGTCGAGTTGAGGAACATTAGCCTTTTTCGCGAGAAGTTTCAAGTTTTTGGAAAAGCCCTCAGTAAAGTGGATGGAACTCTTTTGTCCGGACATCTCCGGATGTTGTGGAATGAGCTTTCTATGTTGTTGAACAATGACGCCGTGGAAGGCCTCGATGTGAAAAAGCTTGCAGATGCTGATCGTTTGTTTAAGATGGTAACAAAGAATATGCGTCGAGTACGTGATCAATTTGGTACCTCACAGTATGCACAAAGGCCACAAATATCTCAAAACCTGGAAGTTTCTGCTGAGTTCCAGTCACAACTCGTCAAGCTGTGGGAGGCATATCTTTCACTTCAACATGCCCTTTCCGGTGACGATTTTTCACTCGCCCATCAGACAATTGGAGATCTTCAAACATCTATAGACGCTAAGCCTCGTGCCGAAGATGCTCATAAGGTATGGAGGAAAGAGTATTCCAATCTCGTTCAGATACTGCAAAGTCTGAGTCAGTCAGAGGATCTGAAATCAATTCGTGAAAATTTTTCCTTACTTACCGATGAGCTCCTTGTGCTGGTCAAAAGCTTTGGTCCGGACGGATTCGGAACTGTTTACCAGTTGCATTGTCCAATGGTATTTGGTGGTAAAGGGGCAATATGGCTGCAAGGTAATAAGCAGGCCAGAAACCCTTATTTGGGGACGGCTATGCTGAAATGTGCCGATAATGTGGAATTGATATCCGGAAGCAAGACAGAAGAGCATGAGGGAAATCATCAACATGAGTAATACCGGTCATTTATCAGATCATCCTTCAGAGGACAAATTGTCGTTTCTTGATAAGATAGTCCTCTTCTGCCTTAAGAATAAGCTAGTCGTTGCGTTGATAGTGTTTGCCGTAATAGGATGGGGTGTTCTGGTTGCTCCTTTTGATTGGAAGATTGGTTCCCTTCCACGAAATCCGGTTCCGGTTGATGCAATTCCTGATATCGGTGAAAATCAGCAGATTGTCTTTACTGAATGGATAGGGCGTTCCCCACAAGACGTTGAGGACCAGATTACCTATCCGTTGACCGTTTCACTGCTTGGTGTCCCGGGAGTCAAGACCATTCGGAGTTACTCTTTCTTCGGGTTTTCCTCTATCTACATCATTTTTAAAGAAGACATCGAATTCTACTGGTCAAGAACCAGGGTGCTTGAAAAACTGAATAGCCTTCCCGCTGGAACCCTGCCTGATGGTATACAACCGGCTCTTGGGCCTGATGCTACCGCATTAGGTCAGATTTACTGGTATACGCTTGAAGGAAGAGATCCTGATGGAAATCCAATCGGTGGGTGGAATTTGAATGAGCTTCGAACAATCCAGGACTGGTATGTCAGATATTTTCTTCTCGCCGCCGAGGGAATCAGCGAGGTGGCTTCTATTGGCGGTTATGTGCAGGAGTATCAGATAGACGTAGACCCTGACGCTATGCGGGCTGCCCGGGTCTCCCTGGAAGACATTTTTATGGCCGTTCGTATGTCTAATATTGACGTAGGCGCACGTACTATTGAGGTAAACAGAGTAGAGTACATAATCCGTGGTCTGGGTTTTATCGAAAAGGTTAGTGACATCGAAATGTCAGTAGTTACAGTCAACGAAAATATTCCCATTTACGTCAAGGATGTCGCGAAGGTTACATTGGGGCCCGCACTGCGTCGAGGAGCCCTTGACAAGGGAGGAGCTGAGGCAAGCGGGGGTAGCGTTGTAGTTCGTTACGGGTTCAACCCGTTGCAAGCCATAAAGAACGTCAAGAAAAAGATCGATGAAATTTCACATGGCCTTCCAACCAAGGCTGTTGTTGACTATAAAATGGTTTCGCGTAATGATGTTGAAGATTTTGCTGCCGCCCGGGGATTTCATGCTTTTAACGACACAGAACTGAATCAGAATGATTGGCTGAGTTGGTTGCTTAAAAATTCACGTGAAGAGTGGCCTGATTGGATAAATACCAGCCACGTAACCGTGGTGCCATTCTATGATCGCACAGATCTGATCTATGAGACGCTGGGGACATTAAATACCGCACTTGCTGAGGAGATCCTCGTGACAATCATCGTTGTGATTGTTTTGGTGATGCATCTTCGGAGTTCCATCCTGATCAGCGCTCTGCTTCCCATTGCGGTACTGATGTGCTTTATCGCGATGAAGACCTTTGGTGTGGACGCCAACATTGTAGCCCTGTCCGGCATTGCTATCGCTATCGGCACCATGGTAGATATGGGTATCATCATGTGTGAAAATATACTGAGACACCTGGATGAAGCCGGTCCGGAGGAAAACCGCCTTGACGTAATCTTCCGGGCAACCAGAGAAGTTTCCGGCGCTGTACTGACTGCTGTGTCTACCACAATTGTCAGCTTCCTGCCTGTCTTTACCATGATAGGAGCTGAAGGAAAATTGTTCAAGCCGTTAGCTTTTACCAAGACCTTTGCCCTCTTCTCCTCGGTTATAGTAGCGTTAACCATCATCCCTCCGGCAGCGCACATCCTGTTTACGGCCAAAATCAGATCCCAAAGACTTAAACAGTTCTTCCTGTCAGGGCTGATTGCGGCGGGTATTTTTATCGGTATTTGGCTTGCGTGGTGGGCAGGCCTCATTCTTGTTGCCATGGGAGTCTATCATTTAGCAGAAGATTACTTGTCGACCCGTATCCGCAGCTATGGGAAATGGATAGTCATTATAGCCTCTGCCCTGCTGGTCGGGATTTTATTGACTAACCACTGGCTCCCGCTTGGCCAGGATAAGGGCTTACTGCGTAATCTGATCTTCGTTATGCTGCTGTTAGGTGGCTTATTACTGTTTTTCCAGATGTTTCAACGATTCTGGTACGCTCCTATCCTCAGGTGGTGTCTGGATCATAAGATACTTTTTCTGTTAGTGCCACTATGTATTATGCTGTTTGGGGTTTCTGCATGGATGGGAGTCGATCGTGTATTCGGTTTCGTTCCTACTGCGATTCGTAGTACAACAGTTTGGAAGAGTGCATCGAATACATTTCCCGGATTTGGCAAGGAATTCATGCCCTCACTTGATGAAGGATCATACCTCTACATGCCAACCACGATGCCGCACGCCTCCATAGGAGAGGTTCTTGATGTTCTGCAGTTTCAGGACAAGCGACTGTCTTCTATTCCTGAAACAGGTCTGGTGGTAGGCAAGCTGGGAAGGATTGAAAGTCCTCTGGATCCCGCTCCACTTTCAATGATAGAAACCGTAATTAACTATAAGTCCGAATACATTATCGATAAAGACGGTCACAGGATAAAGTTCCGTTTCGACAAAGAAAAGCAGGAGTATGCACGCGATCAGGATGGTAACCTGATTCCGGATCCGGACGGGAAACCGTACCGGCAATGGCGCGAACACATCAAGTCACCGGACGATATATGGAAAGAGATAGTCGATGCGGCGCAAATTCCGGGCGCCACTTCCGCACCAAAGCTGCAGCCTATTGCCGCGAGAATTGTGATGCTTCAGAGCGGCATGAGGGCGCCGATGGGCATCAAGGTCAAGGGACCCGACCTGGAGACCATTGAAAA
>JALDRB010000010.1 GCA_031316155.1 Candidatus Scalindua sp.
CTTCCTGCGCTTGTTTGAATTTGCCAGTACAGAGATGAATACGCTTACCGGGCGGCACCTGGATTTTTATTACCGGGAAATCCTTCGGCTCAAGGAAAAGGCCCCAGAACCCGGCCATGCGCACTTGCTGGTCGAACTGGCGAAACAGGTTAACAGCCATGAATTCAAAAAAGGTGTGCTGCTCAAGGCAGGGAAAGACGAGGTCGGTAAAGACGCTTTTTTTGCAAATGATTACGATTTTGTGGCGAACCAGGCTAAGGTGGCGGAATTGAAAACGGTCTACCGACATGGTGACGAAAAAGTAGGAACAGAGCAGTCAGACAAATATCAGGGAAGGGTGTATGCCTCCCCGGTCGCCAAATCGGACGACGGAATGGGGGCAGAACAGACTTCAGTAGATAAATCATGGCATCCCTTTCACAACAAAATGTATCTGGATGGGGCGCTGTCGGAAATCAACATGCCGAAAGCTAAAATCGGTTTTGCCATTGCCTCGCATTATTTGTTGATGGCGGGAGGAAAAAGGACAATTACACTTGATTTTACCGTCACAGGCGATATTTCAAAATTTACTGATGAACATCAAAGTGATGTGATTTGCCAGCTTACCAGCGAAAAAGGGTGGATTGAAGGGACTGTTTTGAAATTTAAAGTAGAGAGCAATGTGCTGAAATTAGAAGTTGAACTAGACGGCGCTAATCCTGCTGTAACGCCTTATGTTGCCAAAATACACGGCTATAATTTTGTCACCAATCTGCCGGTTTTGTTGGTAAAGCTGCAACATCGGGATGAATTTAAATATATCTACTCTGACCTTCAAGATGTCGTTGTTAATCAGATTGATCTTGCCGTTAATGTCACGGAGCTTAAAACTTTGGCTGTCTCCAATGACTTCGGTCCGGTGGATACATCCAAACCGTTTCAGCCCTTTGGCGCCCAACCTGTGAATGGATCTGGCTTTATTGTAGGTTCCAAAGAAATGTTTCAAAAAAAACTAAAATCTGCCTCACTTAAAATTGACTGGCAGAATCCTCCAAGTTACTACGTATCTAAAACGCCAAACGTATCATCCATTTCTCCATCAGTAGCTGTTTCATACCTTGTTTCTGGAGAATGGAGCGATCCAAATGGAAATAATCCCTTTATAACCCCAATTTATAACCTCATCACCACAGATGCAGATGCAAATGCATCGGTGCTTGAAGCGGTAGATTTTTCTGAGAATGAACCCTATAGTTCTGCGTCTCGCAATGGATATGTACGTTTATTATTGCAAGGCGATTTATATTTCAAACAGTATCAAATTGATCTTGGAAATTATTTGGCTAACAGAGCGCCGAAACCAACAACACATCCTGGAGCACCTATTTTAGGGCCTTCTGCAAGGGATGTCTCTATAACGTACAATGCTAAACAGGAGATACCCTTAGATTTATCTTTGCGAGAGGAACGCGAGGAATTTGAAAAAAGGATTGCCCGTTTTTTCCACCTCACACCGTTCGGCCATGCCGAACAGCATCAGGATCAAAACAACCAAGTTTACCTCTTTCCCCAATTCGATTTCCAACGCGATAACGCCAAACAGGAGAGTGAAGCCGAGCTCTATATCGGTGTCACCGACCTAAAACCAACCCAAAATCTGGCTCTGTTATTTCAGGTCGCCGATGGCACCGCCGATCCTCTGTCTAAAAAGCCCGATCCTCATATTCATTGGAGTTACTTGTGCGGTAACGAATGGATACCCTTTGACAAAAATGAGGTTGACGACAAGACTCACGGACTCCTCAACTCGGGCATCATTACCTTTGCCATGCCCAGGGATGCATCGGATACCAATACCCTGCTGCCGTCCGGGATGCACTGGCTACGGGCGGCAGTGGCATCCAAAAGCGAGGCCGTGTGCCGGTTGCGGCTGGTCGCAGCGCAGGCGCTGAAGGCTACTTTTACGGACAAAGGCAATGACCCGGCCTTTCCGGCTAAGGTACTGGAATCAGGGACCATCAGTAAACTGGATCAGCCCGACGCCGCAGTCAAAAAAATTACGCAGCCCTTTGTCACCTTCGGCGGAAGAGGGAAGGAAGAACCCAGGGCATTTTATACCCGTATCAGCGAGCGGCTGCGCCACAAGGACCGCGGCATCGCCCTGTGGGACTATGAACGGTTGATCCTGGAGGCGTTTCCGCAAATCTATAAAGCGAAATGCCTGAATCACATGCAGTACGAACCAAACGAAAGCGGGAAGGGTATTTACCGGGAACTTGCCCCTGGTCATGTTACTGTCGTCACCATTCCGAACCAGCAGTTCCACAAACTCCGAGACCCGTTCAGGCCTTACACAAGCCTGAGACTTCTTGATGAAATAAAGGACTTTCTGAGCAAGCGTCTATCACGTTTTGTCAAGCCGCATGTCAGAAATCCGCTGTTTGAAGAGGTCTGGGTTGTATGTAAAGTCCGCCTGAAAGACGGTAACGACGAGACTTTCTCGGTAAACAAACTGCAGGAAGTCATTAGCAGTTTCCTCTCTCCCTGGGCTTTCCCCGGCGGCGGCAGTCCTTCCTTTGGTGGGAAAGTCTATAAATCGGTGCTGATCAATTTTGTGGAAGACCAGCCGTATGTGGATTATGTGACAGATTTTCAACTATTGCACAAATTCGTTGACCTCGAAGATAAATCGCAGACGGTTGAAAAGAAGGAGGTTGAAGGGTCCAGGGCCGTTTCCATCCTAGTCTCTGCCAGGAAACATGATATTACAACAATTAACCGCGACGAGGCAGAAATGCCCGGCGAGAAATGTCCGTGTGAGGCAACATGAGCCAGCTATCTAAAACCATACCAAAACATCCCGAATTGAAACCTGCCGAGGATTTCTACCACCTCCGCAGGAAAGGCATCGATTTTATTATACAGATGGGCAGTTCTCTGTGGACGGACTATAATATTCATGACCCGGGGATTACCATCCTCGAGGCCATCTGTTATGCACTTACAGATCTTGCCTATCGTGCGGGTTGGGATATCAAGGACCTTTTGACTCCGGAACCGAATGAACCTTTCCCAAAACAGCCGTTTTTTACCGCAAGGGATATTTTGACCGTAAATCCCTGGACGCCAGATGATTTTCGGCGGCTGCTTATTGACCTGGAATCGGTGCGGAATGCCTGGATATTTTGCAAGAAATGCACGTGCGACGTCTATTATTATGCGTGGTGCGAGAAAGACAACTTGAAACTGTCATACCAGAAGCCGGAACCACAATTACAACTACAGCCCAAAAAAGTTGAACCTCAGGGTTTATATGATGTGCTTCTTGAACTGGAAGCTGACCCGGAACTGGGTGACTTGAATGACCATAAGGTCGAATATGCCACAATCGTTACAGGCAAAGACGGCGAGAACCATCCGCTCACTATGGAGCTGCGTTTCCCGGGAGGGAGCATTAAAAATAGCGAGGAATGGGCATTATTTCAGGATGAGAGCGATTCTACAGACTTCACCGTAAACCTAAAGCGGCTTGGCGCAACAAAAACCTATGATGTGTTTATCGATCTAAGTCTGAAAGATGAAGAGAGGGATGAATACATACGCAGGCGCTGGCGGAATGTATTTTACCTTGACCTTGGGATTCAGTATTCCGGCAAGTCCTTCACCATTGAAAATGTTACTATGCTTCTGCTCAATGATGCGGCTGCAGGACAAGCCACGACGGCTATTGGCTTAAAGGAACTGTTAGAAAAGGATGGGGTAGGCATATTCGTTATCCGGCATTACCGCAAAAAGATGAAGAAAGCAAAAGACTCTATCGCAGATGCAAAGGAGGCATTGCAGAAACATCGCAATCTGGATGAAGATTATTGCAGCGTCAAAGTCGTCGGTATTGAAGAGGTCGCCGTTTGTGCCGATGTTGAAGTGGAACCCGACGCTGAAATCGAATGGGTGCAGACGCGTATCTGGTTCGAGATCGAGCGATATTTCAACTTGCCTGTGCCGTTTTACACATTACAGGAATTGATGGATGCCGGTGAACCGGTCGAAGAAATATTTAACGGACCGGAGCTTAATAGCGGTTTTATTAAGAGATCGGATCTGGAAGCTGCCTCATTAAAATCTGAACTGAGGGTTTCGGACATCATCAACCGTTTAATGGATATTGACGGCGTCATTGCCGTCAACCAGTTGCAACTGACCAAGTACGATGCCGAAGGCAATATCGTCAGGGGCGCTGCTGATCCGTCCTGGAGCAGCGATGGAAAACCTATCTTCGATGCCAACAAAATCAGTGCATCCTGGCTGCTGTATATCAGCGAACAGCACCAGCCAAGACTTTACCTGAATGGTTCGCGTTTCCTGTTTTATAAAAACGGGCTCCCTTTCCGTCCGCGCATGGATGAGGCCAGAGACACCCTTATCCAACTGCGCGGCGAGGCAGAGCGCCCAAAGGTTAAAAGCGCGCCAAATGACTTACCGGTCCCTGCGGGTAAATACCGCAATCCCGATGATTATTTTCCGGTTCAATACAGCTTCCCTTTGACCTATGGCATTGGTCCGGACGGTCTGCCGTCTAATGCTTCAGATGGGCGGAAGGCGCAGGCAAAACAGTTGAAAGCTTATTTGCTGGTGTTCGAGCAGTTGCTGGGCAATGCGCTGGCGCAGCTGGCTCATACTGCCGATCTGTTTTCCATCGACACTGGAGACAAGCGCACCTATTTCGTAAAAGAGTTTACGAACGAGTTGATCAAAGGCTTCGACGAGATTAAAAACGGTCTGGACACAACTGCCGTGGAAGACATTGCTGAAACCCCAAAGGAGTTTCACGAACGCCGAAACCGCTTTCTGGATCACATCATGACCCGTTTCGGCGAGCAGTTTGGAGAATATGCATTGTTGCTCACCAATCTGGAAGGCCGACAGATGGAGCTTGATCAGTTGATTAAAGTCAAGATTGAATTCCTCAATGTCTATCCGCTTATCAGCCATGATCGGGGCAAGGCTTTTAATTATAAAAAATCTCCTGATTCTCATAATATTCCGATTCTGAAGAAACGTATCGGCCTTTTATTAGGTCGTCCCGTTTTAGAATTCATTGTGGTAGAACACCTCTTGCTGCGGCCAAAATTCCCCGGTGACGCGCTCTATCCTGTCTGTTCGGATGGTTCCTGCAACACATGCGGCGACGAGGATCCCTACTCTGATCCCTACTCTTTCAGACTGACCTTTGTAATGCCGGGCTGGATTGAGCCGTTCAAAACAAACATGGAGATGCGGGATTTTGCAGACCGGACCATAAGGCAGGAAACGCCGGCGCACCTCCTGAGCAAGATATGCTGGGTCAATAATGATCTTTTTGATGAAAAACTCTCTGGTCCGGTCATCGGAGAATTAGCGGAGCTATTGGAAAAGGATGGACAGACAGAAGAGGGGGAAAGTCCCTCCGAAGACGATGCCCGTGATTGTGCTAAAAACATCTATACAGCCTTCAGCAAAGTCTTCAGCGCATGGTATAAGGACAAAAGCAAGGACTATATGCACCCCGATCCCCTGAAAGAAACCTTGGAAAATGAATTTAGTACGAATGTCACGTCCGCTGGCATTTCTTGCACGTTCAATCCTGATCCATTGTGGGGTAAAATTCAGGAAAAAATGGTTGAGCATTTCCAACAACTAGCATTAAACGGACATCAGTTCGACAAGTTAGAAAACACCTGGCATGAGTGGCTAAAAGTAAACGCCGGATTTGACTGGACGGAAGAGCGCTTGCATGAGCGTGTAATGGCCATTCTTGCACAGAACCTGGAATCCGTTTCTGGTACTGAAAAATCCACGGAAGAAGCGTTGTGCAAATGTGCAGCAGCCATTTTGATACAATGTGGCATGCAATTTCATGCCTGGCTGGAGACTAATTTTATTGAGGGGAGAACTCCAGATAAATTTACACCTGAGTTTAAACCTGACCTGAAGTTGTGCGATGGCTTTAAATTCAAAAACAGAAACAATACTGCCGAAACGATTATAACGCTGCTGAAAAATCGCTACAATGCTTATAAAGAAGTCTCTTACCGCCTTCGGGTCGTGGTGGATCTGCTCAGCAGATTGAGCAACATTTATCCTGCAGCTACTCTGCACGATTGCGAAGAAGGCAATGATCAAAACCCGGTTCGCCTGGGAAAAACAGCTTTAGGAAATTGAAGGAGGTATTTATGGAACTTACTGAAAAAAGTGAACGTTATCCGGTATTCGAGCCTAATCAGATCCTTTCAGACGGGCATCTGAATCAGGCTTTCGACTACCTGGATGAGCAGGAACGGTTGACGCGAGCCAACCTCATTGGTATCGGCATTGTCTGCGGCCTGAATATTCACCTGGAAGTGAAATCTCAAACTGAAGCGGTTATTTACCTGTCGAAAGGGTGCGGTATCACGTCGGAAGGTTATCTGATAGTGGAATCTGAGGATGTGCCATTGATTTCGTACCGGAATTACGAACTGCCGAGCGCCCCGGACTACCATTCATTCAAGGACAGCTCATCTCCCCCAGTGCAGTACTCTCTGTGGGAGTTGTTTCCTACAGGCGAGCCTGACACTACGCTATTGTCGCCAAATTTCCTGAACGACAAAGCGGTTATGCTGTTTCTTGAATTGAAAAAAGAAGGATTGCGCAATTGCAGCCCCAATAATTGCGATGACAAGGGTGCGAAAGTGACGGCAACAGTACGTCGTTTACTGGTAAGCGTAAGTGACCTTAGAAAAATCATCGCAGAGGCTAAAAGCTTGAATAGCGGCCTGACTTCCGACGAACTCGAAGAAACCCTGTTGGCTAGACTGAATCTGCCTGATCCGCGTCTGCCGCGCTATGATGTTCCCAATAAGAGGCCTGGTACTACTGAACAAGTATTGGCAGCCTTCCTTTCGGCTTTTAGTTCTGGGATAGTAAGAAACACCGGCAGTGTTCTCAGCTCAGCCTACGAAGCGTTCAAACCTCTGTTGAAAGAAGAATACCCTACCGACCCTTTCGCCGGGTTCAGCGGCAAATTCGGTTTTCTGGACAACATACCGGAGAATATGACCCAGGTGCTCTTTCTCCAGTATTACTATGATTTTTTTGACGACCTGATTAAGGCCTATAATGAGTTTCGCTGGAAAGGCACGGCACTTTTGTGCTCCTGCTGCCCACCAGATAAATTGTTCCCCCGGCATCTGATGTTGGGAGTTTTGGATGAAAATTCTGACGTATACCGGCAAAAATTCCTGACATCCCCTGCAGTCAGCAGATGCGAGAAGCATGTGAATGAACTGAAGCAGTTGTTCCAACGCATGGTAACGATGATTGATATTTTTACTGATGCACCTCCTATGCCGAAGACGACTTCACATCAGGTATCCAGGGCTTCTGAAGATGAGCAGATTCGTATAACGCCGAGCAAGCTGGGAGATGTGCCGCTGTCAGATAAAGCCATCCCTTATTATTATAAGCTGCCCATGTATCTTTTTTGGGACCCTGAAAAGACGCGCCAGGGCCGTGCCAAGCAGAATTTAAGCTACCGTTCTTACGAATATAATCCGTCTGCTCCTGATGCCTTACGTTTTGGCCTGGAGCTGTATAATTTCCTACGTATCGAAGGGCATTTGGGTAAAGACTACCAGAAAGTCTTGGAGAGGCTGCTTTACTTGAAAGATATTTACCGCCTGCCCATTGAAATCATTGCATTGCGCACAGGCACCTTCGATAAAAACATAGCTGTAGATCTAAGCAAAGAGAAGTGCAGGCTTCAGGATTTAGAAGCGATGTATGATGTCAAACGCGAGGAAATCTTGTCTACATTGAGCGAAGGAACGATGTATCTCTATGACGTGACGATAAAAGATTCCAATCTGCCTGGCGGAACTCCCCAGCTACCTTTGTTGAAAAAATATGCGTCCAATTTTCTCTACAAGACCGGTACCGTTGGGGCCTGGTATGAAAAATATTTGACACTATTTCAGTCAATTCCCTATATCGATGTTGATCAAAATAAGATAGACGATAATGCGTTATTGGGGGTTTATTGCACGCTGTTCAGAAGCACTTTCCCTCCTGATTCAATGTACCAGGCACATATAGTATCTATCTATTATTTTACAAAACTTGCTGAAGTCCTGCCCGCCAGTTTAGATGCTTTGGGCTATTCCGATTTCGAAAACAAGTACCAGGATTTAATGGGTCTGATCCGTTATTTCAGAAGCGACGCCGTAGCCATGATATCTGCTGAATTTCAGAAATTTATACCTCAGGAAGACTTGATAGATCACTTCGATCAGGTGCTTTTTTCATGTAAGCTTGAGCCTGTAAAGGCAATTCATGAAGAGTACGAAAGCCGCCTTCGTGAGATCAAGCAAAAGCAGTTCCTTAGCTTTTTCCTCCAAAAAAATCCAGGTATCCAGCACAAGGCCGGGGTGCCGCTGGGAGGCACATTTATCATTGTATATCATCAAAATCCAGCGCCGGACAGAAACTTAAACATAAGTGCGGGCGTTAAAGCAGACTCCCAGCGAGTTCGTGAGGTCGCAGATATTACAAGCATAACGCCACCTGTCGGAGATAAGCAAACAGCATTGATCGAATCTATCAACCGTATCAGCAGCAACACCAACTTGGCGACGGACCCGGATGTCAAAATTGTGATAAGTTCGCTGATTGACCGGATATCGGGCATTATTTCAAATCAGCCTGGAAGTAGAGATCGAGCCTTTAAGATCATTTCGGAAGTCGCAAGCGATCTGAAGGAAGGAACCGTCATAGCCGATTTTTTCCTGCCCTATCTCTGTTGTTCTGATTGTTCGCCGGTGCAGTTCATACTGCAAAAGATACCACCGACCTTTACTGCGCAAATCGGCTGCACAAATTCCGATAACCTGGCAGAAGTTACGATAGTGACAAAAGGCGGAGAGGCACCATATGACTATAAACTTGATGAGCATCCCTTCCAGGCGTTTACTGGCAAAATTAGTATGTCCAAGGGTCCTCATACCATCATAATTCGTGATAATGAGGGGGTGGAATCTGTTCCGCAATCCCTGACAGTACCTGATCCGCTTGCCATTAGAGTAGAAGAATATACCGAAGATGTAAACCAACAGTCCTATACCGTTAGTTTCAATATTGACGGAGGCAACCCCCCATACAACGCCAAATCTGGTACTATTACAAATGGCAGATTTAACAGCACGGCAGTCAAGAGTGGCGAAACGATAAGCGTGACGATTATCGATAACGCTGGATGTCAAGTAACTAAGGGATTTACCCATACGGTTAAAGAACCTTGCAAACTTCCTTGTGACGGAATTGCCATGCGCCGCGGCTATCGATTTTCCATTCCCTTCCCGGTCCCTGAAGAAAACATTAAGGAGCCTGGCTTCTCATTTGTTGGTCCGACCGGAAACACTGTTAACTTGACTAAGGAAGTTGTCGAAATTATCACGACTGCTACCGGGAGGGAAGACTTTATGAAACAGATAAATGATCTGATAGCTAACTATACCGGAAGTTCTGACTGGCTGACATTTGACTATAAATCAACAGAACATCAGTTCGGACTGGATACCTGGGAGATCGAATATTTCACATGCCTCAAATTTGAGTTATTTATTACGTTGCGTGACGGAGATTTATCCAGTACTTTCATTAAGATCAACCCCGAAGGCAGTGAAATAACAGTGAAAGAGGGTCAGAATAGTCTGGCTGTATCGATTCCAGCCTTTAACATTGTCCAAATCAACAAGTGTGATCCGAATCGCCCAAGCATAAATCCTTGTAAAGAAGTAGATTTAAAATTAGAGATCAACAAAGAACCGTCAGAGAATGAGGTTGTCTTGGCCGCGACACCATCCGGCAATGCCCAACCGGTTGCTTATCTTTGGGAGGTGCAGGACGGAATTCCGCCCATGTCAAATGAACAAAAAGCCAGATTTACTTTTAAGGAGCCGGAACTAAATACCAAGTATGTGAGGCTTACAGCATACACACAGAATGGATGCAGAGTAATTGCAACAACAACAATTAATCTTGACATATGACGATGTCTACAACATCACACCACATAATCAAGAAACAATACCTCAATGTCGAGCTGAACGGCACGGAGTCTGATGGGTTGGCTTTGCAGCGTCGCCTGCCGGACCTGTTGCAGCATAGGTTGCTGCCAGCCATCGAGCATGTCCTGGAACGTTTTTCGCCACAAGAGGGACATCTTTTTATAGAAAGGCTGGAAATTGACGCAGGGGCCTTGACGCTCGAACAATTGGAGGACAAACTGGCAGAATCTGTGGTGCAGGCGCTGGAAAAATCGCTTCGCGTGCATACTTCTCCGGAAGAACTGTCTGCAATGGCAATGTCAGGTAAAACAAGGCATAAAACAGGGCAGCAGTCCATCAACGAAGCATGGAGCTATTTTTTAAAAACCGGCAGCCTGCCCTGGTCATTCCGCTTGCCGGATGGAGCTACCTTGGAACAGGTCATACTCGGTTCATGGCAGGAGTCTGAGAAATCTGGCGTTGATCCTTTATCTGGACGCGATGAGATGCTGCGGACGCTTGCAGGCGTCACTGTCCGGAAGCGCCTGGTCAGGCAATTTTCCCCGGCTTTGTTGGAAGCCCTGTTCTCCCTGCTTGTGCCCGAAGGCAAGACGGTAATGGACGGGTTTTTACAGCCAATTCGCAGTTCGGCTATGCCATCTGTTGATAAAAAATATTTCGAACAACTCCTATGGGAAACTGCATTTGCCAAGCTTGCGGAGGGGAGCGCCTTGACATCAATGAAACTTGTCGGCGAAGCCTGGTGTGCCATGCCTGTCACAGCAACAGGATATGTTGAACTGGAAAAAGTCCTGGAGCTTCACTGGGCAGATGTAAACAACAGGATACCGCGGCGACTTTCCGGATTAAATAAAACCTCAATTACCGATGGGCATTCCGGAGTCGGAGAGAAAATATGTTTTGAACCGGTGGCTGAAAATCTGCCTGGATCCGCTAAAAAACCCATCATGAGAAACACGCATCTTGATATAGAAGAGGGCCTTTATATTGAGAATGCAGGCTTGGTTTTACTGCATCCTTTCCTGCCACGGTTTTTTACAGGACTGGGCTTCGCTGAAGAAGACAAACTCCTGCAGCCCGGGCGCGCCTTGTGTCTCCTTCATTTTTTGGCTACCGGTCAGGTCATTGCACCGGAGCATGAGTTGATTTTGCCAAAGATTCTCTGCAACGTGCCTTTGGAAACGCCGGTAGAGTCCGACGTAGCAGTAACACTTGCGGAACAGGAAGAGGCAGCCGCCTTACTTGCAGCTGTTATCCGTCACTGGGATGCGCTGCGGAATACCTCAGCAGACGGTTTGCGCGGAACATTCCTGCTTCGTCCGGGGAAAGTATCTTTGAGGGAAGCCGATTGGCAGTTGATGGTTGAATCGCGGGGATTCGACGTCCTTTTGGATCAATTACCATGGGGTATTTCCATGATCAAGCTGCCATGGATGGAGAGGATGCTATGGGTGGAATGGAAGTAATAATTTGGTACTAAATAAACTATGAAGACCAGTGCAGAAAAATCATCTACAACGACCTCGGCAACGGCAACGCATGCTGCGGGTCGTCCTTTTTTCCCAAAGACGGGAGAAGGCGGCTTTTTCACACCGCAGAGGTCAACCGCTGCTTCATTCGTCCAAATGAAAATGGCGGTCAATAAGCCGGGGGATAAGCTTGAGCAGGAAGCGGATAAGATGGCAGGTAAGGTGATGCGGATGCCCTCCCCTGCATTAGGTGAGAAAAAACTCCCGGGACAAACTGACGAAAAGTTACAGAAAAAAGAAAAGGAAAAAGAAGAAAAAATACAAAGAGCAGCTATTCCCGAAGAAAAGGCCCCAAAAAAAGAAGAAGAAAAGATTCAGAAAACTCCGGAGAAAGATGAAAAACTCCAGCGCAAAGGTGGCGATGGCACGCCTGCTATCGGATCTAATACGCAATCTGCTATTCAAAACAAGACCACTGGCGGCCAGCCGCTTTCCAGCGATGTTCGCAGTTACATGGAGCCTCGATTTAATGCAGATTTCAGCAGTGTGCGCATCCATAGCGATGCTGAATCCGGCGGTTTGAGCAACCAACTGAGCGCCCGGGCCTTTACCTACCAGAACCATATCTTCTTTTCCCGTGATCAGTACCAGCCCGGCACCAGTGAGGGCAAACAACTCCTGGCACATGAACTTACCCACACCATTCAGCAGGGTCATGCGGTACAACGTAGCCCGCAAGTAACCACCACGGTGACTCCGCCGCTGATACAGCGCCTTGGGATACGGGATACTCTGGATTATTTCGCTGATAAAGCCAATTTGATTCCTGGCTTCCGGATGCTAACCCTCCTTTTGGGTTTCAATCCGATCAACATGCGCTCCACGGTCAGCAGCGCCGCAAACCTGTTGCGGGCCTTGATCGAATTGATTCCCGGTGGCGCCTTCATTACACAGGCACTGGACAACCACGGAGTCATCAATAAAGCCGCAGATTGGGTTGAGAAAAAGTTGGCAATATTTGGCGACATTGGCAGCGAAATCGTCAGTGGCTTGAAACGTTTCGTGGATTCACTCAGCTGGAGTGACATCTTTGATCTTGGCGGCGTGTGGGATCGTGCCAGGAGCATCTTTACCGCGCCAATAGCCCGGCTGATTGCCTTTGGCGGATCAGTAGTTGTCGAAATACTCAAGATGGTCAAGGACGCCATCCTTAAACCACTGGCTGCGCTGGCTCAAGGGACCAGGGGTTACGACCTTCTGAAAGCCATTCTTGGTGAAGACCCGATAACCGGCGAACCTGTCCCGCGTAATGCCGACACCCTCATCGGGGGCTTTATGAAACTCATCGGCCAGGAAGAGGTATGGGAAAACATCAAAAAGGGCAAAGCCGTTGCCCGCGCATGGGCATGGTTCCAGGGCGCACTGGCAGGCCTTATGGGTTTTGTGCGTGCAATTCCCGGTAAGATTGTAGCTATACTCAGTTCTCTGACATTCCAGGACATCATTACTGTTGCGGGAGCGTTCGGTAAAATTGTGAGCGCCTTTGCTAACATCGCAGGTGAATTTATCAGTTGGGGACTCAATCAGGTCATCAGTCTGCTTGAGATACTCTTCACCGTCGTGGCTCCCGGTATTATGCCTTACATCAGGAAAGCTCAGGCGGCGTTCATAACCATCCTTAAGAACCCTATAGGATTTGTTGGAAACCTGGTGCGGGCCGGGAAGATGGGTTTCGAAATGTTTGCAGGCAATATCCTGGAACACCTGAAAACAGCTTTGATCAAGTGGCTCGTCGGACCGTTAGCAGAAGCCGGGGTGTATATTCCCAAGTCATTCGATTTGATTGAAATTGTCAAACTGGTGCTGTCGGTTCTCGGTTTGACTTGGCAGAACATCCGCAGCAAACTGGTGAAAATCATTCCCGAACCTGTGCTTGTCGGATTGGAAAAAACCGCAGGCATCCTGGTTACCCTTGTGAAGGATGGCCCGGCAGCAGCCTGGGAACAGATCAAAGCCGAACTGAGCGAATTAAAGGACCAACTGATTGCTCAGATTACACAAATGGTCACAACCGAGGTGGTAAAAGCAGCCATTATGAAGCTGGTGAGCATGTTGAACCCGGCCGGTGCGGTCATTCAAGCCATTATCGCCATTTACAATACTATTACTTTCTTTATCCAGAAAATCCAACAAATCGCTGCCGTAGTCGCGTCTTTCATAGATTCAATCTCCGCCATCGCATCCGGCCAAGTCGCCAATGCCGCTAAGAAGGTGGAGCAGACCATGGCCAACACACTTACCATTGTCATAGCGTTTTTAGCCAAGTTCGCGGGATTGGGGGGTATCCCGGATAAGATCGTAGGGATAGTCAAGAAGATACGGCAACCGATTGATAAGGGGCTTGATAAGATTGTGGAGTGGTTGGGGAAAATGCTGAAAAAGGCGGGAGCTGCTATTTCTGAGTGGTGGAAGGCAAAAAAACCTTTCACCAATAAAGCCGGTGAAACCCATACTCTTTCATTCTCCGGTTCCAGTGAAAATGCCAAATTGCAGATTTCCACAACAACCATGCCATTAGCGACTTACTTGGAACAGAAAAAGGCAGAAAACAAGGATAATCCCGAAATGATGGCTAAAATAGCTCTTGCGGAAAGCGTTGTTAACCAAAAAGAAGTTATTTTCAAGCAAGGAACAAAAACGAAAGAAGAAAAGGAGTATAACCAGAAGGTCATCGCTACATTGGCTGAAATCAGTCAAGTCTTAATGGATTTAGGTGGTGATGACATTACAGCGAAGGATTATCCTGATCCTGAAATAGTTCCCGGTGGAGCCCCACCTACTGAATCCAAGGTAGAAAAACAATCAAGCGTTAAATTAAAAAAAGGCACGCCTACATCAGGTGACCATAGTACACATGGGTGGAATTACATTCAAGACCAGAAGTTATCATCTTTGAAAGGTGATAAATGGGTGCAGATGCATCTTGTGTCAAATACTTTGGGCGGTAATGCGGTTGCCGGCAACCTTATTCCTGCACCGAACAGCGTAAACAGTGCATGGCGTTCAGGCATAGAAAGTGCTGCGAGTTCATTGTTGGCAAAGAAAGCTAACAATGCTAAAACACCTGCCAGCGTTATATGGTTAACTTCACGGGTCAGTTATTTTGGAGAGAAAGTTTCCGGGTATCAATTTGCCAATTCGGTTAGCACAACGGCCGGGATTCATCTCTACAAAGGGAAGAAAAACGGCGTAGCAGATTTTTCCGAGAAAGGTCATTCGGTGTTCTCTATGAACGCTCAAGTTCCCTTGCCGGATTTTACCAGCAGCAACAAAGCAAGCCTCAATACCAGCAGCGGCACTCATTTACGTGAAAAAGGCGGAATTAATGACAGCATTATCAATGATATTAAGCGGAATCGTCCGTATTCAGACATCAACAACTTTGAAGCAAAGATGCTGGTAAGCCTAAAAAGCAGATTTCCGGATACGAACAGTAGAGAATATAAGGATAATTCAAGGGTTATCAAAGCGGTCAGATTTAATACAAAGGTTGTAGTAGACAAATAACTTGCCAATGTGGGCTTACTGAAAAAGGAGGTTTAATGAAGGCATTTGGCACCTTTCTTGGAATGATTTTAGGATTGGCCTTGTTGGCCGGTGGTTATTTTCTGTTCAAATACGTTGTGAACATTTTTGATACGCTTGGGCCGCAGTACGAGACCATTGCTGCCATTGCTTCGATTGTTGTCGTACTCTGCACGGTAATCATCGCGGGCGGGTTGAGGGCGCGTTGTACAAACGAGGGATCGGCAGTCAAAACGAATGTTTATGAGCGCCTTGCAATTTTCCTGGCTGATGAATTAAGAAAAGATAGAACGGGCGAGGAAGGGCTGGCTGATGAAGGCGAGCTTATAAAGCTCGAACAACTCCTTGTTTTGTACGGGGGCCCAAAAGTAATCACAACCTATACGCAAATCCGGCGGACAATACGAGATAAAAAGAAAGAAGGAAGCGAAACCATGGCGCTGCTGAATAAGCTGGTACTGGCAATGCGTGCAGATCTGAAGCGAAGAGAATTGAATCTCAAAGAGAAAGACGTTCTCGATTTACTCCTGGGGCGCAGTTAAAGAAACAGTTTTAAATAAGGATACGTATGAAACAAAACTCCGTCAACCTTCAACTGGTTCTCGATTGGCTGAAAAAGGTTATAAATAACCGGCTGGACGTCCATCTTGGTCTGACCAAGGTGTTTGAAGCTGGTCCTCTTGAATTTTACCATGAAGATTCCGGGGTGGCAAAATTCTTTATAACATATCAACCCTCCTTTGAGGAGTTCGTGTTATTTATGCTGGCCCTGACACCGCATCTTAAGCCTGATTATCTCGGGCAAATCGTTACGAAATCCTTTCCCGAAGGCGGCGATTTCCCTGAATTCGGCGGCGTAAAGGGTACGAGCCACCGTGGCATCCTTCCCACGGGAGAAACAGCACAGTTCATCATTGCGGGTGACGACCTCGAAGGACGTATCGAAGTGCAGCGCATCTTAAGCAGCGAACACTGGTTTGCCAAAAAGCATCTCCTCTGGCTTGAACCCGTCCGCGAAGGAGAATCCGTGATGAGCGGACGTCTGATCCTTGATACCGAAATTATAGAACAGCTCACTACCGGTACAGTCAGCAGGCCACGATTCGGCATAGACTTCCCGGCGGAATATATCGAGACCGGGATGGAATGGGACGACCTGGTGCTGCACCCTAACACCATGCTCCAGATACGTGAGATCGAGAATTGGATCAAACATAACGACACGCTGCTCCATGAATGGGGCATGAAGAAAAAAATAAAGCCCGGTTACCGCACCCTTTTTTATGGACAGCCTGGTACAGGAAAGACACTGACCGCCACTTTATTGGGCAAATACACGGGGAAAGACGTCTTTCGCATTGATCTCTCACGGGTAGTGTCAAAGTATATTGGCGAGACAGAGAAAAACCTGTCGAAACTGTTCGATAAAGCTGAAAATAAGGACTGGATACTATTTTTTGATGAAGCCGACGCCCTTTTCGGCAAGAGAACTGACATCCGGGACGTCCATGATAAATATGCCAACCAGGAGGTGGCGTATCTGCTTCAGCGTGTAGAAGGTTACGACGGGCTGGTGATTTTAGCCACCAACCAGCGAGGCAATATTGACGATGCCTTTGTCAGGCGGTTTCAGAACATCATCCATTTCCCCATGCCGCGTCCCGAAGAACGCTATGAAATATGGCGCAAGGCTTTTCCGCCTCAGATTAAAATTGCAGAAGAGATCGATTGGCGGCATGTAGCGGCCCGCTTCGAACTTGCTGGTGCAAGCATTATGAATGTGACTCATTATTGCTCCCTGGAGGCGTTGGCGGACAAATCCGGAGTTGTCGAATCAAAGAGGCTGGAATCTGCCATCATGCGTGAATACATCAAGGAAGGGAAAGTAGTGTAACCTTCAGAAGTTAGAGTGTTGATCCGAGATCAACTTATGCAGAGGGTCAAGCCTTCATTCTTCGCATCTTTAACGTCAAATGGGAAATTGTAAAATGTTGATAATTAAAAAATTATTATTAATTTTATTATATGAAAGGGTTAAAAAATGAAAAGAAGACTGCGTGTACCACCAGCTCCGGAAGTAATGGCCATGCTTTATGCAGAATATCTACGTACCGAAAAATGCCAAAACTTGTCATTCCGGCAATATTTAGAGGTAGTAGGTTATTCCGATCCATCCCGTGATGTTGAAGGGATGGATGACGGTGATGTCTTCCATCGCAGTGCTGAAGGTCCAGAGCTCATACGTATTCCAAATCAACCAATCACCGGAATAATTCGTGTAAAAGTATTACTCGTAGACTTTGAGGATAAAGAAGGTTTTGTACGCCCGCAAAATTATGAAGACTTGTTGTTTTCGAAGAACACGTATCCAACCGGAAGCATGAGAGATTATTATCATGAGGTAAGTCTTGGCAATGTTGATATTACAGGTACCGTGCATGGCTGGATACGGATGCCAAGGCCGTATTCTTTTTATACAAATAAGGAATCCGGTCAAAATTGGTATTCATATCCGAGAAATGCTCAAGGAATGGCTGAAGATGCGGTGAGAGCAGCAATTGAACATGGTGTGGTGTTTGAGCCTGAGCTTGATAAATTAAATCAAGGAATGGTAACGGCTCTATTTATTATTCATGCTGGCAGAGGGGCTGAGGAGTTACATCCTTCTGTCAGGGGTACAGAAATATGGTCTCACAAATGGGTTATGCAAAGACCTGTCAAGGTATCTCCGGATATGGATGCAACCATTTATCTAATGGTGCCACATGATTGTAAGCTTGGTGTATGTGCTCATGAATTAGGGCATTTAGCATTTCAATGGCAGGATTTCTATGATCCAAACTATGATAAAGATGGTAAGGAGTGGAGTGGTTCCGGTAAATGGGATTTGATGGCTGGTGGTTCTTACAATGGAGGCAGCGTCTCTCCTGCACACCCCGCCGGCCTCCACAAAGCTCAACATAGATGGATTGATACAGAGCTGGTAACAACATCAAAAACCGTAACATTAAACCCCTATACTGCTACATCGGGAAAAGTTTTGAAGATTGTAAGCCCCAGATATAAACAAAACCAGTATTTAATTTTGGAAAATAGGATCAGAACGAATTTTGATACCTACCTTCCAGGGGAAGGGTTACTTGTGTGGCGTGTTGACGAATCAGGTGAAATGCTTGCACCTGATTTGCCCGGACTGCTTCTCATTCAGGCAGATGGAAAGCATGAGCTGGAACAAAATTGGGATCAGGGAGATGGGGGAGACCCGTTCCCGGGTATGACGGGTCGTTCACAATTAGGAGATACAGGAGATATATCTACTTCGTTCCCTGAACAGGAAAGGTCTGGTGTGTCTTTGTCAAATATTCGTCGTGATCCAGTTACTGGTAATGTGTCTCTTGATGTGAAGTTTGAATTAGATGGGGTAACACCACCAACAATTGTCAGTGGAGAGGTTTCTCCATTCATACAAATTCCTGATGATAACCCAACCGGGGTAAGTAGTGCCATTTCCTTGACAAATCAGGTACGGCAAAGAATATAAGGATAAGCATTGACATAGAACATCCGTACATAGGAGATTTGAGGGTTGAATTGTCTGCCCCGTCTGGTCAGAGGGTAATTTTACACGACGAAACAGGTGGTAATCAAAAGGATTTGATAAAAACCTATGATTCAACATCAACTCTTGCTTCCCTGGTTGGTCAGCAGGTAGCAGGAAACTGGATTTTAAGAGTCACTGACCTTGCATTACGAGATATTGGTACTCTCAAGAAATGGAAAATAGAGATTGATATTGAAGAAGGAGCACAAGTTATACGTAACAAGTCAACGCCGGCATTACAGATTCCTGATAAAGACCCCGCAGGAGTAAGTGATGCTGTGATTATCAACCAATCAGGTTTGTTGCGTGAAATAAAAAGGTAAGTGTAAATATCGAACAACCTTACATTGGTGATTTGCAGGTGGTGATTGTAGCACCTTCTGCCCGACAGGCGATCCTTCACAATAAATCCGGTGGCGACCAAAAAAACCTTGTCACTCAGTATGATTCTGTTACTACTCAAAGTCTCGCAGAATTAGTTGGCGAGCAGATTAGGGGAAACTGGATATTGCGGGTAATGGACCTTGCATGGCGAGATGTTGGCACACTCAAAGAGTGGAGTATAGAGATAGGGTATGTGATTTAATGTAAGATTTTCTTCCTGATACTTTTCAAAACGATGTTAAGCACATGCGGGTATTCATAGGAGTTTAGCGAAAATAATTAAAAAAAAACAAAAGAAGAAATTATTGAGGCTATCGGTAAATGTGTGGAGAAAAGTTGTCACGAGATAACAAGAGATAGAGGCATTGTACGACAAATAGCCATGGATCTGTTATATCGATTAGGCGGTTTGAAAGGGGCTGAGATCGGAGAAATTATGTGTATAGATTATAGAACCGTGAGTCAGGGAAGGAAACGGTTGCGTGGAAGGATGGAAATATAAGAAGAGGAATCAAGACGTACATCTTAATAAATGAGTATAAACAGGAGACTGTTAATGGCAATGAATATCTGGATAAAGAAATACATGTTAAGACCTGTAGCTCATTTGCAGGAGTGGATGTATTTGAAATGTAAAATCGGCAATAACAAGGGGCACCCTTCATTTATAGCATCTTTAGCATTAAATGGGAGATTATAAAATGTTGGTTATTAAGAAAGAAAACCCAAAGAGCGGATTGAGAGTATATTATCAAATTATTTTGACATTAATATTAGCCGTTTTAGGTGGTTGTGGTACAACCAGTCAGCTTGAAAGAGTTGCTAAAGATTGGTGTCTAACTATTCGTGCAAGCCAGGTAATTCCCGTCTATCCGCTCACAGAAGACATCCAGCCCGGTGATGTCTTCCTGGTACAAACTCCTATAGAAGCGCAGGTTAAAGTTTATGAGTCAAAAGGATTCTTACCATTTGATAATCATCTGGTACGATTGCAACCGAAAGGCTACTTCGATTTCTATGCAGGTGGATACAATATTGGAACTTCAACGATACCCCCCGGCATTGGCAATTTACACAAACCGCTACAACAGATTATGCAAACGCCCCACGTGCGGCATTTCCTACATACACTTTCTCAGTTAGCCGCAGTGAGGGTTTTAATATGGCAATACCGGTACATGGTATACCAGTGGGGTTAAATCTTTTGGATTCAGCACAGGCCCATGGCAGTATTGCGATTACCGATGCTTATACCTACAAGATTGGTATACAGGAGTTGGAGCAACTTGTTCTTGACTGGGCAAATAATAATGAGAATTTTATAAAACAATTTTCACCTCCTAAGCAAGCAAATGAATCAAAGAGCGCTGTTAGTAATTTTCTTGATGCTATTACTGGTAAAAATAAACAAAAAAGAAACTATTTGCGTGTCGTAAATCGGGTGTATTTATCTGGTAAAGTAAATATTTCGCTCTTTAATGATAAGGTCTTCGGCGCAACTGCATCCGGTGGTTTTCAGAAACCGCCAGTAGACTTATTGAATCTTGGTACGCAAACTGCCGCTGGAGAAAATTTCGATAAGGTCAATAATATCCTCAGTAAAAATATGACGGTAGATACACCAGGTGACGCACCAACAATTACAATGCCCGTATCAGCGCCAGCAATAGGTGGTACCCTAAAAGTAGTGATGGCCTCCAGTCGTTCTGTTTCACTAGATGAGACATTCGCACGACCATTGGTCATTGGATATATAGCATTCGACCTTCCTATCCTAGAAGATGGTAAACTTGGATCACCCGTCTCTACGCAGTCTCGCCTGACGGAGAAAAAAGTTGTCATGGGAGAACCAATTATTTATGGTCCGGATGAGAACACGCAAAAGATCAGAGAGTGGCTAAAGAAAAATAATAATCGCGAGAAGCTAAAAAATTGGTTGAAAGACGAAGAGACACAAAAATGGCTGAAGGACTATAAATATAATCAAGTAATAACTGGTGAGCATACTATTCCAAACATATTAAATGGCGGGAATTATGGTCCATTGAGATCTGAGATAGTAAATCAGTTTCATATTCCCTAACGCGGCGAAGCTGCAACGAAGTCCCCCTTAACAAATAGGGTTGTGAAATACTTGCAAAAAAAGGAATTATTTACATGGCAATACTATAGTAAATATGGATATGTATTTGGTAATAAATTACAAGCAAACGGGTGTTTGCATTTCCTTGTAAATTTTTTTTAAAAAGGAGCACATTTATGCCTATTCCAGCACCAATAAAAAATGTTCAGAGTGATGAGGTTGGCACGGTTGTTCAAGACTTTATTGATGATGATGTAAAACGTCTTGAGGTTAAGAAACAGTCAGATGGAACATTTACTGTTATACCATTACCATTAGATTAACAACGATTTTGTAATATTCAGGAAAGAAGAGACGGTTACTTATTTATTGAACTATCATGATGATTCCTCTTTGCTAAAGAGGAATCATCATGGTGGTTTTAACCTGTATTCATACTTTCAATGAGGATTTTGCAAATATGACTTTAATGGGTAATGTGGTCTTCAATAATAAAGTATTCTATGAGCAGGATAAAAATGATTAATATTTGGACAAAAAAGTATATGTTAAGACCCGTGGCTCATTGCTGGAGTGGATGTATATGTTGTGAAAAGTGAGAGGTTAAAAGGAAAGTGTGAAATGGAAAGAGTGAAAAGGAAAATATATGTTGAATTTAAACCATAAGAGGCTAGCTGTGCGGATAAGATATACGCGATTGAGAGCAGATCTATATAATTTACTTAAGGATTATTGGACTCGGAGTCATCTTTGATCTTGCTTTTTTATTTATAAATATTACCTCTGAAATCGATATCGTTTACTAATGCTATACTGACCTTCTTTCGATTGTTACAAACGCTGTATCCCTACGGAATACAGCATAACAGCTCCGTTAATCGACTGTCTGCTAATTAACGGGGGTCAGTATATAGCAGCGATGTTTGTGGGTGGAGCAATCGGAGGAATTTTATGTAACCTATGTAATGATAATCTTATTGCTTTTCTGAATGATAATCAAAACAATCCTTCTCCGTCAGAAATAGATTTTAATGATAAATTGCTTTGTTTTATAGAGAAATATCAAAAAAGTACTTCTGAAACTAAAAAAGATTTTAAAGAGAAACTTCTTGAATTTTGGAGTTGGGAAGGGTCGGAACAAGCTAAGTTGTATGTATATAAATAGATAACCTTTAAAATGGTGCAATTTTTGGACTTAGAGGTTACTTTTTATTGCAAAAAAGATGGTTTTAAGGTGTTTACGTTTTGGCACATGCAAATAGACATTATATCCCAAACTATGTTTGTCATATTACCCACAGATGCCATAAGAAAGAATTCCTGTTGCGATTTTTGAAAGATCGTAAGCGCTGGATACACTGGCTCTTTGAAGCGAAAAAATGGTTTTGTTTACGAATAATAAACTACGTTGGCACTTCAAACCAAATTCATCTATTGGTTTTACAGTGGTCGCGAGGTAATTCCTAAGAGTATCCAACTGGTAGCAGGGAAAACCGGACAGGAATATAATCAAAGAAGTGTAGAAATGGGGTCAGGTCCTTTCATGGATACATATAATTTTTTTGTTAAAATGATAATATATTAGCCATTGGAAAGGCTTACACAAGAGTAAAATTGGGTCATTCCTAAGACAGGACTTTTTGATTGACGACTAGATAAATGTATTGAGATCTGGAACGAGGAATATCACAGGACTTTACACATTTTCCGTTGATATGAATTTTATTTCTTGAGGTGCATGCTGATGGTATGGAAAAGGCAAGACCATTAAGTATACAAGTCGAGTAGACGGTAGGGATTACTCCCTCCGCCCCTCACAGAACCGTGCTTGCAGGATTACCGCACACGGCTCTTCAAATAAATTCACAAATTAGTCGAGTAGATCCAATTATAACCTTTTAATATCTTCGGCTGAGGTAAAGGATACCTGTTCAGTAGCTCAATATATTGATCCCAGTTAAAACTTTTCCTATGACTACGCCTATTAAGCCATTTATACCACATTCTCCTAATCGCATATTCAAATCTTCTCAAGGTTGCTAGATTCCCCGCAAATCCGTAATAGTTGTAATACCCATTTAGAATTCGACATAGATACGTATGCAGTTTGCGAAAAGGGAGTAAATTTCTTTTCTCCCTTAGTTTGTTGTTCATGACAATTAGCGTTTTGCGCATACGTCTTCCTATCGTCTTACGACTTAACTTTACTCCACCTCTTCTACTCCTTGCCATATAATGGGTAAATCCAAGAAAGTCAAATGTATTCAACTTCTTCTTCCCACCCTTACTTTGGTAATACGCCCTTCTGCCAAATTCTATTAAGCGACATTTCTCTTTCGACAATTCCAGCCCAAACTTAATCAGTCTACACGGTAGTTTATCCCATATATCCTCTGCCGTTTGCTTGCCTGTACATCCTATGACAAAATCATCACAATAACGTATGAGATATATTCTACCACTTATTGCCTGTGCCACACTTTTCTTTATCCATAAATCCACTACATAATGTAGATAGATATTGGATAATATGGGTGAAATTGTACCACCTTGCGGAACTCCTAACTTATTTCGTATCCTCTTACCCTCTGCCACTATCCCCACTCTTAGCCATTTCCCTATTAGTCGTAACACTGTCTGATCTACTATTCGTTCCCTCAACATCCTCATAAGCCACTTATGATTCATATTGTCAAAATATCCCCTGATATCTATATCTAATATGTAGTTTATTCCTCCTTTTATCACGGCTAGTTCTAGCGCTTTGAGCGCATCATGACAATTTTTGTTCAATCTAAATCCATAAGACACTTCGAGAAAGTCTTGTTCATAGATAGCATTCAATATCTTAGCTACTGCCTTTTGTACTATCTTGTCCTCTAGTACAAGAATGCCAAGTGCTCGTTCTCCTCCTTCTGGCTTGGGTATCAGCACCCGACGTATATCTATAGCTTTATAGCTCTTGTTCTTTAATCGCTTTACTAAGCCAGATATGTTTGCAGTAAGGTCTACTCCATATTCCTCATAGCTAATGTGATCAATTCCTATTGCTGCATCTCGATTTAATTCTCTATAACTTTCCTTCAGACATTCTTCATCTAATAGGTGGGCTAATGATGTGAATTTCGTGGTTGGTTCTTGCCTCGCTATCTCTGCTAATCGTTTCAGTTTCGTTGACAATTTATTCCCCGACTCTGTGTTCGGCAATTGTTTCTCCTCCACGAGACATCTATTTGTCAACCCCTTCCCTCCTTCGGAATTACCCGACATCAACGGTACTATGGGTTGATCCGACTACCTATGCCTCTTCCTCTTACCTCGTTGCCTCGGCTTCGAGTACCTTTTCATAAGGAAAGCATAGGTTCTCCCAGGTTCCTGTAAAATCCTTGTACAGCATGCCATGGTCTATAACCCCGGTGGAGTTTCCACCATCAAGCCTGTTTCGATGGCTCGTTACTGTCTTCCGTCTTCCTAATAACGTCGACTTACTCCACAACATAAGCATTTTCGGAGCTGAATCCCTTCACCCTTTCGGATTACGGCCTACTGACTCCCTGTCTACGCTTCACTCACGCTGTTACCAACATAAATGCAAGACTCGGTTCTGACGGTCGGCTAACTTTGTCAGATTGGTTTTGTATCCAACTGGACTTCACAAGCTTGGCCTGGCGCACTAGGAATGTGCTCTATATCATGACACCTGCAGGGGGATGAGCTGAAGGCTATCTGGGTCATCTTAGGGGTCAGGTAAGAAAAGAGGCAAACCTAACCTATTGACTAAAGAGTACTATTCGTTTATTCCTAAAATGATAATACATTTAACAGCTTTGGTTACAAGAATATCTTGGAATTGATTAATCTTCAGGTAAATTCATTTTTTCGGTAAATATAAATAATTATACAGATTTATCTTTTAAGGGTAAAGATTCTGTATCGAGCGTGGTTAAATCTATAACATTTTTAGCATGATCAATATCTATTCCAACAGGTTTTCCATGAGAGTCAAAATCAATAACAATACCCGGGGCAACTTCATCTGCCTCGACTCCCGGTCTTTCAACAAGATGTATATAGAGAGAATCAGTATCTTTATGATAACTAAGTCTCATTATTTGTTTCACCTCCTTTAAATTTTCGATCAAAAAACGCATTATGGATTGTTCTTTGATTATTAAGTGTTACAACTCTAAGAAATTTATTACCATATTCAGGTATTTTGCACCAAAACCGATATCTACCATCGGGCTGTTTTTCAACAAATTTACTTGAGGATACTGCTTTTTCGCACCATTCCTTTTTTATATATGGCCGTTTCGAAAGAACGTCATTTTCAAAATAAGTAGTATACTCAAACATTCCAAGTTGAATTTCCTGAATTATCTGTATTTTTCAATATTAAATGGTTTGTTTTAATTATACTGAGGCAACATCTTGCAATCATGAATGTACAACTTTGTATTGTACCGTATTGTATTAAATATTTTTCAAACTTCTAGTATATTTTTATTATTGACTAAAGTCAAGAGGTCAACGAATTCTCATAGAAGTAAACAAATAAACGAATAAACGGGTCAAGTCTGCCTTTGGCTTAGGAGAAGAGGTTAAGCCTTAAAGTGTTGGAAAAGTAGCATGGCAATGAATAGTATTCAGTTGTCAGTAATCAGTTGACAGTTGGGGACAGTGAAACAGGTTAAAAACTTAACGAGGTAAACAGTTGTCGGTTATAAATTACACCTTGTGGTAAAGCGGAAGGGGAAAGAGGAAGAGGTGAAACGTGTCAGGAGATAAATGTTGTTGGTATTAAAACATAAGAGACTTGATGTTTGGGAAATGAATGTTCTACTCTGCGGTAACCTGACCATTAATAGCTGACAACTAATAACGGATCCCTGATAGCTGATCCATGTACTTACTAACGGTTAATTGGAAATGTCATGCGTATAAATTAATGCTTTACTTGTGTGCTAAGGGTTAGCATCTTTACAGGTTATCCGAGAATGCAAACTCCGAAGAATTTTTTTATTAATAAATATTACCTCTGAAATCAATATCATGTATTAATGCTTTTAGAACTTTGTCTTTTTTCAAAGAAAATATAATTCTTATATCACCTTTTTTGATTCTAAAGTAACCTTTTAGTTTTCCTTTTAATTTCTTTAAATCTATATTAGATTTCTGAATCCTGAATATCTTTTTTATTGCAGAAATAACCAATGTATCAATTTCTTCCTCTGTTATTTCCTTTAAATTCCTTTCCAAAAACTTATTAGCCTTTTTTGAATAACTTATTTCAAGATTCATAATTTAACAAGTTTTGAATGTGACACTTTGCGGCAATTCTTATTCGATAAATTTTTTTCTATGTCCTTTTGTTCTTCTTTTTCAACATAGTCGATGTGCGAATCATCATATATTTCTTTTATTTTTATTTTATTTTTCGGTAATATTTCCAAAAACCCTTTAAACTTATCAAATATAGAATCATCTACTTCTAATTCTAATATTTTCATTATTATCCCCCTGTTTATTAAATGTATTTAGAAAAAAATAAGTAAATTCTCTTTTGATTTCAAAATACTCTTCAAAACACCTGGTAACACTTTAGTACATTACTTAATAATATATCTTATCACAAGGAAAAAATTGTGGTTCTATAAAAGAATCTGTGGGCAAAATGTTATAAAATTCCCAAGTACGGACATAACAAAGAGAATGACTTTTATTCTCTCCGTTTCCGCCTGCCCCAGCATTTAGCAAGTGCTGGTGGCTCCGAAAGGAATAAAAGAAGATATACTCATCTCATAATGGTTTTCGGATAAAATCCGAGACAAAATTGAGCGAATATGACTGCAACCAAGATTTGGTTTCCAGCCTGTCAGCCCAATACCCATTCTGGCGGGGACGGGTAAAACCGAAAACCAAATCGGTTTTAGTATATTAGCGTAAACGAGTCAATAAACGTGTCAAGTCCTTCCTTGAGAGCGCCGATGAAAACCGGCAAGAAGTAGGGACTGAAAGTGCCCTATGGTGAAGGGTTAACCACCCACATCAACCCTGAGTCATGCGTTAATAATGGTAACATTATTAGCGAAACGTTGATAGGGGAAAATGCAGGCTAAGTATTGAACCTCGTAATAGACATAAGACTAAGTGCCGATGTTCTTCAAGAACACAGAAGGCAATATCTTGTGGTTCGCTATGGTGAGGACTATAAGGACTTGGCGGGGTCGGAGACCTCATGCATGCATGGAAACTTTTTGCACGGGAATCGGGAGGCCCTGTATCTAGCCTTTTGAGATGGTAATAAGGTACGCATTGAAAATCCTAAGGGAGTAAAGCAATGATGAACAGATACATGGAGTCTGACAGTCTCATATTATCTGAGAAGCCTTTGAACAAGATAGGTGACAACAAGCCTATGGCGGAGGAGGTGGAGAAAAGGAGACTGGCTGAGAGGAATCCATCTAAGCGAAACAGGAACCAGACACGGGGCTGGATATTTCTGCCAATTGAGCTAGAGAGGATACGGTATGCAGCACAGCGGAAGAAGAAATGACCTTATCCATTGGAACGCATGCGCGTCAATACTTGAAGCAGGAGCCCAGTGCATTAGCAGTGCAAGCTGGGATCTGTACGGGGGGTGCCGGCTAACTGGCATTCCTTCCGTGAACTTAACTTAAGTGGTCAGAGAATGTTACTTTTTAGACTTCAATTTATCTAAAAGGATTGAATAGATAAACGTGAAAAATGAGAATCAGCAATTGGGGTTCAGGGATCAGGGGGGCAGGAGCATATGCGCTAAGTTGTCTTGGTGCGTATAAGCACTTTAACAAGAGATTGTTACAAGTAAACTACTACAGACTAAAGAGCGGTAGCTTTGCTGTTTGGTTTTAAGCCGACTAAAGTTCTAATCATCAATCTTGGAATCTCCATCTGGAGGTTCTTTACCTTGTTCTTCAATTTACTTTACGTTTACTTCATTTTACGTTACCCTAACTTGCAATAAAGTAGCCACGAGCCCAAATGTGGCACCCCTAAAAATTACGGTTCAGACTCTTATATTCCATCATCAACTTTTGGGACGTTTTTCTGTTGAGCGTTTATACCAATTGGCTTACCGAAATATGTGATGGAACAGAAACAAATATATGAACATGGTCTCTGGAAACATGACCCCTGATAACTTCTATTTCTTTCGTCTTACACACTTTTCGGATTAAATCTCGCGCACGTTTAGCAATTTCTCCACGTAAAACTGGCTTGCGGTATTTGGTAATCCAAACATTATGAAAACATAAGATCACAAATAGTATGGCTAGATTTTCGGGAGCTCTCCTCTCGGTAAGCATACTAAAGTCTTCGTCTAAAGGCGACGGTTTTTCTTTCATTCCCCGAGTGGGACAATAATCCTGAAATAGATAAGTTTAATACGATTCTCGAATTAAATATACCTTTTGGAATTACTAGCCACATCTATCAGGAATTACTGCAAGGTTCAGCAACCCAAAAAGATTTTGATGCGCTTAAATAATACCTTGATATGTTTACTATTTACTCTCCACAAGATCAAATAAAATCTTATGCTACATTTATTTATTGTTAAAAATATAGGCAGAAGGGGGGAATAAAAATGGGAATGAAATCAGAAAATTTAAAAAGTAAAGGAGCAAGTATGTTTGGAATTTTATTCAGAGTAAAAGCAAAACCTGGGAAGTATCAGGAACTTATCGATTTTTTGAATTGGGACGGTGATGTTTGCAGAGACCTGGAACTAGGGACGCTTAGGTTCGATTTTTATTTTGATCCGAATGAAAAAGATACGCTATACGTCTATGAAGCGTATCGAGACAAAAACGCATTCGAAGAACACCAAAGGAATGAGCCGTATCAAAAATGGGAGGATATCGTACGTGATTTGACAGTAGGCGTTAGAGTGCTGTTCAGATGTGATGCGTTATGGTCACCGCTAGTAATAATGAACGTAATTGAGTACGAGGCAAGATGGATTTCCGGATTAAATCGACGAAATGTCTCTGTTGCTGATGAGGTATTTGACCCCGATTGTAAAATTTACATCACAGGGCGTGAAGAACCAATCTGCTTGAAGAAGTTTAAAGAAATAGTAGAGGAAGATATTAAAGGGTTGCCAGCCAACATGAAATTTGAGATTAAGGACGAAATTATTTCTGGTAACAAGTTTGCATATCGATGGGAAGCAAAAGGTTCTGATCTAGGGAAATCCATAAGACACGAAGGTCTTATTATTGACCATGTGGCAAATGGTAAAGTAATCGAACGATGGGAAAAGTTGGAAGAGTTTGATTAGTTGGAAAATAGGGATAGATAAAGGGACAGCGCCTCGTTTAGATGAAATATTTGAATATAATAGAGTGGGATAGTATTAACAAGAACTCATTGAAAATGGGTTTCTATCCTGGATATTGGACAAATTAAGAAGAATTAGTTGATTAGTTTGAGGCGTTTGAGGTCAGCTTCATTCCATTTGGTTCCATTGATAAAACTTTTAAGAATACCAGGCGGTAGCGTATCTTTTGCATGGTGGTAATGTATAACAACACGGCGCCCGTCAAAGTGGCGATAGACTCGTTCACTGCCTTTACGTCTTTTATATTGGAAGCCATCACTCTCAAGAGCTCTGATGAGCTCTCTAACAGGTGTGTTCTTGAGTATATGGATCATAGTGAGACTGCTATAGCGGGGGATTCTATAATCTCTAATTCATCTGAAGGTAATGGGAGAGCCTCTCCGGCATCTTTCATATCTTCTATATATATCTCGGCAGCGTCTTTTATATTATCCAAAGCTTCTTGTGGAGAATATCCCCAACTTGAACAACCGGGAAGTGCAGGAATTGATGCGCTCCATCGGCCATCTTCCTCTTTGTTTAAGGTGACTTTCAGAATAAATGTCTTCATGTTTTGTATCCTCCTATCCTTTTATAATTACAGCATGCTAAACTATTCTATATGAAATGTCAATATATGAAGAGAAAAGAATAAACTGCTCAAGTTTGCTGATGACATAACTGGATTGGTAAAAGAAAGTTACTTTTTTAACGTCAATTTATCTAAAAGAATTGAATATTTATAATAGTAGAAGAATGATGATTATTATTTGGACAAAAAAGTACATACTATGTCCTGTAGCTCATTGGAGGAGTAGGTGTATTTGAGGTGAAAGGTTAAAGGTGAAAGGGGAAACGTGAAAAGGGAAAGCCAGAGGAGTGAGAGTTGAAAAGGGTGGATTGAGTATAGAAGGAGCAGGTTTTGTTGAATTTGAGCCATAAGAGTCTTGAGGTTTGGAAAAAGAGTGTAACTTTCGTAACGATGATTTACGATTTAACAGAAGAATTTCCAAAATCAGAAATTTATGGAATTACGAGTCAATTACGAAGGGCGTCAGTCTCTGTACCTTCTAATATTGCTGAAGGTGCTTCACGTAATACTGCAAAAGACAGAAAGCGCTTTTTTGAAATTGCTCGGTCTTCTCTCGTTGAAATTGATACCCAACTTGAAATTTCAAAGATGTTAAACTATTTCAATCCTGAAACAAATTTAACTATTTCACAAATCGAAAAAATGATGAACAGTCTTTTTGCTATGCTTACTAGACTGAAGGAGAAAACAGAATAGAATATGAAACGTAAGAGGTGAAAAGTGAAACATAATAGGTGAAAAGTGAAACATAATAGGTGTAAAGCAATGCTTTGTCATCTAACTTTTGTCGTTCCACCTTTGCCTTTTCACGTCTAGCCTTTCGTGTCTCACCCTTCACCTCTGACCTTTCACGTTAACAATGAAAACAGTTATCTATCTTTCCTTTGTTACCGCCTCAATCTCTTTTACTTTAACAGAAACAAAGATTTTTAAACCAATGAGAGAGTGGGCGAAAAGCAAGAATGCACTTGTGGAAGAATTAGTATCCTGCGGCTACTGTTTTGGCCATTGGGTAGCATTTTCATTCGTAGCGATCTACCAACCAAAGCTTTTTGAAATATGGTGGGTGCTGGATTATTTTTAACGGCACTGGTTATCGCCTGACTTGCAGCCTTTCAGTGGGTTTAGATGTGCTGGTTCATGAGTCATGCAGAAAAGTAAATAGCATGCCTGATTATGCGGGAGATATAAATTCCAATATTCAAGGTTTAATTCATAGTTAGAAACATAGACAGAAGGGAGGGAGAAATATGGGAAACAGTAAAAGATATGATCACTGCCAAAGTTTCTTAGATGCTTGTGCGAGGTTGGATTTGAAAACATATGCTTGTCACACACTCTTAGAGTTGGCGATTCTCTATGGCTACCATGAATAAAGAGCATCGGGATAATTCGGGATCATGTGCCTTTTGAGTCAATTAGAACTTGATGGTTTAGCCTCTAAAAACATCTTTTTAGTAAATAATTTCATACTCCCACCATTTTTTTATTAAGGGGGATTTTAAAAAACAACAATTTAATGGCTCAAAGCTTGAGGTCAGAAATTACTATGGCTAATAATTCAAAAGATCACCCACAAGTTAAAATGCACAAAGGATGGCTCATCGTCTATAATATGTGTCTGGCGATTTTCTTGTCTGCAGGATTGGTGGCTATAATCGCTTACGCATCATCAATGCCGTCTGAAAACTATCTTAAAGTTCAACAGGATGAAAAAATCAATCAAGCAACACCAGCTTATAGTGAATCGAAAGATTCTCAGGATGGAAGTGATAATCGAAACAATCCGCCTGTGTCAGCAAGAGATCTTCATGCTAAACTTCATGATTTTGTGAGAAAATATCAGGGAAATCCTTCTGATGCTAAAAAAGAGTTTAAAGAGGAGCTTCTTGAATTTCTGAAAGGCATTCAATACAAACCATCTCTGGATGAAACGGGTTTTAAAGATAAATTTGATGCTTTTCTGAAAGACAATTCATACGAACATTCTCAGTCTGTTTCAGAATTAGAATTTGTAAATAAACTTCGTGATTTCTTGCTTGTCAATCAAGCAACGTTGGTCAGGAAGGAATTGCAAGATTCATCGAATGAGAGGACATATAGATTTGTATTCATCTACACCTTAGCTGCGATGTTTGTGGGTGGAGCAATCGGAGGAATTTTATGTAATCTATGTGGCTCTAACCTTATCGCATTTCTGAACAATAATCAAAACAATCCTTCTCCGTCAGAAATAGATTTTAATGATAAATTGCTTTGTTTTATAGAGGAATTTCAAAAAAATACTTTTGAAACTCAAAAAGAGTTTAAAGAGGAACTTCTTGAATTTCTGAAATGTAATCAATACATTCCTACTCAGAGAGAAGAAGGGTTTAAGAATAAACTTCATGAGTTTCTTGAAAAATATTCCTACAAATCTTCTCAGTCAGTACAAGATCTTAAAGCTTTTAAAAATAAACTTCTTGAATTTTTAATAGGCAATCGTTCACCTAAATCAGCAATAGCGCTTTATTTACGTCCTTTTACTGGCGCTGTTACAGGTTTACTTGCCTTTTTCGTTGGTAATTTACTTGAAACCTCGCTTTCAATTGATGCCACCCAGAAAGGCTGGGAAACCTTACCAGGCCGATTACCTTATGTCGCCGTAGCCATTCTTGCTGGTTACGCCTCACCTGAATTTATGACACGATTAAAAAAACTTGCGCAGACCATGTTTTCCGAGACTGACAAGAATAAAGGATAAAAATAAACAGTAACAGTTCAGCCCATCATTCTAAATATGAATAAAAGGGGGAGGATCTTTCAAAACGACAATTTTTCTTCAATTATTTTAATGAGGTTAGAAAGATTTTTTTTCTTTGTACAAGCTTAAAACGGGATTAAAAATATTTCAGACATGAGTCAATAATAAGGTAGATTAAATGACGATCGAAGAGCTAATAAAAAAACTCAGGAAAAACTTGAACTTGTCCAAATGGAACTAAACAAAACCCCTGAAGGCTTTTTAGCTGGATGGTATAGTAAAATACCTTCTTTTAATTTTCCTGGTGGGCCGGTTCGGCGCAAGCTTATTGAAAAAATACATGAACGGTTAAGTGAAATATGTCGTGAATTGAAATCTCATGCAGATACCAATACCACTCTTCCTCATTGTCTTCTGGATGAATTGAGTGAAAAACTCAATTTAATCAGAAAGGATTTTGGTGAAGATGAGGCGTGGCACGTAGTAGATACATTAAAGGCGTTTCTTCCTGCTATTGCATCTGATGACTATGTTTTTAATCAATTATGTATGGAGAAGAGGAGCGATAAGTCAATGAAACTCCATTGGAATGACCTGTTTGAAGTAAATGATAAAGATGATGATTTAGGCGACCTTATCAAAAATTACAAAAAGGAGAATCAGCCATTCGAAAATCCATCATCAAGACAAAGTGCACAGCTCCGCCTACAAATCTTATATAAAGAACGTAACGATGTGGGACGTCATGATAGGGCGAAAGAAGGAACGCGGGGGCGGTATTTTATTTAAACAGAAACAAAGATTTTTAAACCACTTCGAGAATGGACAAAAAGTAAGAATTCTTTCTTGGGTGAGCTAATATCCTGCAGTTACTGTTTTGGACACTGGGTTTCATTTGTATTGATTGTAATCTATCAGCCAAAACTCTTCAAAGTATGGTGGCTACTGGATTATTTTTTAACAGCATTGACCATCGCCTGGCTTGCTGCCTTTCAATGGGCATTGATGTGCTTGTTGATGGAGAAAACAGGAAAATGAATCTTAATTATGCGACGGGATATACAGTATAAAAAAAACTTGTAAAAGTGTTTATGGTATTTGGATAGTTGATAAAATAAAGAAGGTTACTGCTTTTTTTTAATCATTTCCCTCTTTTATTTCTCTTGAATCGCCATGCTTCTAGTTCGGCTTTTAGCGGTGCCCAATGTTTCTGATCAACGTCTCTTTCCCTATACTCTTCCTCTGGCATCGAAAATGGCATGCATGCCCTCTCAATAGTACGTCTTCAGAAAGTTCAGGAAAATAGATGTTATGTGCTTCGAGTTCATACAGCGCTGTTTTAATGTTTTCAAGATTCTTTGAAGAAACCATAACCGCCAGGTCGATAACACGGCTAAATTCCGCTGCTCCATAAAGTATACATGCCTGTCCTCCAATCAGCAATGCCTTAACCCTATGCTTCAAAAATGTGAAAAGGGCTTTGGAGTATCAAGCTCTGGATCATAATTTCATCCAAGTAGTACAAAGATTTCCCATAGTTTCTGTGATTCCATAAAACGTTCTACAGGTGACATTTTGTACCAGTCTATAACTTCTTCTTCGGATATTGGCAATTCTAAATTTTTTCATTCTTCATTTTGGAAGGATTAAATGTGTTACTTGAAAAATACCCTTATAATTTGACTTATTGTACATTATCAGAATAAAAAAGCAAGGCGGAGCTGTAATTTGTGGTAACACAACTGTACTGCCGGTGAGGCGGAGTGAAGTAAGGTTTTGATGTTAAAGAAGAAGGCTTATATAAGGTTTTACAGTAATGGCATGCCGATGTGCAAACAGACACTATATCCCAAACTATATTTGGGATATTATTCACAGATGCAATAAGTAAGAATTTCTTTTGTGATCTCTGGCAGAACACAAGTGTTGGATATATTGAAGCAAAAAAGAGATTTGGTTAACGTATATTAAACTACGCTGTAACATCCAATATTTATCTAATGAAGTTAAACAGTAAACAAATAGATTGAAGATTTAATTTATACTCATCTCTTAATGGTTTTCGGATAAAATCCGAGAATAAACGAGCGAGTAAAGTACTCGGCGCTTTTTGTCCGGGGATAGCTACAACCAAGACTTAGTTTCCAGTAAAACCCGAAAAACAAATTGGTTTTAGTATATATTAAATTGCTGCACCAGAGAGTCCTACTGAATAGACAATGTTGGAGTGGGCAGTGAAAAGTTTTTATAGAGGATACTAGAATTAAGTTGAGATTCAAAACAGAGAGGGACAAGGTAGTTAAGAACAATGATACATTTGTGCTTTAAGAGTCAATGAAGCCTAGCAACGTGAAGAAAGGATACACTAGTTTATGATAAATATTTCTTTAACTGTTTGTAATAGTTTTCATGTGTATCAATAAGATATAAATACAATAAGTCACCTTTGACTTCATATGAAATGAGATATAGTTGTGTTTGATATTTAAATTTGTGAACTCGTATTGATTTTAAATCTCCTTTTTTCAATTCGCCAATGTTTGGGTTATGGAGGATATTTTTTATCTCATTGTCAATTTGCAATTGTAATTTTTTTAGTGACTTTTTCTTGAATTTCAGGAAACGATTTGATGCAATGATTTTTTTCATTTAATTATGCCAAACATATACTCAGCTCCAATTCCTGCTTCTATTTCTGCTTTGGCTTCAAGAGTTTCTTGTATGAATTTTAGTGGCAAATCAGGATTGTCTTCGCATATCATTGCGTCGCATATATACTTTTTTATTTGCTCTGAAACAGATCGGTGTTTTAGCTTTGCCTTCAGCCTGATTTTATTTTCTATGTCTTCTGGTAAACGAACGGTTATTACTTTCAATATATTCTCCCTTCATTGATTTATGTATACAAAACGAATACATTGTATTGTATTATAATACTTCTGTCAAACTGAAAAATTTTACGGTGGTAGAATAAAGTGTTCCTGATATTTTTATAAATACATAACAAGTCGCACCAGACAATGCACATGAAGAAAAATATGAGGTGTTGTTTTAGAAAATGAAAAGGGTAATTACTCGTATTTGAGCATTGGCGGCCAAATATAGTATTGAAATAGTTTTAGCTTTGTTAAGGAAACCAAGAATAGAGTATGATGAACAGGAAGCTTCTTTCAAGTTTTATTTTCAGTACCGAAACTACTTATGGTGAATGGGAAAGGACGTCCGTATTAATTAATGATTTTTAAACCGATACGAGAATGGACAAAAAAAGAATGCAATTATTGGAGAGTTGATATCTTGTGGTTTACTGCTTTTGTCATTGGGTAGCATTTGTACGGGTACTAATTTGTTAGCCAATGCTCTTCGGTGTATGGTGGCTGCATGGTTATTTTTCACGGCATTGACCATTGCCTGGTTGACCGCTTTTTAATGGGTGTTGATGTGCAGACTAATGAATACGTCAGGGAAGTAACAGTTTCCAATCTTATGCCGTAATATAAATGTTTTTTAAAAGCATATAATCACAGATATTTCTGGAAAAATGTGCACAATATCTGTATTAATAGAGTGAATATCAACGTTGTATACTCATCTGATAATGGATTTCGGATAAAATCCGAGATAAAATCGATCGAGTAAAGTCCTCGGCACCTTTTGTCCGGGGATCCCTTCACCAGGATTTGGTTTCCAGTAAAACCGAAAACCAAATCGGTTTTAGTATATCCTTTCCTTTTCCAACGATGTTTTAAGGATAACCATCAACAGACGAATTGTGGAAGCGGATACAGTTGTTGATGAAGTCAGAGAGAAAAGGTCGTAAGAAACTGGTGACCTTTGGTAATTGTTGATGTGCAGTTGTGCTGCGATACAGGGGAAGCTGTGCATCAGAGACATAAACATGCTGGAAAGTTACAACTTTTCCGGCAATATAACACAAAAATATGGAACTTGCACTTCCATCATGCATGTGATAGGATTTCGTACTTTCTATATAGAATTTTGCATTTTCTTAATTTTCATAATGCGGTTGGTTTGTCTGAAATCAGGGTTTGCTATTTGTTAAAGCAGAGATAATGCAAACCTTTACCAAGGAGTAATTTCTTATTCTGCATGGTAAATTGTAACATACATGAAGATACTTCACCTTTATAGTGATTGGAAATGGACCGGGCCTGCAGAGCCTGCCCTCAACTTATGTGTTGCTTTAAAAAGGCTCGGACATGATGTAACTTTTGCATGCGGTAAGGCAATGGAGGATTTTCCCTTTCCTCCTGATTCTGAGTCAGTTGAAAAGTGTGCATACGAACGTGGGTTGAAACCGGTAACAGATTTTACGTTAAGCAAACATTTTGGGTTTTTTAAGGCAATCAGAGATATCAGAAAGCTTACAGCTTTCATGGATGAAGAAGCATTTGATTTGGTACATGTACATCGATGTTACGACCACTTGGTTGGTGGAATAGCTGCAAGACGTGCGAAAAGACCCTTGCCTGTTGTACGTACGAGTCATGACGGAGTCGGATTGATACGGGGAGTGAGAAATACTATCTGTATATCAAAACTTATGGATGCTTTAATTACCGTATCTGAGGAGGCAAAAAAAGCTGATGCTCTCACTTTCAGTCTCCCCGATAATAAAATATTCAGAATCGATGCTTCTATAGATTGTGACCGGTTTAAACCGATGAATGGTCATAAAGATATCAGAGAAAAGTGGGGGATAAGAAACAATGATGTTGTTGTCGGTATCATAGCAAGGATCCAGGAACACCGCAGATTTCATGTGCTTCTGAAAGCTATCAAGATTGCAAGGCAGGAAGATCCCCGGTTACGGTTACTTGTTATCGGTAGAGGTACGAAGGAAAAACAGCTGTTGACAGACCCTGTAAGGGAAATGGGTTTGGAAGAAGCCGTAATTCATACCGGATACAGAACTAAAGATTATGTAGACGTTGTATCGTGCATGGACTTTAACGTTTTTCTTGTCCCCGGGTCAGAAGGGGCCTGTCGTGCGGTAAGGGAGGTGATGGCAATGAAGAAACCCGTTATAGCCGCTAACAGAGGAATGCTGTCAGAAATTGTTGATCATAATGTTACAGGGCTTGTCATCGAGGATACGCCGGAAAACCTGGCAGCCGCATTTGTGAAGTTGTCTAAAGATGAAAGCCTGAGATCGAGATTTGCTGATGCGTCATTAAAAAAGGCACGGGAAGCATTTTCGTTAGAATCTATGGCCCTAAAGGTTGAGAAGGTTTATAGCAATCTTTTATCTTCTCTTAATCCAACTCCAAAGGAATAGTATATAATTCCTTCTTTGAGACGCCCTTCCAGTAACCTATTAACCCTTCGGGCTTCACGTCAACAACTCCGGTTATCTGTTGAATTTTTATGTGATCTGGAGTAGGAGGCAACCAGAGCATTGCCATATAATCACCAACTTTTCCGACATTGTGTGGTGTTGCTATAATGATTTTCTCCTTTGAAAATCCATTTGCAACTAAAGCGTTTATCGATTTCTCTTCCAGTTCTATATTTGCATGCAGGAAGAGATAAACGTTTTTCTGCGGATCTATATCTGCATTAGTCTTCTGTTGCCGCAAAGCAAGCCCGGAAAGAGCAATAATTGATATCATAAGAATCCTTCCTCCCATTTTAAATAAAATACGTTTCAACTTCTCCGTTTCCACGTGACCATTTTCCGTATCATTTGTCATTGTTTTTTCTTTAATTTATGTGCTATAGTATTAATGATCAATCTTCTAACTGTTGTAAAGCTTTACCGATAGATGTTATACTATTCCACGATTACGATCAAATGGTCATCGTTCTGAAATACCCTGGGAGCAAGGCGTTCTAAATCTTCTCCGGTAACCGTTTTGAGTTTTTCGCTGTATTGATCGTCTGCTTCGGGAGATCTATCGTCAAGGATCTCCATACTTATATAGTAAGCCTGGCTCACACGATCCATTCGACGCATTCCCCGACGCCCTAAAGTAGCGTTGATTGTTTGTTGCACTTCGTCAGCATTGAAAGATGCTTCACGTATTGACTGAATTTCTTCCCGAATACCGGTAATAGCTTTTTCAATATTTTCAGGGCGTGTTCCCATGGTAATGTGATACCAGTTGTCATTCTTGAATTCCGGGAAGTGCGTGCCTATGGAATAGGCAAGACCCTGCTGTTCACGGAGATTGAAGGCAAGTCTATCAGAGAAGAGATTACTGAGAATATGGAGGGCTGGTTTGTCTTTATCCTCAACCTCGCACGTATTTGCAACAATAATGTATGATTGTGATTTACCGATTTTTTGACGTATGGTTTTACCGAGTTTGTTGAGTTGGGGTCTGTATGCCGGCGCTTGCCATCCGGCTTCTCCCCATGTTCCTCCAAAACAGGTCTTTACTGTATTTATGGTTTTGTCAATCGGTTGATTACCGGAAATAGTCAGAACCAGATTAGATGGGTTGTACAGTTTTTGGTAGAATTTCGTTATATTTTCGAGGGGAAAACTCTCTATGTCCTTTGCGCTGCCTAACGTCCATCCAAGACCCGGGTTGGTAACAAAAAGATTGTCATATAACATTCTTTCGGCTATTTTCGGTGTGCTAGAGGCTGTTATAGCTGAAAGTGAGGCAGTATTCTTTTTTGCAAGTTCAAAGGCATCCTCTGTAAGGAGAGGTTGGGATACCATTTCCGCAAGTAATCTGATACCTTCCTCGAAGAAGGAATCTATCACCTTCAGTCGCATATAAACAAAGCGAGCAGAGTTGTAGTAGTCGTCATAAGGTATATCCGGATTATCGTAAAGTTTTAATTCGGCTCCGATCGATTCAAGAGATTGATACAGGGTTTTTTCAGGATGATTTACGGTACCTCCTTCAAGCAGAGTACGCTGTAAAACCTCTCCCATGCCCCAATTATCTTTTCCTTCACACAGGCTTCTTCCTTTCGCTAAGAGATGTATTCCAATAACACGGCTATCCGGGTTCTCTTTTATAACAACGGTCATGCCATTATTCAATATTTCCTTGTGGTATAGATTTTGAGACTCTTCAGTGATTCCTTCTGTCTGTTTAACAGGAGGAGACATTAAGGTTATAACAGGCAACCGGGATTGTAGATATTTTGAAGCAGCATCCCGAATTGATTTCGGGGTTCCCTGCATGATACTATCCATATAGCTTCGGAGAAAAGTGTATCCGCCGGCAGCGATATATCCGGATTTCATCATCGCATAGTAGTGCAGTTTTTCCTGCAGATAAATTTCATGTGTTGCCCTTGCGACAATCATCTTTTGAATTTCGTTCATTGATACAGGATTGACTGACATGTTTTGCACTTCACGTGAAATCAAAGCGACAACGCGATCAACATCGGCATGTAAGGGAAGTTGAGCATAAATTTGCAATATTGAAAAATCACTATTGAATGTTATATCGGCATTGATTGTGTTAACCAGATTTTTGTTGGAATCCTCTTTGAACAAGATATTGAGGACTGACTCGTTTTTGCCACCCAGAAAGTCTGCCAGCAGTTGCAGTGAAAAAAAATCCTCAGATTCCGGTGCCGGTAACAGATAACCCATATTAAGATATTGGCGATCGCCGGGAAATTTCCCCATACCATTTGCACGTATAATTTTCACTGTTTTCGGCGGATTTAAAAAGAGAGGTTTCTGTTCCGGAAGAGAGCCGGGAGGATGTGCGCCATACTTCGTTTTAACCAGTTCTACCATTTTCCCGGTTGTAAAATCGCCGATGACCATCAATGTCATATTGTTCGGTACATACCAGGTGCGATAATATGCCAGCACATCATCACGTTTCAGATAGGAAATTGTTGAAACGGTTCCGAGCACCGGACGCTCATAAGGAGTTCCGGAGAATACAGTACGGAGAAAATGGTTGTTCACCTGACAGGTCGGAGCGTCTGCATCTTTGCCAATCTCTTCAATTACGATGCCCCGTTCCTTTTCAAATTTCTCAGGAGGCAAAGTAGAGTTGAAAAGCATATCGGCCTGGATGTCCATTCCCTGTTCAATATACTCCTTCGGCATCAGGATCATGTAATTGGTATAATCCGGGCCTGTATGGGCATTATTATAACCGCCATAATAATCCATTTCGCCATAAAGTTCTTTCTGAGTACGGTTTTTTGTACCGTTAAAGAGCAGATGTTCAAGGAAATGGGCAGATCCGTTTGTCGATGCATCCTCATTCCGACTGCCGGTCTTGACAATGGTAAATGCCGTAATCATTGGACTTGCATGATTTTCTATGAGAATAACCTCCATTCCGTTATCTAGATAGAAAACCGAGGCATTCTGAGTTTCACTAAAAAGAGACAATGCCTGATCTTTTACATTATCAGCATTACATAAAAATGGACTCATTCCAAAAAGGAAAAAAAGTGTTGAAATGGTAATTGAAATGATTTTCTTCATTCTCTTTTATTCAGATTTTTTATGCTTTCTCTGTTTGTCTCTATAAAGTAAAATACAACCTATTATACCAAAGTTTTTATAAAAAACCTGCTTTAATTTTCTGATGAAATTGTATAGGATTTTCAGTTTTACATGAAGGGCAATAAAAAATCAATTAACCCAGAACACAGTGAACTATGAACCTGTAAACGGTTACTTTAATATTCTATCTCTATTAAATTACAATTTAGTAGATTGCTCAAATACGATATTATAATAGTTATCTAATGCATATCTGCAATGAAATATTACCATACAAAGGGAGAGAATAAATGAGTTGTCAATTTTTATGGCGTTTTTTTGTAATAAGCCTGTTAATTTTTGTCGTTTCGTCAACAACGTTCGGTCAGATTAACCACGACCTTGAGATTGTATTGCATCCGGACCGCCAACGTTTCGAAATTATTGACAAAATTACACTATCTCCGTCATCAACGAATGTCGGTCCTCTTAATTTTGTGCTTCATCAGGGACTTAAACCTGAGATTCTTGACAAGGATACTTTGCTGAGGAAAAATTTCGGTGCGGAGGCAGCCAGGTTTTTCAGTGATAATCCGACGCTTCTCCATAATACTGTTACACTGGATCTTTTCGAAGTTAAGCTTCCGCCGGAAACTACCCAGTTTACGATCAAATATGCAGGAGAGATTTTTCATCCTGTCAAAGAATATGGTGAGGAGTATTCACGAAGTTTCAGCGAATCTCCGGGTATTATTTCTCCTGAAGGCGTGTACTTAAGCGGAGCAAGCTTCTGGTATCCACATTTCGCAGATGAGTTGGTGACATTCAGCATGGATGTGGAGTTACCAACAGGCTGGTCATCTGTCAGCCAGGGGGCACGAAATAAACATGACACCTTCAAAGAGTTCCGGAGGGATGTATGGGTGATGGAAAAACCTCAGGAGGAAATATACCTGTTAGCAGCAGAGTTTACTGAATATAGTCAGGCTGCAGGTGCTGTGGATGCTATGGTCTTCTTACGTCAGCCGGATTCACAACTTGCGCAAAAGTATCTGGATGCAACCGCACAGTATATAGAGATGTACCGGAAACTTATTGGTTCGTATCCTTATAAGAAGTTTGCCCTCGTAGAGAATTTCTGGGAAACAGGTTATGGCATGCCATCTTTTACGCTGCTTGGTCCCAGGGTCATCCGTTTTCCTTTTATTCTCCATTCCTCTTATCCCCATGAGATTCTGCATAACTGGTGGGGAAATGGAGTATATACTGATTATGAGAAAGGCAATTGGGCTGAAGGGCTGACAACCTATCTTGCCGATCATCTCATAAAAGAACAACGTGGCGAGGCTGTTGAATACCGTCGTTCGGTTCTCCAGAAATACACCAACTACGTGACAGCTAACAGAGATTTTCCTCTTACCGAATTTCGTTCCCGGCACAGCGCTGTTACCGAGGCTGTAGGTTACGGTAAGACCATGATGTTGTTTCACATGCTCCGCCAGCAACTGGGTGACCAGGTTTTTATTAAGGCTCTGCGTCAATTGTATAGAAAATATCAGTTTAAGATAACCTCCTTTGATGAAGTCGAAACAACCTTTAAGAGCGTAACCGAAGATCCCCTGGAATCGATGTTTGATCAGTGGGTAAAGAAGAGCGGAGCGCCCTCACTGAGTGTGAATCGGGCTGTTGCAAGTCCGCAAGGTGATGGCTACGTACTATCGGCAATTATTGAACAGATACAGGTTGGCACACCTTACCGGTTAAGGTTGCCAGTCGCTGTTCACATGGAAGGTATTGCAAACGCGTACCAGACCAGCATTGATGTTGATGCTAAACAATACAATCTGGAACTCAATCTTCCCGCACGTCCTGTGCGCCTGGATGTTGATCCTGAATTTGACGTTTTCCGAACATTGGATCACAATGAAACTCCGCCGGCTATAAGCCAGGTCTTTGGTGCAGAACAGGTTCTGGTGGTTTTGCCTGCAGCTGCCCCGGAATCAATACGGCTTGGCTATCAGGATCTGGCAAAAGAGTGGCAGAAAGGTCGCTCTACCCGGTTAGACATTGAGTTGGATGATGTGCTGGATGTATTGCCAACTGATCGTGCCGTGTGGTTGTTTGGCTGGGAAAACCGTTTTCGTTCCATGATCAACAGGTCTCTCTCTGAATATGATTATGCCGACAAGGAGAAATCAATACAAATCGATGGTACCGAATTGAAAAAAGAAGAACATTCTGTTGTGCTGATGGCAAGAAACCCGTCCAACAGTGCATGTGCTCTGGCCTGGCTGGCTACGGATAATGTGGCAGCGATGCCGGGTCTCGGAAGGAAACTCCCGCATTATAACAAATACAGCTACCTTGGTTTTACGGGTGATGAACCTGTTAATGTATTCAAGGGGCAATGGCCGGTGGTTAATTCACCCATGTCGATTTCTGTATTACAAAGTGATGGCACAGAAGTTGAACCAACGATAGCCACGTTTGCGCCACGTGCAGCCCTTGCGCAATTAACTCCCGTTTTTTCAGAAACAAGAATGTTAAAGGATATCGAATACCTCGCATCTGACGAACTGGAGGGAAGGGGCCTGGGTACTCCCGGATTAGATAAGGCCTCAGACTATATCGCTAAACAGTTTTCTGATGCCGGATTGCGGCCCTGCGGGGATGATGTGGATGATTATTTTCAGACATGGAGTGAACAGGTAAATATGCCGGAGCAAGTTGCTGTAACTATAAAGAACGTTATAGGGGTCATACCGGGTAAAAATCCGCGATGGGTGGGAGAGAGCGTGGTTATCGGAGCGCACTATGATTCTCATGGGCGCGGCTGGCCTGATGTCCTTAAAGGTAACGAAGGTAAAATACATCCCGGTGCAGACGATAATGCCAGCGGTATCTCCGTTTTACTGGAATTTGCACGACTGGTTGGTAAAAAATGGCGGCCAGAGCGTACAATCGTATTTGTAGCCTTCAGCGCCGAGGAGGCCGGAAAACTCGGCTCATTGCATTACGTCGATCATGCAGAGAAATACCCTGTATCTAAGGCGATGGCGATGATCAATATCGATACAGTCGGCCAGTTAGGTAAAGATGCTCTGACCATATTCGGTAGCTACTCTGCTCGCGAATGGGTACATATATTTCGTGGTGCCAGCTACGTAACCGGTGTGGAAATTAAGCAATCAACAATAGATACCGGCAACGGAGATGAGAAAAGTTTCCTGGACGCAGGCGTGCCCTCGGTGCATCTCTTCAGTGGCGCACGCGAAAATTATCATCGGCCAACAGATACTGTTGATAGAATTGATACGGCAGGTCTGGTTAAGACTGCTGCCATCCTGAAGGAAGTGGTTGAATACCTGGCTGAAAGACCCGAACCCCTGACCTCAACACTAACTGCCGCAAAAGATAGGACAAACCACCAGAAAAAGCATCAGCATACTACAAGGCGTGTCATCCTGGGCACTGTTCCGGACTTTACTTATACAGGTAAAGGAGTACGTCTAGAGGGTGTAACTCCTGATACGCCGGCAGTTCAAGTTGGTCTTCAGAAGGGCGATATTATTATTCGAATCGATGGCACCGCAATTGATGACCTGCAAACCTATTCCGATGTCCTAAAGTCGTTACAGGCAGGGAAAGAGATCACGATCGTTTTTATGCGTGATGAGAGAGAGCACTCTGTCACCACGAAGCTAGCTGCCAGGTAATTCAGTCCACTGAAGGCTCGAAGAAATGGGTCACCTAATATATCACTAACCAGTTTAAAGAAGACATGATCTGCAACTGAGATCAAAACATCTTTGCTGCTACTATCTCTTTTCCATGCTGGTAAAGGCAGGAAAGTTCTGTTATCCCTTCTCATTTGTTCAGTCTGTTAGTCATCATGTGTTGAATCGATCATGAATTAGCTTAGTCTGATATCCTGTGTTAGATGAGCCATTTTCTTGTTTCGGTGTAACAGTGACATGCATTAAACCTTCATTATCCAACTTTTTTTAAGCACTGCTTCAGAACCGTTTGTTTGTTCTCTAAGTTATCAATTGTTTGATTATTTTTGATTGGGAATTGTAACCTTGGAGACCGTTCATCTATGAATAATCAATTCATCCTTACTATCCATCATAATATTTCAAGTTAAAAAAAATGCTTTCTGGTGATTAAAATTTTGATGAATGTTTAATATAAAGACATTATTTAATCAAATCTTAACCTCTTAAATTATTTCAAATATCCAAGCCTCATGAAGTCATTGACTTATAAAATTATTTTTTAGAACAATTGCTTTGGTACGATTAATGCGATCAAATGCGATAATCTTAACATTATCGCTTGAGAAAATATTTTTTAAAGGAAATGAATGATTCTAAAGAGAGATATCCTTGTTGGTCTGTTTATATTTTTTTTAGTCACAAGTACGAACACCTATGCAGTTGATAAAGAAGTGTCCCTTGATGCTGAATCTGAAGAGTGTCTTACCATTAAAGGTATCATCACTCATGTCCCACCTGATTCATCCAGCGATATCCACTTATACACCTTCTATGGTAAAGAGTTGTCCAAGATTGAATCTACACGAGTAAATGATCGAGGTGAATTTGTATTCAAGCTGATGGATACACCGAAACAGGGGCTATACAAAATAGGTCTTGATAAACAGAACTCTGCAACCATTGTTTTATCTCAAACCGGTGACTTGCTCATTAAAGCCGATTATAGACTATTGCAGGCAGATAAGATCATCGTGGTAAATTCTAGAGAAAATAATGCATACAGAAAATTATTAAAAGTTTGGAATCAGATGCAAAAGAAGATGGTAAAAATAGATTATTTGAAAAATAGTTTATCCCATAAAGATCCTTTTATCATGCAAAAGAGAAATGTTATAGATGAAAATATAAGAAGGCTCATACAGGATTATAATGTGGATCTTCTTACGATAAAGGGGGATTATCCGAAAACATTCACATCAGAAGTCCTAATCAATTTATCTTTTTTACCTCAATTGGCCGATCATGAGCAGCTCGAAAAAACATATGATAGTGAACAAGCATTCTTACATGATTATTTTTTTGAATTTATTGATTTTTCTGATGATCGGATAATTCGTACACCCTTCCTTGCTGAAAAGTACTCCACATACCTGGCTCAGTTTACTGATCATACACCTGAAAGACTTAAAGATTCGGTAGATATGATATTAAATAAAGCCGTCAGAAACAGCACAGTTCACGACTTTACAATAGAATTCCTGATCAATCTTTTTAGCAAAAGAGGCCTCGCAGAACTGGAAAATTATATTATTGACAATTATGTACAGGTCTGTGACAAACCCTTGTCAGAAAGAACTATACAAATGGTCAACAGACTTGAATGCCTGAGGGTTGGGAGAAAAGCGCCAGAAATTATTTTAGAGGATTCTGAGGGAAATGCCATCAGGCTTTCTTCTTCTATTAGGAAGAACAAGGTATTGATGCTCTATTTCTGGGCATCATGGTGCGAAGCCTGTAAAGCCGAAAATCTGCATATTGTGAATATCTACAATAAATTCAAGGAGAAAGGTCTTGGTATTTATGGAGTAGCGCTGGATTTTGATAAAAATGAGTGGGTTTCTGCAATTAAGGATTATCAGTTACCATGGACGAACGTTTCTGATTTAAAACAATGGGATTCGGAAATAGTGAAGGTTTACAATGTAAACCAAACGCCGACCATTTATCTTGTGGACAATAAAGGCATAATTACGGCTAAAAATTTGAGAGGGAATACTTTAGAGAATAAACTGAAGGAGTTGTTAAATTAAGAATATGTATGAATACTAAGAACAGAAAAAAACTAAATAACAAATAAGGTAAACAATAAATGAGTACTTACAAGAGATTTTATTTTTTATAAAAGGAGGTAATCATGCACTAGAAATTTTTTAATTAACCCGTTTCTCAACACTTTTCGTAATGATACAGCTGTTTATCCTATTCGCATCAGAATTGTATATCAATAGTGTTTCGATTTGTACAGCAGGTTCTTTTTCGATTTTATGACATACAATGACATAATTAACTTAACGTTACCTTATAGGGGGGCTTGAATAATGATTAATACTAAAGTTTGCTGTATAATATTCTTAATCCCAATGTTAGCATTACTTATAAATACAGATGCGGATGCGAAAGGAAAGGGAAAGGGGGCTACACCCAACGGAAAACCATTTATAAAACTAAATGGTTATATACATGAAATAGAGGGTGAGGTAAGCTCATTACAAGACCAGATTGATTCTCTTGTAATGAGAGTGGACACAGTTGAGGAGCGTGTGAACGCGAATCAAACATCAATAATATCACTTGAAGCAACAAATGCCACACTGCAAGCACAAATAGATGCGAATGAGGATGACTTAGTATCACTTGAAACATCAATTGCAGAGTTAGAGTCATCAAACACAACATTGCAGTTACTGATCGATACCCTCGGTGATGCGGATGGATCTTTACAGTCACAAATCGATACTAACGAAGTATTAATCACAACATACGCCCAATCACTTGATACCTTACAAGGTAGTTTACAATCTCAAATAACCAACAACAATAATTTGATTGCTGTTCTCCAGCAAGAAATCGATGGGATAAACCAGGATCTCGCAATGAAACAAAACATAATAAATGGCATTTGTCCTCAGGGTGAATCGATAAGAGAGATAAATGATGATGGAAGCGTAGTTTGCGAAGTAGATGATGGAGGTGCTCTCGTAGCGGGAGATATCCAGGTTTATAAAGTATATAATTACAGCACTATAGAACCAGGAATGATTGGTAATCTGATAGCGTGGTGCCCTGAGGGATGGAAAAACACAGGTGGAGGATTTGGAGGATGGAACCTGCAAACCTATACCAGTACACCAACTCATGTATTATTGGATGAAGGAATTTTCACAAATGGCTGGAAAGTACTGTCAAAAAACGACAACACCTATTCAGGAACAATGTATGCATATGCAGTATGTATACGTCACATCCAATAATACTGAATAAACACAACCTACGCCTGCATTCATCGGGAGACAGAGAATAGAGGTTGTATTCTTTATTTCGTTACGATTAGACGATAGGGGGGAGAGTATGAAAAAGTTATTTGCTGGTATTTTGTTGTTAACAGGATTGTTACTTATTAACACGAAAATTTATGCTGGTCCTTTACCTTATATAACTTATGAGAAGAATATACCAGTTGTAAGTGACAAAGGAAAAGAGGGCAAAAAGGACAAAAAGAATAAAAAGGACAAAGAGAAAATGGGTAAAGCCAGTAGAAAAGAGAGCTTGGATGGCAAAAGCAGCAGAATAAAGGCCAAAGATGGGAAAGCCAGGAGAGGTTGATGCATCAAAGTAATAATTGAGTCTTGAATTTTACAATATGAAAACAGTAAATACAGTTTTTTAAAGTTAGAAGTTATACTTAGTAATTTTGCTTTGGCAAAATTACTTAATCTATCCAGTCGGCTATAAATATGTTTGTTTCACCCTGTTGGGAGTTGTTGCGATTTGAAGCAAAAACCAGTTTTTTCCCGTCATGACTGAACATGGGAAATCCATCGAATGTTGGGTTATACGTTAAACGTTCTATTTTCCTGGTTTTTATATCAACCATATACAGATCAAAATTCCGTTTTTCTGGGTCATCCATATTGGAAGCAAAGATAACTTTCTTACTGTCAGGGTGGAAATAGGGGCCGAAGTTTGCAGCACCATTATTGGTTAACTGAATAGGATTAAGTTCTTTCAAATTCATAACGAAGATTTCGAGCTTACTTGGTCTGATCAAACCAGCTTTGAGGAGATTCTTATAGTCTTCGAGTTCTTCTCCCTGAGGTCTGGATGCCCTCCAGCATATCCATTCGCCGTCAAGAGAAAAAAAGGCGCCTCCATCGTAGCCTGGTATGTCTGTCACTTGTTCAATGTTAGAACCATCCGGATCCATCAAGAACAGTTCCAGATCGCCTGTTCGAACGGACGTAAAGATGATTTTATCTCCTTTCGGTGAATATACAGCCTCGGCATCATAGCCGGGAGTCTCAGTCAGACGGGTAATATTGGTGCCGTCAATGTTAGCTTTAAAAATATCATAACTTTTATATAAAGCCCATACATAACCTTGCGACATATCTGCTTTGGGGGGGCATTCTTCGCCTTCCAAATGAGTTGAAGCATAAATTATCGATTTGCTGTCTGGAGCAATAAACGAACAGGTAGTAGATCCTTTACCCGATGAAACCATCTTCACATCGGAACCATCTGCGTTCATGGTAAAAATTGCGTCACACTCCATATCGTTTCGTGTTGACTGGAAGATAAGCTTATTGGCATTGTAAGAGAAGTAGGCTTCGGCATTCTCTCCTCCGAAAGTAAGTTGTCTGAGATTCTTAAAGTGTGTTTCACCTTTTAAAATGTTAACTCCGGATTGCACAACAGATATCGGTTGTTTACTCGTTTTATTAAGGCACCCGGTCAAAGCCAGAAAAACTCCTATCAAAATAACACATGACTTCACTTTTTTCTCCTAAAAACGTTTCGGGAATAGATGGTTTTCTGCCTGTTATTACATCAGCTTACGTATTAAATGGACACGAGTCTTTAGACCGTCCTTTTTCTTCAGAACATTTTGTGTGTACACCCGTATGCCTCGTTATTACTGTAAGGGATTTCTTTGCAAAAGTAAACGATAATCTATACTCATCTTGTAATGGTTTTTTGATAAAATCCGGTATAAAATTGAGCGAGTAAAGTCCTCGGCGCCTTTTGTCCGGGGATACCTTCACCAAGATTTGGTTTCCAGTAAAACCGAAAACCAAATCGGTTTTAGTATATGCTGATGAGTTTATAACAAGAAACTATTCGGTTTCAACTGGATACCCGGCTTTGACCCAACCACTGTATCCACCATCCATAGAATAAACATTTGTATAACCCATTTTCTGGAGAGAATCAGCTGCCAATGCGGACCGAAATCCTCCTCCACAGTACAGAATAATTTCTGAGTCTGTATTATTGATCTTTTTTTCTATATCCCGTTCAATAACACCTTTTCCGATATATATGGCATTCTTTATGTGCCCTTTATCCCATTCGCTTTCTTCACGGACATCTACCAGATAAAAAGTATTTCCACGATCTAATTTTTCCTTGACAGCTTCTACATTTGTTTCACTAATTCTTTTTTTTGCATCATCCACAATGTTTAAAAATCTCTTTGAATGTTCTTTCATTTCAGGCCCTCCTAACCTTATAGAGTTAGAACTAAAATGGAATAATCATATAGATTAAACACGTTTAACTTTATGTCAACAAATAATATTCTTTTCAACATTTGATTGAAACGATTTTAATTGAAATTGGCGTCAGCTTGAGTACAATATTTATGGTTTCAATGGTAAACAGAGAATTGATAACAGATTAGAAAAAAGAAAGGATATTTTATATGAAAATCTCAATCGAAAGTCAGTCAATGATAAAAATGATTCCAGAGAGTGATCATGAGAAGGAGGGCCTTGATGCACTATGGAAGATCATTATACGATGCAATGAAGACAGTAAGGTTCTCTGTCCCATTGGATCTTACATACCCTCAAAAGACGATGGTGCTACTTTTGCTGTACAAGATCAGTATTTTTCAAAATCATCATGATTCTCAATCTTACAGCTGACATTGGTATTATTTTTTTAAATTTATGCAGTTACAATCAGAATTTGAAGAGCAGAAATTGCTCGAGTTCGATAAAAGGCACATTTGGCATCCATATACTTCTATCGAGAATCCGTTGCCTGTGTATCATGTTGTATCTGCAGAAGGAGTAAAATTAAGGTTAGCTGACGGGAGAGAGTTGATAGATGGTATGTCTTCCTGGTGGACGGCAATACATGGTTATAACCATCCAGTCTTGAATCGTGCGGTAAAAAATCAACTCTCAAAAATGGCACATGTGATGTTTGGAGGAATCATCCATGAACCAGCTGTTCATCTTGCTGAACTACTTGTCTCCATTACCCCACTACCTCTTCAGAAAGTATTTTTTTGTGACAGCGGGTCAGTTTCAGTTGAGGCGGCCATAAAGATGGCACTTCAATACTGGAATGCAAAAGGAGAGAAAAAGAAAAGCAAACTGTTGACCGTCCGGTCAGGTTATCACGGTGATACATTTGAAGCTATGTCGGTTTGCGATCCAGTTAACGGAATGCATAATATTTTTCAGGATGTTTTCCCCAAGCAATATTTTGCCGATGCGCCCTGCTGCAAGTTTGGAGAAGAGTGGTATGATGAGGATATCGATTCTTTTAAAAAAATTATCCAGGTAAATCATGAAAGTATCGCTGCTGTTATTCTTGAGCCGGTTGTTCAAGGTGCAGGGGGTATGCGATTTTATTCTCCCGATTATCTGAAACATGTGCGAATACTTTGCGATCAATATAACGTTCTGTTGATCTTAGATGAGATTGCAACGGGTTTTGGAAGAACGGGGAAATTGTTTGCTGCAGAACACGCTCACATCAATCCGGATATCATGTGTGTGGGCAAGGCCTTGACCGGAGGTTATCTAGGTATGGCGGCTACGCTGGCAACAGATAATATCAGTGAAGTTATCTCTTCTGGCGATCCGGGTGTTTTTATGCATGGCCCGACTTTCATGGCAAATCCTTTGAGTTGTGCTGTGGCGTTGGAAAGTGTCAGACTCTTGATGAATTCACCCTGGCAGGAAAGGGTAGAAAATATTGAGGTACAATTGAAGCGGCAATTATTCTCGTGTTTCGATTACTCCATTGTCAAGGATGTAAGAGTTTTGGGTGCCATTGGTGTGGTTGAGATGCAAGAAGAAATAGATGTTGCACTGCTTCAAAAGAAATTTGTTGAGAAAGGTATATGGGTAAGACCTTTTAGAAATTTGATTTATATTATGCCTCCTTACATTATTGATACAGATGAGCTGGCAATGCTTACCAATACTATTACTGAAGTAATAAGAGAATTATAGTTCGGGTCTTGGAGATTATACCCTCGTGATACAATCAAACCTTCCTAGAAAAGTACATACATTTGCAGCTTGATAATAGGGTTAGGGTGCAGAGCTATTGGTGTGAAGGGTTCATTACCCTGCACCCTGTGTCTATTTTACTTCTTCTGTTATGAGAGTTTTTTCATAATATTTTGCTTTTCTTCCTTTAATTCCTTTCTAGATCGGTAGTCCTTGTGTATTGATTCTTTAAACCGCATGAAGTGAATCAACCAGGTTCATACGAGAAGCTCTGATGGCAGGGAGTATTCCTCCAGCAAACCCCATAAAGAGTGAAAAAGTCATGGCCTTCATGATGATTTCCGGTGTAATAGCGAAACTAAAGGCGAGTTCCGAAAATGTCTGAAAGTTCATCGTAGAAACGGTGATAAACTGAAGAAATGAAGCAAAAAGTAGCCCGGTACATCCTCCAAAAAAACCAAGAATAAGGGATTCCAGAAGAAAAGCGAGAAGAATGCTTGTTCGCTGGAAACCAAGAGCACGCAGGGTGCCAATTTCAGCTGTACGGTTTGCTACCGCTGCATACATCGTAATCATTGCTCCAACCACTGCACCGATGGAAAAGATGAGTGTCAATGAAATGCCAAGGATGCGCAAAAAAGTGGCCATCGTTTCTGACTGTTTCTTGTAATAATCTTTCTCCCGTATTGCGAACAGGGTAAGTCGGGGGTCTTTTGCAAAACGTGCCTTGATTCCAGATAACGAAGAAGAATTCTTTAGACGGAAAATAACGGAAGAATACGCCTGCCGTCGAAATGCCTGCATAAGCTGATCGGCATCACCCCATATCTCGGAACTAAATCCTGTGTCTCCGGCATCAAAGATACCAACAATGTTCCATGATCGCATGGCAAAGAAAAGTTTCTTTCCCAAACCTGCATTCTTGAAACGTTTTGCCACACTCCGGCCAACAATAATTTCGGATGTTCCAAATCTGGGTATTCGTCCGGATAAGAGTTTTACCTGAGGACGCAAAAAAAAGGATTGGTTGCCGATTCCTCGGATGATTACGTTAGCGATACTGTCGCTGCCTTTCTTTTGAAGGGTAATAAGTACCAATAATTCTTTAGCAAGAAACCTTTGTCCATCAATCCCGAGGGCAATTTCAGGCAGGGTATCCACAATTGATGCCTGGTATCTGTCAATTGAGCTCTTTACCTCTGTCTCAGCAGACTTCCTGAGAACGACTACATTATTATTCGTTCCTGTTTCGATAAGGGTTTTTTGTAGTCCTTCTGCGAGCATGATGATAGAGGCAAACACGAAGACAACAAGAGCCATGCCCAGGGTAGTAAGTATGGTGGTAAGGCGCCTTGTGAAAAGATTCCGCATACTGTAGAAAAAGAGAAGGCTCACCTACCCCATCCTCCTGAAACCTTCGGCAATTTTAACGGTAACAGCTCTATAGGCAGGCAATATGCCAGCGACAAGCCCGACAACCAAGGTAACTGCAAGGTTGAGCCATATCGTTTCCGCTGTTATATTGAACACAGGAAAGAACTTGCCCACTGCCACTGAAAATCCTTTAGCGGCGGGGAATGTCAGGAGGGTTCCGGTGATTCCACCAAATACTGTTATAACCATGGATTCACCAATAATAAGTAACGTGATATGCCAGGCACGAAAACCAAGAGTTTTAAACACGGCAAATTCTCCGATTCGCTCACGTACGGACATTCCCATCGTATTGGCCACTACGACCAGTATAATAAAGATGACAACGAGTGATACGAGTTGAATGGCCTTAATGATGGCCTCACTCATGGTAACGAAGCCCATTTGAAATGCCTTTTCTGTTTCGGTAAGTGTTTCTGCAAGCGAATTTTTAAAGGTTTTATCGATAGCATCTGATATTTCAGCTGCCATATATGGATTTTCAATACCGATCATATAAAAACCAACTTGATCAGAGGAGAGAGGTGATTTTTTCTTTAGCGATTCATTGAGATAATCCCAGTGAAAAAAAAAGAGAGTTTCGTCAGTGTTTTTTTCGGAACCTTTGTAAATGGAGCATAAAACAAATTCCCAATTGCCGGGGAAAATAGTTCCCGTAAGTGTTATTATATCTCCTAAACTCCATCCAAACCGTTCTGCAAGTTTTTTCCCGACCAAGCACCCTTTTCGGTTTTTAAGGAACGCTATCCTCTGGTCATCAGGAATCATGTATTCAGGGTAAAGATTCAGGTAACTCTTCGGTTCAACTGCAAAATTAGCAAAAAAATCTTTCTCATCGATATAACGACCGCCGAACCAATTACCGTAAGAGACAATTTTTACCCCTTCAATACGGCGAATGGTATCTCTATATGAAAGAGGTAATCGGAAGATCAGTGAAATCGAATTTCTCGTTACAAGCCGGGTAGCAGAAGAGGCCTCTACACCAATATACCAGGCATCGATGACGGTGTGTAATAATCCAAATGCGAGAATAGCTATTGCCATACCACATACAGTGAGAACTGTACGCAGCTTATGCCGAAAAGCATTTCTAATAAGTATCTTAAATATCATGACTGAGGACACCTTTGTCGAGATGTTCAATGGAATGCGCCCATTTACCAGCCCATGGGTCATGGGTAACCATAATAACGGTCTTGCCCAGGTCACGATTTAAACGACTCATTAACTCGAGTGCATTCTCAGCGGCAGTCCTGTCAAGATCACCAGTAGGTTCATCTGCCACGATAATGGCAGGATCCGTAACCACCGCTCTGGCAATGGCAACGCGCTGTTGCTGGCCACCGGATAATTGATTTGGATAATGTCGGGAGCGTTCTTCCATATTTACCATACGTAAGGCGGTTGCAACATGATCTCTCCGCTCACGTTTGGTAAGTCCTGTTAAAAGGAGCGGAAGTTCAACATTTTCAAAAGCAGTGAGCACAGGTATGAGATTATAGAATTGAAAGATAAAACCCACGTTAACTATGCGCCACCGCGATAGATCCGATTCTGAAAGGATGGTAATCTCTACTCCGCCTATTTCTATAGAACCATGATCGACATGGTCTAATCCTGCGATGAGATTGAGGAGTGTGCTCTTTCCTGAACCTGAAGGCCCCATGAGTGCTAAAAACTCACCACTCTCAATATTGAGCGAAATATCCTCCAGTACACGAATTATCTGACTCCCTCTTTGATAGGATTTGCTTACATTATTAATAGCTACTATTGGTTTTTCGGTATGCATTTACTCTTCAATGATCTTTACCGTTTTACCATCTTTTATGTTACGTTGAGGTGATAGAATTACTCTTTCTCCTGTTTCAAGACCGGATAGAATCTCAACCATGTTGTCGAACCTTGTTCCGGTCTGAATCTTCTTTTTCATGATACGATTATTCATTACAACATAGACAACATCAAGTCCGTTGTCTTTCGCTAACGCCGAAATATTTACAGCCTTCAAAGGTTTTTGTTCTTTCTGTGTAACTTCGCGTTTGAGAAAGGCCACCTTGGCACTCATTTCGGGGATGATACGTGAGTCTTTATCTATGAATGCAACCTTGACAAGTACTGATGCCTTACTCCGGTCAGCAGTGGGCACGATCATGTGCACTTTTCCACGAAACCGTTTATTCGGTAAAGCGTCTAATTGTATTTCACAATGTTGACCTACCTTGACATACTCTATGTTAGATTCTGAAACATCTGCTTCGACCTGGAGGGAATCCATGTCTGCTATAGTTACTACCGAGGCACGGGCATTGGCCGCGGCTCCCAATGGTGTTATTATATCACCCACATCAGCATTTTTGTTAAGGACAACGGCATCAAATGGTACGCGAATGTTGGTGTATTCAAGGTTAACCTCGGCTTCCTTTAATGCGGCTTCTACAGCTTTTAACAAAGCTTGCTTAGCTGATACTGCTGCACGGGCACTTTTATATCTGGCATCAGCAACATCAAATTCAGATGAGGAAACCACTTTATCCTCTAATAACTCTTTTGTACGATTAAAAGCAAGAGCAGCTTCGGTGAGCTCTGCTTCTGCAAGTTCCCACTCAAAATGGGCAACTTCGATATTTGCCTTTGCTTTTTCAAGGGCTGCGAGAATGTCCTTGTTTTCCAGTGTAGCAATAATCTCACCTTTTTTTACTACGCTTCCTTCCTCCACAAATAGGGAAACGAGCCAGCTGGTAATCTTTGAGGAAACTGCGGCTTTACGCTGAGCCACTACATAACCACTGGCGTTCATGAGGGTAAATGTCTGAGAAGGATATAGTGTCGTGACATTGGAAATCTCTACTTTTATTGCCGGGTTTAATATACCGGTACGATAGAGAATACCTCCTGTTGCAAAAACTGCCAATACGATAAGCAAGCTGAGTTTTCTTATCCGCTTGTGCCGTTGTGCCTTAAAATTTGTCCTCTCAATGCGAAGCCTTGAAAGATCGTCAACTCCCATGAATAAACGTTCCTACTCTTCAAAATTGTAGTTATTAATACTTTTCCCTGAACTTACGTCATGATATTTTTTTATAAACATGAGAATCCCTTGAAAGCAATATGAAACTTGATTAAGAAACCAATGATGAAAAAGTTTTTATTGTACCGACATAAGATAGAGGGAAACTTACTTATTATCCCTTCCCGTTTTTTGCTTGGGTAGCCCCGGTTACGCAGGTACCTCCAGGAATAGCTCATCCCCTGATAGAAGGATTGACAAAGGGGGTTGTATGTCTTGATAATAGTATTATCGGTTATGTTTCTTCAGGCTAGGTTAATCATATTTCTAAGCACCTGAGCCATAAATTACACCCTTCAGCTCTAAAGTTTTCAGTGCCTTTTTTGGAGACACGCCTTTAATCTTCGACTTGTATACCTTTTTTTTTCAGGTTATCAAGTATCTCCTTCAATTGGGGTTCAGTGCAATCGTCAATATTGTATACATTTTGTATACCGTCAGTGAATAACAATATCAAATGACCTTTATTATCCAGAGACGCTTTCTTGAGATAATCACTTGAAAGCCATGGTGTGAGTGTCTGCATAAATTCTGACAAACTACACGTATTCATTGAAAGAACTCCTTTCTTTGGTATCGTCCGCAAAAAAACTTCTCAATTGTATTATCTAGAATAATCTGTTCCAATTTCAATGCGAACGCTCTGAACAGAGTAGCATTATAAGATAAATGTTAAAAAATTTTGTTTTTCTGGAATCTAACAGGTACAGAAATACAGGCCTTTAAGATTCCATTCATTATTTTTTATTATAATAGTACTGATGGTAATATCAATTCCTATTATCATTAAAAGTAGTCTAAACAACCAAAGACCTTCCGGGACAGGAGGAGAGGAATCAGGATATCCAATATAACCCATGTATCTATCAAAGGTTCTATTAAAGGCTAATGTTCCATGAACGAGGTTTTAGATGTAAAAAATAGTGTTTTAATCTCAAGCTGTTCACGTTAAGTCTTCTCAAATTAAGCCGGTTCAATTAATAATTTCGGTTTGTTTATTTCTGAAAAGGTATTATACATTCTGCTGTCTTATACTAAAACCGATTTGGTTTTCGGTTTTACCCGTCCGAACGGCTGACAGGCCGGGCAGGCTGAAAACCAAAGCTTGGTTGCACTTATCACCGGACAATAGGCGCCGAGGACTTTACTCGCTCAATTTTATTTCGAATTTTATCCGAAAACCATTACGAGATGAGTATATCATGAAAATAAAAAGGGTTGTGTGTTACCCATTGGAATAAAATAAGAGATACTTGAGCGTATATATTGTTCAAGTCATCTCTGTTTATTGAGATATCAGATATTTTACTGTTTACAATATGTTACATAATGGTATCTTAATTTAAATGTTTACAGGAAAGCGATAGCCTTCAACGTATTGTAAATCTGTATCAATCGATATTTGATAATACAATCTTATTGCTCTGCTTTCAATAAAATAGACAAAATATATTACTCTATGAAAGCTTACTCAAAAACTTTTTATGATGCAGGAGAGAGAAAGGTGGTATGTAATGAAAAGAAATTTTAGATTAGTTTTCAGTGTGTTTACCATAGTGACTTTATGGAGTTTGAGTTGTGATAATTCAACTGATCTTGCGACGGATGAAAATCGGCCTGAAACGCAAACTAAATTACGTTCTACTTACAGGGCGTTGTCTGTTAAACAGATACAATCGATATCACATATATCAATACGAGAAAAAAAGGATTGGGGTTTTTGGGGACATAGTACAATAGATCATAAATATAAGGTACAGACAATCAATGGAGATAAAATAGTAATAGATCCTGTTACTGACCTGATATGGCACCATTCAGGTACTACAGATACTATTAAATTGAGTGAGGCAAAAGAATGGGTCACGAATTTGAACAACCGGGGATATGCAGGTTATAATGACTGGAGGTTGCCTACTGTGGAAGAAGCTGCATCGTTGTTAGAATCAAGCAAAAAGAATAACAGTCTGTACATCGATCCTGTTTTTGATAAGAAACAGGAATGGATATGGACGGGTGACAGCTATGATTCAAGTAATGGATGGAGTGCGGATTATGCCGGCGGTGGTGTGCTGACGTGTAACATTGATGATGGCAGCTACGTCCGTCCAGTTCGCTCAGCTAACTGATGCCTTTTAGTATTTGATGCTCTTATGCTATTAGTGTCTTATGCTGAGGAGAGGAGAGAGGAATACATTAGACTCTATTCACAGGTAACTCTTTTATTAACCATAAACAATTAAGAAAATTATTATGACTACCAGGTCTGCAAAGACATCTAATATGCTTGATGTAAAAAGCTCTCTGTTGCTTATTGTGGATGTTCAGGAAAAATTGATGCCGGTAATCTCAGAACAAAAGAATGTTATTTCTAATATCGTTAAACTTGTCACGTTTGGAGAATTAGTTAATATTCCCATTGTTTACACTGAACAATATAAATTGGGTGCGACTATGCCTGAAATTAAAGAGAGATTGTCTCATTCAGAACAAATCCTGAAAAAAGAATTTAACTGCTTTATCAATGATAATTTTAGAAAACGAATCGACAGCTCAAAGATATCTTCTTTAATAGTTGCAGGAGTCGAGACTCATATATGTATATGTCAAACCGCTTTGGAAGCAATAGGACAATATAATGTCCATGTTGTCAGTGATGCCGTATCTTCTAGAACCCGTGCAAACCATAAAGTCGGAATAGAGAGGATGTTTCAAAGCAGTGTAGTGATTACGTCCACAGAAATGGTTATGTTTGAATTATTGAAAAAGGCTGATACCGAAGAGTTTAAGAAAACCCTCGAGTTAATAAAGTAATCGGGTAAGGTTTTTTGATTGTTCAGTATTTGCCTCATTAAAGTGAGGGCATTGAGAATATATATTTACTACAATTTTCAGAATGAACTTTATTGCACTGAAAATGTTAATGGGGAATCGCGCAAAGTATCTGGGTATTATCTTCGGTCTCGCCTTTGCGTCACTTCTGATTACCCAGCAGTCATCTATCTTCGTGGGCTTGATGACCCGTACCTTCAGTTTTTTAACCGATACCTCTCTCCCTGATATCTGGGTGGTGGATAAAAAGGTACAATATGTTGACGACCTCAAGCCGCTGAAAGAGATGGAATCGCTGCGCGTCCGCAGTGTGGAAGGTGTTGCATGGGCTGTTCCGCTTTACAAGGGTCTGTTGAAGGCGCGACTTCCAAATGGGAACTTCCAGACATGCAATGTTATCGGCCTCGACGATGAAACCCTGATTGGCGGACCACCCAGGATGGTCGAGGGGAAACTGGCAGACCTCCGTCAGAGTGACGCTGTTATTGTCGACAGTGTCAGTGTAAAAGGCAAGCTGGCCAGGGTGCAGCCTGATGGCAAACGCGTACCACTGAAAATCGGCGATACCATGGAACTGAATGACCATCGTGCTGTTGTTGCGGGCATTTGCCAGATACAACGCCCATTTCAGTCTCAACCGGTTGTTTACACTACTTTTTCGCGAGCGACCATGTTTGCGCCACGTGAGCGAAAGTTGATGTCATTTGTGCTGGTCAAGGCAAAACCGGGTCAAAAACTTCACGAACTCTGCCAGCGTATTGAAGAGAGAACAGGTCTAGCCGCATATACGTCTGAAAAATTCAAAGACCTTACCGTGAGATATTATATGAAATATACCGGTATTCCTATTAATTTCGGGATAACAGCCGTGCTTGGATTTGTCGTTGGTATTGCCATTGCAGGGCAGACCTTTTACAATTTTACCCTGGACAATATCCGCTACTTCGGCACGCTGAAGGCAATGGGTGCTACGGACTACATGTTGCTGCGGATGATCTTGCTTCAGGCAGCGGTGGCGGGAAGTATCGGATATGGACTGGGGGTCGGGGCGGCATCTGTCTTGGGATCAATTTCCGGGAAAACAGAACTTTCATTCCGGATGCCATGGCAGCTCCTGTTCATCAGTGCGGTTGCGGTGATGATAATTTGTGCCGCATCAGCCACCATCAGCATACGAAAGGTAGTTCGGCTGGAACCGGCAATCGTTTTTAAGAGTTAATACAAGGTTACATTCATGCATAAAGGGCAGAGGGGATTAAGAAGTGGTGACAAATTGTTTACCGTTTCTCCTTCTGAAGGAGGGGTGGGAAAAAAACACGAAAAAAGAACCCCTTATATTCTCCTTTAGAAAAGGGGAAAACTTTCTCTTTATTAAGGGTGACCTGCGACCCGTGTAGTTCAGACAGAAATGCGGGTAAAGATATATTTCTTAATATGGGGACTGAATAAACGAACAAAAAACATGAATGGAAATAAAACCATTGCGGTCCGTTGTAAAGGCCTGACCAAGACCTATGGGACTGGCAGCACCCGGGTGCATGCACTTAACGGTATAGACCTTGAGGTACGTACTGGGGAAATGATGATGCTGGTCGGGCCTTCGGGAAGCGGTAAGACGACATTGATTTCCATTATCGCTGGCGTCCTTGACCGCGACGGAGGTGAATGTGCCGTTTTTGGCCATGATTTCATGCAGATGAAACCCTATGAAAAGACTCGGTACCGGGGGCTGCACATAGGATTTGTCTTTCAGATGTTCAATTTGCTTCCCACGTTAACGGCGGCGGAAAACGCGGCGGTGCCGCTCCTTATCAACGGGGTGAAACGACGAGAGGCGATTGACCGGGCACGGGAAATGCTCAGTCGTGTAGGGTTGGGGGACCGTACGTATTCGCTACCGGAACAGCTCTCGGGAGGCCAGCAGCAGCGGGTAGCCATTGCACGGGCAATGCTGCACAATCCGAACCTCATCGTCTGCGATGAACCCACGAGTGCACTCGATTACGAGACAGGGCACAAGGTATTGGAGTTATTACGTGAAATGGTAGTGGGTGTTGATCGAGCATTTATCGTCGTTACCCATGATGAACGCATTTTTAAATTTGCCGACCGTATTGCGAAAATGGATGATGGCCATATTACCTGTGTAGAGAGTATGCACTGATTGAGAAATCAGGATTCAGTGGGGTGTAGGTTTTTTTGATTTACCGATACTTTTATTAACAACCTTTGAAATTCCTGAACGTTCCATTATGAAATGCTCAGGCTATGGAATTTTTCCATGGCACTACTCCAGACATACCTGTTTTGATCATCAGGATATGGTTGTGTGAAATTTGTCCAGGATTGGTAAAATGAGATTTGGAATTTTCTTCGCTCCTGTTTGGTTCTACATTATCCAGGTAAGGTTACATCTATGATCAGAAAATACATAATTCCCGTACTGGCGGCTCTTGGTATCGGGTTTGCCATCGTGATGGTGGTGAGGGGAAATAAGGCAGTTCCGCCCGCTCCTCCAGTTATAGAACCGGTAGCTCCTCCTTTTGCCTCTTCCGTGGCTGGTGCGGGCATCGTAGAGGCAAATACGGAAAACATTGCTATCGGTACTCAAATTGCCGGGATCGTTACAGAGATTTATGTTGTTAACGGCAGCAGGGTGAAGGTAGGTACCCCTTTCTTTAAACTCGACGACCGGGAATTAACGGCACAGCTGGCGATACGGAAAACAGCGCTCCGTATGGCCAGGGCAAACGTGAAAGTGGCCATGGCATCTCTAGCTGATTTACAGAACCAGCTGGATCGCGCTGAGGTTTTGACAGAAGAAAAGGTTATCAGTGTCGACGAACTGGACCGGAACCGCTATGCAGTGCAGATTGCTGAGGCGAAACTGGCCTATGCTCGAGAGGAAGTCAATTCCGCCAGGGCAAATATAAAAGAAACGGAAACCAACCTCGACAGGATAATTGTACGAGCCCCCTTTGACGGCGAGGTACTGCAGATGAAAATTCATCTCGGCGAGTTTGCCTCGGCTGGTGTTACAGAGACACCGCTCATGCTGTTTGGTAATAGTGAACCTCTGTACATACGTGTTGATGTGGATGAAAACGATGCGTGGCGTGTACGATCGGCGGCGCCGGCCGTTGCGTTCCTCAGAGGAAACAGGAACATTACCACACCGCTGAAATTTGTCCGTTTTGAGCGGTATGTTGTACCCAAAAAGTCTCTTACCGGTGACAGTACCGAACGTGTTGATACCCGTGTACTGCAGATCCTCTACAGCATCGAGCGCAGCGATCTGCAGGTTTTCATTGGGCAGCAGATGGATGTGTTTATAGAAGCAAACAATCTGACTCTGTTATCTCCCATGGTACCACAGGTAAACGTGTCAGTTATAAAAAAGAATACTGAAATCAATAGACAGTAATACTTTAGCTCTTTGAAAAACTATGCTGCTAAATTGTAATAATTTCGCAGATATTTCTTTGAAGTAATAGCACTTTGCACAGCAGCTAAAACAACTTCTACTGGATTGTTTTCTTGTAGCTCAGCAGATCGAAATAAGGTCATTAATATTGCTTGAGTCTTTGCCTCTTGCTCTGATCTGTTTTAGTGGGATATTTTTCATGTTAACACAGGCTTTCGCATCTGGTGCTCATCATAAATATTGTCTGGCTTTTTCTTTCGGATAGACGGATCGCATCTTTTAGAATACGTGACAATTTTTTCCGAAAGACTTTCCACGTATGAGTTGAGTTCCGCTTATCTACTTTCACAAGTTCTGTGAACAGATGATAAAGACATCTCTGTTTGGCAAAAGCGTTTATCTTGATAGAGCAGGAAGAGGTTGTTTTGGTCGATCCAAATACTTGCAAACAGACTGCAGGTAATTTATCGTTTTTCTGCACAGTAAATGAATGCTGGGGGAATGTTCAACCATACTGTTCGCGTTTTAGTTACTTTGTTGAACCTTGTTTTCAATTTTGCCCTGAATCTCATCCCAGCCGGAAGAAGTAAACCCTGGAGATAAGCAAAGGTCAGGAACCTTCCGCCAGGTTTCAGAACATCGATAATGGTGTCGAGTAATTCATTCTGTAGATCCTCACTAAATGAAGCCCAGGGAAGGCCGCATATTATGCAATCACATTCCTTCAGGCCGAATTCGTGAAGGTATTTTTTCGCATTTGATGCGGAATCCTGGTAAACAATCACTCCTGGGCACCTATTTCTGGTAGCTGTAACAAAATCCGGGTTGATTTCCAACACAAAAAACCTTGCTCCTAAAGGTATCTTTTGAAGTATTTTCTCTGTAAACACACCGTTACCAGAGCCAAATTCGATAATGGCAGAAGCATTCGATAGGTCAGCAGCGGTTGTAATTAAATTTGCAAGACCTTCAGAACTCGGGGCGATTGCCCCTGTCTTTGTAGGACGTAAAATGAAGTGCTTAAGAAATTGAGTAAATTTCACTTGAATTTCTCCGATCACATGAATTCTTTGTGTACAAAAAAAATCCCCTGCCATAGTGTTAAACATGGCAGGGGATTACGAAATCCGATTCTTTTTCTTTCTGAATTCTTCTGATTCTTTTTGAAGTTGCAAGCCTGCCTTCTCCCGACTGTTGAGATAAACGTTTGAGACGAATCAAGCGCAGGTTGAGTTTATTTCTTGGCTTTGTTGTCCTGATAATGAGGATTCAGCCAGCATTGTGGTAACTCTTCCCCGGAAGGAAAGATTAAATTCGATTTTTTTAATTTCTCAGGATCCTGTACTTCTTCCCCTTGTTGATAACGACCTATCACATCACTTTGAAAAGGGGCAAAAAGATCCTTTAGGGTTAATATCTCGACAAGGTCACCATTCGTTCTATCTTTCAAAAACATCTGCTGCTCCAAATTCTTCTATTTATTTTGTCCGCACCTTATAATTACATATAGTGGAATAATAAAGTGACACATAATTGAAGTCAAGGAAAAAGAAAAGGATGAGCGAGTTTACCTAACTCGTTTGTATGAGTAATTTCTGTTTTAACTATTATTAAATCAGGGAATTATATTATTTCTGTGGGAAATCTTACCAGCCTGAACCCTGTCCCCCCGCCTGCCAGAATGAAGAAGCCAGCAATGGTCCCTGTACTGTTCGGGGGACGAGTGTCTTGCACAAAGACGCACCGTTCGGTTCGGGTGGAACTGATCCGCTTAATTTACGTAATGTATACTATAAACACCCTCTCGAGAGAACCTGTTAACCAGATTTCATTTAAATACAATTATTTTGAGCCGATAATATACAGATCGCATATAATCACTAATAATGAAAATAAAATGTCTGCTTTGGCAATCGTTTAACTGCTGGAAATTCTCGAAAAAATGAAAATAATTAATTTTGTACCAGGTTTAATAAAAATTGAGACCAAATGCAAATTTCATGGGAAAGGATGTGAGAAGTGAGAAGAATTCTCTTTGTTGACGATGATCCAAATGTTATCAAACAATTTAAAAGAGTCTTGCATGAAATGAATCAGGAATGGCAAATGGAATTTGTTAACAGCGGAGCAGAAGCATTAAATTTACTCTCCAGGTCATCCTTTGATGTTATTGCATCGGATATTCATATGTCGGAAATGGATGGAAGAAAGCTACTTGATAGCGTAAGGAAATTTTATCCTTCAACCGTTCGTATTATCCTTTCTGAAAATCGAGATAAAGAAACTGTGTTAAAATCAGCCGAGTCTGCGCATCAGTTTTTGATGAAATCGTGTGAAGCGGAGACGTTTAAGTACACAATCGAACGTTCATGTAAACTTAAGGATTTATTGAAAAATGAGACATTGATAAAATTAATTACAGGAATAAAAGATTTACCCAGTGTTCCAAGTTTGTATAGATTGATTGTAAAGGAGATGCAGTCACCTGATGCATCACTTAAAAAAGTTGGTTATATTATTTCTCAGGATATTTCTATGTCTGCCAAAATATTGCAATTTGTTAATTCAGCCTATTTTGGTCTTCCTCATAAAATTTTGGACCCACAAAAGGCTGCGGTATATTTGGGTATAGAAACATTGAAGGCTCTTGTCCTTTCTACAAGTGTCTTTGCTTCACTTAATGAGGAAGCAGATCTATGTGACTTTTCCCTGCCAAAACTGTGGAAACACAGTCTGATGACGGGTAGTCTGGCCAAGGAGATTGTTTGTACTGAATTGAATGATAGTAAACTCGGAGAGGAGGCGTTAATTGCCGGAATATTGCATGATATAGGCAAGCTGATTCTGCTGAAGATGCCGGATCAATACAGAGAGATAAAGTGGTATGTTGAAAACAACGGGTTTGATTTTGTAGATGCTGAATATGAAGTTCTCAAGATATCTCATGCGGAATTGGGGGCTTATCTGTTAGAGCTTTGGGGACTTCCGGACACTGTTGTTGAAGCAGTTGCCTTTCACCATAATCCATCGAAACTGTTGGAAAATATCAATTTTATACCAAACCAATTATTGCAGGAAGAAGAGGATAAAAAGAGAAAAGATGGTAGTGGTATAAAGTTGCAATCAAACGAAACACTCTTAAGGGATTTTGCTACATTGTCAGAAGTTCACATGGCAAATGCATTGATGATGCAGAAGAGTTCTTCATTTGATTCTGCTAGTTTCCCGTATGTCGATATGCAGTACATGAGAAAACTTAACTTGACTGACAGATTACCTGTGAAAATAGAATGTTACAACAAAATAATGCGAAAAGGGATCTAAAAAAGTCAGCTTATTTCATAATTTTTTACTCTCTTGATTAAGTAATTCAACAAACCACCATAGATAATTTTATTTTTGTCTCCTTCGCTGAAGTTAATCTTCGCCTTTAACGACTTGTCATGTACTTGAACAGTTACTTGGGATTTGTTTAAGATTTCTTCTCTAACTTTTGGAAGACTTATGGTATCTCCCTCTTTGAGAAGTATGTAATCCTCTGGGTTTTCGAAGACCAACGGTATAATACCAAAGTTGATAAGATTATCGTAATGGATTCGTGCAAAGCTTTTTGCGATTTTTACCCGTACACCTAAATATCTAGGAGCAATTGCAGCATGCTCCCGTGAAGAACCCTGACCATAGTTTTCTCCACCAATCACGACAGAATTACCGGCATTCTTTGCTTTTTCTGGAAATTCAGGATCGACCTCATGGTAGACAAATCTGCTTATTTCAGGAATGTTACTTCGTAACGGCAGTACCGTGTTACCAGCCGGCATGATATCGTCAGTGGTAATGTTATCACCAACCTTGAGAATTACCCTGCATTCCAGGGATTCAGGTAATTCTTCGAAATCTGGGAGAGGTTTTATATTTGGTCCACGCTTAACCTCCACTTTTGTTGAATCGGATAATGGTGGAATTATCATTGAGTCATTTATCAAATATTTTCTGGGATTTGTTACTCTGGAATAAGTTCCTAGATTTCTGGGGTCTCGAATTTCACCAAATATACCGGCAGCTACGGCTGTTTCCGGACTGCATAGATAGATCCTGTCATCTTTTGTCCCACTTCGTCCGGGAAAATTCCTGGGAAATGTTCTCAGTGAAACGGTCCCTGATGCGGGCGCCTGCCCCATTCCAATGCACCCTAAACAACCGGATTGTTGAATCTTTGCTCCTGCATTTAAGAGAGAGACAATACCTCCCTTGACTGTTACGTTTTCAAGCACCTGTCTGCTGCCAGGATTAATCTCAAAAGAAACTCGATCGTGTATCTTTCTGGTTTCCAGAATCTTACAGACTATCATCAAGTCACGAAAAGATGAATTGACAGAGGAACCGACAATACATTGATGAACAATTTCTCCTTCAACATCTTTTACTTTTTTTACATTATCTGGAGAGGAAGGACAGGCGATAAGTGGTTCGAGTTCTGATAAATTTATCTCATCCAATTTGTCATATTTTGCATTTTTGTCAGCTTTTAGTTCAATCCATCCATCACCTCGTTTCTGAGATTGCAGATATCTTTTAGTATGATTGTCAGAAGGGAAGACAGTGGTTGTTGCTCCCAATTCTGCGCCCATGTTTGCGATTGTAACCCGGTCTGTTGCGCTTAAATTCTTTACACCAGGCCCGTAGTATTCAATAATATACCCTAGCCCTCCGTTTACAGAGTGACGCCTCAACATCTCGAGAATAATATCTTTTCCGCTAACCCAACATTGCAATTTACCTGTGAGTTTGACTCCGAACACTTTTGGATAATTGAAGTAGTACGGTTCCCCAGCCATTGCCGAAGCAACATCTATTCCGCCAGCACCAATAGCTATCATACCCATTGCACCTCCTGTACATGTGTGGCTATCGGAACCAAGCAAAGTTTTTCCGGGTATTCCGAAGCGTTCGAAATGGACTTGATGAGAAACACCATTTCCTGGTTTCGAAAAATATACGCCATATTTTGCTGCTGAAGTTTGCAAGAATAGATGGTCATCCATGTTTCTAAAGTCTGTTTGTAATAAATTATGGTCTACATAACTTACCGCTAGTTCGGTTTTTACCCTATTAATCCCCATTTTTTCAAAAGCTAGGTAAACCATGGTTCCTGTCGCATCCTGAGTAAATGTTTGGTCTATTCTAATACAAACCTCTTCACCAGGTTCAGGTTTTCCTTTTACAAGGTGTTGTTCTAATATTTTTTGAGACAGTGTTTTTCCAGTCATAAATGAACCTTTGTTATTTCCTTAGAATTGTTAATTTTATTTCATTATCGAGCCTATACGAAAAACTTCGTGAAAAGAGGCCGGAAGTAAAAATTTCATCAGATTGAATCGGAAATATTATTACCCACCTGTTTCAATAAAGCAACTTTTACTTTCTTCGTGGGTTTTTTAATGGATAATGCAACTTTTATTTTGCGCAGCCCGCCCGGCCAGGCCGTTCGGACGGGCAAAACACAGAAGTTGGCGACATCTGGAGCTAAATTCTTATGGGATCATAACAAAATTTATTATTTTTCTATAACAAAAAGTTAAATTGGAAACGAATCAAAAATCTTTATCACCTTGTTTTAAATATATCCGATACTGGTAAGGGTATGACCAAAGATGTGCAGGAGAGGATATTTGATCCATTTTTCACCACCTGAATGCCTGAAGGAACAGGATTAGGGATTAGTGTTGCTTATGGTATTATAAAAAGATATGGTGGTAAGAGAGAAGTGGAAAGTGCATTAGGAAAAGGTAGCACTATTACGTTGAGTCTTCCTGCGGCAAGGTAAACTACACATGCAATGATACTTCCCAAACCAACAAAGCAGATAACAGCCAAGAACCTCCGAGTCCTGGTGGTAGATGATGAAGAGGACATATTCAAGGTTTTGAATATATATTTTCCCAACGAGGGACACAATGTTAAGGGTGTTGTTAATGGTACAGAGGCAATCAAACTACTAAAAAGTGAAATCTTTGATTTCGTTTTCTGCGATCTGATCATGTCAGAAGTTGGTGGAAGAGATGTAATAAAGTAATATTATCATGGATGAACTAATGCTATTTACGGATGGAAGTGTGAATAAACATTCAAATGTTGGATACGGGGCTTACCTCGCAGTGTCTGAACGTGGATTTTCGCTGGATTCGTTGAGGGTGAGCGTGAAGGTGAGGAGATTCGGGCGAACATCTTCAACGAAACTGGAATTGCAGACTTTGTTATGGGCTCTAAACGAAATTCAAGCATTGGGGAGGAAGGTGATTGTGTACACAGATTCTCAAAATATTATGGGGTTACAGGGAAGACGTGATCGATTTGAGCGTAATGATTATCATTCAAAGAAAAATAAGCGTCTGAACAATTATGAGCTGTATCAGGAGTTTTACAGAATGACTGATCAGTTGGATTGCGAATTGGTTAAAGTGCGTGGACATCAAGCATCGAATCAAAAAGATGATATTGATAGGCTTTTTACGCTTGTGGATAGGGCTTCAAGAAATGCACTGAGAGAAGAGAATTCTTTTGATATTGAAACACTGCTGCACTAAAATGTCTCAATGAACGAGCAAAAGGCAGATTTTCACTTCAGACCAAAATGCCTCTTGCTAATGCAGAAAGAAGAACGGTTGAAACGAAACTTGGCGGTATGGTTTCTGAGCTGAAAATGCCAGTTAGATTTCATGCTACCTATGAGGAATTGAATCCACCTTTCTTTTCAATTTGTTTTCTCTTTCTTAATATCACCACAATTCATTTGCCATTTATATAGTTTTTTATCAGGGCACAAAGAAAACGTTATTTGTATTTACATGCTTTTAAGTCTTGAGGATTATGTAAAATATTTTTATTTACAACGGTACGTAATTTTTATAAAATCCTTTTCTAAATGTCTTCTGATATTTAGATGTAGTCACCCACGTTTTATACCAAATGAATAGTAAAAGTGAGAAATACGGTAATTAACGTTACCCATTAAAGCTTACTTATTTCCAGGTGTACAAATGCTGACCGTATATCATCACATTGCATTTCAAGTTCTGCGAAACGTTTCAAACTAAAACAATCTGATTCTCTGATTTTCAACAATGCTTTTGTTGTATCTTTTGTGAATAACAAGAATGCACTTAATAGTTTTATCATAGCATCCTTTTGATAAAGGTAAGCTGTGAGAGATTATTAGAGTGTAAGTGTGTAGAGTTTGTATATTTTATTTTTTTGTTTTTTGTTTGATGAAAGGGGAAGTACGGATGCAAAAAAATTTTTCACGCTTATTTGTTTTCGTCGGAATCACAGTAATAAGTTCTTTAGTCGGATATACGTCTTTGGTAAAAGCTGAATTGCCGGTGACTGAGGCAGAAAAAGCCGCACATTCTATGGCTGATGTCACAAAAGCTGGATCGTCAGCAATTGAAGCAGCAAAAACTGAGCATCTTAAGGCTGATGCCATAAAAGCTGGATCATCAGCGATTGAAGCAGCAAAAACTGAGCGTCTTAAGACTGATGCCATAAAAGCTGGATTGTCAGCGATTGAAGCAGCAAAAACTGAGCATCTTAAGGCTGATGTCATACAAGCTGAACCGTCAGGGACTGAAACAGCAAAAGTTGAGCATTCTAAGACTGATGTCATAAAAGCTGACTCTTTTTCAGTAGGATTCCCGTATGGATATCAAAACTGGACAAATACTTTTGCCAAGGTTGTCCAGGGAAAGGGTCCGTTTTATGGTTTTCAACGAGTATTTGTTAGTTTGCAAGCCCTTGACGCTTACACAAACAATAGCAGCGGATATGAAAACGGAGATGCATTAGTTCTTGAATTCAACGAAATAGAGAATGAAAATGACGGTATTGTCAAAGGAGAAGTCAACTGGATAGCTGTTATGGTGAAAGATTCATCAGCAACAATAACAGGAGGATGGCGTTATGCTGCTTACGATGGTAAAACGAAAAAGCTGAAAGGAGAAGTTGATCCTGTTACCGGTTGTTATAATTGTCATATGGCGGTAAAACACAGGGACTATATATTTTCTGAATTGAAATAACAACACAAGAGAGAGGTGTATCTGACAGATACATAAAACAGCAGTTGAACGTGATTTTACAGGAGAAATATTCAAGGTTCACAGATAAAAGATCTCTCTAAAATGTGTTCCTCAGTTTTTTATCAGTTCCTTTCAAACACGACCTTGTTTTATAACTCAAGGTTAAGGCTATTAGATAAAACCCATTTGATTGCAATATAAGAGGCTGATCCCTTCAAGGGATTGGCCTCTTATTGTTATTATCTATTAAGCCCGTGTACCTGGTGGGATCAGAAATGATGCAAGAGAAGGGCTTTATAATAATCGTATTAACCAGGGATCAATCTGTTGACATGCAATTGAACGATCTGTAACGGTACTCTCAGGAGAGAGGATCCAGCATGGTTAGTGTCTAAAATGACAACGCTGTAACTAGCACCCGAATTATTTATTGCATCAATTTTCTAAAGAAATCATCACAGTAACTGTGACTAATTTCTACTCCGATTGTATGGGATTGAATGTATTCTTCTACGGATTTCCAATCTCCATGTTCATCAAATATTGGCGTTGTAATAATTTCGTGTACTATTTCACCTAAGTCGGTTTTATGCTTATGTATTACTTTGGACCTTTCACCACTTTTGAATGTCTTGGCTACTGCGTAAACATGGCACTCCTGCCAGCAAGGGATTTTAGATTCAAGAAACAAATCGTGACACTTAGTTGAATTTAGTTGTCAATTACTTGACAGTCGCAAGAGATTTATTCTAATATGCAAGGTTTTAGAATTTCTTCATGTAGCTTTTAAAGATTAAGGAGGAAATCACAATGAGCAAAGAGAAAACATACAGATTTGCTGTGATTGTTGAACCATGTGAAGAGGGGGGGTACTTTGCTCAGTGTCCTGCCTTTCAGGGTTGTCATGTCGAGGGAGAAACATATGAAGAAACTATGTCTGAAATGAGGAAAACTATAAACGCCTTTATAGAAGACTACAAAAAGGATGAAGAGAAGATACCCGATGACGAATTTACTATAACCTCATTGAAGGTGGCGGTGTGACATCCAAGAGATTCCCTGCCGTTACTTCAAATGAGGTTGTGAAGGTTTTAGAGTCTATAGGATTTCAATTTGTATGCCAGTTTGGAAACAGTCACGCTATTTACAAAAGGGCAGGTGATAGACGAAGAACCAATGTGCCTATACATTCAGGTAAAATAATAAAACGTAAAACCTTAAAGGCTATTTTACATGATGCAGGACTGACAGTAGATCAATTTCGAGATTTAAAAGGTGAATAGTTAAATATTGCCTCTTCCACATTACCCAAACCTCTTTATCGCAAGTTAGTATCAGGAAAACAGAATCACCAGCAACATCCCCTGGACAAACTTACACGCATATCTCCAGCCAGAAGTCATCGAGCAAGCTGTTCATAGATATATTTCAGATGAGTTATATGGGCGATACAGGACTCGAACCTGTGACCCCTTGCTTGTCGAGCAAGTGCTCTAGCCAACTGAGCTAATCGCCCATCATGTTTTTCCTGAATCTTCTTCCAGCTGCAGATTTTAAATATTTCTCTTTTTTGCGAGCATCCACAAAAGTTGGGAAAGATTCTTCATATATAATGCTCCACGGCCTCTTTGCTTTTGTAGAAGTAACTCTTCCGAGATTGTGTTCTTTAATTATTTGTTTAACTTCGTTTCTCATACCGATATATTGTGGAAGTGTAAAATTATCAAAAACAATAAATAGTGTCAAGGGAATTCAAAGAGTGGAGGCTGTGAGTGATGTAGTGGTTAGTTGTGCCGAGGAGGGTTGGCATTACATGTCTCTATCTTCAAGTTAACAACAAAAAACTGGCTGCATTATTTATTCCTTTTCAAATAGAAGTTCGACGTTTTTTTTGCTTTCAATGAATTACTCAGAAAGAGAGAGGGACAGAAAAGCATTGCAGGATGTATCACGGAAAGCTTTCCCATCTTACTAAGTGCATGCATAGTCTTTCAGAATCATGTTTCGTGTGCGTTAGCACATGCCCAAAATGGCGTTAAGCAAGAGACTTGCCCTGTAGAATAGATTAATTCAGGTCATTAGTTGTGCTAAACCAAATGAGGAAAGTGTTTAACCTCAAACGTTCTCTTAGGTATTATTCAACAGGGCATGGATGCCGTTGTAGCAATTTTGAAAGAGTTGTGCAGGATGCATAACTCGATAAAGATAAAAAAATGTTGTAAAAAGTAACATTTTACTTGATAATAAGACCTTTTATATTCCAGCCTGTCCGAACACTCGTCTGAATAATGTTTTTCGGGCAAGAACCTGTTTTGATCTTGAGGGACACAGCTTTCTTATTTTGCCCGTTCCTGCCAGAATAGATTCTTGGTTTGGAAAACGGACCTGCATGAAGGTAAGTGCCAGTCAGATTACCCGGCGTGTTCTCCGATGGATTTTACAGGTCATATATATTTGCTTTATTTCAGTTAGAGGAAACGATATATACTAAAACCGATTTGGTTTACGGTTTTACTGGAAACCAAATCTTGGTGAGGGTATCCCCGGACAAAAGGCGCCGAGGACTTTACTCGCTCAATTTTATCTCGGATTTAATCCGAAAACCATTACGAGATGAGTATATTTCGATTCGTAATACAATATACAAGTATAATGGGTATTTAAGATATTTGATAGACATAGAATTTCTGTGATGTTTGATTTGGTGGTAAACTTATTATAAGGAGTAGGAGATTGACAGATCCTGTCGTTGAAAGGATTTTTGAGTTAAAGAAGAAACATAACGCAATTATTTTGGCACACAATTATCAACGAGGTGAGATTCAGGATGTGGCAGACTATGTGGGAGACTCTCTGGGCCTTTCTCAGCAGGCAGCGAAGACAGACGCTGAGTTAATCGTCTTTTGTGGTGTACACTTTATGGCAGAGACAGCGGCGATGTTATGCCCTGAGAAAACCGTTATTATGCCTGACGAAAATGCAGGATGCCCGATGGCTTCGATGATAACGGCGAGAGAGCTACGGGAAAAAAAGAAACTTTATCCCAATGTTAAGGTAGTGTGTTACGTTAACAGTACTGCAGCCGTTAAAGCGGAGAGCGATATATGCTGCACATCGGCAAATGCTAAAAAAATTGTAGCATCCATTCCGGAAAACGAAGAGATATTGTTTGTTCCTGATAAAAGCTTGGGAGCATACGTATCGTCTTGCCTGAATCGAAAGATGATTTTCTGGGAAGGGTATTGCCCTTCACATCACCGGATCCTTGCCGATCAGATAGTGAAACTTAAATCAGAGCATCCTGATGCAAAGATCGTTGTTCATCCTGAGTGTACTTCCGATGTGATTGCTTTAGCCGACCATGTTGCAAGTACAACCGGGATAATTAAGTATGCAAGCGGCAATCATTCAAAAGAATACATTGTTGGCACAGAAATTGGTATTCTACACCGTTTGCGGCAAGAAAACCCTGAGAAGATCTTTATTCCTGTTACTCCTTTGTCTGATTGTCCTAACATGAAGTTAAATACCCTGGAAAAAGTAATGTGGTCACTGGAAGATCTTCAATATGTTGTTACGGTTCCGGAAGAGATAGCCGTCAAGGCCAGGAAGGCAATACAGAGAATGTTGGATTTGTCTTGATAGTTGATAGTTCGGAGTTTGGAGTAAAAAAAGTGAGCTATGACAGATTTGATTTTGAGGATTTGAAAGTTTACCAGAAGTCATTGGATTATGTTGACTTTGTGTATGAGATTACAAATAAATTTCCTAAAGAAGAAATCTTCTCTTTAGCTAATCAATTTAGAAGAGCTTCAGTATCTGTTTGTTTTAATATTGCAGAAGGTAGTGGCGGAAGCAAGGCAGAATTTAATCAGTTCCTTAAAATAGCAAGAAGATCTGTAAGGGAATGTGTTGCCGTAATTGAGATTTCATACAGGCAAGCATTTGTCAGTTCTGAAGTTAATAAACAATCACGAAAATTTTGCATAGAGCTTTCAAAGATGTTAAGCGGGCTAATGAAGTCTTTAAAAAACTAGAAAACTTGCAATATCTCCGAACACCAAACTCCGAACTCTTCAAGATGAAAGATATTTTTTAAGATATTTCCCCGTATACGAATTCTTTAATTTGGCAATGTCTCCTGGTGTACCGCATCCTACTACATAACCACCTTTATCTCCACCCTCGGGGCCAAGGTCGATGATGTAGTCCGCACATTTTATTACATCAAGGTTGTGCTCAATTACTATTATGGAGTGTCCGTTACTTATGAGTTTCTGGAAACAGTCAAGCAGTTTCCGTATATCATCGAAATGTAAACCTGTTGTCGGTTCATCAAAGATAAAGAGCATTTCTTCTCCTTTACCCCTTGCCATATGCATTGCTAATTTAAGCCGCTGTGCCTCTCCGCCAGAAAGGGTAGTCGCTGCCTGTCCTAATTTCAGGTAACCCAAGCCGGTATCATCAAGATATTGTAATCCTTTTTTTATTTCTGACAGAGATCTTGTCAGGCTCGTCTGCTTTCTGGTGGAAACGGAATGGGGGAATCGCGGTGTGAAGAATTCCATTGCGTCACTAACGGTCATATCCAAAACTTCACAGATATTTTTCTGTTTATAGTAAATCTGCAGTATATCTTTTCTGAAGCGCTTCCCCTGGCATTGATCGCATGTTACATAAATATCGGCGAGAAACTGCATGTCCACTTTTATATAACCGCAACCTTCACAATGATCACATCTGCCACCCTTGACATTAAAAGAAAAAGATCCTGGAGTAAGATCATAGAGTTCAGCTTCCCTGGTTGAGGCGAATATCTTTCTTATAGAATCAAAGACCTTCACGTATGTTACCGGATTTGATCTGGGAGTTCTTCCAATGGGCGATTGATCTACCAGTATTACATTATCAATGTGACCATGAATGGTTATTTTCTTATGTTTCCCGACAAACCCATGATATGCCCCAATTTTTCTTTTGATAGCGCCATACAGTGTGTCTTGTATGAGTGTACTTTTCCCTGAACCTGAAACTCCGGTGACACACGTAAATGTCTTGAGAGGGAAACGTATATCTATACTTTTCAGGTTGTTTTCTGATGCCCCTTTAATGGTAATATTTTCGAAAGATCTCTCTCTCCTGAGGAAAGGAGGTGCAATCTTTTTCTTTCCTCCTAAGTATTGAACTGTCAGTGAACGGTTGTTGTCGGGTATGTCTGTGGTTCTCCCCATGTATACAATAACTCCGCCGTTATCCCCGGCTCCTGGACCCAAATCGATAAGTGAGTCACAAGATTGGATTATTTCTCTATCATGTTCTACAACCAAAACAGTATTACCAATATCTCGCAGCTCTTTGAGAATTTTGATGAGACGTTTGGTATCACGGGCGTGCAATCCAATACTTGGTTCGTCTAATATATAGAGGGTATTAACCAGTGATGCGCCCAATGAAGTAGTCAGGTTTACCCGTTGAGCCTCTCCTCCGGATAATGTACGGGTCATACGATTCAGGGTTAAATAACCCAACCCAACTTTTACCATGTATCCAAGCCTTTTTTTTATTTCAAGCAATATAAGCCGTGCCACATCCGTCTCAAATCTTGTGAGTTTCAGTCCCAGGAAAAGGTCGTACGCTTCATCTATGGTCATTCTGCATATGTCTGATATCGTATGCTGGTATACCTTTACACAATGAGCCGAAGGATTCAGCCTCGAACCGTTACATTCAGTGCATACGGTATATGCCCTGTATTTACTGAGAAAGACTCTTACATGCATCTTGTATTTCTTCTTCTCCAGTTTTTCGAAAAACTCTTTAATGCCCCAGAAGTCTTTTGTCCCTTCCATGATTACGTTTATCTGATCTTTCGTCAGTTTGTTGAAGGGTGTATCAAGAGGGAGGTGATACTTCGATGCAGTTGATTGTAACTCCTCAAGCAACCCTGAATAAGCAGGTGAATTCCAGGGAGCTATGGTTCCTTCATTAATAGTTTTTTTTTTGTCGGGAATCACCAGATCAAAATCAATATCAATGGTATGTCCAAATCCCTGGCATCTCTGACAGGCACCGAGCGGGTTATTAAAAGAAAACAGGTGAGGTGTTGGAGTCGTAAATTCTCTATTGCAGCCATTACAACGAAAAAACTGCTGAAAGATAATTCAGTCCATTCAACATTATCTATAAGGGAACTCTTGTAAGGTATTTGACGGATAATGGTGCTGTTATGTTTATTAGGTTGGGATTGACCAGGGGCCATCAGAAAGAGTATCTGTAAATACCCGTGTCCGAGCCGGTATGCTGTATCAAGGCTATCTACCAGACGCACCTTAATCTTTTTCCCGTTACCAGTCTGTCAACAATGCCTGCAACTGACGTAAACTGGTGTATATCGAGGCTTGTTGATGATTGAGCAATGTCTATGATGGTATTATCGGCGAGAATTCTGATAATACCCCGTTCCCGTAACGCTGCAAGTTGCATGTTGCTGGATATCCTTTTACTTATTGATATAGGAAACGTGATAAGGAACCGTATGTCCTCAGAAAAAGACAGGACAAAGTCTGAAATCTGGGATATTGTGTCATTTCTGACCTCTTTCCGCACTTATCACAGAAGGTTTTGCCTATACGTGTAAAGAGAAGTCGCAGATAATCATTTATTTCAGTTGCGGTTCCTACGGTTGAGCGTCTATTCTTTACAGAATTCTTTGTTCAATTGCAATAGCAGGAGGAATCCCCTCAATGTGGTCTATGTCTGGCTTATCGATTCTTTCAAGGAATTGACGGGCATAAGCGGAAAAAGATTCCACATATCTTCGTTGACCTTCAGCGTACAGGGTATCAAATGCTAAACTTGATTTACCGGAACCACTGACACCCGTGATGACGACAAGTTCCCGTAAAGGGATTTGAACGTTTATGTTCTTTAAATTGTGTACTCGAATACCTCGAGCAACGATAAATTTTCTCAATTTTAGCTCTTTGCTTCATTTTCGCCAGAGTTATGTTGCGTGATTCTGGTTATCCTGATAATTGACGGGTGGTGCTAGGGTAGTGTCCAAACTGTATCTTATACAATCCCCCATATTCACCCTCTTTTTTTATGAGTTCATCATGTGTACCTACTTCAACAATTCTACCTTTTTTCAGAACAACTATTCTATCAGCGTGACGTATGGTAGACAAGCGATGTGCGATAACAAAAGTAGTCTTTCCTTTCATTAAATTGTCAAGGGCTTCCTGGACAAGTCTCTCGGACTCAGAGTCGAGAGAAGAGGTGGCTTCGTCTAAAATTAAAATAGGCGCATTTTTTAGTATAGCCCGAGCAATAGTTACCCGTTGTTTTTCTCCACCGGATAGTTTTATTCCCTGTTCACCCACTATGGTGTCGTATCCGTTCGGAAGGCTCATAATAAAATCGTGGATATTGGCAGCTTTTGCGGCATCGATTATCTCTTCACGAGTTGCGTCTTTTCTCCCGCAAAGAATGTTTTCAGCAAAACTTCTATTAAAGAGGAATGATTGCTGGGCAACGATTGAAATTTGGTCTAGAAGTGAATCACGTTTTATTTGGCGAATATCTATATTACTGATTTCAATAGATCCGCTTAATGTGTCGTAAAAGCGGGGTATGAGGTCAAGCAAGGTGGACTTGCCAGCTCCACTCTTACCCACTATCGCAATAAGCTCTCCTTTCTTAACGAAAAGATTGATGTCATTAAGAACCAACTCTCTATCATACGCAAAACTAACACCCTTAAATGCTATGCCTTTTTCTATCTCTTTTAAATCTACGGCATCCGGATGATCCGTGATGGAGGGTTTCTGATCCAGCAACTCAAAAATACGGGTTGCTCCGGCCAAAGATTCCTGAAGATTGCCATAGCATTTTGCCAACTTTCTTATTGAAGTGAGAATCATAAAGCCCATAACGGTGACGAATCCGCCAAGTTCACCAGGCGTAATCTGTTTTGTCGTAATAATATATCCTCCAAATATAATAATTACGGCTAATCCGAGAGAATAGATAAATTCAGTCGTACTGGAGTTCATGGCCTTTGCCTTGACAGTTTTCATCATCTTTTTGAAGTATCTGGAGTTTATCTTTTTGAATTCTGCACTCTCTACCTTTTCCATTTTGAATGCCTTAACGATTCTTATGCCGGTAAACATCTCTTTCATCGTATCGGTTAACTCACCCAGATGTTCGAGGCTTCTCATGCCGTGTTTCTTTATTTTTCTGCCAAATATCAGTACCGGCACTATGATAACGGGAAATACAATAAAGGTTAAAAGCGACAGTTTCCAACTGAAATAGAAGGCGAGCACAAATCCGAACATCAGGCGCATCGGATAAAAGATAATATTATCAAAGAGCATCGAAAGACCATACTGGGTGGCATAAATGTCGTTGGTTAACCGGGAGATCAGATCACCGGTTTTCCTATTCTCAAAATAACTCAGTGATTGAGGAAGGAGGTGTTCACATAATTGATTGCGGATATCAACAAGGACGCTCCACATAACTCGGCTCTTCAGATACTGCTGTAAAAAATCGAAAACAAAGATAAAGGGAGCTAAAACGGCAGCGATAATACCGATGAACGTAAATGAACTGGTCATTTTTTTAGACCATGCATTCCACTTTGAAACAAACGTTGTATCCTTTATCTTACGAACGGTCTTGCCTCTCAGGCTGAGTAAAGAATACTTTGTGTTATCTTGACGATTGGTGCCATAATGGTCAAATGAAGATCCAATAGTTTCTCCCTTTGTCAAACAGTCTATGACTGGCTTGATCAAAGCCAACTGGATTCCGCTTATAAGGGTAAATGTGCCCATACAGATGAGCGTCAATGCTGCCATTTTCCAGTGAGGTCTTGCGTATGAGAACAACCTGGCACAATCTTTAACCATATTGTTTTTTTTCATCAGAATGAGCCTGTTTAAACAAAGGTGAATTCAAGACTTATAAAAATACCAAAACGATGTTATCACGACAGGGAGATTTGTCAACAAAAAGCTTTTTTCCTGCTTTTGATACATCCCTTTGTCTGTCGAATCAGAGAATTATTATTGACCTATCTGAATCAAGATAGGTATAATCATATTATAATACTATAATATATAAGTGCTTACATGCATTTTTATTCCTTAGGGCTTATCGCTTGTTAAAAACACTTCAAAAATATTTAATAAAGGAGTTATTCAGAACATTTTTACCAGCTTTCGTATGCTTTGAATTACTGATGTTACTTGGGTTTTCGATACAGTTACTTCACAAAGGTCTTGATGCTCCAAGTCTCGTTCACATTATTCCTTATCTCTCTGTTTATGCCCTGCCACATGCATTACCCTCATCCTTACTTACTGCAACAGTTATGACTTACGGAAGATTAAGTGCTGATAATGAGATTACGGCAATCAAAATTGCCGGTGTTCATCTCTATAAGATAGTTGTTCCCATTATAGTTACGGGTATTTTATTCAGTCTGATCACCTTATATCTCAATGCCGAGCTTTTACCAAAGTCATATTTTGAAGTAAGAAAATTCCAGGAAAAGGCAGTAAAACAGGTGCTGGCCAAACACTTTATCACTGCCAAAAAGAAGATTAATGTATATCCGTATCAAGTGTATATCAGCAATATTGAGCATGGAATTTATAAAAATATTGCAGTCTTTGAGTATGCTGAGGAGTTTATTGTCAATATCATATTGGCAGAAGAAGGGGAAATCGACATTAATGCTGAGAAAGACCTCGCGGTATTAACCTTGAGACGAGGTGAATTTATTAAACCGAGTGGTGAGGGTGATGCAAGTGCCCCAAAGATGGGAAGTTTTGAAGAGGCGACATTTGATATCCCCTTTAAACAAAGAATTCGAAATACATCCCTTCAATATGCAACATTAACAAATATTATTTCACAAAAGGGGGAAGTTGATGGACAATTAAAAGATGCAAAAGAGTTTTTTAAAGACATAGAAAAAACTCTTGATGAGACGACGGAGCAAATATCCTTGGTCAATAATAAAAAGAAGGATGCTGAAAGGATTTATGAAACGGCAAAGGCCGAAATAGAGATTGCAAGCAAAAATATATCAAAGCAGGAAAAGATAATTAAACGTACAAATATTGATATCGAAAATTTTGGAAAATATATGCAAATTGCACAAAATAATCTGCACAAGATCTTAGAAACAGGTGGTAGTTCCAATGTTAAAGCTCACGAAACCATTAAAAAAAATGATTTAGAGCAGATAGGGAAAGAAGATGCGCAAAAAAGAGTCTCTCTCATTAAAAAGACAATAAATAGAGAAAAAATGAGGATTAAGAATGCAAAAAGGAAGCTCAAGATAGCCAAAAGATTGATAAAAAGTGAAACAGACAGGATAGAAATAGCCAAAAAATCAATTGAAGAATCCAGACCGGTACTAGAGAAACTTGAAATGGAATATGTTATCCTTGACGAGCGTATTGAGAGCGCAAATAAGCAGAAATTAAGCCGGGAATTGTCACTTAATATTCACAAAAGACTATCACCCTCTTTTTCATGTATCGCTTTCATCTTAATAGGTATTCCCATAGGTATCATGTCAAAAAGTAACAATCTGCTTGTAAGTTTGGGTATTAGTTTTGTTTTGATATTGTTCTTCTATTATCCATTAGTGGCTCTCGGTCTGATATTAACAGAGGAGTCAATGTATCCTATTATTCCTTCACTGTGGGGAGCAAACATTTTCAACCTTATTGTCAGCGGAGTGCTTTTTAGAAGAATCTTAAATACTTAAATAAATAACAGCAAGACCCCGAATCAGGTCTTATCAAATACCATAATATCACGATAACAATCTTGACTTTTTCAATGAAATAGTTATAGTAAACGCGTTATAAAAGTTTTATGATATTTTATCGTGTGTGTTCCTCTTTTATCTAAAATCCCAAACAAAGCCGGAGTTGCGGTTTTTAACCACGGAAAACAGTTACTATAGAACCAAGTATGAATAACTTTCGCTTTTACAAACCGGGTTTTAACGTTTCATTAGGAAGTAAGTGGACCAGAGCGATTATGATCCTCATTATCGTCAATGCAAGCGTCTTCGTTATTCAGCTCCTGTTTTCAACGATCAGTTCCCAATGGGGAGCACCAGGCTTAAGTATGCTTCCGGAAACGAATATGAACGATGGAATTATCCATAAAACCGTTTTAGGACCCGACCGTTTTACGTTTCTTTTCTGGCTCTATCCTCATTATGCTGTAGGGAAGTTATGGTTATGGCAATTTGTAACCTATATGTTTTTGCACAGTATTCAGGATCCATGGCACCTCATAATTAACATGTTGGTTTTATGGATGTTTGGAGGAGAAGTTGAAAGGGCTATGGGGACGAAGAAATTTTTGACTATGTACTTCACAGCCGGTATATTTGCAGGTATTGTTTGTTGTTTATTCACACCGAACAATCCAATCCTTGGTGCTTCAGGTGCAATCTTTGCTATCGAGATAGCTTTTGCAATGTTTTTCCCGAACGTTACAGTAATCTTTTATGTCTTTCCTATAAAAGCTAAGTATCTCGTCATGATATTTGCCGGTATAACTGTTTTTAACTGCCTTGTACCTTCAGGGGGGAATGTTGCTCACTTTGCACATCTTGGAGGACTACTCTACGGCTTTCTGTTCGTTCGTTACGAGCCAAGATTCAGTCAGTTGATAATGTCATGGCAGATGCAGCAAAGGGAAAAGGAACAGAGAAAAGGTGATGCACTCAGAGATGAAGTTGATCTATTATTGGATAAGGTTAATCGGGAAGGTTTTAAGAGTCTGACAAGAAGGGAAAAAGCTTTTCTCAGAAATGCAAGTAAAAGATACAGAAGCATGAAAGACAAGGAATAATGTGTGATCAAATGAAGAAAATCATATAGATTTAGATATATACTAAAACCGATTTGGTTTACAGTTTTACTGGAAACCAAATCCTGGTGAAGGTATCCCCGGACCAACGGCGCCGAGGACTTTACTCGCTCAATTTTATCTCGGGTTTTATCCGAAAGCCATTACGAGATGAGTATATATCAAAGGGTACAGATAACATGATTGTTTAGTTTTTCCATTTTAAATGATAATAATTCAATATTTTACATTTTTAACTACGTAAGCACCCGAAACACACAGATCCAAAATAGCTACAACGACAGGAAAGTCGTTGTAGCTATTTTGAAAGAGTTGTTAAGGAAGCACAAACTCGAAGGTAGTAAAAGTATGATTAAGGTAGCAATAAATGGGATATGCGGACGAATGGGGACAAGGATTGCGGAACTCATGACTGAAAATAAGAATCTGAGACTCGTTGCTGCCCTTGAGAACAAGAATCATAAAAATATCGGAAAAGATTTGGGGCAAATCATTAAACAGGAGCTTTGTGGAATTATTATATCGCATGAGCTTCGAGAAAAAACTGATGTCCTTATAGATTTTTCTTCTCCTGATTCGACAGTAGAAAGATTGAAGACCTGTACTGAGAATCGTATTCCTATCGTAATAGGTACAACCGGCCTGAACATGAAGCAAAAGGAGTTTGTTAAAAAAGCGTCCGAAAAAATTGCATGCCTCTTTTCTCCAAACATGAGTATAGGTGTAAATCTGCTTTTTAATCTTGTTGAAACGGTGTCAAAGATATTAGGCAGGGATTCTGACATTGAGATTGTTGAAGCACATCATCGTTTTAAAAAAGATGCTCCGAGTGGGACAGCATTAAAGATAGCCGAAAAAGTTTGTCGAGCTACAAATCAGAATTTGGATGATGTTACGATCTATGGACGAAAGGGTCTTGTCGGGGAGAGACCACAAGGACAGATTTGCATCCATTCTATTCGATCTGGAGATATCGTAGGGGAACACACGGTAATCTTTGGCAATGCAGGAGAACGAATTGAACTAGTTCATAAAGCGCAAACACGAGATTCATTTGCCCTTGGTGCTATTCGTGCTGCAACAGTAATAGCGGGAAAACCACCAGGACAATATCAGATGGAAGATATCTTAGAAGAGTTGTGTTGATATTCTAAGCACTCCGGATCTTTTAGTCTCAACAGTAATTGCTCAATTCCTCGTCAAACATATCTTGCCAACTAATCGTTACTAATGTTATATGATACCATGCCATCTTGGCATAGTATCATGACACGAAGAAGGAATTAGTCGTTTTTCTCATAACGGGTTAATTTATCTAATATTCTTATAAATAAAGACTTATAAGCTATTTGTTTTTTTTGTGGTATGTGGTTTGCTTTTTGCTTCTTACTTGTATTACAACGATATTACTGTTGGTTTCACTGTATAATTACCATGCAAATAAAAGCTGTTCAGGTAGTTTAGTAAGATAAGAAGGTATCCTTGTGTAGATTGATGAGATAAGACAGGCTATTACATCAACAACCTTCAATTTCTACTTTTATGATAGATCCAAGATGTAATTTTGAGGGAGAATAGAATGGAAAAGATTATCGGGATTGATTTGGGAACAACAAACTCTGTAGTTGCCGTAATGGAAGGTGACCAGGCGGTCGTAATAACAAATGCTGAAGGGAACAGGATTACTCCATCAGTAGTCGCTTTCACTGATAAAGGTGAACGTCTGGTTGGTCAACTTGCGAAGAGACAAGCGGTTATCAATCCGAAAAATACCGTATTTTCGATTAAACGCTTTATGGGCAGGAGGCACAATGAAGTTGCTCAAGAAGAAAAGCTTGTACCGTATGAGATTGTTGGGGGGCCTGATGAACTGGTAAAGGTTGGAACGAGAGGTAAAAGCTTCACTCCTCCCGAGATTTCTGCAATGGTCCTTCAAAACCTTAAGAAAACTGCAGAGGACTATCTGGGAAGTGAAGTTAAAAAGGCCGTTATAACGGTACCGGCATATTTTAATGATAGTCAAAGACAGGCGACAAAGGATGCTGGTACAATAGCAGGTCTGGATGTCGTTCGTATTATTAATGAACCTACCGCAGCATCTCTGGCATACGGTATTGATAAAAAGAAGAATGAGAAAATTGCTGTATTTGATCTCGGTGGAGGTACGTTTGATATCTCTGTGCTGGAGGTGGGTGAGGGAGTATTCGAAGTTTTATCTACAAATGGTAATACCCATCTTGGGGGAGACGATATTGATCAGGTACTCGTTAATTTTATTGCTGAAGAATTTAAAAAGGAGCAGGGAATTGACCTTTTAAAAGACCATATGGCTTTACAACGTCTTAAAGAGGCTGCGGAAAAGGCAAAATGCGAACTTTCTACCTCTACGAGTACTGATGTAAATCTGCCGTTTATTACAGCAGACCAGTCGGGCCCGAAACACCTTACTATGAGTCTGACGAGGTCAAAGTTTGAACAATTGATTGAACATCTTGTTGAAAAATGCCGCCAACCATGTCTGACTGCCATGGATGATGCAAAGGTTAAACCGGCTGATATTGATGAGGTCGTACTTGTTGGTGGTTCGACGAGAATGCCAATTGTACAAAAGCTTGTTAAGGAATTATTTAAAAAGGAACCAAATAGAAGTGTTAATCCGGACGAGGTTGTTGCATTAGGAGCAGCAATTCAGGGAGCGGTACTTGCAGGTGAAGTTCACGATGTCCTTTTACTTGATGTTACACCATTATCACTGGGAATCGAAACCTTGGGAGGCGTAAGCACCGTCTTGATCCAGCGCAATACGACAATCCCGACAAACAAAAAGGAAACATTTTCAACAGCAGCGGATAACCAGACTGCAGTAGATATTCATGTACTGCAGGGTGAACGCTCGATGGCATCTGATAACAGGACTTTGGGACGTTTTCAATTAGCAGGTATTCCTTCAGCTCCTCGAGGTATTCCACAGATAGAGGTATCATTCGATATCGACGCAAATGGCATACTCCATGTTTCAGCAAAGGATCTTGGTACGGGTCAGGAGCAATCGATCAAAATACAGTCATCCTCTGGATTATCAGAAGCAGAAATTAAAAAGATGCAGACTGAAGCAGAACAGCACGCTGAAGAAGATAAGGAGAAAAAAACACTTATTAATGCCAGGAATGAGGCTGATCAGGCTATCTACGCAACTGAAAAGACATTGAGAGAGCATGGTGATAAAGTTGGAGATACTGATAAGAGTAACATAAACGCTGCACTTGAAAAACTGAAGAAGCTAAAAGACAGCAACGATGCAGCAGGGATTAAAAAGACAATTGAAGAGCTGCAATCAGCTTCTCACAAATTGTCACAGGCGATGTATGAAAAGGCGGCCAAAGAGCAACAGACGCATCAGCAGGCTTCGGGTGCTGAAACAGGAGAACATCCTTCAGGAGAAGAACCGAAGAAAGGGAAAAAAGATGAAGATGTAATTGATGCCGATTATGAGGTCAAGGATTGATACTTTGTAATAAACACCGTTTTTTATGAGAGAAACAGAAGGCAAAAGCAAGTCGGGTTTTACCTGACTTGCTTTTTTTTGAAAGAAGAATTGACAGCATGAGATATGACAAATTTACTATAAAGTCACAGGATGCAATCCAGGAGGCACAGCAACTTGCCGCATCAAAAGGTCACCAACAGCTGGATCCTTTACATCTCTTAGTTTGTTTGCTTAAACAGCAGCAGGGAGTAGTAATTCCCATTATAAAAAAATTGGGAGCAAACAAGGATGAAATACTTGCCAAAACACTAAGGTCTTTAGAATCTCTTCCTCAGGTGAGTGGTGCCCAGGGACAGTATATTGGTAACGAGTTGAACGATATTTTTACTAATGCACTCGTTGAAGCGAATAGACTAAAAGATGAGTACATAAGTACTGAGCATCTTTTATTGCCCTGGCAGATAAAAACAGAGTGCTGCAGGAAAAATCCTTTTTGAATCGGGCATTAATAAAAATGAAATATTTGCGGCCCTTAAGGAAATAAGGGGCAGTCAGAGAATAACAGACCAGAATCCGGAGGAAAAATACCAGGCTTTAGAGCGCTACAGTAAAGATCTTGTTGATTTAGCAAGAAAAGGAAAATTAGATCCGGTCATTGGAAGAGATGAAGAGATAAGACGTGTTATTCAGGTATTATCACGGAGGACAAAAAATAATCCAGTCCTAATAGGTGAACCTGGTGTAGGAAAGACTGCCATAGCAGAAGGGTTAGCATTACGGATCATTAACGGAGACGTTCCTGAAGGACTGAAAAATAAAGGTTTACGGTCTTTAGATATGGGAGCTCTGATAGCAGGTGCGAAATTTAGAGGAGAATTCGAAGATAGGTTAAAGGCGGTATTAAAAGATATTGATGCCGCTGAGGGTCAGATGATTCTCTTTATTGATGAACTGCATACGGTTGTCGGAGCAGGCGCTGCTGAGGGTGCAGTAGATGCCTCGAATCTTCTGAAACCTGCTCTGGCTCGTGGCGAACTCCGTTGCATTGGTGCGACTACGCTTGACGAGTATAGAAAGCATATAGAGAAGGATGCTGCACTGGAGAGAAGATTCCAACCTGTGTTTGTAGGTGAGCCGTCGGTAGAAGACACCATTGCAATCCTTCGTGGATTAAAGGAGCGTTATGATGTCCATCATGGTGTTCGAATTAAGGATTCTGCGTTAGTTGCCGCTGCAACACTTTCGGAGAGATATATCTCTGACAGATTTTTGCCCGACAAGGCTATTGATTTAATGGATGAGGCAGCATCAAGGCTCAGGATGGAGATAGATAGTATGCCAACAGAGCTTGATGAGATTGAACGCAAGATAACTCAATTAGAGATAGAAAGAGAGGCCTTAAAAAAAGAGAAGGATTCGGAGTCTAAAAAAAGGAGGGAGCACCTGGAACGCACTCTTTCAGAACTTCGGGAAGAGTGTAGCGCATTAAGAGTACAGTGGGAAAATGAGAAAAACATCATAAAAGAGATACAGAATTTAAATGCAAACATAGATCAGGCACGTCTAGATGAGCAAACAGCCGAAAGAAAAGGGGATCTTGAGAAGGTTGCTGAGATACGTTACAGCCTATTGAGGGATTATGAAAACAAAGTGAAAGAAAAACATAAAGAATTGTTAGACATACAAAAAGAACGTTGTTTGCTGAAAGAAGAGGTAGATTCAGACGATATTGCAGAGGTTGTGTCTAAGTGGACGGGGATTCCTGTGTCCAGGATGTTGGAGGGTGAAAAAGAGAAACTTCTCCAAATGGAAAGCCGTCTGAATGAGCGAGTAATAGGTCAAGATGAAGCAATAGAAGCTGTTTCTAATTCCGTGAGACGAGCTCGCGCAGGCCTTCAAGATCCCAGTCGTCCTATTGGTACCTTTCTATTTCTCGGTCCAACGGGTGTAGGAAAGACAGAGTTGTGTAAGGCTCTGGCATCTTTTCTTTTTGACGACGAAAATGCGATGGTCAGAATTGACATGTCAGAATTTATGGAGCAGCATTCGGTGGCAAGACTTATTGGAGCGCCTCCCGGTTATGTAGGATACGAAGAGGGAGGAAGATTAACGGAGGCCATTAGAAGGAGACCGTATTCGGTGATCTTATTTGATGAAATTGAAAAGGCACATCGAGACGTGTTCAATCTCCTGTTACAGGTATTTGATGATGGGAGGTTGACAGATGGACATGGGAGAACAGTAGATTTTAAGAACACTATCATTGTAATGACTTCAAATATAGCAGGCCAGGTTATTCAGGATTATGCAGGGAAAGAGCAAGATGAGGAGTTAAAAGGAAGAATTAGAAATGCATTAAAGGATGTTTTCAGGCCTGAATTTCTTAATCGCATTGACGAAACAATAATATTTAACAGCTTGACAAGGGAGCACATGGCCATGGTTGTTGAAGTTCAACTGAAAGAACTCAAGAAAAGACTGTTAGCACATAACTTGACATTATCGGTGACTGATTCAGCCAAGATGAGATTGGTAGAGGAAGGATATGATATCACCTATGGTGCAAGACCCTTAAAGCGAACAATACAACGGTTGATCGAAAATCCTCTCTCAATGCAGATGCTTCAGGGAAAATTTAGTGATGGCGAGGAAATAGCAGTAGATACTGAAGGAGATTCTATCGTATTTAAAACGAAAACTCCTGCATCTTCTTAGGTCTTTAATAGAGTAATTTTGCAGGAACAGGGGTGCTCTTGGGAAAAGGCGAATCTATTTTAAAATTAGACAAAAAGAGGATAGTCTTTCTGCTCGGAATTATCATCAGCGGTGTATGCTCATGGCTTTTTATCAGAAACGTAGAATGGTCGAGTTTGAATAGAGCATTCTCAGAAGCTAAATATGTTTACATCCTTCCAACAATCGTTATCATTTTTTTGAGTCACTATGTAAGAGCTGAACGCTGGTCCTGCTTATTGGCGCCGGTAAAAAAAGTATCTATTGCTAACTTGTTTTCTGCAACGGTTATCGGCTTTATGGCAAACAATGTACTGCCGGCAAGGGTAGGTGAAATAATAAAACCAATCCTGATAGGGAAGAAAGAGAATATAAGGATGTCTACGTCTATTGCTACGGTCGTAATGGAAAGAGTTTTCGACATTCTCAGTATGATAGTTTTAGCTTCGGCAGTCTTACTTCTGCTACCAACAGATTTGCCGCAGAAGAAACTTGGGGATGGTTCCCGCTCCACAAAGATTACCACAAATGAAAGAAGAATAATAGATGGGAGGGTAGCAGACGGTATAGTTCCTCTTGCGACAAGGGAAGGGAATAAAATTGATATGTCTACCATCAAACAGTTAAAAAGATGGTCGATACTTTTCGCTTGCCTCGGCGTATTTGCCATTATGTTTCTCTTTCTTTTGTCGATTTATCCTGAGAAAGTATCTGCTATTACGAAAAAGTTGCTCTTCTTCCTTCCTCATCATCTCAGCGAAAAACTGACAGGTCTTATCGATTCGTTTATCTCAGGTTTGCAGATCTTTGATGACAAAAGGCAAATATTGTGGATAGGCATACTTTCCCTCATTATATGGTTGCTCAATGCCGCTGGTTTCTATGTTTTGGCTTACGCATTCGATATTGGATTGACGTTTACAGGAGCTTGTTTTGTGAATATTTGCCTGGCCTTGGCGATTGCACTCCCACAGGCACCCGGATACATAGGTGTTTTTCATATTGCAACGGAAAAGACTCTCCGTATATTCGGGATCGGAATGTCTTCTTCACAGAGTTATGCTATTCTGTTATGGGCAGTAAGCGTTATCCCCGTTACCCTGGCAGGGTTTTTATTTCTGTGGAGAGAACACATGAGTCTTCTGACTATCACAAAACAGAACGAAACAGCGTTAGAGTAAACGGTATTTAGATATTCTCTTTTTTCCAACATGTACTACTCTTAAGGCATAAAATATGAATATTCCGGATATGAAGCCTCCTATATGTGCCCACCAGGCGACACCTCCTCCAGAGACTGATGATGTGATAGATGCTGCTCCAAAAAAAAATTGTAAAATAAACCAGAAACCCAGAACAACCATGGCAGGTAATTCTATGATCTGCCAGAGAAACAGAATAGGAATAATTGTTACAATCCTTGCATGGGGAAATGTAATCATGTAGGCACCGAGTACTCCGGCTATTGCACCGCTTGCACCAATACAGGGAATAGCGGAATTTTTATTTAATAATACATGAACAAGAGAAGCAATAACCCCGCACAGGACATAAAAGCAAAGGTATTTGAAGTGTCCCAACTTATCTTCAATATTATCGCCAAAAATCCATAAGTACAACATATTACCAACAAGATGGACAACCCCACCGTGCAGAAACAGTGAAGAAAAAAATGGGAAAAATGTTTGAACGAATGTGAAATTACCTGCCTGAAAGTTAGAGATAACCTTACGGGGTATAACGCCGTACTCCATCAGGAAACCATCAAGTTTTATTTCCAGGGAGAGTTCCACAAGAAACAGAAACGCATTTACCACTATGATTCCAATAGTAACGTATGGAAATGTTTTTGATGGATTTTTATCTCTAATGGGTATCATTATATCGGTTTTATAATGACATCGTCTATTCGTGATTATCTCAAACGAGCCAAAACATCGTAATAGGGGAACTGATTACCAGGGCATTCGGTTTTTCGAACGTTGCAATGCATGACAATATTTTCTGTTGATATATTACAACGTTTTTGAAGATAATTTACGAGATAAACAAGAGATGAAATTTGTGAATCTGTAGGATGCCTATTCTCAAAATTCCCAACCAGGCAGATACCGATGCCATATTTATTATATTCTCCATTTCCAGCATGCGCCCCGTCTATCTGGCTATTCCATCTATTGCCGACTTCTATCTGGCCATCACTGGCGCCATTACCATTTCCAATTAAAAAATGGTAACCTAAGCCATTTTCCCACCCATTTACCTCCCTGTGATATTTTCCAATTGATGAGGCATTTCCTGCGTCGGAAGCACTGTGATGAATCACAATATATTTCCAGCTTCTGGGTTTAAATCTATCTAACTCGCTTTGAACGGCATTTGGGATAATAATTTCCGGTTTTGGCATTACAGGAGCAACATAGCTTCTTGGTATCGGAGGTTTTGTCGCTGGTGAGCTACAGCCATACAGTAACAGTAGTGGCACTATAAAGAATAACAATTTGAGTGCTGGACCTTCAAATTTAAACATTCCCACCTCCTTATAATAGTTGTTGTATCGATTATGTCTGAAAGTTGGATAAAATACCATCAAGGAGAGACTATGAATCAAACTCCTGGATAATCTTTTATGAAAAGATGCTTTACTGGAAGGTTAAATTGTCAATTTTAGATGGGTGTCTAACAGGTGAAATTATAACAATTCTCTAAGTAATGTCAACGGATAAGTATTCATTTATGCATGGTCTTTCAAAATCATGTTTTTTGTGCTCTAGCACAAGCTCAAAAGGGCATTAAGCATTCTGTCGGGAAGTACACCAGAAACAGACAGAAGTCATAAATAACAAATTTCAAATTACAAACTAGAAACAAATTACAAATTCCAATATTTGCCTGCCTATCGGGAAACAGGAATGATCAAAACTAGTTTATTTAGAATTTCGTGTTTGTTTATTGAAAATTATTTCTTATTTGTATTTTATTATTTGGTGCTTATGAGGAGATTTGTAAAATTTGTATAAATAATTATTTGTATATATTTTACTAAAATTGGTTAAAATATTTGTACTAAGGATCTGTCAGTGTGGTATAAGTTATGCACATTCGATTCGTACGGATCGGGTATGCAAGACAATGATGAAATCGCTTGCCGAATATGTATAAGGTACACTAATCCATAATTAAGGTGATGTATGAAAGATGTCTTTATATACTCATCTCATAATGATTTTCGGATAAAATCCGAGATAAAGTCGAGCGAGTAAAGTCCTCGGCGCTTTTTGTCCGGGGATACCTTCACCAGGATTTGGTTTCCAGTAAAACCGAAAACCAAATCGGTTTTAGTATATAAGGTGTGACTTTTCTCATTACACTGTACAGAGAGAATTTGGCGAAGGTCGTTCGCGATTTGACATTCTCTTGCTTCCCAAGGTCGTCACTTGTCAGACGAAAGGGCTAGTCATCGAGAACAAAGTCAAGAGCTTTGGCAATCATCTTCAGTTACAGAAATATGCCGATCAGGGTTACGAAGTTGCCGCCATGGCGCTACTACAAGAAACGTTGGATGCGAAGGTGCGCGAACATTATTCGGTGGTTGAATATAGCAACGTCTGCGAGATCATTCGTCGTCTTCCTCTTAATCCATTGAACGGCTACCACTTTGTTATCGATCAGTATCGTACATTTCTGTCTTCCACACTCCCGGTCTTTGACCTCATACGCAAGCTCGGCATCGGCCAGCTGTCGCCCAACGATTTCGCAACTCAATTCGCCAATATAACCGCAGGACTTGAACTTCGTGACAACGACATCCGAACTCTCAGCTATTTTTACTATTTCAACTTTGAGGAATATCTACAGCGGTACGCAACAGACCTGCTCTTTGGAACAGTTGGCTATGACGAAGGGGAAAACACACGGTGGCTGTTTGAAAAGAACATGCAAGGGCCTCCCTACATGGAGGCTATTATCGGCGCCCCTTTCTCAAAACACGGTAATTGGCGCATGCACGAAGTGTTCCGGCATATCTTTGAGAATGAGCGATTTGCAATTGCACCAAGGATCGAAATTTGGTTAGCTCACCAAGACCTGACTGCTCCATCAAGCAAAGCAGGAACTCTCTTATTAGGCACTTGGAGTTCGACTTTGAGGAAATATCTCAGTGAGGCAGATCCGTATCGGTTTGCCCTATCGCCGGTGGGGCACCGCAACTTTCATCGCGAACAACTCCTCGTTTCATACTTGCCTTTCTCGAAGCTTGCGGAACGTTTACGTTCATTATTAACCAAAGTATTTCATAATTTTTCACTTGAACATGAAACTACATCATAATAACTTGTTTTTCTCAATATGTCCTTTTTTCAGGCCGAATGTAAGGAGTATCTGGGTGCAATAATACGTTAAATGCAGCTGAAGGGTTATTTTTTTTGAGAATTGGGAACAAAACATCATGTGCTGAAGCTGCCAGTGTGTGTATCGCTATACAATCTTTACGTTCGAAGAAAAGGCGGATTGCAATCCGTAACTGCCGGCGGGCTACATCAAGCTTAGAAACGATCTCAAATAGCGCTGTCATTATTTGCCACACCTAACCTATTAAGTTGACCTGCGGATTTGAAGTTTACAAGATATTCCATAACTATCAAAAATATATAACAATATCAATCATTTTAGCACAAATATTGTAATTTTTCCTTTACTTCCCCATAGTTTTTTATACCATTATCACTCTAAACTAGACAAGCCAGAACCGAAAAGAGGGTTAATAACTTACAAATCTCAAACAAAATTCAAATTACAATGTTCGAATTATCAAACCAGTTTGTTCGCTCTGTTCAATACCTATGCTGGCATTTCCATTTGCCTTTATAAAAATTGCTACTTTTGAAAGGTGTTGTCATGACGTCATCCTAAATGATCTAACAGGGTAAAAAGTTTTGGATTTGTTCATTGTGATTTGTTTGTTAATTGGAATTTATTATTTGGTGCTTATCCGTCCAATCAATTTATTCGGTCGGGTTTCTAATCAGACAACAATTTTGGCAACATTGAAAGCTATACATAAATTATGAATAAGATTAATAAGAAACTGATAGTATTTGATACTGACGGAGTAATATTTAGAAGCCAATTTCTCCTTCAACTTTCGTATTATTCAAGTTTTTTTGATTATTTACGGGCATTTTTACTCTGTTTTTTATTCAGTATTAATAGTGTGCCGATACGGAGATTGCTTGAAAAAATTTATACCAGTCTTGAGGGGATGAGTGAAGAAGCTTTCTGGAAAGTGTATTACAAAATGAAGCTGGTTGATAATGCCGGGGAGGCAATTTGTTGCATAAGAGAAAGAGGTCATTCTGTAGCGTTGATAAGCAGTGGAGTACCAGACTTTCTGATGAAACATCTTGCCAAGAGATTACAGGCAGATTATGGATATGGAATAGATGCAGAGTTTGAAAAAAATATTTTTACCGGAAAAGTTTCCGGATTGCTCTCTTCTTATGAGGGTAAGACAAAACTTACTGAACAATTGCTGCAGGAGAATGAGATTTCGTGGGAAGACGCGATAGTTATCGGTGATGATCGCAACAATTTGGATTTAATGTCACATGCGAAGACAAGTGTTGGTTTTAACTCAAATTACCAGGTTCGCAAAAAAGCAAAATATGTGACAGATAGTTGTGACTTGAAAAAGGTTTTACCCTATATAGATATCGAAGAGAACCCGTCTTTCATTGAACTCAGTAAAAATATAAGCCGTGGATTTACATATTCATGGATGCAGGAGTTTAGACGTAAAGCAGTTCATGTTTGTGCAGCTTTTATTCCTTTTTTTGTAAGTATCGATTATCCATCAACCTTATGTTTATTGCTGAGCGTCACCTTCTTGTTTGTGATGTCCGAATGGATGAGGCTGAATGGTGTATCTCTTCCCTTTATTAATTTGGTAACAAGGTTTTGCATACGGAGTAATGAACAGAGGCGTTTTACGGTATCACCGGTCACTTTATCATCTGGGGTCTTCTTTTCACTGATCTTGTTCCCTAAACCAATTGCATGTACGGTCATATTTGTTGTGGCTTTTTCTGATAGCCTGGCAACTTTGGCAGGAAGGTTTTACGGAAGGCATAGAATCCCTTACAATCAGAGAAAGAGTCTTGAAGGTTCGATCGCTTTTTTTCTTTCTGCATCCATCTGCTCAATTCTCTATTTTCCATTTAATATAGCATTGATCGCCGCTTTCGTTTCATGTATAATTGAGTCTTTGCCTATTAAAGGTGATAATCTTACCATTCCTCTCGGTACCGGGCTCTTTTTTGTATTTATAACACTTTAATTACTCAACCTGGCAGACCAGCACGTATATGAAATGTATTCCATTTTGGTTCTGGTTCTGCCAGGTTACTTAAAAAGCAAGAAATTGTTGATTTAGAAACTAATTATATTTTTTAGTGATCGTATTGTTATATCGATGATATTTTTTTACGTAAGGCCAGATTTCCCAACTCGATAGATTGTTCAGTCAAATAACCTTTCTCTTAAGACATGATAGAATCAATAAAAGGTATTGGTAGAATGAAGAAACCTGAACTTGTAGCACCTGCTGGCACTCTTGACAAATTAAAAATTGCTATTGAATATGGTGCAGATGCGGTTTATGCAGGAGGAGAAGAGTTTAATCTCAGAAGCGGTTCAGCGAACTTCAACCTGGATGATGTTAAGGCCGGAATTGAATATGTACATCAAAGGGGAAAGAGATTTTACTTAACACTGAATATTTTTGCTCACAACTATCATCTTGATAAGTTAGAAAAATATCTTAAATTACTTGCAAAATGTCCTCTCGATGCCCTGATAGTTTCTGATCCGGGTGTTATGGCTCTTGTTCGTGATGTACTCCCTGAGGTGCCCATGCATCTGAGTACTCAGGCGAATTGTACCAATTATCAATCAGCTGATTTTTGGTATAAACAGGGAGTCAAACGGATTGTATTGGCAAGAGAACTGTCATTAGAGGAAATTTCTCAAATTAACGCATATAGTGAGTGTGAAACAGAGGTATTTATTCATGGCGCCATGTGTATTTCTTATTCAGGCAGGTGTTACCTCAGCTCATACATGGCTGACCGTGGTGCAAATCTGGGGGATTGTGCTCAATCATGTCGCTGGAAATACAAGATAGTAGAAGAGAAACGACCCGGTGAATATTTTGAGGTTTTTGAAAACAATGGGTATACGTCAGTAATGAGTTCACGTGATTTGTGTATGATTCAACATATTCCCGGACTATTGTCTGCAGGTATAGGAGCCTTTAAAATTGAGGGGAGAATGAAGAGTCAATATTATGTTGCCGCAGTAACGAGAATTTACCGTGAGGCAATTGACAGCTTCTTTCATAATATTGTATATGAGTATCAGTCTAAGTGGCTGGATGAGTTGAAAAAAATAAGCTATAGAGGGTATTGCCCTGGCTTCTTCCTTGGCAATCCAGGTAGAAATGGCCAGGTGGAAAATCCTGGGAATGGTTATGCCCAAACTTGCAAGTTTCTCGGTTTGTTTGAGATGCAACAAAACGGGAAATACGCTGAGGTACTCGTTAAAAACAAGATAGAGATTGGTGATGATATTGAAATAATGGGTAAGCAGTTGAACCAGGATTTCACACAAACAGTGAATGAAATGTTTAACTCGGAGATGAAGCCAATTGAAAAGGCAAATCCTGGACAGCGGGTATTTATCGCTCCTGAAAGGTACATTGAGAAATACTTTATGATAAGGAGCCTGACGGAACACCAAACTCAAGATTGCTAATGTGGCTGGAAAACTAACCAATGTTTTTTTTATTAAGATGTTCTTTTATCAGCCTTGATACCGCATCAAAAACTTCTTCCGGCAAAATTGACGTGATGCATTGTGTGTCGGAACAGGTTCTTTTCCTGCAGGGGCTGCATGGCAATTCCTTGTTTACGACTATCGATCTGCCGTTGTAAGGCCCATAGACTATCGGATCCTTTGGTCCAAAGATTGCAACTGTTGGAATGCAGAGTGTTGAGGCTATATGCAGAGGTCCCGTATCACCTCCTATAAAGAGATCTGCATTCCGTATCAGCTCAGTTAGCTGTTTAATGGTTGTCATGCAGGCTACTGATGCGGATCCTCGCATCTTTCCCACTATTTCGTTTACAATATTTAGTTCATTCGGTCCCCAGGTAAAAATGACTTCGGCTTCAAAATGCTCAAGAATCATATCTGTAAGTATGGCATAATTTGATGTGGACCATCGTTTGTAGGAACCATACTCACTGGTACAGGGGTGCACAATGATAATAGTTTTCGAAGAACAGTTTATTGTATCCAGAAATCGGGTGACAAATTTGTCACAATCTGCTGATACAGGAATCTCCGGCTTTTGAAATTTAGTGCTTATATGCAAACAGCTGAGTAAAGAAAGATTCCTTTCAATCCTGTGCATCCTTCTTTTATCAGGGTAGATGTGATATTTTGTGAACAGATAATTAAACTCTTTGCAATGACCTTTTCCAAAACCAATTCGGGTTTTGGACCCGGTTAAAAATGTCATTATTCCACTCTTAAGATTGCCATGGAAATCAATTACGCAATCATATTTATCACTGCGAAGTTTCTTATAAAACGATATAATATCAGATAAGGTATCGAAAAACCTGCTTATCTTGAAAATATTCCGTTGCCATCTTTTTCTGGGAAATACGATTATTTCATCGATATCGTTGTGGTCGGAAAGAATATCACTCGTTCTATCTTCTACTAGCCACGCAATTTTTGAATCGGGGAAATGGGAACGTAGTGATCGTAATGCCGGGAGGACGTCTACCACATCGCCCAATGCACTAAGGCGAACAATCAATAATTTCTCAGGTTTTTCTATCACGGGGAATTTCATAGATTATTGGTACATTTTATCCTATAAAAGGTAAATTTTTCAATTGATTTTTAGGTCATTTTTGACAACACAGAGTTGTTCTGGTATAATCATTTCGCAATGAAAACAGCTCGATTACCCGAATACTTTTCCACTTTGGAAAAAGGGAAAACAACCTTGTTCATCAATAAAAAATACGAAGTAAAATTGACGGAACAAGATTTTAACGTTTTCTTTGGTTTGTATAATGTAACATCTTCCCGATCAGCACACATCCAGAAGGAGAGGTTACCAGATGGATTGTCTGTCCACCCCTATACGGGAGAAACCGAATTCAGAGTATCTTACCACGGAAGAACTCCCTGCAAAAGCATTTTTGTAAAAAACCTTGATAACGGGAACCTGGTAGTGAGGGATTACTGGCACGGTGGATTGTTTGGCAGCGTGTTGAAGGATATATTCTGGCAAGGATTGCGTCCCGTAAAAGAACTATTAATTTGTGAAGGTGCATCCAAAAAAGGGATAAGGACGATAGAGATAATAGCAATTGTGAAAAACAGAGTTCTGGGGCCCTTTTTCAGGAGCAAGTTAATCTCAAGAGAAATCAGGGATTCTGTTGATCTCATGGAATTTCTTTTGCGAGTTGACAATCAAACTTTTTTGGCAAAGAAAAAAGAGATTATTTCCAAAGTTGCACAAGCTATAAAAATAATGCATGATGCCGGTATTTACCATGCAGATTTAAATTTGAAGAATATTCTTCTGCAAAAGTCAAACAGAGGTGAATTTGTTGTGTATATCATAGATTTAGACAAGTCCAGAGAGTTGAAGGAGCTGAATCTACACAGAAGGATGAAAAATCTCATGCGACTTGACAGATCATTAGAGAAATTTAAAAGAAATGTCTCAATGAAAAATTGCTTTCATGTTTCGTGTTCATCGTTCTTTACCCAAAAAGACAAGATACGATTTTTTAAAGAATACCTGAGATCCGGGAGGTACTTAACTCATCCGAAACTCATCCGTTCAGATAGTGAGGAGATGTTTCGGCATGAAGCAGCTCTCAATTCATACGGTGAGATGAAAAAACATTTACAAGTTTTTCTTGAAATGTATCCTTGGAATCATAAAAAACATAGGTTCTGGTGGTTCCTGACTGATTTATCTCGAAAGAAATAAAAAACTGGAACAAAATATTGTGACGCCTCAATCATAAAGCGGTAAATAAAAAAACTGTAAAAAGCAGGAAACATAACCTTTCTTGATAATGGTGAAATCTTATGCTTCAATCATACTTCTTAGGAATGACCATATCGTACTTAATCGGAGGAATCCCCTTTGGGTATATCATCGCTCTTGCTAAGGGAATAGACATACGGAAGCATGGTAGTGGTAATATAGGGGCATCAAATGTAGGGAGAACACTTGGCAGGAAGTACGGGATCATCATATTTGTTCTGGATTTGCTTAAAGGATTTATTTCTGTTTTGTTAATACCGGTCTTTGTCAGTACCTTACATTTTCCGACAACTTCCGAGGATCTGTTGGTAATTCTTTGTGGCTTGTGTGCGATTTTTGGCCATGTGTTTCCTGTTTATTTGGGTTTTAAAGGCGGGAAGGGAGTTGCAACGAGTTTCGGGGTCTTTATATGGTTGGCACCGGTATCTGTCGCAATTGCGCTGGTTATATGGATAGTAACCGTAATAGTGTTTCGCTATGTTTCTCTGGGATCCATGATAGGTTCTTTATTTATCGTTGGTTGTATCATTGTACTGGAAAGTGACCCATTCGGTAATGGTTTATACCTGACAAGTCTATCCGTAGTTGTTGCCATAGTAATAATTATGAGGCATAGTACAAATATCCAGAGAATTGTTTCAGGAACGGAAATAAAGATTGGTTCTCATAAACAGGAGAAACAGCGAGCAGAGCCATAGATTACCCTTAATGAGTAAAGATTTTCTCTTAAGAATACCTGGATTGTCATTGGGTTAAGGGCCAGGGTGCATTATGCTTCTCTTCGACGAAATAGCAGAACATGTCCCAGGTAAATTCTTTGTTTGAAATCGGACATCGAAGAGTAACCTTATGTTCCCCGATGTCGACAACCTCCCAATCACCCTCTCTCCTGTTACCCTCTATCCTGATCTTTTGTCCAACAGAAAAGGGGTACGGTTTAAAGATTGATACGGTATGCTGCGTCATGTATTCCTCTTTTCAATAAAAAAAAGGTAAAGTATTGTATCAAACATTCTCAAAATAACAAATCTTGTCTTCATATCCGGCAACTTCAAAGGCTCTTAAACGAAGAATACAACTATTGCATTGACCACATGCCATATCATTGTTTTCGTAACAAGACCATGTGAGAGGGAGAGGTGCACCGAGTTCAATGCCCCTCTTTACTATATCAGCTTTTTTCATTCCAATTATGGGTGTGACAACCTGAATATGTGTTGATGGTTTTGTACCCACTTCCACAAGCTTGTTAAAGGCTTCATAATATTCTTTTCTGCAATCAGGATAATCGGGACTATCCTGTTGAACGGCACCGATAAATATTTTCTCCGCTTCGATAACTTCCGCCCAGGAAACGGCAATTGATAACAAAAGTGTGTTTCTGAACGGTACATAGGTATTCGGAATAACAGAACCTGTTTCTCCTTTATCGATTGGGAGATTTTTGTCGGTAAGGCTTGACCCTCCAATTTTTTTTAAATAATCTATTTCCGTAATAAGAATCCTGTCCTCAGGTACTTTAAAATGGTTAGCAATTTTATGAAATGCAATGAGTTCACGTGATTGGGTTCGTTGATAATATTGTGCATGGAGGAGGGCAATTTCATGTTCTTTGCTTGCTATCGCTAAGGTAACGCAGCTGTCAAGACCTCCGCTCAAGAGAACTATTGCAAGTTTTTTTCTGGGTGATCCTGTTTTTGTACTCATCGATTAAATACCTCTGGTTTTGTCTGGCCAGATATACTTATGGAGTTGAAGCTGAAACCGTACATCCAGCTTATTGCTTACTATTAATTCTGCCACTATTTTTGGTTCTAATCTGCTGTATACTACACCAAAAAGCACTTTGGATTTGTGTGTCAGGTCATGCGTAACAACAATACTTTTTGCCCATTCGAAATCTTCTTTTGATGATATAACGAACTTGACTTCATCATCATGCCTGAGTTTTTTTATATTGTTCCAATCCATTTCCCGATGCATCCGGCTGTCCGGGCATTTAATGTCCATAACCCTGATAGCATTTTTTGGTAATAAATTGATGTCCAAACTCCCATTTGTCTCGATAGAAATTTTGCAATCCATATGTGATAATTGTCTTATAAGTTCAGGTACATTTTTTTGTAATAGTGGTTCCCCTCCTGTAATACATACATTTTTACAACCATATTCTCCGATTTGTTTAATTATGGATTTCAAAGACATTTCAGTACCCTCATCATAGGCGTATGACGTATCACAATATGAGCATCTTAAATTACAGCCTGTCAATCTGATAAATGAGCAGGGCACTCCTGCATGGGAGGATTCACCCTGAATACTCTGGAATATTTCGTTTATCACGAGACTTAATTGATCCATACTCATATTACCTGTTGCATAAAAATATGTCAGATGTTAAATGTTTGGATCTGTTCTGTAGTGTCATACCAGTTGTGATACCGAAGTTAAAGGCTTTAGCACTTTTTCCCTGGAGTTAGACAGAAACAGACGAAGACAGAATTGCAAATCCCATACTGGTACGGTAGATTCAATTTCACAAATCAGATATCTTATTATAAAGATCAAAACATTGAAAAGCAAATGCCAGATTACTTTTTCTAGGAACCGGTATCAAACAAGAATTTCAAGTTTTTTCTCAAAACGTAACGCTATACCCAATTTTTTTGCATGATGGCTATCGCTTAGTATTGTATTTCTGATAATTTCCCCATTACCAGTAAGCTTAACCGTTTTGCTGGGGAGCATGGATAACGAAGTATTTGCAACAATTTTAAGGTTGACTTTTTTCCCGGGTTGAAATAGAGGGGAATTATCTATTGTTGTTTCGAAATAAACTCCCGTAGAACTTATATTTTTTGATTCAACTTTCAGATTTAGAATTAATATCGGTAGGTGTAGTTCCAATCTCCTGCTAAAACGTCTCTCATTTTGATTTAAACAGTTCTTCATTGATATTTCACGAAATAGATATTTACACAAAGCATATGAAAAGATTGTAATATATAGTTACTGTTCACATTAGCAAGCGTGTCAATATGACAAACTATGACAGTTTGTCATAGTCGATAAAAAAGATAATCAAGTGTGAGGAAATTTTCTTTAAAATGATTCGTATGATTATTATACTGCTATGGAAGACAGTTTTCGCTTTTGGAAGAGTGATCTTCGATAGCTTCACTTGATTCTGCATATTGATTCATTTTAAAAGCAAATATATCAATAGTTTACATTTTTATGTGCAAGTATGCCCGCCTGAACATGTCCTTCGGGCAGGTATTCAAAATGGCGTGAAGCAAGAGACCTGCCCTGTAGAATAGATTATTTCAGGTCAGGATAAAGGAATATCTGATCCGTTTACAATACGGTGGTGTTGGGAAACACAGGGGAGGAGATGGCATAATCAGGGATTTTGAGTTTCTGCAGGACGCTTACTGCAATTATACTTTCAGATTGAAGGAAGTTTAACCCGTATGGCATAAAAGGTGGAAGAGGGGAGGAAACGTATTCGTTTCGAACGGTAAGAAGCGTATTCTCCCGTCGAAAGCTACAATTAAGGTTAACAAAGGAGACGTCATAAGAATTCGCACTTCGGGTGGTGGTGGGGTAAGGTAAAGTCCAACCTCAAATCAGTACAGATTATCACGGAAAAAGATAGGGAAATATGAAGACTTCTCATCCTAAAAAGATATTTGTGGAAAAGGACGTTGTCAAGTTGCCTGTTACCCGGCAGATACTGGACAAATTGCCTAACATCCCTCTTCAATATATAGATGACTATAGGGATATTAAAGTTGAAGGTGAAACTCTTAATGATGTGTATAAAAAGAGCAAGGAATTTCTGGCGATAGCAAAAAAGAAAGGAGAGTTGGTCAAACGGTTTCGGTGTCGAGAGGGTATAAAGGGTGGTACCGAGTATTATGTTATTCATGGGAATAATTGTAGTTTTGATTGTGAATACTGCTTTCTTCAGAGCTATCTTGGCAATGCTGTACCAACCATCTTTGTGAATCATGAAGAGATGCTTCGTGAAATCAGAAATGTTATCCTTGCATCAGCCGGAAAGAAGATTATCTTTCATGCCGGAGAACTATGTGATGCCCTGGCTTTTGATGATCTTACGGATTTTTCCTGCAAGCTCGTTTCTCTTTTCTCTGGATTTCCTCAAGCGAGTTTGGAACTGAGGACAAAGACTACGACGATTCAAAACATCCTGAATGTGTCAGGAAATGGTTTTTCTCCACCCGAGAAAGAGCAGAGGAAAAATATTGTTATATCATGGACATTTACTCCTCAGATTGCCATAGATATGTATGAGCACAAAACACCGTCACTGCAGAAGAGAATAGAGGCTGCAGGAAAGGTGCAGAAGGCTGGCTATTCCATAGGAGTATGTATGGATCCTATCATAAGATTTAATGGATGGTTGGAAAATTACGAAACAATGATTGCGGAACTTTTTCATCGATTGGATCACGATAAGATCAGGTTTGTTAGTCTTGGTGGTTTAAGATTTCTCTCCTCTCTTGCTAGCGTAATCAGGGAGAGAAACCCTGAATCAGATTTATTATTGGGTGAGTTTGTTCCATGTGTTGATGGTAAATATCGCTATTTTAGACCTCTCAGAGTAGAAGCATACAGAGAATTATGGAAGATAATAGGGCAGAAACTCAACTGCGGTAAGATATCACTATGTATGGAGTCTCATGAGGTATGGAATGAGGTAGAAGAGGCCGTTAGCACGCAATCATAAATGTGAGAAACAACACACAATTGTACCGAGAACGGAGAGCTTTACACTCTCAAGCTGTTTTTTCCCCTACACACTTAAGCCCAACCAGGTCGAGCCAGAACCTTACGGGAGTTAATAAATTAGCTATTTCAAATCACAAAATACAAATAAACCTCAAAGTACAATGTTTGCTTGCCTATCTATGACAGCAATGATCGAAACTCATTTGTTTGGTGCTTTAGCACCACAAAGACTATGTCTGACTGGTTAGGCTTCCTAAATTGTTGTATGAAAATTTTTTGGTCGGATTTACGGTACAGGTATCTTCTCTAGATTCCAGATTTCGTCATTATATTGTTTAATTGTTCGATCACTCGAAAATTTGCCAGATCTCGCAATATTAAGCACGACTTTTTTTGCCCATGAAATTCTGTCCTGATATAATTCTGAAACCTTTTCCTGAGCTTCCTTATATGGTAGTAAGTCTTTAAGAATGAAATATTTATCAACGTGTACCAGAGAATCTGCAATTCTTTTAAGTATAGCTCTTTCTTCTGGTATTTTAGTTAATTCATCAGAATATAATTGATTTATAATTCTCTGAACAGTTTCTTCTCTGTTACACAGTTCACCGGGGTTATATCCATTTTCTCTTAACCGTTTGACCTCATCAGATCTTAACCCGAAGATAAACATGTTTTCCTCCCCTATTTCTTCTGACATTTCAACATTTGCCCCGTCCATAGTTCCGATTGTTAATGCTCCGTTCAGGGCAAGTTTCATGTTTCCTGTCCCTGAAGCCTCTAACCCAGCCGTAGATATCTGTTCACTCACATCTGCTGCCGTGAGAAGTATTTCAGCCAGCGATACATTATAGTTTTCCAGAAACACAACCTTAATCATATCTTTTATGTCTGGGTCGTTGTTGATAGTTCTGGCAAGGATAGTGATAAATTTGATTATAGCCTTTGCCATTTCGTATCCGGGAGCAGACTTGGCTGCAAAAAAGAATGTCCTTGCTATGATTTTCTGATCAGGGTTATTCTTAAGTCTATTGTAGAGTATGAGAATATGGAGAGCGTTCAGGAGCTGCCTCTTGTATTCATGAAGTCTTTTAGCCTGGACGTCAAAGATTGAATCCAGACTGAGCTCTATCTTTCCAATTGTCTTCCCGCTACCATCTCTTACAGGATTTTGTTTGTAGACATAATTCTTTAATCTCTCCTTGTTACGACGCTTTATTTCCGTAATTTGTTTCAGGAAATCGATATCATTTGAAAACTTTTCTAATTTTTCAAGTTCGGACAGATTGGTAATCCAGCCATTGCCTATTTTATCCGTAATCAGACCTGCCAGTTCAGGATTTGGTTTTAACAGCCATCTCCTGGGAGTTATACCATTCGTCTTGCAGTTGAATTTTTCAGGAAAGATCTCATAAAAATCACGAAGTACATCTTCTTTAAGGATTTGAGTATGCAATTCTGCCACTCCGTTGATTGAATGACTCCCTACTATAGCGAGGTGGGCCATTTTCACCTTACCGTCTACAACGATAGACAGTCGACGAACTCGATCCATGTCTTTGCAATATTTTTTCTCTACCGATACGCAAAAGTCATGGTTAATGATCTCAACAATTTCAAAATTTCTTGGTAGAATCGCCTTCATCATAGCGGCATCCCACTGCTCTAACGCCTCACTTAACACTGTATGGTTTGTATATGCGCAAGTATTGACTGTGATATCCCATGCCTTATCCCACTCAATATCTTCTTCATCTACCAGGATCCTCATGAGCTCCGTAATAACCAGGGATGGATGTGTATCATTAATCTGAATAGCTACCTTTTGATGGAACATTTCGAAGGGCAAACTACTCTTTTTATAAGTTCTGATAATATCCTGCATACTGGCAGACACAAGGATATACTGTTGTTTTAAGCGTAAACGTTTTCCTGAGTCATGGCTGTCATTCGGGTATAAAATAGACACCATGGTCAGGTCATCATGACAGAGTACATTTTTGAGAGCATGATGATAATCACCTTTATCAAACGCCTTGATATTGAACTGGTCGTAATCAGGAACAGATGTGCTCCACAATCTTAACGTGTTGACGGTATTGTTTCTATAGCCTACAACTGGTGTATCAAAGGGGATGGCTGAAACAGATTCATAATCTTCTATTTCGGTCTTCTGTTTGTTGGTAAAGGATTTCTCTCTTTTAAGAGAACCTCCAAATTTAACGATTACGACCTCCTCTTCGTGTTGAATTTCCCATGGTTTCCATGTTGCAGCCACTGGTCAGATGCTCCACCTGGTATCCATCTCGAATATCCTGCCGGAAAATACCATAGTCATAACGTAAACCGTAACCATGTCCGGGCAATTGCAAGGTAGCAATTGAATCTAAAAACACGCTGCTAACCTTCCTAAACCACCTGATCCAAGACCGGCATCCATTTCCATGTCCTCTATTTCATTCAAGTTCAGGCCCAGGGAGTTCAAGAGGCTGTCTATCTCTCCTTGTGCACCCAGGTTTATTATATTGTTTGCCAGGAATCTGCCAGGTAGATATTCTGCTGAGAGATAGTAAAGCTGCTTTGCTTCTTTTTTCCTGTATTCTCTGTTTGTTGATATCCATTTATCGATGATTTTATCCCGTATGGCAAGTGCTATTGCTTTATAAAGATGCAGGAAGAGCCTTTTTTCTGCCGCCTCATCAACGGTTGTTACGCCTCTCAATCCAAGACCGAGGGTTTTTTTCAGATGATATTCAACATCTTTCTTGAAAGAATCATTTAAAGAAGTAGTAGTTGTGCTGCTTTTTGTTGTTTTGTCATTCATGGCTGATACGTTAATTTAGAATTATTTAAAAATTATCTTATATGTTATGAAAAATAGTATGCCTGAATTTTATAAGATGTAAGTTATATGATATAAAAGGAATGACGTCAATAATATATTTGATATGGTTACGAATGGGAGAAGCTATGAGCATTGGAGAGGAGATTTTAACCCAGGTCAGAAGGTTTCAGATTGAATTTGGCGGACTGCTCCTCACTTTATAACATTGAAGAAACCTGAAGTGGAACGTGTAACGGTAAAGAAAATCAGGCGAATTGTTCTCAAACTGGTAAAAGATGAAAGTTGCCGTTTGAGAGGTCATGAAAACGTGAAAATTTAAGCAAACGTAATGGATGGGAATGGTTACTATTTTCGTTTCAGTTTTTGTATGACTGTTTTATACGCCTCATGAGCCCAGCATATATTGAAGTGAGAACATTTGTGACACTCATTAAGAATGTTTCTTTTTCTCATAAGATCTTTGCCTGAAAGAGACATCTCTTTCTTTTTACGTTCTATAAGTAAACACAGAGGCTCATCAGTCAAACAGCCATGTTGATTATGGCAATTGTTGCATATGTTTCTTCTTTTTGGTATTTTTCCTGTCATGATATTTCTAACATTTTCTTATTCAGAGAAATAGCTTGTCGTAACCTGAATCAAATTTAACATAAATAAGAGATGCAGACAATTGGAAAATACATTTATGGGGAATAATATTTAGATGGTGAATAATACTCATTTGGTTTTTAGTTGTAATGGTTCAACTTGTTTTCTCCTTGATTTTAGGTGCATGCAACTTTATTATTCATGAGAAAAAGCAAACAGGAGAGAACATTTTACGAGGGAAATATCCAGTCGTGAGTAAGATTACGAAGATTTTGGAAACAGTATTACGGGTGAACATAACTGAATATCTGTGGAGGGAAGCATTAGAAGAGCATAAAGTAGTAGCTGATGAGTTTGACGGTATACCTTATTATAGATTTGTCAAAAAAGTCGGAATACTGGAAAAAGGTTCTGTCATAGCCGGTTCAGATATTATTTTCAATTTTCCACGGATAGCAAGGATTTTACAGCTTGAGAATGGTATCAAGATGACGTTTGCAAAACCCTTTTATGTAGAAGAAAAAGTTGACGGTTACAATGTGAGAATTGCAAAAATAGAAGACACAGTGCTTGCTTTTACACGGGGTAGCTATGTATGCCCGTTTAGTACTGACAGATTGGTGAATTTCTTTAACATTGAAAAATTTTTCACTGAAAATCCAAATTTAATTATCTGTGGAGAAATTGCCGGTCCTGGAAACCCATATAACAGGGAATTCCCCTCCTATGTTACTGATGATGTTGAGTTTTTTGCATTCGACATAAGAGTTAAAAATACAAACAGAGAAGTTCGTACGGAAGAAAGGTATAGATTGTTCGACAAATACAGAATTCCCACGGTAACCCGCTATGGGAAATACGCTTCTTCTAAATCAGACAGAGAAAAGATAAAAAGAAATCTTAAAGAGCTTAACGAAAAAGGTTGTGAAGGTATAGTATTAAAACCAACTGATTCTGCAGAAAAAACGGTAAAGTACGTTACGTTAGATTCGTGTCACAGGGACATGAAAGTAACTTCGTCTTTAATGATGGAAACACCGGCAGAGTTTTTTACGCAGAGAATAGTACGAGCAGTCTTTTACCTTTTGGAACACGAAATCCCCCTGGACGATGGTATTTTAAAGAAAACGGGTGAATCACTGATGCAGCCAATATTTGAAAGTGTAAGGAAGGCGATTCAGGAGGAAATGATAGGAGTAGAATTTGAAGTAAAATTAAACAAAAAACAAAATGTGAAGAAATTGTTTGATCATTTTCGTAAATGTAAAGTAGACGTAATAGTAAACAGCCAGAGAAAGACAGGGAAGTATTGGCACGTGAAATTTCAGCGGAGATGTTTTCCAACGTATGAGATAATCCAGAAATATTGGAACGGTCTTTCACATTTTGATTAGAGTATTGAGAATTCCAAGGAGATTGCGGGATTCTATAAAACGAATCCCCAGTTTATCAGCCCAGGTCAAAATCCCCGTATCAGCGGTGACCACAATACCATCCAGTTCTTTTGCCAAAAGTATTAAGTCCACATCTTCCTTGCTGTCTATTATACCTTCCCTTAATGCCGAGCGATATTTTTTTCTCAGGTTTGCGATTGTTTCCGGTTCGGTTACCTTTGTAGTATCCCTAACTGCCTGTTCTGCTACTCTCAATCCTTTATCAATACGAAGACGGACATCTTCAATGAGTTCATAAAGCAAAAAGGAGGGAACGCTCGACTCAAATTTTTTTGGTGGTTTTTGTAAAATCTTAATCTGGAGATCCTTGGGTATTTTATCAACTTCTACAAAATTCATCAGTTCATTATAAATCGATGGTGGCATATAAAAATATGGACCTTCTAATTTATTAATTAACCGTAAAAATTTTTTCAGAGCAGCGGTAGGTGTTTTACCAAAGGATCTGCTCACATCGGCATTGGTGAAGATGCTTGTGTCAATGACAAATATCTCTTCTTTAAGATTCCTTATTTTTTTATTTTTTTTTACCCTTTTCATTTCTCTTCAAAGAAAATAAATCCTAAATCGTTACGTGTTGCAACAGCGGTTAAGTATAATTGTTCTAAGAAAATACTTCAAGGTTAAACCTGTATATTTCATAGTTTATGGCCTGCCTGAGACTGTTTTTTTATCGTGATCTTTTTTTATTATGATACAATATGACGTATAGTTAAATTATTTATACACTATGTTCATGTATAGGAATTTCAATATTTCCTTATTTTTTGCGATGAAGGCTCAAGTTCAAAAGACCTTAAAAAATGCCATGAATGGGAGCTTCCCACCCGGCTAACTGGCCATTCGGACGAGGTAGGGATTTTGGAAAAGTTGACGAGGATTGCCTAACTTATCAATTTCCTTACTTTATATCATGGAGAGGGGGGCAAAAGGACTCGAACTGAAGATTGTTAACCAATACAGGCGCAGGACGTAACCTGGTAGAATTCGAAAAACTCTAAGATTTATGTTAATTGCAGATAAAATGAAATTGGTAATTTTTGTATCTATAATCTTTGTTATATTTTGTGTTTTCAATTACTTTTTTCCTTTTTTACATAACAGGGGTATGAACTCATTAGTATTACCAAAAGTGGCTCATGCAGATTCAGGTGAAGACTTTGTTATGGAAAGGAAGAATATGGTCAAGTACCAGATAGTCGCCAGGGGTGTTATAGATAGTAAGGTACTGAAGGCGATGGAAACTGTTCCCCGTCATCTTTTCGTTCCTGAAGAATTTCGTAGGTTTAGTTACCACGACAATCCGTTCCCCATAGGATTGGGGCAAACAATTTCACAACCCTATATAGTTGCCCTTATGACAGAGATGCTTGGAGTTGACAGTGACGATGTAGTTCTTGAGGTCGGAACAGGTTCCGGTTACCAGGCTGCTGTCTTATCAACAATTGTGAGAAAAGTTTATACGATAGAAATCATTGAAGAACTGGGAGTTCAGGCGGCCGAAAGGTTAAAAAGCCTTGGATACGATAATGTCGATGTAAAGATAGGAGACGGTTCACTTGGCTGGCCTGATAAATCACCATTTGATGCAATCATTGTTACGGCGGCGGCAGGTAAGATTCCCGAACCATTAATACAACAATTAAAACATGGTGGGAGGGTGGTAATTCCAGTTGATAATTTCTATCTTGGCCAGGACTTGATGATTGTTGAGAAAGATGCAGAAGGAAAAGTAGATATAAAAAAGACAATCCCCGTACGCTTCGTTCCTCTGGTAGAAGGTAAAGATGATAAACAATAGTTAGTCTTTTAATTTGAAAAAAACACATATATCTTTTCTCCGGATGGTAAGGGGGTCATGCAACATTTTCAGGTTGTCATCATAGGAGCGGGAGCAGCAGGATTGATGTGTGCACTTTCTGCCGGTCAAAGAGACCGGCAGGTGATGCTTTTGGATCAAGCTGAGAAGGTGGGGGAAAAAATCCTTATTTCAGGTGGAGGACACTGCAATTTTACGAATATGATGGTGAGATCGGAGCACTATTTATCTAACAATCCCCACTTCTGCAAGTCGGCATTAAACCGTTTTACCCAGCATGATTTTATTTCGTTAGTTAAAAAGCATGGTGTAGCTTATCAAGAGAAAGCATTGGGACAACTTTTCTGTCAAGGGGCAGCAAGCGAGATTGTAAACGTTTTGTTAAAAGAGTGTCAGGATGGTGGGGTAAGGGTTTTAAATAAATGCGCCGTTATGAATATAAAAAAAGAAAAGGATTTCTCGGTATCGACAAGCAAAGGAATATTTGAGACGGAATCCCTGGTAATAGCTACCGGAGGATTATCTCTGTATAGAAAAGGAGCTGCAGGTTTTGGATACGAGATAGCGAAACAGTACGGGCTCAATGTATTCAACTGTGAACCCGGTTTAGTACCCTTGACCTTGAGTAGTTGTTTTATGAAAGATATTGAGGATTTGTCGGGTATATCTGTTGATGCATTGGTTTCTTGTAACGGAAAATCTTTTCGGGAAGCAGTACTTTTTACTCACAGGGGCTTAAGTGGACCTGCCATCTTGCAAATTTCAAATTACTGGCGACCGGGAGATGAAATTATTATCAATTTACTTCCCGGGATTAACATAGTTGACATGATAGAACAGTGGAAGAAAGAGAGGCCAAAAGCTGACCTGAAGAATCTTATTGGTGAGTTCCTGCCAAAGCGACTGGCCCAGCGATTGTTGAAATTATACCTTAAGAATAAACCCGTAAACCAGTATAATAAGAGAGAAATCAATACAATATCTGAAATCTTTCATGGATGGTGTATTTGCCCATCCGGTACTGAAGGATACCGGAAAGCAGAAGTGACGAAAGGGGGCGTTGATACCGATGAATTATCATCCAAAACCTTTGAAACCAAGAAAGTGAAAGGTCTTTATTTTATTGGGGAAGTGGTAGACGTTACAGGTTGGTTGGGAGGTTACAATTTCCAATGGGCCTGGTCATCAGGATATTGTGCCGGGCAACATGTATAATCATAGAACTGGTATTTTTGTCTGTATCCTATCTTTACAAGAGAATAAATGAACGTAATACTATATTTGGCTATTGGAGCTGTTTCTGGTTGGATTGCTGGTCTCATTATGAAGGGGAGAGGATTTGGCTTAATTGGTAATCTTATTGTTGGCATCAGCGGTGCTTATATTGGGGGATTTCTTTTCGGTTTACTCGGTGTAACGACTTACGGATTAATTGGCTCACTGCTTGCCGCACTTGCTGGCGCCATTATACTCTTGTGGAGTATAGGTCGCTTTAAAAAGTCCCCAAACAATTGAAAAATGGGTGATGTAAAACTGAGAAAAAATAGTAAACGCTGGAGTTATTCTATGGGTATTCGTTCGTTTTGCAAAAGCTTACCGCTCACCATGAAGGTGGTGATTGTCATTGCCATTTTGTTTCTGCTGTATACCGTATGTGGTTTTTTTATAGCACCCACCATTGTCAAATCGAAGTTGTTATCAAGTTTAGCAAAGCAAACTGGTCGGAAAGTCATTGTTAAAAAAATAAAGTTAAACCCACTCGCGCTATCATTTACGATGAAGGGCTTTGAAATGAACGAGCTCAATGGTGAACGTTTTTTTTCTTTTGAAGAGCTGTATGTAAACCTCCAGTTTTCCTCTCTGTTTCGCAGTGCGTTTACTTTTGCCGAGATTCGCCTGATAGCACCTGATGGGCAGATGAAGATTATGCCTGATGGGAAATTCAATTTTTCAGACCTTATTCCTGCACCGGCTGTGAATGATACCTCAAAGGAAAAGAGTAGTAATATCCCTCCGATTTTTGTTTCTCAATTGAAGATTAAACAAGGGCGTATGGCGTTTGCCGATCTATCGCATCCGACTCCTTTTAAAACCACTGTGATTCCTATACAGGTTTCACTCGAAAATTTCAGTACCGAGAGAGATGCTGTCGGTCAGTACCTCTTCACTGCAAAAACACGTGAAGGAGAAGGTGTGAGTTGCGAAGGAGATATTTCCGTCAATCCGCTGGGTGCTCACGGGAAACTCACTCTTTCGGGAGTCAAAACTAATACACTATGGAAATACATTCAGGATCAAGTTGGTTTCGTGATATCAGATGGATTACTTGACATGGTTGCAGGTTACAGCATTGATATGAGTGGAGAACCAATTTATTTAAAACTTGTTGATGGAACCATGCAGTTAGAGGGATTAGAGCTTGTCGAGAAGAAGAACATGAATCCGGTATTATCAATACCTTCTCTGTCGGTTACGTGTATAGACATCGATCTTTCGAATAGGGAGGCCGTGGTAGGCGCCGTTTACCTCAAAAAGATACGATTTCAAGACAGTCTTGACAAGGATGGGATTATGTATTCCCAAAAACTGTTTTTTCCTGAAGTGAGCAGTGAAAAGGGCGGTCAATCTTTTTCGAGTACGAATAAAACAGTCAGTGAAGAGCAGAAATGGAGTTTTACCCTGAATGAAATGAAGATGGAAGATTCTCGTATCGTCATAGAAAATCACACGTTAACGGAAATACAGCAAGTTAAACTGCAGTCGGTTAATGTTAATCTGAAAGGTGTTAGCAATAAAAAAGATTCAAAAATGGAGGTAACGCTTGATCTTGGACTGAACGACACAGGCAGCGTTAAAATGGGAGGTCAGGTAGGTATTAACCCCATTTTTGCCGTCATTAATACCCAGGCAGCCCAATTACCCTTACACTCCTTTCAGCCAACCTTGAATTCCTTCACAGAGATTGACGTTGTAGAGGGTACAGCAAACCTCGACGGCAGGGTAACGTATATGAGTCCCGGTAGCGAAGGTCCCGTGATTCGCTATGAAGGAGCCGCAAGTATTGATGGCTTAAGGATAACCGATCGGGCATATTCCGAAGATTTGCTCAGGTGGGAATCCCTTTCGTTGAACGGAATAGTCTTTGATGTTATGCCTTACAGGTGTAACATTTCTGAAATTCTTATCAGCAAGCCTTACGCAAAGGTAATCATATGGCAAGATGGAACCCTTAATTTATCCAGAGTGATGTCGATGCCCGACAGAGAAGTGTCGGAGGGGAAACTTTTACTCTCTCAGGTATTGCCTGAGAGAGATGAAAAAGGGGAGGAGAATGACCAAGCCATGGCAGCTGACAGTTCCGGCAGGGATCACAGAGACTTCCCCATTACTGTTAAAGAGATTCGTTTCGAAGATTGTTCAGCGGATTTTGCAGACCTTTCACTAAAAAAGAATTTTGCCACCGCTATACACGGTCTGAACGGGAGTGTTAAAGGATTAACCTCAGAGCCTGGGACAAGGGCAAATGTCTTATTGAACGGCAATGTTGATGACCACGCACCCGTGAACATTGAGGGCACTATTAATCTGTTAAGTGATGATAAGTACACTGATATGTCACTCTCTTTTAAGAATATGGAACTCACCACGGTTACTCCTTACTCCGCGAAATTTGCAGGATATCCGATAAAGAAAGGGAAAATGTCGCTAGATTTAAAGTACCACCTGTCAGAAAATATCCTGGTTGGAGAGAATGCAATCTTAATAGATCAACTTACCCTTGGAGATCGTATCGAAAGCGAAGATGCAACCAAATTACCAGTCAAACTCGCAATAGCTCTGCTCAAAGACCGTCATGGCCGGATTGACATCGACCTGCCTGTTCGTGGAGATCTCAATGATCCGGAGTTCGACTACGGCCGGGTTCTCATTAAGGCTCTGGTGAATATGGTCACCAAGATAGTTACCTCACCATTTTCAGCATTGTCCAGGCTTGCAGGTGGTGGAGATGAAGACCTTGGTTCTATCGAGTTTGAATTCGGGAGTTCAAAACTCAGTGATGTTGAGATCGGAAAACTTGGTAAGCTGGCTAAGGCAATTTATGAACGTCCTTGGCTTCTGCTTGAAATTAAAGCCTTTGCAGATGGTGAAAAAGACCGTATGGCGCTTGCAGGGGAAGAATTGAACAAGAGGCTGAAACAGGGAGGCGGAAAGATAGAGCAGGTTGGGCAAGCTCCTACCCCGGCTGGAGATATTACATTTTCAGATGAAGAGTACGGGCGTCTCATTATCAAGGCGTACGAGAAGGATTTTGGCCATCATCCCGGGAAGTTGTTTGGAATCGATGGGGTGAGGATTAGCAAATATAAAGACTCTGTTCCAGATGCACAACAGAAGGCACCCGCTGAGACTGAGAAATTAAAGAGAGATGGCAGTCATGACATCGACCTGCCCGTTCGTGGAGATCTCAATGGTCCAGAGTTCAACCACGACCGTGTTGTGATTAAGACTCTTGTGAATATGGTTACCAAGATAGTTACCTCACCCTTTTCAGCATTGTACAGACTCACAGGTGGAGGAGATGAAGATCTAGGTTCTATCGAGGATCCAAAATCAATTGAGCAGGAGGTTGTGGTAACTGCGGCCAAGAAATGTTTGATTGAGAACATTGTAATTGATAATGTCAGATTGAGAATGCTTGCCCGGGAGAGGGCAAAACAAATCAAGGGATTTCTTATTGAGAAGGGAGGTATTCCAAATAGACAGATTTTTGTTTTAGATAGTGAAATAAAAGAATCATCAAATGCCGATCGCATTCTAACAAATCTTTCTCTATCAGCACGATAAAAAAATAACAATCAGGAAAATGGTGTTAATAAGAAATAGTATTGCAGGGAAGTGCCTGTAAAAGAGATATTAAATGATAAGATTGAAGTGCCTGATGAGGCGAATCAGCTGATTGAGACATTGGAAAAGTACTGGAATAAAGGAGCGATATGAATTATCCACTAATAGTTGTTGCAATAATTTTTGGTGTTACGATGTCCATTTCTTCATGTAAAAAGTCTGAAGAGGTGAAGGTTGAGAGGGTGAAAGAGGTGCAAGAGAACACGCAGAAAGAAGAGAGTCTAGCAAAAGCCATGAAGAAAGCCTCCAGGGTGATGAGGCGATTAGCAAAGGCCGTGGAAGAGAATGACTGGGTTGATATGGATATCTGGACACAGGAACTCAAAGAGGGCATTGGCTATTATTGTGTAGAACTTTATATGATTGAAAACAATGATATCTCCAGTGAGTTTATTACCTTAAGTAACAAATTTGTCAGTTCTTTAAACAAATTGATGTTATGCAGTAAAATGCATGATACCGATAAGTCGGGTTTGGAATTTAATAGATTAATAAAATCTTGTGATGGTTGCCATGAAGTTTTTTTTGAGAAAGTTGGGAGAGAATTGGAACTTGATGACCTGATAAGCACTTCTTTGAAGAAGGATTAGTAACTTGTGACAATCATAAAAAGACATTTTAGTGAGAGGGAAAAATATGAACAAACACATTTCAATTGATTCTGAAATTTGTCACGGTCAGGCTTGTATAAAAGGAACGCGTATTCCGGTACACCAGATTGTGAGCATGCTGTCCAATGGAGATACTTTCGAAGACCTTCTCGATGCATATCCTTCAATAAAGCGTGAAGATATTTATGCTTGTCTGAATTATGCAGCACGACTTACTGAAGAACAAGTTACGCCAATTTAATTTGGTTCAAAATGAAATGAATATATTTGTCGACGAAAATATACCATTAATAACGGTTCAAACCTTACAGAAGTTAGGTCACAAAGTATTGGATATTCGCGGTACTTCTAAGGAGGGTATGGGGGATGATGTTTTATGGCAAAAAACACAAAATGAAAAACGACTCATCATAACTACTGACAAGGGATTCTCGCAAAATCGTAATATGCATAATTACGGCATTTTGATTGTACGTCAGAAACATCAGAGTCAGAGCAGGATTCACATCGGAGTTATGCATGCAGTACAGCAATTTAGTGAAAAAGAGTGGATCGATTTGCTTGTAGTTGTGCAGGACTCAGTTCAAAGCGTCTGGAGAGCTACTCAATCCTGATTCTTATCAAGACGAGAATTATTTTTCAACAACTTCATCTGAAACGGCGCAATGAAAAACATTTTCTTGACCGGCGCACCCTCTTCAGGGAAAACGACGGTTATAAAAAAAGTAATTCAAAACCTGAATCATCCCGCGAATGGATTTTATACGGAAGAAGAGAGGGTAGGGGGAAAAAGAATTGGCTTTTTAATGAAGACTCTTGATGGGAAGAGAGGCTATCTTGCGCACCAGGATATAAAATCTGATTTTCATATAAGAAGGTATGGGGTAAGCATTGAAAATATTGAAACCATTGCTGTACCTTCAATATCTCCTATAAAGAACAATATCGTAATACTCGATGAAATTGGCAAGATGGAATGTTTTTCTGAGCTCTTCAAGCAGGCAGCAACCAATGCACTCCATTCATCAAATATCGTCTTAGGCACCATTACATTTGGTGGGAATGATTTTATCCTGAAGATAAAGGATAGGGAGGATATAGAGATACATGAGGTAACAATCGATAACAGGAATGCGCTGCCGGATTTGATAGTAAAAAAGATTGAGAATTTCTTAGAAGACTAAGTACCACAATTCTATAATTACCGTGATGTATTAAAGATGTCTAATATTACCCTATTGTTTGCGCTGAAGGCGTAAGATCAAAAGTCCGTAAAAACTGCCATGGACGGCAGTTTTCGGAGTTTTGGAAAAGTTAATCAGGATGGCTTAACTTGTGAATATTGAAAAATTCTCCCTTTGAACAATTCATACTTGAAAATCTTTATAATCTCTGGAAAGAGTACGGCACCAGCAGAGTGAAAACCTTTGAAGCGATTTTAGAAGAATATGGTTTCAAAGAACAGAATATCAGGAAGCCTTTAAAAAAGCTTATCTCTGCCGGGCTTGTCGACGCTGATTCAACCTGCGCGTGGTTAACAACAAAGGGCATTCGTCAAATGAATGCTGCCAAATCTTACGACACAGTTCCTGAAAACCGGGAAGAAAAAGCATCTGTTAGAATTGAGATCAGGTTTCTTAAAAACCTTGAAAAGGCAATTGGCAAATCAGAGCTTACAGTGCCTGAAAGAGAAATGTGGCTGAACGGTATACAGCAGATGAGTCAAAATCCAGTGCTCGTTAAGGCAGTAGAAGCTGCTCTTAATGCTACCTTAAAATGACGTATCAAAAAGTTAACCTTTGCCCATAAAATGAAAAGATACCATCTAAACGTGAAATCAGATTTTCGTTGTGAAGAGGACCAGTTGGGTTTTGACAAATATGTAGATACTCTCAGTGGGATGATCACTGATGAGGATTTTAAAACACCATTCTGTATCGGCATTTTTGGAAAATGGGGGAGCGGCAAGACCAGTTTTATGCATCTGCTTGAAAAAGAACTTCTTGATGATAATGCCCCGTGTTTTGCCATACCGGTATGGTTTAATCCCTGGAGATATGAGAGAGAAGAACACCTGATCATACCGTTCTTAAAGACCATAGAGCGTGGCATACGAAAGTTTGAAGAAGAGTACAAAAAAGATAATAAGAAAATAGGAAAAATACTGTCAGACAAACTTCTCAAGTTCGCGACAACGATAGGAAAGGTCTCCGCCGCTTTCGCTTACGGGATAACGGCCGATGCTAAGTTGGGTGGGTTTGGGCTGAGTCTCGATGCTTCAAAAATGGCAAAAAGGAAGAAGAGTTGTCTTCCAGAAGAATGAAAGAATTAAGGAACCTTTCGGAAGAATATAGCTCGATATACTATGAAATTACGAATGAATTACAGGAGGCCGTTGATGAAAAGAGTTTTAGAATAGTGGTCTTTGTAGACGACCTGGATAGATGCCTGCCGGACAAGGCAGTTGAGCTTTTGGAGGCGATAAAGCTCTTTTTAAACATTGAAGGATACCTCTTTGTCATTGGGGTTGACCGTGAGGTCGTAAAAAAGGGGATTTCATATCGATATAGACATTTTGAATATAACAATGAAGAGAAAAAGGATAATTTCATCATCTCTCCGGAAGACTATCTCGACAAGATGATCCAGCTGCCCCTTGAACTTCCCGTTATTGAACAGGGAAGAAAGAAGACCTTTATTAAATCTTTAATGGGGAAATCAGATGATTTCAAAGAACATTCGGACTTGATAATTTATGCCGGAATTGGAGAAAACCCAAGATCATTAAAACGTTTTATCAACCTCCTGGCATTTAACGTAAACCTTGCTGAGACATTATAAAAGTCTATTTGCAGCGCGGAATCAGAAGAGAGTTCAAATAATAAAGAATTACTGGAAAAATATTTCATTCCAATATTGTATATAAAATGGACAATCATCGTGTTTCGTTATCATGAAATTTATAATGCTATCAAGGGAAACCCAAAAAGGTTGATTGAGATACAAGATGCCGTGAAGGTTGATGGCAAGTCGGTGGATACAGAAGATGAGAAGAGTGAGAAAACGGGGATTCAGATTGACGAGAGGTTAAAAAAGATACTTCTCAAGAGAGAGATGGTTCCCGATGATGACTGGTTGATAGAACGGTTTATCCATCTGACGGAATCTACCGTTGTCAGAAAGAGCGACAAGTCCAGAACGGCAGGCTACGCCAGGAGTTTCAAACAGGGTGAAGCGGTACTCATTCCCAAAGGGATATTTCTCTATGGTGAGGACACGATAGAAAAGGATATTGACTACGACTACAAAATTGATGTATACCCGGTTACCAACAAACAGTATAAAGAATTTGTGGATGAAACTAATTGTGACGTGCCACATAGTGATAATGCTGACGCTAAACCGTATAGTTGGGACAAAAACAAACGAACATATCCAGAAGGAATGGGAGACCATCCGGTAGTGCTGGTGTCCTATGACGATGCCATTGCTTTCTGTAAGTGGAGATCAGAGAAAGAGGGAATAGAGGTAAGGTTACCTACCGAAGAGGAGTGGGATAAAGCAGCAAGAGGCAGAGACGGCCGAGAATATCCCCGGGGAAATGTGTTTGATTTTACCAAGCTCAATTGTGCCGATTATCACATGAAGAAGGTATTAAAGGGTTATGAGGATTGGGAAAAAGAGTTTATAAACGGATTTAACAAAAGAACAAGACGAGGGCATTAACAACGGAGGTTGGCAGATTTTCTAATGGTGCCAGTCCATATGGCTGCCATGATATGGCAGGAAATGTGTGGGAATGGACCAGTAGCTACTACGACAATAAAAAAGATGCATTTGTTTTGCGCGGCGGATCGTCGTTCGACAATAGTATCTTCTGCCGGTGTGCTTGCCGCTTCAGCAACGAGCCGGGTGCCAGTGGTATAGCTGTCGGTTTCCGTTGTGCCAGGACTCTTACCCTTTAGGCTGTTACTCTTTTACCCTTTCTTTAAATTTCTTTATCTTACCGCCGGAAGCGGTCGAATTTTTAAGGAATCGTTCACAGTTTCACGGTTCAAAGGTTTCAGGGTTCACCGAACTGGTTTTGAAAAATTACAGTAGTTTGTCGTTTCATGCATTGTAATTTGTTTGTTATTTGTTATTTGTTATTTGAGATTTGCTATTTACTAAAACTCCTGTTAGGTTCGGGCTCGGCCGGGGGATTTACTCTCAATGAGTTTGAGCAACGCATACAAGGTGCTGTTGTAAGGGGTCTGTATTCCGAGTTCTTCTCCTTTTGCAACAACAACCCCATTTATTGCATCAATCTCGAGAGGTTTTGATTTTAATAAATCCTGAAGTGTTGAGGTACGCATTTCGCGAGATCTTTCAGGTTCTCTTAAATAGTTTTCGATGATGCTTTTATCGATAACATGGCCAACCCCTCTGGCAACAGTCACAACCTCTTCCATTGTTAAACGAATAAGCGCTTTGGTTTCCAGACACTCAAACATCTCCTGTAAGGTTGACCTTGTAATAGTGCTGACAGAATTAAAGCCGGCATTCCAGACAAGTTTTTCCCACAATTTCTTCTGTATATCACGGGAAAGAGAACAGGGGATATTGGCCCTGCTGAAAACATCGGAAATCTTACGAGCCCTGTCTGATATTTTCCCATCTAATTCTCCCATAATGATCTTTCCGGAATAATAATGCAGAATCTCCCATCTTTCATTTAACTCGGAGGCTATCAAGACGACTCCACCGAGCACTTTCTCTCTCCCTACTATTTTCCCGATAACGTCTTCGTTTTCAACGCCGTTCTGTAAGGAGAGAACGACAGTGTTATTGCCTATATTTCTCATACATTGCAATGTTGAAGCTTTCGTGTCATACGCTTTAACACACATCAGAATCAGATCGACCTTTCCTGCCTTTTCAGGATTTTCAACTGCGTGAATTTTGAGTGACAGATCACCCTCATGACTCCTAATTTTCAGGCCTCTAGTTTTAAGGGACTCAAGGTACTCTCCCCTTGCTACAAAAGTGACGTCTTCACCGCCTTTCACGAGCATTCCACCAAAATAGCCACCTACGGCTCCAGTGCCGATTACGAGAATCTTCATTGCTGTTTCTCACAATTTGAATGCATTCTTCTGAACCTGGGCCTGTGTCTTTGTCGCTAAGCCGAATATTTTGATAAAGCCTGTTGCTGCACCATGTTCAAAAGTATCACCTTCGTCATACGTGGCAAGTGAATGGGTATATAATGAAAACGGTGATTTTCTTCCGACAACAGTACAATTGCTTTTAAACAACTTTAAACGGATTGTACCGGTGACAAAACGTTGACTACTTAGAACATAGGCTGTCAAATCCTGGTGAAATGTCGAAAACCACAGACCACTGTAAACCATATCTGCGTATTGGGTTGACACCAATTCCTTAAATCTTAAAGAATCTCTGGTCATGGTGATCTCTTCTAATGTATGATGAGCCTTGAAAAGCAGTACAGCTGCGGGAGATTCATAGATTTCTCTCGATTTTATTCCAACGACACGGTTCTCAAGATGATCAATCCTTCCTACCCCATTATCACCTGCAATCAGGTTTAATTCGTGAATCAAGCTTGGACCTTCTTTCTCTATTCCGTTGAGAGAGATTGGAATGCCTTTTTCAAAACCTATCTCCAGGTACGTTGGTTTATCCGGGGTATTGTTTACATCTCGTGTCCATTTGTATATCTCTTCGGGTGGTTCTATCCATGGGTCTTCGAGCACGCCACACTCAATACTTCTTCCCCAAATATTCTCATCAACGCTATAAGGGCTCTTTTTGGTTACATCAACGGGAATTCCGTTCTTTTGTGCATATTCAATTGCGTCATTTCGTGTCATGTTCCATTCCCGAAGAGGAGCGATTATCTGCAAAGATGGGTCAAGGGTGTGTATGGCAACGTCAAATCTTACCTGATCATTGCCTTTCCCTGTGCAACCATGGGCAACGGCACTTGCACCTTCAGCCTGTGCAGTATCAACGAGCATTTTTGCAATGAGCGGTCTGCCGAGGGCGGTTGCGAGCGGGTAAACTTTTTCATACAGCGCTCCAGCCTGTAATGCCGGGAAAATAAAGGTCTTAACAAAAACATCTTTTGCTCCAATAGTCATAGACTTAATCGCACCAATCTTAAGCGCCTTCTCTTCTACCGGTTTGAGATTTTTCCCCGTTCCTAAATCAATGCTCAGCGCAATTACGTCCATGTCATACTTTTCTTGTATCCATTTAATAGCAACAGAGGTATCAAGTCCCCCTGAATATGCCAGAATAACCTTTTTTTTCCCCATTGTTATTTTCACCTCAGAATTTTAAATTGTTCATATTTTCTTGAAAAACGCATAGTACCATCACCTTGAAAGGGAGTCAAAATAAATACCCTGAAAACACTGGTTTAGACAGGCAAAAACAAAACAGGGTATCTGGACATAAATACTCTTTAGGTCTTCCGGAAATGTATGATGCTGAAACTGTGTCTATCACGAGATAGAAAGAAAGTTGTCGTAAAGATGATTTTATTTGTTCCAGATCCGTTTTATGAAGAAGCTTTTATAACGGCTGTTTCTGTCAGGAGAAGAACCTCTCTCTTTTAAGAGTATAATTTCAGGAATAGTCCTAACAAGCCTGGTGACAGCCCACATGCACAACACAGATCGGAGAACAGAACTCGTTGTATGGGTTAAAAAAAAAGTATATCCAAAATAGAGCGCGAGTGCCCCGAAAAGAACGGTTGCTGAGTATAATGACGCCTTGTTCCCGTAACGTATACCGTAACCCAAACCCACTATGATAAAACCAATAATGATGCTCTTTGTACCATACCCCCTTAATGCAAGGGAGGTACATCCGGTAAGAGAGGCGATACTCAGGCTCATATAAAGTATACCGAGAAAGATGATCAGGTTTGCCGTATTTCCAACCCTTTTTTCAGGTGTATGTTTGCTTTTCATGTCATACGTAAGCGACGCTTTAAGGCTTTTTGACCTTATATTGATCACAGGAAATGAATGATGGTAACATGTTGGCCCGGTAACATCAATTTATTTTATGCATCGTGACAAGGAAAAGAAAAAGGTACCTATTTATCAGATAAAATAGTTCAGAAAACATCTGTTCGTGCATAGCTTTTCTGTTGTAACTATTCGGGAAAAAACCCAAGGGACGCTATTTCTTCTTTCTCATCTTCTTTATCTGCCTGAGAATATCGGGGTCAGGGATAGTTTCATAACTGCAATTGGGGCATTTTATCATCGTACAGCTTTTAGAGGTAAGGCACCCTTTGCAGACCTTCATGATATCAACACTACTGAGATCAAAATTACAAAATGGACAATTCATTGTCTGTTCTAAAAAGTTTTGGAAAACATTTCCCACAACATGAGATTGTAGAAACAGGTTACGGGTTTTAAGTCAGAGTTTACCTTAAAGTCCTTTCCATTCATAATTTTATTTTCTATAAATTGTATACTTTGTTGTTGAAAAAATGATAACAGTTATAAAACGAGCTCATTATATAGCTTTCTATTTTGAAAAATATATCAGCGAATATAAGTTCTGTTAAACAAAAAGTAATGGTTGTCTGTTTGTGAAAATAGCCAAAAAGATGTACTGATGTTTTATAATATAGTTTAATTGAATGAATATGTACAAGTAGTATGCCTCATTTGTAACTTGACTTAATTATACTCATCTCGTAATGGTTTTCGGATAAAATTCAAGATAAAATTGAGCGAGTAAAGTCCTCGGTGCCTTTTGTCCGGTGATACCTTCACCAAGATTTGGTTTCCAGAAAAACCGAAAACCAAATCGGTTTTACTATATCAGGTTTCTATTTCTTATGATATGTACCACAATGGTGATGTTGAATACTCTTCCGGTACGGGCGGTAAAAAATATTGCTTGTATGGAAGCTGAACCTGTTATATACTGAATTTAATCATTATTTTGGCATAGCATACAATCTGGGACAACTGAAAGATAAATAGATGTTGCAGCTGATTCTCGCTAATGAAAAAGGAATGAGATTGTTGTGCTTTAGGCGAAAATTCATTTATCATACAATTTACATAACTGAGTTCTTCTTTCAGGATATCTGTGGAATGTAAATTTTTATAATCACCATTTATCATTGTTGGTCAGCAAAATTGGAGAAAATATGATCAAGGCTATTCCTTTATACGTTGCTACTGGATTGGAAGATACTAACAGAAAAAAAATTATTAAAGAAATCTTTTTAATTTTACAAGACGGAAAACCTGTGATTATGGGAAGCGGCAGATATGCCAATGTAGCTTTGGCTTCAAATTCATCTAATCCTGCGAGTACGACTGAGTTTTATGCAATTAAATTCCTTAAATATGATGACCAAAGTCTCATGTTTTCTCAAATAGCATTGAAAAGATTTTATGAGGAGATAAACAAAACAAGAATTTTTGGTATAGACAAATTTGACCACTTTGTCCAGTATGTCGGCTTTTCAAATATCTTTACTACACCACCTTATGAAAGTATTATACGAGAAGAATCAAGAGACGAGAAAGAGGTTCTAGAATATGTTAGCAGGGAGCAATACGAGGAGTCATCGAAAAGAAATAATGTCAATATTCCAAATAACATTCCTAAAGAATTTCTGGATACACTTCAGGGTGATTTTTTTGTAATGAAAGCCGAACATGGTACTTTAGATGATTTAATTGTCTACCAACATCCCTGGCGTGACCATAACTTATATACCATAAGTAACAAACTTAATAATGCTTTAAAAGAATTTCGAAAAAGAAAAGAGAACTGTATTAGAAGGCTCTTTAAAGATCTTAATGATAAAGCTAAGTTAACAGAGAGGGTTGAGGTTGATCAGATAAGTGATTTTAGCGGCATTAATATTTTACGCTTGATAGGGAAACTGTCAAACCCTCTGAAATATCGAATAATAATAGATTTATTTTCTCAAATTCTCGCGTCCGTAAGGAATATCCATGAAACTGAATCTGAAGATGGAGCATTGGCACATAGGGATATTAAACCCGGTAATTTTTTGATTTCATTGCAACCTCCTGAAATCAATTATTTTAACATTAAAATCACCGATCTGGGTTTTGTTAGTGGTGTTCATTCTATTGTTAATGGTTCTGATACAATGGCCAGAAGTTCCAAGGAGCCAGGTGCTTTGGCTTTGGGCACAATACCATTTCGGGCGCCGGAGCAAATAGATAACGGGTATGAAATCCATTTTACGATTTCCGATGAAACTAGCAATAATGGTGAGAATGAAACGACAATAACATTTCTCAATACAGGCGACAAAATACTCGAACCCGGAGACTGGCTTCAAAGTCAAGAGGTGTTTTTCGGGAGCAAAGAAAATACAAACCAAAACACAAAGATAGAAGATATAATAATAGAGGATAATCTTTTTAAAGTGTCTTTAAAAACAAAAATAATACCTATTGTTCCTAAATTATACTACCATGCCTATATTGTTAAACAAACTAGCCAGCACAGTGATATTTTTTCATTGGGATCGATTTTGTATTTTTTGTCTTCTGGAGGGAAAAATCCGGAAAAATTTTACACGAAATGTTTGGAACCTTCTTTATCACAAGAAGATGAAGATATAAAGAAAATTCATGGATCCTGTATGTCATTGGCTATTGCATTGTGTTTGGATGATATTAATACGGTAAAGGGAGAAATCGAAGCGAATAAGTACGAAAAATATTCTACAGAGTTTGATAAAGAGCTTATGAAATTCAAGAAGGATTCTCTATTTGAATTAAAAGAAAAAACGATATTTGGGTATATAGTGCACAGAACGCAGAGCTCAAGGATTGGAGCAAACGAATTACTGCATGGGTATCTTAAATCCATGAAAATAAACCCTGTTATAAAGTATTATTTGACTGACACTAATGGTGATCCAATACCATTTTCTATCCTTTTCGAAATTATTAAATGTATGTCCAGAAATAAAAGGCACAGTTATGTTACTACAGTGAATGGAATCAGCAAACTTGATAAGAGAGAAGGGGATAGTTCTGGAAATGACCTATCTTTAACAAGAAAAGCGAAATCATTTACTGAATTAGATCTCAAAGAGTTGGTGGGGGAAATATATAAAAATTTAGTAAGTATAAAAGAATCAAAAACCGTAAGTTGTAATTATAACATACAACCATACTCTGAACTCGGGGAACCTGCAGATAAGATATTGATGTCCCTGAGGATGTGCCTGCCATTGACAAACTGAAAGTCAGCAAATATAAGTTACTGAAAGGGCGTTTCTAAGCCAAAACCTGGGTTTTACCGAAATTACCTCCTAATGGTTTCTTGGGATAACAGGTGACTTGTATTCCTGTTGATTTTTTAGGTATTTGTTTACTATTTGGACAGGCAAATGAGCACATTTGTGGCTATAACATCGGAAAAGTATCATTAAAATTGATCTTGATTATCTTCACCGGGGAACAAGCTTTTAACAAAAATGTCAACAATGCTGTTCGGAATAGAAGGTTTTCAGAATAATAGATGTATCAATTTTTGAGTCATTAAATCTTAGCTGAGCTCAATTTATCCTCTTGTACATACTCCCGCAGTGATACATCTCGTGACATCTATTATGCCAATTCCTTTAACGAATATTCCTCATTAAACTGTTATATGGTGTTAAAAAAAGGGTTTAAGTGAATTTTGGTATCATAATTGCTAAATTTTAACCGTAGTGGTAATATATATCGATTTCATGAAATTTATCAAATCAACTGGTTCCCAGATTATAATAAAAAACTATAGATTTATTCAATGTGATCGATAAGTATCTTATGATAATGTACTATGGATTATTATTTCAGATGCGCATATGAATTTCGTGAATAATTGGTACCTTACGGTTTTTCTCTCATTTAATTGTTTGAAATTTTATTTGCATTTATTTTGTAGGAGTTGTAAACTAGTGTACCTTAAATTTCCTTTAAAGGTAATTTTACTAAGCCTTTGCTTCATTACTTTTTTCCATATCTCACCTTTCGGTCTTTGCGCTCAAGACTTTGATGATGAATACCCTATTGGAATAGACGATACTCTAGATATACAGGTATGGGATAATAAGGATTTAAATTGTGTTGTTGAGGTTACGAAAGAGGGATCATTTACTTTTCCACTCATCGGTAAGGTTTATACTGCGGGACTTTCTACATTCGAACTTGAAAATCATATCAAAACACGATTGTCTGATGGTTATTTGATAAACCCGGAAGTGTCTGTTACTATCAAAACCTATAATAATCAGAAAGTTTTTCTCCTTGGTGAGGTAAAAAACCCCGGGAACTACATTTTAAAAAATAAAACCCATATTTTGGAATTGATTTCTATGGCTGGTGGTTTTACAGATGCGGCAGGAAGAATTATCAAAATCTTAAGACCGATGAAGCTCGAACAAAATAAAAGCGTTAGAAAAACCATTGATCCTGGGAAAAATAGCATAATAATGATAGATCTTGGTAAATACCGTGATGGTGTTGCATTTAACATGTTTTATGTCGCCAGTGGTGACACGATTTACGTTAACGAGGTACCAAGAATATTTGTAAATGGAGAGGTCAGAAAACCGGGTGAATTCGAATGGGAAGCAGGCCTAACAGTTCGTCAAGCTGTTTCCCTCGCTGGTGGGTATACAGATAAGGCTGCCTTGAAGCGTACGACTACTATCCGTTTGATAAACGGCAAAGAAAAAGAGATTAATACGAACATGGGCGACACAGTAATGCCTGATGACATTATAAAGGTTCCAGGACGATATTTTTAACCTTTAAATTCTAGGATAACTTAAATGAAAAATAAAACGAATCAAGAGCTTTCTTCTACCAAAATATCGTTTGACCAGGAAGTGCATCTCGCTGACTATCTGAACATCATATGGAAACGTAAATGGATTGCTATCACCTTTTTTATCGTTGTGGTTTGCGTAGTATCTGTCAAAACATACTATACAAAACCTGAATATTTAGCAACAGCACAGATCAGTATTAAAGATATTTCTTCTCCTGTGAAAGGTATGGATCAGGTTTCTGAAATGGTGAACACTGGTTTTGAAACACAATGTGAATTGCTCAAAGGCAGTGACATTGTGAGAGAGATTTGTGAAAATCTGCAGTTAGAGGAATATGTTACGGCTAACAGGGAAAAACCAAATGTTTTCTCTTCGATGTTGAACAGGATTCAAGGATTTATCAGAAAATCTTTGAATCCTGAGAGTTCAAAGACGCCAAAGACTTTCCCTTCATCACTTAAAAAGACCGGGGAGAATGATGAAGAGGAGCTTCTTCATCAACAATGGGTAGTGGATTGGTATCTGTCAAAACTCACGGTTAAATCTCTGCCAACTACGAACTTAGTTAACATTAGCTTTTATGACCACTCTCCAGAAATGGCCGCACGTATTGCCAATTTACATGCAAAAACGTTTGTCGAGAGAAATAATCAATTAAGAATTGAAACTTCCCGAAATACCTTTAACTGGTTAAGAAAGGAGCTTCGGGAGCAGAAATTGAAGGTTGAAAAATCTGATTTAGCGATTAACAAATTTGCTTTTGAAGAACTCAATTTTCATCAAGTCGATAGCGACAGTTTTTTTGCCTTACCAGAAATCAAGGAACATTTTGTCATTCAGGACCTTCGCAGACAACTGGTTAATCTGAAGACTAAGAAGATGGAAATGAATACGAAGTTTGGTCCCAAGCATCCGAAGATGATTGAGATTGACTCCAGCATAAATCAGGTGAAAAAAAGTATTGTTGATGAGGTGAGCCAGTTAAAAGAGACAATAAGGATAGAGTTGGAACGTGCAGCAGTTGCTGTGGATACTGAAAAGGATGATTTGAGAGAACAGAAACCGCAGATAGCGCAGGTTGATTTGCATGATCAGGAGAAGTTTACGAATTATGGGATGTTGCAGTTAGAGGCAGATAGTGATAAGGAGATTTATGATATTCTGCTTAAACAAGCCAAAGAGATAGACCTTACCGGTAACGTGGATGGCAACAACATCAGTATTGTAGATGCGGCAGTTATACCACGGATACCTATAAAACCGAATGTCATCTTTAATCTTCTCTTGTCGATTGTTATGGGTTTGGTCTTTGGTGTAGGTTTTGCGTTCTTTTTTGAATATATGGATAAGACTCTGAGGACTCCAGATGATATTATGCAATACCTCGAACTTCCTGTCTTGGGTTTGTTGCCTTATAACAAGCACTTTAAAAAAACAGAGTCCCTTGTTTTACCAACAAACGGGACACACCTTAAATTAAATGAGCCTCCCAAGGAGAGGGGGAAAAATAGGACATCATATTATAATGTAACTAGTAATATTATTAGCGGGTTACCTTTTGTTCGGTCAGGAATTTCCGGACAAGTACTTTTATTTGAGAGTGCTACTGCCGGTGAAGGAAAGTCGACGGTCCTTGCAAACTCAGCCTTGAATCTGGCAAAGGGAGGGCTTCGCGTTGCAATGGTTGATGCAGACATGCAACGACCATCCTTGCATATCAAGTTTGGTTTGGATAACGGCAATGTGAACGGGTTGTTAAATATTATGACAAGAATCCTCTCAACAAAAATAGATCATGGGAATTTAGACAGTTGCAGCATTGATGATCTGTTTTTTCTTATTTCTTTAAAGAAACAGAGTGGAAAGCTCATTGTTAAAGATGATTCCCAGACAATGACCGCTGTCTTTGAAAATGGCCGGCTCATCCATATTCAAAGTCAGGAAGTCCCTTTTGCAAATCGTTTGGGAACAATGCTCCTTCGGGGAGGTTTTATTGATGAGAATCAACTGAAAGATGCCTTAGAGAGAAACGAGCGCACAGGACAGCCTATGGGATATATTCTTATTAATTCAGGTTATATTAATCAAAGCAAATTGCAGGGACCTTTAAAACTTCAAATGGAAGAACATCTTCATAAATTGTTTAGTTGGAAACGTGGTAATTTTGTTTTTGAATCAGGATATGTAGAGACCTATGAGGACAGAAGAATCCATTTCCAAGAAGATTATTCACCAATAATAAGTCGTTTGGGCCGCATGGCAGGTAGTCGGTTGGTCGAAAACGAGGTTCTCTCATGCTTAAAATCTATAGAGGGTCTTAACCTTTCATTATTAACCGGAGGTATGGATGATTTAAGAAATGAAGGTCCACAGTATTTCACGTTTCTAACAAAGGTTCTGGATATTTTAAAACAACGTTTTGATGTCGTGCTTGTTGATGCTCCACCGTTATTGGATACAATAGGTAGTGTAAGGTCATTACTCCAGCTGGTTGACGGTGTAATCTTTGTGGTTAAATCGGGGCACGCTACCGTAAAAATGGTTAATCAAGCCGCTAGTTACTTGAAAGAGTCCGATGCTAATGTCGTTGGTGCCGTACTGAATCAATCTAAAAAGGACAGTGGTTACAATTACTATCGATAATGACTTTGTAAATTCTATAAACAGCTGAATGTATCGAATAATAGCGGAGGCAGGTACGAAGAGGTTTCCAAGGTCAACACCGGCAATTATCTGTGATCAGTTATTGGTTAGAAGACGTGTTCACGGTTACAAAAACGAAGTTTAAAAGATTTCATGTTCCTGTGTTTCAATACTAATCCATCTGCACGCACTCACCTCCTTTTAATACAAAGAAAAATTGTAAAAGATTACCAGATATAATATCGGTGTGAATTGACTCCTGGACATTCTCACAGGTTTGGGACATAGGGGTCTCTCACAATTTACTGTTACAAGAGCCATTCTTGCAAAGTTCTTTTGCTCATGTTGCTCATGTTATTTAAAACACTGTCAGGCTGAGGAAGTAATACATAACAATCAAAATACTGTTTAAACACCACCGTTTTCATTCAGCTTAAAAGAGAAGCAGGGTAGGCATAAACGAAAATATATATATATGTACTTAAATACCACCATGTTATAAGGAAAGAAGATCCGATGTATGAAAATGCGACTATAAAGGCGGCGCCGAGATTTGGTTTTCCTGATTAATGATTTCATTGGTCAGTATTTGCAATTCCAACAATAGCACCCGCGTAACTGATACCAACTGCTACATTGTCCTTTTCAATGTGCTCGTGAATACAATAAGGTGTAATGAAATTATTATTAAACGTATACAATATCGCTTTATCATTGATAATTGTAGATATATTCATCGATACGATAGCGATTGGAACGTAAATAAAAATATCAATTTGGTCAGCTAATATACCTGCCGATTCACCTGCCACTACTTTACCGATCGCAAATACTAAACCTATGTAATAACCAACAAGCGAAAGTGCAAAGGCGCAGTTGTCCTTATTAACCAACTCTTCGCTAACACTTAAATCCCTGTAGATTAGATTGTATTCAAGTTTTCCCAACCAAAAAAGGAAGTAACAGCATACGAGAAAAATAACAGCCGAGATAAGATTATCAAAAATCATTTATTTCCCGAAACCTCCTCCTCTTCTTCGAAATGGACTCTGGCTTCTTTCAATTTTCTGTCCAACTCTGTTTTGCCATCTTTCTTGCAAAGAAATTCTTATGCGTTTGTTTTGTAATAGTACCATTTGTTCCGTATTGATTGGTTTAACCGTAATATGGCCTGTTATTTGTCCGGTAGTTGGTGTATGTATTAAATCATTTTTCTTGACCTAGGTGATTTTGTTATTATAATCAAAATTTTTACCATTATGGTTTTTCTGTAAGGATTTCTTATCTCAATTACCAACAGGTTAAATAGTTTCGTAAAGAAATAAAATAGACAATTTTATGACATTTTCAAAATAGTCAGTAATCATTAAACATCAAAAGGAGGTAAATTAATGGCTTTGGATCCTACTAAACATGCGGATTGGGAAATAGCAGAAGATGCTGAGACTCGCATGAAAACAGTTTATCAATTAGCCGAAGAGTTAGGTTTGGAGAAGGAGGAGTTGCTCCCCCATGGACACTATGTGGCGAAGATTGATTTTAACAGGGCAATCAACCGTCTTGGGAACAAACCGGATGGGAAATATGTCGATGTGACTGCCATCACACCCACTCCTTTAGGTGAGGGGAAATCTACTACAACGATGGGTCTAGTACAAGGTTTGGGAAAAAGAGACAAGAACGTAGTAGGGGCTATCCGCCAGCCTTCTGGCGGTCCAACCATGAACATAAAAGGTTCGGCTGCTGGAGGAGGACTTTCTCAATGTATTCCGCTGACACCATTTTCTCTTGGACTTACAGGAGACATCAATGCGATAATGAATGCGCACAACTTGGGGATGGTTGCCATTACCTCAAGGTTGCAGCATGAATTTAACTATAATGACGAACAACTTGCGAAAAGGAATCTGAAACGCCTTGATATCGATCCCAGCAGGATAGAATTTAAGTGGATTATGGACTTCTGTGCACAGGCTCTTCGTGACATTATCATAGGTATTGGCGGGAAGATGGATGGTTTCATGATGAGCTCTGGATTTGCAATTGCCGTTTCATCAGAAATTATGGCAATCTTGTCGGTTGCAAAGGATTTAAAAGATATGCGTGAGCGTATGGGGAGGATCGTTGTCGCTTATTCGAAATCAGGAAAACCGGTAACTACCGCTGATCTGGAAGTTGATGGTGCGATGACGGCGTGGATGGTGAATGCCATTAATCCGAACCTTATGCAGACTATTGAGGGGCAACCGGTTTTAGTACATGCCGGCCCTTTTGCAAATATTGCTATTGGTCAGTCATCGATTGTGGCTGACAGACTGGGTCTCAAGTTGGGTGATTACACCGTAACCGAATCCGGTTTCGGTGCAGATATAGGATTTGAGAAATTCTGGAACCTGAAGTGCCGTTTTTCAGGAAATAAACCCCATGCGGCGGTTCTTGTTGCCACTATCAGGGCGCTCAAATGTCATGGTGGTGCACCGATTCCTGTTCCTGGACACCCCTTGCATCCATCTTATAAGGAAGAAAATGTTGAATGGGCAGTTAAAGGGGCCGAAACAAATCTTCTCCATCTTATTAATGTGGTTAAGAAGGCTGGTATCAATCCTGTTGTTTGTATAAACCATTTCTACACTGATACAGACCGTGAAGTCAAAGCAGTTAGAAAGGTGGCTGAAGATGCCGGAGCCCGTGTTGCCCTTTCCAAGCATTGGGAAAAAGGTGGTGAAGGAGCCTTGGAGCTGGCTGATGCCGTAATAGATGCCTGCAATGAAGAAAACAACTTTAAATTTCTCTATGAATTAGATACTCCCTTAAGAACACGAATAGAGTTAATTGCCGAGCAGGTATATGGTGCAGACGGAGTAGATTACACGCCCGATGCATTGGCAAAGGCCAAAGCTATGGAAGCTGACCCTGAGATTGCCAAAATGGGAACCTGCATGGTGAAAACCCATCTTTCGCTTACAGACAATCCTCAGTTGTAAGGGGCTCCTAAAGATTGGAGATTGTGTATTAGAGATATATTGACTTTCAAGGGAGCTGGATTTGTTGTTCCAATTGCAGGTGCGATCAAACTCATGCCTGGTACGTGTTCAGATCCTGCTTTCCGACGAGTAGATGTAGATGTAAAGACAGGGAAGGTAAAGGGTCTTTTCTAAATCCTTTCACGTTAGATTATTGATATTCTTTTTTGTGGTAGAAAAAAATTGAATAATCTATTTGTGGCAGAAGGGATGAGAATGCTTAACGATTCTCATCCCTCAGTTTATAGTTTACTTTTAAGTTTGAAAATTTAGTTTGGTTTTTAAGGAGAAGGGGTTCGTCTTTATCATGGGAATACATTCCGGGCATTTTCTAAAGAAATTCATTACGTTTTCTATAATTAGCACAATCTTTTTAATATCTTGTAAACAAGAGAAAGTTGAACAACGTTCTGATACTTCTGAATGGTATACCAAACTTGGTTTTAAGGAAGTGATGGAACAAATGAAGAAGGACACCAGTTTATTAACCCGTAAAATAACATGGGAAGAGTGGGAAGAATCGAAGGAGTTATGTAAAAAAATAAGTAATTCCTTTAATACTTTAGACCTTGAAAACCCAGAAATTCCTGAGGAGTTTTCTGAATTTAAAGAGTCATTTAACGATACGATTGCGAAGCTTCTTCTTGTCTTTGAGGATAAAGAAGTGGAAACGGCAAAAAGAAGATTAAATGCCGTAAAGCAGTCGTGCCGGTCATGCCATATTAGATATCGCAAGGAATTGGATATCTTCAATGAGGAAACAGAACATGGTGTAGCGCTGGAAAAGTTGTTTAAGGAAGAAGACAAAAGATGAGGTATTAAATACTACTTTATTGCTTTTATTTTGTAAAAGATGGAGGCATTTCTAGGAGTGAGTGTTTTAGTTTTACGCTGAATGTCAATATCCACACCTTTATGAAACCTTAACATCTGATCAATATTATCAGATGTTAAGGTGATTATAAGCTTTCACGATTATGCTTGTGTATATGTTGTCAGGTGAAAATAATCATCAATATTTGAATGAATTATAGTGATGTTTCTCTTGACTTAAATTTGTTAACACCTTAAATGACATACCATTTTACATATGAAACTGCTTTGGCAAATTTAAAAAAAGAAAGAATGTAGCGGTTTGCAAACAGCTATAAAAAAAGCAGACAGTATGTTATCTTTTCGTCCACTGGAAACTTTTTCTCGCACCTTTTTGACCATATTTTTTTCGTTCCTTCATCCTGCTGTCACGAGTCAAGAGGCCTGCACTTCTTAAACTGTCTGCCAAAGTCTTGTCTGTCTTTATGAGAGCTCTTGCAATACCCAGAGAAGCTGCACCAGCCTGGCCCGTTAAGCCACCACCACTAACGTTAACAAAGACATCATATTGGTCAAGATTTTTCGTGGTCTTTAATGGTAACCGAACCGCAAAGCGGTCTCTGTCCCTGGGGAAAAATTCGTCCACATCTTTTTTGTTTACGACAATCGTTCCACTACCTTTCCTGACTCGTACCCTAGCCACGGAAGTTTTTCGTCTTCCTGTACCCCAACAAAATCCTGTGTTATCAATCATTCTTCAATTACCCTTACATTAAATTTCTAAAATATTTGGTTGCTGAGCTTCATGGGGATGCTCTGCCCCGGCGTAAACCTTTAACTTTTTCAACATCGTATTCCCAAGTTTTGTTTTGGGCAGCATTCCTCTAACCGCTAATTTTGTTACCATATCCGGATGTTTATCTATCCAGGTTTTCACGGGGTGCTTCTTGAACCCGCCTGGATATCCTGAATGGGTATAATAAGCCTTATCTTCCATTTTATTACCTGTCAGCTTTACCTTTTCTGCGTTAATTACGATTACAAAATCTCCAGTATCAACATGAGGAGTATATACGGGTTTCGTTTTTCCCTGAAGAATCATGGCGATAGTACTCGCCATTCTTCCTAAAATTTTGTCTTTGGCGTCAATTAAGTACCAATCTCTTTGTACGTTCTCTGTTTTTGCTATATATGTCTTCAACATGATAGTATAAGATAACTTTCAAAAATTTTCCACCTGCCATATAAACTGCAAACATTACTTTGTATACTACTTCAGGCATTTAGTAAAATGCTATCAACAAAATACAAAATCATTTGCAAACTAAAAGGAAATTTATAACACAGATACTATATATTGTCAATGTTTTTATTGAAAAGTACATTTTAACTTGACAACAAAATCCTGCTGTGCTATTTTCGAATTCAGAATTAATTAGTTGAAATTAAGGTAGTGTGTAATATGAGAAAATTGGCATTCCTTAGTTAGACAAGCGTATTTATAAAACTCGGTCAGTAAAGGTAAAAATGTATTTTCCAAGAGTTTCTTTTGATAAGATGTCGAGCACAAAAAACTTTGTTTCGATTCTCTTTTTAGTAAACACGCTGTGTTTTGTTGGTCTGGATATTTTAAATGTTACCGTGGATGTTTTTGCGGATAATAAAGGTAAAGACTTTATTTATGAGAATGACATAATAGAAATCCCAGATGACGCCGTTAGTGAACACCAGGAAAAAGTTTTAAAAAAAGAGAGTGCGACTGACAAGAAAGAATCACTGAATTCTCTTGAGTTAGCATTTGGATACATTGAAAAAGGCAATAAATATGAAGCAAGAAACATTTTGTCTGATTTGTATTTAACTGAAACGGATCATGCTAAGAAAATAAAAATAAAGGAACAACTTGACATATTGAATAAAGAAATTGTTTTTTCTCAGGCTTCAAGTCCTGATGCTTTTTTTTATACAGTTAAACCGGGTGATAGTCTCATTAAGATTGCTGATAATTTTAATACTCCCCATAAGCTTATAATGCAGATAAATCATAAAAGCCGTTCGCTGATACGAGTAGGGGAGAGATTAAAGATTTTAAAAGGTGAAATATCGCTTCTGGTTGATAAAAGTGACTTCACGTTAACGGTACTGCTAAACGGTCACTATATCAAGCAGTTTCCTGTCGGTATTGGTAAGGATAATAAAACTCCGGAAGAAGTATTTTTTGTCAAGGACAAATTAGAGGACCCTGTGTGGTATTCTCCGGAAGGCGTATTCCCATTTGGGCATCCCAAGAATGTTTTGGGGACACGTTGGATCGGATTTGAGGAAAAAGAGGGTCTTTACGGTTATGGTATCCACGGAACAGCAGAACCTGAATCTATTGGTAAGGCTGAATCTAATGGATGTATTCGGTTAAGAAATGAGGACGTTGAGGAACTTTTTGACTTTGTGGAAACGAAGACAAAAGTTGTTATACAAAAATAGATAATACGGTGTTTTCGTCTTCCCGTTAGTCATCTTAAACCCTTCCCACTGTTTGATTTTCACTCAGAAATTGAAATCATCGCTTTATTATTTGTGTTGTTTCCCCTTTCTTCATATTATAATTTAAGTAATAAGGTATGGTGTGATAATGAACGATTCCAGAATTACACATTATAAGCAGCTGTTTTTTTAGTAGAATAAAGAGAATGATCCAGGAACTTTCAAGATATGCACAACAAGTACTATTCAAACCAATTGGAATTGATAATCAGAAGACATTAATGAAGAGTTACGCCATAGTAATAGGTTGCGGTGCTCTTGGAAGTGTCTCGTCAAGTTATCTTGCCCGTGCAGGCATTGGACATATCAGAATTATTGATCGAGATTTCATAGAAGAGAGTAATCTTCAAAGACAAATACTTTTTGATGAAGACGATATGAGAAACAATCTTCCCAAAGCAATTGTCGCTCAAAAAAAGTTGAAAACAATTAATTCCCACATAAACATAGAAGGCATCGTTACTGATGTTAATCACACGAACATTGAAGACTTGGTTCACGGTGCAGACATAATCCTGGATGGAACTGACAATTTCGAGACTCGCTTTCTCTTAAATGATGTCTGTGTAAAGAAAAGCATTCCATGGATATATGCGGCATGTTTAGGGAGTAAAGGTTTAACCATGAATATTGTACCTTCAACGACCCCATGTTTACGTTGTGTTTTTGAAAGTTTACCTAAGACAGGTACGTTTCCGACATGTAATACGGCAGGGATTATCGGACCTATTGCAAGTGTTATCGCATCCATACAAGTAACTGAGGCGTTTAAGATTCTTATAAAAGATTTTAAATCACTTAATAAAACGCTCTTTGAAATTGATGTATGGGATACAAAATTTAAACAGATTGATGTCGGTGAATTACGAAGCGAGAACAATTGTCAAACTTGCAGATTAAATAAGTATGAATTCCTGGAAGCAAAGGACGGAGTGCTGACAACACTGCTTTGTGGGAAAAATGCAATTCAGGTAACATATCGCAATGCCGGAGACACAAATATAGCACAGTTAGCACAAAGGTTGAGGTCTACTCTGGATGTCAGCTGCAACGAATTTATGTTACGGTTTACGGTTAATGGTTTTGGTTTTACCGTTTTTCCTGATGGCAGAGCAATAATTACGGGCACAGATGATAAAAATACCGCAAAGAGTCTCTACGCAAAATACCTCGGCATGTAGTGGTTGAACCAACTGCCCACCTTCTTCGTTGCTGTAAAAATTCCTTAATCCTCACGTACTTGAGTACGCTCCGGTTAAAAAATTTATACGTGCCTTGTATCTGGGCAGTTGGTTCAACCACTATGTGATAGTATGCATAGCTTACAATATTTGATACACTTCGACTCGTAGCCTGAACATGCTGTAATGGTAGGTGCTCAGTGTGATGCCATTCTAAGACAATAGGGTCAGACCTTGAATATGGAATATGCTTGACAAGCAGGAGTATAAGATTAATAATATGCCGCTATGGCACGACCCTGGAGAATACAATATGAAGGTGCAATTTATCACGTCATGTCGAGAGGTGTAGGCAGAGGAGAGATTTTTCTTACCAATGACGATTATTCAAGATTTTTGGAATATATGGCAAGCGCCAGAGAAAAGTTTAATTTAGATATATTTGCATTTGTCTTGATGGCTAATCATTACCATATTCTTTTAAGAACGAATGATGCAAATCTTTCAAGGGTCATGCAATGGATACAGACCGTCATAGCATTTATTACAATCGTAATCATAATCGCTGTGGACATCTTTTCAGGGAAGATATATAAGAGCGTTTTGTCGAAAACACGAATCTTACTGTCACATTTTAAGTTTATATATACATTTGAACCATACGAGCCGGCATGGTTGAAAAGGTGGAAGAGTATAACGAGTAGCTATCACAGATTATGTTAACGTCAGGAAAAGAAACAAGTGGGAACAGCTGAAGCTGTTTTAGAGTGGGACATGTAGTGACAAAGAAGAACCAGAGGGAATATAGAAAATTGATCCGGAAAGCATCCGGCAGAGAAAATGACTTTCTTGAAGACATAAAGTATGGAATGATTTTGGGAAGTGATAAGTTTGTGGAGCGGGCGGCATGAAGTTTAGACCGAATTGGGAAATAAATATGCTGACTTCTACCACAAAAAAAAGAGAATAAGTGATGATGGTGTGACTGAAAAGGTAATAGAAGATAATACAATTGGCAAAATAGATAAGACCACGCTACCACAAAGAAAAAAGAATACTGAGCTTTAGAGATGTAAGTACGTATACATTGAAGACGTATACAGGGCTATCAAATAAAGCAACAGTGAGTGAGATGTTTATAAGTATGGGGCGCAGTAAATAAAGCAATACACAACAAGCAAAGTAAACAAGTAAAGCCTTTAGAAGTGAATGAGAGATTACGCATTCAAGCTTTCGAAGGTCTGGACCTGGTTTCCATGACCCGGGTTTCAAGAACGATGTTTTCGAGCGATCCTTGTGGGGCACCTGTTATGTTGACATAAACCTCGATTTGAGCTGCCCTGGAATATGGAGATCCGGTAGAGCATATTCCATGGGCTACAATGGAAAGAGTCCGACTGCACACCAAGCCTAAGATATTTCTTCGTTGGGCAATATCTTTCCAAGAAGAAGGCTGTACAATTGTGTCGTTGAAAAAATTTATTTGAATCGGTAGAATATGTTGTTGAATGTGACTAAAGCATCGGAACTGATAATATCAACGCAATTGGTATTGATGAGAGCAATATTTAAAAGGACACAAACATTTGACATTGGTTTATCAAATAGACTTGCTTCAAAGATTGTTATTGTAGGTCAGAAATAGATCAGCGAAAAATTTCGAAAGCATCTCTTATTGGTTTTGGCAAAGAACGATCTCAAACACTCAAAGGTAATTTGCAGTGACTTTGAAACCATATTGCGTTGTAAAACGTAAAGCTCCAGAGGTTATTCATTCTCGATCGATTTCATGATGAAATATCTCAATGATGCAGTTGATGAATGCAGAGCAGAGATTGCACAATTAAAATGAGATGGTTGCTGAACCGATCCTGGAGAAATCTCAAGCTGGTGTTTATTGAAGAACAAAAGAACTAGAAGACATCACAATTATAAAACATGTAACTGTTCAATTATAATCTAAAAGATAGCATGTTGTTATTATCAAAGAAGCGTTTCGGGCATTTCTGGACGTACAAAACACGCTATGGTGCCGAGGTCTTTAAGAACCTGGACAACGAGGGCTATGGATCAAAGGTTTCGAAATAAAGAAAGTGGCCAAACGTTATAAGCATATGGAGCTTTTATTGAACTATTTTTCTGTCAAAGAGCGTCTATTCAATAGTGTTGTTAAAGGTTTAACCTTAAAGCTAAACTGACTATGAGAAGATTCGGTTTCTTGCACTTTCAAATCAATAGAAGTCATTATATCATACGCTTGAAAAAGCTACTAGAGCCTCCAATACCTGCACACAGATTCTACTGAGGAGGCGAAAAGAGAAATGAGGTAATCCAATCCTTATAATCCAGCGAACGTCTTACAGCCGCCAAGCGATTTTTCTGTTAGCGAACTATAGACGAGTAGAAATAGTACCGATTTTATAGGAAGTATAAAAACTGTTAAAATGATAAAATAGTTCTCAAGGAAACATAGAGTTGAAAATTGGATGTGAATTGTCTTTTTTGGTTTATAAACTGAAAAATGTAGCTGATATTCTCAGCACGATAGATGACAAAAACTGAGAGGAAATTATATGAAAAAGCATAAAAGCTTTAATATCACAAGCAACATCTTACAGGGAAATTGGTGAGTTTTGGGACACACATGATTTAGCAGATTTTTGGGATAAAACAAAAGAGACTTCTTTTGAGGTTGCTATAGAATCTGAGGTTACTTACTATGCTGTTGATAAAATACTTTCTGAAAAGATTCAGGCTATCGCTCAAAAACGTGGAGTTATCATTATTACTCGAAGTTAATCTTTGGGTTCAGGGAAAACTACAAGAAACAAAAGACATCTTAAACAAAATTTTAAAGTACCACAGAGGGACGCGTTTGCCGACTATATCGAAGAGCTTATGAAAAACGCTTTAGAAAAAAGTTGCCCGATGACATTAGGCCATTAGAGGTACGAGATGCTGAAAAACGAAGGAGAAAATCACAAAATACGGCGAATAGATCAAACAAAGGAAAGTTTAGTTCTTTTAAAAGTTCTTTCTCAAAGCAAAAAGAGTTTAAATGAGGGAAAATATAAAACTCATACAAAAGCTTTTCGTGACTTAAAGAACAAATCAAGAAAATTCAATGAAATTTGAAGTCTTTTTAATTTCTGATGCAGAAAAAGATATAAAAGATATAATAAGGATATATAGCTATATCATTTTCATCAATTCTAAGGAAAAGTATGAGTATGTATTTCATAAAAGTGAGTAAATATGCAAAAACTTTTTTTCCTTACTCAATGAAGAATATTATTAAGTGGCAACGATTTTGTGGAACTTAACAATTAGCATATAAAAATAGTTCTTTTTTTTGTATTTTTTCATTACTTAATTTGTGATGAAAGCATTTCGCAATCCGAATCTTCCAAAATTCACGATGAACGGTGAACCTGAAAGGTTACTAAGGTGACGGAGCTAATAAAAAAATCATGTCTGTTAAAATAAGAAAGAAAACCGGTCAATTGCCAGATTTTTGGGACCGTAGTATTGTTTTCTTTGCTAACGTCCTCTCCATCTTTTTTGAAAACAGTGGTGAAATCGAGAATCTCAAACAACAGATTCATGGTATGGAAACTTATGGGGGTCGCCTTATTCCGATTATTGACATTTTATTCAAAGGGCAGAACAATTTGCTTGTTCTGGAAAAAGCACCCGATCAAACCTTGATAAAGTATTTCCAGGAGGAGCTGAGTTTGAGCCTTCCGGACATTGTGATCGTACCACATTCGGTTTATACTACAGTACTTCCTGAAATAAACAAAATCAACAAAAAAGAGATCAGCTCGGCTTTGACTTCAATTTGTCAGCATAATGCATCATGGATTGATGGGTTTGTGAGCGATTCAACATTGATAAAGATTGCACAGGCTCTCAATAAACTGACTATAAGCAGCCTGAAGGCAGCAGGAAAGGAACAAGTTCTTACTCCATGAATATTTAGCCGAGAGTGGGTACCTGGCTTCTTGGATACATTTTCAGCATCATCCCCTGATGAGGTGTCCTCTTGTGTTACTATGCTACACAAGAAAGGTTATAAGGAAGTGGTCATAAAAGCTCAAATTGGTGCTTCAGGTATTGGTATGGTAAAGCTTTCAACCGAATCCTGTAAACCAAACGATATTCCGGATCACCTTTTCTTTGAGGGGCCCTGTATGGTACAGGGGTGGCTTGATGAAACTACTGCAAATGTACGCCATCTCGGATCGCCGAGTGTTCAAATGTTCCTGGATGATGATACTGTAACGTTTTATGATATCACGGAACAGATTCTCAGTAATGAAAGTATTCATGAAGGTAACATGTCTCCTCCGCCTTATTTTTCACCAGGAGATTATATTCACGAAGAACTGTTGAGACAGTCGACATCGGCAGGGTCCTGGCTCCATGAACAGGGATACAGGGGTACGGCAAGCATCGACTTTCTTGTTGTAGAGCGCCTGGGTGTTATTGAAGTAAGGGCCTGTGAAATCAATGCACGGGTAACAGGCGCTACGTATCCATCTGTACTGGCACGTTATTTTAAACCGCATGGAGCGTGGGTTATGAGGAATCTGAGGTTTATTCTGCCGCTGAGGGATACGAGTATTTTGGAAGTATTGGATCAGACAGGTAAACTCTTTCACCCCGGAATGGAAACGGGTATTATACCTGTTAATTTCAACATTGACGAAAAGAGTGGCATTCAAAAGGGTCAGTTTCTCTCTTTAGGATCAAATTTAGAGGATTGTTTGAGGATTTTTAAAGAGATAGAATCAATTCTTCCTGTAAGCTGGTTTTATGACAGAGACTAATCTCTTACGTTAAACAAATTAATAAAAAAGTTGTCGAGTTTGGATACAAATCAGGCATATTGATAGAGAGGTTTATGAAACAGTCATCAACAGAATTGCAAAGGAGACTTGTAGCCTTAACGAGGGACTTAATTTTGATCCCGAGTGATGAATCACGTCCTGATGACATTGCAAGATGTCTGGATTTTGTGATTAATCATGTGGAAACGTTGGAGAATATCACCATAAAAAGATACTGTCATAAAGATGTACCATCGATAGTCATCCTTCCTAAAAATATTGTGAAACCTAAAGTTCTTTTTTGTGCACATCTTGATGTCATTACTCATCCTGATACACAGGAATATCGTTCTCATATTGATGATGGCAGGATTTATGGTCCTGGATCCGCTGACATGAAAGGACCTCTGGCAATCCTGCTTGAAATCTTCAGGAGTTTCCATACACGATATGATAATCTTTCACTGGGATTAGTAATAACATCTGATGAGGAGAGAGGGGGGGATTCAGGGATTCGATTCCTTTTTGATGAAATTGGACTTCGGTGTGACGTTGCCTTGATTCCAGACGGAGGCTCCCTGAATGAGGTAATCGTAGAAGAGAAAGGGCTACTCCATCTTAAAATACGGTGTCAGGGGCATTCATCACATGCAGCACGCCCCTGGCTGGGAGATAACTCCCTGGAAAGAATCGTTGACGCCTCAACCCGCATTCGGAATTATTTTGCATCTTTCAAACAAGACGATGACCACTGGTATCCTACTTGCTCACTGACGATTGTTCGTACATCGAATCAAACGGTAAATCGCATTCCTTCTGAAGCTGAAGGTATCCTTGATATTCGTTTTCCAAGTCCGCATACGGTTAATGATATGATGAGACGTATTTACGCGGTCCTGGGTGAAAGTGTAGAGGTCAATGAAATGATCAGTGCAGAACCTACTCATCTCTCACCCGATCCAATCTATCTTAAGGTTACCGAGTCCATTACAGGGGTGCCTACAACTCTTTGCAGGGAAGACGGAGGAAGTGATGCACGCTTTGTCGGGGCTCATGATATCCCTGTAATCGTCTCAAGGCCTGTTGTAGGAGAACTTCACTCTAAAGATGAGTGGATCGATATCTCATCAATGGAAACGTTTTACCGTATTTACGAGGCCTATCTTAAGCGGAAACTGCTCAACGGTTGATAGTAGGAATGAAGTTCCTTTGTTAGGGATTTTGGAAAAATTAGCGAGGATGGTCTGCCTTGAGCGGGAAAATAATTGCACGATATCAGAAAGTTATAGAATTATCGTCATTTTTGTCGCTTTCAGGATTACCCTCTTGATTGCTGTTGTTTCTTTTTTTTAAAACCTCCTCTAAGGCTTTCCCTAATTCATCGACCTTTTTTCTAATTTCTGGCATGTGTTTCTCCCAGGCTTCCCGTATCTTTTCTGAAGTGACTGAACTCAATTCGTTCATATTCTTCTCAATTTCCGGAATTTTTTGTTTTAAGTCCTCCAGGGATTTTTTCATCTTCTCTGAAAACTCATCACCAAAATCACGAATGTTGTCTAACATTTCTGAGAAGGCATTGTGAATAGGAAAAGTAGATTTTGTCTGTTTATAATCTACTTTCCACACTCCTTCTTCAGTTATCAAAATGGTTCGGAGCGGTATCGTTTCCTCTGAATCGTTCTTACGTATTTTTATCGTAGTCTCTATTGTCGTTCTGTTTCCATCAATCAATATCTTACCGAATGTTACTTCCGTAACATGAAGTTGTTCATCGAGCAGATCAATTGAATTCTGAGAATTCATTGTGGAATACTTAAGAGCATTGTCAGATTCATGAGCCTTTATGGCATCCCAAAATCTTTTGGCAACATCCTGGGGGGATTTTGATTCCAGACATCCTGAAATCAACACAGCTGATAATAATATCAAACAGACCAGACTGGTATTATATAGTTTAATTTTTAATGTCATTGTTGTTTCTGGGTTTTGTTTGTGTATTGTTGATGTTCATTGTGTTTGTACACGATTTCGATTCCTACTTCTTTAAACATCTTTTCAGAGGCTTCTCCCTGATGATATTTTCTCTCGCAGACAACTCTCTTAATCCCACAATTAATAATAAGCATGGCGCAGGTCCTGCACGGAGTCATTCTGGTGTAAATTGTGGCACCCGCAATTGAAACACCTATCTTGGCAGCTTGGCAAATAGCGTTTTGTTCAGCATGAACCGTACGCATGCAATGTTCCGTTACTTCTCCATTCTCGTGGGTTACCTTTTTTATCTGGTGTCCGGCTTCGTCACAATGTGGAAACCCTGTTGGAGAGCCGACATATCCGGATACTATAAGTTGTCTGTCTCGAGCAATAACACAACCACTCTTTCCACGGTCGCAAGTAGCCCTTTTTGAAATAGCATGTGCGACCTCCATAAAGTAGTCGTCCCATGAAGGGCGTTTATTATTTGTTCTGCTCATATCTTCAAGGAAATTACTGAGTATCAGTTTTCCATGTTTCTTTTAAATATTGTTCTCTACCTGATCCGGACTTATACCTATTGTATCTGACAGGGCATTTTTCATAGTATTTTTGGTGGTATTCTTCGGCCACATAAAATTTTGTTGCCGGTGTTATTTCGGTAACGATTGGTTTTTCAAATCTTTCTGACTGTTCCATTACAATTTTTGATAATTCAGCGGTTCGATGCTGTTCTTCGCTGTGATAGAAAATGGCCGTTCTATATTGCGTGCCGGCGTCTGCAAATTGTCTGTTACGTGTTGTGGGATCAATGTTTCTCCAGAAAACATCTAATAATTCGGAATAGGTTATTCGTGAGGGATCGTATAAAATCTCAATGGCCTCAGTGTGTCCTGTACTGCCAGCGCAAACTTCTTCATAAGTGGGATCCTCCTTGTGGCCACCGGTATAGCCAACAGATGTTGAAACTACACCCTCCAAATCATCAAAAGGGTGCTGCATACACCAGAAACACCCCCCTGCGAAGGTTGCTTTTTCTTGCTTTGTGTTACGACTCTCGATATCGGCCATAACTGAACGCATGGTAAACATTATAACAAAATTCAGCAGGAACGGTATGAAATTATTCATACATAGCCTCTTTTTCCCATGAAATAAGGTATGGCTCTATGCAGTAGAAATTATCACATACTCGTGTAAATTGCAAAATGTTTTGTTTTTGTTTGTTTTTGTTAAGAGCCACTTTATTCTATGAATTGCGATTATCAATCTTTTTCAGATACTTAAATTTTTGAGTGAGAGAACCATTTTGAGTAACAACAGCGTTCCGAATGACATTCGGCAGGGCATGATGATTTGTAACGTCAGTAATTCCGTGGACTGCGATTTGATACACAAAATCCCGGATCTGTTCCGCAAATTCCGTTGAGGATTCTCTGGGAAATTCACAAGGTAAATTGTCAATGGCCATTACGGCAATCCCGCTTTTTTTCAGATCATTGGTTATTTTTCCTGAAACGGGATCATAAACATAAGCAGGTTCTGCTGCAGTGGTGACCCTTTTGGTAATTTGTACTGTACCGCCTATGTCGCATGATAAATCACCAATTACTGACAAACGAAAATCGGTATTCACACGGGAAAGCTTTCTCAGCATGTTTTCTGGTAACAGACGTGGATAACGACTGTCCCAGTAGCTGGCATTAATAAGGATAGTAATATATGGGAGAAATGTATCTAGATTTGACTCAAATCGCTCCGGGTGTTGAAGGTATTCTTCAAAGTAAAAGTTCTTGCCCTTTTTGGACCTGAGTATTTCTTCCCGCTGGAAAACAAGCTTGTAAATTGTTTTTTTGTGTGAGCACCTGCTGTGGACCAGCGACTCTATATCCTTAGGATGTATATCAACTGCCCCAATGTGTTCAAGCATCTCCTGTGCTCCCCTTGAGACATTCCCGTGTCCGAGAATCCCGATCACAAGGGGCACAAGTTTTTTATTAAAACCTTTTCGTTTAATAGTTTCAGCTACAAGATCAAGAGCCTTTTTTGCAGAACGATAATTACCGTAATAAAGTGCATTATTTACCTCTGAGAAGGGATTAGGGTTTCCCTGAAGCTTTTGTTTCAGGCCGAACACATGCAGCGTATCAACCATTCCACAGATACCTGCAAATCTTCCGAAATAAACCAGTCTCTGTCCGAGGGAACCGATTATATGCTCATAATCAATGAGCGTGATTTTCTTTTTAAGGAATGCGGCAAGAAGCTTCCGGTTATATTTCTGTCCCTTGGTAGTATGAGAAAATACCATATAAATGGTTTCAGGTATCAATGTCTCAATAGGTGGTTCTTTTATACCCAAAAGGAGTTTAGCTTTTTGAAATTTTGAGACAATTTTAGCACCCGCACGCTTATATTGAGAATCATTATAAATCCGCAGGTTACTGGTGGCAACTTCAACCTGAATATTTTTTTTGATCAGCCACGCAACATCTTCGGGCCTTAGGGGTGTCCTTCGCTCCCATATATTTTTTGATTCAGGCAAAATGCCGACGACAAGACTCATTCTCATAATAGTGTTGATCTGTTGTGTTTTTTTCCTGTCTTCACTCCTTTTACTCGAAGTAAAATTACCACAAGCCCTTTGTAACATTCGCATAGATCATGGATATAAGAACTGAGATTAAGTTTCCAACGAAAAAATAGGTATTAGATATATCAAGTTCCTTTCCCTCATGTAGTCTGATTTTCAATTTAAGTGCCAAACGTAACAATTTGGTCACCCCTTGAAATTTATCTCCCAAAGTGGTTTCGTTCTTACTTTGTGTTTTGTTTAAACGTTACATAAAGGTTTAAATCTCCTTACTGATACATGATCGAAAACGAGAGGAAAAGATCCTCTCAACGACGATGGGTAAAAAGGGAATCTCCTCTCTCTCATAAACAGTTATCAAAGGAATGAAAAGGTTGTTTAAATCGAGAGATCCTTTGTCGTTTTCTGCCGTTTACGGTCATTCTCCTTTAACAATTTCTTTCTGAGTCGAAAAGTCTTTGGTGTGATCTCTATGAGTTCGTCATCTTCTATGTATTCCAATGCCATTTCCAGTGACAGCTCCCTTGGAGGGGCTAGTTTTATTCCCTTATCCGCTGTTGCAGATCGTATGTTCGTAGCCTTTTTTGCACGGCAGGCATTCACGGCTATATCATTTTGTTCACAGTGTTCACCAATGATCATTCCTTCATACACTTTAAAGCCAGGTTTAAAAAACATCACTCCCCGTTCGCGTAATCCATCCAGAGCATATGCTGTTGTTTCACCAGTAGAAGAGGACACAAGGACACCTTGTGTCCTGTGTGGTATAACACCCTTAAAATACTCGTATTCGTGAAAATTGTGGTACATTACGGCATTACCCTGTGTAGAACGCAGGAGTCTTAACCTCAAACCCACCAAACCGCGTGAAGGAATCTTAAATTCAAAATGTGTACGGGTATTAACTTCTCTCATGTTCAACAATTCTCCCTTACGGATTCCCAATAGGGAGATAACCTGGCCTTCGAACTCTTTAGGGACATCGATTACTACGATTTCGACCGGCTCTGCTTTTTTCCCATTAATTTCCTTGAAAATTACCTTTGGTTTTGAAACCTGAAGTTCATAGCCCTCTCTTCTCATATTCTCTATTAATACAGACAGGTGCAACAAACCTCTTCCTGAAACATGAAAAGATTCGGTACTATTTGTGTCATGTACTTTTAGAGAGACATTGGAACGCAGTTCTCTATAGAGCCTTTCTCTCAAGTTTCTGCTTGTTACGTATTTTCCATCAAGGCCTGCAAATGGAGAGTCATTAACAGAAAATATCATGGTTAACGTAGGTTCATCAATTTCGATAATAGGGAGAGGTTTGGGGTCTTCCGTACTCGCCAGTGTATCTCCAATTTCAATATTTTCTATTCCCGTTATCGCTACAATATCTCCGGCCGGTGCGCTTTGTACCCGTTCACGTCCCAGTCCGACAAAGGAATAGATGTCTCTTACTCTCTCGTTAGATCTTCCACCATTTCTACTGAACCATACGACTCCGGTATTTGATCGTATGCTTCCATTTACAATCTTTCCGATTCCTATTTTACCTTCGTATTCGCTGTAATCCAGGGTGTGAACGAGCATCTGAAATGGTTTATCAAGGCTTACGTTTGGTTGTGGGATATGCGTGAGAATAGCATCGAACAGAGGTGTTAAATCAATATTTTCATCCTCTATTTCACGTTTTGCGTAACCGTTCCTGGCACTCGCGTATATGACAGGGAAATCAAGTTGGCTGTCATTAGCGTTCAAGTCTACAAACAGATCAAATATCTCCTCCAGGACATCAGATGGCCTTGCATCAGACCTGTCAATTTTGTTAATTACGACAATTGGTTTGAGATGGAAATCAAGAGCCTTCTGTAAAACGTACCTCGTCTGGGGCATTGGTCCTTCATACGAGTCCACCAGTAAGAGAACACCTTCTGCCATCTTTAAAATACGCTCAACCTCACCTCCAAAGTCAGAATGCCCAGGTGTATCTATGATATTGAATTTAATACCTTTATACTGAATTGAAAAATTTTTAGCAACAATCGTGATACCTCGTTCTTTTTCCTGATCATTAGAATCAAGAACACGTTCAGCCACCTCTTGATTTGAACGAAATACTCCTGTCTGTTTTAACATCTGATCTACAAGCGTTGTTTTTCCGTGATCCACGTGTGCAATAATTGCGATATTTCTCATCTCTTTCTGTTCCATGTGTTTCTTATGAACTCCTTCATTTCCAATTGTTTATAATAAATTTATTTCTGGCTCCATGTTCCTTTCTGATCCTTAAACCAGTCGCCCACTTTAGCCTTGTCCCTACGAGTTTGTGCAAAGATTGTCTTTATCTTTTCAATCTCTGACAGTGAAATCTTGTTTGCAGTAGCTAATTCCTTATAAAGCATTTCCCGGTCACTGTTTTCCGCACTCAACAATCTTTTAACAGTTCTGATATCTTCTCCGGTAAGACCTCCCATATCCCGAATAACGAGAGTACCGTCATAGCTTTCTCCAACTACACCAATATCATTAAAACGCACAATTTCTTGATATCTCGTCTTCATTCTCTCAATTATCGTCCGTATAGCAGGAGTCGTTATATTGAGATCGATATTCTCCGCGTAAACTGTACTATTTCCAATAGAATACTGGGGAATAGTTTTCCAGAATTGGCTTTGCTGTTTATTCTCTTCAGGTATTGTCTGAGGTTCTTCTCCACTTTTAATTTCATTAATGATTTTTTCGGCCGCCTTTTCAACTGCTTCTGTTGGGAAATAGATGTTGACCGTAATAACAGCACAGTTAACGACAAAGAATACCAATAATGGAATCCAAAAATATTTTACCGTTTGTCTTTTCATTTATTACTCCCTTCAAAGATAACTTAGCACCTTTCGGGCGCCAGAATGAATTTTAGATTGTTTTATACTCATCTGATAATGGTTTTCGGATAAAATCCGGTATAAATATTGAGCGAGTAAAGTCCTCGGCGCCTTTTGTCCAGGGATACCTTCACCAAGATTTGGTTTCCAGCCTGCCTGTGCGATGCACGCAGACAGGTAAAACCGAAAACCAAATCGGTTTTAGTATATAATTGTAAACCCATATCTGTAAAATACTACATACCATATCTTAAAATTCCTATATTTCCCGTCTGAGTGAGAAAATATTGTTACGTGGTGAAGCTGTTGAGGAACTTCCCAAATATCTGACAAACGAACAGCAAATGAGCAGAAATAGTACCATAAGTTACTGAATTACTCAATAAGATAAATCGTAATGAAGGTTTGGAGGCGGCAGTGCAGTATACTTGATTTCCTTCTGCCGGAGAGTTGTGATTAGAATCTGAAAGTGTAATAAAACAGTCTGTAGAGCATAATCACCGTTTATATGTTTATTATTTAAACTGTAGCTGAGTATCTTCAAAATTGGAACTCAAGATCCCCATAAATGAAGTAACAAATTTTTTATAGGGTATTTTCTTGTTCGCATCGTGAAAGACAATTTCGAGTTTCTTCAGCCCTGCACCTTTCATAAAAAGATCTTTACCTCCTTCTCTGACGGCACCTCTCAGGGTAATGTAATCGTTTTTCAGAACGGCGTGCAGACCCATTACCGAATAACGGTAATTTGTGAGACCGACTGTCTCCAGCACGGTTCCAATACCGGGAACAAATTTCTTCAGGAATTTTGCACTCACCGTTTGTTTCGTATCTGCAGCCTGATCTGTCTTTAAAAGTATATTAAAACCGGAAGGTTCTCCGGCAACGAATCTGAAATCCTTTATCTCTCCGTTTACGATTCCCGTAATGGCTCCCCATTCTCGATACGTATCAGACATCTCTCCCAGGTTCAGACTGTTAATTTCTGCTGAAAACCCGATGCCCATGAGAGGGGTGAGAAAATTGTTTACTCTGAAATTGCTTATGGTGATATTTCCTCCGAAGAGATCAATTTTCATTTCACCTTGAGAATAAAGCCGATCTCTTTTCTGCACAAAAGGGAGGAGAGAACTGTTTAAGGTTCCCACTGTTGGTGTTAAGTTATACGTGGCTGTGATCTCTTCAAGGTTAATATCCTGAAACTGAAATGCTAATTTAATTTTTCGATCGGGGTTTATCATGTTTTCCACAGAAACATCTTTGATCTCTATTGCTCCCCCAAAGATTGGAATTTTCAACGAATCTTTGATAAAGAAATTGTTTGTAATTATAATGGGACTCAAGTTTAAATCTACTATTTCAAGAGGGCCCTGAGTTATTTTCTTTATTTTCACTGTTCCATATCGTGTGTCTGGGACATCCTGTTTTTGAATTGGGTCTTTTGACAGAGGATAAGAAATTGAAATGGGAAGATCAACATTAAGATCGTCCAGAGAAAAATCTTTTAAGGTAACGTTTGATTCTTTTATGTTGATATTCCCGTCAACATCCATACTGTTTTGAGAGCCAAATACGTGAAACTGCCCGTTAAATTTTCCCTCTATGCGGGACTGAAACAGTGAGGGATGTGAATATTGAATCGTATCTTTTACGAAGGTCTCAAAGAGGGAAGTATGAGACAATTCCTTCATTACAACATGTATATCCATATGCGGTTTTTCTGTCAGGCTGAGTAGCTCTCCATCAATGGTGATTGTCCCTATATCCTCCCATGATAATGCACCTCTGATGTTTGAAAGGTTTTTATTCTCGGGTGCATAACCTCCTGAAAAGGAAAAGAGTGTCTGTCTGTTTTTCATATCAGTAGTAAAAGAGCCAAGCTGTATAAGAAAGGGTTCGAGTACGCAATTAGTGTGAAATGAGAATCGATTGAACAGCGAGTCTATGGTAAGGTCTACTTTGATGTTTCCGTCAATGTTTTCTCCAAAATAGTCATAGTCTGGTGAGTTAAAACCAAGATCTGCCAGGGAAATGTTGGTACTTATTGTTGTTCCATCTGTTTTCTTCTCATTTTCTGGAATTAAGGCTATGTCCAGAGAAATACAGCCATTGAACTCCCACTCTTTATAAAATTCGGGTATGAGGTATTTCAGAGTTTTTGATAATTTATTGCAGTCTATTTCATCTATCTTGATGGTTGAATTACTGAGAGCCTTTTTCCCCATGTCGAATGTTCCGGAAAGAAATATCGGGTCTGAAAATTTAGTTTGTATAGATACCTCGATATTTATGTTATTCGGTTGATCCAGATTCAGGTTCATCTGCAAATCTGATATAAGTTCATCGATAGGGTATGGGTGATTATCGAAAAAGAGGCTACCCTTCATTGCATGAGAAGAGACTGTTGCTGTATTCGGATATTCCATGGAAAAATGGATGGGGATGTCTATGGTCATCATTTGTTGACCTTCTATCGAAAACTGACCTCCCTTTATGATACATGTTCCCTCTGCATCTGTTTTGTCATTCAAGGCATAAGGTGAAATGATTGCCACAAAGGGGATTTCAAGATACTTTGCTTCAAAGATCAATCTTTTATTCGTAACCGTGAGATCGTTTACAGATATATTTGCTGTCACTCTAAATTTGTTGAGATCGCCCTTAACAGTAAGTTCAACGTTAGCCGTTCCTGTTAAGGTTGGTAAGGAAATATTCTTCATGCCCAATTCAGTCAGAATAGGGAGGATTGCGCTGATTGTAATGTTCCGAGAATTTACCATGAAATCCAGGCTAGGGTTTGCCGTGAGTGAACGGGCATTTCCACCAATCTTGAGTACACCAATTTGATCTAAGACAACGTGTGAAGTGTTATCCAGAATTAACTTGTCATTCATCAGGTCATATCTGCCATCCATTGTAACTTGACCGGTAACACTTGAAAGAGCATCTGGAGAAGTTGCAATGGAAATTGTACTGGATAATGAAAATTCTGGCTTTCCATCAGGTTGAAAATTGGTGATGTGCATGTCAGTTCCGGAGAGCACTATTGTTCTGTTTCTCTGCTTCAGTCTCATCGTAGTATTATTAAGAGTTACATCCTCAATATTGATGTAATCCGGGATCCAATCTTTGATACTCAGTGCAGGTTCTTCTGTATCATGAAGATCTGTTGATTGTGCCGGTCTCATCTTATCAGCTTCAAGGGCAACATCAAAGGTGGTATCTGAAAGGGAGATGTTTTGTATGTTACCTTTCACTATCCCCAAGAGTTTGTATTGTATGGCAAAAGTTTTACACGTGAAAGCAAATGGTTTCTCAAACCCTGAACTCTCTATACTTATATCATGAAAGGTTATTCCGGAAAAGACGTTCACATGGACATGGCCGATATTGACATCAAGGTCTGCTATCTTGTGAATCTGTTGTTCAAGCAGAAAGATTAATTTGTCGTTATTTATTAATATGATGAAGGTTAAGATAGTCGTTATCATTAAGATGAAAAGAGTAGAGAGTATGATGGCAATTTTTACCTTTAAGCTTCTCATTGTCTATCAATAAAATGTTATGATATACTAAAACCGATTTGGTTTTCGGTTTTACCTGTATGCGTGCATCGCACAGGTAGGCTGAAAACCAAATCTTGGTGAAGGTATCCCCGGACCAGGCGCCGAGGACTTTACTCGCTCAATTTTATCTCGGATTTTATCCGAAAACCATTATGAGATGAGTAAATCACGTGATTCTGAGGATTAAAGCTCCTGCTGTAAAAAACGCTATAAACCTGAATATTTCCGAATATTACAACAAATCCACGATAGGTCTTGATTATAATTATATCGAGATCTTACAAAAATAGCAGGAATTTCATGGAAAAGATTGCTGAAAAGCATAATCTGTTCCTGGTACTTCTTTACGGATCTTATGCACGGGGGAGATTCGGAAAGATAGAGACATTAATATTGCAGTATTAAGGGTTAGACCAATTTCTTTTAAAGACCTGATCAGCCTGAACAACGAATTTTCGGGTAATTCTTTGCCAGTTAAGGGGAAATATTTTTTATTTTTCTGTACATTTCCGGAAGTCTCTTCAGTAATGCCTGTATTCTTTTCTCGAGGGTAATTGGTTTGGCAGGAGATCCCCAGACCACAGATCCCGGCTCCAGACTCTTATACACATTTGAACCGCCACCAATGATGCAGTTGTCACCAATTACTGCATGATCTGTGATGCCTACATCTTCAGCAATCATGACATTCTTGCCGATTCTTGCCCCTCCGGCGATTTTGGCATAAGCAATAAGCATGGTGTTTTCTCCAATAATGACGTTGTGTGCTATATGTGAGTGATTATCAATTTTTACACCGGAACGTATGATTGTTTTGTCAAGGGTTGCCCGGTCAATTGTTACATTGGAGCCGATTTCTACGTCATCGCCGATTTCAACTGAGCCAACCTGTGGTATTTTCACATGTTTCTGCTCAACTTGAAGATATCCAAATCCGTCTCCACCAATGGTTGTACCAGAATGGATAATTACCCGATCTCCCATTATGACATCTTCTCTGATTGTTACATTTGGATATATCGTGCAGTTATTGCCAATTGCAGAGCGTTTTCCGATAAAAACATTCGGATATATAGTGACATTGTTTCCAATTTTCGCCGATTCATCAATGACAACATGTGCGCCGACAGATATCTCTTCTCCAAGAGAGACTGTTTTTGCTATTTTTGCAGATTCATGGATAATAAACTCTTGTGATTTTTTTTGATCTGATACTATCTGTAAAAATTTAGTAAACGCCAGGAATGGTTTTTTTACGACAATTAATGCTTTCTCTGCTTCTTCTATTGGTCTGTGTACGACTACGGCAGATGCATTTGTTTCCAAAACTTTGTGTACAAGACTTTCATCTTTGATAAAGCTGATATCACCTTTTTTTGCGAGTTCGATACTCGAAATACCCGTAATGAGTGTATCTTGATTGCCGATAAGCCGGCCATCAATAATTTCATTAATCTGTTTTAAGGTAAATTTCATTTACAATTATGTTTAAATAGGGCACTCGTATCGATGTATTATGAAAAGTTCATCTGTGTACATGAAAGTTACGGTAACATAATGCCATAAATCTGTCAAATTGAACTTTCATGTTGACAATTGGTAAGGCCCGAAATAGTATTTCATGTGAACTGAATTTCCATATTAAATGAGAAAAGCATTATATGAATGATGAGAGCGTAGAGTTATTGCGTAGTGAGTTGCTGAAGTTAGGGGCTACTGCTTCCAGGTTGATCGCCACAGAGAGTGTTATAGTTGAGCCCTGGGTTCAGTTAAAATGCCGTTTTGGCTGTTCGAAATACGGTAAATATATGACATGCCCTCCCTATACGCCTTCGTATAAAGAAACACAGGAGTTATTAAACTCTTATACGAGAGCGATTCTGATAGAAGGTCAACCGCCTGGCAGAGATTTTAAAGATATGCTTCTTGGTATTGAACAGAGAGCAAATTTTGCAGGGTTCTATAAAGCCTTTGCTCTGGGTGCCGGGCCATGCCCTCTCTGTTCTGAGTGTAAAATAGAGGAAACATGTCTCAAACCAAAAGAAGCGAGGCCGTCTATGGAGGCATGTGGTATTGATGTGTTTGGTACTGTCCGGAATAATGGTTTTGAGATAAAGTTTCTTGAACACAAGAATGAATATGTAAAGTACTTTGGTTTACTTTTGCTTGAATAAAAATACAATGTAAAGAATGGTAACCGTTCACTGTTCATTGATTCAGAGTTCGTCGGGAACCTGTACTATACTCATCTTATTATGGTTTTCGGATAAAATCCAAAAATTATTTTACCCGAGTAAAGTCCTCGGCGTCTTTTGTCCGGGGATACCTTCACCAAGCTTTGGTTTTTAGAATAATCTAAAACCAAATCGGTTTTGCTATATACGTTAAAAGGTTAGAATCGTTAATTTGCGACTTTTAAGATAGAAATGACATAAGATGGTTTCATAAGGTACTTGCTGGTCTACAATTCAAGGTTAAAGAAAGAAAGGTAATCCGGAACGGTGAACTTTGAACCTGTAAATACTTACCAGTAAATACTTACCAGAAATTTGACCAGTTGGCTTAATCTACTTTTCTCCTGAGTCAGCGTAGATTTGGTATCAAAATCCTGCATCCTAAAACCATATTCTGCAACGTATCTGTTCCATCCGGACAGTCAGTTATCGGTACGAATTAAACTACCCGATATGCCTTCTTGCCGCTTATATCCATTCCAGCACGACAAGGAAGTTCCGGTGAGGATCAACCAGAGTATATAATTTAGGTAGGGGCAGGTGGAAAATAGTTTTTTAGCAGGGGTATCCGTTAAAACGGTCAATAATTTTCTCACAATTATTAAATTATCCGGTTTTAATCTTATAGCTTTATTACACCAATCCATCAATTATTTTACTTGTAATACATATTGATATTTTTATAATTAATTTTTTTTGAAATCCAGAACTAACGAGTAAAGGTAAATGATGAATTATAAAGCCTGGTTTCAGTGCGCTTCAGGCTGCGATGAGCAGTATGAACTAAACGAGATTATTTACAAATGTAGAAAATGTGGTGGTCTGCTTGAGGTGAGGCACGACATTGAGAAGCTGAAAAAAGGAACCCTGAATCCTGGAAGAAACTCTTTGATCAACGCTACAGAAGGACCGCATGGCCATATGGTAGTGCTGTCTGGGGCAAAAAAGAGATGGTATGTCCAAATGTAACGAATGATAATATTGTTTCCCTTTATGAAGGAGAAGCAATCTTTTCTGGGCTGAACGTCTCGGAAAAATGATTGGAATCGAAGGCTTATGGATTAAACAGTGCGGTAATGCTCATACCGGTTCGTTTAAAGATCTGGGCATGACTGTACTGGTGTCGATGGTGAAACAGATGATTGCTGAGGGGAGACAGATACGGGGAGTTGCATGTGCTTCAACAGGTGATACTTCTGCCTCTCTTGCAGCATATTGTGCAGCTGCAGGAATTCCTGCGATAGTATTCCTGCCGAAAGACAAAGTCTCTACTGCACAGCTAATTCAACCAATAGCTAATGGAGCTCTGACTCTTTCCTTAAATACTGATTTTGATGGTTGTATGGAAATAGTGCAGGAGATTTGCAGCGAAAACAATATTTATCTTGCTAATTCGATGAATTCTCTCAGAATTGAGGGGCAAAAGACCGTCAGCATTGAATTGGTGCAGCAATTTGATTGGGAAGTACCTGACGTAATTATCATACCGGGAGGTAATTTGGGGAATATCAGTGCCCTGGGTAAGGGGTTTCTCCTGATGAAAGAACTTGGTATGATCAAGAAACTTCCCAGGATTGTGTGTGTTCAGGCTGCCAAGGCAAATCCACTCTACCGGAGTTATCTAAAGGGTTTTAAGGAATATCATCCGATAAAGGCGAAAAAAACATTAGCAAATGCGATTCAAATTGGAAACCCTGTGAGTATTAACAAGGCCATTAAGATTCTGAAGAAGTTTGATGGCCTTGTGGAACAGGCAACGGAAGACGAACTTGCAAATGCTGCAGCTTTAGCTGATACTACGGGGCTGTTCAACTGTCCACATACGGGAGTAGCCTTGGCAGCATTGTTTAAATTGGCAAAAAGAAAACAGATTAAGAAGGACGAACGAATTGTGATTATTTCAACCGCACATGGTTTGAAATTTACAGAATTTAAAATCAGGTATCATGAGAATAAATTGGAAGAAGTTAAACCAAAGCATGTCAATTTGCCGGTTGAACTCCCTCCGGAATACAAGAGAGTAAAGGAGACCATCATGAAAAGACTTGAAATCGGTACCTAATCTAAAAACCATTCCTCTCGTAATATCGAATTATATTGATTTCAATGGGGAATCCAAACCATGAATTCCCCATTGAAAAACTGGTTAACAAAAAAAACAGACAGATACCTTTTTCAAGGGAAACTATTAAATTTCCCCTGCTGATTTGAGATTACCAGAAATGGCAGAATAGCAGTACTTAAACCTAACTACTCTTCCTTCCCTGATGATGCTCCTCGGTATGCACCTTCTTAGCCTTTTCTTTTCTTTGCTCTTTGGCTGTATTTACGGGATGTTTTTTCAAGTTTTCTAGATACTCGTTATACAGTTTCTTGTCATTGTAACTGGAACATTTTGAGTGGTGCCATCTATCATGTGGTTCTTCGTAAACAGCACAATGATCCCCCAAATTTAAAATACAATCATAACATTTTCTTACCGTTTTGCCTTTTGTATGCATACATTAACCCCTCTCTAATGGTTTAAATGTAAACTTATTCCTGCATTTTATCGAAAAATTTCTGGAAGTCAAGCAGGCAGAAATTTTTTGTAAGGGAGAATTTTTTTCGATTTGATGTGTAATTTTTTTCTTCTTGACAGAAGAGTTTTCACTCATTTCCACCTAAGTTGAGCGATTTATAATCGGCAAAAAAGCTTAAAACTCACTTAAAAGGCGATAGGGATTTGTTATAATGCATTTTCGAAAAAACAAAAACTATCACCCAATAAGTCCTGCCCGACTAAGTCGTTTCAGGAGGGGAGGAAAGTATTATGAAGAAAAATGATTTTAAAAGCAAGTGTAAGATTACCAATATAGGCATAACAAATGATACATTAACCGGCAGAGGAGGAATGGCGTTATTCGTATTCGGAAGGTATTACGAACGATGTTTATTTGGAGGTTAAGACTCGAAAAACCTGATCTAATCGACTTAACAATAGATACGTATGTCTATATGTGATGAAATCATCGGTTTTAGCAGTATGATGTAATGCAGCACAAACATTTTGTGGTTACGATAAATATCCTGCACATTTAAGGTTTGAGAATACCTGAATGCAGAAAGTAGTTTTTTCTAAGGGATGTATCCCCGTGAATATAGGGTAATTATCGTATTTGTCAATTAATTTTTGTAAATTAAGAATAATATCTGTGCAGTTTACTATTGTTAATAGCAGGATATTTTTTTGTATTAGCCTGATCATATATTATGTTAATCTAAGGTGAGAGGAAATTGAATGATTGAAATACTGAAAAAATTACCAAAGACAAACTGTGGCGAGTGTGGGGAACTTACCTGTATGGCTTTTGCGCTTCAGGTCAACCATGCAAAACGGAAAATAACAGATTGCCCTTTTGCACCTGGAGAATTAAGCGAAGTATCGTCCAGCAAATCACCGGTTACACTGGAGGATAATTACGGACGGGTAAGTGATGAGCTGGAAAAGGAAACCAGTCAAACGGACTTTAAAAAATCTGCTCATGCAATTGGCGGGTTTTATGAAAACAGAAATGGCGTAGAAACTATTTCGCTCAAGTTGATGGACAAAATTTACGAATTGCGGAGGGAAGGTCTCTTTGAAAATAGTGAGTACTGTAGAGATTCATGGACGAAGATCATCGTCTATGACTATATCCGAAGAATGGGAGAGGAACCTTTATCCGGAGAGTGGGTAACTTTGGGATGTTTCAGAAATACGGCCTCACATGTCAAGGCATTTCAGAAAAAGGCGGAAGAGAAAATTGCCGATGTTTTCAATAACAATCTTAACGGACTCAAGGTACGTTGTAAAAAATTTGACGGAAAAGAAGACCCGGGGAAAATAAAGGCCGATTACGTCTGCCGTTTTGACCTTTTGCCACGTATACCTCTCTATTTGTGCTTCTGGGAAGCTGATGAAGAGTATCAGGCCAGCTGCAAACTCTTCATCGACAGCAATGCAGAGGCTTACATTGATATTGAATACCTTGCTTACCTCGTAGAAAGTTTTGTTGAACTGTTTGTTCAGTAAAGTCTCACCAGATATTCCTGCTCCACTGTTTACTTTACCAGAGACCCTAATTCAGGCTCGTGAATGCAGATTGAAGAATCAGTTTATTTATACCCACTGCAAAAAAACTAAATGACGGGAATGGTCACCGTAACATGTTTAAGACATACTCCCGAACCTGAGGCATACAAAAAACCAAAACCGCAAGGATAATGACAAAAAAGGCAATCTTGAAGAAAATTCTCATGGTCGTAAAGAAGATTTTTAGAATAAAAAACAGTGCGATAACGGCAAGGAACACAATTACATAATGAGAGATTTCCATGGTTTATTCCTTCGATTGGCACATCCAGCCCGCCAGAACCGCTCGTCGGGCTGGCGCAACTCTTTCAAAATTGCTACCTCGTCCCCGCCAGAATGGATTCATCCGGGCAACAACATCCATGCCCTGTTGAATAATACTTAAGAAGACGTTTGAGGTCCGGTAAAATTTATTGGTATGGTTCGTGCCATTTTAGGCCTTGAACTCCGTTACCCACAGATCATGTAGGTTGCAAAAACTCGTTGCATACAGTGTAGTGCGAACCCAAGCATAATCTGATCGACCGGAAGAGATCTCAAATACAGAGATAGCCTCAGTATCAGATGAGGAAAAGGTCTTTTCACCCAGGACTTCACCGTTTTGAGAAACCACAGTATGCTTCACGATGTAGTGAGCATCAGACATACCATGATTCGTTTTTACCGTTACCTTATTACCTTCCACGGTAACATTTGGTACGTGTCCTTCAACCTTTTGAGACCATTTACCCGGATTTTCCCTGGTATAGACAATTCCTTTGGGGAAAGAAACGGAGTCAGCCATTGCGGGGGTCACATGACCGGCAGCTACACCGACTGCCACAGCTAATGAAGTTTTCATAAACACTCTTCTGTTTGACATAACATTACTCCTTTCAAATTAAAAAAGTTAGTCCTGCATGTATGAATTTTCCTTAATAGAGTTTCCCGATACAAATCTTAAACAAATTATACTTATTATCTAGAATGTTTTAAGATTGTCAATTTTTTACTGATTTTTTATCAAATAATAATTAGAAAAAACTTCTCCCTTATCATTTAAAGATTGCGTTTCCGTATAATCAAAAATTTCGTTTTTTATAGTAAGCTAATTCAAAAATTGTAACAATAAATACACAGCTCACCTCTTTTCCCGTACGCACCTGCATACACATTCATGAAAGGGAAGATGAATTATTTGATCTGTATATATTTCGTTTAGCATCTATCGCATATACCTGAAACGTACATGGTGATAGCCTTTTTACCTTTCTGTAATAAAATCCTTGCAAAATAAGTGTAAAATGATATATTTAATTTTTAACTTTCGTTGCGAAAGCATGGTTTAAATACTCAGTATTTAACACCTCAGATGATACAGAAAGTAAGACACCTCTTATCTAAGTCTAACAAATTCAAAATCTCATTACAGACCTAAAGAGAGAGAATTATTCCTTAAACTCTATCACTTCATCAAATGTTGATGATCATAACATCTATTATCGTAACCAATAATTCAGCCAATGGATACATGAAACAAAAAGTGAACCAGGCGTTGCTATCCAGTTGAAAAGCAATACATAATCAGATGAAATCAGACGTTTCACCACAATATAAATATGTTAAACTAGACTGTTACTATTTCTGCTTCCAGCAAAGTCTCGCTGTTCTGGCATGGATACTTTTTTTTAAAAGAGAAGACTTAATTACAATTCAGCCATGGCTTAAGAAGGATTTTCCTCGCTGGAAAACGGTTTATTTCCGACACCAGTGGAAAATCTTTAAACGTAATCTGACAAATCTGGTTTTCTTTGTTCAATGCCGGCTTGGTTTCCGTAATTTGGACACAGTGTATTTACCTGTTTATGGACATTTTGGTATTTATGTTCATAAAGGGTATAAAATATTTAATCTTTGGAGTGGCATAGTAACAAAAATATTCGATACTGATGTGAACAAGTCAATTATACTGAACGAAATAGAGCAACTGAAGAAAGTATCTCAAATTGATTTTGTCCCCACTCTCAAAAGATGGGATATTAATCAAAGGTGGTCTGAAGAAGACTATATCAGGAGCAGCATACCTTTTTCACACAGAGCAGCTGATTCAGTTACATTCTTGAATGCATTTAATAAAGAGGCCTCGCCATGCATTAATAGTCTTATATTATTTCAACCTCAGGAGACCAAAAACCTTGCTGTGTACTTTAGGAAACTCATCGAAGTTCTTGAAAGCAGCAAATTATCAAAAAAGAGCCCGGACTCAAAAGAATCGATTATTTTCAGAGATTTTATCCATTTTATGGTTAAGGAATTAGATGCTGAGGGTGACCTCCCTGTTCATCTTGTTTTTACTCATGGAGATTTCTGTCCTGCAAATTTATTAAATACAAAAAATGGATTAAGAATTGTTGATTGGGAAACCGCAAAGCATAGAAGTTTATTGTTTGATTTTTACAGTTATTTTTTTTATCGGATCACTTCAGGCAAACTCTCTGTTAATAAAGTAGTTTCCGAAATAAATGAAGCTTTACCAAATTTTTTATCTGAATTGTCTTTGAGAGTTCCCGATATTACAAAAAACATATTCGATTTCGTGAAAGTATACCGCTTTCTCTTTTATGTCGAGTATGTGTGTAAACTTGTAGAACGAGACCTCACAGACAATAGATTGAATATGACGCATTATATCTGTTTGAACATTGATGCTTTTAATCAATATGAAAGTACACTACGTACTCAGATTACGGAGATCAAAAATGATTAATCGTACACCACCTTTGGTTACAATTGGAATGCCAACGTATAATCGTGCCAATAATTACCTAAAACAAGCAATTCAATGTGCTGTTAACCAAACATACCCAAATATTGAGATTATAGTTTCAGATAATTGTTCATCGGACAATACCGAAACACTTTTTAAAAGTTTCAATAATCCAATGATAAAATATTTCAGGCAAAGCAGAAATATTGGCGGGCAAAACAATGTCCAATTCTGTCTTGAACAGGCACAGGGTGATTATTTTTTGCTACTACACGATGATGACCTTATTGATGATGATTTTGTAAAGGTATGTATTGAAGCTGCCGATTACGATACTAGTTATGGCATTATCCTCACAGGAACACGTGTGATTGACGAGAACGGCACAGTTCTGCAGGGATCTACAAATGAGGCTGAAGAATGCCCGATTACTGATTTTATCCTTAAATGGTTTGATCATAAGGTGCCTTTATACTTATGCAGTACGCTTTATAATACGAGAAGGTTAAAAGAATTGGGAGGCTTCAGATCAAAATATAACCTCTACGAAGACAATATTGTTCTGTTCCAGTTAGCGGCAAAATTCGGAAGAAAAGATGTTCATGATGTAAAAGCAAGTTTTCGAAGACATTCCGATAATATTGGTTCGGCAGCCCACATTAATGAGTGGTGTGAGGATAGCCTTCATCTATTGAATGTCATATGTGATGTGGTACCGGATAACAAAGAACTGCTAAAATCTCGAGGATTAAACTACTTCAGTGTTGATAATTATATCAGGGCTGCAAGAATCCAATCACCTTTTAAACGCTTTTACGCTTACCTAATTGTCTATAAAAATTTTGAATATTCATATTCTCCTTTTCATTATATCTTTGCAAAAAACATCATTTACAGGAAGGCCTTCCGTGCACTACGTTACCTGAAAAGGAAAACGAAATAAGCATTGGCACAGTCTCCAGTGAATTGATACTTAAGAGTTATCACCCTCTTTTTTGTACCTGGATTTCACCCTGTTGATTCTCTCGCGGTGATGACAAATAATCCGGAAACCTAAACGGTAAAATTAATGCAAGAACAACCTTTATTTTCAGTGATAATGCCAAACTTTAACAACGGCATCTATATTAAAGAGGCAATTGAAAGTGTTTTGACACAGAGATATAATAATTGGGAATTAGTAATCGTTGATGACGCATCTACTGATAATTCACTCGAAATTATTGAACCCTTTCTTACTAATCTTAAAATAAAACTGATTAAGAATGCCAGTAACAAAGGAGTGGCACATGCTGCAAAGCAGGCAGTTGAAAACTCGTCCGGCGAGATCATCGGCACCCTGGATTCCGATGATATTTTATATGAAGATGCTTTATTGGTTATGGTCAACGAATATATCGCTGAACCTGATTATGGCTTAATTTACTCAAATCATTATATAGTTGATAAAAATTCAGTAATACGCAGCATAGCAAAATGGCTTGATCCGTGGTCCGAAGATACCTGTCTTCAGGAAGTTTTTATCAACCGGCTATTTGATAAAATCACAATATCAATGCATTTTCGTACATTTAAAAGAAGCGCCTACAACAAGACAGAGGGATATGATACTTCTTTATTAAGTTATGAAGATCGGGACTTATATTATAAGCTTGAAAAGGTAACCAAAATAAAAGGCATTAATAAATGTCTTTACGGCTATCGACATACCGATGAGAGGGGAGCATTCAGGAACAATCCCAAAACTCAATATTACTGGTTTATCTGTGAATATAAGGAAACAAAAAGAAGACTTGGGATTAACTTACCATATGCCGATAAAGAGAAAATATCTCCCTTCTTATCCAATGTAATGTATAGGTATTTATGTAAGCGAGCTAATATGAAAAAAGAAAATCTTCGGGCAAAGCTTCACTCACTTCTCTCAGTAATGGGACATGCCAATCTAAAATCCAATAAAATACTGGCAATTCTTTACTTTCTTAATTCATGGGCGTATGGCAATGTGCCAATTACGTTTAAGGCAATAAAAAAAATTATCAATCCTGAGCTTCTGGGTAAATGAAAATACTGTATATTTGTGACAAGCTGATAACCTTTATCTTGAATGAAATAATAGATCTTCACAACAATAATGACATTTTCATCCTGTCAGAGCATTCTGAAAAAGCTTATGAAGTTATAAACAAACCTATTTTAATTAAAAATGGCCTCGACAGGAACTATCATAAATTCATCAGCTTTAAAAACAGAAAAGAGAAATATTTTCATTTCATAACTAAGATATTGTATGATTTTGTTGTTCATCCAATATGCGCCTGTAGAGCTGTAATCAATATTCTAAAATATTATCCAAACCTTAATTATGGAATTTCAGATTATCTCGATGTGAGATATTTTTTTGATGCTGAGATCGATGTTATACATTCACCATTTTCAACACCTTCGATAATAGATAAAGCATTTTTATTATCAAAGATACTTAACGTTCCTTTTACCTTGTCCTTCAGGGCACATGATATTTACGAAGGAGATAATAGTTTAAAAACCCAGAAAAGAATTAAAAAAATCAGGGAAGCCTCTCAAATAATGACAATCTCTGATTACAATAAAAAATATTTAGAAAAAGCTTTTCATATCAATAAAAATATAGAAATTATCCACAGCTCAATAGATCCCGACTTTTTCAAGCCAACGAATTTAACGAGATCGCCAAAATCCATAGTTACTGTCTGCAGGCTGCATGAACAAAAAGGCCTTATCTATCTTATTAATGCTTGCAACATATTAAATAAAAGAAATATTGACTACACCTGCACAATAATAGGAGAAGGATCAGAAAAGCAGAAATACGATAAGCTTATTGAAGATTTACAGATTCCCAACATTATCTTTATCAATAATTTGCCATATAACGAAGTTAAAAATCATTTAAATAATTATACGGTATTTGTATTACCTTGTATAATTGCTTCTGACGGGAAGAGGGATATTTTAGCGAATTCTCTGAAAGAAGCAATGTCAATGGAGATTCCGGTTATAACATCAAACATTTGTGGTATTGAAGAATTGGTGGATGATGGTATTAATGGATTTTTAGTTCCTCCTCAAAATGCTCAGGCTATTGCCGATGCTATTGAAAAAATATTCAACAACCCCGACCTTGGAAGAAAAATTGGTAAAGAGGGTAGAAAAAAAATAAAGAAAGAATTCAACATAAAAATTGAAGCAGGAAAAATAGAAAAAATTTTTAAAGAAGTAAAATTATAGCCCAAACTAAACTCAAATGTATTGATCTTTTCCGGATCAAGGTTGGGATTACCTAACCTGGACGTGTTGTTTTTCGTAAACATTTCCACGAAACTTGGAGCCCTGAAGGCAGTCGCAAAAAGCAGCTTCAGATGCGCGTCTTCCATAAATCGCCATGTCAACCCAGCCCTTGGATTGGTTGTGCCTCCAAATCTTGAATAATCGTCATGCCTCACACCAATCGTGAAATCAATGTCTTCTGTAATGTTCCACTCATCCTGCAAATAAACCGCCCATAACTGTTGGGTTAATCTTTTTCGCCAGATAGGCAAGGTATCAGTAAAGTCTGTAAGTGATAGTAGTGGAGCAGATGTTAAAGGATGAAAATTGGTATCATAATTTATATCACTCTGATGTATCCATTCGTATTGAAAACCTGCCGTCAATCTATTTCTCTCAGAAACATCATAATTAACTTGATTTTCAAAACCAATAATCCTTATTTTGTTACGTGGGTGCATCTTCACACCATCAGGATAAACAAATGGCCCCGATGCAAAACCCTTTGGAAATGCTTCAAAAAACACATTATAGTTAAACTGATCATAATATACTTTAGGAATTATGTCCAGTTTATCAGCCAGGTTCAGGTTATATCCCAACTCAGAAAATATATGGGTATTTCTTTCCTCAGTATCATCATTTAAGGCATCATTAATACCTATATATGCTTCCCTTCTCTTCTTCATATACTTGGTTTTTAATTCCAGATTTTTGTATGACAGCTTCAAATTAAGGTCTGTTTTCTCTTTCTCATTCTGAGACCTCCCGGGACTCTTGGAAAAAGGTGCCGGGAAAAGAGCATCCTGTTCAACTATTTCACTATGACCTCCGGTGTCAAAGTAATCGAAATAACCGGAAATCTTCAGCTCTCCGCATTCCTTACCAAATAGCATGTTGTAATTCTGCGTATCAAAGCTTCCACCAGCTGCTGTCCATTGAAAGCCGTCAATATCATCTGTGTCCTTTGTTATCACGTTAATAACAGCAAGAAACGCATTCCGGCCATAAAGAGCTGAACCTGGCCCTCTGATAATTTCTATTTTCTTAGCATTCTCGAGAACAAGATCGTTATAGTGATTAGTGAAACCGCCGGCAAACGGCCAATTCATCGAATGGCCGTCAATCAATAACTTTAATTTGGGAGAACTGAAATCAAGCACACCTCTCATACCAAACTCTTCTTCTCCTGTCCTGTCATTAGATATATCAAAACCCGGCACTATTCTCAAGAGATCCGCTAATGTCCTGAATCCCATCTCTTTTATCTGGTTTGCCGTGATTACGGCAACGATACCCGGTGCCTTGCTGATTGGGGTTTCGTGTCTTGTTGTAATGCTTACCATTCCCTCTGCCTGTAACCATCTGAGTTCTTCCAAGATTGACGGTGATGGTTTCTGACTTTCAGCAGGAATTGAAGTTTCTTCTGAAAAGAGCGAAAAAGTTAAACTGAATATAATTGCAGTGAGTGTGATTAAACCCGAAGGTACCGGTAATAGAGTGACAACTTTTATATTTCTCATGATCTGTTAAAAAGAACTATTTCTTGGGATTAGTTCTTCACTTACAAAATACGAGACAGTTATACTAATCCTCTGATAACCAGGCTTGCCTCTGTTTATCCATAAATCTCTTGATGAAACATCTTTCTGCTAAAATCGTAGAACCAGATGAGAACAATGCAGAATGGTATTTGTAAATTTTAGCTTCTGTAATTTATAGACCCATTATAATATACCTCTTTTGTCAAACATCATTTATAGAGATGCTATAATCGACTAACGGACTTAAATTTTCAATATTGATGCCCCTATTGATATTGAGTCTTTGACGTCATGTATTTCTCTTCAGCTCTTTAACTTGTCCTTTTTTGATCCAACCCTGCGCAGAAACACTGTTGTGTTGCGGATTAACTTATGGCGAATAATAGCGCTTTATATCCTTTTTGGCTATCATAGTCAATGTTAATAGTTTTTTTGCAATCCTGATTAAACAAAGCGCAAAAAAACCGCTTGATCTAAAATTAAAATTTACTTTCTCCTCATAGGTACAGTTACGAAGTAGGATAATAAATAAACCGGTTTCTTGTAACCATTGGTATGTACTCCTGATTAACAAATAAACATCTAAAGGAAACCGCACAGACTATTGCCGACATATAATAGTTGCTTCAAGGCATGTAATCTATCATAATAGTTCTCTGATAAGAAATTAAGTGTTTACGAGTAAGGCGACTTATGGAAGCAGAGATCGAAAAAATCATTATTAGTGAAGCCGATATCAAAGATCGTGTACGGGAACTGGCAGAAAGAATAATTGCTGACTATGAACGTAAAGAGCTGACGATGATTGGAATATTAAATGGAGGCCTTATATTTCTCGCCGACTTGATTCGCCATATTCCCTTTGCGGTTAAGATTGATACTGTTCGGGTTAATGCGTATGCAGGAAACGCAACCTACCCGAAAAGAGAAGCAGATATTGTTGACAGCATCAGATTAAACGTAAAAGATGAACATGTCCTTGTTGTCGACGACATACTTGATACCGGGAAAACGCTTCTAAAAACTCTCGACATTGTAAAAAAACTGAATCCTTTATCGGTTAAGGTATGTGTACTCCTCAACAAACAGGAAAGAAGAGAAAGAGAGATCAATCCGGACTATTGTTGTTTCGAAGTTGAAAATAGATTTGTGGTTGGTTATGGCCTCGATTATGACAACAGATACAGGAATCTGCCATACATTGCAGTATTGAGAGAGAAACAGGATAAATGAGCGAATGCCCGTTCAGTTGTTGTTAGTCCTTAATTGAAAATATTTGGTTCATCTCCCAATTAGTTGAAGAAAATGGCAACCAATAATGACAATAATGAATTAACCTATTGAAAAAATTGGACATCCAATAATAAGCACCAAATAATAAAAATTAAATAACAGACAAATTCCAATGATTAAAATTCAAAATGTCCTAAAAGATTGGTTTTGATCATTACTGCCTCCCGATAGGGAGCCGAACATTGTGATTTGTGATTTATTTGTAATTTGTGTTTTGAGATTTGTAATTTATTATCTTTTGTTTGGTTGTGGCTTGAGCAGGTTGGGAGAAAAAATGAATTTTTGAAAAATATTGTTTCGTATATTGCATTTTAGCAAATTATTAGTTGCTTTTTCACGAACTATCTGATTAATTGTTACCTATTATGAAAGCAGAATCTGTGCCGGAACAACCGGTAAAACTCATTTCACAAAAAAAAGTCCGTAGGAGTATTGGTCCAAAAAAGACTTTTCGTAATACCCTCTTTGCCCTCTCTTCAAATACCATCGGGAAAGGAACCACAAAACTCCTTTTCAAACTGTACGATCTCGGAAGATTTGACATTTTTGGGAAACCGGCAGGCGCTATTAGTTCATTTGATATAACAAACAGATGTAACCTGCGTTGTAAACACTGTTATTTCTATGCTCATGATTACGAAGCCGAAAAGGAACTTACAGACGATGAATGGATTGACAAATTGGAGGAATTAAAGGAAACTGATTTCCCGTTTTATCAATGCTCATGGATAGGGGGGGAACCTCTCTTACGCAAAGACCTGATAGAAAGATGCATGAAGTATTTCAAATCAAACCTGGTTGCTACGAACGGTACGATACCTCTTCCTGACTGGCCAGATGTTAATTTCTATATTGCCGTAGATGGGCCGGAAGAGATGCATGATGAGATACGGGGAAAAGGGTGTTACGCCAAGATCAGAAAAAATGCAAACAGGCCTGATTTAAAGATAATTGTCTCCATGGTTGTAAACAAGATCAACTATACCGGGATAGAAAGGTTTCTTGAAGATTGGGTTAATACCCCCGTAAAAGGGTGCCTTTTCCAAATGCATACACCGGTGAAGGGATTAGAGTATAACGACCAACTCTGGCCTGGTTGGGATCTCAGAGACCGTATTATTGACAAATTAATACAGCTAAAGGAAGAAAAATACGGTGATTTTATAGCGGTCCCAAGATATGTTCTTGAGATGATGAAGTCAGAAAAGTCTAAAGAGATAACTGCCAATTGTCTCTTTCGGCAAGTCTCTTTTTGTCTTGACCCGCAGGGCAGGAGAAAGCGGCCGTGCATGATGGGGCCGCTGGCTGACTGCGGACGTTGCGGTTGTGTATTACCATTTCACCTGAAGGCACTGGAGGATAAGAAATTGGTGTTTCGGGAAATGATTATGAATCTGAAGCGAAAGGTTGGTCGAAAGGTTTTCAATTAGTGTTTGAACGAAAACTACCCGCCTACTGCGTTGCTGCAGCAATTTCATAATCCTCAAGTACATTAGTACGTTCCGGTTACGAAATTGTTACGCGCCTTGAATCTGTGCAGTTTTGGTTCAAACACAGGGTTTCCATTCAAGCACTAATTAGCAATATATCAATATTTTGTCTTCTTTGTTGTCTTATACCATACACTCTGCATCGTATAAAATTGAACAAATTCTTATTGTATTGCTTTCGTTTAGCAGTAAATACAAATCCCCGAATTTTAGAAAAATAACTCTGACTCAGTTATCAGGAATGTTCTCATCACGTTAGTTCCATAGTTAGAACCTGTCTTTTATTACCATCTATTTATTGCAATCTCTGAAGATAAATGATGAGAAAGATATTGAAAAATTATACATTGAAGCCGGGTATGACTATTGTTACAAGTTTCATTATCTTCATAATCATTGGAACAGGACTGTTGATGACTCCACATGCGACAACCGACGGGAAGGGAACGTCTTTGGTCGATGCTCTCTTCACGTCCACTTCAGCAGTTTGTGTTACCGGTTTAATAGTACAGGACACGCCACTTTATTTCTCTCGATTTGGCCATATTATCATACTGATACTGATACAAATTGGCGGATTGGGCATTATGACGTCTTACGTATTCTTCAGCCTCGCTGTGAGAAAACGTCTCTTAATTTCTCAGCAGGTTGCTATGAAAGGTGTATTTGATACCGTGAATGTCGGTGAAATTAAAAAGACCGTCTTATTTATTGTGATCTCAACTTTGGTTATTGAAGCGGCAGGAACCTCTGTTTTGGCAATCCATTGGTCTGGAGAGCCCTTTGGTGAAGATATATTCTATTCACTCTTTCATTCAATCAGTGCATTTTGCAACGCAGGTTTCTCGCTCTTTAGTGATAGCCTGGCAACCTATCATAACGACATCACCGTAACCATTACGTTCGGACTGCTCATTGTTTTCGGTGGGGTGGGGTTTGTCGTCTTAATCAATCTGTTTGAACTTTTTACCTCTCTTGCGGGAAGAAACAAAAACAGAAGGCTTAATATGCATACCAAGATAGTGTTGACCACGACAGCAATATTAATTATATTGGGGGCAATTCTCTTTTATACATTTGAGCATGAACAGACGTTATCTTCCCTTTCAGTTAAGAATAAGATTTTTGTTTCTGTTTTTCAGTCTGTTACAACACGAACAGCAGGTTTTTCAATGGTTGATATTGGCAGCCTCACATCACCGACGTTTTTGTATTTTATGTTTTTCATGTTCATTGGTGGTTCTCCCTGTTCGACTGCCGGAGGGGTTAAAACGACTACGGTATTTGTGATTTTTGCACTTGTTTACAGCATATTTCAGGGAAAAGAAGAGTTGGTGGTATATGGACGAACGATTCACAAACGGATTGTACTGAAAGCTGTTTCTCTCTTAACAATCTCCCTCTTGACAATTATGTTATTCGGCCTCATTTTGCTTTACACAGAAGAGGCATCCTTCAAAGTCATCATTTTTGAAGTATTTTCGGCGTTTGGAACCGTAGGCCTCAGTGGCGGATTAACATCTGAACTGACTCCGGCAGGCAAAATAACCGTTAGCATATTGATATTCATAGGGAGAATCGGCCCCTTGACCTTGGCATTAATAATCGGGAGGAATATCGTAGAGAGGAAAATCCGCTTCCCGGAAGGAAGAGTATTAGTGGGTTAATTTCTCGCTTCATTTTACTATCGAGTTAAGCGCATTCTGGGCAAAAAGTAAAGAAATATTGAATTTTCTATACATCGGGTTAGTGCATACTGCACAACTCTTACAAAATGGCTACTTCGTCCGAATGGTCTGTTGGCCGGGCGGGCAACGACATCCAAGTCCCTGGTTCACGTCGTCTTGGATACCTGCCCGAATGACTGCCCGCCTGAATGAAGAAATAGGGCAGGGTTCAGACGGGTGTGCTTACGCAAGACAATGTAACCTGCAGATTTATTTGTATTTATAAGGTAAATTCCAATATAATAAATTTTTATGAGACAGTTCGCCATAATTGGTTTAGGAAGATTCGGTTTTAAGATTGCTGAGACCCTGGGAGAAAAGGGAGCACAGGTTATCGCAATAGATAAAAATCATACTTTGGTAGAAAAGATCAAGGATATTGTTACTGAAGCAGTTCAGTTGGATAGTACCGATGAAGAGGCTTTGAGGAAAAGCGGGGTAAAAGACGTAGATGTAGCCGTAGTCTGTATTGGAGAAGATGTAGAGTCCAATATACTGACTACTACTAACTTGAAGAATCTGGGCATCAAAGAAATCGTTTCGAGAGCGGGCACAAAATTACATGCCCAGATTTTAAAGGAGGTAGGCGCAACAAGGGTTGTATTTCCGGAAGAGGATATGGGTTTGCGTGTAGCTAATAGCGTTTTTGCCCCAGGGGTCCTTGAATATATTGAACTGGGGGCACATTATAATCTGGCGGAGATAGAGGTTAAGGGTGACTTTATTGGGAAACCGCTGAAAGAGCTCAATATTAAATATAAATATCGTGTCAATATCATTATGATCATGAAAAAGATACTACAGGAACATGGCAAGAAAGGCAAATTTTCTGAAAAAGAGATCAAAGAACTCCCGTCTCCTGATTATGTATTGAAAGAAAAGGATATTCTGGTTGTCGTTGGCGATAGTAATGATATAGAAGTGCTTGAAAAAAGTTTTGCCTAAGAAATAGATTTTAGATGCGTATCATAGCAATAACAAATCAAAAAGGTGGAGTTGCGAAAACGACAACCGCCGTTAATCTGGGCGCCTGCATAGCAAAGCTGCGCAGGAAAGTTCTCCTGGTTGATCTTGATCCTCAGGGTAATCTGAGTTCCTGGTTGGGTATCAGAATTAATGAGTTGGAGAAATCAATGACTAATGTGTTTAATAATGATGTCCCGTTGAAAGATATTATCAGTGAGACTTGCGTAAAACAACTTTGGGTGGCTCCTTCCAATGTCACGTTGGCTTCCGTAGAAAGGACAATCATAAACAGAGAGGACAAAGATACTATACTCAAGGATCGACTTGAACTCATAGCAAATTGTTACGATTATGTTCTCTTTGACTGCCCACCTTCCCTTGGATTACTTACGGTAAATGCCTTAACGGCAGCGCGTGAGGTTGTTATCCCTTTAGAAACTAAAGTCATGGCCCTCAATGGTCTTGTAACCTTAATTAATACGGTCAATCTTGTTAAAGAGACTCTCAATCCCGCTTTAGAAGTAACCGGTATTATTGCCTGTATGTTTGATATGAGAACAAATCTGAGTAACGAGGTGGTTGGAATGATTAAGGAAAAATTTAGCGATAAACTGTTTAAGTCTCTTATAAGGGAAAGTACAAAACTTGCAGAATGTCCTATTTCCGGTCAACCCATCACGTTGTACGCACCGGAAAGCCGGGGAACAAAGGACTATATGGAATTGGCAAAAGAGATTCTCGCCTTGGAAAAGAGAGAGGGTTGGTGGATGTCCCGCTGGATGAGAGGATAAACTAACCCCAACGGTTCTTTTTTCAGGGAAAAAAGAAAAAGTATGAGAATTGTTGATTTACGAAGTGACACGGTAACCAAACCAACGACAAAAATGCTTCATGCCATGAACGATGCCGAAACAGGTGATGATGGTTTTGGTGAAGATATTACGACGAACAGGTTTGAAAAAATAGCTGCCGAAAAAATTGGAAAGGAAAAAGCTCTCTTTGTTCCCAGTGGTGTGATGGGAAACGTTATTGCCATAATGGTTCACACGAAACCGGGAGAAGGTTTGATCTGTGATAAAAACGCACACATAAATACCATGGTATCCGGAAATACCGCAGCATTAGCCGGAATAACAACCAGCCAGATAGATGCGGACGAATCAGGGAATCTCGATATCAAAGAGATAGAGACACACATAAAACTTGATGAAATAATTTGTCCCAAAACTACGTTACTGGTCTATGAAAATACAAACAACCTCGCCGGCGGAACTATCGTTACCCCTGAAAAATCATATGAACTCTACAAGATTTCCAAAAAATACGGCTTACGCGTTCACCTGGATGGTGCAAGGATATTCAATTCTGCTGTTGCCCAGCGCATTGATGTTGCTGAGTTGACAAAGGACTGTGATTCGATTATGTTTTGTATTTCAAAAGGATTGGCGTCACCGGTCGGATCTATCCTGGCAGGAACAAAAGAGTTTATCAATGAGGCGAGACGTGTTAGGAAAATGCTGGGAGGTGGCATGCGACAAACCGGAATCCTGGCTTCCTGTGGAATAATATCGTTAGAGGAAATGGTTGACAGATTGGCCGAAGATCATGATAATGCAAGATTTCTCGCAGAAGGTCTTGCTACAATTGATGGTTTTCATATTAAACTTGAAACAGTTAACACAAATATTGTCTGTTTCACCTTTCATCTCCCAAGATTGAACTGCAGAGAGCTTGTAGAAACAATGGGGAAAAAAGGGGTGAAAGCTATCTGTTTCAATAAAAATCTTGGAAGGATGGTAACACACAAAGATATTAACAGGTCCGATATCATCTACACATTGGAAGTAGTTAAAAAGATAATTTATCCATGACATTAGTTTCTTTATAAAAATATTTTGACATTCCCTGTTTCAAATCTGTAGTGACAAGCTTTTAGTTTGCGATTTGAAAATTGTTATATATAATTCCGTTTTGTTTCAGCTCGGACAGGCAGGACAAAACAGATACCATCCATTTAATGTTTTTTGTTGACTAAGCTTGTATTTTTTGCTAAGTTTCCGAAACTAAATTGTGTGATCCAATGTGTCTGTAGTGTTCCACTTTTTGATTTTAACATTAAGACTCCTAAGTAGTTATTACCATGCTAATCGGTTATATCCCTATCTTAATAATCCTTATCGTTGCGGTGGTTTTCGCCATTTCCAATGTTGGCATTTCCGCTCTTTTCGGGCGCAATAAACCCTCTCAAGAAAAGCTTTCTCCCTATGAGTGCGGGGTTGAACCTGTAGGCAGTTCAAGAGAGAGATTTTCTATAAAATTTTTTTTAGTTGCGATGATGTTTGTTATCTTTGATATTGAGGTGGTATTTCTTTACCCATGGGCTGTAGTGTTCAAGTCGTTAAAGCTTTTCGGCCTGATCGAAATGGCAGTATTTATGGCAATCTTATTGATCTGCTATGTTTATATTTGGAAAAGAGGTGGCTTTGAATGGGATTAGAGACGGCTTTTGGCGACACGATACTTACGACTACAATTGATAAGATAGTGAACTGGTCTAGAAAGAATTCGCTTTGGCCAATGCCTTTTGGTTTGGCATGCTGTGCAATTGAGATGATGGCGGTTGTTGCACCCAGATACGATCTTGCCAGATTTGGTGCTGAAGTCTTTCGGTTTTCACCTCGCCAATCTGATTTGATGATCGTTGCCGGTACCGTAACATACAAAATGGCAGCTGTAACAAAAAAAATATATGATCAGATGCCAGAACCCAAATGGGTGATAGCAATGGGTGCCTGTGCTACATCCGGTGGCATCTTTGATACCTATAGCACCGTCCAGGGAGTGGGTGAGATTATTCCTGTTGATATTTATCTGCCGGGATGTCCGCCACGGCCTGAGGCCCTGATCCATGCTGTAATGGAATTACAAAAGAAAATTAGTAAGGAATCTGTTTTAGACGACGGTCCTGAATGAGAGAAACAAAATTCTAAGTTTATACTATTTAGTCGCACTTAACCATGCCAGAAGATAGCAGCGTTGTAGAAAAAAGATTAAGGGATAAATTCCCTAATGCCATTCTGAATCTAAAGATATTCAAAGATGAACTTACCTTTTACATAGAAAAGGATTCTATCCTTGAAGTTTGCCGGTTTCTTCGCGATGATGAGAAACTTGCCTTTAATTTTCTTTCAGATTTGTGTGGTGTGGATACAACATCGCTGGGTGAAAGTAATTCATTAGAGGTAGTTTATCATCTCTATTCGATAAAACGAAATCACCGGGTCAGACTTAAGGTAACAATACCAGCATCAAAACCAACTATCAAATCTGTCACAAGTGTATGGGAAACTGCTAACTGGCATGAAAGGGAAGCCTACGATATGTTCGGGATCACCTTTGAGGGACATCCGAATCTCACAAGAATATTGACACCGGACGGTTTCGAAGGACATCCTTTGAGAAAAGATTACCCCCTGAAAGGAAGACAACCTGATTCTCTCAGGAAAATTTACAGAAAAGCAGAAGAATGACAAAAACACAACAAGTCATGACTATCAATATGGGCCCTCAGCATCCGAGCACACATGGTGTTTTGAGGCTGGTACTTGAATTGGATGGTGAGACTGTTGTTAACGTTACTCCTCATATTGGGTATCTTCATCGGGGTGTTGAGAAACTCGCCGAGCATAAAACATATCACCAATTTATTACGCTTACCGATCGTCTGGATTATTTAGCACCCTTATCCAATAATCTGGGTTATGTCCTTGCGGTTGAAAAACTGTTGGACATAGAAATACCGAAGAGAGCACAGTATATAAGAGTTTTACTCTGTGAACTCACAAGGATATCTTCCCATCTGTTATGGTTTGCAACTCACGCGCTTGACCTGGGAGCAATGACTGCTTTTTTTTATTGTTTCAGAGAGAGGGAGACAATAAACGATCTGTTTGAAATGGTTGCAGGAGCTCGAATGAACCTTTCGTATATAAGAATTGGCGGTGTTGCCAGAGATGTACCAGAGGGTTTCATAGAAAAGACTCGTGAATTCATCAACACATTCCCGGCTAAATTAAAGGAGTACGAAACTCTTTTAACAAAAAATAAAATCTGGATGATGAGGACGAAAGATGTTGGAATAATTTCTGATGGAGACGCTATAAATTACGGGCTCAGTGGGCCGAGCATCAGGGGTTCCGGTGTAAAGTGGGACGTTCGTAAAGCGGAACCTTATTCTTCGTATGAAGAATTTGATTTTCTTGTTCCCGTTGGTAAAAATGGTGATGTGTATGACAGATATATTGTGCGGGTTGAAGAAATGCGCCAGAGTAATGAGATTGTCCGACAGGCTCTAGACAATCTCCCCAAAGGCCGCTATATGGCAGACGCGCCTGATATAACCCCACCTCAGAAAGAGGATCTTAAAAGCAGCATGGAATCCCTGATTCACCATTTCAAAATAGTTACCGAAGGGATTTGCCCACCAGTTGGCGAGGTATATGTCAGTATAGAAGCTCCTAAGGGAGAACTCGGATTTTACATAGTCAGTGATGGGACAAAGAAGCCTTACCGGGTGAAGATCCGGCCTCCTTCTTTTGTTAATTTAGAAGCACTCCAAAAAATGGTTGTTGGCCGTCTGCTTGCTGACGTTGTGGCTGTAGTTGGAAGTTTAGATATTGTCCTGGGAGAAATTGATCGATAAATTATTTTCCGTGTAAGAATATGGAATCTGTACTATAGAGATGAATACATTAAACAGACAAAAGCGTGACCAAAACGAGGAAATAGACTTTTCCAAAGCAGAAGAGATTCTTGATGCATACGAAGGCGTTCATGGAGCACTGATCCCTGTCTTACAAAAAATACAGGCAGCATACGGATACCTGCAGGAACCAGTAATTAATCTTGTCGCTGAAAGAATGAACATGAATGCCAGTGAAATAGTTGGAGTTGCAACGTTCTACGCACAGTTCCATTTACAGCCAAGAGGCGTTCATATTATAAAAGTATGCTGTGGTACGGCATGCCACGTAAAGGGGGCTCCTAAGATTGTAGAAAAATTTAGTGCTGAACTGGATGTACCTGTTGGATCAACTACCAAGGATAAGTTATTTACTCTTGAGGAAGTGGCATGTCTTGGTGCGTGTTCTCTGGCTCCCGTTGCAATGATTGACGAAGACGTTCATGGAAAACTTGCCCCTGACAATGTAACACAGGTAATTCAAAAAACAAAATAGTTGAAAACGAAAAATTCTGTTTTATCACGTTGAAATGTCAAAGAAAACAACTACAAGCGTACAAAAAAAGAGAACGGCAAAAAGAGCAAAGATCATGATTGGCATGGGTACCTGCGGCCTTGGTGCAGGAGCCAAAGGGGTCTTAAGGTGCATAGAAGAGGAGATTAAGAAACAAAAGCTTACCGCAGACATTATACCTACAGGCTGCATCGGTTTGTGCACACAAGAGGTACTGGTTGACGTAATTCTTCCCGGTACAACAAGGGTAACCTACAAAAACGTAGAACCAGATATGGTAGCCCAAATTCTGGAGGAACATGTAAAAGATGGAAAAGTAGTGAAGAAATATGCATTGTCACAAATGTATCATGACGGTAAGGATGTTGCCCTCTATGAAGATTTGCCATTTTTTGAAGAACTTGAGGTTAATAAGAACCAGTTGAAGTATGTTACCAGGAATTGTGGAATCATTGATCCCGATAGTATCGAAGAATATATTGCGAATGGTGGCTACCAGGCACTCGAAAAGGTTATAAAAAACATGAAACCTGAAGAAGTCATTAATGAAGTAAGCAAGGCGGGCCTTAGAGGGAGGGGAGGGGGCGGATTCTCGGCTGGCTGGAAATGGGGATCATGCGCTAAATACGATTCTGATGAAAAATACATTCTCTGTAACGCAGATGAAGGAGATCCCGGTGCCTTTATGGATAGGAGCCTTTTAGAAGGAGATCCTCACGCAGTTCTTGAAGGGATGATTATTGCAGGATATGCTATCGGGGCCAACAGCGGATACTTATATGTACGAGCTGAATACCCGTTAGCAGTTAAAAGATTAAAACATACTATTGAACAGGCAGAAAAGAATAACTTTCTCGGTAAAAATATTTTACATAGCGGTTACAATCTTGACATTGCCGTAAAGGAGGGGGCCGGTGCCTTTGTTTGTGGTGAGTCAACCGCACTTCAATTTTCTATCGAGGGTAAACGGGGAATGCCCAGAACAAGACCTCCTCAATCTGTAGAAGCCGGATTGTGGGATAAACCAACGTGTCTGAACAATGTGGAAACCTTTGCTAATGTTCCCCTCATCATTAATAGAGGTGCAGACTGGTACTCCAGTATTGGAACAGAAAACAGTAAAGGTACGAAAATATTTTCACTAACCGGAAAGATAAAACAGGCTGGACTGGTTGAGGTACCGATGGGTACTTCTATCCGTGACATCGTTTTCAGTATGGGAGGAGGAATCCAGAAGAGAAAAAGATTCAAAGCTGTACAGATTGGAGGCCCATCAGGTGGATGCATACCCGAATCGCTTTTAGATTCTCCCGTTGACTTTGAATCATTAAAGGAAGCAGGGGCAATGATGGGTTCAGGCAGCTTTGTTGTTGTTGACGAAACTACGTGCATGGTAGATATGGCAAGATTTTTTCTGGATTTTTGTGCAAAAGAGTCCTGCGGGAAATGTCCGCCTTGCAGAATAGGAACCACCCTCATGCTGGATATCCTTAATCGCATTACCAGTGGAGAGGGAGAAGAACGTGACATGGAGGTACTGGAACAGATGTGCGATGAAGTAAAGACAATGTCGCTTTGTGGCCTGGGACAGTCTGCACCCAATCCCGTGAAGTCAACTATTCGATATTTTCGAGATGAATATATGGCACACATCAGAGATAAAGAGTGTCCAACAGCAACATGTGTTGCACTTCACCGGTATGAGATTGTTTCCGACAAATGTACAAAATGTTTGCTTTGTGTCAAGAACTGTCCGGTTAAAGCAATTTCGGGATCACGTGAAGAAGATGTGTTCATTCACAAAGACAAGTGTATTCAGTGCAACCTGTGTTATGAAAAGTGCAATTTTATGGCAATTAAATAATGATAAATCTTATTATTGATAACAAAAATATAACTGTCCCCAGAGGTACTGATATTTTTTTGGCTGCTAAGAACAATGGTATCTACATTCCCGGTTTGTGTTACCATCCAAAGTTATCTCAATATGGAGGTTGCAGGCTTTGCATGGTTGAAGTGACAGAACGTGGTCGAACGAGACACAAATTTTCCTGCGCACAGCCGGTTTCTGAGGGTATGCAAGTCAAAACAAAAACTCCTGAAATCATAAAATATACGAAATCTGTCATGGAATACCTTCTCGCCCATCATCCGCTTGATTGCCCGACCTGCGATAAATCTGGAGAGTGCGGATTGCAGGACATAACCCATGATCTTAAATTGTCCAAAGGAAGATTTAAAACGGTGAGGATGAACAAACCCATGAGAAGAGATAATCCTCTTCTGGAGTTTAATGCTAATCGGTGTATCTTATGTGGAAGATGTGTAAAACTGTGTAAAGATGTTGAGGGGGTTGGGGCCATAGATTTTCAGAACAGAGGGATTAATACTATTATCGGTACAGCTTTTGACAAACCTTTAGACTGCAGTTTTTGTGGCGGATGCCTCTCGGTATGTCCTACCGGCTCATGGCAGGATAGAACATTTAAATTCAGGGCAAGACACTGGGAATTAAAAAAGACTACTTCTATTTGTCCGTATTGTGCTGTAGGATGTACAATTGAAACCAATACGAAAGACAACACTGTTCTGAAGATTACATCAAATGATGCGCGGGGGATGAATGAAGGAAACCTCTGTATAAAAGGGAGGTTTGGTCACGATTTTGTTCACTCAGACAAACGAATTAAAACTCCGCTCATTAAAAAGAACGGTGTTTTAAGCCCGGTATCATGGGATGACGCTATTGGCTATGTGGCAAAAAGATTCCGGGAAATCAAAAATGTTTACGGTGGAAAAGCAATAGGAGGTATCGGTTCGGAAAAATGTACCAATGAAGATAATTATGTTTTCCAGAAATTTTGTAGAATGGTACTGGAAACGAATAATATCGATAACCTCTCCAATATGAAGTCTCCTTTACTGAACACGCTCATTCACAAATCAATTGTGCACGGTTTCACATCAACAACATCACTGAAGAAGATAGAGAAAGCGGATACGCTATTTTTTGTCGGGGCGGATGTAACAGAAGCGCATCCTGTAATCGGGACTTTAGCACGAAAGGCCATACGATTAAACAAAGCTGACCTTATCATTGCAAACCTGAGAAATGTGCGTTTTGACAGCATCGCAAAAAATGATATCCGCTTAATCCATAAACTCGGTACGCAGGCTCCATTGATTAATGCCTTAATTAAGACAATCATTGACGAAAAACTTGTTGATCTTAAAAGAGTAGAAAAAGCAACTGATGGTTTGAGAGAATTAAAATCTCTTTTAAAAACATTTACGATAAAGAAAGCTTCTCAAATAACCGGTGTTTCCGAAGAAACCATACGAAAGGCATCGGCTTTAGTGGCAAAACCAGGTAACTGCTATATTGTCTGTGGTAAAGATATTGAGGAAGACCCTTCCGGACCTGACACGATTAAGGCCCTCATGAATCTCTGTGCGCTAATTAATACGGCTTCTTCACTAAAAACAGACGCTGGAAAGATTTCTCTCGTATTTTCAAGGCTTAATAATAATTCTCAAGGTGCAAACGATATGGGTGTAGTTCCTGATTTTTTCCCCGGCTATCTTGATATTGATGATCAATCAAACCGAAAAAGATTTGAAAAATCATGGGATACGAAACTATCAGATACTATCAGAAAGGGTACCGCTTTCAATTTAATAGATCTTGCACTGAAAAAGAAGTTAAAAGCCATGTTTGTCATGGGAGAGAATCCAATCGTAAATTTCCCGAATGGAAAAACGGTAAAGGAAGCCTTTCGCCAGCTTGAATTTATCGTTGTCCAGGATACCTTCTTAACTGAGACGGCACAACTGGCTGATGTCGTGTTTCCCACTGCAACTTTTGCGGAAAAAGAGGGTACATACACCAATATGGCAATGGAAGTACAACGTCTAAACATTGCCATACCTCCTGTTTGTAACGCCAGACAGGATTGGCAGATTCTCTGTGATATAGCAAAAAAGATGGGAGTAACCCTTTTCTATGAATCTTCCAAGGAGATCTTAGATGAAATAGAAAATACCGTACCAATATTTTCAGGCATCTATTATGAGCGTTTGATAAGACAAAGTTTTAATTGGGTTACAGCGCATAAATTAAAATCAAGGAAGTACAAATTTGAGATTTTAAATCCAAAATCAGTTACGGTTAAAAAAAAGAGAGACTATCCATTTCTCTTGTTAACTGGGCCAAGTTTGCATCACTTGGGCAGTTTTTCCAGAAACTCAAATTCGCTCGTATCTGTTGCCTCAGAATGCTTCGTAGAGGTAAATAGAAAAGATGCTCAACAGATGAATATTCATGATGGTGATGAAGTGTTAATTGAATCAATCCAGGATTCTATGAAATTGAAGGCTAAGGTTACAAAAAAGTTACCGGAAAACATGATCTTTATTCCGGAAGATTATGAATGGGTTCACGTCAACGTTCTGCGTGACAACGTATATACAAAAGTAAAACTTTCAAAAGCTTAAAGGGTAAAAAATGGGTAAAAAAGGACAGACGTATTTTTGCGAAGTTTGCAGACAGAAGGTTGAGGTCGTAAAGGGCGGTTTTGGTATACTCGTATGCTGTGGCCAGGAGATGAAACGGGTTGAAGCAGGAAGCATGATGGAAACCTGGACGTCGGTACACCATAAGCCAGCTGAAGGAACCTCTTATATCTGTAAGGTGTGCGGACAGAAGATCAATGTTATTAACGAAACTACAGGAATATTAGAATGCTGTGGCCAGAGAATGAAAAGGGAATAACCCTGAGGAATTAATATATATGTTAGATGTTATTTTGTTTACCTTCATTGCAATCATCAAGATAAGTATAGTTTTCGGGTTACTCCTCCTGACTATTGCCTACCTTATTTGGATAGAACGAAAAGTTATGGCACATATGCAGGTACGACTTGGTCCAATGAGAGTGGGGTGGCACGGGCTTCTTCAACCCCTTGCAGATGGAATAAAATTGCTGTTCAAGGAAGATATTGTCCCTTACAAGGCCAGCAAAGTGCTCTTTATCATGGCGCCTGTCATTGCTATTGTCCCCGCTCTTATGTCCTTTGCTGTCATTCCTTTTGGTAACAAAATAACCATTTCAGGATATAGCATTGATATGGTTATTACGGACATAAATATCGGTATTCTCTTTATCCTCGCCGTCACTTCGGTAGGAGTTTATGGTATTATCCTGGCCGGTTGGTCATCCAGCAATAAATATTCCTTGCTGGGAGGGTTGAGATCTTCAGCACAGATGATCAGTTATGAACTCTCAATAGGTTTATCACTGATAGGCGTTCTCATGATAACTCAATCACTGAGTCTTGTTGACATTGTTAATGCACAATCCAAGTGGTGGTTTGTGTTATTCCAACCGATAGGGTTTATGGTGTATGCGATAAGTGCTGTTGCAGAGGTGAACAGATGTCCATTTGATTTACCGGAAGCCGAATCTGAGCTGGTTGCAGGATACCACACTGAATATAGCAGTATGAAATTCTCACTGTTTTTTATGGCTGAATATGCCAATATTCTTACCGTTTCGGCAATTGCCGTTACCTTTTTCTTTGGAGGATGGAGGGGGCCGTTCCTTCCACCTGTGATCTGGTTCTTAATTAAGATGTTTTTATGCATATTCTTTTTCGTATGGATACGATCAACGTATCCCAGATTCCGGTACGATCAGCTAATGAATTTCGGGTGGAAATTTTTGCTACCCGTTGCTTTAGCAAACATCATTGTTACGGGACTTGTTATAGTACTGATTGGATAGAATTGTTCGAAGAAAATTTTATCTTTTAACTTGCTCGGTTCATATATAGCTTACTATGGAAAGTTAGTCAGTCAAACGAGCATCCTGACGGACCAGGATAGCCTAACTTGATTGCAGAGGAATTTTTATTTTAAGACTCAATATACCAATAGTTTACCTTTTTTGTGCGTTAGCACATATCAAAATGGCGTAAAGCAACGACACGGACGTCGTTGCCTGCCCGGATGACTCCGTGTGGTTCTGGCGGGCAGGATGCACTAATTCAAGAAAGAAAGTTTAAGATGATAAAACCATTACTTCAAGGTTTAGCACTTACATTAAAATATTTTATAAGACCTTCTCAGGTAGTAACCATGCAGTATCCTGAAGAGAGATGGACGCCTTATCCACGTTTTAGAGGTTTACACGAATTACAGAGAGATCAAAATGGTAAAGAGAAATGCGTGGCATGCGGACTTTGCTCCACCGTTTGCCCTTCTGAGTGTATTCATATTGTAAGTGCCGAAAATGCTCAGGGAGAACGATACTCAGAGGTTTACGAAATAGACATGCTTCGCTGCATTTTTTGTGGATACTGCCAGGAAGTATGCCCTGAAGACGCCATCTTTTTGAAGCAGGAGTATGAACTGGCATCTTCAGAGGGAACAGGATTTATTTATGGTAAAGAGAGACTGCTCGCGCCGTTAAAGAAACATAAATAATGTTTGGTGTAATCGCGTACAAAACAGTTGCGGTATATCACAAACGGGTTGACCTGAAAAAGAGAAGATTCGCATCACGGAGATTTTTATTATGTTAGAAAGTTTGTTATTTATCATAATGGGTTTGATTGTCATCACTTGTGCTATTGGTGTCGTCTTTCAAAAGAATCCTATCTATAGTGCTGTCTTTCTCATCCAGACAATGGTCTCTCTAGCTGTTCTATATATTCTTCTGCATGCCCAATTTGTCGCTGCAGTTCAGGTAATGGTCTATGCAGGTGCGGTAATGGTGCTTTTTGTTTTTGTAATAATGTTGCTTAATGTGCAGAGGGCTGATCAGGAGTTAGGTAAGGACAGATTGATATTCCAGAAAGTATCTGCCATATTTTTGGGTTTACTTTTGTTTGCTGTTATTGGTATTGTAACGGTAAGATCTGTCTTACAGGGAACAAAGGGCGAGTATACTCCAGAGCATATGAATGAAATAGGAAACACTCAGCTTGTAGGAAAATTACTTTTTACAGATTATGTTTTCCCTTTTGAGATCGCTTCCATCTTGTTATTTGCAGCCATCATCGGTGCAATTATTTTAGCAAAAAAAGAACTGAAGGAATAAGGAAATGATTCCATTAACATGGTATTTAATCTTGTCCGGCGCTCTTTTTACAATAGGAGCAACTGGTGTTCTCATCCGAAGGAACGCTCTTGTTATTTTGATGTGTATTGAACTCATGTTAAACGCAGTAAATCTGGCCTTTGTAACCTTCTCTCGGCATCACGACTCAATGGATGGACAGATATTTGTCTTCTTCATCATGACGGTTGCCGCAGCAGAAGCAGCCGTAGGTCTTGCAATCATAGTCGCTGTCTTTAAAAATAAAGCTACCGTAAACGTTGATAAAATAAACTTAATGAAGTGGTAACAGAAAATATGCCAGGTTTGTTTGGAGAATCATTTTTGGACTTAATCGGTCTTGTACTTTTATTCCCTCTTGCCGGAGCGATAGTAAACGGTCTCTGTGGAAAAAAACTGAGCCCATCAATTGTAGGCTTTATCGGGTGTGCGACCGTTGGATTGGCATTTCTGATTTCGATTCTTGTCTTCCTGGATCTCCTGAAACTTTCACCCGAACATCGCCTTTTTGAAAAGGAGTTTTTTACCTGGATCGGTTCCGGTTCATTTACAGCTGTTGCCGGTTTACAGGTAGATCCACTTTCGACGGTAATGATTCTGGTCGTTACCGGTGTAGGCTTTCTGATACATGTTTATTCCATAGGATACATGCATGGAGATGAAGGTTTTTATCGTTATTTTACCTATCTGAATTTGTTTACGTTCTCTATGTTGTTGTTAGTTTTGGCAAATAATTTTCTTCTCATGTTTATTGGATGGGAGGGTGTCGGTTTATGTTCCTATCTGCTGATTGGTTACTGGTTTGAAAAGAAATCTGCATCGAGCGCCGGAAAGAAGGCCTTTATCGTAAACCGTATCGGCGATTTTGGTTTTATCCTGGCCATCCTGTTGATTTTTGTTACATTCAACACCGTTGACTTCACTGAGGTCTTCCATTCAGCACCCAAACAGTTGACAACGGGCAGTCTGGTAGCAACGGTTATTACGCTTTTATTGTTTTTAGGAGCAACGGGTAAATCGGCACAAATACCTCTCTATACTTGGCTTCCAGATGCCATGGAGGGGCCAACACCCGTCAGCGCACTCATACATGCCGCAACAATGGTGACTGCTGGCGTATACATGGTTGTCAGGTGTAACGTCTTGTTTGTTATGTCGCCTTTTTCATTGACCATTGTGGCAGTAATCGGGGGAGCTACGGCACTGTTTGCGGCGACTATTGGTCTTGCACAAAATGATATTAAGAGGGTACTGGCGTATTCCACGGTCAGCCAGATAGGATATATGTTTCTTGCTTGTGGTGTAGGGGCTTTTGTCACAGGAATATTCCATCTGATCACCCATGCCTTTTTCAAGGCATTGCTCTTCCTTGGTTCCGGAAGTGTTATCCATGCCCTGGGTGGTGAACAGGATATGCGAAAGATGGGCGGGCTGAAAAAATATTTACCTACGACGTACAAAACGTTTCTGATTGGAACTCTCGCAATTGCAGGGATACCTCCATTCGCCGGATTTTTCAGTAAGGATGAAATTTTACTTGAGGCATATACCAAAGGGAATCTTCTTTTCTGGGGTTTGGGAGCATTTGCGGCGCTCCTGACGGCTTTCTACATGTTCAGGCTACTTTTTATGACTTTCCATGGAAAATCGAGAATGGACAAGCATGTAGAAGAACACGTCCATGAATCTCCCATGAACATGCTCTTACCCTTAATGATTCTTGCTTTTCTTTCCGTCGTAGGGGGCTTTCTTGGATTCCCGGCTGCAAGTGCCATAAACAATTTTCTCGCTCCTGTTGTGGGAGGTAGAGGACATATAGGAATGGTTAATGGTGGAGAAACACATCACGTTTCTCAAAATCTCATGTTTTCTATGATGGGGCTTTCAACCGGTATTGCCATAGTAGGTATCATGTTAGCATACATACTGTATTGTAAAAAACCAGATCTCCCGGCACAAATAGCCGGCAGGTTTAAATTTGTCTATAATATATTATTGAATAAATATTACGTTGACGAAATCTATGATGCTACAATTGTCAATCCAACAATAAAGAGCTCTTTTTTTCTCTGGAGATGGATTGATGTAAGAATAATAGATGGTTTTGTAAATGGAGTTGCCAGGTTTGTTGAACTGAAAAGTGAAGTTTTGAGGCTTTTTCAAACTGGTTTTGTGCGTAATTATGCACTGTCAATGCTTTTAGGTGGTATTATCATAATAATATGTGCTCTGTTTTTTCTCTAGATACTCGTCTCTTTCTCTAAAATATAAATAAATTAATTAATTTTCAAAGGAATCAGTTTATTACATGAGTTTTCCAATACTAACCGTAGCAACATTTCTGCCGCTTGCAGGAGCAATATGGATTCTCTTTATCGATAAGAAAAAAGAAGAAAAGATTAAGCAAATAGCACTGGTTACCTCTATCGGCGCCTTCATTATGTCTCTTCCCTTGTACTTTAATTTCAACCTTACAACCCATGAATTTCAATTTGTTGAAAATATTCCATGGATTAAGGAGTTTGGAATCAGCTATCATGTTGGTATTGACGGGATAAGCCTCTTTCTTTTTCTCCTTACAAGTTTCCTTACCTGTATTGCAATACTGGCTTCATGGACTATAAAGGAGAGAATTAAAGAGTATATGATTTCCATGCTTGTCCTGGCAACAGGAATGTTGGGTGTATTCATATCGCTGGATCTGTTCCTTTTTTATGTGTTCTGGGAATTAATGCTCATACCAATGTACCTGTTAATCGGTGTATGGGGTGGGCCAAGAAGGATTTATGCGACAATCAAGTTCTTTATCTACACGATGGCCGGCAGTGTATTAATGCTGCTCGCTATACTGGCAATTCATACCCTGAATTATAAGGAAACTGGTGAACATACATTCGACTTGTTGAAGATGTATGATCTTGACATCCCCATGGGAACTCAATTCTGGCTCTTTTTGGCATTCTTTTTCGCCTTTGCCATCAAGGTTCCCATGTTTCCGTTTCATACATGGCTGCCAGACGCACATGTAGAGGCGCCAACTGCGGGAAGCGTTATATTGGCTGGTGTCTTATTGAAGATGGGTACATACGGTTTTATCCGTTTCAGTCTGCCCCTATTCCCATACGCAAGCCATCAATTCGTGCCTTTTATCGCGTGGCTGGCTCTTATAGGAATCATATATGGCGCACTTGTTGCGATGGTACAGGAGGATCTTAAAAAACTCATTGCGTATTCGAGTGTTAGTCATCTCGGGTTTGTTATGCTTGGCATTTTCGTTTTCAATATCCAGGGTTTAGAAGGGAGCATACTTCAGATGGTTAATCATGGGCTGAGTACAGGTGCGTTATTCTTGCTTGTCGGTATGATCTACGAGAGAAGACATACCAGGATGATTGCTGATTTTGGCGGGCTGGCAAAACAGATTCCGATTTTCGCCGTCTTCTTTATGATTGTTACATTATCCTCTATCGGATTACCGGGATTAAATGGTTTTGTCGGAGAATTTCTCGTCCTGTTAGGTACATTCAAGTCCAATGTTCTTAATGCTACCTTTGCGACAACCGGAGTTGTCCTTTCAGCTTGTTACATGCTCTGGATGTTTCAAAGAGTTATGTTCAACAAACTCTCAAACAAAAAGAATCAAAACATGGCAGACATAAACAGCCGCGAATGGGCAATTATACTGCCAATTGTTATCCTCATTTTTTGGATTGGTATTTATCCAAAGCCTATTATATCCAGACTGGATTCATCCGTAAACCATCTCTTAACCCGGGTAGATGAAAAATACAAAACAACCTTAAACAAGGTTACAAAGGATAAGGAGAAGTTAGCACTGAAGGAAGATAACGTATGGAAATAACAGTTCCACCATTTGATATTAAAAGTATTGCACCTATTATTCTCGTAACCATAACAGGTATCGTGGTCCTCATAACTGACGTATTTCTCAAGAAGCTCCCTAAGGAGACGCTCGGATATTTCAGCTTCCTTGCGGTACTGATCACGGGTGTAATCATCTCCTCTCAACTGGGCACAACAGTATACTCATTCAGTAATACCTTTGTTGTTGATGATTTTTCGATTTTCTTTAATTTTATCTTTCTCATAAGTACGGCGATCGTAATCCTGATGTCCGTGACTTACTTAAGACAAGAAGGAATTAACTATGGCGAGTACTATACATTGATTCTGTTTGCTACAGTGGGTATGATGCTGATGGCGGGTGGTGCAGACTTGATTACCATCTTTCTTGGTCTTGAAATAATGTCCATATCACTTTACGTCCTGGCAGGTTTCAGAAGAGATCGATTAGATTCAAACGAGGCCTCTTTGAAATATTTCTTACTCGGGGCTTTTTCCACCTGTTTTCTCCTCTATGGAATTGCTTTGCTCTACGGTGCTACCGGTACCACAAATATCAATGAAATAGGAACATTTATCACTAACAACCATGCTTACTCTAACCCCATGATCATTATGGGTACCTGTCTGCTTATCATTGGTTTTGGTTTTAAAACGGCTTCCGTACCATTTCACAAATGGGCACCTGATGTTTACCAGGGTGCGCCCACATCGGTAACGGCATTCATGTCTGCTGGGCCAAAAGCAGCCGCCTTTGCAGTCTTCCTGAGAGTATTTTTGGTTTCACTGCCAGGCTTGGAAACTAAGTGGTCTGTGATTTTGTGGGTAATGTCAGTCCTTACTATGACTGTGGGAAATGTTGTAGCCATAACACAAACAAACATAAAAAGGATGCTTGCATACTCCAGTATTGCCCATGCAGGTTATGTTCTTATGGCCATTGTCACAGCAAGCAGTCTAGGAACAGCGAGTATACTCTTTTATCTGCTAGTTTATGTGTTTATGAATCTTGGGGCGTTTGCTGTAATAATGGTACTTGGTAAAAAGGGGAAAGAAAATCTTCAAATTGATGATTACAGCGGTTTGGGATATAAACATCCGGTATTGGCAATAACCATGAGCATATTTATGTTTTCCCTGGCGGGAATACCACCATTTGCGGGATTCATGGGGAAATTTTATATCTTCAGCTCTGCTATTAAATCAGGATACATTGTGCTTGCCATAATTGGCGTAATTAACAGTGTAATATCAGTTTACTATTATTTGAGAGTAACGGTAGTAATGTATATGAAGCAACCTGTTCGGGAATTTGCTCCGCTTTCACTTTCACCCTTTATAATTCTAGCCCTTATTATTACCATTTGGGGTACTATTCATCTTGGTATATTTCCTTCAAGGATCATAGAATTTGCCCAAGAATCCGTGTTGCTGCCGTAATCAATTCTCTTTGGTAATGAGCAGTTTAAAGGTGGGTTGTTAATCCATTCTTCTCTTTTGGCAGAGAGCACCTGGAGATACTATAATTTGTAAATCAGTAAAGCAAATCACAAGTTAGGCTTTCGGCAAATTCTTGCGTCTTTATTATGCGTAACTATGAAGAACCAGAACCAAACAGGGGTTAAAAAATTACAAATCTCAAATCACAAACAACAAACAAATTACAAAATCCAATGTTCCCCTGCCTATCGGCAGACAGAAATGAACAAAACCAGTCTGTTTGGAATTTTGTGCTTATTTATTATGATTTGTTTGTTATTTGGAATTTATTATTTGGTGCTTATCCGTCCGACCAAGTCATCCGGTCGGGTTTCTTACCCGCCAACAATATTGGCAACTTTGAATTTCCTCATACATCAAAGTAGTTCTCAATATAAAAATAAGCTTGATCTCAAAGGTGAATTATACCGCTCTATTCGAGATTGGGATTTCCGAAAATATTTTGGGTTGGAAACTGGATTAACTACTCATAAAGAATGACTAAAGTACCGGTATTACCAAATAAGAAGTGTTATAAGAGAGTGAGAATACACATTGTATGTCTATTTGTTGTGTGTATAGCATTTATCCTTGCTGAGTCTGCCAGTGGTTCCGAACAAACCTGTGGTGTTGATTATACCATTGCACTCCATCCGGATCGTGATAGCGCCACCGTATCTATTTGTCTGGAAAACGGTGCGCTGTTTAACCGTCTTGATTTTCATCTCAAGCCTGATCAACAATCTGATTTGCATGCAGATGGTAAACTTCGCATAGATGGTGACCGTGCCATCTGGGAACCCCCTGAAGGGCAGGCAGTCTTGAGTTTAACCGCTAAACTTACCCATCAGCGAAAAAGCGGGAAGTATGATGCGCGTATGACTCCTGACTGGGCAATATTTCGTGGTGACGATATGATTCCTGCGGTAAAAGTACGGACAGTTAAGGATGCTACCTTTCTTGCAAAACTGCACTTTGTATTGCCACCGGGCTGGACCAATGTGGATACCGGCTGGCCAAGGGAGCCCGATGGAAGTTTCACGATAGACAATCCGAGACGTCGTTTTGACAGGCCGGTGGGGTGGATGATTGCCGGCAAGGTGGGCACACGTCGTGAAATTATCGGTTCTACCGAAATCTGTGTGGGTGCGCCGGTCGGAAGCACCATGCACCGTATGGATATATTAACCTTCATTAATTTCATTTGGCGTGATGTTGTGAGAACGTTTGAGAAAATACCGGGGAAGTTACTCTTGGTAGGTGCAAATGACCCGATGTGGCGGGGAGGTTTGTCATCTCCTAACTCACTGTTTCTGCACGCTGATCTACCACTTATCAGCGAAAATACGGCAAGTAGTACGTTGATACATGAGCTAACGCACGTTATTACTCGCATAAGGGGAGAGTTGAATGATGACTGGATTGCCGAAGGTCTTGCTGAATATTATTCTATCGAACTGATATACCGAGCCGGCGGTATGAGTGAGGCGCGGTACCAAAAGGCGAGAAACTGGTTAGCGCTGCGAAGTCACGATGTAACCACTCTGCGTGTTGTTAACTCGAAAGGGCCGGTCACCGCCCGCGCAGTTATCCTTTTCCAGGATCTGGACAAAGAGATTCGACGTCTCACGAAGGAAAAATATAACATCGATGACGTTACCCGAAAACTCATGAAACAGAGAAAGGTTTCACTCGATGATTTGCGCCGTATCTCGGAACAACTGGTTGGCGGTAAAATCGTTGTACTGGACACTCCTCTTCTGAAATGATTTCTCGCCTAATGGAGGAAGTCACACTTCAAGTCGTTATTGACGGGAAAGGTATAAATAAGCACCAAATAATAAAAGCCAAATAACAAATAAATATCAACCAGCTCAACGAGTGTTCCCACCCGAACGTACCGTTCGGTACGGGCGGGCAACGAGCATTCTGGCGGGTAAGTAAAGTTCAAAATGTCCAAACAATATGATTTAGAAGAGCGTTCTTTCCAGTTTGCCAAAAATGTTTCTCTGTATATTAAGAATTTTTCAAGAACTATTTCTAACACAGAATACGGAAAGCAAGTGGTAAGGGCTTCTGGTTTTGTTGGCGCCAACTACATTGAGGCTAATGAAGCGTTAAGTAAGAAAGATTTTATTATGAGAATCAAAATATGTCGTAAAGAAGCAAAAGAATCTGCTTATTGGTTAAGGTTAATAGTTGAAACTAACAGTGGAAAGTATACGGAAGACGGAAAAAAACTTTTTAATGAGGCAATCGAGTTTAAAAAGATATTTTCATCCATTATTGAAAAATCAAAGTAGTTTGTCGTTTCATGCATTAGAATTTGTAATTTGTTTGTAATTTGTGATTTGAGATTTGTATTTTATCAACACCTATTTGATTCTGGCTCGTCCAGATCAGGTATTATGACAGGGGAAAAAACAATATATTACTGTTTACAATGTGGTTCTGATAAGTACAAGAACATCAGTTCAAAGCAGTTCTTATGCGAATCCTGCGGGTACACCTATTTTCAAAATATAGCAGCTTCCGTTGCAGCCATAATTGAATGCCACAACCAAATACTTGTCTGCACAAGAAAATTCGATCCCTGCAGAGGTAAACTATGCTTTCCCGGAGGCTTTGTTGACATGAATGAATCGGCAGAATCAGCGCTGAAAAGAGAGGTCTTTGAAGAACTGAAAATTGAAATTTCTGAAATGCGTTACGTTGGTTCATTTCCGAACGTGTACCTGTATAAACACGTTGAGTATCATACACTCGATTTTTTCTTCTCGCTCAAACTTGAGGAAGTACCTCAGATAACAGTTGGTGAGGAGATTGCGGCAATAAAATGGATTGAAAAAGACAAAATCAACTATGATGGTTTCGCCTTTGAGTCTATCAAATGGGGATTACAAAGGTATTCAGATTTGTCTTAATTCAAGATATCTCATAATAATACTATTTAAAGAGTCATCATTTGCATATCGTATATTCTGAAGCGTTACCTCATAATTCACCGAATGTATCCGTAAAGCTGGAGATTTAACAGTATCTTTAAAAGATAACTGTCCGTCTCAAGATTCTCCATTTTTGCATAACACTTCATCACCACACTGGTACATTTTCCCTTTACAACTCTGAGAGGAAATAGTAGATTAACATCCTGATATTAAAGGTCACAGATTTTATTAGTGATTCATCTTATTTTACAACACGTTGTCTGATAACTTTTATTAAGGAGAATGACAAATCGTGAAAAAACAAATCATAATCTCTATTATCCTTACATGTGTCTTTGGGTGTGGGAATGACCAGGTAAATAACAAACATAAAGATCCTGAAGAGGAAAAAGAAAGCTTGAGTTTGCAATTACAAGAGCAAAGTACCCGTCTTGAATCTGCCTCTGATGTGATCATGGCCGTTACTTCTCTTATTAAGAATATTGAAGAAACAGAGATGAAAATAGAAGAAGGGAAACAGCTATTAAGTAATGCAGATGATGTTGAAAAGAGTGTTAGTGTAAAAGAAGAGATCCTGAGTGGTATTCAAGGTCTTTATGATGAGTTGCAAAAGCATAGAAAAAAAGCTCGTGAATTACAGGGAGAACTTGATTCCTTTGTTGCCAGAAACAGCAAAATAGATGAATCTCTCTCATCTCTGAAAACTGTTATCAAAGAAAAATCTTTAAAAATAGATAGTCTGGAAAAGATTGTTGACCAACTCAAAAAACAGCTGGTTCAATTAATAAATAAACAAAAAGATTTAACTCAGCAAATAAGCTCATATGAGGCATCAGTAAAAGACAAAACTGCTAAAATAATACATTTGAAAAGCGAATTAGTATCCAAAGAACAGGCGATTTCCAGGAAAGATTCTGAAATCCAGAATCTGCATCAGGAAATTAATACAGTTTATTATATGATTGGTAACAGTAAAGAGCTAAGAAACAAAGATATTATTAAAAAAGAAGGTATGCCTGTTATCAGTTCATTAAACCCATTTCGCAAGAGCTATGTCTTAGGCCCCAATTGTACTTTATCTCAATTCAAAAAAGAGAACAAAACCAGAACGAGATACAGACTTAATGGAAAAATCGCAACGCTTTTACCCTATCGCAATAAAGAGTATTATGATATATATTACCAGGATGGGATTTCGGTAATCAATATCAAAGATCCTAAAAATTTCTGGTATTTGAAATATCTTGTGATCGTTACAAATTAGGATATCATATGTTATTGAATTGTGGATTAGTAGGACTTCCGAGTTGTGGAAAAACTACAATCTATAACGCCATAACCGCAGCAGGAGCTGCCAGCTATGACGGTTTGGCAATGCACCGTGGTATCGTCAACGTACCGGACACGCGATACAACAACTCGTAAAAATGTACCACCCACCCAAGGTAGTTCCTGCCACGATGGAGATAGTAGACATACCCGGTCTCAAAGTTGGTTCTACTTCGGGAAATGGCCGCTGTAAAAGCTCCTCTGTCATATAGGATGTCGAGGCGCTCTTGCATGTGGTGCGATGTTTTGAGGATAAGAACGTCCCGTTTGAATACGCACTATAGATCCGCAATACGATGCAGAAACACTAGATCTGGAACTTATCGTCGCTGACAGTCAAACAGTGCAAAACAAGACTCAACGGTCGGCAAAGAAAGCAAAGGTCGGAAACAAAGAGGCTATGCGTGAAATTACCGACGGTGAAAAGGTTAATACGCAGCTCGAAGATGGTATACCAGAACGTAAGCAGGGGGCCTTAACAATCATGAACTTGACAGTGTTCGTGAATACAACCTTGTAGCACTCAAACCTGTCCTTAACATCGCAAATATTAAATCCATGAAAGAAGCCGTGTTAATTCACTTCAAGCGATTGCCGATTCTGAAGGATCTCACATGGTTATTATCTGTTGCAGGGATGAGGCAGAAATCAGCCAGCTGGAACATGATGAACAAAAGGATTTTTTGATTGAACTTGGTTTGGAGGAATCGTCAATGGAGTGGTTAACACGTACACGCTTGTCGTCAAAAGTGGATTGTGGCACAGTCTGATACTTGTCGGGCTGGTTGTGATTTGTTTGTTATTTGCCTGCCTGTGCAGGACACGGCAGACCGGTATTTATATGGTACGTTATCTCTCCGGAATTGAGGTTGATAGTATTACATTCATCACATTGAAAGAGCAATGTCCCATCATGATTGAGATCTATGATTTTCCCCAGATGAGGATTTCTTGTTCCATCCTTAACAACTATTCTTTCGTGGACATACATTAATCTTTTCTTTATCTCCTTTTGACTCTGCAAAAAACCCTCTCTGTTAAGCTCTACAAAACAACCGTAAACCAGACCAAGAAGTTCTCGAAATACTTCAGACCGATTTACCGTTCTGTTCAACTCTTTATGCATTGAAGTTACAAAGCTGTCAAAATAAAGTGATGACTCATTACTGCTGTTTACGTTGAGACCTATTCCTAGAACTGCATATGTTTTCAGGTCAAGTTCAACAATTTCACAGAGTATGCCACATACCTTTTTCTCGTGCATGAGAACATCATTTGGCCATTTTATACGTGGTTTCAGGCCATAATCCTCCAGGAGCCTAGCCACTGAAAGGGCTGTTATCTGTGTAATGTTGTGCCTCAACTTTGATACTCGTGATTCAAGAGGCAACAATATTGAAAATGTAAGATCTTTACCCGGACTGGAATACCATACACGATTGAAACGGCCTCTTCCATGAGTCTGCTCTTCTGCCCAAATGACCGTATAATCCGGTAAATCCATACAGTGTTGTCTTAAGAAGGTATTTGTAGATTCGAGTCTCGTATATTTATAAATGGTAAAAATTCTACCATTTATGGTAATTGATTCTCGTTTTTTCCTTTTTTCCATCGAAGATAACCATAATAATCTGTTGTATCTTTCCCTTTATTCATATTTGAATGAAAGATTCATGATACAAGATAACTTGAATATTTCAATTAAATAACTATAAGAACTCCGCATTTACAAATGAAATAAATTGTACTATAATCTTGTTTGGAATGGTTAAAAGGTGTTAGTCTCTAACCCGACAAATTATTGCTTTTCATGATAAAAATTTGTAACCTGAGAAACTGTTTATCAACACTTTCGGTGTGGCAACTAAAATGTTTAATCAAACATCTTTATTTTAACTACTCTTTATACCAATAAGGGGAATTTTGAAAACCGCCTCCCTGTGTGTCACACGCATACAAGTGCTCGGCACGGGTAGACAGGTTTTCAGGTAACACCCGTTCGACCCGGAACTTACATGAGATAGTCTCTTCTTTGTTTAGATATCTATCCCTTTTTGGTTCTTGCTCGACCGGGTCGGGAGGCTATCGTGAATTGGATGAATCTTGGTTTAGCAATAGCGGTTGGAGCATTTGCAACACTCATAACACATATTATAGTACGCAAACCCAGAAAGAGATGGGTCTGCTACACAATTGTTTTTATTTCGTTCAGTGGAGTTTTTTTTACGATAACCTGCCTCTATACGGTGAGGGAATCAAATACACAGAAGTTTTTCAGTGATGTAGAAGTGACTCTAAGGGAAATGCCCGCTTATAAACAGATATCACAGTATGATCCGGAAACCTACCAACGCATACAGATCGAAATCCAGAAATCACTGGAAAAAGGGGAAAACAAATCTCAAACGATACAGAAAATACGTCTCATCATTGCTGAGTTGGTAGAAAAATATCTTCCTTACGCCTCTGATGAGGCATTACTGGTTTACATGAGTGTCATAATCCAGGAAATTGAAGAACTGGCTGGTAAAAGTCCCGAACTTTGCTTTCAGTTTTTGTTTCCAAAGCAATATGGAGCCATTGATGTCACCAGGTATATCAGGCCCGAAACACAGAAAGCTGATTTAGAATCATTAGCCGTCGTTATCAGGACGGGAGCGGAAAATCCGGTACACATACAAGATTTTAGCGGTTATGACGCCTTAATAGAAAACATAATAACGAATCTTCACGAAATGTATGGCGATGACGCATTACTCCTGGAAAACCCTCATGCACCGGGAATAGACAAGGAAAAGTTTTGTCGCATGATGGTTACCCTGTATCGAGAAATATTGAAACTGCCAAAAAAAGACTCTGTTCTCATATTGCGTCGGATGTTAGCAACGAAGTGAATTAATTATTCTCACAAATTTTTAATCGAAACCTGTTTCAATTTGTTATCTAAGGAGAATATCGTGCGTTGGAAACAATTTCTGATATATGTGAAATCTATGGACCCGGCCGAAGCGAAAGCATATTTTTCAAAACATAAAGAAGAAACATACACATTACTGGACGTTCGACAACCTTCGGAATATGAGGAGGAGCACATACCCGGAGCGACATTGATTCCCCTGACAGAACTTCCTGAACAATTCAGAGAACTTAAACCCGAGTTGCCTACTCTCGTCTATTGTAAGGTAGGGAGCAGAAGCCGGGTAGCTTCCCAGTTCCTGGTAGGGCAAGGCTTCAAGGAAGTCTATAGCTTAAAAGGGGGCATTCTCGCCTGGAATGGTGGAATTGCAACAGGTCCAGTCGAATCCGGTATGGTTTTTCTTAAAGGCGATGAGTCTCCAAAAGAGATCATAATCCTTGCTTATGGTATGGAAGACGGCCTTGGAAGCTTTTACAAAGCAATGGCAAAAGAGCATAAAGATATGGAGACTACCGCTTTACTGGAAAAACTTGGAACTGTTGAGGATACTCATAAACTGAAACTGTTTGAAATTTATAAAAGGTTGAACACCTCTGTTAACGACCAGAAAGATTTTGAAACAGGGATTGTTTCACAGGCAATGGAGGGAGGATTAACAACTGAAGAGTTTGTCAATCGGTACAGACATTCACTTGAAACAGTCGGTGATGTTCTTACAACGGCCATGGTAATCGAGACTCAGGCATTGGATCTTTATATGCGTTATGCAAAAATATTAACAGATAATGAATCCAAAACAATCCTCTATACTCTGGCGGAAGAGGAAAAACGTCATTTAAAGGAATTGGGAAAGCTCCTGGATAAGCAACAATAAAATCAAGTTAGGCCATCCTGGCTAACTTTTCCAAAATTCCTAAAACTGCCCTCCATGGTAGTTTTTACGAACTTTTGAACATGCGCCTTCAGCGCAAGAGATAGGGGAATAGTATCGTAAGCTATACATTAAAATTAGTCTCTGTTCGTTCACACAGTTTTCCAGACAATACTATTGACAGAAGGAGGAAATATGAACGCTAAATTAACTTTCACTATAATACTATTTTTGTTTTCTTTATCTTCAATAACAAACGCTCAAAGTAAGATTACCGAAAGTACAATAGACAATCAGGAATCCGTTGAAGTTACCGTATACAATAGTGATCTCAGCCTTATAAAGGATACTCGAAAATTAGAGCTTGCCGATAACGGAGGAGAATTACGTTTCATGGATGTTGCATCACATATAATGCCTGAAACGGTCCATGTAAAATCGTTGAATTATCCTGAGGATTTTTCTGTTCTTGAACAGAATTATGAGTATGACCTGATGAGCGCAGACAAACTCCTCGATAAGTATGTAGGAAAAAAAATAAAGATTCTCGTCCTGAATGAATTTCAGGATAGAAAAGAGGTAGTTGAGGCATCTCTCCTGAGCAACAATCAGGGACAGATATTTAAGATAAATGATGAAATATTTCTTGGTCATCCCGGCATTAAGATCCTTCCGGAAATCCCGGAAAATCTGATAGCAAAACCAACACTAACCTGGAACTACAGCAATAAGAATAAAAGAGCTCACAATCTTGAAGTTTCTTACCTCACGAATAACATTAACTGGAAGGCAGACTATGTCGTAGTCTTAAATAGAGACGATACATCCGCTGATTTGTCCGGTTGGGTTACCCTGGACAACAAAAGCGGTGCAACGTATAAAAATGCCAGCCTCAAATTGATTGCAGGTGATGTGCACCGGGTTCAAGAGAGATTTGAAGAGAGGCGGGGATATGCAATGAAAGAGATGTTGATGGCCAGTGCACCGCAATTTGAAGAAAAAGCGTTTTTTGAATACCACATATATGATCTCCAGAGAAAAACAACCATAAAGGATAAACAGACGAAGCAGATACGCCTGCTGGAAGCAACCGATGCAGAGATTGTAAAGGAGCTACTCGTCCAAGGTATCAAGAGCTATTTTACAAGTCAATACATGGAACAGAATCTGAAGCAGACTGTACATGTTTATGTTAAATTTAAAAATTCCAAAAATAACGGCCTTGGAATGCCGCTTCCTGCAGGAATAATGCGTTTATATAAACAGGACGAGGAAGGAAGCTTGCAGTTTATCGGTGAGGACAGAATAGATCATACGCCAAAAGATGAAGAGGTTAAACTTGAGATTGGTGAGGCCTTTGACGTGGTAGCAGAAAGGAAACAGACAGACTACAAACAAATTGCTACACGACTCTACGAATCAGAATGGGAAGTTACCTTAAGAAATCACAAGGAAGAAGAGATGAGAATTGGCATAATAGAACCACTGTTTGGGAACTGGAACGTAATCAGCAATAGCCATCCATACAGTAAGGTAGATGCTTTTACCATAAGGTTTGATATAGATATTCCCAAAGATGAAGAGGTTAAGGTTAGATACCGGGTAAAGGTGGGATTGTAATTTTCTTCAATTGAGATGTTCTCTGTACCGGCAAAATTACCGTTTAAGAATTATGATGCTGATAGTACAAAAACATTATCAATGACAGTATCAAAAACTTGATGGATTTAATACCGTTCTCACATGGTAGAATTGCCGCAAACGGTCCTCTTTAGACTTCAATTAATACATAGGAATTTCAAAATCATGTTTTATGTGCTTTAGCACATGCCCAAAATGGCGTTAAGCAACGACATGGATGTCATTGTAGCAATTTTGAAAGAGTTGGGCAGGATGCGCTTAACTCGTGTTACTCATGCAAAGGATATCTTGGTGAGTGGATAAGTTACAGTAGTACCGCTACTATCGGTAACCTGCACATGCTTCCAGGGTTCCATACCATCGGTCATTCTTGCAAAGTGGAAGGGTAGAGGTTGCCGTTGCTTCGGACCACCACTCGGATTTACGGTAACGGAAATTTTTAAGATCTTTTCATCAGGACCCGGGTCTTCAGATTGCTCGACAGCCACTTCATCATCAAAAGAATCAACCATGACGAGACCATCCACCCTCAGAATCTTGGATTTTGGTCTTAAATCCCATTCAGCTTTGGTAACCTTAATCTTCATCGTATGCATATGATTTGTTATTTCCTTATCAAAAATAATAAAATATCTTGTCCTTACCGATCACTGATATATCCTAAAACCGATTTGGTTTTCGGTTTTGACTGTCTGCGTGCATCGCACAGAGGCAGGCTGGAAACCAGATCTTGGTGAAGGTATCCCCGGACAAAAGGCGCCGAGGACTTTACTCGCTCAATTTTATCTCGGATTTTACCTGTCTGCGTGCGTTCCTTACGCACAGGCAGGTCAGAAAACTATTATGAGATGGGTATAATCTTTACGATTTTAACCTGATTTACCGTGCAGATTGAAATTAAAGATTTCTCTATAATAATATATGACACTATTTATAGCACATACGGTAACAAATACTCAAGAAATTTCAAGTCTAAAACAAAAAGAGGTGTTGATAACCTAGGAGGATATGTCGTATGAGAAATGAATTCTTCAAAATCCGTTTTAATTTGTTGTGTAAAATGTAAATGGGTAGAGCAAAGATTCTGTTACGGTAAAAATCCTGTTTGTTTTAAGAATGTTTATAATTTTTTAGCCTTGGAATTCAGTTTATTGATGATTTTGAGTGATTTATTATATATTATGTCTTTCGAGTTGGTGCATCCTGCACAACTCTTTCAAAATGGCTGCAACTACTTACCTGTATTTGTTTAATGCCCTTTTGGCTATGTGCTAACTGGTAAGTTCCAATAACATCGTATACACATCTTAGTGTCACTAGCTGTGTCATAACATCGTATACACTTAGCAAAATTGTTTAATAGGGATTCTGTTTTTACAGGTTCCCTTAGTTTATAAGATTCTGTTCTGATTAATTGTTTTGGAGCCTCAAATGCTGCTTTGATAATAAACACTTAATTCTTGTTTATAACTCGTATTTAGTATTGCCCATACATATTCAAAACTTAAAGCTTTATTAATATACAATTCTTCATTGAGAATTGTAATATACCCTTTTCATCTACTAAACGGACAAAATGTATTCTTGTTATTGGTAATTCCTTCTGATGGGTCGAAGGTGAAGCCCCTTCGGTATTATCTTCGTGTATAGCCTTTGCAATATTGCTGAGAGAAATTATCTTTTTTATATTTCCTGATAGTTGTTATGTTTATCTCAAATTTCTTTGATTCAACTCTTAGTTCTTTCAGATCTTTGAAGCGCTTTGATTGCCAGAGTAATTCATTAAAACGTTTATTAAAATTTTCTATATATCCGTTTCTCCATGGTTCTTTAAATGGTATAAACACTATATCAATACCGAAATTTAAAGCAGAATCGAGATAGTTTACCAAAGGTCTTAATATGATACAGGCTTCTCTGAAAGATGCTTCGTTATCAAGTTGTAAAAATCTGGGAAGCCCAAAAGCCTTCCAATCATTGATCAAAGCTGATAACGCTCTCAGCACCCTTGTCTGTATATTGTTCCAAGTTTGCTTGATTGGTATAAACATCTATTCTGTTTACAGAAACAATAGATCCGTATCCTTGTATACCTGGGTGTCACCAGATCAAGCTGATGTACGTGCCCTGATGCTTAGTTTGATTGTAGGATAATATTTTCCGACGTAGTTTCATTTTTGTGCCTTGATTTTTCAATAATAAGGTCATTTCTTTTAAGACCCGATTGATGGTGGAAAGTCCTGGTTTCTCTTGGTACTCCTAAGGTATCAAGTTCTTGATGAATAATTCGCTCCACAGAAAGAATATTTGGTTGAAGGTCTATCCCTTGTCACTAATTTCTTTCTGCTTTCTACAATTGCCTGTTCAAGCTCTTTATTAATTTTACCGGGTTTATGATGCGGTTCTTTTGATTTATCAAGATACCACTCCTTTCCCCTGATTCTGCTCTCTCAAGCCATTTATAAACCCAAGCTTTTGTCCGATTAAGTTCCTGATGGATTTCTGTAACCGTTTTTCCTTCTGAACTTACTGAGTACATCTATGGCGAAGTTGTATTTCTTCTTTATTGTTTTTGCTATTTTTTGTCCATTTTGTACAATCTCCTTTTTAAAGGAAATTATATAATGTGTATACGATGTTGTGGGACAAAAAGTGTATACGATGTTATGAAACACACCAGCTAACGCATAAAAACAATTTAATCCTTCGGCAAAATAATTGCGCCTTTAAATAATTACAGTGGATCAAATCTGGCCTGTGTATAAAAAATTAATGTCTTTGTAGACAATTTCAGGTAACATTAAAATTTTCATGCATAAATATAAACAGAAATGGAGGTGGGAAATATGTATGTTCTTGGAGTTGGAAGAACAAAGTTTGGAATATTAACAGAAACCATGCCGGAATTGGCTTATCAGGCAATGTATAATGCCGTTTACGATAGCCCAATTTCTATTGAAGATATCGATGCCGTATATGTTAGTAATTTTCTGGGTGGTCCGTATGAAAAGCAATTACATCTTAACTCAGTAGTTTCAAGTCTGCTGCCAGAGTTACGGTTGCCTATTATCCGAGTGGAAACAGCCTGTGCCTCAGGAAGCAGCGCGCTGTATCAGGCAATAATTGCTCTGTCAAGGTTTGAAAATATTCTGATTGTTGGTGTGGAAAAGATGACGAATGCGACTACCGAAGAGAGCTCGCAAAACCTGGGAATGGCGGGAGACAGATTAGCAGATCAAACACAAGGTTTAATCTTCCCTGCACATTACGCCCTTGTCGCCCAACAACATATGCAAAAATATGGCACTACCCACGAAGACCTCGAATTGGTTGCATTCAAGAACCACAGCAATTCCCGATTGAACCCGTTAGCACATTTTAACCATAAGGAAGTCACCCGCGAGATGATAAAGAATGCACAGGTAATCGCCTCACCATTGAAACTCTTTGACTGTTCTCCTATTTCTGATGGCGCTGCAGCCGTAATAATATCCAAAAATAAAAAGAGCGATCGTGATGTCCACATTATTGGGTCGAGTCTGTTTACCGACCATATATCCCTGTCGCACCGGAAAGTTCACACCTCTCTCGAAGCAGCCAAACTTGCCAGCAAACAGGCATATGAACAGGCTGAAATCACCGCAAAAGATCTTGATATTGTGGAGGTTCATGACTGTTTTACCATCAACGAACTGGTAGCAATGGAAGATCTGGGAATATGCAAGCCGGGGGAGAGTAAAGATTGGGTCAGAGAAGAAAGAACCACTATAAAAGGAGAAGTCCCAATTAACACCGATGGGGGACTTAAGGCAGATGGACATCCTATCGGGGCGACAGGTCTTGCCCAGGTTTTCGAAGTGACTACCCAGTTGCGGGGAGAAGCCGGAGGCCGGCAGGTAGAAGGTGCAGAGATTGGTTTGACACATAATATTGGTGGTGTTGGAGGAACAGCCGTAATACATATCTTTGAAAGGAGGGCTTAACGTGGTATTTGAATGTCAGGATTGCCATAAAAAATGGCACTATGATGTAAAAGTGTGCATCTTCTGCCAGGGTAATGTTACTGAAGTTGCAGTAAAACAGAGTACGGTCAGAGGTTTCACCAAGGTTGAAATCCCGTCTCCAGGACATACGAGAGTTCCTTACTGTGACCTTTTACTGGAAGATGATCAAGGGAACTTTCAAATCAGAAAATCTTTCACCGAATATAAGCTCGGTGATCTGATCGAAGAAGCTCCAAAAGAATTGAAACAGGAAGCCAGGAAGAGAACGGTCGGACTGATAGGTGCCGGAACTATGGGCAGAGGTATTGCTCAGGTTTCTGCTCAGACAGGATACCAGGTAATCATGATCGACAGGCATGAAGAAATTGCCAGGAAATCATTATCTAAAATAGATACGTTACTTTCCAAGACAACAAAGGAGGATGTAAAACAGGAAATTCTCGGCAGGATTAAGATAACAACGAACTTTTATGATCTTGAACATGCTGATCTTGTGATAGAGGCATTAACAGAAGACATGGAACTGAAGAAAGAGGTGATGAAGGAGCTGGAAAATGAATGTTCACAGAATACAATCTTTGCAACAAATACCTCTTCGCTATCCATTAGCGAGCTATCTCAGGTTCTTGAAGATCAGAGCAGGTTAGTAGGTCTTCATTTTTTCAATCCGGTTCCAAGAATGAAGCTCGTTGAAATTGTGAAGTCAAAATACACTTCGGATAGAGTGGTTGAATTTGCCAAGGAGGTAGCGACCGAAATGGGAAAAACACCTGTTGTTACGGGAGATGCACCCGGCTTTATCGTTAACCGGCTCCTGTTACCTTTTCTGAACGAAGCGATTGATAAATTTTCCGACGCTACTTCATCGGCAGCGGATATTGATAAGGCTGTTACGTTAGGACTGAATCATCCTATGGGTCCTTTAGCCTTGGCAGATTTGATTGGCCTTGATGTGTGTAAGGCTATATTAGATGAGTTGTACGAAGGATATAAAGACCATAAGTATAAACCCTGCAAAACACTCTGCATTATGGTGGAGAAAGGTGATCTCGGGAGGAAGACAGGAAAAGGATTTTATAAATACTAATTTAATGTATTGCTTTCAATAATTGTTAAAGAAGTCGTAAAAATCATTTTATATGAGCGTCAGCACATACACAAAACGGCGTTAAGCAACGACATGGATGTCGTTGTAGCAATTTTGAAAGAGTTACGCAGGATGCGTTAACTCGTTGGATTAAAAAGATGAGTGATAAGGGAAAGATTATAGAAGAAATTGCAGGAAAAATTAAGAGCGGCGAAATCCAGCCGTGGAAGGTTGAGTCTGTTCTTCTGGAAGAATACGGAATGAATTCCCCGGAACATTTCCGTACTGCAGCGTTGATCAGGAGGAGGCTTATTGAAGGGTTGACCGGATACACCTTCAACTACCTGGAGTTGCCGGAAAAGCCTTATCTCATGCAATGGCGTTGCCCGAAGGATAATTCCATCTGGCATCTCGAAGCAAGGGATCAGGATACCGTCTGTTCTCGATGCGGCTCTCAACTGGAACCTTATGGAACGGAAATAGATAGATTCAGGCCGCTGGCCAATAATTATATCGGTGGCAGTGAGGAATATTATTCATATGCAGGACAGATAAAGGTTTTTGGTGACGTTAACAAGACATTCACAAACATCCTGGCCTACGGTACGGGATTCGGAACCCTCGGGATCAGTGTAGGATGTTTCAGGGTAAATAAGCTGGGTGGAGCAGAGATAAAGGTCTCTAAATGGGCCGGAGCAACCCGCAACTTAGGGTATGTTTTTGAGAGCGAAGAAGAGCGGGAGAGGGGGGTTGAAGCTGTAAAAGAGTATCTGCCAACCTTACGGAAAGAGATGGAAGAAAAATATCTTGCTGAGTTTTCCGGAGAAATTTATGAAGTAGAGTTTGTGAGAAGACAACACCATGGGCAGTGCTATCTTTATATCTGCTTTCATACCCGATTCGAACATGCCAGAGGACATGGGGATACATCGGCAGCCGTAGGCTTTGCACGAGGCCGTTTTGATGCAAAATTCAAAGAAATGGGCATTGCATATGTCCAGAGCCTGATTGCCATGGGATTTGACGGTGATTTAAAACCTTCTCCACGCAACCGGAGAGGACGATACGTCTCTGCCCGGGTAAAATTACCGATATCTGAGTATGAAAAAATGAGCAAGACGAACATCGATTCATTGCTCACCTATATGGAAATTGACCGTCAGGGAGTTACTCAGGAGCAGGGGCACTTTCTCTATTCGGGAATGGGTGGAGAGATCATCCCTGCCATCTATCGTGGAACCAAGGTAAACCCGCGTCCTTACAACGTCTCATGTACGGAAAATGTGTACGTTAAAATTAAGGGAGAAGATCTTATTTACGGTGTGGAATTACCAAATTTAGAAGCGGGAGCTGCATCATCAAGAGAGGGTCTTATTTGTCCGGCGGCACGTGAAGTTCTTAAATTTATGGGTATCGGCACTTCACGAGAATTTGCTGCTGTAACAGCGGCGATAACACTGGCGGGTGAATTCAATTTCACCTTACTCCATCTTCGAGGTGAAATGTATGCATCGAGTTAGTGCATCCTGCACAACTCTTTCAAAATTGCTACAACGACATCCATGTCGTTGCTTCACGCAATTTTGGGCATGTGCTAACGCACATAAATAGGTCAACATTCTTTTTTGATATGGCAGGGGGACGGGTGCATAAGCGCTAAGTTGTTTTTTATAAGGAGCCAAATATCGAATATCGAACAAGAAATAATGAATGTCGAAGGATAAGCGACAATTTGATCTTGAAGAACGCTTAATAGATTTTGCCGCAAGAATTATTCGCACAGCTGAATCCTTGCCAAAAACCAGGGCGGGAAATCACATTGCAGGGCAACTCATTCGCTTTATATAATAACCTCTCTGGTACCGTCATATAAGGGTGCATTATGTTATATTCTCTTTAGAAATACAGGTTTTTAATCCATGAGAGAATGAAGTGTCTGAACTGACAGACACTTCGTGAAGAAAAAGTCAGAAAGCATGACGAATGAGAGAAGCTTGAAAGATTGAATATTTAGAGATTGTTGTAAAGTCGGTTACAGGTTTTTCTAAACGAAAGCTAATATGAAAATAAAGGATAAGAAAAAGGCTTCCGATCTTCGCAAAGAGGTGGAAAAAATACTCAAATCTGTATTGCAAATATGTATTTGAAAAGGATGAACAAATGGAGTGTGAACTAAGGATGGTGCGGAAGGATGGCACTGAGTTCTATGTTCAACTGAAATGTTCAGCAGGGCAGGAAAAAAAGGTAGCAACAAAACAGTTAAATGTAATTGCAACTGATATCACCAAGCGTAAACAGGCAGAGGAAGAGATAAAGGCACTTAACGAATCTCTTGAACAAAGAATAGCTGAAAGAACAAAGGAATTAGATAAGAAAAACGAGGTACTAACAAGAGAGATCGCGGAACGCAAAAGGATTTTTGACCTTTTTTTTACTACAAGAAGGCCACGGGGAACTGGTCTGGGCCTGAGTATGGTACACGGCATAATAACGAGGCATGGTGGTAAGATAGTGGTAGAAAGCACGTTTGGAAAGGGTACAACATTTACCATCAGCATTCCTATAAAGAGTGATATTGCCCGTCATTCATCACCAACAGTATCCTCCTCTGAGATAATGACCAGAAACCTGCGCGTCCTGGTAGTAGACGATAATGTTGACATAATCGAAATGTTGAATGATTATCTGTCCGAATACAAGTCAGAAATAACTCCTTTAAATGCTGTGCTCCGATTCATAAATAATTATGGGTGAAAGAAGGAAACTGGAACAGATGCAGTGCTTCGTCGTCTGGCCGTTGTTCTCACTGTAAAAAGATTTTTTATTTAGCCCTTGCTAATTGATATTTATAGTTTATACTGAATAACAGCAAACGTGTATATGTGCTTACGATAAGTCGAAGTTGCTTCTTATTCAATGCAGTTTACTTTCTCTATAAGGAAAATTGCGAGTCTATGCTCCCTCTTATAAACTCTCTACAACACATCTTTACAGACATATAGTATACACATTAATGGAGTAAATTTAGCGGTTTTGTTTTTCATATTGGGCTACCGGTTTGTCTCAGTTACAGAAGAGTAAACCCTCTTATAACTCCACAAAGACGTTTTTCTCTATCTCCCTCTTAGGAATGTTTCTTTAAACCAATTTAGCAGCCATCTTTACCATTAAAGCTAAATTCTGGAAGGGAATATCAGATTATTTAGTATATTGATTATTGATGTGGTCAAATGGGAAAGTGGCTGAAATGCCTGCGCAAATATGCAAAAAATTCTTATGGGAACATTCATGACTTTTTTGTTGTTGCTAAAAACGAGACCGTGCAATGGTAAAGTGTAGTTTATAATATTATTTCTATTTATTGAATTTTAAAGTTACTATATAACTTTTCAACTCTTGTCTACCTTGTAATCAAAAAATAAAGAAAGGAGCT
>JALDRB010000011.1 GCA_031316155.1 Candidatus Scalindua sp.
GAATCCTTTTGCATGTTGTTCGTTGTAAACATGGATTTCATTGATATAGAGAAGAAGGTTGTAATAATTGCGAGGGCCTAATTGATAACCACGCTTTGGCATTTCATAATAAAATTTTCGATATTTTTTAAAATAATCTATATCTAGCAAATCCTTATATGGGAAATGCTTTTCAGAATCCGTTATTGCATCATGTGTAATCACTTTTTTCATTAATTAAGTCACTTGACAGTTAAATAGACACAAAATATTTTTCTGAACTCTCAATCTTTCATCTGCTTCTTTTCAGTTCAAGGATTTTAGCCTGAGACGACTCTAATAGAGAATCGCGAATAAAAGAACTTGCCTCTAATATCTCTATGCCTATCAATTCGCCACTTTCGCTCATCTCTGCTGTAATATTAGGGCTTAGCTCAATACTGTTTGCTTCTTTTTCATCTGAAATAACTATATGCAGAATGTCTTCATCTTTAAAATAGGTCATTTTTGTTTTATTCATATATAAACCTCCCTGTTTTAAGTCGAAATTTAATTTGTTGACGAGTAGTTGTATGAATGGTGACCGGTATTATTTGGTTTCCATGTTTCTCGTATGGAATTACAATCAGTCTATCACCTTGTTTTCCCGTCACAATTAGAAGAAAAGCAGGAAGACCTTTGATTAAAGAAAAACTTTGGCAGCAAAACTCCTAATCGAAAAACGCAGCACTTTTTGCTGTCAGGTTGAGCGTCTTGTTATGGATTTTTTGGAAAGACCTGGTTTGAGAATTAGAGAAATAGGTTTTTCAGTTTTCAATGCACTTACTTTTAGTATTGAAAAACCAATAACTTCTCCATTATTGCTCACTTTCTCCATTACCGCATCATTTTCAGTTACTTTAAAATATCCCGCCCTCTGGTCAAATAAAACTTCAAGGTAGTCCCCTTGCTTGTCATACCAAACTTTTATTTCTTTTTCCATAAAGTTTTGCCTCTCTTTATTGTATCGGTGAAGTATGCTGTAGTCGGCATGAACCGCCCTGTGCGCGCCAGAAGGAAGTGCCCTTGGGGTAGACCAGCATGCAGAGCGGTGTGGGGAGGGGGATCTAAACACTCCCCTTTACCCGATTAGATTTTTCCTAAAAATCTACTAGTTACAGGAAATGTTTTTCCAGACTATTAAGCATTTCTTCAGCTCTCTTTAAGATACCTACGAATACTTCTTTTAAAGGTCTCTTTTCTATATCAAACCTTGCAGCTACTTTCTCAAATCTTTTGCCTTTCCTGTGTCCAACACCAGATGAACGTAAGGCATACAAATCTTTCAAAAAATCTATATATCCATTATGGTTGGGCATTGATTTCTCTTTTAGAAATTGACCAAACTTTTCAATCCCAGGCAGATCTTTAGCGCTCGCTTCTATTGCCTTGCCAAGTTCTTTTTCATTAAGTGAGTCTATAATTATTTTAGCAATGGCCAATATTTGAAAGTCAAATTCAGAATGGTCATTCGTGATTGGCACTCGTAGCGAAGTAAATAAATGAGTGTCTTTTGTCGTGAGAGGTTGAAAAAGTGGCCAACCAAATTTTTTTGACCATTTTTTTGAAAATTGGCTAAATTTTGATTTAAAAGTTAAGTCTTCGCTATTAGGATCAGCAAACTTTGCCAAAAAGCTTCTTTTGAAACATGTTGCACTCATTTTACCTTCTGGTGGAATATTATGACTTTTCAAATATAGCTGTTCTGAGTGAAACAAATCTCGACCAATGTCCCCAAGGAAAACCATAACTACATCTGGATGATCATTGTCCATACGGACGCCCCAAAGCCCTCTACAGCGCAAATAGCCGTCTTCAATTGAGAATTTTTCTGGATTGCTATAATATTTCGAAAGAACATCTTTTTTGAAAAATACAGGGGTTAAATAATGGGGTGCATTTGGATTTGCTCCAAAATAATTTGCAAGTTTACCTGGATCAGATGTGTAATAAATATGTTCCCCATCTTCATCTGTCCCAATAATAAACTCCTCAAATTTTTCTTTTTTTTCTTCGTATGGCCACCTACCACTTTTTTCAATTGGAGGAGGAAAAATAATTCTTTTGCCGAGTAATCTCGAAATACTTTTGTTTTCATCTTCTAAAATTGAATGCCAAGGCCCAATATGAACAAAGTATGAAATATCCTTCTCATGTTTTTTGGATGAAAATCTCGAATATTCAGCCTCTGAAAACTCGATTTTAGAATACCTAAAACTATCAAAATATATTGCCAAACCCATTTGTCTTGCAGCGATATACTGCCTTACAAACTTTGTTTTGATTTCGACTTTTTTTGGTTCAATTATCACTGCATCTTCTTCATTCCCGTCATCATGAATTTTGACCAAAATATTTCTTTTTGGATCTGCGTACAGGTTGTGGAATAGCCTGAATTCTTCTTGGATTTCAATGTAATCATTTTTCATTCCATGAAATTCACGAAAAATAACTATTGGTTCAATAAGGAAATCATTTAAATTTCTTTGATACTCTGTACGTTCTTCACCGTGGTTATAATATGTAACGAAGCCTGGACCGCTCTGTCCTATGGAAATGTCCCAACTTTCAGACTCTAGAGATTTAGGAATACTTTCAACTGGAACTAATCCACTAAAAATAGTGATATCATCATCTCCAACCCGTCTTGATTTATAAACGGTTATCCAAGGAGTTGTTGGTAGTGATTCGGAAAAAAACTTTTGCCATTCATTCTGTTGCAAATATTCTAAGTCCATTAATGATCCCTAAAATATAACGGTGAGATAACCTGCCGGCCAACATGTTGCCTTCTTTAAGAACGCGCTTTATTCTGGTCAGGTTTATTGATTTGTTATGTGGTTGCACACGTTTAGTCTAAGATTTTGTTTATTCTCAGAGGGAGGAATATTTCATCTTCGTTTTCCTCAAGCTTATCGCCCACCCTGCAGTCGACTGTTACTTTATATACTGCGTCTGCAAAAGACACCTGCCTCATTTCATTTTCAAGTGGCTGCAAGAGAATATTAAATGCCTTCTCTGGAATCTTTCCTCTGAGCTGCTGCATAACCTCAGAATTGAAGTCGAAGCTAACTACGTAGCTGTCGCCACCATCTACCTTCAGGCCGGATCCGAACGTATAGTGATCATTCTCCATGTGTCCTATGAAAGCTATCGGTGCATCCGGGAATATCAGATGTGGGAACTCGTGAAACCCCAACCTCTTGAGATGTAACCCAAAATCTTTACTTAAGCGCAAGTCGCAGTTCAAAACGTCACGAGGCCCCAGAAGCTTTACAAGGTTGTCCCAGTAGCTGGGCAACATCAGCATGTCGAAATGAACGACCGGCTTGGGTTTGCTAATGTGATAAAGAACAAATTCTCTTCCATTACACAATGCGAAGTATGGAACTCTAATTTCACTGTGTATCGCGTATGAGTATGCCTGCTCAGCGTGCTTCGTATTGAGTATGTTTTCTTTGGGGCTTTTTGCTTCCAAAACCCACGCATACTTATTATTAACTTCAAGTAAATAGTCTGGAACAATATGAATTTTTTTGGTCGCGCTTCCGATGGACACAAAAGGATGCAGTAACCTTTTGCTGCGAATGATCTTGTGAGGTTTTGTCGGTCCATATCCGAGCCATTTCAAGATCGGAACGATGATTTCTTCACGTACAGAATCTTCTTGGAAGTCTTGATCGTCAAGAAGATTGAAGTCGAAGTGATTGAGCACGCTGTACCGTTTTTCAGCCATCACAAACCTACTCCATAATTTTTAGACTGAACAAGTAATTGATAAGTTTACAGATAATATGAAAAACTCCATGTTATCCATAAATCAGACACAAAATATTTTTCCGAACCCTGAATCTTTCATCAGCCTCTTTTTAATTGGGTTTATTTCGCATGTCATGGTTGCAGCTCTTCCATGATTATATTGGTCATTCGTTTTTTTCTGTTCTTATTTTTTTTAATAATCTCCACTTTAATTTGCCTTCCTACTGCCTCAGCGAATTTTTCTAATGTTGATAAACGTATATCTTTGGATTGATTCTCAATCCTAGAAATGGCAGATTTTTTTGTATGTAATATTTTTGTTAGATCTTCTTGTGTAATTCCTGCCTTTTCTCTGGCTTGCTTTAACATAACTCCTATTTTGAAGTCATTGTAACCAGATTCAAAGTCCTTTGCAAATTCTGGACTTCTTTTTTTTCGTTTGCTAATATACTTTTCAAGATCATCCATCTTTTTTTCTCCTGTTTTACGAAGTAAAACCCCCACAAATTCGCGACCGGAGGAAGCGAATTTGTATTACATCTTCTCGGGTGATTTGAGCCCGAGGATGCCGAGACCGTTTCTTATGACCTGCTTTATTGAATGAACCAGAAGTATCCGCGCCTTTCGTAACTCTTTTTTATCGGTGAGAATCCTGTGATGCTGATAGTATCGGTTGAATGTGCTGCACAGGTCGAGCAGATGGTTGCTGAGAATGGAGGGCTCATAATTGTATGCTGCCCGTAACAGGGTATGGGGGAAACATTCGAGCTGTTTGATGATAACGAGTTCATCGTCTTCTTTCAGTAAATCGTAATTTGCGTCTGTTGGAACTTGGTCTCCATACTTTCTTAAGACACTGCACAAACGTGCGTGGGTGTATTGAACGTATGGTCCGGTTTCTCCGTCAAAATTGAGGATTACGTCCCAGTCGAATAAGACATCCTTAACCCTTTTTGTACAGAGTTCGGAAAATATTATGGCGCCGATACCGACGCTTTCTGCAACTTCCTGCTTGTTTTCCAGGTCAGGATGTTTTTCTGCTATTATCTCTCCGGCGATCCTGCAGGATTCTTCCAGTAAATCTTCCAGGAGAATAACCTTTCCCTCTCTCGTAGACATCTTGCCTTGTTTGAACTTAACTAATCCGAAATCTACGTGGGTACAATCATGTACCCATTCGTATCCCATTTCTTCAAGGACTTTGAAAAATTGTCTGAAGTGCAGTCTCTGTTCAGAACCGACAACGTAGATCATTTTGTCAAAGTTATATTCCCGTTTCCTGTACTCGGCCGCACAGATATCCCTGGTGGCATAGAGGCTTGCTTCATCCTTTTTTCTCAGGAGACAGGGGGGCATATTATATTTGTCAAGATTTACGATCAGGGCTTCGTCGCTTATTTCTGTCAATCCTGAATCCTTAATTCTCCTGAGTGTGTCATCGAGCATTTCATTATAAAAACTTTCTCCAGCGTATGAGTCAAATCTTATCCCTAACCTTTTGTATACTCTCTCAAATTCTATCAAACTGATCTCTTTAAAGCTTTGCCATGTATCTTTGGCCTCTTTATCTCCGCCCTCCAATTTCTTAAACCATTCCCTGGCCTGGTCTTCCAGAGCATTGTTTACTTTTGCCTCTTTATGAAATCTGACATATAACTCATTCAGTTTGCTGACGGTGAGTTTCTCTTTTTTTGTGGAATCCTGTTTGTGGGAATTTTCAGGTGATGCAGTGACATAGTCAGAACCCCATTTTTTCAGGGCGACGATGAGTTGTCCAAATTGTGTTCCCCAGTCTCCCAGATGATTTATGCCAATGCATGTGTAACCCAGCGCCTTGTGAAGATTATAAATTGCATTTCCAATGACGGCAGAACGAAGATGGTGAACAGCGAGATGCTTTGCGATGTTCGGGGATGAATAATCTATAAGAATTGTCTTGCCCTTGCCTACGTCACTATTTCCATAGAAAGCTCCCTTATCGGTAATTTCCTCAAGCACCGTTCTGAAAAGCAGAGGTTTCGAGATGTGGAAATTCAGATATGGGCCAAGAGCGTTTATGTAGATAACCGTATCATCGGGTATCAGTTTTTGTGACAATTCAGTTGCTATCTTTTTTGGATCTTTTCCCAACTGTTTTGCTATCGAGAAACAGGGGAATGCATAGTCGCCCATCTTTATGTCCGGAGGTGCTTCGAGCAGGCGTTCTATTGTTTCAGCAGGTAACGGAATCTTTTCCCTGAGTAGGGTAATTATTTTGTTAATAAATATATCCATGTGATAAACAGGTTATAATAAAATGTTTATACTCATCTCGTAATGGTTTTCGGATAAAATCCGGTATAAAATTGAGCGAGCAAAGTCCTCGGCGCTTTTTGTCCGGGGATACCTTCACCAAGATTTGGTTTCCAGCCTGCCTGTGCGATGCACGCAGACAGGTAAAACCGAAAACCAAATCGGTTTTAGTATATCTAGCCTCTTTTTGGTTCTGGCTCGACCAGATTGTGTTCCGCTCCTTTTACGTTATCCCATTATAAAAAACTTGTGACTTTCTTCTACAAAATAATTTTTATTACATTAAACTACAACTTGACACGGATGCGATATTGTTTAATATATGCTCAGATAGATCAACAAAAATGACTTTATTTTTTTACTCTGTACGTTGGCAAGAAAGGAAACAATAGAAATGTTTGAGTTTAGAATAGTAGTAGGAATGGAAAGAGGCGAAGAACTGGTATTCATTATCAGTACAGATGCCGAAAATGAAGTTGCAGCAGAAGACCAGGTAAGATATTTAGTAAATAACAGTCTGGAAGTCTTAAGCATAGAACAGATTAAAATGAGATAGAAGATTTCAACCCCGTCGTTCTCTTTATTCCTCCTGGTGGCGTATTTTCTCTTGCCTGTTTCATTCCAGTTGAATAAAATAAAGCGCAGAGGTGCAGCCATGAGAAAAAGCAGTAACCATTAATCCAAACTCTATGACTTTTCCCCTGCCTCTTTTTTTTACCATTTCGTAACACTGAACCAGTTTTTTGATATGTATGAGTCCCTTTTACAAAGTTCATGCATAGGAAATTCAAAATTTCCTTATTTTTTGCGCTGAAGGCGCAAGTTCAAAAGACCGTAAAAACTGCCATGGAAGGCAGTTTTAGGGATTTTGGAAAAGTTAGCCGGGATGGCCTAACTTGTGGGAAGAAAAGAGGACAAAAGTATTATCCGTTTTTGAGTTAGCTTGATAAGGAGTTTTACGTATGAGGCAACCAGAGAAGACGATTATTTACAATCTGTTTCCATTACTGGCAGGAGAGTTCACTGAATGGGAACGTCATTTGACGAGAGCATCTGAAATGGGTTTTAACTGGGTCTTTGTAAATCCAATCCAACTCACAGGTTATTCCGGCAGCCTTTACTCAATAAAGGATTATTTTGGTTTTAACCCTCTTCTCATTGATCAGGAGAGTAAAAAGTCACCTGAGGATCAGGTAAAGGGAGCGAATCGGACAGCAGAAAAGCTGGGTCTGCGAATGATGATAGATCTCGTGGTTAATCACTGTGCTGTTGACTCTGACCTGGTACGAGAACACCCTGAATGGTTTCAGTGGGAAAAAGAAGGTCACGTCAGCAAACCATTCTGTTATGAAAATGGAAAGAAAGTCGTATGGAATGATCTGGCAAAGTTTGATTACTGGCATTCGGTTGATCAGGAAGGGCTTTTTCTGTTTTTTTCCAAGGTTGTGAAGTTTCTAATTGATCTTGGATTCATGGGTTTTCGGTGTGATGCGGCCTATCAGGTACCGGTACGTTTCTGGGAGAGACTCATTCAGGAGACCAGGACTCTCTATCCTGAGGTACAATTTTTTGCTGAAACCCTGGGTTGTACACCTGATCAGACCAGAAAAACCGCAGGTGCCGGTTTTGACTACATATTCAACAGTTCCAAATGGTGGGATTTTCATAGTTTCTGGCTAATGGAACAGTATAATCTTACCAGGGAAGTTGTGCCTTCGATAGGCTTTCCGGAAAGCCATGATACGAAAAGGCTTGGGGAGGAGCTTCACGGCAATACGGATGGGCTGAAACAACGCTATCTGTTTTCGGCTCTTTGTTCTGCCGGTGTTTTGATGCCGATAGGTTTCGAATTTGGTTTTCGTAAAAGGTTCGATGTGGTAAAAACAACCCCTGATGACTGGGAACAAACGGGAATTGATTTAACCTCTTTCATTACCAGTGTTAATACAATTAAGAGAAACCATGGAATTTTTCAGATTGAAGCGCCTACTGAAATCCTTCACTGCGACAATCCCAATATTCTGCTCATGTGGAAAGGGTCTGTGGGGATACACAGTGAATCGCTGATCATTCTTAATAAGGATATCCATAACAAACAACATTTTTATGCTGACAGCTTACATAAATTTATCCAGTCAGGCGGGGTGTTAAACGATGTTTCTCCGGAATACCGGCTTGAGTATCTGCCGGAACCGTTTTCCTATGATCTGCGTCCCGGACAGACAATTGTGCTGGTAACGGCAGATTTGTGAGAGGAACGTACTTATTCCCTGATATAACCATAAATGTTAAGATAATGCCTGCTTGGAGAGTTCCACGAATAATCATATCTCATACCATTTATCATTAATTCCCTGAAATATTGCGGATGTAAGTACCACATGCCTATCGCACGATGCAGTGCTGATTCCAGTCCCTCTTCATTGAAGTGGTGAAATAGATATCCATTCCTTTTGTCGTAAGGTTTATCCGCATAATCAGCATCAAATACTGTATCACTCAAGCCTCCGGTATCCCTTACAATTGGTATGGTACCGTACTTCATGGCTATTATCTGGGTCAATCCGCATGGCTCAAACTGACTGGGTATTATTATCATGTCAGAACCGGCATACATCAAATGTGCCAGCTCCTCATTGTAGCCAATTTCAAGATGGCAATCAGGGTTGTCGTTCAGGTGGCGTTTCAGTTGCCAGAAATAATCATTCAGTTCTTGATCCGTGCTCGACCCGAGAAGTACAAACTGGCAGCCATTTTCCAATGCATAAAAGATTGCATGTTTGATAAGGTGAACACCCTTCTGGTAATCCAGCCTTCCTATGTAGGCAATAATAGGCCTGAAATCCTGCCTGAGTAATAGCCGGTGTCTGAGCACTTCTTTGTTTCCGAATTTGCTGTCAAGTCTGTCGATTCCGTAATGGTAAGGTATATTTCTATCAATCTCAGGGTTCCAATAATCGTAATCAATGCCGTTCAGTACCCCTCCAAACTTGTTCCTGTGTTCATAAAGGGTGTGGCCGAGGCCAAAACCCTGGTCAGTGGTCAATATTTCGTTTGCATACCTGGGAGATACGGTGGTTACAAAATTTGAATAGACTATCCCCCCCTTCATCAAGTTTATGGCGGAGGAATTAAAATTGTCCTGCAGGCGGCTATGGTTAAAATAATAGCCGCTGTTGTTTAACCCAACTTCCCGGAGGATAAATTCTCCTGTTACTCCCTGATGTTTCAGGTTGTGAAGGGTGTAACAAACACGAGGATGCGTCATTCCCTGGTATTTATATAGGTCAAACAAGAGCACTGGTACAAGGCCGGTTTGCCAGTCATGACAGTGGATAATATCAGGATGCTTGTTTGTTTTCAGCATAAATTCAAGAGCTGCTCTACAGAAAAAGGCGAACCTCTCCGGATCATCACAATGTCCATAGTAGATGCCGCGGTTAAAAAAATTTCTTTCGGAGTGAGGCTCTATGAAGAAACACTTTCGACCGTGAACGAAACCAAAAAAGAGAGAGCAATGGACCTGATGATCGTAAAAAGGTACCCAGAGATCAGGTAACACTTTCTGGAGTCCATAAATATGCTCATAACGCATGCAGTCGTATTTGGGAAGAATGATTTCAACATCGTTTCCTCTGATCTCTAATTCGCGGCTGAGCCCGAAAACCACGTCGGCAAGGCCACCAACTTTTGCCACGGGTGCACACTCTGAGGCAATCATGACAACAAACATTTTTTATACCCTCCTAACCTTCACAGGTCGGAACAATAGGATTTATGATTTGTGAATTAAAATTTAGAATTTGATGTCGTCGTAAAAACAGAGACTCATCAGATCAGCCGGTAATCAGAAGAGATGACTACACGCCATCTGTCACTATATTTGTATTCTTAGAAATCGTAAACTTTCACTGTCGAACAGTATCTGCATTTTGGATTTGTACTCATCTCATAATGATTTTCGGATATAATACGAGATAAAATTGAGCGAGTATAACTGCAACCAATATTTGGTTTCCAGTAAAACCGAAAACCAAATCGGTTTTAGTATATTTCTGTCAGAGACAGGTTGAACTAGTTATGCTGCGTGTCGTTTTTCATCATTGGCTTCAATATTACAACTCCAAGGGGTGGAAGTTTTAATTTGAGGGAATAGGGTCTTTCTCTGAAGGGTATTTGTTCAGAATAAACAACGTCGTCGTTGCTGAAGTTGCTCCCCCAGTATTCTTTATTATCACTATTAAGGAGTTCACGATACAATCCTTCCTTTGAGATGCCGATCCTGTAGTCATACCTCGGTACAGACGTAAAATTAAATACGAAAATCAGAAAATCGCTGGCATCTTTCGCCTTCCTGATAAAGGATATGATACTCTGTTCATAATCGCTGAAGTCTATCCACTCAAAACCGTCATTTGAGAAATCAAGTTCATGCAGCGCAGGTTCTGCCCTGTACAGATGATTTAAATTCCTGATCCACTTTTGCATACCCTGATGTGACGGATATTGAAGAACAAACCATTCCAGGCTCTCATCGTGATTCCACTCTTTCCATTGTGCAAACTCCCCCCCCATAAAGAGCAGTTTCTTTCCGGGGTGACCATACAGAAGCCCAAATAAAAGTCTGAGATTTGCAAATCTTTGCCACTCATCACCCGGCATCTTTCCGATCAGTGAACCCTTTCCATGTACCACTTCGTCATGTGAAAGCGGAAGTGTAAAATTCTCTGAAAATGCATACCATATACTGAAGGTAAGTTTATTGTGGTGGTATTTTCTGTAGAGAGGATCTTTTGACATATATTCCAATATATCATGCATCCATCCCATATTCCATTTCATGCCAAAACCCAGGCCACCAATATGTGTAGGTCTGGAAACCATTGGCCATGATGTTGACTCTTCGGCGATAACCTGGACATCATGATACGTTGTGTATGCGGCTTTGTTTAGTTTTTTTATAAATTCAATGGCATCGAGATCTTCTTTTCCACCATACTTGTTGGGTATCCATTCCCCTTCTTTTCTTGCGTAATCAAGATAGAGCATAGAAGCGACAGCGTCTACTCTGATGCCGTCAATATGGTATTTCTCAAGCCAGAAAAGGGCGTTGCTGATCAGAAATGCTCTTACCTCGTTCCTGCTATAGTTAAAAATAGAACTCTTCCATTCCGGATGAAAACCTTTTTTTGGGTCTGCATGTTCGTAAAGGTAAGAACCATCAAAATAAGCAAGACCGTGTTCATCAGATGGAAAATGAGAGGGTACCCAGTCAAGAATGATGCCTATTCCATTCTGATGGAGGTATTCAACCAGGTACATGAAGTCCTGTGGGGTACCGTATCGACTTGTTGGTGCAAAGTACCCAGTTGTCTGGTACCCCCAAGAGCCATAAAACGGATGCTCCATAATCGGGAGTAGTTCAACGTGGGTAAAACCCATCTCTTTGACATAATCGGTAAGAGAACGGGCCATCTCTCTATAGCTGAGAAACCGGTCCCCTTCCTCATGTACCCTCTTCCATGAACCGATATGAACTTCATAGATAGAAAATGGAGCGGGTAAAGCGTTGAACTTGTGCCTGTTTTTCATCCACTCTCCATCATCCCATTCATAATCAAGATCCCAGACCCTTGAGGCAGTCCGGGGAGATAATTCCGAATAGAACGCAAACGGGTCTGCTTTGTCAACACGGTAGTTATTGTACCTCGAGTCTATATGATATTTGTAAATGGTTCCTTTTGTAATACCGGGAACAAAACTTTCCCAGATGCCGGATTGATCTCTTCGCAACTTGAGAGGGTGAGATTTTTGGTTCCATCCATTAAAATCTCCGATAACCGAAACGTTTTTCGCATTAGGTGCCCACACCGCAAAATTTACACCATTCTCTCCATTCTTCAACACAAGATGAGAACCCAGTTTGTCGTAGAGTGTGAAATGATTCCCCTCCTTGAAGAGATAGATATCGTGATCGGTAAACAAACTCAAATTGCCAGAAATTTTCGCAGTTTTGTCTTTCTCTCCTGTTGGCATGATTAAAATCCTTCTCTGTATTACCCCGGTTTAAAAAATTAAAAATACAAAATATGAGATAAAGATAACGGTAAGAAATCTACGTCTTTGTTAAAAAGGCGGTAAAAGAATCTATCGCTTCTCCGGTGAAAAGGAGCGAAAGGAGTGATTAAATAGCTTACTCTATCGATGGATTACGAAATTTCCGAAATGTTTTCAAGGCAGGAAAATACAACTCGAAAACAAAATGAACGAAAGTCTTATAGTAACGCCATCTTTTTGCGAACGACCACAACGCCGTTTTTCGTTACGGTGAAGTTTTTTGAGTCTTTTTCACGATCAACACCTATTTTCATGTTATCGGGGATAGTTACCGATTTGTCTATTATGGCTTTTCGTATCTCTACATTTTTGCCGATCCTGACACTTTCCATGATAATAGAATCGTAAATTTCTGAATGAGAATCTACTCTAACGTCGGGAGATAAGACACTTCTTTCCACCTTTGCACCGCTGATGATGCAACCTCCGGACACGATAGAGTCCAGGATTGTGCCTGTCCGTCCGCCTGGAAAATCTTCATGGAAGACTGTTTTCGCTGGTGGGAATTGCTCCAGGTAGGTACGAATGGGCCATTCTGCATCATAGAGGTTGAATATGGGTGACACCTGAACAAGGTCCATGTTCGCTTCCCAGTAAGCATCCAGGGTTCCAATATCACGCCAGTATTTGACACCTTTTTTGTTTTCATCTACAAATGGATAAGCGTATACTTTTTTTGTTTGAATCATATCGGGTATAATATTCTTTCCAAAATCATGAGCAGTACTCTGTTTCGCATCATTTATTATGGCCTTCACTAATGTCGTGGTATTAAACAGGTAGATGCCCATTGAGATAAGGGCAGATTCAGGATTGGTAGGCATGGGTATCGGGTTTGCCGGTTTTTCCTGAAACCCCATAATCCTGTTATCTGTATTAACCTCTACAACACCAAACCTGCTTCCCTCTGCCAGGGGAATTTCAACACAGGGTATGGTAATATCTGCTTCGTTCTGGAGATGAGAACGGACCATATTCTGGTAATCCATCTTGTAAACATGGTCGCCACCAAGGATCAAAACCATTTCCGGTTGTTCTTTTTCAAGAGTATAGATATTCTGATAAACAGCGTCAGCAGTTCCCAGGTACCATTGATCACTTATTCTCTGTTGAGGCGGTACCCGTTCAATATATTCACCTAATTCATCATTAAAAATGCTCCATCCAAGCCTCAGGTGCCTGTCAAGAGAAAATGATTTGTACTGTGTCAAAATAACTATCTTTCGTAATCCTGAGTTAAGGCAGTTACTCAACGCAAAATCTATTATCCGGTAAATGCCGCCAAAAGGTACCGCTGGTTTTGCTCTGTCCATTGTGAGAGGATAAAGTCTCTCTCCCTGACCACCGGCAAGAATCATGGTAAGAATTCTTTTTTCTGTTCTTCTGTTTTGTGTTGTCATTTTTCCAAATCCAATTATTTTGTTATATTTGCAATAAGCAATTGATTTAACGCACCGTACTCAAATTGCTTCGGAATTTTTTCGGTTATCTTGCCAGTGCTCGTCCGGGTTAGGTATCTTTGGGCCTATTTATCAGTAATTCCCTGATTTTGTTTTTCAATTCCGACAAATCTGAAGATTTGACAATATACGCATCAGCAGCCCATGACATAAAACTATTTTTATAACTACTGTAAGCAGTATTGATAATTATGGGAATCTGTTTGTTTTTGCTGAGAATTCTTCCTATTGCTTCAATACCATCCATCCTGGGCATGTTAATGTCCAGGATAACCAGGTCTGGAACCTGCTCCTGAAATTTCTCCAAGGCATCTCTGCCATCAATGGCTGTCATGATCTTATAGCCTTCAATTCTCAATTCCTGTTCATAGAGTAATCGTTGATTATTGTCATCTTCCACGAGAAGAATATTAAACATGATAACGGATCCTTTTTTGTAAAAAAAACAGAGGCGAGAGTAAAAGAGAGGGCCTAATGTATTGGTAAAAGCAATGACATGGTTGTACCTTTACCATATTCGCTCTTGACACATATCTTTCCTCTGTGTTCCTCAATAATCTTGCGGCAAATTGCCAACCCAACACCGGTGCCATCCGTTTTAGTTGTATAAAAGGGGTCAAAGATGTTTTGTAACTCTTCTTTTGTCATTCCTGTTCCGGTGTCAACAATATCTATTTTTAACGATTCTTCAACTAACGCAATCTTTATCGTAAGGTCACCACCATGAGGCATTGCCTCTACAGCATTCATGAGTATATTGAAAAGCACTTGTGTTATTTGTGACGAGACAGCCATTATGGGAGGCAGATCACGAATGTGCTCCAAGCAGAAGTTAATATTTCTCTCTTTAAAATAATTTTCCATAAGAGAACAGGTATTTTTCACAATTTCACAAATTTGGGAAGCGACTTTTTCCGGGGGCGACGGTTTGCTGTAGTTTGTAATATTATTCAGTATCTTTTCTAACCGCATTACTTCGGCAAGGATAATGTCTAGATTTGTTTTAATTTTCGGGTCTTCAAAATGAAAACGGGAAAGAGATCTGGTAAATCCTCCGATTGTTACCAGTGGGTTTCTGATCTCGTGGGCAATATACGATGCCATTGAACCTATAGCGGCAAATTTTTCCGATCGAACAAGAAGCTCTTGTGTCTTCGTAAGTTGTTTTACTTTGTTTTTGAGCTTTTTGTATGTTTCCGCATTTTCAATAGCCAGTGCAGCCTGATTCGCAAACATTGACAGAACGTTTACGAGGTCCTCAGTTATCGGCGCTCTGGTGTAGATGTTGTCTGCAACAATAACGCCCAATGACTCGTTTTTTACTATCAGGGGGACACAAACAAACTCGTTTACTCCCAGAGCATTTCTGAAATACTCTGTTAAGCGTGGATCATTCGCTGCATCAAAAACAATTATGGAGTTTTTCTCACTTGCGCAAGCTACAACTATCTCACTTGTATCCGTAAGCGAAAACTTCATCTCTTTTGTCAAAGAACTCAAGGTATTGTCAAAATTATGGCCATAATCTATAGCATCAAGTATCTCTTCGAGTGTTCCATACCTGCTTGATATTTCATTCCATATACGGTTTGCCTCTTCCGGAGTTGACGGTCCTACAGCCAATTTGCCCTGCAGGACTTTCTCTTCTTTGTTGACCAGGAAAAGCATCGCCCGGTTAAACCCGAATGCGTGTCCTGTGGTTACGCAAGTTAGTATGAGTTGAAGCAGTTTTTCAAGATGGAGGGTTCCTTGCATTTTTTCACCAAGCTGCTGTAACAGCAGAAGCCAGTGTAAGGAATTTTCACTTATTGTTACATCTTCCAAATGAACTAATACGTTCTCGATATCACCGTTTCTGCTGGTGATGGGAATGGCAATACGTTGAACACATATCCTTTTTCCCCTTTTCGAAGTAATCCATGTTTGAAGTACACGGCCTTCTCCTCCTTTAAATACTTTCAGTGCCTCGCAGTTTTCAATGTTGCTCTCATTACAATGAAAAATGTCTTTGCATGAGAATCCCACTGGTGATTCCTTAAGATCAAGCCAGTCGCTCAGAGTCTTGTTAGCCCAAATAATTTTTAAATCTTTATCAAGTAAGCACAGGCCCGCTTCAATAACATCCATTATGTTGTCATTCTTTCTCCTGTCTCTCATATTATGATCCCAGAACTTTTCACTCTTCCGGCCTGTTTCGGTTCCCTTAAAAACCTCTCTGTTTCCGAAGTCTCTCTTCTTCAGCTCGTTTTCTAACGATAGACATAAGGTATCCACTTTTTTTAAGAGATCTTCATCATGTACTGTCCTCTTTGACTCGATGAGAATACTTCTCAGTTTGTTTATTATTTCATCAGAATTAAGAGGTAAGATTTCGTTAACCATAGTGTATTCAGCAGCCCGTATCTGGTGTGTTTCATAACATCGTATACACTTTTTGTCCCACAACATCGTATACACATTATATAATTTCCTTTAAAAAGGAGATTGTACAAAATGGACAAAAAATAGCAAAAACAATAAAGAAGAAATACAACTTCGCCATAGATGTACTCAATTAAGTTCAGAAGGAAAAACGGTTACAGAAATCCATCAGGAACTTAATCGGACAAGAGCTTGGGTTTATAAATGGCTTGAGAGAGCAGAATCAGGGGGAAAGGAGTGGTATCTTGATAAATCAAAAGAACCGCATCATAAACCCGGTAAAATTAATAAAGAGCTTGAACAGGCAATTGTAGAAAGCAGAAAGAAATTAGTGACAAGGGATAGACCTTCAACCAAATATTCTTTCTGTGGAGCAATTGCTATTCATCAAGAACTTGATACCTTAGGGTACCAAGAGAAACCAGGACTTTCCACCATCAATCGGGTCTTAAAAAGAAATGACCTTATTATTGAAAAATCAAGGCACAAAAATGAAACTACGTCGGGAAAATATTATCCTACAATCAAAACTAAGCATCCAGGGCACGTACATCAGCTTGATCTGGTGACACCCAGGTATATACAAGGATACGGATCTATTGTTTCTGTAAACAGAATAGATGTTTATACCAATCAAGCAAACTTGGAACAATATACAGACAAGGGTGCTGAGAGCGTTATCAGCTTTCTGATCAATGATTGGAAGGCTTTTGGGCTTCCCAGATTTTTACAACTTGATAACGAAGCATCTTTCAGAGGAAGCCTGTATCATATTAAGACCTTTGGTAAACTATCTCGATTCTGCTTAAATTTCGGTATTGATATAGTGTTTATACCATTTAAAGAACCATGGAGAAACGGATATATAGAAAATTTTAATAAACGTTTTAATGAATTACTCTGGCAATCAAAGCGCTTCAAAGATCTGAAAGAACTAAGAGTTGAATCAAAGAAATTTAGAGATAAACATAACAACTATCAGAAATATAAAAAAGATAATTTCTCTCAGCAATATTGCAAAGGCTATACACGAAGATTATTACCAGAAGGCTTCACCTTCGACCCATCAGAGGAATTACCAATAACAAGAGGGAGAATACATTTTGTCCGTTTAGTAGATGAAAAAGGGTATATTACAATTCTCAATGAAGAATTGTATATTAATAAAGCTTTAAGTTTTGAATATGTATGGGCAATACTAAATACGAGTAAACAAGAATTAAGTGTTTATTATCAAGCAGCATTTGAGGCTCCAAAACAATTAATCAGAACAGAATCTTATAAACTAAGGGAACCTGTAAAAAACAGAATCCCTATTAAACAATTTTGCTAAGTGTATACGATGTTATGACACAGCTAGTGACACTAAGATGTGTATACGATGTTGTGGAACTTACCACGTATCTCTTAAAAAATTTGCCGCTTTTTCCGGTGGCATCGGATTAATATAAAAACCTGATCCCCATTCAAATCCGGCGATATTGATCAGTCTTGGTATTATCTCTAAATGCCAGTGAAAATATTCTGATTCGTATAGATAAAAGGGGGTACTATGTATAACATAATTGTACGGTGGTGAATCCAAAGATATTTCCAGCTTGAGAAGCGTATTCTTCAAGACACCGGCAAGTTCTTTAATGTCCGGCTCCTGCAAATTTTCGAAATGTGAACTATGAAACCTGGGAAGTATCCACGTTTCAAATGGAAACCGTGAAGCGAAAGGTTCAAAGGCAACAAAATTGTCTGTCAAAACGACAATCCGACTGTTTGTTGCAATTTCTTGCTTTACGATATCACAAAAGAGGCATCTTCCTCTATATTTGTAAAAAGCTTCAGCGCCTTCCATCTCGTTTTCAACCTGTTTTGGTACAATTGGTGTTACGATTAGCTGTGAATGTGAATGTTCAAGCGATGCACCGGCAGAGGCACCGACATTTTTAAATAACAGACCGTAGGCAAATCTCCTGTCCTTTTTTAAGTCAATCAAACGGTCTCTGTAACACAATAAAACTTCTTTAATACAACCACTATCAAGTGCTGTTAAAGAGAGTATATGCCTGGGATTCTCGATGATAACCTCATGTGCTCCGATACCATTCATCATATCATAGATCCCCTCACCGCGCTTGTTTTGTTCACCTTCAATCTGTAAAGCCGGATATTTGTTTGGAACAACCCTGACTCTCCAGCCCGGTGTGTTTGCTTTTGTTCCCGGTTCTCTATATGCTATAATTTCCGGTGGTGTTTTTTCTTCATTGTTTTCGCAAAATGGGCAAAACCCTCCTGAAAGAGGGTGAGGGGTAAATTTGAAATCCGTCGGCCTTGAAGCTCTTTCCGTAGAGATAATTACCCAACGGCCGGAAACCGGTTCTTTCCTCAATTCAGGCATCTTATTATTTACGCAAGCAGGGGGATTACAGAGATTTAATCCAACCTGTAAAAGTGGAGAAAGTGTAAAATTCTCTACTTCTCTCCATTAAGTAATCGGGGAGTTAAATGTTTGACAAGAAAATTATCTAAATTTGGAACTATAAGGACTCAGATAATACGAAACAACCATGAATATCCTGAAACTCTGAAAGGTTTCAGCTGAGAATGTATTTTTGGTTTATTATATCTTTTATTGCAAGAATTTGCAAGCCTTTCATCAGTATCTGTCAAGCATACATGCAGAAGTTGTCATTCTTAATAAATAAATTCAATAATTGTTAAAGAGGGCTTAAATTTATACATAGGAGAATCAAAACTATTTTGAAAGAGTTGCGCAGGATGCGCTAACTCGATTCATTATTAATCGTCTTTGAGAGGGTGCTTTATTTTATGCCAGTACTCTTCAAATCTAAAATTTGGACTGTGTTCGTTTTCGTGGCAAATTGTACAATTTTCGGGAGAAACATTGCCGTAATCTTCAGCAGGAGATTCTTTGTGCTTATTTCCGGGCCCATGGCAACTTTCACAACCGACGTCTTTCATCCTGGGAGTTGATTCAATGGTTTCAAATCCCGAAATGTAAAGTATGCCTACCGTATGACAGAATAAACATTCAGGATCATCTTGATGTCCTGATTTCAATAAAGTTTCGTAAGCATGTGCGTGGCCTGTTTCCTGCCAGTGTTTAAAAATTTTGTTATGACAGAGGGAACAAACATCATTTCCCGTAAATGTCAAACCTGAAGGATGAGGCTCCCTGTAAATATTTTTTACCAGTTCCTCATCCCTGAGTCTCTGCTGGTAAATTTCCAGCAATCTATCTATTTCCAACGAATTATCGTACGTATCGTCCAGCGGTATCATCTCGATAGCGTTTTCATTCTCTTGGTTTTCCTCAGGATGGTATTGGGTCAGACTATAATAATCTTTTTTACCATGGGCTATTTCATTGAGTCTTTTAATTCCCAAATCCTTACGTTCAGGCTGAAAACCAAAAATACCCAGATACTTTCCTTTTACTCCTACAGGAATTACGTAGGTATCTCTGACTTTTGTGATATAGCCGTTAGGATCGTCAATGAAATGTCCTGATATTACGAGATCGAGTTCAGGTAAAGTTTCTGCAAGTATGATTGATTCCTCAATTTCCGCATGAGAAAGCAGGACTAACAGGTCTGCTTCTCCATTTAATTCTTTCAGCAAAGGTTTGAGAGTGATAACAGGGTCCAGCACCTCTATCTCCGCAGCCCCTTCATCAATCAGGTTTGGTGACAACGTTCCCAGGATACAAACCTTATAGACTTTTTTCGTTGTCTCAATTTCTTTCATAATATAAGGGGTTATATTCAGGTTGTTTTTACTCTTAGCTATAACATTGCTGGACAAAAGAGCTATATTATGTATCCGGGAAAAATAGCTGAGCAATTCAAGTCCCATACTGATATCCTTTTCGCCAATATTGTGGACTGCATACCCCATCAGATCTAATGCCATCAAGGTTATCTCCATCTTGATTTCATCTTGTCGGCCAACTTTGCCGGAAAGATCTCCAAGACTCATGGCAATGAAATGGTCATTCTTACTCTTTAATGCGTTAATCAACGAATGCCGTTTTGTTAATCCTCCGAGTTGTTTCTCGGTACAGCCACAAGGTTCGAGGTACCCATTGTCTTCACCCGTAAATGCTAAGTAGAAGGGAAAAGCAGAGAGTTTTTCGTGTAAATGCTGTTCTCCACAATAAGCGTTGTAATTCATTGTGGAGCAAATCAGGAATGCGGGAAATATAATCTGAATGATACAAAAAGAGTGAAGCAGGCCGAAAAAGCGAGGCGTTGACATCTCTTCGTTCTGGTAAATAAGAGAACCTGAAAAACCGAGTGATAAAATATTGAAGCCTCTCATTTCTTTAATCAATTACCTGGTCTACTGTTCTTTTCAAGAGAGATAAGAGTGTTAACCCTCTTTTATTTCTCCGACTATTGGTATTTGAATCAGGGGCTGTCGTTTGCTATTGGTAATCAGTTCTAACAAACCATTTAGCTGGCCAACAGCTGCTTCTTTATGGAGCCTTATTTCGATTAAACAGTGAGGATTTACCTGTTCGTATCTTTCCGTAATTTTTGTGCTGAGAGAACTCGGTGATATTTTGACATTCAGGATCTTTATATCATCTTTGTTAAACTTAACAAAGAGTTTCTGGATAACTTCTCTTCCTTCAGCGACATTACCGTAGTAAATTTTTTCCGGGTAGGTTGTAATGTCTCCGACTACTTCTCCAAAGAAAGGTACGGTGATCTTTGGTTGCCTCTGACTATTCGTCTCTATAGAAATTGAACCATTAAATCTTTTTATTTCGAAAGTATCTTTTAACGTAACCTCTATCAAAAACCCTTCTTCATTTTTTCCTGTTAGCAGGGGGCTTACAAATGGTACGGATGTTGAAATTTTTTCGATCTTGAGGTCCAGGTCAGTTAACGAGCTTACCGTAATCGTTTTGACTATTTCTTCGCCAACATATACGGAAGCGAAGTTAATGCTTTTTGGTGTAACGCATACCTCTTCAATAATTTCTCCGGAGAACGTTAATCGATACTCTGGAGAATTTAAATCATTACTGATAACGGTTATATTTTTTCTTACTTTCCCGCTATAAGAGCCGCTATTGAAAGTGGCCTTAATTTCGCCACTCTCTCCCGGTTGAATGATTTTGTTCGACAGTATTGCAGCCGTACACCCACAAGAAGTATTTACTTTCTCGATTTTCAGTACATCTTTTCCCTGGTTTTCAAATTTGTAGATATGTTCAACCTTCTCACCTTTAAAGATTTTACCAAAATCAAAATTCGGATTATCAAATGCGATTAATGGCTGGTTGTCAGGTACTTGAGGCTCAGGAGTGTTTTCACTTATACCGGTGGGTGCAGTTTCTGCAGTTATCAGCTTCTCATAAAAGAAGAAATAACCTGTGAGAGCAAGAATGAAAAGAAGTATTGGCAAACGAGATTTTTCCATTTATAATACCTCCCTAAGCTGGAAAGAAATTTTATTTTCGAAATCTTACCACTATAAAAAAGAAAAAACAACCTTATTTACCATGAGAAGTAGTCATATAAAGAAGTCATAGTATACGATTTTGACTGAGACACGCTAATTTAAAAGAGGAAACTCAATGTTTCCATATTTTTTTCGCTGAAGGCGCAAGTTCAATAGTCCGTGAAAACTGCCATGGGAGGCAGTTTTAGGAATTTTGGAAAAGTTACCCGGTATGGTCTAACTTGATGTATGAAAAACAACGAACATGGCAGGGCGTTTCAAGTTTAAAATACTCATGTTTTGTATACTAACTCTGCTTTCGTGCCAGAAACTGTATGCGGTACAAACACAAAGAATAGAGGCTATATGGCCTCTATTTCGCCATGATCCGCAGCATTCCGGCCGCAGCGGTTTGCCAGGGCCGGTGAGTAGTATGCTAAAATGGAGCTTCAAGACGGAGGGTAGCGTAGACTCGTCTCCAGTCATAGGCAAAGATGGTACAATTTACGCAGGTTCTCAAGACAAAAGACTCTATGCTATAAAACCGGATGGCACACTTAAGTGGTCATTTCATGTTGGAAGCCAGATATACTCTACACCTGCAATAGGGAGTAATGATACTATATATGTGTGTGGTTGGAATGGTGAAATTATTGCACTTGGTTTGGGTGGTAAGCCAAAGTGGAATGTCCAGATAAAGGGGAGAATTTCATCTTCGCCTACAATTGCTACTGACGGTTCTATTTTAATAGGTTCGGATAATTACTACTTGCATGCCATTAGCCCGTCGGGTAAAATTTTATGGGTTTTTGCTACACGAAAACATGTGGATTCCTCACCTGCGGTAGACAGTGAAGGGGATATATATTTTGGCTCAAATGATGGCTATATTTATGCTATTGGCAATGACATCAAAGCTAAATGGTTTTACAGGACTAAGGGAGAGATTACCTCATCGCCTGCTGTAAGACCGGATGGTGCAATTTATCTGGGATCTAATGATGGGAGGATTTATGCTCTCAACCCTGATGGCACACTACAGTGGTATTACCAGACAGGAAAATGGATTGATTCCTCTCCGGCAGTTGGTAATGATGGTGCTGTTTTTTTTGGATCCAATGACCAAAAACTTTATGCATTGAATCCTCAAGGAATCTTACGATGGACTTTTAAGACGCGTGGTGTTATCACCTCCTCTCCTGCAATAGATTCTGATGGAAACATCTATTTTGGATCATGGGATAAAAAGCTGTATGCTTTAAATTCTGACGGTGCACTTATCTGGAGTTTTACAACAAAAGGAGTAATAAAATCTTCCCCGGCAATAGGATTGGGGCGAACCATATACTTTGGTTCTGGTGATGGTAACATTTATGCTATAGGAAGCAGCAAATAACAGTGCAGGTCAATGCAGAAACGAGACAAGACGGCTGATTTCAGAATGCACAATGTTAAGGTTATACTAAAACCGATTTGGTTTTTCGGTTTTACCTGTCTGCGTGCGTTCCTTACGCACAGGCAGGTCCGAAAACCATTACGAGATGAGTAATTATAAAAGCAGGAGAGGAATTCTGAAGTTTTTGTACAGAGCAATATTGCTCTAATCTGGAGGGATAAAGTATGGCCGGAAGAGTATTATTGAAAGGTTTTTCAGTGCTGGTAATCGCTTTTTTATTTTTAAGTACCAAGAACTGCGGCTTCTCCCTTGCTGAATTAGCCGTTCCTCCTTGGCAGATGTTTCGACACGATTTTCGTCATACCGGGCTCAGTCCTTACAAGGGGGCTCAAAAAGACAATCTCAAATGGAGTTTCAAAGTTGAAGAAAGGATTACGTCTTCAGCTGCAATGGGTCTGGATGGCACGATATATTTTGGTTCGGTGGATGGGAAGTTATATGCGGTAACTCCTGTAGGTAAACTCAAGTGGCACTTCAAAACAGGAGACGAAATTACCTCATCTCCTGCCATAGGTGACGATGGTACAATTTATGTGGGGTCAAGGGATAACAAATTATATGCAATAGATCCAAACGGTATGTTTAAGTGGTCTTACGAGACAAAGGGAGAAATCTTCTCTTCACCTGCAATTGGTAAGAATGGCATGATTTTCTTTGGTTCGGGTGATGGTAGCATATATGCGGTTGATCATTCAGGAAATCTGATATGGACTTACCAGAACAAGCTTTACAGCCCCATAAGCTCTTCTCCATCTATAGGGCCTGATGGATCGATTTGTTTCATGGTAAACAAAGGAGTTATTTATGCTCTGAATGCTGATGGCTCTGAAAAGTGGAAGCGCAGAATTGGCAGTAATGCATATAGTTCATTCTCCTCCCCGGCGGTAGGTGATGACGGTACCGTTTATGTCGGTTCTGAAAATGGGAGGGCTTATGCAATCAGTTCGGATGGGAAGATAAAATGGGTAGTTAACACGGGAAAGAGTATCCAGTCTTCCCCCGCAATCGGGCATGACGGTACAATCTACTTTGGTTCGTATGACAAAAAGGTATACGCTATCAATCCAAATGTCTCACTTAAATGGAGCTTTGAAACAAACGGGTGGATTGAATCCTCACCCGCAGTGGACTCTGCGGGTACCGTCTACATCGGTTCGAGTGATGGCAACCTCTATGCCATAGATTCCGGTGGAAAACTGAAGTGGAGTCACCAGACTGATGGCTGGGTTGAGTCTTCACCATTGATAGGAGCAGATGGGACCATTTATTTTGGTTCGAATGATCACCATTTTTACGCAATTGGCAATTAACTGTTTCCGGAGTTTTGTTCCATTATGAACAAACACTTTCAACAAATTTCCGATTATCTGACATATGTGAAGTTTGTAGCCGGTTTTACGACAAAAATGAGCTTGACAATTGAAAGTTACTCCTATAAACTCAGCTGTTATTGAGGGTTACTAAAATGTTAAATTAGTCCACAGGGCAGGTAGATTGATTTTACGTATTATTACTATTTTAATGCAGAGAAAATTCAAATCGTCTTTTATGTGCGTTAGCACATGCCCAAAATGGCGTGAAGCAACGACATGGAGTCGTTGTAGCAATTTTGAAAGAGTTGTGCAGGATGGGCTAACTCATATCGATTAAAAAATGGAGGCCGATAAGGACTTTTGTTTTATAAGAAATCTATTTTTGCAGGGCCTTAAGACGTGAAGTTTTAGGGCTCTTTTCATTTTAACTTTATGAGAAAATAATATGATCATCGTAATGAAACCAAATGCTGGTGAGGGAGATATAAACCACGTTATCGAGAAGGTCAGAGAGGTTGGCTGTAAAGAAATTCTCTTAGAGGGTACCAGCAGAAAAGTAATTGCCGTGATAGGCGACAAACGAGATATTCCTCCGGACTTCTGGGATGCAATTCCCGGTGTGGAAAAGGCAGTTCCGATTTTAACACCTTATAAGATAGCGAGTCGTGAAGTAAAAAAAGCAGATACAGAAATCAGGATAAACAATAAAATTCTGGGTGGTAAGAAAATAGGCGTTATTGCCGGTCCCTGCGCTGTTGAAAATCAGGACCAGATTCTCTTTATCGCAGAAGGGGTGAAGAAAGCCGGAGCTATAGCGTTGAGAGGAGGAGCCTTTAAACCAAGAAGCAGTCCCTATTCTTTCCAGGGATTGGGGGAGGAAGGTCTGGAATATCTGGCCAGGGCGAGAGAAAAAACCGGGTTAGCAATAGTTACAGAAATACTGAGCTCCGAGCATATAAAACTGGTAAGTAGTTATGCGGATGTACTTCAGGTAGGAACTCGAAACATGTCAAATTTCCTGTTACTTCAGGCTGTTGGTGAATCGAAGAAACCCGTAATCCTGAAGCGTGGAATGTCTGCCACCTTAGATGAGTTTTTGCTGGCCGGTGAATACATCCTTTCACATGGCAATCCGAATGTTATTTTGTGTGAAAGAGGAATAAGGACATTTGAGACTCACACGAGATTTACCTTATCCTTGAGCGTAGTGCCGGAGTTAAAACGGTTAACACACCTTCCTGTTATCGTTGATCCGAGTCATGGTACGGGTGTACGCGATCTCGTGAGACCAATGTCCAAAGGTGCGGTTGCAGTTGGTGCCGATGGATTGATCCTGGAGGTGCATCCAGATCCCGAGAAGTCTTTTGTAGATGGCCCACAGGCGATAACAATTGAAGAATTTGCGAAACTTATGGAGGAGACAAAGGCTGTTGCGAATGCCATCGGAAGAGAGATGTAACGAGAAGCTCTCACGGTATTTCTCTAAATCCATGAGGAAATTCAATAATTGTTAAAGATGGCTTGAGTTTAAACATAGGAAAGAGTTGCGCAGGATGCGCTTAACAGGAACAAACGTAAAACAGGATGCAGGAGACGCCGGCTAAAGGTAAGAAGAAGATGGGGTGGAAAGGGGCTCGCTTGCTGAAGGAATAGGTTGAGGAGAAAAGATAAGGAAATTACAAATCATTTAGAGGTTGAGGAGTTGCTAACAAATGCTTTAGTAGGAAGGTTGGGTACATGTTTAGACAATATTCCGTATATAACACCTGTTAATTTTGTATATGATCAGAATAAAATATATTTTCATAGCGCTTTAGAAGGCCGTAAGATTGAGAATATAAAGTCCAACTCAAATATATGCTTCGAAATTGATCAGCTCATATCAATTATTCCCGGGGTTAATCGCCCATGTGCTTCCACTACTCAATACAAAAGCATAATAATATTTGGAAATATAAAGATCGTAACTGATATTGAGGAAAAGGTCTTTGCTTTAAACAAACTTTTAGAGAAATATGCGCCTCATTCGCCCAGGCTTTCTCTGTCGTCTGGTGCCATAATAGGAAGAACAGGTGTTCTTTCAATTGAGATTAAAGAGATTACCGCAAAACAAAGCTGAATATTTACATTTTACATAATTCCTTTATATACGCATCTTGTAATGGTTTTCGGATCTGCCTGTGCGTCGCACGCAGACAGGTAAAATCCGGTATAAAATTGAGTGAGTAAAGTCCTCGGCGCCTGGTTTTTGTCCGGGGATACCTTCACCAGGATCTGGTTTCCAGTAAAACCGGAAACTAAATCGGTTTTAGTATAGATGATTATTTTGCAACTTTAGATTTTAATGATTTAAATAATTTTTAAGTATAGGTGGAAATATAATGGTAAAAAGAAATGTAAATATTGCAAAATTACAGGCAGGATATCTGTTTCCTGAAATTGGAAGACGTAAAAAAGCGCTTTTAGAGAAAGAGCCGGATGTTAAATTGATAAGTCTTGGAATTGGAAACACTACCGAACCTCTCAGTCCACATATTATTGAAGGGCTTCAAAAAGAGGTAACGAGACTTGGTACACCTGAGGGATACACTGGATATGATGATGATGCACAGGCTCAAGAGTTTTTAAACAAATTAAAAACCGAAATTTCAAAGAATTGGTATAACGATATTATAAATACTGATGAGATCATTGTTTCAGATGGATCAAAACCTGATTGTGGAAGACTGTTTTTTTTGTTTGGCAGTGATGTGTCAGTTGCGGTTCAGGATCCTGCGTATCCAGTATATGTAGATGGATCAGTAATGATTGGAGCAACCGGTGGATATAATTCTGACACAGAAGAATTTGACGGTATAGAGTATATGAGGTGTACCGCGGAGAATGATTTTTTTCCTGATTTATCAAAAGTGAAAAAAACAGATTTAATTTATTTCTGCTCACCGAACAATCCTACAGGTGCTGTTGCAACAACAGAGCAACTGAAAGAGCTGGTAGATTTTGCAAAAAAGAATAATTCAATAATTATTTTTGATGCTGCATATTCTGAATTTATTAAAGAAAAAAACTTACCAAGATCAATTTTTGAAATTGAAGGTGCCAGGGAGTGTGCTATTGAGGTCAGTTCCCTGTCAAAGTCTGCAGGATTTACTGGTGTCAGGCTTGGCTGGACAATTGTTCCGCAAGAACTAAAATTTGATGATGGAGAAAGCGTAAGGAAAGACTGGCAAAGAGTAATGGGCACATTATTTAACGGTTCATCAAACATTGCTCAGCACGGAGCGATTGCAGCTCTGTCGGACATTGGACTATCTGAAATAAAAGAAAAAGTGAATTATTATATGGAGAACGCTAAAATAATCAAAGATGGATTAGAGGAGTTGGGGATAAAAACTTTTGGCGGAATTAATTCTCCTTACATTTGGGCAGCATTTCCTGGTAAAAAATCATGGGATGTTTTTGAAGAGATCCTGACGAAAGCACATGTTGTCACAACACCCGGTGCAGGGTTTGGTAAGGCTGGCGAAGGATTTATTAGATTTTCAGCATTTGGAAAAACCAGCGAAATCAAAGAGGCTGTTAAAAGATTGCAAGAAAATTTTAAGACACTTTAGTCTATAGGGTGACAATTTCCGTTTAAAAAAAGCAAGAAATTGTCCCTTATAGACTAAAGTGATTACTCAAATCTGAGTTATATTTATTAGCGTAGGGGAAACTTTCCCGCCAAACAATCCGTCAGGTAAAAAGGCTTCCTCTACGTTCTGCAAATTATACTCATCTTATAATGGTTTTCGGACCTGCCTGTGCGTAAGGAAAGGAACCCACGCAGACAGGTAAAATCCGGGATAAAATTGAGCGAGTAAAGTCCTCGGCGCCTTTTGTCCGGGGATGCCTTCACCAGGATTTGGTTTTTAGAAATATCTAAAACCAAATCAGTTTTAGTATACAACGATGAAAAAACGACTATTCAGCGGTATCCAGCCAAGCGGCGATGTTCACATCGGGAATTATCTGGGTGCAATCAAGAATTGGATTGCCCTTTTGAACGACTATGACTGCATATTTTCCATAGTCGATTACCATGCGATAACGGTTGAGTATGATCCCGGTCTGATGCAAAAGAGAATCCTGAATGCGGCAGCCGTAAATATCGGAGCAGGTTTAGATCCGGACCGCTGCATCTTATTCGTACAATCTCAAGTCCCCGAACATACCGAGTTGACATGGATCCTTAATAGCCTTACGCCAATGGGGCTTCTCGAAAGAATGACACAGTATAAAGATAAGGCAAAGCAGAATGAAAAAAATGTAAATGTCGGTCTATTTGATTACCCCGTACTTCAGACAGCTGATATTCTTCTTTACAAAGGATGTGCGGTACCGATTGGTGAGGACCAGCTGCAACACGTTGAACTTTCGCGTGAGATAGCCAGAAAATTTAACATGAGATACGGAGAGTTGTTCCCCGAACCGCAACATCTCCTTTCCGACGCGCCCAGAATCATGGGACTGGATGGGAAGTCGAAGATGAGTAAGAGCATGGACAATTACATCTCCCTCATCGAGGATCCAGACACAATCTGGAAAAAACTGTCCAGGGCTACGACTGATGAAAACAGAAAGAGAAGAAATGATCCCGGTAATCCGGAAATCTGCAATCTTTTTACGTTACATAAATACTTTTCAAACGAAACTGAAATTGCTAAAGTCAATAAGGAGTGCAGAACCGCAGAGATAGGGTGTATTGAGTGTAAAAGGATCTTATCTGACAATATGGTCAAAGCTCTTGCACCGATCAGGGAAAAAAGCCTGGCCCTGATGAACAAACCCGATGATGTTCTGGACGTATTGAATACGGGCGCAAAAAAATGCAGAAAGATAGCGGAAGAGACCATGGAAGAGGTGCGATCTTTGATGGGATTGAGATTAGTAAAAGTATAATGTGATGGAGCAGATTATTTGAATTAGATTCATAATAATGTAAAGAAGACGTTGAAAGATTCTGGATTTATAGAAAAGGATGGAAGATTGAAAAAATAAATTAACTTGGAAAAGTTGGCCAGGATGGCCTAATTTGATGCATAGGAATTTCAATTTTACCAAAATTGTCGGCGGGTAAGAAACTCGATCGGACGGGTAAGCACCAAATAATAAAGTCCAAATAACAAACAAATCACAAAAATCAAATACAAAATGCCAAACGGGCTGGTTTTGATCATTTCTGTCTGCCGATAGGCAGGCGAACATTGGAATTTGTAATTTGTTTGTTGTTTGTGATTTGAGATTTGTAATTTTTAACTCCTGTTTGGTTCTGTCTCGTCCAGGTTACGCATAATAAAGCCGCAAGGATTTTGCCGAAGGCCTAACTTGCGGCTTTCAGTTCACCACATGCGACTGCCTGTTACGTTTCAAAGATCTCTTCAGTATATCAAATAGTGTTCTCACTAAAGCCTCTCAGTAATCGACTTCGTTGCTGACGGATTATATCTTCCTGATTTTCAATATATTCTGTTGAGGCTCCTTTAAAAACTAACACCACTATGAAATCCTGGTTTGTCAGACAACAGCTAACAAGAGAGAACAAGGAAGAGCACCTTAGCCAGAAACGTTTTCAATGCTTTGCAAAAACTGGGGATTTTTTGAGAATTTTATATAAGCGGCTGAAACCTTGTCTGTTATGACCGCAAATATTTATCTGCAGGAAGTTCCTTGTGGCAGAGTTGTTGATCAGTATCTATTTTGCTTTTCATCCCTTTTTTATTTCCTCTATAATAGTCTTAACATCCATGTTTTTTAGCCATTGTTTCCTTTCCTCAGTATAGTCTTCTATTCCCGTTTCAAACTGCTGAAGAAACCGAGCCATTCCAACGGGTCCAAGAGCATTTTTCAATGCTTCTAAACCTCCGTTTCTTTAAAATTGGAAATCCCATTTTTTGAAATAAGTAAAATATAACAAGTAAACTTGATTAGATCAAATACGATGTTTACAAAATTTCTTCCTTTCCTTTGGAATTTCGTAAATACATATGATACCATTTGAATAAGAGTACATTATCTCATTTGATGCAGAGGAATTTCAAAATCATGTTATATGTATGTTAGCACATCCGCCTGAACCTCTCCGGCTTCGTTATTCAGGCGGGGAGTCATTCGGGCAGGTGCGCATGATTTAACACGATGTATTTCCCGGAGGGTAAAAAAATATGGGGGTGAAAATATGGAAATAATGAAAAGATACGCAAGCGCCGTTCGTGATAATGTATATGAATGGACAAAAGATTTGAAAGATGTAGACATCCTGGTCGGCATACCATGTTATAATAATGAAGATACGATAGCTCATGTAGTCTCAACTGCAGCGGAAGGATTAAGGACATACTTTCCTGATAAAAAGAGCGCTCTCTTCATCTCTGATGGGGGATCTACCGATAATACACGGGAAAAGGCATACGCCGCTCCCATTCCGGAAGGATGCAACAGAAGAGTTACAATCTATCGCGGTACCCCGGGAAAAGGGACATCATTCAGGGCCGTATTTGAAGTTGCCATGCACTTAAAAGTTGATTGTTGTGTGGTAATTGATTCAGATTTGAGGAGCATTACACCTGAATGGATTAAACTGCTTGCTGAACCGGTTCTCAACAAAAAAGCAGGGTTTGTAGCACCGTATTATGTGAGACATAAGAATGACGGCACCATAACCAATAATATCATTTATCCAATGACAAGGGCTTTGTATGGCTTGAGAATACGGCAGCCGATTGGCGGAGACTTTGGTTTCAGCGGTGAAATAGCAGTTCTCTATACGAAAGAAGATGTATGGGATACAGATGTTGCCAAATTCGGCATAGATATATGGATGAGCACTACAGCCATAAATACCGGACTTAAGATAGTACAAGCTCAGCTTGGTACTAAAGTACATGACGCAAAAGACCCTGCTGAACACCTGGGGCCTATGTTCAGACAGGTTGTCAGCACTTTAATGTACCTTATGGGAAAATACGAAACAAAGTGGAGAACCGTAAAAGGCAGTACTCCGGTTGATCTGATAGGAAAGACAGAGAAAATAGCAAAGATAGAACCTGTATCGGTAAATTTTAATAAGCTCGAAGTTGAATTTCTAGAAGGTTTCTCTCACTTTGATCCTTTATATAAACAAATAATAGAACCGGAAAGTTACGAACAGCTTGCTAAAAATATCCGTAAATTAAAAAAAACAGGGAAAGTTATCTTTCCCTCTGACTTGTGGGCAAAGATATTATATGATTTTGCCTTTACCTATCAGACATGGAATCGAAATAGGAAAAGACTTGTTGGAATCTTGGTGCCACTGTATTTCGGCAGGACGGCAGCATATTGCCATGAGGTTGCAGAATTAGACGCTGAACAGGCCGAAAAGGTGGTGGAAGACCAGGCGAAAGTATTTGAAGAGCTTAAACCGTATTTAATCAAGAAGTATGAGGTGTGGGAGTGATGATATACTAAAACCGATTTGGTTTTCGGTTTTACCCGTCCCCGCCAGAATGAGTATCGGGCTGGCGAACGGCTGACAGGCCGGGCGGGCTGGAAACCAAATCTTGGTTACTGGTATCCCCGGACCAGACGCCGAGGACTTTACTCGCTCAATTTTATCCCGGATTTTACCTGTCTGCGTGCGTTCCTTACGCACAGGCAGGTCCGAAAAACCATTACGAGATGAGTATATCTTTATTGTATGAAAATTTCCCTGTTGCCGTTACATCATTTACCATGAAAAAATGGATGAGATTCGTGAGTAGTAAAAACCATAAAATCAGTTAAATGGAGATAAAAATTTGCTATACTCTGCATTCGAAAAAATGAACGATATTACCTGAACCGAAATTCTGAGAATGGAAACTTTAGCGTGGATAGGCATAGCTTTATGCATCACTCAGTCAGCCATGTTTTCAGGACTTAATCTTGCCTTTTTCAGCGTTACAAGGTTAAGCCTGGAAGTTGAGGCTTTAACAGGGAACAACAACGCTAAAAAAGTCCTTGCGCTGAGAAAAGATTCAAACTTTTTACTGACTACTGTCTTATGGGGAAATGTGGGAGTTAATGTTCTGCTGACACTCTTATCAGACTCTCTTCTCACCGGAGTCTGGGCATTCTTTTTTTCTACTTTTGCCATCACAATCTTTGGTGAAATTATGCCACAGGCGTATTTTTCGCGAAAAGCCCTTAAAATGGCCTCGTTGCTATTACCCATTTTTAAGATATATCAAATAATTCTTTATCCTATTGTAAAACCTTCTGCGAAGCTTCTTGACCTCTGGCTTGGACAGGAGGGTATACAGTATTTCCGTGAAAGAGGACTCCGCGAAGTAATAAAAAAGCATGTAGAAGCCAGTGATGGAGATGTTGACCGGCTTGAAGGACTGGGGGCGCTGAATTTTCTGGATATTGACGATCTTCTTGTCAGTCAGGAAGGGAGCCCTGTTGATCCCAGAAGTATCATTAAATTGCCTTTTACCGAAGGGCTACCTGTTTTACCGGAGTTTGAAAGAAGTCCCACAGACCCTTTTCTTCAGCAAATTCAGTCCTCCGGCAAAAAGTGGGTCATTATAACTGATGATTCTGGCGAACCTCATCTTGTCCTTGATTCAGACGGATTTCTCAGATCTGCCCTGTTTAACAGGAAGGCTGAATCTCCATACGCTTTCTGTCATCGCCCGATTATTGTAAAAGAACCTCATATTGAATTGGGCAATGTAATATTGAAATTGCGTGTGAGGCCGGAGACTGCCGGAGACTATGTTATTGACCATGATGTTATCCTTGTCTGGTGTGATGAAAAACGTGTCATTACCGGAGCAGACATACTTGGACGGTTATTAAGAGGAATCGTAATTCACGCAAGATAGGAGATAAAAAAATGAAGCAAACGTTTGTTACATTATTTTGTATGGGTACATTGTTTTTGTAGAGTATTAAAGTGGATGCGGAAGAGAAATCATTGTTTTCTGCAATACCTGATGTAAGCGAGCAGACAAAAATATGCGTTTTGTGTCACAAGGAATCAACTCCGGGAATAGTGGAGGATTGGTTGGCAAGCAGACATTCAAAAATAACCCCGGATCTGGCAATTAAGAAACCGGACCTGGAGAGAAGGGTTTCAAGTGATTCAATACCGGAAGCTTTAAGGTCTGTAGCAGTTGGCTGTTATGAATGTCATAGTCAGAACCCTTCTGCTCACAAGGACAATTTCGACCACTTCGGGTTTAAAATCAATGTGATTGTTTCACCAAATGACTGTAAGACCTGCCATTCTGTTGAGGTAGGCCAGTATTCTCTAAGTAAAAAAGCTTATGCATTAGACAACATTCAGAAAAATCCTCTTTATCATACTCTTGTTGAGACGCTTACAAGCACCAAAGAAATTGAAGGTAATGACATAATCGATCTTGGATCATCTGAAAACGCAAAACTCGAGGCATGCTATTCCTGTCACGGCAGTATGGTCACGGTAAACGGGACAAAGAAGATTTCCACCGGCTCCGGAGATATTGATGTCCCTGACCTCATAAACTGGCCAAATCAGGGAGTAGGGAGGATTAATCCTGATGGAAGCCGTGGGGCATGCACCCCGTGCCATCCAAGACACAGCTTTTCGATAGAAATAGCCAGAAAGCCTTATACTTGCTCCCAATGCCATCTTGAACCGGATGTTCCCGGGTTTGAGGTTTATAAAGACAGTAAACATGGAAATATTTTCAGCTCAAAGCAACATGAATGGAACTGGGATAATGTTCCCTGGAGAGTGGGTAAAGATTTCACAGCTCCTACCTGTACTGTATGTCACAATAGTCTGATAGTTACTGAAGATAACAAAGTCATCGAGCCAAGAACACACAATTTTGGATCGAGGGTATGGGTTAGATTGTTCGGGCTCCCTTACTCCCATCCACAACCAAAGAGCGGCAAGACCTATTTAATCAAGAACAAAGACGGTTTGCCGCTTCCTGCCGCTCTCGATGGTGAACTGAGCACCGAATATCTGATTGACAAAGATGAACAGATGCGGCGTCAGAATGTAATGAAAAAGGTATGTCAATGCTGTCACAATACAGATTTGATAAATCAGCACTTTAAAAAAATGGACATAACCATTGCGGAAACAGACAAGATGGCTTTGTCCGCTACACAACTGCTTTTAACAGTCTGGAATGAGGGACTGGAGGACCGGTCAAATCCTTTTGATGAAATGATTGAGCGCAGATGGTTAAAACAATGGTTTTTCAACGCCAATTCAATAAGATTTGGATCTGCAATGGGAGGCTACGACCATATCGCTTTTAAGAACGGCTGGTTCCAGTTAATAGAGAATCTGCAGGAAATGCGTGAAATGATTGACGTGAAGAAAATGTTAAAAAAAATGGAATAAACTACTCCTTAGCACCTGAGCTCTGGAGCAGTTTAACAATGTCGTTATGGCCTCTCTGGTTTGCCCAATAGAGAGGTGTTTCGCCATTCGAATCTTTTACGTTAATATGGGCATTATACTTTAAAAGCAGCTTTACCAGTTTTTGCTGATCTTTTGTCACACTATCAACCGACCAGTGTAACGGTGTTTCTCCCTTATTATTTTGGTGGTTTATGACTGCACCCTTACTGAGGAGTAATTTTATTATGCCTATATTCCCTTGCTTGATTACAAAATATAAAGGTGTGTTACCTTTCTCATCCTCGATATTAATGTCCGCTCCCCGCCTCAGGAGTAATTTGATCATATCTTCATGTCCCTCATAAGCTGCTATATGCATCGGAGTCATGCCACTATTATCCTGTTCATGAACATCGGCTCCCCTGGAAATAAGGAGTTTGACAATCCCCGCCATATTTTTCTGAGCAGACAAATGCAACATTGTTTGTCCATCCTTAAATTTGGTATTTATGTCTACTCCATTTGCAATAAACAATTTGATCAAACGTTTATGTTTATTATGAACGGCATGCAGGATTGGGACCTTGCCATGATTATTTTCCAGATTGATATCGGCTCCCTTTTTCATGAGAAACCTGGCTATGGCTTTGTTACCCCCTTGGGCTGCCTGATGTAATGGAGTTTCACCGATTTTGTCCTTTACATTTACGTTGGCTCCTTTTTTTACGAGCATCTTAACCATGCCGTAGTAATTCCGTTCAACTGCCCAGTGTAAGGGTGTTTTTTCCTGCATATCTCTCGCATCTATATCTGCACCTTCAGAAATTAATAATTTTGCCGACTTAAGGATGTCCATGGGTCCTTCTGTAATATGATGTAAAGGCACTTCATTCTTTTTATTTTTCGCATTTACATCTGCACCATTTGCTACAAGAAATTTAATCAACGTTCCAGGGCCCTTTTGCGCAGCTTTGTGCAAAGCAGTATTACCTTGTTCATCCCGCTCATTGACATCGACTCCTTTGGCAATAAGTCTTTTCAACTGATCGATATTTCCTGTCTGCGCAATTTCAACAAACGACATGATATCTCCTATAAAAAAGTCCTCTATTTTCGAAATGCACCGGCACTTATTCTTTCGTGTACAAATTTTCCATTCAATCGCATAGTACATTGTTGTCTTTCAACTTTCAATAAAAAATTAATTCTCTCGTGCAGTATACTCATCTTATAATGATTTTCGGATAAAATCCGAGATAAAATTGAGCGAGCAAAGTCCTCGGCGCCTGGGGGATACCTTCACCAAGATTTGGTTTCCGGTAAAACCGAAAACCAAATCGGTTTTAGTATATAATGAAATCTTTCTCTAATCAAAGAGAAGACGTTTGTGGTAAAATACAAAATATTCGTTGAGATATTGCGATCTTTTGTTTTTAATACCCATATAAGATCATATGGCAGAGTCTTACCATCTTGCTTTTCAAAGTTACGGCCGTGTCCCTTACATTATGGTACCTTTATTATGATACAGAGATTCAAGGAGCAGCGATCCTCTCAGCCTGTAGCGGAGGAGCTTGTCGCTGAGATTTTATGCCACGTAAACTCGAAAATTTTACAATAGTCATTTTTGGCGCCAGCGGAGATCTGACCGCGCGTAAACTCATGCCCGCTATATATCAACTGGGAAAATTGCAGACATTACCTGAACGGTATCGCATTGTTGGCATTGGTCGGACGAAATATGATCATGAACAATACCGCACTTTGATGCATGAAGCAGTAACCAGATACGCTCCGGGTCTGGTTGAGGATGATGACCATTTTAAGGTCTTTTCTCAGAATATCTTTTACCTGCCGGGAGAATATTGTGATCTTGAAACGTATAAAAAGCTGCAGGCTGATATTGAAGCAGTGGAAAATAGAGAAGGCTTTTGCGATAACGTAATATATTACTTAGCTGTGCCTCCCAGTTTGGCGGGACCAATCATCCAGAATCTCTATAAAGCACAGATCAGCGGAGGCAGTATTCGCTGCATCGGCTGGCGTAAGATTATTGTAGAAAAACCATATGGTTCTGACTTAGCCTCTGCCCAGAAATTAAACTCTATCGTGGCAGAATGTTTCGATGAAGATCAGATTTACCGTATCGATCACTATTTAGCCAAGGAAACCGTCCAGAATTTATTAGTCTTTCGTTTTGGCAACAGTATGTTCGAGCCATTGTGGAACCATCGGTATGTTGACCATGTTCAAATTACCAGTGCTGAGAATTTTGGTATCAGGGAGCGTGGTTTATATTACGAGGAAACCGGGCTCCTGCGTGATATTATCCAGAATCATGGTTTACAACTTATCGCTTATATGGCAATGGAACCACCGACCAGGTTGGAAGCCGATGCTATTCGTGATCAAAAGATTGATATTTTCAAGCATATTCGTCGGATGTCTCCTGAAAAGATTGCGGAAGATGTCATCATCGGACAATATGATGGATATCGGCAGGAAAAAAATGTTTCACACGATTCAAAGGTTGAAACATTTGCTGCGATTCGTTTCTTTATCGATAATGAACGATGGAAGGGGGTTCCCTTTTATGTCCGGGCAGGTAAGAATCTTAAAGAGTGGATTACTGAGATTGTGGTTCGTTTGAAGCCGCTTCCATATAAATTATATAAGCACATTAGTGAACATGCCGAGGTCAATAAGATTATTATTCAAGTCCACCCGGAAGAGCGGATTTCTATCCGTTTTAGTGCCAAGCGGCCGGGGGAAGAGGTTGTGCTTGATCCCGTTCTGATGGACTTTAACTATAAAAAATCTTTTGAAGGTGAATGGCTGACAGCCTATCATCGTTTGCTGTTAGATGCTTTAGCGGGAGATCAGACGCTGTTTTTGCGCAAAGACGGTATTGAAGAGTGCTGGAAAATCGCTGACAATATCCGTGCCGGGATAAAAAAATGCGGGTTACAACCTCTCATCTATCCATCTGGAAGCTGGGGTCCAGAAAAATCTGATAAACTCCTGGAAAAGGATGGTTTTAAATGGCGCCTTCGGTAATATACTAAAACCGATTTGATTTTCGGTTTTACCGGAAACCAAATCTTGGTGTAGGTATCCCCGGACAAAAAACGCCGAGGACATTACTCGCTCAATTTTATCTCGGATTTTACCTGTCTGCGTGCGTTCCTTTCCTTACGCACAGGCAGGTCCGAAAACCATTACGAGATGAGTATAGAATTAAAAGAGTCAGTAAGGTAGTTTCGTAAAAAAATATTCGTATCTGTGCAAGAAGAAATTTATTAACGTATCACTAAAAATAACAAAAGGATATTAAAAATGATGAGTAAAAAAGCTTCACTAACAATCGGAAAAAGTAAGAAAAACATAGAGCTTCCTGTTTATCAGGGCATCGAGGGTCCTGAAGCAATTGATATAACCGCACTCTATAAGGAATCAGGATTGTTTACGTATGATCCCGGTTTCATGTCTACTGCATCCTGTGAATCAAGTATAACATATGTTGATGGTGAAAAAGGTATTCTCAGATATAGAGGTTACGATACTACAGAACTTGCCAGGAAAAGTAACTTTATGGAAGTTTGTTACTTATTGTTAAATGGAGAACTGCCGAATAAGAAAGAGTATGACTTTTTTGTTTCGGAAATAAAGCGTCGTACACTTGTGCATGAACAACTGCAGTTTCTCTATAGGGGGTTTCCTCGATTTTCACACCCAATGGCTATAATGTGCGGGGCGTTTGCTTCACTTTCAGCGTTTTATCATGATTCCCTGAATATTCATGATGAAGAACAGAGAAAAATTGCTGCATTAAGAATGATTGCAAAAACACCGACACTTGCGGCAATGGCCCATAAATACTCGATTGGTAAACCTTTCATTTACCCTAGAAACGATCTTGATTATTCCGCTAACTTTTTACACATGTTATTTGCGGTACCATCTGAAAAATACGAGGTTAATAAGGTTCTTGCAAAAGCAATGGATACGATTTTTATTTTACATGCTGATCACGAACAAAATGCTTCTACCTCTACGGTAAGGATTGCGGGATCTTCCGGTGCAAACCCGTTTGCGTGTATCAGCGCGGGCATTGCTTCGCTCTGGGGGCCTGCTCATGGTGGTGCAAATGAAGCCGTTATTCATATGCTCGAGGAAATCGGCGATATAAAAAATATTCCTAAATTTATGAAAAGAGCTAAGGACAAGGATGATCCTTTCAGGCTTATGGGGTTTGGTCACAGGGTATATAAGAATTATGATCCAAGAGCCTATGTGCTGAAGGATACATGTCATGAGGTTCTTGACGAGCTTGGCATGAAGGATAATTCATTACTTAAAATTGCCGTAAAATTAGAAGAAATAGCATTAAATGATAACTATTTTATTGAACACAAGCTTTATCCGAATGTGGATTTTTATTCGGGTATAATATATAAGGCAATGGGTATACCTTCAAATCTGTATACGGTTCTTTTTGCAATTGCAAGAACAATTGGATGGGTTGCCCAATGGAAAGAGATGATCGAAGATCCCAAACAGAAAATCGGCCGACCACGCCAACTTTATACAGGTCATAAATTGAGGAAATATGTTTCTCTGGGAAAAAGAAAGTAAATACTTAATTAATCTGATTGATACCAGACTTCAACGATTTTTATGAAAATCAATCTATGACCTCCCATTCACAGCCATTTTTTCCTTTTAAAGTACATTCCCATTGAGAGGCCTACGGTCAACATGAACATCCATACGGCGAAATATCCCCACTTCCACTCAAGTTCGGGTAGGTATTTGAAATTCATACCGTAAATACCTGCGATAAAGGTAAGAGGAATAAATATGGTGGCAATAATGGTGAGTACCTTCATTACTTCATTCATCTTATTGCTGATACTTGAAAGATACACATCAATCAGTCCTGAAATGACATCCCGGAAGGTTTCAATTGTGTCAATTATTTGAATGGTATGATCGTAAACATCTCTGAGGTATATGGTTGTCGTCTCTTTGACCAGTAGAGATTCAGTTCTTTCAAAAGTACTGATGACCTCTCTCAGCGGCCACACGGACTTACGCATAAAAATCATCTCTCTTTTTATGGTGTGGATTTCCTGTAAGGTTTCCGGTATCGGATTTGTTAATACCTCTTCCTCCAGGCGGTCAATTTTTTCCTCGGTCTTTTCAAGAGTAATGAAATAATGATCAACGATTGCATCGATTAATGTGTACACAAGATAATCGGTGCCTGACTTTCGTATTCTCCCTTTCCCGTTCCTGATCCGTTCCCGAACAGGATCAAATACGTCGCCTTCTTTTTCCTGAAAAGAGATCACGTATTGTGAGCCAACGAAAAAACTTACCTGTTCCGATTCTATTTCGTTTTTTACTCCGTTATAAAAAAGCATTCTCATGACAATAAACAGGTACCCGCCAAAATCTTCTATCTTCGGACGCTGATTGGTATTTAACACATCTTCGAGGAGGAGCGGATGCAATTCGAAATGTTTTCCCACTTTCTCTATGATTTCTATTTGATGAAGACCGCTTATGTTAATCCAGGTTACCGTTGATGTGTCTTTCAATTGGAAGCAGTCTTCGATCCTCTGTATTTCTTTTTTTCTATAAGACTCTCCGTCATAATCAATGACCGTAATTCTTACCGTTTCCGCTTTCGTTTCTCCAACATGGATAAGGGATCCCGGTGGAGAACCGGTTTTTTTTGATCTCTTTTTTATGTGTTTAAACATGGCATTTCTTTACATTTTGCTAAAATACTGTTTTTCTAACGTACGATTAAGACAGAGCATTCTACCTGTTTTAATAATGTCTGGAGTGGTTCCTCCTTAAGCAAATGACTCGACCCGGGCAGGAGTAATACTCCGATTTTTTCTCTTTTAACAATAGATGCCAGCCTCTGAGCGTTTATATCAGTTAACTTGTAATAGTGTGCCTTCAGATCGTATTCCTGTAAGAAGGTATCAATCTGTGCGTGTATTTTTTGGAGAACGTTTTCATCTTCCACTGACAGAAGAACCGTTAATTGTCCGGTTTTCCCCTGCAGGACTTGCACAGCAACTTCAAGTGCCTTGTGTGCATCCTCTGATTTGTCAAACAAAACCATGACGCGTAATTCAAGACGAACGCCTTGTTGAAGGACCAGCGTCAGGCAAGGAGATTCTGAAAGGATTTTCTGTGCCGTTGATCCCAATCGTTTCTCCCTGGTCGGAGACCAACCTGCCTTTCCCAGGATGACGAGGTCTGCTTCGGAGGCTGCTGCCATTATTTCAGCGGTTACGTATCCCCTGATAACGCGAAATGACCACTGCACATTGGTACGGTTTGCAACCTGTTCCAGTGCTTTTCGGGCACGTATTGCATGCATACGGAATTGCCGGCTGATATGCTGGCGGTCTATGGGCCGGAGGGAAGCAGAAAAAGGATCTACCTGTTTTATAAAAGGCAAATCGGCCAGGTTGAGTAAATTTATGTCCTCGATAAAGAGTCCCGATAACTCAGCATTAAGATGTGCCGCCATATCAGCGGCCGCTTCTAAAGCAGCCAAGCTATGCGGTGAGGCATCCAGCGCCACCAGTATGTGTCGAATAGTTCGTTCGAGTTGTTTGCTATTCATATATTCTTTTTTTTCTCATCGGGGGCAAGAAAAATCGACCGTTTTTTTGCCAGTTCTTCAAGTTCTATTTTCACCAGACTGTTTACTGTTTTATCGGGATATTTCCCTTCAGTATCAGGTGTGCCGGCGGGTATTCCGGTAAGGATTTCTATCCCCTGGTCAATGGTTTCAACAGGGTAAATATGAAATTTTCTCTCGGTAACGGCATCGATGACATCCCTTCTCAGCATGAGGTGTTTCACATTGGAACCAGGTATGAGTACACCCTGCTCCCCGTTCAGTCCTTTGGCCTTACAGATATCAAAAAAGCCTTCGATTTTTTCATTTACTCCGCCGATAGCCTGTACCTGTCCGTGCTGGTTTACCGATCCCGTGACAGCGAGGGACTGCTTGAGAGGAATGTCCGCAATGGCAGAGAGTATTACATAAAGTTCAGCAGATGATGCGCTGTCTCCTTCCACGCCACCGTAAGACTGCTCGAAGACCAGGCTCGCAGAGAGAGAGAGAGGGTGTTCTTTTGCATACCTTCCTCCCAGGAAGCCTGAGAGTATCAGTACCCCCTTGGAATGGATCGGGCCACTGAGTTTCACCTCACGCTCAATATTAATCACTTCGCCCTTGCCTACGCGTACTCTGGCCGTGATACGGCTGGGACTTCCAAATGCAAAGTCTCCCAGTTGTATCACGGAAAGACCGTTTACCTGACCAGTCTTTTTCCCGCTGGTATCAATCAGGATAGTGTTCCGTATTATTTCCTCATGAAGTCGCTCTCTCAATCTCTCTGAGCGGTACAGCCGGGAATCAATTGCCTTCTGTACTTCAACAGCAGTGACAACAACTTTATTGCTTTGTTTTGTATAGTAGTCTGACTCGCGAAGCAGATCGGCAATACTTTGAAACCGGGTCGTGAGTTTTTCGTTGTCACCTCTCAGCCGGGAACTTTGTTCGATGACTCGCGCAATGGCTGACCGGTCAAAAGGGCACAGTACCTCCTTTCTGACGAGAGTTCCGATGAGCCGGGCATAGAGGTGCTGATTTTCCTGATTGCGGCTCATCTGATCATCAAAATCAGCCGCAACCTTAAACAGTTTATTGAATTCAGGGTCGTATCTGCAGAGCAGATAATAGAGCGTGGAGTCACCAACAAGAACCACTTTGATATTAAGAGGTATAGGTTCCGGTTCAAGAGATACCGTGCTGATCAGGCTGGACATCTGCCACAGTGATTCTATACGGATCTGTTTTGATCTTAATACGCGTTTAAGCCCTTCCCATGCGAATGGTTGCGTCAATATTTTCTGGGCATCGAGAATAAGGTATCCGCCATTTGCCTTGTGAAAAGCTCCAGCCTTGATCATGGAAAAATCAGTAAGCAGGGCTCCCATTTCTGACAGATATTCCACTCTTCCGATCAGATTCTGATAGGTGGGATGATCTTCATACACCACCGATGCTCCGTTTGAGGTACTGTTATCAACCAGAAGATTTATCACATAATCGTTTAATGATGGAGCCTCATCTGGGAGCTGACCGGGTGTACCTTCAGGGCTTCTTTGAAGAAGCTCATTTTTAAAAAAATCCTTTATATTATTAATGATATTTTCCTGAAGAGAATCCAGATAGTGCAATACATCAGTTAAATCTTCATATGTTTTTTTTATTTCATTCACGAGATTACTGACAACAAAACGTGCAATTTCCCGGTTGAGCTCTCTTAACTTGTTTCGGATCTCATTTTCCCAGCGGGGTAACTGCTGAAAAATATCCTGTGATTCCTTCTGGAGTTCGTCCACCTCCTTTTCTATGCGCAAACGTTTTTCTTCCGGTAATTTCTGGAATTCTTCCGGAGCCAGTACCTTACCGTTTTGTAATGGAGCGAACGCTATGCCGACCGGCGTGCGAAAGACGTTTAAACCCTTTTCTTTTGCACGGTGCTGAAGTTTTTCAATTATCTGCTGTTCCTTTTCTTTAAATTCTTCCTCAATATCCTGCCTCCGAGTACGGTATCCCTCACTTTGAAATGCGGTGGGAATGACCGTTTGTAGCTCTTCCAGTAAATGTTCTATGTCTTTTTTTAGCTTTATGCCCCTGCCCGGAGGTAAACTCAATGCGCGGGGTTTTTGCGGGTCGTCAAAATTGCACACATAACACCAGTCCGAAGGGGTTGATCTGGAAGCAGCCTGTTTTTCCAGGAATTGCTGAACAAGGGAGTGTTTACCGATACCGGCAGGTCCGAATGCAAAAATATTATACCCTTCCCGGTCAATACCTATACCGAACTGTACGGCTTCCACAGCTCGTGGCTGCCCAATTATTTCGTGCAGATCCTCAAGGTCATTTGTAGTCTCAAAGCTAAACTGGTTCGGATCACAGGAATGGTATAAGGATTCAGGTTTGAGCGTTTTTGTGGATTCCACTGCTTCTTCTCCCGATACTTCAAAACACGAAAAATTTCTGTTTGCAGAGACAAAGCAATCTTATGAAAAACAGAAGGGAAATGCAATAGTTTTATCATTGATAAAAGGTGGTTACGGTTCCGGAAACTGTATGACGAGTATCATTCATACTCTCTTTCCGCGTATGTTGAATAACTCATTTTAATCGCATTATGTTTTCATCTTTTTTATAATCACTTTATATCATTGTAACGAACTGCACGCTTAACGATAAAGAGGATAAAAGCTTTTATGGTAACGGGAATTAATTTGATCTGGAATAGAGGGTTCAGTGCCTGGACTAAAATTTTTTTGTAAGAAGCATCTCCCGTGACCATATTCCACAAGAGTGAGTTCAGATGATCTGCAATCCACGAGCCTCTTTTGTCTTTAACATATGATAAACGTGCTTTGACCAACCAGTTTCGTTTTGTAACAAAATCGCTCATTATCAGAATCAATGAGCCAAGCAGATTATCCATTGCAAGTAATTTCCTGGCGGGTTTATAGTAATGATTAGCAAAATCTTTCTTTGCGATTCCATTTTCAAATGCGGCCTGTGCTGCAAACTGTGAAGTTATGTAAGCTGATTCGAGTCCGTTTTTGTAAATTCTGGAGATACTTGCATCTCCTACCAGGACAAATCTATCGGTAAATGGTTTTTTTGCGTGAGAAAGGGTTATCCTGGGCATGCACATACAAAAATGCTCAGGCATTTTCCAGTCGTGTGGCAGCTTTTTCCGGACAACCGGGAGATTGAAAAAATTTATAAGGTCTTGTTTTGTCAAATCTCTAACACCAACCAGGCTTACGGTAATGTAGTTTCCTTTTGGTACCATGGATGCAAACCTGAATGGCTTTAGTCCGATTGCGAATACGTGTATACAGTCTTTAAATGAATTCTTTATAAAAGTATCACTTAAAGGTATTTCCATTTGACAAGTTTTAATGGTTTTGGGTGGTACGTAACCAAAATTTAAACCTTCAATTTTATCAATGATACTTGAATTAATACCGAACGCACCGACTACAAGATCTGCTTCCATTCCTTTGTACGGCTTCTGTTTCCCATACTGTACGGTTACAGGATTTTCAGTTTCAGCTGGGAGCTTTAACTCCTGCACCGGTTCAGAAATAACAATTACACCCTGATCAACGACGTGTTTTAAGAGACAGGAGTCGAAACTGTGGCTTTGTGTATGGGTACTGTAGAGAGGTCCATAGCCACGGTACACTGCCAGTATACTACTGTTTTCATTCCGCTGCGGTTTGTACAATTCAATACCATATTCCTGAGTCTGGAAATAATATCCTTGTATCTCCTGACGTATGATTTCTTTCGGTATCTTAATACCGTCTTTTTTGAGCTTAGCGTGTAAAGGACTTGCGATTACGGCAGCACTCATATTGCATCCTCTGGGGCCTCTTTGACTGAAATCCTTACCTTCAAAAATTGTTATTTCAATGTTTATCGCGAGCTTTCTTGCATATCGTATGGCATTGTTAGCAAAAAAACTTCCCGCAGGGCCTCCACCGATAATGGCAATTTTTGAATTATGTTTTAGACGTAAAGTACTTTCAGTCATTGTTAGCTTTTTACACACTTATTGCTGATAGGTTATATGGTTTATCACATCAGGTGTTAGATAAATTCGCTCAATTTTTAAATAGAATTGAAGTTCTCTTGTCTGAAGAGCAGGAAAACTGGGACGGTTAGACTAAATTTTTAACAGTGAATAATACCAAAACCCTTATTGAGATTCTACCTATAAATTAGTTCCGTTAAGATTGATTTCAGCATAGCATCCTCTAAATAGTTCTTCTAAATATTTCTTGATTTCGGTAATTATTTATATATCTTTGGTGTGTTATAATAACCTTGATCCTATTATCATACTCATCCGGGCAATGTTGAGATTTTAGACTTTTTGTTACGGTGCCATTTTATTTAAATGAGTAAAATGAAAAAGGTGACAAAAGGTCAAATCGGAAGTGAAATTAAGTGAGGCAACGATAAAGTTTCAAAAGGAATGTATGGAAAGTCCTCAGGGATATTGATACTTTTATTAATCAGGCTAAGGTAAAGAGGTCATCCCAAAAGCAAACTATAATTTTCTATTTAAGATAGTTATGTATTATTGGAGGGGAAAAAATGCTTAGTATTGAAAACGGCAGAAAGAAATTCGGAATGTTGTCTCACCTTAAACAAGACATACCTGCAAGCATTGTTGTGCTCTTTGTCGCCCTGCCGCTCTGCCTTGGAATTGCGCTGGCAAGCGGAGCCCCTTTATTTTCGGGCCTTATCGCGGGCATAATCGGGGGGATAGTGGTAGGGTCTATCAGTGATTCCTCGCACGGGGTTAGCGGCCCAGCGGCAGGCCTGGCGGTAATTGTACTGGATGCGCTGGCTAAAATCGGTGCTTTCGAAATATTTTTACTGGCAGTTGTCCTCGGAGGGGCGATACAGATACTGCTTGGCCTGGTAAGGGCAGGCATCATCGGGTACTATTTTCCCTCTTCGGCCATAAAGGGGATGCTGTCCGGCATTGGCATCATCATCATCCTGAAACAGATACCTCATGCGTTTGGATTAGACAAAGAGTGGATGGGGAGTGATTCTTTTGCCCTGGCAGGCGGTGACAACACGTTTACCTTACTGTGGCAGCTTCTTGAAAGTTTTACACCCGGAGCGGTATTAATTACCGTTATTTCAATGGAGATTTTACTGCTGTGGGAGTTGTGTCTGATGAAAAAACATAATGTGTTCAGACTGATACAGGGACCTATCGTTGTGGTAGCGGTTGCCATCTGCTGCCAGATGATAACAAAAAGTTATTTTCCTCACTATAACCTGGGTCAGGAACACCTGGTAAGTGTGCCGGTTGCAGGCAGTATAACCTCATTCCTGGGACAGTTTACTTTTCCTGATTTCAGCCAGTTGGGCAATAAAGAAGTGTATATTTTGGCTGTTACCATTGCGGTTGTCGCAAGTTTGGAAACGCTCTTATGTGTGGAGGCTACTGACAAACTGGATACACACAAGAGAATTACCTCGACAAACCGGGAGTTGTTTGCTCAAGGTACCGGAAATATCATAGCCGGAATGATTGGTGGATTGCCGATTACCCAGGTGATCGTTCGCAGTTCTGCCAATATTCAAGCCGGTTCAAGAACGAAATTATCTACGATACTTCATGGTTCATTTCTGCTCATGTGCGTAGGGTTTATTCCGAGTGTTCTTAATATGATACCGTTATCCGCCCTTGCATGCATTTTATTAATGGTTGGGTATAAACTGTCCAAGCCCTCTCTGTTTGTACAAATATACAGACTGGGATGGGACCAGTTTATACCGTATATGGCTACTATCATTGGAATTGTATTTGTGGATTTGCTGGTAGGGCTGGGAATTGGATGTTGTGTTGGTACAGCTTTCATATTAATCCGTAACTTCAAAAATTCTCATTTTCTGCATATTGAGACATATGACGGGAAGAAACAGTTGAGAATGACCCTTGCGGAGGATGTTACTTTTTTAAATAAGGGAGCGATCATGAAGGAATTCTCAAAGATACGCAGAGGATCGATCCTGACTATCGATATGAGTAAATGTTGCAGTATTGATTACGATGTGAGGGAGATCATAGAGGATTTTATTGCATCGGCAGACGAACGGGGCATTATTGTAAGGTTGAAGCGCCCATCGGACAGGGTTGAGAGCAGAGAACAGATATACTCCGAGAAACTTGACAAATGGGTAACGGCTCTTCCCCTTCCGGTCATAAAAAACTCTCGACGACATAAGAACGGAAGTCTTGCTGTCCCGTATAAGCAGGTTTCTGAGACCAGTATAGGGAGTTCTTTTTGCCGTAATTCCAAGTGGCATCGTTTCCGGAATACCGCCGGAAATAATTTTTTACCAGGGATTGGATGATGTTTTGATCATACACATTGCCTGACTAATCATTACGATTTAATAAAATGTGCTTTATGAGCAGATATATCTTATTTTTTATCATCCTGCAGTTGTCCAGGCATGAGGAAATATAATTATGAAAAGGTATTTTTCTCATCTTGTTTTTTGTCGTATTATCTGTTTTTTCGGTGCCGGTCGTGTCAAAGCCACTGTTATTCTAGAGTTAAGTTTTGATCAGGTGTGTCAGGGTTCCGAGCTGATTTTTGAGGGACAGGTTGTATCCAGGGAAATACGGCCATCACCCATAGACGGGAAGCCTTTTACCTATGTTACATTCCAAATTATCGAAGTCATCAAGGGTACATACACTGGTTCTACCGTTGAACTTGGTTTCATGGGAGGTCAGATAAATGGTCTTACACTGAAAGTTTCTGGAATGCACATGCCAGCCATGAGAGAAAGGGGTATTTATTTTGTGGAGAATCTGAGTACGCAACAAATCCATCCGCTTTGTGGCTGGCAACAGGGGCATTGCCTTGTGATATGTGACAGGCAAACAGGACAGGATATGGTTATCCCTGTGGAGGATAAGAACGCACTGAATACAAATACTTTGAGGTTAACGCATGCCCCTGCTTTGGAAGTTTTTAAACAGAGTATTCGCAACGTGATAGAGAAAGACAAATGAATAGTAAACTATGTATACTATGGCTTCTTCCGGTGCTTCTGTCAATGAGTGTCAGTATGAAAGCCTTTGGCTACAATATATCCGGGGTCAGATGGCAAGGCTCGACTGTTCCTTATTATTCAACAGGAGGCAGCTCGAATTCTACTTTCGACAGTGCATTTGTTGAGGCTATGAATAAGTGGAATTTTTTTTCTAATTTTGTTTTCACAAACGCTAGTGGCTATAAAGACCCATGCTGGAATCCGAACAACAACCCTGGTGGCCCCTGGTTTAATGGTTGGGAGTATAGGAGCGATTTATGTGGTACCTCCTTCCAGGGGTCCACTCTTGCCGTAAATATTAGCTGGTTTATTGGATCAACAATTATTCAAGCGGGCACGATATTCAATTCCTCTTTTCCGTGGGATGTCCATAATGGCTTTGGATCCAGTATTGACTTCAGACGTGTGGCCGCTCACGAACTGGGACATGCTCTGGGTTTGGATCACGACGATAGATTTCCGGCATTGATGAATACTCATTACAGCCAGAGTGTTGAGGTTCCTCAGGCAGATGATGTTAACGGTTTGAGAGCAATATACGGTGGTGGCAATTCCTGTGTTCCTGATGTCTATGAGCCTGATAATGGCTCCGGTCAAGCTACTGCTATCATACCGGGCACCCCGCAGACGCACAGCATTTGTCCTGCCGGAGATGTGGACTGGTTTAAATTTACCCTTCCAGGTGACTCAGGGGTGGTTCTCGAGACTTCCGGCTCCGGGAGTGATACCCGGATGTGGCTCTATGATGACAACTTGAGCGAGATCGAGTTCGACGACAAGTGTGGAACAAACAACTTCTCCCGTATCGATCGTGTCTGTGGCACCGATTCACTTCCGGCGGGAACCTATTATGCGAAGATTGATGAAACCGGCAGCGATAATGAAATTGTAAGCTATGATATTTCACTGACTGCCGGGCAATGCGGCTCATCTACCTATGACGCTACAGGTACCTGGAGTTATTCAACTACAAATAATTATGCCGATACTTGCTCCCCGGAGAATGATTTGACGGATACTGCCGTAGTAACCCAGGCCGGAGATAGTGTAACAATTTTCATTGATGGAAGGCCCTATACCGGCATTGTGAGCGGTATAGATTATACCGTCACGTCTTCGCCACCATATCCTTATCTGGGAGGAACAATTACAGCGACTATCAATTTTACTCTTACATCGGGTACTTCAGGTTTTGGCACTATTATCTGGTCCTGGACCGATGGGGTAAATACGTGTAATGGAGGAAGTAATATCGTATCTATAACAAAGAGTTCTCCTGACTGTACAGACAATGATTGCGACGGTTACGGTACCGGTGCGGATTGTTTAATTCCAGACTGCGATGACAGGCCTGATGGAGAGGACGGAATACCGGGTACAGTGGATGATGGAGCAAATATCAACCCGGGAGCCATCGAGATTTGTGGAAACAGTATTGATGAAGACTGTGATGGTCTTGATGGTACCTGTGTTACCTGGACTGACACGGTTGGGGTGACCGTAAACGGTAATACCATAACGAAGAATGCTTCTGCAGGATGGGGAAATAGCGGAGCCGCTTCCCTGGAAAGTTTCACCGGTGACGGAGGGGTTCAATTTACGGCAAGTGCAGCCGATGCCTCTGCAAACGGTCGTCCCATGTGTGGTTTATCATCAGTAAATCGTAATGCGAATTATAACACGATTGAATATGCCATTTTTCTCCGCGACACCGGATCAGTTATACAATTCAGAGTATATGAGAACGGGATGGATAAAGGCTCTTTTGGCACTTACCAGGTTGGTGATCTCTTCAGGGTGGAACGTATCGGCAGTGCCATTGTCTACAAGAAAAATGGTGTCATTTTCTCTACCAGCTCAACTCCAACAGATTTACCCATTTCAGTAGACGCTGCCATCTATAATAATGGGGGAGAGATACGGGATGCGACATTAACCGGTACTCCCGGAGTGCCTGCAGACATTAGCGATTTGACTGTTATCGCCGGTGATACAGATGTCGATTTACGCTGGACAGCGCCTCCCAATAACCTCTCACCTGTTACAGGGTATGTAGTTCAGTATGGCAGGGTTTCCGATGGGAACTTTAATACCGTCTTCATGGATGATACCGTCCCCGGTGCGTCAATCATCGGACTTACCAATGGTGTGGAATATCAGTTTCGTGTTGTGGTAACAAATGCCATCGGTACCGGGTCATCTTCGAATGTTGTTACTGCCACCCCGGTTCCAATTGTAGATGTTACCTGGGTGGATCAGGAGGGCGTGTCCGTAGATGGTAATACCTTAACGAAGAATGCCCCTACAGGATGGGGCAATAGCGGGGCCGGTACTCTTGAAAGCTTCTCCGGCGACGGAGGCGTTGAATTTCTAGCGTTCCAGAACAACACACGTCGCATGTGCGGATTATCGCGAACCAACCGGGATGCCGGTTATAAATCGATTGAATATGCTATTTTTCTCCGTCACAACGGAGATGTAAAGGTATACGAAAATGGGGGGCTAAAAGGAACATTCGGGTCTTACCGGATTGAGGATTGCTTCGGCGTTAAACGTATTGGCAGTGACATTGTCTATACAAAGAATAATGTTATGTTCCATACCAGTCTGACTCCAACAGATGCAGCCCTGCTGGTTGACTGTGCCATCTATGATAATGGCGGAAAAATCAGCAATGCAACCTTAATCGGTTACTGGTTCCCTCCTGACTGTACAGACAATGACGGTGACGGTTACGGTGCCGGCGCGGATTGTTTGATTCCAGACTGCGATGACAGGCCTGATGGAGAGGATGGAATACCCGGGACAGTGGATGACGGGGCAAATATTAATCCGGGTGCGACCGAGATTTGCGGAAACGGTATCGATGAAGACTGTGATGGTCTTGATGGTACCTGTGTCATCTGGACTGATTTGGTGGGGGTGACCGTAGACGGTAATACCATAACGAAGAATACCTCTCCCGGATGGGGCAATAGCGGTGCCGGCTCACTGGAAAGCTTCACCGGCAACGGAAATGTTCAGTTTACAGCAAGTGCAGCCGATGCCTCTGCAAACGGCCGCCCCATGTGTGGTTTATCATCAACGAATCGGAACGCGGATTACAACACAATTGAGTATGCTATTTTTCTCCGCGACACCGGATCGGTTATACAATTCAAAGTATATGAAAACGGTATAGATAAAGGCACTTTTGGTACTTACCAGGTTGGTGACCTCTTCAGAGTTGAACGCATCGGGAGTACCATTGTTTACAAGAAAAATAGTGTTACTTTCTATACCAGTGCAACTCGAACAGATTTACCCCTTTCAGTAGACGCAGCCATCTATAATAATGGCGGAGAGATACGTAATGCGATATTGACCGGTTCTCCTTAAGTGTCTCTGTATATAAAGATTTAACTGTTTTTGCGGGCAGAAACAGATGCAAATAAAAAATAGTCGCTCCAGGTCTGTTAAAAACAGACTAAATCTCCTTTCCTATTGAAAATGCCTTACCGAGATACTTTCCAACACCGTGATAGGACCGGGTGCCAGGGGAATAAAGGCAGGGTTTTATCTTTTCAATGACAGGGACATCACCATTTTCGAGTACCGATTCCTCGGCTTTCACATCCACAATTTCACCAATAAACTGGGTGTGCAATCCAATTTCAATGGTGTGGAGGAGTTTACATTCAATGATAAAGGGGAATTCTGAAATATAGGGAGCATCGACCAGGCCGCTTCTGGCAGGTGTGAGTCCGGTCCTGAAAAATTTATCCTCGTTTTTTCCCGATACTATTCCAAAATAATCTGCTTCCTTGATATAGGTTTCTGATGGAATGTTTATGGTGAATGCCTTATGTGCAACAATATTGCTGTAAGAGTAGGTAGCTTTTCTGAGCGAGATAGCTATACAGGGAGGTTGAGAACAACAGATTCCTCCCCAGGCAACATTCATTGCATTTGCCTTACCGTGAGCGTCATAGGTCGCTACAATAAAAGTGGGAGTAGGAAAGGTTATCGTTTTTGCACCTAAAGATTTTTTCATTATTAAGCTCCTTAAAATAGAGATAAAAGAAGTTGATCATTATTTCCTTTTCATACATATATCCAGCAAGAGTGTATGATTTCGTTGGATAACTGACAACCAGCCGTTCATCTTTTCCGCATTTGTCCGATCTTTCCAGTGACGAAAGAGGTATGAAGCGTTGCCAAGGGGAATCCTTTCGTTTGCCGGATGAATTTCGAGGGTAAATGAGATGAGATCGGTACTAAGTTTTTTTTCTGTCTCCCTTACTATCTTCGTAAGACCGCATGGACCGAACATTGGATTAAGCGACTTCCTTCCTCTGAATTCAAACGGAATTGGAATCTCGCTCAGGAAACTGATGTGATCAGAAACTCCGTAGGCGCTTACGGTAGATAAAGGGTGCCCATCTTGAAGATGGAAATGCAGGGGTTTACCAAGTTTTCCCAATGTGTGTATCAGCTTCAACACGGTGGAGAGTGAGGATTGAACTGAACGTTCTACATCCGCAATAATCTGTTTCAGAAACGGGTCACCGGGGAAAAGAGCGCACACGTCTTTTCCGGGATGGCTGAGGTAAAAATCATCTCTTGCCTGTTTAATACCAATATGGCCTGTGTCGATACAGGCGCTGATACTGTCAAGATGATGGATACGCTTAAACAGGTCAATAAAGAGAGCTGGTTCCAGCCCCACGGCATATTCTATAAACAGATACGGGTTCCCAGGCAATGTATTTAATTTGGATTCAATCGTATGTAACGAATGGACGTAATTGTCAAAACGATCGGTTATTTCATCCTGATCGTGGATGACCAGACCGTAAATCCGTCCCGCAAAGGCTGTGGCAAAATCCAGGATTAACCTTTGGCTCTTCTTCTCCAGGATGTTGATGTTGCGATTAAGGTGTGCGACAGCAGGGATTTCTGGTGAAGGTCTGAATTTCAGCAACCAGTCGAGCTCTCCGGGTGTGTTGGCATAAAGCTCGACTCCCAGTCCTGATTCTTTGAAACGGAGGCTTGCGAGCTCCAGGAGGGCATCGTCTCCTTCTATCCTTTTCTGAAAAAGTCCCATTATACGTGGAAGATTGTCGTCATACATAATTTTAAAGGGGAATTTCCATTTAAAAAGCTTCGGTATCCGGTATTTGCTGCCTATTAATTCCCTGCTGTATACGGGATTGAACAAGGTAGACATCGTCACCAATAATCACACCCTCGATATCCTGGGGAATCCCGAAAGTATCCTCTGCAAGCCGGCCTATCGCTGCCAAGCGGTTTCCCAGTTTGTGGCAGATATCGGTGTTTGTGGATAATAGTGCCTGAGAGTAGTCAGCTCTTTTACGATATACGCCACCTGTCTGATAGGGTAACATGGCATAACTGAAATTGGCAAAAGCCAGCATCTGAACATCAGACGTTTTCTTGTTACAGATCAATCGGTAAGGGGTTCCTTTTGCTGCTCCGGAAGCCAGAGTTTCACCCAGGCCAGCTGCCAGCTCAACATACAATTCATCCGGGTTATGGTTTATGGGATTTGACGTATGCATAATGAAAGAAAAATGCGGAAAGAGCATCTGCTGAATAAGGACCGCCATATGAGCCTTATCATGAGGTATATGACAATTTTCCCTGCTTATGACCGCGTTTCTTGACCAGAGAGATGCCCATACATTGCGAATTGCACTATCGGCTTTCGTTTGTAATACATTTGCAATGGATTTGTACAGGCCGGCTCCTGCTATGGTTACGGTATCTTCGCAGTTTGAGCTGGAGCGTACCATAAGTCGTTCCTTCTCAGGAAACTTTTTCCTGATTCCCTGGAGTATATCATCGTGTATCTTGAGCCGGTAGAGTATTTTCCGGAGCTGTTGTGCTATTTTGACAGAATCATGTGGATACTTTTGCAGTTTATCTATTAAACTCCCGTACTCAATCCATTGCGCCGGAATGGCACGGATCGATTCTTCCATAACACCAAAGGGTACAACAAGTCCGGGTGGTGTCTTGAATCCGGATCCCGGAAGTGAAGACAACTCATCAAGTTGCCTTGCACCGTAAGCTTTTGCGCCTCCGTTTGCGGTGTTAACCTGGTCAATTGTGAGATAGCGTTGTTCCGGCTTTGCCGGTATCTCCGGAAGGAAAAATGGTTCTCTTCTCTTCCATACAGGGTTGTTCTTTTTTACCGTATCTGTTAGTTTCCATGAGACGTTTTCTGCGGTAATTTTACAGGTAATACGTTTTCCGGTAAGATGCTTGAGTTTTCTAAAATATTCTTCATCTTCACAGGCTGCAAATACTACTCCGTCCTTGCGTGCCCTTACCCCAAGATGCGAGAGATGTGGCAGCTGATGTCCCAGGATTATGCCTTTTACTCCCTCTGGAATAATCTCATCTCCCCAGGCTTTTTTTGTCAGGAGTATTACCTCTTCCTCCTGTGTGTTTGCTATATCATCGAGACAGTCAACGGAAACCAGACGGCCTGTTGCGTTACCCGTGACAATGGAATCCCAGGGAGAAAGGTCTGCACTTTCTCTAATGTGCTTTAATAAAAAAGAGACGAGTTTTGAAAGCTGAAAGACAATGTTGCCCCGTATATCACCCTCACAAAACAGTTTTATTGCCTCTTCCCTTACACCGAGTCTTCTTCCCAGTTTTTCAACTCTCACCTGGTACAGTCTCAGCACTCTGTCAGCATAATCTTCACAGAGACGCCTGCATCTCTCAAGGGTGGCTCTGAGACGGAGGAGCTGTAGCTGGTCAGGTTCAAAAGATCGTTTCCATGCAGTTAGTTCTAATTCTATGGCCTCACACTCTTCAGTTTCTATCATGCTCAAACCGACATTGATGACCAACAATGTCAGTGTCTCCAGCATCAACACCCAGGAGATCTTTATATCTCCTTTATTCTCAAGGATATTGAGGAGGCGGCTTAAGAGGACAAACAGGAAGTCTTCAAGTCCTATGTCTGCCAGCCTGAACTGCTGTAAATCGGCGCCGGCAGCATCTGTTGCCATTTTTATAAAGAGAACTCTTAATTTTGTCAGCAACTCCAGGAGAGTAAGATAGTGTTGTGGAGTCTCTTCGCTCTTTTTTTTTGTTTCCAGAAATTTTTGAATAAGTCCGGCACTGTTTCCATCCAGTTTTCTGGTAAAAGATTCTAACCTTTCTTCCAGGGAATGGGCGTTGAAAAATTCCTTGAGTTCACGATGGAATATCGTGAACTCCTCCACAAATGATGCGGGTAGATCTGCATCCGGAGCCGTTATACGTTCAAGGAGTGCGGCGGATGTTAAGAGATCTTCAGGGCCGGCGCATCGATGAAGTTTGTTCTGAAGAGTATGCTTGATTTCGTTTTTGAGCTCTCTTGGGATGTCATTTCTGTGTGCGATATCGCGTATCCGGGTTAGCGGTTCTGCATGGGTATATGCGTTATCATATGATGGTAGCCATGGATAAATCCTTCTCATACTATATGCATTATCAGGAGTGGTGCAATTCATTAGACATTCTTCTATTTGATGTGCACTCTTTGCATGATGATGTGGGCGGAAATGGCTGCCGTCTTCACGGCATGCAAGCTCGCCGGTACCAAGAAAGCGCAGATAGATAGACAGATAAATGAGTTGATCTGTGTCCGGTCTGAATGTCTTATCTTTGAAGAGAGAGGCAACCCAGTTCAGTTTCTCTCTCCAGCTTCTATAACGGTTGTGTGCCTCAACGAGAGAGTCGAAAAATTTATCACCCTTATTTTCCTGTCCTCTGGTAATGTTATGTTCTCCTTTTTCACTTAATGAGGTGGTCTTTGTATCAATAGTGTTCGTGCTTTTATTCGCTGGTATCTGAACACTGTCGGGAACGGTTTTCCCGGAAGGTTTGAAATTGCCGGTTCCGTTCAGTTGATTGGAGGAGCTATGAGTGTCCGGTATTGTATTCCATATATGATACAGCCGTTTACGCGCCTCGTTTAGGAGAGAAGGGGGGTCGGGCCACTGTTCAAGGATGATGGTGCCTGAGAAATGGATATCTTTTAATCGTTTCATAAATCCATGAAGACCTGCATCGTTTTCCTTTGATGGTCCTGTGAAAACAGGCAGATGGCTGTCGAAGTCTCCATAGTTTTCATGCAAATGGATGTGATTTATGGGTACTTGGGAATCAAGCAGGTCAATAAATTTCAAGTAGTCATTCCGGGTAGATGCACAGAGATTAGCATGTCCCATGTCCAGGCACATTCCAACGTGTTTTACAGGCGTGTCTTTCAGGGTTTGGATAATTTCGAACACCCTGTTGATATCTTCCGGAGCTGTTAAGGGTGTATTTTCCAGAGAGAGACGTAATCCTGCTTCCGACAGGCTCCTCAGAATGGGCATAATTGCCTTTACATACTTCTCCGGTCCTTTATCAGTAGCAAGGTGGACAATGAGGATGGTTGCGCCGATATCCAGGGCAAACTCGATGTTTTTCACTAACAGTGCATGATTTTCAGGTTTCAAGGGGTTAGAATCCCATGGAGCATGAACTGACAGGGCTATATTATTTTCAATCGCCTTCCTTCTGATGTGTTGGCGCATTTCTCTGTCTATATCGTTTGTATCCCAGCCTTCTCCTCCTTCCTTCTTATCCGGAAACCACTCGAATGCATCGAAGCCGTTTTCTATTGCATATTCAAAGGGCAGTGTAGGAGGTGATGCCGAGAATGAAGTCTGATTACCTATTCTGATTTGTTTCATACATCATATACTCATCTGATAATGGTTTTCGGATAAAATCCGTTATAAAATTGAGCGGGTAAAGTCCTCGGCGCCTGTCCGGGGATACCTTCACCAAGATTTGGTTTCCGGTAAAACCGAAAACCAAATCGGTTTTAGTATACCTGTGGACGTGTCTGTACAATATAATATTTTCCGCCTGTATAGGCGCCCTCTATATCCTGCGGTGAGCCGGTTAGATTTTCCACTATGATACCAATTTCTGCGATTGAATTCAGGATAGTTTGCCTGAATTCTTTGTTCCAAACAAGAGGTTCTTCTTTGTACTGAAGTAAAGTCTTTCGTGGCGGGGATAACAGAACACTGTCATAAAGGCCTGCTCCCGCGTACCCTGCCAAATCCTCTCCGTTTGAGTCTGAGCGAAAGATAACTCCACTTCCAAAGAGGCCGATGCTTTTACTCGGGTATGAAAGCAGGCTTATTTCAGATTCGCCTTTTCTTATGGTAAAACTGAGTGCTCTTCCAGGATGGTTGCTGACCAGTGTTTCTCCGAGACCCAGTACTACTTCAGCGTAGAGTTCCCTGCTGTCACGGGTGAAGGGGTTCTGTGTATGGATCACGAAGGCATATTCAGCTTCTACGAGTTGCTGTATAAGAACGGCCATAAAAATGTTGTTATCGGGTATTCCCCGTGCTTTGCGACTCAGGTACGCCCTTTCATTCCATTTAGATGCCCAGACACGTTTAATGCACGTCCATACGTTTTCCTTTTGTTGAAGGGGGGAAAGGTTCATAACCCGGAGAAGGTCTGGAAACAGTTCTTCCGGCGGTTTAAGCGTCAGCAGGGTTTTTCGGATTTCCGGAAGTATCTTTTCAGGATTCTTGTGAACCTGATCGAGCTGGTTTACATAAGCTGCAGTAATCTCTTTGTTTATGTTCAAGGCAAGTACTTTTTCAAAAACTCCGAATGGTAGAGCTGCAGAAACAGGAAAATTGATCCATTCAGGCAATTTAGCCTGAAGTCGTACCAAATTATTTGACTTGCTGCCAACCATGCTGTCACTGAAATGGTCTGAAGGAATGGCATACGTGGAAAAGGCAGACATGGTGATTTTCTTCACTTCCATTTTTGGTTGTGGTTGTACCGTAGTCATGTTTCCGGCAACTTTCCGAAATGTAATATCACCGGTTGCCCGCACCTGAAAGTTGAGGAAATGTCCTCTGAGCGACTTAAGTTTTTTCAGACACTCCTTATCATAACAGGTTGCAAACAACAGGCGTGAGTTTCTGGTACGCACTGCCACATGGGAAACCAGATCAACGGCATCCGGTGTAATAATGGCCAGTACTCCTTCCGGAGGTTCTTCATCACCCATGACCTTATCAGCAATGACAACGGTAGGTTTTTGGAAGGTTTTGCCCTGTATGGAACGTAAGGTATCGGTGACCTCTACTATCCCTGAGCCCTCCCCGGGACTTATCACCTGCCAGTCTCCGAGTCTTGCATACTTGCGAAGTATGGGATCCAGATGGTGGATAAGCATTGAGAGGATAAAAGTCAGTTTGCCCCGGACAACTTCTTCACTAAAGAGGTTTATTGTCCACTCCTCAGCATGAAAGGCAGTACCCAGAAGGACGGCTCCTGGTTGAAATAGATGGTAGCAGTCATTGCTGAAAGTGCCAATGACCCTTCCGATCCTGTCGAGAACAGATTTGGTATGAAGCGACCAATCCTGTCCAAAGCGGTTTATACCCTTGAGTTTCTCCCAATGCTGGGAACACACCGAAAGTTCAGGACAGTCATAGGAGAGAGAGAGGTTTTCAAGTACCAGATATATTAATTCAACAAGCTGGTTTTGCTCTTTTTGTGCATGGATATTTCCTTCTATAATAAGGCGCAGGACTTCCTCCAGTGACAGGTCAAGGTAGAGCATGTCTCGAACGTTCCCTGTGTTGTTGTTCATGCTCAGGAGTTGACCAAGCTTTCGTCTTCCCAGGGTAATCTTTTCAACCCGTTCCAGCAGCGGAATCGCTTTTTCGAATACTTCGTGTAAGAGAGAATTCAGCTGTTCTCTCATGTTGCTGTCGAATAAATAACTTGCCGCATTGATTGCGCTTTCGAGATCGGTGCCTGAATGGATAGACTTCAGTATCTTTAAATAGTTCTCGAAATCATGAATCAATCCCTCTTTCAGGTTATGAACAAAATCCGGCGGTGATACAATTGGCCGTTCAAAGTTCTCCAGTCTCTCTCTTGAAACACCTTTTGCCTCAAGAGTTTCGTAAAAGAGGGAAAGGTTTCCGTTGCTTCGTAAGAATTCCAGATAGGCCTCGCAGATAACGATGTCATCGGGTGTGGTATTGTTGTGAAGTTTCTGATGCCACTCCTCCATGAAATGGTTTGAAACCTCTTTTATATGATGGCGATGCATGATATTGAGTATCTCATCCCGTATAATCTGCCCCTCGCCTCCTCTGCCCAGTGTTGAAAATATCAACCTTAGTATGTCTCTCTTTCCAGGGTCGTTTCTGTACCAATCGGCAAGTTTCAGGGTCAGGCGATCCTGGGCATGGCTCAGCTCCTTCGGTTTAGTATTGTAATTCCGCTGCCAATCCAGTTGCCTGAGGGAAGAGTAACGCAACCATACGAAGAGCAGGGCTAAAGTATTTCTGTCGTCTCCGACTCTGTCTAACAGGTCGTGGCACAGGTTAAAACGGTGCATCAATGTCCACGAGTTTTTTCCCGTTTCTGCCCGGATAATCTCTTCCGCGAGACAGGAAACGCCGGAGGTATGCAAGCCAGATTGTTTTTGTGAATTACTCCGGATAGGGATGAAAAAATTCCTTCCCTTATATTTTAGCCAGCGGCCTGTTTCAGCTTCTTTTAAAACAAAGGTAATACCGATTGGGGCTTTCTCTTCACTGAGTTCAAAGGCTAATCTATTTAGAGATTTATGTAAAACAAATGGTGATTGTGCAGCACGGCTGTCAATTATGATAGTCTCAGATGGAAGCATTGGCGCAGGTGGTAAGATCCATTCAAAAGGGGTGTTTACGGCAATGCCCCAGTGTAGCAGAAGGGGACCTGATTTATCGGTAACCATAAGTACCCGGTAATTATTATTGTGCCTGCTGATGGCCACAGCTAAAGATCCCTCTTCGGAAAGGTCAAAGGTCCTTTCCGATAATACTTCCCTGTCCTTCATCTCCTCTTTCAGAGCATGGACAGGTGAAATATTCTGCCTCTTCATCTGTGTCAATTCGAGAGAGTAATTTTTCCCGTTGTTATTGTCCCATTGGCCTGTATCAGGGTAGAAGAGGGCGAAATTGATGATCGATAGGTTCGTTGCTTTGTCTAACCTGATAACGATCTGTTTTTTACCGTTATGGACAGAAAAACGAGTCTGAACAGCTGTTTGACCGTAAGCTTTACTTCCCTCAGGCCATAACGATTGTGGAGGCGTCTGCCACAGTCCGCCCGGATTTTCGCTGATTCCCCAATGAAGGAGGCAATTCCCACTGCCGGTCATCCGGAAAGAGATTTCTGCCTGATCGTTTGCCTCATTCTCTTCTGCCAGAATCGTCACATTGTTTTTGGCGGTTATTTTTTTTACCATCGACATCCTGCTTCCTCATATTGTTCGATACTCGATATTGGGCTCCTTGTAAAAAATATAAAAACAACTTAGCGCTTATTGTGGATGCCCCGTAAGAGCGGATATGTTGGATTTGAGCTTTATCCAATACGCATTTTTCATGCATTACGGTTAATATGTGAATTTCGTTTTTTTTAATTTCATTCTTTCGTTTCTCCACAATTTTTTGAATTTGATTTAACTTCTTTTTATTTAATCCGTAGTAAGTGGCGAGAGATATAATCGGTTCAATCCAAAATTTAGCTTCACCATCTTCACAATATACGTGAACGTGAATTCTTTATGGAAGAATCACAGTATGAGAAATATTATACGTCAACCATTAGCCGAAGGCAAGGGCGAAGCCGTGAGGTTACGTCTGAAGGAAGCCGGAGTGTAAATCTGCGAGTCGTAAAAGTTGCTGGCATTTATCAAAAACTGTTGCAACTCAAGTTGGTATGTCCAATCAGTGGTTTAAGAAACAGGGACTATTTCTATCAGAGAACTATGGATTTATTTTTATTGTCCGAATATTATGAAGCAGTCTTCATGAACCGCCCTGTGCGCGCCCGAAGGAAGTACCCTTGGGGTAGACACGCATGCAGGGTGGTGTGGGGAGGGGGAGCAAAATACTCCCCTTTACCCGATTATAAACTAATTTGTTTAGTGCAGCATATCACTCAAGCTTTATCACGAATGATTAAGCCTGTTATCAAACCTCCCAGTGTTGCTTCAATAAGCACACCTAAAAACCAGGTGAATGCCATACTATATGGAATAGGCATCACAGCATAGCTTCCGTATCCCATAGAAATTCCAGCTCCAATCCCAAATAATATTCCGTACTTCAGTCCTGATTTAATGTTTTTATCAACAAAGAACAGTGCATAGATAAGAACAAAAACAATTGACGATATTAAAACAACGATGCGCATTAATCCTATTTTCATTTCCTCCATGGGTCGCCAAAGTTCAGCCGTTGCTTTATATGCTTCAGTAAGAATTATCCCATGGATCACAAAGTCTAATATGGACCAAAGAATAAATACGGAAATGATGGATATGGCTGTTTTCTTCATCATAATATTACCCCTTATGTGTTTTTTTTTTATTTTATAATCGTGTAAGATATTATGTTTATGTATTATTAATCAGCGATTCATCTTAGTTTAGAAAAAAATAAAAATCAATAGAGAAATAGTGTAATTGGTTAGTTTATAGCGACTTCAAAAAACAATTAGTACTTTAAGGTTTATGTTTATCACTCTATCTGAAGGGCAATGTCTCCTCTATATTTCCAGTGTGCGAAAAGCCTTTGTAAGAACAGTTTCAAGACCACATCGCCTTTTTTGAGACTTCTCAAATAGCAACTTTAACTCAGTAAAGTACCCATTTGAAGGGGGATTAGGGGGATGTTATTGTCCATTGTTTAAATCATCCGATAAAAAACATACACTTGTAATAAAAATCGCTAAATGTATAATTATCGATCATGAAAAAATACATGTGTCTGCACGGGCATTTTTATCAGCCCCCTAGGGAAAATCCGTGTCTTGAGAGTATTGATACTCAGGAATCCGCTTATCCATACCATGATTGGAATGAGAGGATAAACCGGGAATGCTATGCGCCGAATGCGTTTGCGAGAATTTTTGATACTGACGGGAAAATTACCCGAGTCGTAAATAATTATGAGAAAATAAGTTTTAATTTTGGCCCCACTCTTCTCAGTTGGATGCAACAGTATTCCCCTTACGTTTATGAAGCTATATTGGAGGCTGATAAATTAAGCGTTCAAAGGTATTCCGGACATGGTAATGCAATTGCTCAGGCGTACAACCATATGATAATGCCTCTCGCAAACCGGAGGGACAAGGTTACACAGGTTGTCTGGGGTCTCAGTGATTTCAGAAAGAGATTCGGAAGAAAACCTGAAGGTATGTGGCTTCCGGAGACAGCCGTGGACTTGGAGACGCTTGAGGTTTTGAGTGAACAGGGTATTCAATTTACCATCCTCTCTCCAGGACAGGCGATGAGGGTGCGTGCCATAGGACAGAATACGTGGCATAATGTGTCAGTCGGATCCATTGATACCACGATGCCGTATCTTGTCAAGTTACCCACGGGGAGAGAGATAACACTGTTTTTTTATAACGGAGGTATTTCTCACAACATTGCCTTCGGAGAAATGCTGAAAAGCGGTGAAGAACTTGCAAGTTGTCTTCTCGGAGCCTCAGCCAATTGTAAAGGGTCATCCGGTATCATCAATATCGCGACTGACGGAGAAACTTTTGGACATCATCATAAATTTGGCGATATGGCGCTCGCCTATTGTTTGAATTATATTGAGTCAAACAATCTTGGTGAAATAACCAACTACGGTTACTATCTTGAGAAGTATCCTCCAACTCATGAGGTTGAGATCTTTGATAATTCATCCTGGAGTTGTGCTCATGGTATTGAAAGATGGAGAGAAGATTGCGGGTGCAACTCGGGTATGAACAGAGAGTGGTCTCAAAAGTGGAGGAGACCTTTACGGGTAGCGATGGACTGGTTGAGAGATGAACTTATCCATTTTTACGCAGACGAGGCCTCAAAATATTTTCAGGATCCATGGGTTGTAAGAAACGAATATATTGATATTATTCTTGACAGATCTTCTGAGAATAGAGAGGCTTTTTTGAGAAGGCACGCAAGAAAAAAGCTTTCAAAGGAAGAGAAGGTAAGGGTCCTGAAGCTCCTTGAAATACAGAGAAATGCCATGTTGATGTATACGAGTTGCGGTTGGTTCTTTGATGATATATCAGGTGTTGAAACTGTTCAGATAATGCAGTACGCATCCAAAGCTATTCAATATGTGGAAGAATTACGAGGAGGATCTCTTGAATCAGAATACGTAAAACACTTGAAAATGGCCCCGGGTAACATACAGGAAAACGGGGCTAATGCGTATGAGATGTTCGTAAGGCCTGCGAAGGGTGATCTCTTAAAGATAGGAGCTCACTATTGTATTTCCTCTCTCTTTGAGGAATATCCCGAGGAGGCAGGAATATATTGTTATACGGTAAAGAAAGAGTCATATGAAAATATAGTTTTGGGAGGACGAAGATTTGACGTGGGAATAGCACGGATAATCTCTCATATCACAGAGGATGAAAAAACAGTCTGTTTCACTGTATTGCATCTTGGAGATGAAAAAGTTACCGCAGGGATTAAAGGTTTTACCGGAGATGACGGATTTTTCCGTATGCAGAACAAGATAAAGAAGTGTTTCCAGAAAGGTGATCTTCCGGAAGTGGCAAGGCTTATGGATAAATGTTTTCGTGGGCATATCTATTCATTGTATAATCTTTTTAAGGATAAACAGGAAAAGATCTTAAACCAGATAATTCAGTTAAAATGTGACAGAGTGGAGGCTGCGTACCGTCAGATATATGAAAACACCAGTTTGCTGGAGCATTTTCACAGCTTACGTCAGCCGCTTCCCAGCCCTTTATTTGCAGCCGCTGAACACATCATTAATGCAAACCTGAAAAAGATTTTTGTAGATGATACCGTGGATTGCGAAAGAGTGACGAGATTGATAGGGGAACTCGAGAGATGGTCAGTTCCACTGGAATCAACGGGAATCGGGTTTGCTGCGAGTTCATGGATAAATTCTCAGATGGATGGGTCGAAAGAGTGTCCGGAAGATAGAGAGAAATTTGAGAAGATTGATAGTGTATTGGGGTTAATAAAACCTTTGTCATTGTCATTGGATTTGTGGAATGCCCAGAATATATATTTCCTGATTAAGGAGAAATATATCAACACCATGCAGGTGAAGTCGGAGAGTGGTGATGTTTTTGCCAAAAGGTGGTTAGAGGCATTTCGCAAGTTGGGAAGTAATTTGAATGTGAAGGTATAGATGGTGCCGAGTTCGGGTTTCCTCTTATGTTTTAATTATGGATAAAGTTCAATTACAATCTGAAATGCTTTTCCGACTCGTTGGGGTTAGGAGTAGACGTGGATAGTCGAGGAAGTGGAATTCTTCTCCATATTACATCTCTTCCGTCATCTTACGGCATAGGGGACTTAGGTTCAGGCGCTTACAGATTTGCCGATTTCCTTAGAGAGGCAGGGCAAAGTTACTGGCAGATATTGCCACTGAATCTGACGTGTACGGGTTATGGAAACTCTCCCTACAGCAGCTATTCAGCCTTTGCCGGGAATCCGCTCCTGGTAAGTCTCGATCAAATGGTGGATGATGGGCTCTTAGCAAAATCAGATATTGCAGATCTGCCTGCATTTTCCGGGAATAAGGTGAATTACCGTAGAGCTACCGATTATAAGTATAAGATTCTTGAGACAGCGTATAAGAGAAACAGAGATACCTTAACAGAAGACCATGAATTCGAAAGGTTTTGTGGTGATAATTCATATTGGTTAGATGATTTCACCCTCTTTGTAACCTTGAAGAGGTACTTTAAGGGGTGGGAATGGAGTCGCTGGCCGGAGGATTTGCGTGGCAGAAAGGCAGGCACTTTAAAGGAATGGAAACAGAGATTAAGTGAGTCGATTGTAAGAGAAAAATTCCTTCAGTACCTGTTTTTTAAGCAGTGGTATCTCCTGAAAAAATATTGCAATAGGAGAAATATCCAGATAATCGGTGATGTGCCTATTTACGTAAATTATGATAGCTCCGATGTGTGGGCGAATCAGGAGATTTTCAAGCTGGATGAGGAAAGAAAACCTCTCTTTGTGACGGGAGTTCCTCCCGATTATTTCAGTGCAACAGGCCAGCTGTGGGGTCATCCGGTTTATGATTGGGACGTTCTCCGGCAGCGCCGCTACTCGTGGTGGATACAACGCATTGAACACAATATTAGATTGTATGATCTGTTCCGGCTTGATCACTTCAGGGGTTTTGTAGGTTATTGGGAAATCCCGGCACATGAAAAAAGCGCATTAAACGGGAAATGGAAAAAATCTCCCGCCAGAGACTTCTTTAAGACCCTCTCTAAGCACTTTCCCCATCTCCCAATCATTGCTGAAGATCTTGGCGTTATCACACCGGATGTAAGAGAAATAATAAATCTATTTGGTTTCCCTGGTATGAGAGTGCTTCTCTTTGCGTTTGGAGATGACCTTGCAACCAATCCGTATGCACCTCACAACTACATAAAGAACAGTGTTGTCTATACCGGCACACATGATAATAATACGATTAAGGGGTGGTTTCATAAAGAGGTTGGCCCTGAATGTAAAAAAAGACTCTCTGATTATACAGGTCGCAGGATTTCAGAAAGAACTGTCTGCTGGGAACTGATCAGGCTTGCTATGGGATCTATAGCAAACCTGGTGATCATTCCGATGCAGGACATTCTGGGGCTTGGCGAGAAGGCGAGGATGAATCTGCCTTCAAGCCCTGAAGGAAACTGGGAGTGGAGGTTTACACGGGAACAGATATCACCAATGTTGATACAAAAACTTGCAGATATGACCAGGATATACGGAAGGACATAAACAATAATAAACAACAGTTACTACCTTATATCTGACAAGCACCAAAAAACAAGTTCCAAATAACAAACAAATCACAACGAACAAATACAAAATTCCAAATAAACTAGTTTGATAATTCGAATATTGTAATTTGAAATTTGTTTGGGCTTTGTAAATTGAGATTTGTAATTTGTTAACCCCTGTCTGGTTCTGGCTTGTCAAGGGTAGGACTTTACCGCAATAAAAAGTTGTCAGGTTTTCTCTGTTTTGTTATAGTTGAACTGCTGTTTTCATAAAGAGTTCATGATTAAGATAGAGGTATTAAAAGGTGTCAGGAAAGATCTATGTTCGGTTTTGGGGTGTAAGGGGAAGCATTGCAACTCCGGGGAAAGATACCGTTAAATACGGCGGCAATACATCTTGTGTTGAAGTCAGATGCGGGAATGAAATCATCATCCTGGATGCCGGTACCGGTATAAGGGAATTAGGTAATAAACTCCTCATGGAAAAACCGCAACATATAAACATCCTGTTTTCCCATTTTCATTACGATCATATCGAAGGATTTCCCTTCTTTAGCCCGATATTTAACAGAAATTTTTCAGTTACCTTAATCGGTAAACCAAAACTTGAAGGTACATTAGAGCAGCTGTTTGGTACGCAGTTGATGTTCCCCTATTTTCCTCTCGCATTGAAAGAGTTGGATGCAGATATCGCTTTTCATGAGGTAGACCGGGAGAATTTTATTCGCAGGGGGGGTATATCCATCAGGCTTGAACATCTTAATCACCCCGGAGGTTGCATAGGGTATCGAATTGAGTACAGGGGTAAATCTTTCGTTTATGCCACAGATACTGAGCATTCCGATCAATTAGATGTGTCATTACTGAAGCTTGCGTCACATGCCGATGTACTTGTTTATGACAGCAATTTTACGGATGACGAATATGCCGGTAAGGTTGGAACATCCAGGTCTGGATGGGGGCATTCAACTTGGACTCACGGGGTGAAGATAGCCAGGACAGCCAAGGTAAAAAAATTAATATTGTTTCACCACGACCCATCACATGACGATAGATTTATTGATGAACTGGAAAAGGAGGCCAGAAAAGAGTTCAGGGAGTCGTATGCTGCCTTTGAAGGGTTGGAAATTGCTATATAATCTAGAAACAAAAATACTGGCGAAAACACGATATTTGATCTTCGGGGATTTTTGGAAAACTAATCTAGGACGGTCTGACTTGTTTCTTCATATAGTATCTGGTTCTGTTAACTGATATTTTTTTAAGCGATACCGTAACTGGTTTCGGGTAATACCTAATAAGCGTGCTGTCATGCTCTGGTTCCATGCGCACTCTTGCAATGTCTCAAGAATCGTTTCCTTCTCCGTCTTACAGAAAGATACGGTTTTTTCTGAAGTGGTAATGGGATTGCTCATTCTGTATTTTCTGTGCTTAATTTCATCCGGCAGATCACTCACGTGGATAACCTCATCCTCCGCTAATACAGCCGCTCTTTCAACGATATTTTCCAATTCCCTGATATTGCCCGGGTAATCATATCCCTGTAAGGCCTTCATACTCTCATTATCAAATTCCCGAACAGGTTTGTTCAGCTCGTTACGATATTTCTGAAGGAAGAATTTTGCGAAATCTGGTATATCCTCCTTTCTTTCTCTCAAGGGGGGTAATTGGAACACAATGACCTTAAGCCTGTAGTAAAGGTCCTTCCTGAATTGATTCTGCTCTAATGCTTTTTCCAGATTGGCATTTGTAGCTGCTATTATCCGGACATTTGCTGTTAAAGTTTCCGTGCCACCCACCCGCTCATACTCCTTTTCCTGAAGTATCCTCAAGAGTTTTGTTTGGAGTGACTTATCCATTTCTCCAATTTCATCTAAAAACACCGTTCCACCGCTCGCGAGTTCAAATCTGCCCATCTTCAACCTGTCAGCACCCGTAAAAGCCCCTTTTTCATGGCCAAACAGCTCGCTTTCGAGTAATGTTTGTGAAAATGTTGAGCAATTGACCGTAATAAAGGGGTATTCCCTGCGATTGCTTTGATCATGGATAGTTCGTGCAAGCACACCTTTCCCGGTACCGGATTCTCCAAGAATCATGACGGTGCTGCTTGTATCTTTCAGTTTATTGATGGATTTGAAAATCCTTTGTACCTCCTTATTTTCTCCAATGATCTTATCACCTGATGGGAGTTGTGTCTGCAAGGCCAGATTTGTTGTCTGCAGTTTCTCATGAACTTCAGCATTTCTGATTGACACGGCGGCAAGATTGCTCATTATGGTTGCAGCTGTGATATCTTCATCGTCAAAAATAGTACCATCATGTTTGTTTATCAGTTCAATACAACCTATGGTCTCACCCTTAATACTTAGAGGCACACATAAGATACTCTTCGTCTTAAAACCAGTAGATTCGTCTACTTTTTTAAAATGATGAGGGTTCCCTTTCGCATCATAAATAACTTTTATCTGTCCCGAATCTATGCACAGACCGGCAATACTTTTTTTTCTGGGGAATCTGATCTTTGATTTTATGTCTGTTGAGTACGCAATAACCAGGTCATTGTCAGAATCGGTTGTTAGAATAATAGATGCGGCTACAGAGTTCGTTAGCCGTAATGCATGCTGAATTACCTGCTTTAAGACATGGTTTAAATCGAGTTTTGAATTAATGATTGCGGTTGCTTTCAGGATACTATGTAAACGGGTTTTCTTTAAGTCCCTGTTTTTGATAACGTCTTTAGAGTTTAGACTTGTTATTTTATTCAAGTATCCCATACTGTTTACCAATTCTCCAGGCTTGAATTTTCTCTGCACTACTAAAAAGAAAATTGTAAAGCTCTTATAAGGAAAAGTCAATTACTTTTGGTGAATAGTTGATGAATTATAACCAGTTTCACCAAAATTTAACCAAATTCTGTTTTTAAGCTTTTTGCCACTATAGCAGAATTATTTTTTAAATCCTTTCCTGATAGTGGTACTGAATCTTCGTCAAAAAAAACGAGAAGAAATCATGAGATTGGCACATTAATAGCTAAGCTATAATTTGAGTTAATTTTATTACGTAGTTTCTTGAGAACAGCTCTGTTTTAGAATTAAGGAGGAATACAATGCTCAAAAAAAACCATTTCATTTATTATATATTTTTTCTCAATTTTCTCTGGAGCTGTTCGATCATTGCAAATGAAACTGGGGAAGGTACCACTGTTGTATCAGGCGGAAACCAAATTATAGCTTCAAAACTGAATATGTTACTTGACCTGGGTGAAACAGGGTACACAAATGTATTAGTTTTGGATGGTGAGGGAAACCCTGTTGAGGGACACAAGGTACATATTGTTCCTCAAGATAATAGAATAATTTCTATCATTAACACAAAATCTGTTACAAACGAATCAGGCAGCATTAATTTTTCAATATTTGGGAAACAGCAGGGAGAGACTGTTGTAAGCGTAACCGATGGTGTCACTTCTACTAATATAAACATTATCGTAAAAGACCTGATTCAGTACGTACTTCCCTATTTTTATGGAGACATGAGCCTGAGCTTGATCAATCCATCTCAAGATGACAATTTTGTAAAGATTCTGTTTCATGAAAAAGGCGATAGAGAGCTTCCTCCTGTCACAATAAGATTAGATAGTAAGGAGATGAAGAGTCTTAAGTTGTCTGAGGAGATGGACACAACGTTACAGGATGGTTGGGTAGAGATTTCATCTACGGAAGTCATATTTGGCGGTACTTGGACGAATAAAGGGTACTTACATTTTTGCGGAGTGTTAATAGAAATTACTAACAAATTTTTTATCCTCGTAATTTAACTAGTCTTTATGCAAGCGTGATTTTTAACAAAGAGAGTTGAAGAGGTTTGAAATACCCCATTTTACTGGTTAAAATGGGATTTCTCAAAAAACCAATAACCAGCAAAGGGGGCATTTCAGATGAACAAAAAATTACGAAAGAAGTACCAAAACACTCAAGAGAAAGAAACGAGAAATTAAAAAACGACTGGAGAGAAGCAGTGGGAGGAACAACCCCAACCGATGTTCACCGCCAGGAATATCCATTACGAAATAGCAGAGAAGACACAGGCAATCAACTGCGGAGGAATAGGAGCAATACATCAAATGGTACTGAAGAGTGGTTTGGTACACGAGATTAACCGGCAGGTCAAATTACTGAAAAGCCATATTCCCTACCACGAGTCCAGATCATGTATTGAATATAGCATACAATGTCCTTTGCGGAAATATACGATTAGAGGACATAGAGTTGAACCGACGGGATACGGGGTACCTCAATGCAATAGGAGCGCAGAGGATACGGATCCGACGACAGCGAGGGATTTTACCCGTCGATTTAAGCCGGATATCCTGAGACTGATGGAGTGCATCAATACCGCACACGCATTCGCGTATGGAAGAAGGCAGGAAGGATTCCGCTGGAGGAGGCACTGATAGATGTAGATGGTACGATAGCAAGAACGTATGGAGAGTGCAAGGGAGGGAATGGATGTATCGTATAAGGGGATATGGGGGTATGCGCCGCTGGTGATATCGCTGGGGAACACGAAGGAGGTGTTGTATCTGGTGAATCGTCCCGGGAACAGGCCGAGCCATGACGGTTGTATGGAGTGGATAGACCGTGCGATAAGTTGGTGAAGCGATGCGCGAAGGGTATGTATCAGAGGAGATACGGATTTTTCCTTAACGGGAAATTTTGATCGTTGGTCTGAGCAGGCAGACTTTGTGTTTGGTATGAATGCTCATGCGGTGTTCCGGAAAGACGGGCAGGGGAGCTATCGAAGGAATCATGGAAGGAGATAAGGCGTAAACCGAAATACACGGTAAAGACCAACGAGAGAAAAGAGGCCGGAGGGAGTAAGGAGCGGATAGTAGAAGAGCGAGGGTATAAGAACTGTTGTCTTGAGGAAGAGCACGTGGGGAGAGTTTGCGTATCGACCGGTGAAGTGTGAGAAGAGGTATCGAGTGGTAGTGGTCAGGAAGACCTTGAGAGTAGAAAAGGGGTCAGTGAGATTATTTGATGACGTACGATACTTTTACATTACAACCTGAGCGATATACCGGCAGAGGAAGTAGTGGAGTTAGCAAATGGGCGATGCAATCAGGAGAATGTGGTAGAGCAGTTAAAGAACGGGGTAAATGCGATGAAGATGCCGGTAAGGGATTTGGAGAGTAACTGGGCTTATATGGTAATAACAGCTTGACGTGGAATATAAAGGCGTGGTTTGGGATGTTAATGCCCGACAAGGCAAAAGGGGTACACAGGTTGTGAAGATGGAATTTCGGAGGTTTCTTAACACACTGATTTTGCTGCCGTGTCAAATTATCAAAACGGGGAGAAAGATCTTGTATCGTGTTCTTGGGTACAATGACTGGTTGCAGGATTTCTTTGCTACCTGGGAGCGGATCAGAAAACTGAAGATATGCATGAGAGGGTAACAAGATTTTGTGAGAAAAATGAATGGAGTTAAAAGTCTGCAGGATTGGTACATCAACATTGTATCATGACACAGTGATATTGTCTGTTCATAGTGGTATTTTTACGAATTCGAGAAGTTTTACAAACAAAAAAAGTATTGAGAGATGCATAAGGGATCAAACAAGCAACCAATTATTGATTAAAATATTATGAGTACGTGTGGTTGATAAACCTCGCTTGTTTTAGGACTAGTAAAGAAAGAAAAAAAGACAAGAAAGAAAAAAGACTTGAATTAACCGCTAGCACCATTAATATAATTTTAGACTCTTTATCAGAATTTGTGGGTAAAGATAAGGAGAAACATTGATTTATTTAAAGGAAAGCACTCCAAAAGGAATATTTTATTCCCATCTCCGCCACCCACCCCCTCTTTTGGGTGAGTGGAGGCGGCTCCGAAGGAATAAAAAAGCTTTCGTTAATATTTCACAAAGAATTTCAAAAAGAAGCATTGTTGCTACAATTGTTAAAATAGGGTTTCTAACAACCATATAATTAACAATTGCAAGTAAATAACAATGCTCATAAAAACATTACTCAATAGATGTTATCCTGTCAAGGGATTCATCTACAGCAAGAGATTATTTTAAATAATACCAGGATTACGGTCAAAATGAAACGCAAAGGATCACAAGGCCTATGTAGTCAGTGCAAAAGCTGCTCCAACTTATGATCATCTAAAAGAACGATGTTTTCGTTTTATCCCTTTGTGGGGTACCTGGTTATGTTGACTTACAGACCTCGGCGCGTAAGCTGCCCCCAACATGGGGTAACCGTAGAACATATTCTGTGGGCTAATGGAAAGAGTCCTATCTGCACGCCATTTAAGATATTTTTATCTCATTGGGCAAAATATCTTTCCTGGCAAGAAGTGGCCAGGCAATTTCGTGTTTCATGGAAAAACGTATTTGAATCAGTAGAAGAACATGTTGTTGAATATGGATTAAAGCATCGGAACTTAGATAATATCAACGCAATTGGTATTGATGAGATACAATATTTAAAGGACACAAATATCTGACATTGGTTTATCAAATAGACTCTGCCTGTAAAAGATTGTTGTAGGCCGGAGCAGATCAGCGAAAACTTTGTTGCGATTCTTTATTGGTTTTGGCAAAGAACGTTCTAAGCAATTAAAGAAGCAGTTGCAGTGATCTTGGAAACCATATTTAAAGGTTGTAAAACGTAAAGCTCAGAGGCTATTCATATTCTCGATCGATTTCATGTGATGAAATATCTCAATGATGCAGTTGATGAAACACGCAAGAGCAGAGACGGCACAATTAAAACGAGATGGCTATGAACCGATCCTTGAAATCTCGATTGGTGTTTATTAAAGAACAAAAGAAACCAGAAGACATCGCAATTAGCAAAACTACGTAGACATTTCTTCTAATCTAAAGACGGTACGTTGTGCTTTACTTAAAGAAGCGTTTCAACATTTCTGGACGTACAAAACACGCTATGGTGCCGAGAGGTTCTTAAGAACCTGGACAACGAGAACTATGAGATCAGGTTGCCTGAAATAAAGAAAGTGGCCAAACGTTTACGTAAGCACCAGGAGCTTTTATTAGACTATTTTTCTGTCAAAGAGCGTCTATCTAATAGTGTTGTTGAAGGTTTTAATCTTAAAGCTAAACTGACTATGAGAAGATCTTTTGGTTTTCGTACTTTCAAATCAATAGGATTGCTTTATATCATACGCTTGGAAAGTTACCAGAGCCTCCAATTACCCACAGATTCTACTGAGGAGGCAATTTTTATAATACTATTGGGTGTATATTACATGTTATTGAAAGTAAAAAAAATTGAAGAAGAAGCACTTCAACTTCCTTCCCATGAACGTGCCAAATTAGCAGAACACCTTATAAATAGTCTTGACGAGGATGAAGATCCAGAAGTAGAAAGGTTATGGATTGAAGAGGCAGAATGACGTTATAAGGAATACAAAGAAGGTAAAGCCAGCAGAATCAGTGTTTAAAGAGGCACGTTCAAAATTAGCATGAAACCTGTTGTATTCCTACCAGAAGCTGAACAAGAAATGCTGGAAGCGGAGATACTATGAATCTCAAGCATCGCGTCTGGGTGAAGATTTTCTTTTAGAAAGAGAACGGTCGGTGGTATCTATTACAGAGTTCCCAAAGATGTGGCCAATTGTTGAAGGCGAACTAAGAAGACGTCTTATTCGATGATTTCCTTTCGGAATTTTATATCATATTGATCCTAATGAAATTATTGTGATTGCAATAGCGCACTTACGTCGTAAGCCAGGCTATTGGAGAAAAAGGGTATGAGTCTCTAATAATGTAAAGGATCTTAGAAAAACCTGATCACTTCTAAAATAACATTTGTATTTGCTATTAAAGTCGTCTTTACCGTTATTGCCTCATTAATCTATTACGCTATCGTAAGCGAAACGAACTGATTAAAAGAATTGATTTTTAATATTAATTTAGCCATAATTTTATCGAAGAATCCATTTCATTAGATTTTGGTAAAACACTCTTTTACAAAAGGAGGTATCTTATGGAAGTAACCCTGGACGAAAAAAAACTTTACCAGTTGGTTAAAAAGGCTGTATCGGAGGTAATGGATGAAAAGTTGAAAAATTTAAAACTAGAGATGATTTCCTATGCAGAAGAGAAGGAAATGGAGGAGATGAAAGAAATCTTTGAGACACCAGAGAAGTATAAAAACCAGGAATATGTAGAACATGACTTATAGGGATGTGGAGATATGAATTCAGCAAGGAAAGCATTAAGGCTTTAGAAAAATTGGATTTGAAAACCGCAAATTTGGTGAAGAGTAAGATTAAAAATCTGGGATCTTGGTTAGGTAACAGAGATAATTTACATGCAGACGTAAAAAAGCTTAAAGGTAAATGGGAAGGATTTTACAGGCTAAGAATGGGAAAAATTCGGGTACTAATTTCTTTCGAAACCAGTAAAGAACTGATAAAAATTCATGATATAGGGTTTAGGGGAAATGTTTATTAGCGAAAAGCAATTTCTTTGAGCTAAACGAAATGTAAAACGATAGAAACAGCCTGGCTAACCAAACAGGCACGACACCATTAATTACTCATATCAACGGCAAAAGTTCTCATACGCTAGCCAATCACATATTCATTAAATTTAAACTGCTACGCAATTAAATCAACGCTTGGAAGCTATAACATACCTGAGTCTCCGTCATGCATAATATATTGAAATTGTTGAAGCAGTAAAAAAATAAGGATTTTTTGGCAAGAGCTTTGTTGCAGGGTTGAGTGTATTCGGGAATTCCATTATTATATTTTGCTTCCAAGATGAGTGAGCCGTTTCCTTCTAATACTATTCCGAGACAATCTATTTTCCTTGTTGGGCTGGTCAGCCGCAGCCCTAAAGAGTTTGTAATCAGTGGAATGTTTGTTCTCAGAAATTCCTTGATTTTGATGTAAAGTAAAAGATTGTTTTCAAATTACATGTATAAACGAATAGTAACTTTCAAAAGCGCCAGTTAATGAAAGTTGTTTTCTCAGGGGCTCCAGGCAGACAGGGAAAAGAACTCTTTTGAAGCGGTTGTTTCCCGGCACAAGATATTATGATCTGCTCTTAGCCGGAGAATACCAAAGATTACTGAGAAACCCCGGAATACTCAGAGAAGAATACATAGCGCTTGATAAAACCAGCCGGAAAAAAGCCAACCCATAATAATAGGCGAGGTGCAAAAAATACCATTTCTCTTAGACGAAATACAGTGGTTAATGGTTAATGAAAACATTAGATTTATTCTGTGTGGATTGAGTGCCCGGAAACGTAAACGCGGACATGGGAACTTATTAGGCGGCAGGGCATTACGATATGAACTTCATCCTTTAACGTACAAAGAAATTCCCAATTTCTCCTTACAAAAAGCGCTTAATCCGGGATTGCTCTCCAGACATTACAATAGCAATTCTCCAAAAGGCTCGTTGCATCATATATTGGTGACTATCTGAAGGAAGAGATACTTGCCGAAGCGCTCACTCGAAATATAAACTCGTTTAGTAGATTTATTGAAATTGCAGGGCATTGTAATGGGGAAATCCTGAACTATCAGAATATTGCGAGAGAATGCGGTGTCAGTGCGCCAACGGTCAAGGAGTACTTTCAAATATTAGTAGATACTCTAATAGGAAAAATTGTGCCAGCCTTTGCAATAAGATTTAAAAGACGTTTAATTCAGGCTCCTAAATTCTATTTTTTCGATGTAGGAGTAACCGCGGAACTGGCAAGAAGGGGTACTGTAGAACCCGGCCCTGAGCTATTCGGCAAGGCTTTTGAACATTTTATTTTCCATGAAATTTCCGCGCACTCCAGCTATGCGGGAATGTTTTATCCCATAACGTATTTGCGGACGTCCTCAGGCTTTGAAGTAGATTTCGTTTTAGACAATAAAGTAGCGATAGAAGTAAAATCTACAACGAGCGCCAATAGCCGGCATCAAAAGGGCTTAAGAGCGTTAAAAGAAGAATATCCAACAAAATATTCAATCCTGGTTTCCTGCGATCCAACTCCCCGCCAGACTGAAGAAGGTATTCAAATTTTACCCTGGGAAACTTTTTTAAACCGGCTCTGGAGTGGTAAAATTATTTAATACCAAACCCGCCCAAGCAAAAACCAAAAAATGTAGATGACTTATTATTTGTCATTGAAAGTTGGCGCGCTACTTGGTGCTGGTTAATTGTTTCAGATTTCGAGTTGAGTATAGTAATTGTAGATGAGGTATTGTGAGGTATTAAATAAATCCGGTTTATATTGCCAAGATATTAAACTTTCCGGGTGTTTTATGAGGCTTTGGAGAAACACACTCAATCATCTTAGATCACTCCTGAAATAACATTTGTATTTTTAACACATTGGCAAGGTTCCACAGGCACGCCCTCAGGTACACACTCATTATGGTTTAAATAATTAACACATTAAACCTCTCCTCATTAACAAGTCATCCGCAGAAGTGTTTTTGTCTTTATGTATTCCTCTTAAAATCCGTTTCAAATTTTCAATAAGGACAACTTTTAAAACAAAGTCCCCGCCCTTGGGAACAATGCCAACTTCACTGCCTGGAATAATACCCAGCATCTTTCTGGCAAATGCAGAATTAGTAATCTGGAATTTGTCAGTTGTTTTGAGCATTGCATACTCTTTCGATTTTCATGTCTTCATTAAACCTTCAATACATTATCAACAAGGCTTCGAATTCTGCTCAAAATATTTCAAAAGCAATCCAGTTTCTTTAAGAATTGGTTGATAATTGTTGTCTTGTAACCACAAAAACCAGAATTTCACCACTGTTTAATCATACATAAGGGTAAAATTTTTAGCATTATTAGTTCGTCAATGCTTCATAACTTGCACGAGCACAGACATTAAACTCATCGTTTCTGGTAAAATCTTAAAAATAGGACAAATGGCATCAAGATAGCTCTATTAAGATATTAATCCATGTTTACAATTATTTTGAGAAAAAGCGCATAGGTTGATATGAGCAATACATGTAGATTAATTAACATATATAAGCTATTAACTTTGTTATTTTTACTGGTTCTACCGTGTAAAAATATTTTTTCTTCTGTCGATATGGGAACTTCTGAAAATGTAAAGATAGAGGAAGGACTCATATCCATTCACACAAAGAATGCACCTCTTGATAAAATAGTAAAGACAATTGCCAAAAAAACAGGAGTAGAGTTTAAATTGATAGGAAAGATGAAAGAGAAGGTAGTCACTGTTAATTTTAGTGGATTGAGTCTCTTGGAGGGCATAAAGAAACTTGTGTATCCCTTTAATTATGTTATTACTCACTGTCAAGATAAGGCGATTAACAAGGTAATCATTTTAGATATCAATTTAAATTCACAAAGAACGGCGAATAGAAGTAGCTACCAGGATTTTGTGACATCACCTCCGGAAGCTACAGGCTATGTGGGATCAGAAATGGGAGGAAATGTTGCAAGTAGATATCCGGGTGCAGAGATTAATCGAAAAGGCCCCCCTTCTATGGCAGGAAACATTGTACAAACAGAAAGAAAATCTGAAAATACTCAAAGTAAAAATAAGGAGGGAGTTGCTAGCTCTTCTGATACTTTCTCTATGAATGGGGGTGCATCAAACAAAAGACACAAAGAAGAAGCTGAAAGCAATAAAGTCTTTACACAATTTGGTTCAAGGCTTGATCCGACCCAGGGAGGTAAAGAGTGTGGCACAGGTTTTCATTTCAATGATGGTGCCAACGAAGGGTGGAGACTTATCGGTTTGTTCGATAGAGACCAATTCGATCCCATTCCCGAATCTTTTAGTGATAGAACTGCTCCGTTTTCCCTTAGTCATAATTCGCCGACTGCTACACCGTATCGTGATCCTCTCAGCAATGGTACCGGATCAATTTATGTAGATATAGATAATCTTCTTCCTGGCAGTCCCTCAAATTCACAGTATGTCCATTGGGATCTCAATTCTCCTGATCTCAGTGGCGATGTACGGTGGCAGGGTATATCAACTTTTTCTTATGATATAGTGAATGATATTACTTCCAGAGATGTTAGTTCTTATGTTATGGCAGCTCTTCTTGTCAAAACACCTGATTTAAAAGAGGAGTATTTTGTTGATATGCGCAAAGTATTCCATAATAACAGCTGGCGCACCTATAAGGTAAATGTAAAGGAATTAAATATACCTGGAGGTTCTACAGTTCTGGCAGTTAATCTCAGGATCTTTTTTGAAGTGCGAAAAACCTATGACGGATTCATCCGCGTAGATAATGTAATTCCTTCTGGCAGTAAGGTGTGCTCTGAAGAAATTGCGACCGTCATTCGTTTGGGAGATAGCTGGAAATTCTTGAAAGGAAATTCCGATCCCGGTGTTGAATGGAATGATGTCTCCTTTGATGATTCCGGATGGCAAAAAGGTCAAACAGGAATTGGATATGGAAGCGGAGAATATAAGACAAAGCTTTCTGACATGAAAGATAACTACTTGGCATTATATGCCAGAAAAACCTTCAAAATCGATGATGCAACAGCGTTAACAGGTATGATACTCAGGATGGATTATGATGACGGATTTGTTGCGTATATAAACGGAAAAGTGGTGGCAAGGGCACATTGCCTGACGGTGTGCCCGATCATAACACAAAGGCGCTCGATCATGGAACCGGGCTTGTTGAGATATTTGATTTGAGTGAGCATAAAACGAAGTTAGTTTCCGGTACAAATATTCTCGCGATAGAGGTACACAATGAGAGCATAGGAAGCACGGATATTGCATTCTTTCCAGAGCTGGAGATTAAGGTGCAGCCGAATACGCCCTCAAATCATCAGGCTATTGAGCGTTAAAAATTTTTTTTTAAGCAGTTTTCGACGCTCCCTCTTGAAGAATTTGGTTCCCGATGCGAGTCCTGTGCTAGAGATGCCCTGTCCGAGCACCCGCCTGATCCATACCTTTCTTGAAGAAAATATTCCAGCCAAGTGCTCGTTCTGTCGAAGCATGAAATCAAGAAGCAATGTTGAAATCCTGATGCTTACAATTCAGACTGAAATAATCCATTTCAATTTTATAAAGAGTTTCGCCGTCCGGGAAGATTTTATTTAAATTAATTTTCCTGCATATGCAGATGACACCACCACACACAACTTATTGTCCCCGCAGTTATAGAAATTTCATAACGGCATCTGCTACAGCGATACTATCCATGCTCGGTCGTCCAAACTTTGTTATACTGATATTTAGGACATTTAAGGCCTTCTGGCCATCTAAGACTGAAGAGATACTCACTGCATTCTTGTTCAGAACTAAATTTCTTCAAAATCTCCTCTGTATTAGCATGGCCAATTACCGCTCCAATCGCAGATTATCATCTTGGTCACTTTCTTACTGACGCTCTTCATTTATTCATTTCTCTGGCGGCAACATGTACCTTCGTTTCTCCTGTGTAGCTATGACCCCGGTATCTATGGTTAGCATAAATGTCCCTTGCCTTAAGTCAATATATTCGTTCTGCATGAGCGTTTAAAAATGAATTAATTGATTAGTGGTTAATAAATGTGGAATAAACCAATTATTAATCACATAAGAACCAAAGAGCTTAAATATTTTTTAATATAAAGAAGAATATATTTTGTATATGTACTATATATACAACCACTTACCTTAAATCTTAAAAATATTCATAAGATATAAAACAAATGGCATGAAAATAGATATACAACTGAGCCAAGGTTGTTGAATTTTCTAATCAAAAGAAAGGAGAAAAGGTCTCTGTGATATGACAAGTGTGTTGAGGCAGTAGTATAGTAGTTCACTCAGAGTAATATTTTTTAACATTATTTTAATTATCAAAAAGGAGTAAAAATGAAAAAAAATTTAAACAAATTTTTTGTTATGGTTGGAATATTAACAGTTTTAGTAATTGGGTTAAAAAGTAATGCAGTTTTTTCACAAGCTACTACGGGGGGTGGGGCGATTCAAACAGAGAATCTTCCCACAAATGTAGTCACCACTCAGGATATTCCGTTTCGAGTAATCCGTGCCTTGCTACCCCAAGACGGTAATGTGATAAGTCATACAGTGCGAAAAAATGTATGGACGCAAAATCAGGTACCATTTTTTCGGAACGAAACTGTTGAGTTTTCCTTTGGGAGGGGAATTAGAGCAAATATAGGAGATAGAAAAAATGAACGGTGGTTAGGTGAAGGCATAGTTATTCGGAATGGCTACTTAGAGTTAAATGCAGGGTGGCGTGCCCATATACAGGTACCAGTGCATGATGATTTCTTTGACGGTACTATTCGTGCTCGTCTGGCCCTTCTTGTCGACTACGGGCGTATCCACGTGGCTGTAGATAATATTGAATTAAGTTGGAACTCCAGTTTCGGTGCTGATCTTGTCACTGGATTGACCTTTGGCACTGTTAACGTCAAACAAATTGTCGAAAAAAAGTTGAGAGAGGAGATTACCCGGGGGCTAAACGATAAGATTTCTCATGAGTTAAATTCAAGGATGGAGAGTTTGAAATCACAGTTTCCTCTAATTCCGACTGCACTGAGCTATCTGTCACTCCGTATTCTTCCTGATAAAGTGCGCCTTTATGTGCACGGGCTCAGGGACAGGCTTGTATTTGTACAACTTCCTTCAGGAGACTATTTTAAACCAAACCACACCCATGGAGACAAGGATTTCAATGGGAATGGACCACGATTTCAATCTCATATACATTTTTTCGTGAGTGGTAATCATGTATATCGTAAAATCTATGTATTTGCTAAGGAGACAAAAAGTGACTGGACAACGGCTTCGGGTTGGTCTGAGGAACGTCTTGTATATTCGGCACCTCCTGGATATCGGATAGAAACACTTGGAGTGACAAGAACATTCAACCGCATAGTTGATCGTACGCTCAGTGGACATGGTTCGCACGAACTTGATTCAGCCTTTGGTCCTGTGTATCTTTATGGTGATCACGGAGGAGATGATACCGGTGTCTATACCGCCCTCACCATGAAGAATTATACTTACCGACTGCCTGTGGTGCTGAAACGCGATCTGACTAACACGAGACAGACGGTTCAGGCAAATCTCACCCCAGTTTTTTACAAGCCTCCTCACACAAATGGTGATAGGGATTTCAATGGACATGGACCGAACATGAATCTGAATATTTCTCTTGCTCGTACTTCAACGCAAGTTAAGTTGCAAATGTACCTAAAAGCCAGAGAGACGAAGGGCGATTTGACAACAGCAGCGGGGACATATGAAAAAGTAATTTACCGAGTTCCGGACGGCTACCGTATAACCAATATACTTGGGAAGACCTCGTGGCCGAACCTTGTAAACTACGAAGACAAAGACCACAGTATAAATATCTTCTTCACTCCTCTTGGTCTTATGAACATGTATGGTGATCGGAGCGGAAACGATGCAGGGATTTATACGGGGGTGCTTGCATTGTTCAATTATGCTGTTCCCATTGAGATAGAGAGGATTTATTAATGCTTACTGGTGAGTTCTGGATTCCCCATTTAGTTATGTGGGGAATCCATTTTGATTTGAAATCGTAAGACTTAGTAATGTTTGAATGGAATGAGACCGGAATGAATTTTTTAGTAGGAACAGGGAGATATAATTATACTCTGGTATGCTTATGGGATTTTATATTTTTTACTTTAGTTCTTTTAATGGGGAGTGTGTAAATGTTATGGCTCGTATACTTCATTTTTATTATTAATTTTTTCTTCATTTCTCTATGTAGCACAGGTGCTTCTGGTAATGATAAGACCATTGACTCTCATTCTGTGATCGTTGTAAAAGACAACCTTTTGACAGTGAAAGTGAAGGATTTGCCTCTGGAAAAAATACTAAATGATATTGCTGGCCATGTACCCATAAAATTTGTTTTCTTTTGTTCTACAAAAAGACATCTTGTATCGAACTCTTTCCAATTACCCATGGCAATAGGACTGAAAGAGTTGCTTCGTGATTATAACTATTCCTTCGTTTATGGTTCAGGAAAGTCTCAAGGAGAGGAATCTGATATCAGAAAGGTTATCATCGTATCACATGAAGAAGAAAGAGAGCATAGAAATGTTGATGAAATGGAAGTTTTAAATGAAAAACCTTCTACTGAATCTTTTGGTAAAGATCTGTACGAAGCATACCAAGATAATATGGAATATGATAAGGATTATCTTGAAAAAATAGAGGTCGCGACCAGCATTGATCGTTCTACTGGTGTATTGCTTAAAAATTATGAGGGAGATCACAGTCCTTATGCAGAAGTCAGACTGGAAAACATTGAAGATATCGTTGAATCCTTGAGAATTGAATTAGGAAATGAGGATGTCGAGTGCAGGTTAATTGCTATAGAGATTCTTGGGGATATTGGCGGTAGTATGTCAATACAGGCACTTGAAGGTGCGTTAGCAGGCCATAACGAAGCTGTACGGGAGGCGGCAATAGAAAGACTGACAAGGATTAAAAAAGGGTGATAATTATGTCCGCCTTTTCATGAAAGGGTCTCTGTCAAAAGTCGTGAGTGAATCAAATAGTAGTTTTTCTATTATGACATTGAATTATTGGGATGATTTTGCTATACATCGAGTTTAAGAAAGTGAGAAATAATTGGAGAGTGAATTTACAGATTAATATATAATAGTAAAGTCAGACTTAGAAAGGAAAAAGTATCTCTATCCTCACATCGAGGAAGAGGTTAAGCTAATAGTCCTGACGACTAAGACTTTCTAACATAATTGCTCTGGTTGATTTTTTGATTTGTTTGTCTTCATTTTTTTCTTCTTCATTATAATTACCAGTCTTTAACCGAGCAACAGATTCGGGTGTAGTCTTGGCAGGTACGTTTGGCCATCGGGAATTAACTGTCTTCTGCTCTTAATTGAATTGACTCTTTCTTCCTTCATCATATTAAGAGGAAATAAATGTCATACAAATACTGTTATCGCAGGATTTTAAGATCAGCAGTATTATTTCTTATAAGCACACTTCTTTTTTCTTATCCTTTCAATACGTTCATCTATGCTCAGGTTAGCCTTGACGGGAGTATGGGAACTGGCGGCTCGCTTACGGGGCCCGACTATAATATAACTTCTGAGTTGGGACAAATCCGGGGAAGCAATCTTTTTCACAGCTTTGGCGAGTTCAATGTGAATACGGGCGAGAGCGCCACTTTTTCATGACCCAACTCGATTGCAAATATCCTGAGCCGTGTAACAGGTGGTAATCAATCCTTCATCGATGGGCTTCTGGCATCTACGATCCCGGGAGCCCATCTTTATCTTCTCAATCCAGCCGGAGTTTTGTTTGGTGCTAATGCCCGCCTGGATGTAAAAGGGTCATTTCATGTCAGTACGGCTGACTATCTCCTGTTCGATGATGGGGCAACATTTCATACTGACCTTTCACAGAGTAGTACACTGACGGTAGCTCATCCTGTTGCCTTTGGATTTTTGGGAGAAAGTCCATCAAATATTTCGGTTGATAGTTGTAACCTCAATGTTTCTGAGGGAAAAACGCTATCGCTCATTGGAGGTGATATTCATATTGATGATGGTTTGTTATCGGCACCTGGAGGAGAATTGAATATTGCAAGTGTAGCTTCCGGTGGTGAAGTCAGTTTTGGGGAAGATGGTGGTATTGTAATGAACAACTTTAAGAGCCTTGGAACTATTAATGGTAAAAATTCAACAATAGAAACCGATAGCCAGGGAGGGGGTTCGATATTTATCAGAGGGGGAAAATTTGTACTTGATAATGGGAAAATTACTGCTGGGACTGGTGATCAAAATGGAAGGAATGTTGATATTGAATTGAGGGGTGATTTTATATTAGATAATTCGAGTTCTATTACTGCATTAACATCTGGTAATGGAAAGGGTGGAAGTATACAAGTAGAAGCAAATAATTTGAATATCATAGATAGTACTATGAGTACAGTAACTATTTCCAGTGGCAATGCAGGAAATTTAATAATTAACGCAGCAGGAAATGTTGCCCTGTCAAGTAATTCGAATACAGGATTTGGCACAATTATCTCTCATACTTCAAATAGCGGTGATACAGGAAATATAAGATTAGAATCAAATAATTTAACATTGAATTTTGGTAAGATTTCACTTCTAAGCCAGGGTCTGGGATCTACAGGAAATATCGAGATCAAGACAAATGGTGAAGTATCAATTTTAGGATTTCGTCAAGGAGTTTTTCAAACTGAAAGTAGCGGTATTTTCAATTTCGCTCTAACCAATGGAAATGCCGGTAAAATAGAATTGGAGGCAAGAAATTTTACCTTAAAAGATGGTGGTTATATTGAATCTGCCGCCTTTGGTACTGGGGATGCAGGTAACTTGAATTTTGTCATCAAGGATAATTTGTCAATATCTGGACTTATTGCTAAAAAATTAAGAGAGATAGGAAATGAATTTAATTCTGGTATTTATAGTATGGGTGTAACGAGCGGAAATGGAGGTAATATAGAATTAGAAGCAGGAAGTCTAACCTTAACAAACGGAGCGGTTATTAGTACCAGTACTTTAGGTTCGGGTAATGCGGGAGATCTGTCTGCCCGTGTGAGAGAGGCTGTATTTGTTGCAGGGAACAGTGTGCAAAGTTTAAGGCTAGCTAATGGATTTACCTATAATAATGGTATTTTTAGTGCTTCTTCAGGAGATGGTAATGGTGGAAAATTATTATTGGAAACCGGGAAATTGATTTTAACTGAAGGAGGGAATATTACCACGAGTACACTTGGCAGAGGCAATGCTGGTGATCTAACCGTTAAAGCAAACGAAACAATATTTGTCACAGGAAACATAAAAGTAGGTAGCGATATTTTTATGAGTGGTATCTCTAGCGATGCTTTTGGAGGTGGAAAAGGTGGCAATGTAACACTTCAAGCTTCGAATATGTTATTGGATAAAGGTGGACAGATAAGTAGTAGTACTTTTGTTGGTGGTAAAGGAGGAAGCATTATTTTGGACGTGAGAGATTTAACTTTAGATAGAGGTGCTTTGAACGCTGTAAGTACCGGGACAGGAGATGCTGGCAGTATAACGATAAATGCCGTAAATTCTGTATCGCTACAAAATTCAAGTTCAATTAGCGGTAAATCTTCGGGTTCTGGAAATGCTGGCAAGATCACTGTCAGTGTCGGCGATACGTTACTGAGTGAAAGCAGTTCGGTAACGACTGAAGCTGCAAAATCAGATGGTGGTAATATAAACCTGACTGCTCAAAATCTGACACGCCTCGTCAACAGTGAGATTATTTCTTCTGTTGGTGGGGGGGCTGATACTGTTGGGGGCAATATCACCATGAACCAGAAATTTGCTATCCTGAATAATAGTAAAATTATTGCTAATGCCTTTGAGGGGAAGGGAGGAAACATACAGATTACAGCAGATGTTCTGTTGGCTGACCCACGCAGTGAAGTGAGTGCTTCTTCTGCTAAGGGAGTTGATGGGGAGGTTGATATTCGTGCACCGGTCACAAATATCAGTGGAAATATAGCTCCCCTGCGGGAAAATTATTCGAGTGCCGCATCACTTCTCCTCAAGCCGTGTGCGGTTAGAATAAGTGGTGGAGAGCGGAGTAGCCTGGTTATGGCAGGGCGTGACGGTTTACCCTTCCAGCCGGGTGACCTTTTACCAAGTCCCCTCTATGATGAGGATATGGCCACAGCTGATGCGAGGGTGGCTGTCCAGGAAGAGAGACCTGGATTGGCTTATGGTGCAAATACCTTTGAAGAGAAAGGGTTTTTACCGTTGGATATGATCGATATAGATGAAGGGTGCTCAACGTGTCCGCAATAAATTTGTAACCTTATTTTAAAATCTTATAACCCTTTTTTTATACTACTTTGTTGCAGGTAGACTGAAGCCAATTGCGATTCTGTGCCTCATCATTGTCCATTACCATGGTATCTATTGTTAACTTAATGACCTCAGGTTTTTCAAACTTGAGCTTCCAGACAACCTCAAAAACGGTTTTGTAAAATCCTTTTTTCTGATGAGATAAAACCTCTCTTTCTCAGTATTTTCTATTTCTGATGCATAACCTTCATCCACGTGCGAATAGGTTCTTCCGGGCTGGTCTTTTTAACTGATCAAATGAGTTCTGGTGACAACTCGTTCCATCTTAAAACTCAAAAAATATCTGCTTGCATATATTCTGTCTCAGTGTGACTTTCTTATTTTTTCTGATATATATAGAAAGGTCTTGTGCTAGTTAGGTATTTTTGAAACTGCTCTGCTTTACAAATAATACCCTTCTTCTTTATTTACCAGCCAGTCAGAGAAGGCCTGTCTGGCTGGTAAATAAATCATTTCTGGCGCTATTCTGTTCGTGCAAAAAAACAAGATTCCTTACGTGATCTCATCCTTCGTTAGATGCTCGGCTGTCTGGTGTTGGTAACTGTCAGTCGAATTCGGCTAAAATCACCACCGGCGAATTCACCATTGCAAAGATCTACGCGGAGGAATTCGCTACCTTCTTCTGCAACACGGATGTTATCATTTGCTTCGTCCTCAAAATCAGATGTGCTGCAGGAGGTTCCTTCGTATAGCTTACCGTTACAATGAGCCAATACAGAGAAATTCGTTGGATCCATGCTCACGGTGATAGTTACCTCGGTTCTCACTTCATCTCCTGTGCATGGACGGAAGGTGAAGACATGGTTAGGTTTATTTTGTGGTTCCAAAACTACACTGACATCCACAGGTATCGTTGTTTTCTCATTTGAACCGAATGTCTCATCATCTTCTGTATAAATAGTGCCTTGTATAGTTACGAATCTGTGCCAGCGGGTAGCCTCTGGTGAAGGAACCGGGTCGCTGTCAAGGTAAGATTGACTGTGATAACACCTTCAGATGGGACTTCGATCTCCGTTGTTCCGAATGCATCAATTTGAATTCGAAATCCATCTGGATCGTTTTAGATGCTTCGATGACATAATGACCACCGGGGATGGCCACAAACTGGGTTTGTCCAGAAGAATCAGTGAGTTCCTCTGGAAAACCAAGAATTTTGACCTCAGCATTTTCAAGAGGATTTCCTTCGAATGTTATGTTTACAATGACATCAGCCGTTCCTTCGCTGCGTGTCCATCGATGAACACGGATATATCGACCAGTTCGATAGGCAATGTTTTGAGCTGCTCCATAGAGACCCGTTGGAGGCAAATCCCAATTAAATCGGATATCATCCGGTGCAAGAGCAACCCCGATTCCCGGATTCTTCCATCGATCTGAATCTTTCGAATGAGAACCACCTGTTGGTTCTGAATGCAATGTTTGATCTGTTAAGGATGGAATGAAGTGCCGATAGGCTTCTTCGCCACACCAATCAAACCCGAAGCAATTCACAATTTGATTTGCCCCATCATCAGGAGCATCGGTGAACAGCCTTCCAAACCATCCTGCCTCTTCATAAAATGCATTATAGACTTCGTTGTATAACCAGTCTCCTGCGGCTCGACGTTCTCCCTCACTATAAATAAACAGTCCACGCTTGGCTGGGGATGATGGATGAGAACGGTCGGTTGGTTCGATAATCGGATCCTCAATTTCCAGATCAGGTCGAGTCAGTTTTGCTCGGTTTGCTGCATTCCAAATCAGCTCAGAGCAAACGGTTCCATTCTGTGCATCAAAAAAAGCCCAGGGCGCTTCTGCTGACGCAGTGAATAAAAGATTTCCAACAATACTGCCATCAGTATATGCGAAAAAGCGATAGTGACCTTCAATATTTTCCGCTTCGTCAGCAATCAGCTCTAATTTTGATCTTACATCAAAAGCCGGATTCGCTTCAAAATCAATGGGAGGTTTGACTACTGAAGGGAAAATTACCGCAGTGTCACCAGGATAATTCACAGGGTCTAGATTAAATGATTTAATAAAATACGAAAACCCTTCTGGATCGACGTGGTATTGTCCTTCGTATGCATCATCTATCGTCTCGGTTAATGTACCTGGCCACCCATACTTCAACAGATTTATATCAAATCCATCTGATCCTGCATTTCTTCGGGTACGTTCGGGTACGGCTGTAGAATGACGAATCGTGGAGTAATTGCTAACCATTATCCCGGAATGTGAAAACTTTTGAGGAGGATTGACGTTGCGTAGTAGACCACTGATCATTCCATCTACTGCACTGACAATAACGTCTCCTTTCTTTGCATTCTGAATGTATGGCTGGGTGTACAACCATTCATCGGTTGCCTGACAGGTGATACCTGGTCTGTTCGAACCTTTCTCCGGGTTACATTGTTCTCCCAGGGTTTGACCAAAACTCTGGTATTGGTTTGTAAGAAACAGTAAAACTGATAATGCTAAAATTGTTTTTTTCATGTTAAATTACCTCCCATCCATTTTGGGTTCTACGAACTTTTCCTTCTTGTTCGAGTTGATAAAGCTCTTCTTGCGTAATTTGGTTTTCATTGGGCACGAGACCTCGGTCGGCTAATTCTTTGAGAAAATCACTCAGACTTTGATCAGTTAACGGTGTTGTTAGATACGGATTCAGCTTCGTCTCATAATAGAGACTGGCATAAGTTTTCTTGTTGCTTGGTGTAGTTCCTATGAGATGAAATGCCAGACCACAGACATCGGACGGAATTAATGACTTATCAATAGTGATATACCCTTTGTGCGACTGGTTAGCAGGTACAATTGCCGGTTGAACGGTGATGGAGATGCTTGTCTGTGTGTTCCCATCTGGATTGAACGGGATTGTAAAGTCTGTTCCTGCCGGAGGAGTAACGACAACCGTTGAGCTCGTCGATGATGTGGATGTGGTGTTGCTGCTACCGGTTTCTTGACCATCCGATTGATTTCCAATTGTGATGTTTAGATTCAGACTGGATTGAGTTTGGGATGATTCTGTCTGGCCAGTTATCTCCTGCTTTAGTACATTTGAGAGTCTACCTTTGGATGCAATAGGGTTGTTTAATTCTCTTCCCAATGTTATTTCGCGTGTGTTGGAAACAAGTGGTTGTTGTTCGAGGCCCGCCTGGTAGATTATGTTTTGAGGGTTTACTTCAACATAAGTAGATCGTCGATTCGGGTCACAATATTGATATTCTGCAATCGCTCGTGTGAAGATCAGTGGAACATTCTCCAGGTTCTGAATGTCAAACGTGCCTCGTTGAAATCGACCTAGGTCGTCTAATACTCCACTTGTCTCAACTCGCGGAAATACCAACCCTCGTTCTTTATCTTCAAGATAGGTATCTTGCAGAGTAACCATGAGACGTGTTCTTAATTGGCCTGCAGGGTCTTGAACAGTTACTAAAAATGTACTATAAGGAGTTGATCCATCCTGGCTCTCTTCATAATTATGAGAAATATAGGGAACTGTATTTGTTTCTGTCTTACCGTCACCAAAATCCCAGATGAATTCATTGCCGGCAGCACCTAATTCATCAGAGTTTTGGATAGTGAAGTCAATTGTGTACGGATGGTACGGATTAAACCGTGTTGTTATCTTGTGAAATAACATTTGGGGAAAATCTGATACTGTGACGGACAAAGAACGGCTTTGAATTAAACCGTCTCTTGTTGAAGCGACAACCAAGATGCGGCGTGGCCCTGGTGTACCTGTGAAATGAAAGAAACGACGATTACCGGGATAACCATTAATTGTTACATCGACCCAGTCTTCCGGCCTTTCCGGGTGCTCTGCGTTTACAGAAATCTCGAGTTCCTGGCCAAGGCAAACAGTCGAGTGACCCATGCTTATGTTTTTGATCAAAGCTTGATTCATTTTGGTTGTTTTAGTCATGTTTAAACCAAAATCTTTTGAAGGGTTTTTGGTTTTTAAGTCCTGAATTTTATTTAGCTGTTTCTTTTGTATTGAATCAGTTGTTGATAAGACAATAGGTGTAAACTTTTTTTCCTGAGGGGGGGGGTCGAACGCCCAAACAGGCATACATACTATGAACAACGACATTATTGCTATCATTTGGTAAAACTCGGGATGTCTCCAATGATGAAATCTTTCAAATTTCTTCTGCATGATATTTCTCCTTATATAAAAAGTTTTGCAAACAAACTAAAGAATCTAGCAAACAGTACACTTGCTGATAAGGTTTTTTTTCTATCTATTTTATTGTTGATTCTTAAAGCTATAAGATCTTTGATCCTTATCTTACATAATGCAAATCCTCCTTATCGAAAACATTGAAAGAGGAAATTGTCTCTTTTTAAGTGTGAACAATTTCCCGAACACTCAGTAACTGAAAAAACTGAGAATATCGAGAAAGCAAAGATAATACCAAAATATATTTTGCTATTGCATATTTCTGAGTTTTAATGAATAGAAAAGATGGATATTTCGATTCTTTTTCATAACGAAATTGTTAAAAAAAACACCACTGGCAAACTTGTATCTTTTTTTCGGGCTGTCTTTTAATTGCTAGTAACGTGTCGCTTTATCTGATCATCCTTCATTTCAGCAACTTTGTAGTCAGTAAATTTATAAGGTTTTGTTGCCACATCCGTAAGATCATAAACATCTTTCATTCATCTAGAGAAATTATTTAATTTTTTACTACCTGCTAATATCCCCTTGTTGTCTTTATTGTTGATCTATTATGGTAAATTTGTGGTTAATAGTATTATTTAAACCAGAAAATAACCAATATAGCACCAGGAATAAGTGCTATTCTTTTACCTGTATGGATTAGATTTGCTTTTTATATTTTCTTATAAAATTAACACTTAAACTTGATAAAAATAACTTTTGAGATAATGGCACAAACTATGCTAATTATCGATATCAAGAATTAATCAAAAAAAATTATGTAGGTTGAGGGTTGTGCATTTTCGGATTATGAAAAAAGATTTTGCGTTTTTATTTTGCTTCCAGGTAGTTCGAAACTTGTTTACCTACCATGGGCTATCATTTATTTTTTATGAGAAGAAGGAAATAATTATAAAAAAGAAACACTTTTTATGGAGTAACAGATATTTTTTTTCAAATGGTGAATACGAGAAGTATGATTTTGATGAGTGTGTTATATTTATTGATTGCAACTGTCATGTGGAGCCACTTCAAATCAAATGAATGGTAATCAGATCTATACCTTTTTGTCTTACATAGCTGGCAAGGGGATACAGTAAATATTTTGTATTAGTTTGTAAACCTACTATTAGCAAAAGGAGAAAAAAATGATATTAATGAGAAGAAACATATTTTAATTGCAGCGCATTATGGCTTTTTCAGATATAGCGATTGTTCTTGTCTTTGTGATGAGTGCTGTGTCAATGATTACTGATAATTGTCAGGCGGGAGCAGATACTTTAAAGGCCAGTCACTGGGCAGAAGGGACACAGGCTGTGGATGATGGGGCTGCGCGTGATTACTATAACAGTGCCGCCAGGCTTGAATGGGAAAACTATATGGGTGATTGGAGAGATGGAAACAATACTGCTCAGGGATAAACACCATACAGTACCATGACGCTTATTGATGATGATACAGCAGAATACATCGAATGGGATTTGACTGGCATGGTTCAAGAATGGGTTGATGGTACTTATACAAATAAAGGAGTATTTTTGCATGCCATTTCAGGATGTGGAGTTTTTGTTTTTTATAGTCGAGATCATCTGGTTTTGAACCAAAGCCCTGTCTTGGTCATTACGACACAGAATGAAATAGAGTCATTTTGCTCCCGAATCAGATGTTTTTTTAGATCCTTCTACCTTCCAAGGGCAGGGATATACTGAGTTGTGAAGGGTAGATAGAAGTAGAAATATTTTAATACGTTTCGATCTTAATAGTATCTCAAGTGGGACTCAAATTACGAACGCTACGTTACGGCTTTTTGTATATGCGGAATACAGATCCTCTGCCCTTGAAGTGGGTGTTTTTCGTTGTTCTCAAGGACATGAGCTTCCTTATTCTGAACCGATCCTTGGTTTGGCAGCTCAATATGTACAAGACCAGGGTATTGCGAATGATCCCGATGTGTTGCTGTTCTCAGATTTCGAATCTACCGATTGGGGGCTGAGTGGTCAGAAGGTGCTAATGCAGGCACCTTGACAACAATCGAAGCAGACGCACCCGGACTCTTTGGCCCATTACAGGGCAAAGCCTTAAAGGTAGAAATACCTGCAAATCAAAATTTAGGAATGAACATGAGTTACAATTTTGGTGAAGAAATCAGTAATGAACCGGAGGAGATCTATTTTCGTTACTATTTACGATTTTCAGATGACTGGGTAACCGTTGATGGAGGAAAATTACCCGGAATAAGCGGGACCTATGATGTTGCCGGCTGGGGAGACAGGAGGTCGGACGGTACAAATGGGTGGTCGGCACGTGGGCAGTTTCATCCAGTGATCCTTAATGGGAACCAGTTGGAGGGCAAAATTCCTATGGGCAATTATGTGTATCACGCTGAGATGGAAGATTTTTTTTGGTGACAATTATTATTGGCCAGAGGATTACCGGGGATATCTTGAGAAGAACAGATGTTATTGTGTTGAGCAATATCTCAAGATGAATACTCCTGGACAAAATGATGGAATTATGCGGTCGTGGGTTGACGGAAGGCTTGCTCATGAAAAAACAAGCATTAAATTCGTGACATAGATATCCTCAAAATCGAAAGGATTTTGAGGAATGTGTACCACGTGGCAGTAGCGCCTGTAGCTCAAGATGTACATCTATACATTGACAATGTCGTGATTGCACATGAGTATATTGATCCTATGGCTCAAGGTACAATGGATATGCCAGGTATGACGAGTCCAACACAAGGTACAACAATAACAACTGAAACAGTCCAATTCGAATGGACACCAGGCAGCGGAGTAAGTGAGTATTGGCTGAGGGTAGGAACAAATCCGGGTGCTGTTGATATATATTATCAGTCAACCCAGAGGAATACAACCTCAACAGTCACTGGTATTCCCCTTAAAGGACAACCTGTATATGTACGTTTATGGTATAAGGTAAATGGTGAGTGGTTATTCAAAAACTATATGTATTAGAAACTAATTGAATATATATTTACTTCTGTAGTTAATTGCAGGTAGCTCAAAGGTGAGTTACCTGCAATTAACTTTTGTAAGATCGTTCGATATTGTTTTTTTCTGTTGATCGAATAGAGTTTCAACAAAAGGTAGTTTGCTTTTTATCATTGATCATTTCCCGAAGAAATTAATAAACAATTTCAATCCAGCCTATTAAATTATTCTCGTCTCCTGGTATTTCAGGATTGTTTAGCATTCCAAATGTGCATTACAGGAACTTTCGTAAAGAAATATAACTGGTGAATAATCGTTGTTTAACCAATAAATCACCACATAATAACCAAACATAATAGTCGTATCTCTTTACCTCCATATTGAACCTGTCTCATGTATCTTTCAGTTATATAGATACTTAAATTCATTTAAATAGAATAACTTCTATAAATTAATCTATTGGTACGTTAAGTGCTTTATTGGTAATTCAGGGTTTTTATCATTGTATTGAAAATGGAATAATGGAGGAGGGGCGGTGTGATATGGAAAATTGAAAAGGTTTTTGTATGTAGCTGAAATGTGAGAGATTTAATAATTTTAAAAATTTTTAATAAACGGGAGGAACAAAATGAAGAATAATATTTGCTTTATCGTGTGCGGGATGGTCTTAACGCTTGGTTTGAGTGTTATGGGTTGTGGCAAGGGAAATGATGCAGGGTATGCCCGTCAGGGGCATAACAATAATTATTACCATGACGACTATAATAACAACAGGAACAGTAATCAGGGATACCGGGGTGAGTCTTTTCACGCAGGGCCATTCGGATATGTCGGGAATAATGGAGAAACTCCGACTATCTACATTCCTGAGAGTGATTACAGCTATATAGGTGATTAAAAAATGCAAATTAAAGAAAGGAAATATCATGAATACGAAAAGGAAAAAAAGAATTAATGTGAGTATTAGTATTTTGTATTTGTTTATCATCATCTCGATGGCCTTCGGTCCGATTATGCCGAGTTATGGGCAATTGAAAACTGTTGATAACGGCAAGGGAAAGGTGCAGTCGGGTAAGGTTGATGGCAGTAAAAAGTCTTTCGTGTCAGATACAAAACAGACTGGTCAAACTGCATTTATAGATCAGGGGATACAAGGTAATGGAAAGGTAAATAACGAGATAGGAGCTCTCCGTTCTGAAAACGCGATTGTTCAGGAGGTTGATTCGTTTGATAAACTCGCCTATGAGGCTCAGGCTGCACTCATATCCGCAATTATCGACAGATCACCAGATGAGCTTCTTAAAGAGGCTATTAGGGCTTATCTTGAGAGAGAAAGAGAACTTGAAGACTTGCTTGATGTTGCCTGGAACGAGTATGTTTTCAGCTCTGGCGCCGTCCTCATTAATGAGCCGATGTTGCTGGCTATGCTTGAGCTACAGATCGAAGTGCGTCGCCAACTCGGAACAAATTTTCACACCGTTGTTCCTGGTTTGGTAGATGACCGTGGCTGTGCTGGTGATTTTGCTGCAGAGCGGCTCATCTATGCATACGGCTCTGCAGTATCAAGTATCGTGAAGACGACCCTGGAAGATGGCTCTGATGCAGGTGTCGCAGCATTGGCTAAAATGGCGGTTCAGATTGCGTGCCTGAGTGCACGGCAGCTTGGTATGCTTGAAGAAGCTATAGTGAAGGGATTTGAAAAAGTTGCCAAACGTATGGACGATTATGGCCTGGAGGCCCTGAAACCTGCCTTTGTTCGCATGGTAGCTCCGATTAATGTGCTGGTATTTGACAACCGCAAGCACGCCGGCGTTATGTCAAAGTCGTGGCAGTGGTTCGTAGATTATGGTGAATCCCTGCAGGAAAGTGTCTTTCTCGCCGGCTGGGCAACAGAAGAGGTTATGGTCTGGGATCGCCGTAACGGAGCCCTGGTAGGTTTCCCGAGTTGTGATTCAGGGCAGATCGGGCCGCATTGTGTTGATATACTTACCTTTCTTGAATCTCTCAAAGACCCCAGAGCGATTGGGTTTGGAGACTGCGCGCTTGCCGGAATGTTGTCAATGCCAACAAATTATATGAATGGTGTTGAACGGTATATGTGTCCTTCAGCATTATGTGGTGAACAATCGAATCCTTTTGGCGCTATGCCTGCAGAGAACGCCGAAGGACAGAAAGTTGGAGGCAGACTTCAGGGAAATGGAAATTTTGTATCAATTGGAAACACTGTCTCTGTACCGGGAGGTGGTGGTTACTCAGGTACAACAAGTATGGCAAATGCAGGTAATGGTGGTTCAGGACTTGGCGAAAACGAACGCGATCTCTTACAGTCAATGTGGCCTCAGCTTGGTGATCAGGATATGAATGATATGGAGAATTTGTGTCATGGTATGAATGATGATCATCAGGGTGTTAATTTTGACCTGGATGAGTGTTTTTCGGTTATGAGTGTTGGGGATATCAATCCATTCGACACCTATGCCGCGTGTATGGGTGAGACCGGTATAAACGAGCCGCCCATGATTGGTTCACAGCTTCAGGGTGTGCCAATGGGATTGAAATGCGGACTGGCTGCACCAGACACAGACACAGACACAGACACAGACACAGACACAGACACAGACACAGACACAGACACAGACACTATAGACGATTCAAGTATTGCTAGCGATATCTGGGATTGGGTTAAAGTTGTTGTTAGTGCAATTTCAGCTCTACTTGGAGGAGGTCCTAGTGGTCCAGGTGCTGCTGTGGACATTGGGGGTAAACTCGTATCTAAACCAGCTGCGGGTGGAATACTTGGTGCAGGACAACTTTTTGCCAAAAAAGCTCTATTAGACGCAGAGGACAGAGGTGACATAACTCTGGGAGAGCTTCAGGACTGGAGTGGGAAAAAACCAGCGGATATTTTAAATTTTGTTAATAGTAGAAGAAAGCAGGACTGCGCTGACCCCACAGCTTGTTCAGATGACTGCACGGCTGCCGCACAGCAGATAAATGCGACATCCGCCTGCACGGAGGGTCTGATGGAAGATGCTCGGAAGCGTTCCGGCAGAATGTCAGGCAAAGATTATGTTGACCTGGAAAAGAAATGGCTTGAACCATACATAAACCCTCGTCCGGATGACAATCCATCGGGCGATGAGTTCAATATTGGTGCATGTCTGGGCAGTAGCGCTGATTTACACGATCCTCAGTTCTGCGGACTCGTCCTCTGTGCAAATAGCATGCTTGCAGCAAGGGTGGTTGGTGGATGCGATTGTAATGATGGTTCCGGCGTGAATGCGTTTCTTGCTTTTGACCCTTGCCTTACCGTCAGATGTCCGGATGGGTATTTACCGGGTCCTGATTGTAATTGCTCACCGGTAGAACCGTATAGTCCTGAACCGTTTCCTTCAGGACCAGGTCCGATGCCGGTCGATCACACTCTTAAACAATCTGAACGTTTGGATACGAGACCAGGAATAGAGGATAAGTATAACATCGGGACAGGTGTCACAATTGAGCGGAGAGTAATGCCGGACACCTTTGACCTTAGGAATGGTGTCAATACGATAGGAACAGGCGGAATCTCGAAACCTTAGTAGTCAGGAGAACGAAAATGAATGGCAGGCGCCTGGTCATAAATGAGGCGCCTGCCAGAGCTTTAAACAAAATTGATGAGAACAGGAATAAAAAATTCTCAGATGGAAACTGACAAAATGAAAAAAACTATAATTCGATTGGAGGGAAAAAATGAAAAAAATACTCATACTACTAGTATTGTCACTGATGATTGCAATTATGTCTTCAAGTGAAAAAATGCTAATAGCAGAAACAACCATTGACGGTGAACACAAAGATAATCATTATAAGGCTCAGGATAAACAGCCCGTAATCTTCTTCGATAATCCGGATTTCGATTTTGGCAAGATGTTTAAGGGGGAAAAGGTCGAACATATCTATGCCTTTGAAAATCGGGGAGATGAAGTCCTGGAAATCAGCAGGGTAAAGACCACGTGTGGATGTACTGCAGCAATGGTAACGGATAAAATTCTCCAGCCAGGAGAGAGGGGAGAGATTAAGGCGCTCTATAATCCCGGCTCTTTTACCGGAAAAGTAAAGAAAAGTCTAATTGTCATGAGTAATGATCCGGACAGTCCTCACTACAAACTAACGCTTTCAGGGAAAGTCGAGGAGGAGTTACGTGTCAGTCCAAAAAGTATCAATTTTGGTTCCACGTATCTTGGTAAGGAAGTAGTGAAAACCGTTACGGTTGCATCGCTACCGGGATCTAACCTTACAATAAAGAAAGTTTCATCATCTCATCCATCGGTACATGCTTCAATAGCAGAAAAGAGGGGTGAGGAATATATCGTAACAGTTGTTGTAAAGGATAATCTTGAAATAGGAAGGTTCAGTGGGGGGATCAATATTGAGACTGACAGCAAAAGGCAACCAAGAGTTACGGTACCGTTCACCGGGGAAATAGCAGGTGATCTTACCACCTACCCCAAAAGAATCTATTACGGGTCTGTCGTTGAAGGAAAAGAAGTAAATCAGAAACTCTTTGTTAAGGTACACAATAAGGACACAAAGATCCTCACTGTCAAAGTCTCACCGGAATTTCTCAGTGCCAGGATTGAGGAAAGGTATGAAACAGATAATCCCCACTGCATCATTGAAATAACAATCAATAAAGAAGCTACGATTGGTAAGCTGAACGGGATACTTGAGCTCGCTACCAACAGCGAAAAACAGCCAATGATAAAGATCCCGATACAGGGTGAGGTGAGAAAAGGTTAGTTTGTCCTGATATTTATAGAAAAAAATGAGGCAATATACTATTGTGCAAAATAACTCTATCACAGTTTCTACTCAACCAATATTACAGTAATAATTCCAATGATGAGTATATTGTAGTTATGGATAACGATGGTGTTACAGGCTGGGTGGAGGTAATTGTTCAGTCATTAAAACATCTTCTTATAATGAAATCCATGCAATTAAGATAGCATCTATGGTTGTAGTAAGAAATGGTGTTAATGGCTCTTTTAATAACGGAGAAACAAATCTAGGCGGTTCAATAATTAGCTTAATTGAACAGCTGCTTTTTTCCCCTACTCAGATCCTTTCTTATATTTAGACTACATCAAACAAACAGGTTTTGTAAATTTCAGTCTTTCAATACTATCTGGTTCTTTTTCTTCAGATATTTCTTACATAAAACATTGCTAACTAAGCATCATGCTTTCCTGTTTTTTAAACATATACTGTCTTGCTCTCATATTAGTATTGATACATATTATCAGCCAGCTTTAACACACAAATTTACAATACGTTGACCAATGCATTATGTCGCACCTTCAGTACTCATCCAAACCTGTTTCAAAATTATTGTTTAACAAGTTCTCAATTCCAATTCAGGCATTTTGTTGAAGAACGATGATGGTGATTGTTTGGTTAATAAATGTATTGTCACCATTATTTCACCATCTATATATCAATTCAAATAGCAGGTCTTAAACCTTCTGTAATTAATCTGTATGCCTTATCATATTTAAATTCCTGCGTTTAAGTCATATCAAAAAAATATTTTTCAAAAACAAAGCAAATGGTACGCATATAGCGATTATACAATATCAGGTTGATTGTATTTAAATTAAATAAAGGAGGCAAGAATATGATGAGACGAAAAGATAGGTTATGTAGTTGGTCTTGTATTAGCTTATTTATTAGTACTTTTTTTAATTTTTAAAAAATTTTTAACAAAACAAATAGGAGAAATAAAATGAAGACTAAATTTTTTATAATAATAATTGCAGGTTTAGTTATGTCGCTCAGTATTACGGAAGCAGTCCATGCCTGTCCTGATTGTTTTTATAACAGTTACTATGGTAATCATGAATCATACTACAATGATTATTACTATGATAATAATAGTTATGACAACGATTACTACTATGAAGACTACAATAACAACTATTCCTATAAAAATGAAAATTACAACAACAATGATGACAGTGGATACTATAACGCAGGGCCAGGTGGATATACTGGAAGTGATGGTGATACATTTTACTATTTCGATCCTGAAAGTGGTTACAGCTATATGGGAAATTAGTGAAGTTTGTCTCTTGACACAAATATTTTGACCAATTCTGGCAAAAATAAAGATGTTAGTGTTGAATAGCAAGTTCAGGGATAATAACGTGCTCTTTGAGTTTCAAACCGGTAACAATAACTTTATGCCCGAGAGCAGTCACATAATACCTGTACGAATGAGCAATTTTTTTGATTAATCCGTGAGTCCATGGGCGTTTTATAATATGACATATCTGGCCTGTTGATTTCTCTGGCAAGTCGGCCTTCAGGTTTTTATTCTGAAAACCTCTCCGCCCGTGCCGGTACGGACAGGTGATAGTAAATTCGTTACGGACTATGGGGAAAAATATCTGCTGGTCTTCGTTACTGAAAAGGTTGAATCCTTTATAGGTCCTGTTCTTTTAAATTACGTTCTTTGGTATCTTGTTGAGGCTCTCTCTACCAACACGTTTGTCGTCAATCGTAGAGATAAACAGCAGGTAACTATGACTGGCAAGAGACAATACCCGTTGCAATCGTACAAGACTGTAAATACCTTTTTTCATATGTGCAACCTTTGCCTCGGTAGTGCCGTCACGGTGTTCTACATTGCGGTAGTGTTTAAAAAAGGAGACGTCGTTTGTTGTTGTTTCTATTCTCAGGATTAAGCAAAATTTGTCGTACATTTTAATGGATGCATTACCCATGGTATGTTTTATACTTGTGCCCTCTATACGGGTGTGAAAATTATTTCCCAACTCACCCTGGTAGTTACCGTGGAGCTTTTCTCCGAGAAACGTTGCAATGTTCTGAGGTTTTACGGTGTGAATAACGGTTCTGGTAAGAGTTCCATACATGGTCTGTAAATACTCTTTTCGTGAAAATACTATGTCCGTTGCATACTGAGTTTGCATAATACTCCAGTGATAGCCGAGTCGAAATTAACAGACAACAGGGCAATACTCTTTGGAAAGGGTATCAAGGATGTCGTGTATCTCTTCGACACGAAGGTTGTTGGCATGGTGTTGTGCTTTCTTAAAGTGAGCGATATCAAAAAAGGCATTATCGATAAGTTGGTATTTGATATGATGTTTTTTGAGTTTGGCAGCAAGCCAACTGTGGCCATTAAAATATATTTGGAGCCGAAAGGGGCACCAGGTCGGAACTCGAATATAACAGAGTCCCAGAATTTCATGGATTAAGTAAAAATAGTAATGAAGACACTTACCACTGACATATTTCAAAAATGTACGATGGGTCTTTTTGTCATGCCATGGCTTACCAGCACGAAGAGCGTTCTGGCGGGTAGACGTACAGGGTTCAAGCTCAGAGAAAATATGAACGAGGCCAGGAGGTGCTCCTCGTTGTTTTATGATTTCCTGGATGCGGTCTTCTTTGCGAAAGTTCTTTTTTCTTGTATACTCAATATCGAGATTGTTTTTCTGTGCAATGTGTTGCGCGTTTTCGATTATACCGTCTCGCAATGGTTGCACAAATTGAGAGTAATCAAAAATACGAATTATTTGTGCTTTTTGAAAAGAGGTCATTCCTTCTGCAAAACAAAAGGAAGGCAATGTCCCCTGGATGACAATACGGCCATAGCATGAAAGAACTCCTCGTATATGTTCCTTGTGTGCTTCTGTTGCGAGTTTCATTTATATTCTTCTCATAATAGAATTATATCGACCAATCCGAACGGGTTGGTACATACGCTTGTTGGTCTTAAAAGTATAATGATTTAATTGCTTACTTGAAAATAAAAACCTTTTCCGACTCGTTCGGATAGAAAACGTTACATAATAAATATATGGTTTTATGCTGCTTCCAGCTAAAAGAACAGTGGGACATTGGATCATGAGTCATTCGAATTTGTTTCGTATTTCGATTCTCGACGTTCAGATTTTACAGTACTTTATTAATATCAGGTACTATCAGGACATTTCTATTTAGCCTTGACAATTTAGTATTTTTTATTAACTTCTTCATGAAATATATAGTATGTTTTTGAAGTTTTTTGTATCTGCGGTAATAAAAATTTGCCGCCATTAAACAGAAACAAAATACATTGTGTTCTGAATATGTTACATGAAAAGTGAAATTAAATTCTAAAGTAAGAGCATTTTCACTTTATACATTTATAATCAAATTTGTATAAAATGGCAAGAATACATACTTACTACTTTGATTACCGTAGGTGTATGTGTAACGCAATGAACATTCTTAGTTGATACTATTCAGTTGTTTTTACCATATAATAAATCTGCATTTATCGCGGAGACTTGATGATGTGTCAATTTAACTACATACCTCGATTTTCAATTGTTTATGGAATTTCTCAAATAAATCCGTGTTATTCCTTGATTTCAATAATAATACTTTGTTTAAGTTTTTAGAGTAACATAACGTTCATACCTGTCGATAAACAGGCACTTTATTAAATAATAAAAACCTTTTGAAAAAGGCAAACCCTGAGTAATCAGGAGACGAAAAGTAAAGGGGCTTTAAAAGTACAAATACGTAAATGTGATATCCCATGGAGTAATTCCTGGTGACGGAGTAAGTGATACTGAACAGATCAGGCTTGCTCTTGATGTAGCACGGACAAACAGGAAACCGGTGTATTTCCCGGTAGGACAATATGACATCGAGTCTGCAGGTGATAACGCAATATTTAATGTTACCAACTTAAGCTTGGCTGGAGAATCTACTGGCTACACAGGGACATCTATTCTTAAAGTGTCGGATAATTCTGCAACAGCCAGCTCCGTACTTTATGCGGGAAATGGAAGGGTGCAAATAAGGGGTGTAGGCGTTGAATGCAACCCAAGGGCTATGGATGGGATTCACATGTATAAGACAACAGGGCAAGGTACCTGGATTGAGAAAGCCGGTGTTTCAGGAGCTACACACACTGGCTGGCTGATTGAGCAAGCTCAGGGTGCGGTCATAAGTAATGTGATTGGAAGCCCTAATGCTGGTGCAGGGTTCCTGATATACGTGAACAGCTACAATACCCAGTTTTATGCACCCGCTATTGTTGAGTATCAATAGCTTTTAGTCTATTGAAAATATTTGGTGTGTGATGATTATTCATCTTTGGTGACTTTAATAATAAAGCAACTACAGAGTGTTTTTGATACCTCTCTGACTCCTGTTTCCTGTATAAAAGTCTCCTCCTAGTAGGATTAGCTCTTAACAATGCCTTCTGCAAAGGCATTGTTAAAATAAGATGTGGTGTTTGAACAAACAGGCGTATAATTTTTTCTGTATTTGGCTCTTAATATTACTGCTTAATCGTGAGATTTATTGTCCGGTGTCAACAATTTCTCCTATTGTAGTTCGTAAAGAAATATTATTGTAATACTGATTAAAACTCTTAATTAGGTAAGGAGGCATTAAAATGAGAATTGTATTCAGAAAAAAATATTTACTCGCTTTTGCATCTATTATTTTGTTTTACAGTTTCACGGGAACTTCATCATTTGCATATAAGATTTCCGTGAATCAAAATGGTCAGGGAACCAAGTGGGAAGCCGGTGCTAATACAGCATCATCCTTTAATCCATATTATCCGCCGGGAACTCCAGGCGGTGCTACCTGGAGCATAATGCCGGCAGGGCTTCCTGCTCCCTATGGTGATAATCATCATGGTGTTCCAGCGAATGATACTGATAAGAGTAAAGATTTGATAGGCAGCACCGGTCTTCCGGATGTCAATGGGAAGCCATATGAAATATGGGCTATAAAAACGGCTCTCGATCTATGGGCTTCAGTATCAAATTTCACGAATTTAGGAAAGGTTGATGATGGCGCTGCAAGGGGGATAAATACCTCTCAAAATGGCTGGAACGGTAATGCGGCTACTAACAATAATGGAGGACATCGGGGAGACATTCGTATCGGATGTTATATTACTCGTAGCGGGGTACTTGCGGATACGTGGCAACCTGGCACGGAAAACGATTCTGGTCAATATGGAAACATAGGAGGAGATATGCATCTAGCTTCCAGGAAAGGGTATCAATTAAACAAGCTGACGTGGGTGGATGACGGAAACGATACCTACACTGGTAGAGGTGATATTACCTATGATTATTTCACGACCGTACTTCATGAAATGGGCCATGCCCTTGGGCTGGACCATTCAGAAGATCCAAATTCCGTGATGGCTACCTATAATGTACGAGGACATGCCCAGCGAACACTCACTCAAGATGATATTGAAGGTATACAGGCAATCTATGGTAATCGTTTTATGCCGGTAGAAGCAGTTTATCCTCCTGTAACTGTAGTTATAGGTACGGTATGCTCTTTTGATATTATGCCCGTTAGCAAGGTTTTTGATTCTTCTGGGGGAACAGGAAGCATAAGCGTTTCTTCTAATGTTGAAGTTTGTGGATGGAGTGCTGAAAGTAATGTTTCATGGATAACAATCACATCAGGAAGTAATGACGCCGAAAACGGAACTGTAGAGTACTCAGTATCACCTATCCACTATAAGTTTAAAAACAAGTACAGGACTGGCACAATAACTATTGCGGGAATGACATTTACTGTTACCCAACATAACATTTCACCCACTCTTATATCTGTATTCAATTGGAAATGGTAAGTGCTATATTCACGAGGAATGGGGAAAAGAAACACTTAAATCTACTATTTTGAACAATCACGTCAGGCGGAACAAAATTCTAATGACTGGAGGGAATAATCATGAAGTATGATAACACAAAAAGAATTAATAGTACAATTTGGGTATTGATTGCAGGACTCATGTTATTGATGCCATTATCAGGTTTTGGGGCAGAGGTACAACGAGGAAAAAAAGTACAACAAAATAGCGATGTGCAAAACTCAAAAAGAAAGCCAATGAATCAAAATTCTCTGGTACAAAGGAAAGAAACTGCAATAGTCGTTGATATGCCTGTGTACAAACCACCTAAGCGTGGCGCTCCAGCGGCTCTTGTGGGTGGTGGTAGTCGTGGTACCGAAGCCGGTTTATCTCCTTTGTCTGTGATTGCACCGGATCATGTCGGATTAACCGTCCGGGAACAGCCTTCTCTTTACTGGTATCTTTCTAAACCAGTCAGCAGCCGAATCGAATTTACCTTGATTGACAATATAGCAATACAACCGCTGCTTGAGCTGGAACTTGGTACTCACATAAAACCCGGTATGCATCGGATTAGCCTAGCGGATTACGGAATATATTTATCCACCGGTAAACAGTATCAGTGGTTTGTAGCGCTGGTTGCAGATCCTGAACACCGGTCTAAAGACGTTATCGCAGGTGGGGTAATTGAATACATTGAACCTCCGGAATCGCTCACTACAAGGCTTGCTCAGGCAGGTAAGGCAAAGTCCCCTCATATCTATGCTGAATCGGGGATATGGTATGACGCCTTTTCGTCAATGTCAGACCTGGTCAGCAATGCCCCGGAAGATATGAAACGCAGAAAACAGCGTGCTTCCCTGATCGAACAGGTTGGATTGTCGGAAGTGTCTGAATACGCAATGAATAGGTAAGTGAAGCGTTGTCAAAATTAGAGGGGAGAGACCCGATCTGATTATTATCGATGCTCGACGTTCGGATTCTTCAGTGTTTTATACTCATAGTAGGACATTTCTATTTAGCCTTGACAATATAGTATTTTTTTATTGACTTCTATATAAAATATCTGCTATTTTAATCCGTTTTAAGTATCTGTAGGAGTAGGAAAAATTTGCCTCCGTTAAACAGTAACAAAATACATTGTGTTCTGAGTGTTATACTCATCTCATCCGCCAAACAAAGCGTCAGACAGGTAATGGTTTTCGGATAAAATGCAAGTCTACATGTTTACTCCTTTCGTTCCCGTAGGTGTATGTGTAACACAAAGAACATTCTTAGTTGATACTATTCAGTTGTTTTTTTACCACATAATAAATCTGCATTCATTGAGGAGACTTGATGATGTACCAATTCAATAGCATACCTCGAGTTTCAATTGTTTATGGACTGTCTCAAATAAATCCGTGTCGTTTCTTGATTTCAATTATAATACTTTGTTTAATTTTTTAGAGAAACATAACGTTCATACCTTTCTATAAACTGGTACTTTGTTAATCTAATAAAAATCTTTTGACAAAAGGCAAACCCTGAGTAATCAGGGGGCGCAAAGTAAAGGGTCTTTAACGTATATAGACGTGTAAGGAACATGAGAGAAAGTTCCTAAGCGCCTGAAGTTTTAAAGAAAGCCTTGCTGCCGAAGATGGTGTATGTGAATTTTCAACGAATTTATTCATATCTTTGCAGTTAGGCTTTTTTTATGGATGTTTTCCCTGGCGAAGTATCCTATTTTTGCGGAATAAAAGTGGTATTTATTCATAATCTTACTTAAGCCGCAGAAACGAGAGAATTGTTGACAAACGTCATGAACAAACATTTGTAAAATTGATCATCATGTTTGTTAAAGGAGAAACAAAATGTCATTCAATCAGAAATCATTTCATGTTCTAAGGCTCATCATATTTTCTTTCCTTTTAAGTGCCTTCCTCTTTTATAGTATCAAGCCCGTTATCAGCCATGCGCAGATTACCCTTGATGGAAGCATGGGACCGGCAGGACCACTTACGGGTCCCGACTATAATATTACCTCTGACCTGGGCCAAATCCGGGGAAGCAATCTTTTTCACAGCTTTGGTGAGTTCAATGTGAATACGGGTGAAAGTGCAACATTCTCCGGTCCTAATTCTGTTGCAAATATCCTGAGTCGTGTTACGGGCGGGAATCAATCCTTCATCGACGGGCTTCTGGCATCAACTATTCCCGGGGCTAATCTATATTTTCTCAATCCGGCTGGTGTACTTTTTGGAGCAAATGCCAGTCTGAATGTACAGGGTTCTTTTCACGTCAGTACGGCAGACTATCTCCGATTTGTTGATGGGGCTGAGTTCCATGCTGATCTTTCCAGAGGAAGTAGTCTGACTGTGGCAACAATATCCGCCTTTGGATTTTTAGGTGATAATCCGGCATCGATTCATATTGACAAGAGCACTCTTGAAGTTCCCGAAGGAGAAACTATCTCATTATTGGGAGGAGATATCAAAATTACAGGTAAAGATCGTGATCCCAATAATACTATTCCAGATGAGCTAAAGGCATCGAGTGGACGAGTTAATATAGCGAGTGTAGCATCTTCAGGCGAGATCACTCTCAATGATCCTGGTCAAGTTAAGGATTTCAAGGCTGACTCGTTTACGCAACTTGGTGAGATTAATCTTGTGGATGTTGATATAGCAGTTGATGGAGATCCCGGTGGAACTGTGGATATAAGGGGAGGCCGTTTTGTAATGAAAGGAACTTCAATTCATGCTGCAACTCACGGAGATATTGATCATCCAGGTCTCGGTATAGACATAGATGTGAAAGGGGATGTCATTTTTGATGTATCAGAGGCAACGTCTTCGAGTTTTGGAAAAGGACGAGCTGGAGGAGTGCGTTTAGTGTCAGAAACAATTGAATTGAAAGGTGAGCCTTTTGTCCAGGCATCAGTTGTTGCATCAAGAGTTTTTGGGTCTGGTGATGGAGGGAGTGTTGACATTGAAACGAATACTTTAAAAATGAATGATTTTTCCGGTATAGTAACCCAGGTTTTTGGTTCTGGCAATGCTGGTGATATTACCCTAGAAACTGATAATCTTGAACTGGACGGTAGTAAAGCTCTAAGTTTTATCTCTACCAGTACATTCGATACTGGCAATGCCGGAATGCTAGATATCAATGCCGAAAACATACTTCTACGCGGAGGTGGGAATGGTTTTACTGGATTTGCTACACAAGTGACATCAGGTGCAGGAGATACTAATGCAAATTCGGGAAAATTACTGATCAATACTGGTATCCTTGAAATACTTGATGGTGCACAGATTAATGCGAGTTTGTTGTCTGGCTCAGGCCATTCCGGGAATGTAGAAGTAAATGCAGACAAGATAGTTATCGATGGATTAAATAACAGAGGGTTTCCCGCTGGAATATTTTCAAGTGTTCTAAGGGGATTTTCTACAACCGGAAATGGGGGTGACCTACAAATCAGAAGTAGTGATGTGCAAATGAAAAATTCTGGCCAGATTAGTACATTTTCGTCTTCACTAGGAGATAGCGGTAACATTGAGATTCTCACTGATAACCTGAAAGTGACAGATGGAGCTCTTCTCATATCGAGTAATTTCGGCGCTGGAAAAGCCGGGAACATAGACGTGAATGCAAGTGACAGTATTGTACTCTCAGGCCCTGCTCCTCCGGGTGGGTTTAGTGGTAGCATCGTTGCTTTAGGAGGGGTATTCGCAAAAGGATCGGGGGGTATCAAGGTTAAAACTGGTAAATTAGAAGTGCTGGATGGATCCCAAATCACTGCCAGATCTACTGGTCCCGGAGACGGTGGATCCATTGATATTACAGCAAATAATGTGCTTATAAAAGGGGTTGAACCTGGATTAAATTCCTTTGATGGGATAAATGCCGGCATTTTTACATCAGCTCTCGTAGCCCAGGGTTTTGCAGATCAGGCAACAGGTAATGCTGGAGATATAAATCTTGATGCTGGTAAACTGGAAATTGGTGATCAGGGAACTATTGCCGCTAAAACAGCAAGTGCCGGAGATGGTGGGAGTATTGGATTAAGGGTAAATAATTTGACCCTTACAGGTAATGCCGTCATAACAGCTGCAAGTACTGGTGCTGGAAATAGTGGGAATATTACTATTAGCGCTGTTGATACATTCCGAAGTGAAAGCAGCTCAGTGACGACTGAAGCTGCAAAATCAGATGGGGGTAATATAGTCTTGAATGCCCAAAATCTGACACAGTTGATTAATAGTGAGATTACCACTTCTGTTAATGGTGGTTTGGAAACAGTCGGGGGTAATATTGTCATGAACCTGAATCGAGGTGTTTTGAAAAATAGCCAGATAAGGGCAAATGCCTTTGAGGGAAAAGGTGGGAATATTGATATAACCGCAGAGGTGTTTCTGGCAGACCCAAATAGCGTTGTAAGTGCATCATCAGAAAAAGGTATTAATGGGGAGGTGGATATTCGTGCACCGGTCACAAATATTAGTGGAAACAGGGCTCCCCTGCGGGAAAATTATTCGAGTGCGGCATCCCTCCTTCTTAAAGCGTGTGCAGTTAGAATGAGTGGCGGAGAGCGCAGCAGTCTGGTTATGGCCGGTCGTGATGGTATACCCTTTCAGCCTGGTGACCTGTTACCAAGCCCTCTCTATGATGAGGATATGGCTGCAGCCGATGCAAAGGTGGCAAGCATGAACGAAAGACCTCCATTGGCGTATGGCGCAAGCTACTTTGAAGATAACGGTCTTTTACCGCTTGATATGATGGATTGGGATAGCGGGTGTTCGGCATGTCCTTGACTGAGAGTTACAAAATAATATTTCAGATTCGGGATTTAGTCAATTAGTAAAAATATTTGAACCAATTTTGACAAAATAAATTTATCCAAATTGTCAGGGCGTGTAAGAAGCACCAAATAACAAAAATCAAATGTAACAAATAAATTCCAACATACAAAGGTCAAAATGTCCAAACAATATGATTTAGAAGAACGGACATTCCAGTTTGTTTCATAAATTGGAATTTGTATGTTTGTGCTTTGAGATTGACGAATGACGAATTACGATTTGGCAAAAAAGATGTGGATTAATCATCTTCTCATTACGTTCAAGAAGGGGGATTAGAAATGCCAAACATTACATGGTTGCGTAACGCTTTGAGATTTTTCACATTTCCTCTTATCATAAGTGTATTAATGATCTATAGTTCACTACTGAATTTCAGCCATGCTCAGATATCCTTAGATGGTAGTCTCGGGCCGGTTGGGCAACTTACGGGTCCTGACTATAGTATAACCTCTGACCTGGGTCAGATTCGAGGAAGCAATCTTTTTCATAGCTTTGGCGAGTTTAATGTGTTGACAGGTGAGAGTGCAACATTCTCTGGTCCGAATTCTGTTGCAAATATCCTGAGCCGTGTAACAGGCGGGAATCAATCCTTCATCGACGGGCTTCTCGCATCGACGATACCTGGTGCCAATCTGTATCTTCTCAATCCGGCAGGTGTATTATTTGGCGCTAATGCCAGCCTGGATGTAAAAGGGTCATTTAACGTCAGCACGGCTGACTATCTCCGTTTTGATGATGGGGCAATGTTCCATGCCGATCTCTCAAAGAGCAGCACTCTGACGGTAGCTCATCCGGCTGCCTTTGGCTTTTTGGGACAAAATCCAGAGGGTATTGCGGTTGACGGAAGTTTTCTTGAGGTACGAGAGGGTGAGACACTTTCAGCAGTTGGAGGTGATGTGAAGATCAAAAATGGGTATTTGTATGCGCCAGAAGGTCAGATTGATATGGTAAGTGTTGCTTCCGAAGGAGAAGTAAGTTTCAAAGGTGGTGCTCCTGTGGTTGATGCTTTTGATAGTCTTGGGGTGATAGATATCGTACACGATTCTGATGTCAACGTTGACACAAGTGGAGTGGGAGGTGGCTCTATCTATATTCGTGGAGGAAGATTGGTAATGGATAGAGGACAAGTTTCTTCCAACACATATGGAGATAAGAATGGTGGAGGTATTGATATCCAATTGTCAGGTGATTTTATTGGACAGAATCAAAGTGGAATAAGATCTGCCGCATTTGGTTCTGGGAATTCTGGTGATATAAAAATAACGGTAAAAGATTCTGTGAATATTTTGGATAGAAGTAGAATTGAAAGCGAAGCATTTGGATCAGGAAATGGAGGTGTAATTGAATTGGATATGGGCATTTTGAACGTTAATGATAGTAGCATTTTTAGTAGTAATCAGGGGTTTAGTGAAGGTAATGCAGGTCATATAATAATTAATACTAGAGAAGTTGGTAATATTTCAGGAGGTAGTATGCTTTTAACTGAGAATTTTGCATCAGGAAACGCTGGTACGATACAATTAGATGTGGGGAATTTAAATTTAACCGATAGTTCTATCCAAACAAGAGGTTCGGCTGGGGGTATAAAGATTAAGGCAAAAGATTCTGTTAATATTATTAATTGGTTCGATCTATCAACTACACCTGGGGAAGATGGAGATCCAGGAAGTATTGAATTCGAAGTAGACAGTTTGAACATAACTGGACTTGGGAATATAACAACTGATACAAGAAGCAATTCAGGTAAAGCAGGCGATATAAAGATTATGGCAGAAAAATCTGTTAATATTGATTCTTGTAATCTATCTAGCTCTTCTTTTGGAGAGGCAGGAAACATAGAGATTACGGCAAAAGAGTCTGTGGATTTTTCCGGTACTCTGTATTCCACAACTTATGGTTCAGGTAATGCCGGAGATATAACAATTACGGCAATAGATTCTGTTAATATTCCATCATATGGTTTTATTGAAAATTCAACTTTTGGTTCGGGTGATGCTGGGAATATACAGATAAATTCAAAAGGTTCTGTTAATATTTCACAGATGCAAATACGAAGTGAGACTTGGAGTGAAGGAGATGCGGGTAAAATAGAATTAGATGTGGGGAGCTTAAATATAACTGATTATGGAGAAATAAGCACAACTGCACGAAGCCACACTTCTGCTTTTCAAGGCAAAAGTTCAAGTAACGCCGGAGATATAACGATAAGGGCGAAACAAGCAGTCAATATTTCTAAGGGAAGTTTTATTTCAAGCGAGGTTGAGGATGGAGAAGGAGATGCAGGGAATATAGAATTAGATGTGGGGAGTTTAAGCGTAACTGATGGAGGAGGGATAAGCACAAGTGCAAGTTCAGGCTTTTTAAGTTTTCATTACGGAGTAGTATCTGGTAATGCAGGCGATATAAAGATAACGGCAAGAGATTCTGTAAATGTTTCGAACCGAGACAGTAGAATTTCAAGCAATACAGAGGGAAAAGGAGATGCGGGTACAATAGAATTAAATGTTGGGAGTTTAACCATAACTGATCAAGGGAGGATAAGTACAAGTGCTAGTCCATCCAGATATCAACGCGAAGTAGTAACTGGTAACGCAGGGAATATAAACATCAATGCGAAGGATTCAATCGCTGTTACGGACAGTTCGGTAACGACAGATGCTATAGATGGGAAGGGAGGAACAATAAGTATCACGGCTGGTAAGGATATAGCACTTCGTGATGGATCTCTAATATCGGCGGGAAGTTCTGGCGAGGGTGATGCTGGTAATATTGTCATAGATGCTGGTCATACGTTCCTGAGTGAAGACAGTTCAGTGAGGACTGAAGCGCAACAGGCTGATGGAGGCAATATAAATCTAAATGCCAAGTATATGGTACAGCTGATCAATAGTGAGATTACGTCCTCTGTTGGCGGAGGGACTGAAACAGAGGGAGGTAATATCACCATAGATCCAGAGTTTGTAATCTTAAAAAATAGTAAGATCAGGGCAAATGCCTTTGAGGGGAGGGGAGGTAATATACGGATAACGGCGGGAGTATTTATGGCTGATCCGAACAGTATCGTGAGTGCTTCCTCAGAAAAAGGTATCGATGGAGAAGTTGATATCCGTGCTCCGGTCACAAATATCAGTGGAAGTATAGTTCCCTTACAGAAAAATTTTTCGAGTGCTGCATCCTTACTTCTTAAACCTTGTGCAGTTAGAATGGGTGGTGGAGAGCGCAGCAGTCTGGTAATGAGCGGTCGTGACGGTTTACCCTTTCAGCCGGGTGACCTGTTAACAAGTCCCCTTTATGATGCGGATATGGCTGCAGCCGATGCAAAGGTGGCAAGCTTGAGTGAAAGATTTCCATTGACGTATGGCGCGAACTACTTTGAAGATAACGGTCTTTTGCCGCTTGATATGACGGATGAGGATTCAGGGTGTTCGACGTGTCCTTGATTGTAATTTACGATTTAGGATTTGATATTTCAGATTTACGAGTGGCGAATTACGATTTGGCAAAATATGAGTAATTATTAACCGCTCCCCGGACCAGGTGCCGAGGACAAGAAGCCGCACCCGTCTGAACTGCCTGGCCGGGCGGGAAGAGCGCAAAGAAGATTAAGAGTTAGGTGGTAAGATACTTATTTAACAAGTGTGTATTACACACCCCGTTTGCTTACGCAGCCACCCCTCTTTTTAGAGGATTAAGGGATTTTTTACTGGATTTCGCTGAAATGCACTAACATTTTACCGCTGCACAAAAAAACGTAAATCCAAAATCGTAATTCGTAAATCTAAAATTTTTCTGGACTCGTTCGGGTTAGGTGTTCTGTTTGAGAGTTGTAGAGGAGATCATAAAATGTTGAATCCGATTAGAACTCTGCAGGTTAGGTTTTCAAAGTTCTTGCCAATCTGTTTCGGTATCTTACTCATTACTTTTGCTTCTCCTTATTCTTATGGGCAGGGAGCTCTGGGTATTGATCCAACCAGAAGGAGTGGAGAAATACCTCCTCTACTGGAGGATCAACCGTATAGAAAACCTCCGGGTAGTGTCTTGCCTCCTCTTCCTCTTCCTCAAAAAGAAGAACTTGGACAGTTGCCTCTTATTCGTATCTTCATTCGTGAGATTAATATTACCGGCAACACTGTGTTTACGAGAGAGGAATTAGCCGAAGTATTAGAGTCATATGAGAACCGGGAATTGACCAATGAAGATTTAGAGACGCTTCGGTTGAAGTTGACACTCTTTTATATAAATAACGGTTATGTAAACTCAGGGGCCGTAATCCCTGACCAATCAGTGGCTGACGGCGTTATTACGTTTCACATTATTGAGGGTGAATTAACGCGTATTGAGGTGGAGGGGAACAGGTGGTTTCGTGATAGCTATATCAGGAAAAGATTAGCCCTTGGTGCCGGCCGACCCCTTAATATTAATTCTTTACAGCAAAGCCTCCGTCTCCTGCAGGAGGATTCACGCATCCATCAAGTGAATGCAGAACTTACGCCGGGGTTGAAACCCGGTGAAAGTTTCTTAAAGGCAGGGGTTAAAGACAGGTTTCCTTATGGGGTTGGGATGGTATTTAATAATTACCAGTCCTCGACGATTGGTGCTGAACGATGGACAACGACAGTGTCGAACCAGAATCTGCTTGGATTGGGTGATTTATTGAGCTTGAGCTATGGAGGATCTGAGGGGCTTAAACGTCAGATTAATGCCTCCTATACGATCCCCATTAACGCCCGCGATACTACTCTTTCACTTCAGTACAGGATGAATGATTTTGATGTCGTGGAAGAGCCATTTGCCCCTCTTGACATTAGAACTGAGACAGAAAACTACAATATTACCCTGAGGCATCCAATCTATCGAAGTACAAATCATGAATTTGCTTTAGCGATTACAGGGGAACAGCTCCACAGTGAGACCTTCCTGTTGCACGAACCTTTCTCATTTTCAGCGGGTGAGAAGCGTGGCAAGTCAAACATAACGGCCTTACGTTTTGCCCAGGAGTGGACGAATCGTACACAGAATCAGGTGATTGCTTCACGATCACGTTTCTCTGTAGGGATAGACGTTCTGGGCGCCACAAACAATCGCTCGGGCAACAGTAACGGTGTTGCTGACGGTCAGTTCTTCTCCTGGCTGGGACAGTTTCAGTGGGCAAGACGTCTGAAACTTTTGGATATACAGACGTTATTTAGGACTGATATTCAACTGGCCAACAAGCCACTCTTGCCGCTCGAACAGATTGCAGTTGGGGGGAGGTACAGTGTGCGTGGATATCGGGAGAACCTCATGGTTAGAGATAATGCCTTTATTACATCATTTGAAACCTGTGTCCCGATTGTTCAAAATAAACGATGGGCGGATTATGTGGAATTAGTACCCTTTGTGGATTACGGAAAGTCGTGGTTCGGGAGGGCCTGGAACAGGAAGGAACCTCATACACCTGATCCAAAGGCTATTGCAAGTATTGGTGTAGGGGTTCGATGGGCGGTTACACTGCCGGAACCAATTCAGATAAGACCGCAATTTGAATTTTTCTGGGGGCATCGTTTAAACAATGTCAAGACTTCATCAGGAGACCATGATCTGCAGGATGACGGGATTCATTTCCAGTTTAGTTTAGGGTTGTTTTAGTGGATGTTTCATTAAGGAAGACGTTCAAGTGCCAGCTAAGACTTTACGAACTTATTTACCTATGCATTAATTTATTACAGAAAAATCTACGATAAAACTATCAATTGGTTTTTATCGATGAAAGTCGTATACCATCATTTTCTTGCCTTATAAATGATGCTATAGTTTTATTTCTGATTTTGTAAAGATCCGTTTTGTCCAACAATACGGTATACGCCTATTTTTTCACTCCTTCCTTTTAAAGTAGTTTCACCTACTTTGAGGGTTACAAATTGGTGGTTCAGATAACGTAGAGTAGCTTCTCCAATAAGGATACGGCACCCTGTTTCAGGGGGACTCATATCAAGGGTGTTATTATCCAAACTTTCCAGCCTTGAGGCTATGTTAGCGGTATCACCGATTGTTGTGTATTTCAGTCTTTGTGCACTACCGAGACTGCCGGCTACTATTGATCCGGTAAAAATTCCAATGCGCATTCCTGTCGTGGGCAGGTTTTGTTCCTGCCAGCGTGTATTAAGCTGGTTCATCTTTAATTCCATGGCTAAGGCACAATTTACTGCATTCACGGCATCCTGACTTATCTCTGTCTCGCTGTTTCGGGGAAGTGGTACACCGAAATTTGCCTTGAGACCGTCACCTGCATAATCGTCAATTACCCCACCATGTTCAACAACTAATTGGGCCATGGTTTCCATATACGTATTTAACCAGTTCATGAGTGCCTGTGGTTCCATTTTTTCTGATACCGACGTAAACCCTTTCAAGTCCGTAAATAATACTGTAGCCGTTATCTTTTGAGAGCGGGGACGGTTACCTTCAAGAAACTGGTCTCGCTGCTTCCAGACGACATCGGCAATTTCTTTCGAGACGTGCCTTGAAAAGAGATGCATAAGGAGTGCTCTCTGTTCTTTCTCCAGTTTTGATATATAGGGGGTAACAACTACAGCAGAGAGAAACCAGGCTATTGCCGAAGGTACGAAAGGTATCCACCATTTACTTAAAAATGCAAAGTATACAATACATGCGTGAAACAATATAACACTCGTGGCCAAAAGGGAAAAACGCCATGGTGATCGAATTTTCAGCCCTGTAAATCCTCCGATAACACTCCAAACCAGGATCCATAACCACTCAAGCCAATCGTTCATTGTTAGTATGTACGTATCGCCTGCCAGGCTGGTTCTCAGTAACTGACTTACCATATGAGCGTGTAATGAAATTCCGGAAACCTGTTGATTGTTACTTGAGTCACGGCTGTAAGGTGTGTAAAAGAAGTCTTTTACACCTTCAGCTGTAACGCCAATCATTACAATTTTATCTTTGATTATTTCTGGTTCAATTTTTCCGGATAAGAGATCCGTTAAAGTAATAGAGGGAAATGTATTTTGAGTTTCTTTAAAATCGAGGAGAAATTGATAACCTCGAGCATCAGCACCTACATATCCACCATCATTAGATTCAAACGGCCTTATTGTAGTAGTTTTTCCAAGCCGGATATGTTGTGGGTTTGACCCGTCGGGTTGGGGCGTAATCCCTTCCTCCTGCAAGTAAAGAAGTGCTAATCGTAGTGCAAATGAATAGGAAATTGTTTTCCCGTCATCGAGGAAGATCAGGCTACGACGGACGATACCTCCGGGATCAACGATGATGTCGTTGAAGCCAATCTGGTCGGTATTTTCATGTGCTTTAGGAGGTGGTATCCCTATTTCGACATCATTACCGAATTTCATAACAGTTACGATATGGCTGTTTTGGGTCAGGATCTCATCAAGTTCTTCACTTCCGGGTGGTACAGGGATATCCCGATAAATATCCAAACCAATGGCTCGTGGCTGATAAATGGTAAGTGTTTTTAACACCTTGGCGATTGTGGAGTCGGTTAATGGCCAACGTCCCTGGTTGTGGATATCACGTTCGGAAATAGTTATGAGAACAATCCGAGAATGGGATACCGGATCCTTATCCTTAGGACTTAATCTAATGAACCAGTCATAGGTAGCAAGTTCCAGGTATTCAAGTCTGCCTGTACTGCGCAGGCCGGTAATAGTGAAAAAAACCAGTATACTTACCAATAAGCTTATAGAGAGTGGTGATCGTAATTGTCTCTGCAATGATCTCATGTAAACTTTTATGTAATAGCCTATAAGTTAAAAATCTATATCTGTTTGGCGTGTATTATACACTCCGTCTGCTTGCGCAGCCACCCCCTTTCTAGAGGGCTTAGAGGTGTGTTTCTGGATTTTGCAGAATGGATACATAATAGGTAAATTATAAAGTTTTTTGGTTTTGGATCAACCGGGTTGTCACTTGAAAAAACTTTTATAATGAATAGGTATTTTTGATTTTCCACTTCTTGAACAAACAGTTAAAGACAATGTCCGCAAAAATGATGAGGTAATTGCAAAAGAGCATGATATTGAAATTCAGTTCATTCGAAAACCTCATATTCGAAAATATGACATTATCAGGAATATTATAAAAGAACACCTTTAAATTTTCGAGTGTCCAGAGGTTCGTATATCAAAGATTCCTGCTAAAGCTTGTTCACGCATGCTTAAAGCGCAAGACATGAGGGAATGACAGCTTTGGAAAAATAAATAAAAAGCGAAAAAACTAAACCGGACAATGCTGATTTTCATTCCATCCAGTTTACAACCAATTGTTGATCAACAGGAAAGGAGACCAGTAGCAGGGATGTGCAAAACGTTGATCATTTAACAGCTTTAACTGTGCTTTCTGAAGGGCCTTCGACCTTGAGACAGACGGATCTTGAATTTGCCGGTAAAATTCTGATATCAGCAACGAAGATGCCTGATCATTTATATACCATAAAGTAGCTATTGCACTCCTGGCGCCGGCCTTGACGGCAACACCAGCAAGGCCGAGAGCGGCACGGTCATCACCGGCTGCAGTTTCACAGGCACTTAATATCAGGAGTTCAAGCGGGTCTTCACGAAACTGAAACAGCCCCACAAATTGACTGAGTTGGTCCATTGTAAGTTTATCATCATAGGTAAGGAGAAACGTGTTTGCGACATTATTTCCGAATTGACCATGGGAGGCTATGTGGAGGATGCTCAATTGTTCATCCCTCAATTTTTCCTCCAGAGTAGTAGTGGTGAATTCCTGATTGATGAGTTGATTATCTCCGTAGATTGTGCGAATTGTTTCGAGTTCGGTTGATACATTTGGTAACGGAGGGTAGCCTTGTACTGATTCAGTAAGTCCTACTGCCAGCATCTTACTCCTTTCTCTATCGATTGGCCGAGGATTTGTAAGATCCAGACCCGGTGTAGTTGCAAGTGCATACCTGCTGATAAGAAACTGCTCTCCATCATGTAGTGTCGCCATAGGAATGGTTCGGAGTGGACCGTCCGGAACAAAGACCAGCGTATCGATGGTTAAGGATTTCAAATCACGTTCCAGAGGGCTGATTAACCAGTCATATAATTTTTGAGCGTGAGGAAGGTATTCACGTGTGGTACGTTTTTCCAGTTTCTTGCGGAATATCCTTACCTCTTGAGTGAGGTCGTCTATCCCAACCGGGACAGAAAAGCGTTTTAGACCGGAAGGGAGGCTTACAAGGAGTTCTGTCCTGTCTGGAAGAAGTATCGGGTACACTACTACTGCCGATTGGGAGACAATATCAAGTCCTGTGATTTTTGATCGGGCTGCATCAACGCAATCGTCACGAAAATAATCGCGCAGGTCGTCAAGTTTGAGTAGTTCTACCGCTACACGTGCTTCAATAAGATACGGTTCGTATTGTTCTGCGCTCTTCAATGAAGCTGCTTGTTGCAGTAAAAGATCTACCAGTTCAAAGGAGACAGATCCTATACTTTTGTTGAATGATGTTTGAGGTCTCTTATAGCCAAGAGACATTTCCTGACGAATTGACTGAATGGTATGTATTGAACGTCTATATGCAGAGATTGCATCATCCATTTTCCCTAATGCCTTAAGTAAGCGTCCAGACTGCCACTGCCACTGGTAAAGAGATTCAGGCAGGTTCTTTTGCTGCGCAGAAAATATGGCCCTCCGTGTTAAATCAAGTGCCTCCTGATATCGGTGCTCTTCTTCGTAAAGTTTACCAAGATTTCCCCAGGCGTACGATATTGCGCTGTAGTCGTCTATGTCAGCAGCAACCGCAACCGATTCACTGAAAATCTCTGAGGCGAGAAGTAAGAGTTCGTCTTTGAATTCAGGAAGATGTGGTCGAATATCGCGGTAAGCCAGGCCGATGTTGATCATCCCGCAGGCCTTGTCATGTGAATTAGCCATATTACGATACCGTTCCAAAGCCATGTCAAGCAATCCCTTCGCCCTTTTATACTCTCCATCCTTTATAGAAACCGTTGCGGCATTTGTGAGCGTTCTTGAAGCCAGTGCATGATTGCCGATTGTTTTTGAGAGTGTTAAACTTTTTACATAGCTATCAAAGGCTTCTTTGTACTTTTCCTGGGAACTAAAGAGATTCCCAAGATTATTCAAGATGATGGCTGAAAGTGAAGGCAAACCCTGATCATATGCCATATCAAGGCCTTCGTTCAAATAACGGTAGGCTTTGTCAACGTTTCCAGTAGTGATATAAGCATTACCAATATTACCGAGGGTAGATGCTATTTTTGCCCAATTGCCCGATTCTTCGGCCAGAACGAGAGCATGTTCAAGGTTTTTGAGAGCATTCTTGTATTGGCCGATAGACTCATACGCCCTGGACAAGTGGTTAAGTGCTTCTATCTGTTCTTCCTGCCTCTCTTCCTTTTCAAACAAATTAGCAGCTTTAGTCCAATTTGCTATAGCCCCTTCGAAGTCACCCTGCTGGTATGACGTTTGAGCCTGTTCTGAATAGTGTTCAGGAGATGAAGTCTCTTTTGGAGAAAAAATGCCTGCAAATCCATTGTTGTTGGATAGAACGAAAATCCCCATAAAGCAATAAAGAATGAAGTTACGGGACCCAACTTTCCAATAATTTGCAAAAGGGAGTTTTTTTCCCCAGGTGAGAAGCGATTTTGTGTCTGTTCGCATCTTATACATATACCTCCTCTTATATGGTTAGCTTCTTTTTCAGCAACCATAGTTAATAGAAAGATTGAAACATAATAAACTATTCTTATCAATTTGGGGAAAGGTTTCAACAAAAAAAGCCATAAAAAGGCATATCAGTTCACGGGGTCACGCTTCAAGGGGTCAAAAAGGCTGATAAAGTTTCTAACTACAGAATCCGATAATGGTGATAATGTCGTGCAATTGAACAGGTAAAAAATGTGACACATTTCAGGATATCTTTTCATGAAAATTTCAAGAATGTTGTATCTCTTCAATGTGATGTCCCTTCTTTTAATCACACCTCTATTTGCCGGCAGTAGCAGTGAATTGTTTCACAAGTCTATGGGTGCAGAAAATTGCATATCTGAAAAGGGAGAGGAGTGCAGCTTTACTCAAGATCAGAAAAGAGATTTTTCCTCATATTATAAACTCCTTGCGACAGCAAATTCAAAAGAGTTTAATGTAAGGGTTGCAAGGCCAAATGGGAAGGGCGATATAGTAGATATTTTTGATGGAAAAGAGATAGTAAATCCTCTACAGAAAGCGATGAAAAGAGGTGGCTGCCGGGTTATTGATTACTCAATCATTTCATGTACTATGGGTAGGCAAAAGGGCAGTTTGTCTCGTAAAGATTTGTGTCTGCAAAGGGAAAATCTCCATTCCCGTTCTGCTATCGAGAGAGGACTTGCAATTGTCCTTTTGGGAGAAGCAGGATCTCAAGCAGCATTTGCCGTACCTGCCATTATTAAATTAATGGGTGATAATACTAATTTATTGAAAGAAGAGGGTCCATTTGATGGATTGTGGCCGACCTATTATAGTGAAATTAGAGAGGAGAAGAAATGGCCACCAACGATCAATAGCGTGTGTGCATGGGCAATTATGAAAATAGGAGAACCGGCGGTAGAATCTCTTATTGTGGCATTAAATGATGATGACTGGCGTGTGAAAAGATATGCGGCTGAGTTGCTTGGGAATATGAAGGTTGTTTGTGCCGTAGGACCCTTGATTTCTCTCTTGAACGATAGGAACTGGCTTTTGCAGGAATATTCAATAAAGGCGTTAAGGAATATAACAGGCAAAGATATAAGAGAGTGGCAGAGAGGGGAATCCGATATAAAACCACTGATTACAGCCCTGAAAGATAATGATGAAGATTTAGGGATTAGATGCGAGGCAGCAAAGGCACTGGGTATGATTGGTGATACTAGTGCGGTAGAACCTTTGATAGCTATCCTGGATGATTGGCAATTATCTTTCAGTCTCCGCGAAGATGTAGTTGTTGCGCTCGGCAATATTAAGGACGCCCGTGCTGTAGGTCATCTTGTCATCGCTTTGAATGATTTTTTTACCAGAGATGCAGCTGCGGAGGCATTAAAGAAGATAACGGGTAAGGATTTAATAATACGGTAGTCTTCTCTTGATCGATCTATTTCATATCAGTTCATGTTTTTGATTTACGATTTAAGATTTCTTAATTAAACCCAAATTAAGCGATTTTAAATTTGCGACAAAAAAAATATCAAAATTGCTCAATTTAACCTGGTGAAAATTGTTCTGGAGTAGCACCCCAAGGCTCTCTTATTAAAAAAATTCTCCAGGATTGCATTTTTGATCCCATTTTGCCAAACCTGGACGTACCTCTCCTGCAGACAATTGGTTTTCAGCTTGAAAATTGCTACATCTAAACAACTATTGGTATGGGAGTTTGACTTCGTTGCCATAAAACATCAAATTGTAAATTATCCATCACTGCCCGGGTTACCTTAAGGATTAGTTGCCGTCCTGTACCCATTATCTTCGCAGCAAAATCCAGTGCCTTCCTCCTCACCGTTGTTGCATAACTGCCTATTGGCATTACTTCTTTTAACACGTCTTCTTTATATGTCTCAAACAAAAAGAATGATATGAGCATGCAATAATATACTACACTATTGGGCACAAATCTCTTAAATGGTAACTCTTCAAATCCAAAATCCTTCAGCCCTCTGTGGGGTAATTCATCTGCTCCTCTCATGTGATGGCTCTCTATGATTGTTTCTGTCTTCACCAATCTTCTCTCTTCTGCCTTAGTGTGGCAATTGACTAACACTTCTTGATTAACCCCTATATTCGTGAGAGTTACATTGTCTGGTCGTGCAAAGTCCAATAACCTTTGTTCTCCCTCATGACTCAATCGGGTATATATCGCGCGATAAAACTTCTTCCACGATTCACATCGGTAGCCAAACTCCAAATACTCCCACTCCTGATTCCCACTGCGATAGATCTTCCATTGACTTTCAGACTGTACACCAACATACTCCTTCACTCCTCTATACATCTTACCCGTACAGATAAACCCTATTCCCAGCTTGTCACATTCTCGCAAGATCTTCTCATCAAAAAATCCACTATCCAGCCTGACTATTATTGTAACTGTCTCTTGGTATTCCTTGCGGATTACCTGCACAAGGTCCTTCATCATATTCACTACGGAATTGTCATAGTTGCTGTGTTTCTTGCCGCCTCGAAAGATCGCGTCTATTATCTTTCCTTTCCAAATGGCTTGTAACGGTTGAAAGCCTTTTACCTTCTTGTAGGTCGGTTGTACTCCATTTCGCTTCTTCGCCTCATCATTGTCCATTACCATGGTATCTATCGTTATCTCTATGACATCAGGCTTTTCAAGCCTCAGCCTCCAGATAAACATCTTTCGTAATATCTTCCGAAATGACCCTCCACATACCCACGAAAACGATTTGTAAAATCGTTTTATCTGATGCGATGACACCATCTCTTCCTGGCTATTCTCTATTACTGATGCATACCCTTTATCTCTTTTTAACTGATCAAATGAGTTCAGGTGACGACTCGTTCCATCGTAAAACCAACAAAATATCTGCTTGAATATATTCCACACCGGTAGACCTTTCTTGTTTCTTCTGATATTCCCAAAAAGGTCTTCTAATAACGGGTATATTTCTACACTGCTCAAATACTTTACGAATAAATTCATTCCTCCCCTGCCCGTTAGTGTGTCACTTGTTACGCCTATTTTGCTAATCTTACACTTGCTTTTAAAATCATTTTTCTTCATAATACTTTCCTCACTTATTGGGTGATAGTTTTTGTTTTCTGGAAATGTATTATAACAAATTGCTATCACCTTTTAAGTGAGTTTTAAGCATTCTTACCAATTACAAATCGCTCAGCTTAGGTATTAATAAGACGTGGACAGAAGAGAAGTGTACGAGGCATTTAAAAGGGATTGATGAGAGAATTGAAGAGATATTAAAAGAGTGTGAACAGGTAGATATTAGAGAAGAGGATAATGCCAGCCTTGTCAAGCTCAAAGGGGAACTGGTAAAAAAAGAGGAGATGCCATTCAGAGTACAAGCTATCATGGAAGAGATAAAGCGAGAAAAGAAAACGAGTGTGAATGAGACGGACAAGGATTGCGTAAAGATAAAGGGAAAACAAGGTATTCACGCTGGATATAACAGTCAGATAGTAGTGGATGAGAAACACGGATTAATAGTAAATTGTGATGTGGTTCAAGAGAACAACGATACCAATCAGTTTTCACGTCAGATTAACCAGGCATCGGTTGCCGCGACGCTATCGATCCCAACTACCGAAGTGCATTCTGCAGAAACCCCTTCTGCGTGTAAAGTGGAGCAGAAGGAATGGGTTCTGGATGACGAGGACACCAGATGCACGATCCGACTCGTGATTCGAGGCCTTCCAGCCGGGGAGGCGGCCGTACACTGTATACTCGAAGGGGAACCGTTAGCAGCGGGAGAGGTTGAACATACGCGCATCGAGGTACGTGAGGCTAAAGGCGATGCGCTGTACCTGGCCAGTCGGCTGGCAGATTTTCAGGCAGAATCCTTCGTGCTGCCCCAGGGGATCTGGGTGCTCAAACTGCAGTCTCCTCGCTTTGAAGGGATGGCCACCTGGGAGATCCTGGTACGAACTGAGACAGAGGAGATGGGAGGAAGCCCATGAGCCCATCTCATCCTCCGAAAAAGCAGTCACACAAGAGCGAGCAGACTGTTCAGACCCGGCTTCTTGGAGTTGCACATTGCCAAGGTGCCAGCGAGAAAGAAGGGCTCCTCTATATCCTGGTGCCTGTTGATCCAGAAGAGGTTGTCCCAGAGCCTATCTATGTGCCCGTCAGATGGCCCGAGATTCACCAGCATATCGAGGAGATCCGGAGGCAGGTAGAGGAGCTGACCCGACGGGCAGTGACGGGTCAGGAAGGGGAAAACCGCGCTGTGGAGGCGGCAGCGTGTGCCTTGGCTCGCCAGGTGTTCCCTGCGAGCGGCTTTGTCAGCCTGATGGGGGCGGGGAGGCATCCCCAGTTCGACATCTTACAGGATTCGGCGGCTGAAATTTCCTGGGAAGTCCTGGTCGAATATTACTTTGTCTGTCCGAATCGGTCGTGTCGAAACCTCACTGCTCCCTATTGGGTACAGGACTCTCCTCCGAGGTATTGTGACACTTGCGGAAGGCCCATGGGGAGCGAAGGAGGTAAGCTCGCTCTTACGTACCACCTCACTCACCTGGTACGCGGTCAGGGGCGGCCGGCAGGGAACGGAAGAGAGTTTCTGTTCATCGAGGATCCCACCGGGGACCTGTGTTGGTCCGATACCGATCCCGACGGTCACTGTGCCAAACATCTGTCTTCGCTGCACCGGATCATCGAGCACCAGGGCTATCGCATTAACCTCCTCCGACATAAGAACACCACGATCAAACATGTGCTGAACGCTCTGGCCGATCCCTCGATAGGAGGGATGTACTACTTCGGCCATGGGTACTTTCCCCGTGATGGCGATCAGGGCTGTCTGGTGTTGGCCGATGGGATGCTCTTCGCCAGTCGGATCGAGCAAGTGGCCCCGGCAGCGAACTGGGTCTTCCTGAATGCCTGCGAAGGAGCGGCGGCAGGCAGTAAGTGGGATATGGAGAAAGGGGCCGGCAGCATTGCTCATGCCTTTGCCCGGGGGGATCGGAGCAAGGTCGTGGTCGCCCCTTTGTGGCCACTGGTGAACGTGCAAGCTGCTGAGATGGCGCTGACGTTCTTCCAGCAGGCTGCGCAGAGTCATCCAGCAGCTGAGGCGCTCAGAACAGCACGCTTAGAGAGCCTCAAGCGATACGAAGCCGGAGCCCCTCATCTTGCATGGATGGCATATCGCTACTTTGGGGATCCTAACCGGGTGTTTTGCGTATCGAGTGCAGAGACCCTCACGGTCGACTCCATTAGCGACAAATTATTGTCGGCTGAGGACATCGGCTCCCTACCGCCACAACACCCTCACCAACTTCCGGTTTCCCGTGGCCAGATTAAAGGAGAGCGTAGGCAGGTCACGGTGCTCTTCGCGGACATGAAGGAGTTCACCCCTCTGGCGGAGTCTTTGGGAGAAGAAGCGACCTATCTGCTCATGGACCGAATCTATGAACGGATGGTGGCGGCCGTAAATCAGGAGAAGGGTACCGTGCAAGAGTTGACCGGCGACGGAATCCTGGCCCTGTTTGGTGTCCCTGTAGCCCTAGAAGACGCCCCGGTGCGGGCTTGTCGGGCCGCTCTGGAGATTCAGGCACAGATGAGGCTCCTCCGTACCGAAATCGAGGCCGAGCACGGGGTACGCCCTCAGATGCGGATCGGGATCCACACCGGCCCGGCGGTAGTGGGCATGGTGGGAACGGAACAGCACAGGGTGTTCAAGGCTGTGGGTGACACGTTAAACCTGGCCTCGCGGCTGGAGTCGATCGCCGAGCCGGATAGAATTCTGATGAGTGAGGCCACTTATTGCTTGGTTGAAGGGTACACCGAGAGTGCCTTTGTGGGCGAGCGTACGATCCGGGGAAAGGAGACACCTCAGCGGGTCTATCGATTGGAAGGTCTGAAGTCCGAAGTGACGCGCTTCGGCGTGACCGTCCGGCGCGGGTTGACCCCCTTCGTCGGCCGTGAGCGAGAACTGGAGATTCTGCAGCGTCGCTTGAGCGAAGCCGTTCAGGGTGCCGTACAGGTGGTGAATGTGATGGGAGAAGCAGGTATCGGCAAGTCCCGTCTGGTGCACGAGTTCCGGCAGCGGCTTGAGCCCCAACGCTTCGTCGTGCTTCAGGGCCATTGCACGGCCGATGATCAATCGACCCCATTTTTTCCCATACTCGAGGTGGTCCGGTCCTTGTTTCATCTTCGCATGGAGAGCGATCTGCGGGAGACCCAGGAAAAACTCCGGATGGGCTTGGAACCTTTGGGCCTGGAAGCGGAGGTGCAGTTACCCTTCTTACTCAACCTGTTGGGGATGCAAGTATCGGACGATGCCTTGCGAGGCTTGGACGGCGAGAACATTGGGCGTCGCACCCGGCAGGTGCTCCAAGAGCTGGTCTGCACGTGGAGTCGGCTGTCCCCGATGGTGCTGTTTATCGAAGATGTGCAATGGGTTGACACGGCGACCGAAGAGCTCCTTTTGTGGGTCGCTGAAAGCATGGAGAGCTTACCCCTATTGTTCGGCTGCACCTGCCGGCCCTCGTACCGACCGCCTTGGTCTGGCCGTCCGAACGTAACCGTGTTGGATCTCCAACTCTTACCCAAGGACATCACCGTTCATCTGCTTCGAAATCGTTTGGGAATCGATGATCTACCCGTAGAGCTAATCCGCCTCTTAGTTGAGAAATCTGGGGGTAACCCACTCTTTGCCGAAGAGATCGTCAACGTCCTCCAGGAACAAGGATCGCTCCACTGTACAGAAGAGGGTGTATCTTTTTGTGCTGAATGGAACGACGTCTTCTTGCCCGGCACTTTGCAAAACCTGTTGATGCATCGGGTCGATCGGCTGGATGAGGAATCCCGGACTGTCCTGCAGGCTGCTTCGATCATCGGCCAGCGCTTTTCCCTGGACCTGATTAGCTACGTCACTGGGGGGAATGGAACAGTGACGGAACGGCTTTGTGCGCTTGAGGCCCATGACCTGATCTTCTGCGAGGAGATAGAAGGACAAGAGGAATTCCGATTCAAGCACGTCTTGGTTAAAGATGCCATCTATCACAGCCTTCTCTCACTCCAGCGGGAGGTGTTACACCAGCGGGTGTGTGAAGCCATCGAGCACCTCTACGCCAGCCAACTGGAGGAATGGGTGGAAGTGCTGGCCCATCATTACAGCCGGACCTCCTGTGTCGAAAAGACCGTTTATTACTTGACCCTCGCTGGAGAGAAAAGCTTGAGGGTCTATTCTCTCAATGAGGCTGATCGATATTTCTACCGGGCAATGGAACTTATCGAGGCCGTCCCCAGCTGCGTTGATGACCTGTTCCTCACCGATGTTCTCCTGAGCCGGCTTCGAGTGTATTCCTATCGACGGGACTCCAAAGGGACCATCGATCTTACGGAACGCTATTTCTCCCGAGTGGAAGCAACGGGTGACAAGCGTCACCTGTGTTTGCTCACCTATTGGCTGGGCTACTCCTATACTCAAACTGTCCAATTCGATAAGGCAAGAACTGTGCTCGAGAGGGGGCTCGCCCTAGGTGAAGAGTTGGGCGATGAGGAGTGTATTGCCTACGTATCCCTGGGACTTATATGGCTGTACTGGATGAACCGTGGTGATCAACCCCATGACATCGTTGAACGGCTCGGAGATCGAGTTCTGGAGGTTGCCGGAGGGTTGAATGACATCTTTTTAGCGTCCGCTTGTATCCTCGGTCTCGCTTTTCACAAGATCATGGCTGGCCACGGTGATGATGCTCGATGCTTGGGTTTCCGGCTTCTGGAACTAGGCCGCAGTGTGAGCGATCTTCGGTCTATAGGTATGGGACTCTGTGCTATCGCATGGGCAGACGTTATTGACGAACGATATCAGAAGGCAATCGACTGCGCCGAGGAGGCTCTACACATAGAGAAAACGTTGGAACTCCGGCTTTCAGTCCTTGGTGCCAAGGGAGCGGCTCTGGCTCTGATGGGTCGAGGAAAGGAAGGTGCAGCCATCCTGCGCGAGATCCGACGCGAAGCTGTAGAATATGGGTATTTCGGGATGCTGCTGGGGATCGATATTCCCTATGGTGCTGCGATGATACAGGCTGGAGAGATGGCTGCCGGAGTCCGCTGGATCGAAACCGCTATCCGGCGGTTCGAAGCATGGGGATGCGAAGGCTCCTCCATTTTTGGAAAGCTGGTTCTGGGAGAAATCTACCTGCAGATGGTTACCGTCGAAAGAAAGATTCCGCTCTTGATGATCTTGCGGAATCTCGGCTTCCTTCTGCGAACGCTGCCATTTGCCGCTCGCAAGGCACGACACCACCTTGAAGAGGTTGTCCAGAGGGCCCGAAAAACAGGGATGCCGGAGTTCCTGGCTCGGAGCCTCCTAAACCTGGGGCTTCTTTGCAAAGCGAAGAAGCGTTACGAGGAGGCCCGACAATATCTGGAGGAAGCACAACAGATCGTGGAACCGTTGGAGTTGCTTTCTCTCAGAGAGAAGATTGACACGGCTCTGGAGTCCTTGAATTCCGTTCATAACCTCAGCAGATCGCAATTCATCATATTTTAAACCCGCAAGGGATAACAGACTTACAGAGCCTGAACCGTTTTGAGCTTTTCTTCGTTGACCATGGCGATCCAGCTGAGGATCTGCTCCAGGTTGAGGAGCCGCGGCCTCAGCTTCCCTCCTCCACGTCTGGGCTCAGCCACCACAGCCCAGTGCAGCCAAACCCAGAGGTTGCACAACAGCAACGCAATGGTTACGTACAAAAGCCTCAACACGGGCAAGAAGGACGCGGTGCGAGCTCGGCCCTGATGCATCTGGCGGTGACTGGTCTCAATCCCAAGCCGATGCCGGTAAAGATTGGCAAGCGCAGCAAGCTCTGCTCAAATCCCATGAACTAAAAAGCTTACGTTGGTAGCTTTCTTGAGAAAAAGGTGTTGCCAGTTTAACCAGAAACTTACAGGCTGTGTCACAATTAATTTTCAGCTATGTAACGACTCTCCAGATTGATATAATATGTTTCAAATGGCTTAGCATTGGTTATACCTATTCACAAAAGAGGAGAGTTAGGCAGTTGGCATATAAAAAAGGTGATAGATACCAGATGGACTTATTTCCTAAGAGTATAGAAGGATACGTACAGGATGAAAACCCTGTGAGGGTATACGATGCCTTTATAGAGTCATTGTCTATGGAAGATATTGAAATAGATATTAATTGTAATAAAGTGGGTAATTCTCAATATGATCCTAAAACAATGTTAAAGCTATTGATATATGGGTATTCGTATGGATGGAGAAGTTCAAGAAAGCTCGAACGTGCGTTATATCATAACGTTTCACTCATATGGTTAATGGGAGGTTTAAAACCTGATCATAAAACGATAGCAAATTTTAGGCGGAATAACAAAAGAGCTTTAAAAGAAGCATTAAGCCAATGTGTAAAACTGTGTGTAAAGCTGGATTTAATAGAGGGAAACACCCTAAAAGGCTCATAGCATCATATATTGGTGATTTCTTAAGGAAGAGATACTTGCCGAAGCGCTCACCAGAAATATAAGCTCATTTAGTAAATTTATTGAAATTGCAGGGCATTGTAATGGGGAAATTCTGAACTACCAGAATATCGCGAGGGAATGTGGTGTCAGTGCACCAACGGTCAAGGAGTACTTTCAAATATTAGTAGATACTTTAATAGGAAAAAACGTTCCTGCCTTTACAAAAAAATTTAAAAGACGTTTAATCCATGCTCCTAAATTCTATTTTTTTGATGCTGGAGTAACGGCGGAATTGACGAGAAGAGGCATTGTAGAACCCGGATCTGAGCTGTTCGGCAAAGCCTTAGAACAGCTCATTTTTCATGAAATTTCCGCACACTCCAGTTATGCGGGAATGTTTTATCCCATAACGTATTGGCGGACATCCTCAGGTTTTGAGGTTGAATTCATCTTAGACAATTAAGTAGCAATAGAAGTAAAATCTACAACAAGCACCGATAGTCCGCATCTTAAGGGCTTAAGAGCGTTAAAAGAAGAGTATCCAACAAAATATTCAATCCTGGTTTCCTGCGATCCAACTCCCCGCCAGACTGAAGACGGTATTCAGATTTTACAGTGGGAAACATTTTTAAACCGGCTCTGGAGTGGCAAAATTATTAAATACCCAAGCTGGCCAAGCAAAAACCAAAAAATGTAACTAATTCGGAATTATTCAGAGTATTAATAGATTGACATAAACTATTGGATAAAATCAGATTGGTTTCCCCGAAACAGTATGTTACATGCATTGCTATAACTCATTCCATGATTACGACATGTAGTTGCTCATTGTGATTTTTAATAATGAATATCTTAAATCTCTCCTCATTAACAAATCATCCGCAGAAGTTATTTTGTCTTTATCTCTCTCCCCCCTCTTGCTTCAAATCCTCAATAAGGTCAGCTTTTAAAACAAAGTCCTTGCACTTGGGAGCAATTTCAATTTCACCGCTTGGAATAATACCCAGGATCTTTCTATAGGGAATACAGAAATAGTAATCTGAAAAATTTTTAGTTGTCTTGCAACCACAATAACCAGAAATTGACCACTTACAAAGCATATCTAATGGTAAAATTTTTAGCCTTATTAATTCATCTCTGCTTCATAACTTGCACAAAATAAACACTAAACAAATCCTTCCTTATAAAATTTAAAAATTAAGACGAATGGCATTCTGTTAGCGTTACTAAGATTTTAATCCATGTTTTCAATTGTTTTGGGAAAAAGCACATAGGTTGATATGAGCAATAAATGTAGATTAACCAACATATATGAGCAATTAATATTTGTATTCTTACTGGTTCTACCGTGTAAAACTGTTTTCTCTTCTGTCGACATGAGAAGTTCTGAAAGTGTAAAGATAGAAGAAGGGCTCATTTCCATTAAAACAGAGGATGCGCCACTGAGTAAGATAGTAAAAAAAATTGAGAAAAAAACAGGGGTTGAGTTTAAGTTGATGGGAAAGATGAAAGAGAAGGTAGTCACTGTTAATTTTAACGAGTTTAGTCTCCTGGAGGGCATAAAGAAACTTATGTATCCCTTTAACTATGTTATTACGCACCGTCACGATAAGGCGATTAACAAGGTTATCATTTTAGATGTCGGTTTAAATTCAGAAAGAGTAGCGTATAAAAGTCGTTACGAGAATTTTGTATCATCTCCTCCGGAAGATGCAGGATATGTAAATGCAGGAATAGGAGTAAATGCTGTAAATACATATCCAGGTGATGAGATTAATCGAAAAGGACATCCTTCTATGGCAAGAAACATTGAACAAACAGAAAGAAAATTTGAAAATGATCCAGGTGAAGATAGCCCGGGAGTTACTAACGCTCCTGGCGATTCCTCGATGTATGAGGGTGCATCAAACAAAAGGCACAAAGGAAAAGGCAAAGCTGAAAGTAGCAAGGTTTCGACACAGTTTGGTTCACGATTTGAACCACCTCAGGCAGGGAAAGAGTGTGGCACAGGGTTTCATTTCAATGATGGTGCCAACGAAGGGTGGAGACTTATCGGTTTGTTCGATAGAGACCAATTCGATCCCATTCCCGAATCTTTTAGTGATAGAACTGCTCCGTTTTCCCTTAGTCATAATTCGCCGACTGCTACACCGTATCGTGATCCTCTCAGCAATGGTACCGGATCAATTTATGTAGATATAGATAATCTTCTTCCTGGCAGTCCCTCAAATTCACAGTATGTCCATTGGGATCTCAATTCTCCTGATCTCAGTGGCGATGTACGGTGGCAGGGTATATCAACTTTTTCTTATGATATAGTGAATGCTATTACTTCCAGAGATGTTAGTTCTTATGTTATGGCAGCTCTTCTTGTCAAAACACCTGATTTAAAAGAGGAGTATTTTGTTGATATGCGCAAAGTATTCCATAATAACAGCTGGCGCACCTATAAGGTAAATGTAAAGGAATTAAATATACCTGGAGGTTCTACAGTTCTGGCAGTTAATCTCAGGATCTTTTTTGAAGTGCGAAAAACCTATGACGGATTCATCCGCGTAGATAATGTAATTCCTTCTGGCAGTAAGGTGTGCTCTGAAGAAATTGCGACCGTCATTCGTTTGGGAGATAGCTGGAAATTCTTGAAAGGAAATTCCGATCCCGGTGTTGAATGGAATGATGTCTCCTTTGATGATTCCGGATGGCAAAAAGGTCAAACAGGAATTGGATATGGAAGCGGAGAATATAAGACAAAGCTTTCTGACATGAAAGATAACTACTTGGCATTATATGCCAGAAAAACCTTCAAAATCGATGATGCAACAGCGTTAACAGGTATGATACTCAGGATGGATTATGATGACGGATTTGTTGCGTATATAAACGGAAAAGTGGTGGCAAGGGCACATATGCCTGACGGTGTGCCCGATCATAACACAAAGGCGCTCGATCATGGAACCGGGCTTGTTGAGATATTTGATTTGAGTGAGCATAAAACGAAGTTAGTTTCCGGTACAAATATTCTCGTGATAGAGGTACACAATGAGAGCATAGGAAGCACGGATATTGCATTCTTTCCTGAGCTGGAGATTAAGGTACAGCATGAATAGGAAATTTAAACACTGTTTTATGGGCATTATTACACTCGAATGATCAAAATGGTCGAGGAGATGTCAAAAGTTGTGCTGAACTTAATTAATAATGGTTTTCAGCAACGAATTTCACTATGTAAATAGATTATTTAGCATATTTAAGATACGGTTTTTAACAAATGTTAAAAATTTTCCTAATTGTCAATATAAGTATCTGAAAATCATGTTGAATTGTTTAATTTAATCTCTTTTTGAAGAGAATACTAGAAGAGAATATTAAATGTATATTATTGATTTTATTTTTATCCAAGGAGGTATGTGTAATGAGTAGAACAGAGAATATGAGAAAAAAACAGAATTGTTTTAAATGGGTTCGGAATATGAAATCATCGTTGGGAATACTGATATTGTGTACCATTCTGATTTTTAATAACAAAATTATTCAAGCAAATATTGATACAATTCCTGAAAGAGAATGTTGTTCTGATATTTATGTAAATGTGACATCACATGGAGCGATTCCAGGTGACGGAGTAAGTGATACTGAACAGATCCGGCTTGCTCTTGATGTGGCACGAGCAAACAGGAAACCGGTGTATTTCCCGGCAGGTCAATATGACATCGAGGCTGCAGGTAATAACGCAATATTTAATGTTACCAACTTAAGCTTGGTTGGAGAATCTACTGGCTACACAGGGACATCTATTCTTAAAGTGTCGGAAAATTCTGTAACGACCAGCTCGGTACTTTATGCAGGAAATGGAAGGGTGCAAATAAGGGGTGTAGGTGTTGAATGCAACTCACGGGCTATGGTCGGGATTCACATGTATAAGACAACAGGGCAAGGTACCTGGATTGAGAAAGCCGGTGTTTCAGGGGCTACACACACTGGCTGGCTTATTGAGCAAGCTCAGGGCGCGATCATAAGTAATGTGAGTGGAAGCTGTAATGCTGGTGCAGGGTTCCTGATATACGGAAGCAATGCACTGTCTATTCATCGACTCCATGCAATTCGTAACGGAGGTGCTGCTGTCGTCATTCTCGGTTCTTCACCCAAGAATATCTATATTCCTGATGGGCTCTTGTTAAAGTCTCAATCTCCCAACTGGCCTCGTACATCAGGGGCTGTATCCATTACCGACACTGTTATTGAGCACAATGGTGGACATACTGTTGTGGTTAATGGGATCTTAAACGGAATAACCTCTATCCGAGCAATAACCACAGAGGGAAACGGTGACGGTGTCCTGATTGATAGGGCTTTTTTTACCCGTATTTCTGAGTCTAGGGTAACCGCTCCAACAGCTGATGGCGTGCCTATTAAAATCATAGACAGTCACGGATGCTCAATTATAGACAATATATTACGATTAGATCCGATTGCAAATCCTCGTACTGATGTGTTGGTACGAGTTGAAGGGAACTCAAACGGATGTAGAATAATTGGGAATAGTTACAATACCCATTTCTATGCACCCGCTATTGTTGAGTATCAATAGCTTTTGGCCTATTGAGAATATTTTGAGTTTAATGATTATTCATTTTTGATGTCTTTAATAATGATGCAACTATAGAGTGTTTTTGATACCTCTCTGACTCCTGTTTCTCGTATAAACGTCTCCTCATAATCGGATTAGCTCTTAACATGCCTACTACAAAGGTATTGTTAAAATAAGATGTGGTGTTTGAACAAACAGGCGTATAGTTTTTTCTGTATTTGTTGTATTTGGCTCTTAATATTTCTGCTTAATCGTGAAATTTATTGTCCGGAGTCAACAATTTTTCCTATTGTAGTTCGTAAAGAAATATTATTGTAAAACTGATTCAGGGCTCTTAATTAGGTTAAGGGGGCCCTAAAATGAGATTTGTATGCAGAAAAAAATATTTACTCACTTGCATTGAACGATTTTTTCACCAGAGATGTTGCTGCTAAGGCATTAAAGAAGATAACAGGAGCGGATTTCGTTATACGGTAGCCTTTCTGTTATTGCTCTAATTAGTATCTGTTGCGGAAAAGACTTTTTTAGTAACTTCTCTGAGTAGTATAGGGCTTTAACAATTTGTAAGAAAATCTGAAACCAAGAATCTTTATTTTATAGTGGAAATAGATGTTATTTTACAATTTTACTCGATCTGCTTACATACCTCTTCTGAAAATCTCAATATTTCTCAGCAATATGATTTATACGATATCGTTTTTATGAACTATTTGCCCGCGTTACCAACTTGTGGCAAAAGACTCCCATGCCTACAGAAGAAGCAAAACTCTTAAATCCACGATAATGACACCTCATGAGACGATATGCCCGTTTTAAGACAGAAATCGATTCCTCAATCCCTGCTCGAAAGCTTTGCCACGGTTGAAGCAAATCATTGCCCCAATCTGATGCTCTCCTGGGAATGGCAAGCACCTTCACCTTCTATTCGTGCTCTTCCATTTCTTTTGGTTCAGATCGAAACCTTTTGTCTGCTACCAATACTTCCGGGTACTCGACAAATTGCTCTTTATGTCTTTCAAGCACACTCAATACGTTCATTGTCCCGGCATCACAGTCTGTTATAAATTTGTCTTTCGTTACTGCTTTAGTATGAGTTTGGTATCTTTCTCCAGACCTGCATCCCAAAACGTAAATCTACAATCCTCTCTGCTATGTTCAATAATTAGAATGGTTACTGCTGGTTAAAATATGGTCAAAAATTTGTTTCAACATTAATTAACCGGTATCTATCTAAAAATAATAAACGAAACACATTCTACTCGTATGGTTAAGTGTGTGCATATAACTTTGGTGGTAGTTAAAGGTTGTAATGATTGAAAAAGAATAGATGTGAAAAAAAATGCGAGAATGGCATAGAGGTTGCGAATTGCTCAAATTCATTGGAATACCAGAGTTATATTGCGGAACTTAGCTTGTTTTATAAAAAATACATCTAAGAAGGGAGGTAGGAGTATGTAATGGAAAAAGTGTTATAAAGTAGTTAAAGAGTAGCCTAATTTTTAATTGTTTTTTTATCTTTTATTCATGGAGGGGATTATGAAAGTAAATAAATTTTTGTCTATGGTAACTTTAGTCGGTTTGTTTTCGTGTGGTCAAGCATATGCTGGTAAATTAGAAGAGGGTCAAAGCCATCGAAAGGTAATAAATGAACATAAACCTTTAAATGGAAGTGTTGCCAATTCGAAGAAAAAAACTCTCAATGGTCATGAATTTACTTTTGTCAAGTTCGTAGACGAAGAGGGGAACATGAGCGAAGTTATTCTAGATCCTAAAGGAAATCCTGTTTCTGAAAAAGTATTACCAGCAGTTGAAAAATCTTTGATAGGAGACAGTCTTACAGAAATTCTTGGTAGGAAGCCGTCTGACTCAGAATATGTTGAAGATAATGAGTTGCTTAATGTTACCGTAGCTCTAAAGGAAGATGAGGAAGAGGAGATAGAAGAAGAAAGCCGTGCTTCTGGTGTGGTAGATATTGATGATGGATTTACTATATCAAAAATCAATGAAGTTATAGTTACAGAAGAAGAGATCAAAACCTTAACCAATGAAAAAGCAAAGAGGCTTACTTCAAATGCTAAAAGAAGAAAAAGCAAGTGGAGCGCAAAACTTAAAAAACTTGCAGAAAGAACCGGTCTGGAGAAACATAGTGTGTTAAAAGAGGCAATTGAAAAAGGCTTGCCTTCATTTACAATACCTCTTAAGAAGAGATCTATTAAGGGTTTTGTAAAAGCTAATAAAGATTTGCTTGATGGAGTAGAACTCTATGTAGAACCACAAGGCGAAATCGCCGCAGCAATGAGATCAACGAAGGTAGACCCTTATGCAATCAGCTACACAGGCAGGCAAGGAGATGGTATAGGGATCTACATGAGTGAAACTGGCTGCCCGGACAACGGTTTTATAACCAACTATAAAAGGATATCCGGTTCTCGGGATTGGCATAATGAAAATGTGAGCGCTATCATAAGAGGAGTGTCTCCTGAATCTTATCTCTATTGTCGTGGTGGTTATACCTTACCTTCTTTTTATGACCTGTGGTTAACTCCTGCAGCGAATGGAACTCCTAATATCTACATTCAAAACCACTCGTGGCGACAGCAAACAGATACTTTTTATAATACATTAGACAGGGATTTTGATAATTGTGTCTATGATGGCTCCCAGACAATCTTTGTGGCTGCCGGAAATGACGTTGTCAACGTAACTACACCTGCTAAAGGTTTGAACGTGATTACTGTGGGTAATTACAATGATAGTAGCAACACAATTAACTCATCATCATGTTATCGTGACCCACAAACAGACAATCAGAAACCTGAAATTGTTGCCCCTGGTACCGGAATAGCCGCAGGTGGGTGGACAGGGACAGGTACCAGTATGGCGAGTCCTCATGCTGCTGGCTTTGCTGCAGACCTTATGTCTGCATATCCATCGTTTAGATTTAGACCGTATCTTGTAAAAGCTGCTATGTTAGCCGGTGCTTCAAATACGATTAGTGGCGGAGCTGATAAGGTTGGTACTGGTGGAATTAATTTTTACAGGACTTACTATAACAGTAATTTTTTTTGGTGGACTGGTTCCAACAGTGATTTTTCTTACTTTGATGCCAGAGACATAAATCCATTTAACGGAAGTATTGACGTTCTGGTACAGCTTACTGCATACCGAAATACAAGAATTGTCCTGAGCTGGCTCAATAGAGGAAGTTACACTTATTCCCATAGATCAGATGCCCATCCAATAGGAATGGATATGGACTTTAAGGTTTATGATCCAAGTGGTCAATATGTGGGCGGATCATTTTCATATGACAATCCTTATGAATTTCTCTCTTTTACTCCTACCGTTTCAGGTACATACAAAATAAGTATAAGAAGATACAGTAACAGAGATAACAATTCAAAACTTCGTATGGGTCTAGCTGTTGATCGGAGTTAATGGTTTTTTCTTTGTGTAAAAGAGGCGCTAATAGCGCCTCTTTTACGATATTTTGAAAGAGTTTATAAAGAACAATTATGGTGTTTCCTCACTTGTTAAACTTTTATCTTTGTTCACATTTGGTTTTGGATACTAACCCGGATATCTCACCGTCAGCTTGAAAAATCCTTTTGTTTATGGTATAAGTTGTATATATATAATACTTTATAGTCATATACGGGAGGTGGTGGATGGAAACAGTGTGTCAACAAATGTTGTTTGATTTTCAAGAATTAGGAAAGCGTAAAGTAGTAGCAGAATTTAACGGTGGAACTATTTCTACTGATTCTGGAGCTCTTCTTTTGAGGGAAGTAGAGCGTGGAAGAGACATTTTAAAACAGTTTTCAAACTGTTTCATAGACTACCGTGACCAGGACGAAATAGAACACACATTGAAAGAGCTAATTTCACAACGAGTATATGAGATAGCATTAGGATACGAAGATTTAAATGATCATGACAAATTGAGAGCAAATCCTTTGTTAGCGGTATTGTGTGGTAAAACAGATCCGAGTGGTCAAGACAGGCGTTGTGAACGAGACAAAGGCAAAGCATTGGCAGGCAAGAGTACTTTAAATAGGCTGGAGTTAACACCTCCTGATGCCACAGAAAAAAGCCGTTATAAAAAGATAGTCTATCAGGAAGAAAATATTAAGAGTTTTTTTATAGATACTTTTTTAGATTCGCATAAAGAGAAACCAAAACAAATAATCTTGGATTTAGATGCAACTGATGATCCACTTCATGGTAAGCAGGAAGGCCGTTTTTTTCATGGTTATTATGGGTGTTATTGTTATTTGCCTTTATACATCTTTTGTGGAAAGCATTTGCTTTGTACCAAACTTAGACCCTCGGATATAGATGCTAGTGAGGGATCTAAAGAGGAAGTAGAAAGGATAGTCAAGCATATACGTAAAGAGTGGCCTGAGGTAAAAGTCATTCTACGTGCTGATTCTGGCTTTGCTAGAGAGGATTTAATGAGATGGTGTGAAACGAATAGTGTAGATTACATATTTGGTTTAGCAAAGAATGCACGTCTCAAGAAGATAATTGAAAATGAATTGAAAGAAGCACGAGAAGGATATGAACAGACAAAGAATGCGTTTCGTGTATACAAAGATTTTACATACAGGACACTGGATAGCTGGTCTAAAGAGAGGCGAGTTATTGGTAAGGCGGAGCATCTGACAAAGGGAGCCAATCCACGTTTTGTGGTAACATCGTTAAAAGAGGATAAAATTGATGCAAGGAGTCTTTATGAGAATGAATATTGTGCTCGTGGAGAGATGGAAAATCGCATCAAAGAGCAGCAATTGTATTTGTTTGCAGATAAAACCAGTTCAGAAACTATGAGGGCAAATCAGCTTAGATTATGGTTTTCTTCGGTTGCCTATGTCTTGTTGAATGAGCTCAGACGAGTTGGTTTGCGTTCAACGGAATTTGCAAAGGCTCAGTGTCACACGATACGTAATAAGCTTCTGAAGATAGGCGGCCAAATTCGAATCAGTGTGAGACGAATTAGCTTTTCTTTAGCTAATGGTTATCCATATCAAAAAATCTTTTATCAAGCTTACGTTAACTTGCGCAAAGCGTACCAATTGTCATGTTATGCCGAAGGGTAATTTACGCTAACCTTTTATTGGAAGAATTAAAACAGAATCGATAACTGCGGGAGAAGAACGTCCAAAAACTGATTATTATCTCATCACTCCATGCCTATGCATAATTTATAGAGTGAGAAACCAGTTTTTTGTGCTTTGAGAAAAAGTGAACCACTTAATACCAAGGCAAGCTGGCTGTTTTTGCGAAATTTTGATGATATTTTTCTATCGGTGAGAAAAGCGGGCTAGTGTCGTTTTTGTACGGAAATACACTCCTATTCTCTCGGAAACCTTTTTAAAGATAAACAGGAAAAGATATTAAACCAGATAGTTCAATTAAAGTGTGATGGAGTGGAAGCTGCCTACCGTAAGATATATGAAAACAGCAGGTTGCTTAACTGTTTTCACAACTTACGGCAGCCACTTCCCAGCCCCTTTTTTGCAGCGGCTGAATATGTTCTGAATGCAAATCTGAAAAAATTTTTTGAAGAAGATACTGTGGATTGTGAAAGACTCACACGATTGATAGGGGAATTGAAAGGATGGTCAGTTCCTCTTGAATCAGCGGCAATCGGGTTTGCCCGCAGGCTCGTGGTTAAATGCTATGATGGACAACTTGAAAGGTTGTCCGGAAGATAGCGTGAAATGTGAGAAGATCGGTGCTGTACTCGAATTAACAAAAGCCTTGTCCTTATCAGTCGATTTGTGGAATGCACAGAATGCTTATTTCTTCATAAAAGATAAACTTTACCGTACCATGCAGAAAAAGTCGGAGAGTGGAGATGCTTCTGCCAAAAAGTGGGTTGAAGCGTTTCGCAGGCTGGGCAATAATTTGAATATAAAGGAATAGGGCAGATCAGATTTTTCCAAAAAGATTTCATTTTTTTTCGTTTGTGGTGTCTTATTTGCGCATTTATAAAAATCAATTTCTATAATCATTAGGTTGCAATTTTAAGGTGCTTTAATATCGATTTTGAAACTTTCATGAAGAGATTCTTTGTATTCATATTTTTGGTTTTAATTTTTTCATTAAGTTCATCCAGAGCATTTTCTGATGGTTCTGTTTATATTTACGACAATGATATATGGAGATTATTTCCTGAAGATCAACAATTTTGTGTTATAAATTACAATGCGGGTCTTCAACGTATGATTTTAACGGTTGATACAGCAAAAGAATTAGAAGGGGAAAAAGCAGTTTGGATTTTTCCCGTGCCTGCCAAACCAGATAAAACTAATATCAATATTGTACAAAATTTTCCTCGGTTGCATGGCTATGATGTTGAAAAAAGAGCTGACAGGTCTATTTCTGAAGTGTTTAAAGTTATACAGGCGTCTCAAATATACACGCTTCCTTTTATCATGCTAGGAGGTTTTGTTGGAGAATCTGATAAAGAGTCAGGGGTAACCGTTCACGAGAGCATTGAAAAAATGGGTTTAAAAACTGAACTGGTTTCCGCTGTCGAGGGTTCTTCATTAACTGATTATCTAGAAGCAAATGATTTGACTCTCCCGATGGCATCCATGTCAATAATAGATGAATATATTGGACGGGAATTCTCTTTTGTTATATCCTGGATTTCAAATATTGAAACTTTTAAAGAGCAGCAAAAAGAAAGATTCAATGAGATTGGAAACGTACTGGCTGTTTCTATTAGTTTTCCTGCGGACAAGATATATTACCCTCTGAAACTCACATCGGTATATGGCAACAATTACGTTTCGGCAATTGTATACGTCATGGATTATGTTAAGCCAGAATTATATGACGGGATAGAGGTTGGCAGTGAAGTAAACTATTTTTTTCAAAAAGAATTAAGTGTACCTGATGAGCTTGGAGACTTTTTTGCCGGTTACGAAAAAGAACCAACTCTATATCCCACAAGAGAAGGTAAAAAACAGGGTTTTACGGTAAAAGAGGTAAAATATACGAAAATCAAAATAGATACACTTTCAGAATTTTTGAATCAAGATTTATGGATGGAGAGATCCGCTTCGTTCAGATTAAAAGCTGTTCTTTTTGCAATAGGATATAAATTGATATATGGAATTTTCATTTTTTCATTGTGTTCTTGTTTGGCTAGTTTTTTATCAGGACGCATAATTTTTAAGAATAGAACAATCTCAAAATTGCGGCTCACACTGTTCGGATTTTGGAACTTCCTGACTTTAATTGGTTTTTCCTACGCAGCTTATATAATGAAGATGGATGTTAATGGAACGATATCGAACGGAACACAACAAAGAAACGTTTCTTTAGAAAAAGTTGTCATTCGTACTTTACTTTTTGCTCTCGTGTTTCCGATTTTGTGGTTGATATTCACTGTTATACTAGGAAGCAGGTGGGGAGAGAGTTTCGTATATTTATCGAAGGATGCTTTCATTATTTGGTTAGGTTACGGCATTTTCCTTTCTCCCTTTGTTTGGGGTTACTATAATAACAGGAAAATTCTGATGTTTACGGTGCTTTTTTCTGTTTTATTTGTAGTATTAACTGTTTCTTCACAGGTGTTGTTAACTGTGCTACTCTAAAAACAGCTACCATTATCGTAATTTTGTTCATTTCATGGTCGGTTTTTTAAAAAGGTCGAGATTTTTGTATTTTTAAACATGTATGATTCACTCCATGAGTGACCAGAGTACTATTATACTCATCTAATAATGGTTTTTCGGATAAAATCCGGTATACAATTGACCGAGTAAAGTCCTCGGCGCCTGGCCGGGGATACCTTCGCCAGGAATTGGTTTCTAGGAAAACCAAAAATCAAATCGTTCTAGTATAATCGAGAGAAGAAAAAGGTATGGGGAAGTGTCTGGAAATCTTTACATTCGGTTCTGGGGTGTAAGAGGAAGTATTGCAACTCCGGGGAAAGATACCGTTCAATACGGTGGCAATGCGTCCTGTGTTGAAGTCAGATGCGGAAATAAAGTCATTATCCTGGATGCCGGTACCGGCATAAGGGAATTAGACAATAAACTCCTCAAGGAAAAACCGCGACACATAAATATCCTGTTTTCACATTTTCATTACGACCATATCGAAGGATTCCCCTTTTACAAAATTTAATTCAAAATCGTAAATCCTAAATCGTAATTCGTAAATTGAACCATTTATATCAAGATTGATTTGTGATGTATTAAATTTGTGTCATGTACTCCAAGACCAAATTTGGCGGCGGTCTCAATGTGTATTGGAACGGTTGCCCGGTTGAAGAGTGAAGGGAGATTTTTTTCCTGCCTTTTTTTTTCAATGATGTTCATTCCGATGGTATCCATGGCAACCGGATCTCTGCTGAACAGGATGCCATTATAGTCCCAGAGAAATCTTTTATTCGGCATCGGGCCTTTATCAAAGAGGCCGAGTACAGCATTGCAGATATGGAGTCTGATCTTGCCCTTTATTTCCGGTATTGCGTTTAAGGCTCCGATGAAGGGGTCACAAGAACCGTCATGGAAGTTGTCCGGGTGACTGATTACACCATGAGATATGTTCTTCAGGGCAATACTGACTCCTGCAAGACCATGGTCCTTAAGCAGACATAGATTTATGAGTGAGTCAACTTCTTCTGTCAGTATTTTACTGATTCTGACTGCTCCGTAACCGCTGTCGTACTCTTTGAGAGAACTGCCTGAATCGAGGGCTTCCGGACCTCCTCCCCTATCTGTGGCGTAAATCCTGACACCTTTAAAAGAGGTATTTAACCGAAAACCGGAAGATAGCAAATGATGTTGATATTGATCCCAGACAATGATATTATTTTCGGGTACACCGATGTCTTTCAGGGCATCAACTATCGCCCAGCAAATTTGATAATTTCCAATAAGTGTATCGGAACCGAGACCATTTATCTTTATGCCGATTCTTTCTTCCTGGGAAAACAGTGAGCTCCATGCTTTTTCCGGAGTCAGTGTACCGGTGAGTGAAGTTATTCCTGCATTCATCATCTGCTTTATGATTGATATGTCGGGAGTCAGATTCTTAATAATGTTTCGTTTACTTTTTACGTCGACAACGAAAGACAATGGATTTAGTTTGTTACCTGTTTCCGGATTTTGATTCTCATTGTCTGAAATCAGGTCAGGAGTCAGTAGTATCTGGGGAAGCACTCCTCCCAGCAGTGTGCTGGCATACAGGCCTTTCATAAATTCTCTACGAGTGGTAAATTTATCCATGATTACGCCTCCAAGTTTTTATACGATCTTTTTTGTAAGATGTTTGCAATTTTAGTGGTCTGCAAAAGTTCTTTCACTTCTGGATAATGGCTACCATATGCGTATTCCAATATACCATTAAATTCGTTTAAGTTCAATCGGGGAATTTCTTATTCATTTTTATACTTGATATTCACCATATTGTTTGTTACATCATTAATTATTTAAAGGATCGGCTGTACAATTTTATTAATTTACGGAGAGAACAATGATCAATTCGATTAAGAATCAAATTATATTGTTGCTGATTGTTTTTACGTTGCTCCCATTTGTTTTGCTCAGAATTGTAGCCTACCCGATAATACAGAGAGATCTAAAGACCGTAATCATGGAAGACCTTGAAATTGCCGGGCACAAGCAGGCAGAGCTGGTATCTTCCTGGATGCGCGAAAGGATGAAGGATACCCTGGTTGTTGCAAAAAATCCTTATATGGTTAAAAGTGTAGAGATTACGAAAAAGGATAAGGAGTATCAAGATATTCTCCGATATTTGGAGATGGTTGTGGCGGAGTATGGTTACATGGGTGCTTTTGTAAGCAATGAAAAGGGTGTGGTTACCGTCTCTACCTTTGAAAAAATTGTTGGAAGCGATATTTCGGAAACAGACTATTTCAAGAATGCAATCAAGGGAAAAACGTTTACGACTGGCGTGGTTCCTTCTGAAATCCCTCTTATGAATGAATATGGTGATTTAGAAGCCGAATTGCCAACCATGTTAGTGGCAGCACCTTTAATGGACAGTGATGAAAACATCATTGGTGTTGTTGCATTAAGGATTCATCAGGGCGTCCTGAGTAATTTAATGCTCAGTAATAAATTTGGTAAGACAGGTGAGACGTATCTGGTAAATAAGGATGGATTCATGCTTACTGAGTCACGATTTACAAAACATTTGAAGAAAGAAGGAATAATTCAGAAAAGAAGTGCTCTGGAATTAAGGCTGGTTAATCCGGAAACCGGTGAATTAACGGCCGGTATTAAGCAGTGTATTGCAGGTACTAATGGTTCTGATGCGAATGGCTACAAGGATTATGGAGGTATAATGGTTCTTGGTGTATGGAGATGGTTGCCTGAATACAACTGGGGTGTTGTTACTGAGATCGATAAAACCGAAGTGTACGGAGTAGCGTATAATCTTAATACCCTTGGTAAGGTGTTGATATTTGGAATGGTATTTCCCATTCTCTTTATTGCATACTTTGTTGGCAAGAGATTTTCTACTCCGATTCTCGGTCTGACAGAAGTAACAGAAAGGATGGCATCCGGAGATTTAACCCAGAGGGTGGATGTAAGAAGTAATTATGAGATGGGAGTGTTGGCAAACTCTATTAATACAATGGCAGAATCTTTGGAAAAAAAGACAAAGGAGACAGTTCGGTCTGAGAAACGCTTCAGAGAATTATTTAATAATATCATTGAAGGTATCTATCAATGTGAACCTGGTACTTTTGGTGTTTTTACGTGGGTCAATCAGGCTTGTGCCGAAATGTTTGGTTACAAATCGCCGGAGGAGATGATCGGTACCACCGTAACGGATATTTATGTAGATCCTGATGATAGAAGAAAGGTCATCGAGAAACTCGAGAAAGAGGGGATCAGCAGGAACTTTGAGTCACTCTGTAAGAAGAAAAATGGTACGTATTTTTATACCGAACGTACCTCTGCTATGATGAGAAATGAAGAGGGCGAACCTGTTCGTATTGAAGGAATAATGAGGGATATTACTGAGCGGAAGAGGATTGAAGATGAGTTGCGGGAAGCTGAAAAACATAAAAGGGAACTATTGGATTCGCTTCAAGAGGGTGTATATCAGAGTGAGCCGGAAGTAGAAGGAGTGTTTACGTGGGTTAATCAGGCTGGTGCCGAAATGTTTGGTTATCACTCCCCGGAAGAGATGATCGGGACAAAAGTAAGAGATATTTATGTAGATCCCGATGACAGGAGAAAACTCGTCGAGAAACTTGAAAAAGATGGGATCTGCAGGAACTTTGAGTCGTTCTGTAAGAAGAAAGATGGCACCCGTTTCTCAATCGAACGCACCTCAAGTATGATAAGAAATGAAGAGGGTAAACCTGTTCGTATCGAAGGAATAATCAGGGATACTACTGAGCGAAAGAAGATGGAAGATGAGTTGCGGGAATCTGAAAAACATAAAAGGCAACTGTTGAATTCGCTTAAAGAGGGTATATACCAGTGTGGACCCGAAATAGAAGGAGTGTTTACGTGGGTTAATCAGACTTGTGCAGAAATGTTTGGCTATCAATCCCCGGAAGAGATGATCGGGACAAAAGTAATAGATATGTATGTAGACCCTGATGATAGGAAAAAGCTCGTCGGGATACTTGAAAAAGAGGGGATCTGCAGAAATTTTAAGTCATTCTGTAAGAAGAAAGACGGTACGCATTTCTCTTTAGAACGTACCGCCAGTATGATCAGAAATGAAGAGGGTAAATCTGTTATGATAGAATGTATATTCAGGGTCATACCAAACCTTGAAGGATGAATATGAGCGTGGCAAACTCTTCAATGAAGAAAAGAGTTTATGATCAGCATGTGAGATTAGGAATTTTTCAATTCTTTATAATTTATTGTTCAAGATAGTGAGCTGTATTGTCCACTGGTTCTCTTCAAGAAATGGTGATGGGGGGGGGAGAATGAGTAAGAACAAAGCGTGTTGTTTTGGTAGAAAAATTTTGTTACTTGCCGGCATCATCAAATTTTTTTTTCATATTCCTGCCTTTTGTTCATACTGTGGATTTTTCCAATGAACAATGGATTGACTTAACACACGAATTTTCAGAAGAATCCATCTGGAGGGAAACTGTCTCTGAAGGTTATACGGATGCTGGATTTATTAATCAATTTGTAGTTTTCAAGTGGCTGAACATGGCGGCACTCATGCGGATGCGCCTGTGCATTTTCATGAGCAGGGCAACACGGTAGATCAAATATCGATAGAACAGCTGGTCGGACCTGCAGCGGTCATTGTCATTTCTGAAAAGGGGAGAAATAATTATACTTATCAGTTTTCTGCCGATGATATTTTGATGTGGGAGAAGAAACATGGCATGAAGCTGGAAAACAGTATTTTACGTATCTATGCCGGCTCCACCATTTTTCCCCAAATAGAAAAAAATATATGATTACGAATAGGTAAGGCCTTCAAGCTTTCAAAGAATTACGTTTTCCGGAAATCCTCCCTATAGCGGCAACATTTCTCGTGACGAAAAGAGAAATAAAGGCTGTTTGGTTAGATACTCCAAACATTGATTATGGGCTCTCCAAACAATTTAAATCGCGTTAAATTCTGTTTCAGAAATATATTCCGGGTTTTGAGAATGTAACCAGCATTGATAAATTACCGGCTACGGGTGCAATTGTTAGCGCTTTACCAATGAAAATCAAAGGAGGAAGTGGCGGGCTTTGCGTATAGCTGCTTTTTTCCGCATAAATAATTTTTCTATCCATATCTGATAAGAGGAAATGGTTAATCTGATAATTAGATAATTCTGTATCTTCCTTTATGTTATCGTTAGACAACATCATGTAAAAATCTGAGAAAAATAGTTGAAATATTGTGACGTTTTGTTTTAATTTCGCTTCTGAATTCTCCTTCATGCAAGTTTTTTTAAAGCTTTCCTGCTTACAGAAATTTTTTACTTATTCGTTGTATTTGAATAAGCCGGTTTTTTTAGGAGGATATATGATAAAGATGATTGGGGTAGTAATTCTTTTTTTTATAATAATCTTGGGTTCTCCTGATGTGTTAATGGCTTCAGAAGGTGTCCATAGGAAGGGTGTAGAGGTTTCATTTCCTCCGAAACTGGAAAGCTATCAAGATGGGCACCTGTCATCAATAAGTGAGATTTTGATACATAGAATTCATGCCGATCCGTTAAATCTGGTTGTTACTCTTTTGTTTCTCTGTGCTATTTTTCACACTTTTTTGGCATGTAAATTTACAAAACTTGCTCACAAAATTGAAGAACAGCATAAGGTGAAAAGAATAAATAAAAAAAATACAGTTCAATACACTGGTGATGTTGTTGAGGAAGTGAGTTTTCTTTCTGAGATTTTTTATTTTTTTGGTGAAGTAGAAGTTATCTTTGGTCTCTGGGTAATACCGGTTTTCTGGGTAATTGCTTTTAAATACGGTATGGATAATTCAATAACCTATTTTACGCATATCAATTATACAGAGCCTCTCTTTGTTGTTGTGATTATGACATTGGCTGCTACCAGACCGATAATCAAGCTTTCAGAAAAAATTCTTAATCAAATCGCCAGAGTAGGGAAAAGTTCACCTGCGTCCATGTGGTTTACTGTCTTGACGGTAGGCCCAGTACTTGGTTCTTTAATAACAGAACCAGCAGCAATGACTATATCAGCCCTGATTTTAGCCAAGCAATTTTACGCAAGAAAACCAAGTATTAAGTTGGCATACGCAACCATCGGTCTGTTATTCGTTAATATATCGGTAGGTGGAACTATCTCTCATTTTGCCGCTCCTCCTGTGTTAATGGTTGCAGAAAAATGGGATTGGGGTTTTACCTTTATGATTTCAAATTTTGGATACAAAGCCTTAATGGGTATTGTTATTGCTAATTTATCATATTATTTTGTTTTCAGATCAGAATTCAAAAAACTAGCAGAGCTTAAAATTTCAGTAAATTCCAAGCTCTTAATTAAATGGGATATGAGGGAAGATCCTGTTCCGCTTGGAGTAACAGTAGTTCACATTTTTTTTATGATTTGGACAGTATACTTTGCTCATTATCCCCCGCTTTTTGTTGCCGGATTCCTCTGCTTCCTCGGTTTTGCCAGGGCTACAGAGCACCATCAAAATCGAACAGATTTGAAACCGGCATTGCTTGTCGGTTTCTTTCTGGCAGGGTTAGTGGTACACGGTGGTTTACAGGAATGGTGGATATCTCCTATTTTGGGGAACTTGAGTGTGATCCACCTTATGGTGGGTTCAACTATTCTGTCTGCTTTTAATGACAATGCATCCATAACATTTTTGAGTTCTCTGGTTCCCAATCTAACCGACAGTATGAAGTATGCAGTTGTTGCTGGAGCTGTAAGTGGTGGAGGCTTAACGCTTATTGCCAATGCTCCAAATCCAGCAGGACAGTCAATTCTTCAAAAATTCTTTCCTCAAGGAGTGTCTCCACTGGGTATTTTTGCAAGCGCATTAGTACCAACCATAATTATGGGACTGATCTTTATGTTGATCTAAAATTAAACACATATGAAATGTTTTCCTTTTTGGTTCTGGCTTGGTCAGGTTGGGTTTATAAGAAATTAATTTCTTTTGATGGAGGGTGTGTGTATGGCAAATCTGGTTAATTCCTGGGTTGGCTACATTTCGCTGATTTTGTTTTTTGGTGGCTATCTTCTTATTATATTTGAGGACAAGCTTCACCTTAAGAAGTCCAAGCCAATTGTTTTGGTCAGTTGCCTTATGTGGTTGTGTATCGGTGTGCATGAAATGACGCATGGTGCAGGTCACACGAAAACAACCACCTATTCCTTTCGGGAAGGCAGTACTATCAACTTTGAAGTAAAGTATGGTGGTGGGGCTCACGAATTTATCGAGCACCTCATTGCAGAGATTGGCGGACTCTTTTTTTTCCTTCTTGTTGCCATGACGTATATCAATACCCTTACTTCTCTTAACGTCTTTCATGCTATACGTGCGAAATTGTTATCCAGGGGGATGGGTTTTCGCTCCCTTTTTTGGACTACAGGGGGTCTGACCTTTATCCTTTCTCCCTTTGCAGATAATTTGACCAGTGCCCTGCTTATGTCAACAGTAGCTATTGCTGTAAGCGATGGGAACAAAAAATTCATCGTACCCGCCTTTATCAATATTGTTGTGGCTGCTAATGCAGGAGGGGCTTGGAGTCCCTTTGGGGATATCACTACCTTGATGGTGTGGACTGCCGGAAAAGTTGAAACTCTCAAGTTTCTCTATCTGATGTTACCGTCTATTGTGAACTGGATGATCCCGGCCTTAATCATGAGCTTCTTTTTGCCCAGGGGTAAGCCTGAGTGTGCTAAGGAGATAGCAGCACTGAAGCCGGGAGCCAAAAGAACAATTTTCTTTGGTGTGGTTACTATTGCGACAGGAGTTTCCTTTCATCAATTTCTCCATCTCCCCCCCTTTATGGGCATGATGCTGGGTATGGGTTTTCCATGTTTATATCATACTACATGCACCATTGGGGTGAAAAGGAAATGAAATTTTTAAGGAAATTAGGGCTGGAAAAAGATCGTCGTGAGGTTTTCCTGTATGATTTTTTCAAGAAAGTTGAACAGGTAGAGTTTGATACGTTACTGTTCTTTTTTGGAGTTTTGACTGCTGTAGGTGCATTACAGTATATGGGACACCTTGCATTAGTTGGAGACGCTTTGTACGGCACCCTGGGGTTTACACTGGCAAACGTGGCTATTGGTATCATCTCTTCCATTGGGGATAATATTCCCATTATGTACGCAGTTCTCAATATGGACTTGTCGATGGGTCTGGATCAGTGGCTACTCGTCACTTTGACTACGGGTGTGGGCGGAAGTCTGTTATCAATCGGTTCGGCGGCTGGTGTGGCTGTCATGGGTGTTAACAGGGAACACTATACATTTATGTCTCACTTAAAATGGACTCCCGTTATTGCTTTGGGCTATGCCGGAAGTATTTTTACCTGGTGGGTGGTGACTAAGCTCCTTATCAATTAGTGTCTTAACAAAAATATTTTTACCAAATTTGGCAAAATATTAATAGCGTTTTTCATAATATCTGATAAGCACCAAATAACAAACAAATCACAACGAACAACTCCAAAATTCCAAACACACTGGTTTGATAATTCGAACATTGTAATTTGAATTTTATTTGGGATTTGTAAATTGGGATTTGTTACTTATTAACACATATTAAGTGCTGGCTCGTGCGGGTTAGGATTTCTTCTGGTGGTTTTCTAGAAATGGCAGATGGTGGCTTCATCACTGCATACATCAGTTTCAAATTGGATTACCGTATGTCCAATATTGAATTTCTCTTTAACTATTGCATTGATTTTTTTCGTAACCTGATACGTTTCACTGACCATGAAGTCCTCCGTATATACGTGTGCACTCATGGCATGCATACCTGATGTTATAGTCCAGATATGGACATCGTGTATGTCCTTGATTTCGTTTAGCTCCCGAATGCTCTGTTTTACCGCCTCCAGATCCACATTTTTTGGTGTCGCCTCAAGAAGGATATCAATAGATTCTGTTATTAACTGATATGACCATATTAAAATTACTATGCATATCATGATACTTAAGATAGGATCTAATATATACCACTGCGTATAATAAATGACAATTGCACCAATTACAACGACCAGGGATGAAAAGGTATCCGCCATCATGTGTACAAATGCAGACTTAATGTTAAGGCTTCCGTGGCTTGTTTTAAGTATATAAGCACAGGAAAGGTTTACGAAGAGGCCAATAATTGCAATAAGAAACATTTGCATGCTGGCGATAGGTTCAGGATTTATGATTCTCTTGTAGGCATGAAAGAATATCCAAAAAGTTATTAAAAACAACGTGGTACCATTAAAGAGCGCCGCTAAGATTTCAAGACGATAGTAGCCGTATGTCTTTTTTATTGTAGGTGGTTTTGAGGCAAAAATAATAGCACCGAGACTGATGAGTAAGGCGAGGAGGTGGGTTAACATATGGCCTGCATCACTCAGTAATGCCAAGCTATTTGCGAAAAATCCTGCTATACCTTCAATAATGAACATAACTCCCGTTAAGGAACATGTTAATATGAGCCTTTTTCTTTCCTCACCCCGATGCGTATGCTTATGTGAGCGGCTATCGGCTTGATTGGTATGTGTGTGACAATGCATTGATAAGGATTAATTCTGTTGTAAATATACTCATCTCGTAATGGTTTTCGGATAAAATCCGAGATAAAATTGAGCGAGTAAAGTCCTCGGCGCCTTTTGTCCGGGGATACCTTCACCAACATTTGGTTTCCAGTAAAACCAAAGCGGTTTAGTGTATTCTAGAATAAAATAGGGAGAAAATCATACACTACAACCGATACGGTGAATTTGATAGATAAATTGTATTCATTATGATTTCATTATAGAATAATGTATTTTGAGTACAAGATTTAATTTGCTCGGTTTCTTATATTAAATCCATAGGAAAATCAATATCATTTTATATGTGCGTTAACACATACCCAAAATGGCGTGAAGCAACGACATGGATGTCGTTGTAGCAATTTTGAAAGAGTTGCGCAGGATGCGCTAACTCGTTTCTCAATGAATAGTGTTCATAGGCAGGTGATGGTTTGAAGATTCTGTTTAAGAGGTTATGTTAAAATTCTTGACTCCGTTGTATTCTGATGGTAGAAAGTGATTTACTTTTTACATTTTCCGGTAGCTAGGAAATAGGTAATCGGTTCTTAATAATTCCTCCCTAAATTATTCAGTTCAGCTCTAAGCGGTATTAACATAGGTATGACAAATGTATACATCGGACTAGGCTCAAACCTTGGCAACAGGAAAAAGAATCTGGATAACGCTGTCGCTAAGATAGGTGAATGCGAAGAGATCTGTCTCGTTACCCGGTCTGGTTATTATGAAACGAAACCGGTAGGGGGGCCACGACAGCCAGACTATTTCAATTGTGTGCTGGAGTTGAGGACTGAAGTTGACCCCTTTGAATTGTTGAAGTTTTTTAAGAGGATTGAATATGAGCTTGGAAGAAGAACTGGTGTGAGATGGGGGCCGAGGGTGATTGATATTGATATCCTGTTATATGGGGATGTGGTGATAAACCATAATGATCTCAAGATTCCTCATGAAAGTATGCATGAACGAATTTTTGTATTAGAGCCTTTGAACGAAATATCTCCGAAGCTTATACATCCAGTTTCAAAAAAAAGCATTTTTGAATTATTTCGGCGGTGTACGATCTCCAGGACCTGTTAAATTATGATTCTGCTTAAAATTGACAAATATATCATTATGACTTTTGTACCATATTTTTTCGTATGCATGTTTGCTATATGTGGTATTTATATCGTTATAGATTTGCTTCAAAACCTTGATGATTTTATTGAACTGGGCGCTAAGGCATTCCTTTTAGCGGGTTATTATTACGTATTTATGGTGCCAGTGGTTCTTGCACAACTTTTTCCCGCTATCACACTGATATCCGTAAGCCTGGTGCTTGTAAGGTTTGTAAAAAATAATGAGATCTTTGCCATGCAAGTTGCAGGAATGTGCCTCTATAGGATATTACTTCCTGTTTTTGTATTATCTGTCTTTATGTCATTTGCAGCAGTTGCGAACCAGGAATTAATTATACCGCGATATGCTAAAAAGCTAAAGAGTGTTGAGCAATCAACATTCATTGATAAAGAGAAAAATAATATTCTTGTGGAAGATACAGATAATCGCATGCTTTTTAGAGCTAGTACATTTAATGTTGCAGAAAAAAAACTGGAATCTGTTTTTGTTATCGGAAGAAACGAGCTTGGTAAAAAAAAATTTACCATTAGCGCAAACAGAGGAGAATGGACAGATGATAATAGATGGTTGTTGTTTGATGTTGTAAGACATAACTATGATGAGAACGGCAAATGGGTGGCCCCAACTATACAGGAAAAGGAATATTATCTGGAAACTACCTTAACGCCGGAATTACTGGATAAAGTTGATGTAAATGCTACATTGAAGAGTTTTAAGGAGTTAAAAGTCTTGCGTGAAGAAGAACCTGAAAATTCAATGTATCGTGTGATGTTCCATTCAAGAGTAGCATATCCGTTAACCAATTTTGTTTTACTGTTTTTGGGGATTCCTTTCGTTATTGGTTTTGAGAGGATAAGCAGGAGTGTGTTTTTACGTGTTGGTATCTGTGTTCTTATCTGCAGCGCTTTTTATATATTGACTTATTTATGCGCGAATCTTGGTAATATAGGTCTCCTTCATCCTATTCTGGCTGCCTGGTTGCCAATTGTTATTTTTGGGACTTTGGGTCTGTTCCTCTTTGACTGGATGCATTTGTAATTCGCAACTGTTCACCGCTCCCCGGACAAAAGGCGCCGAGGACAAGAAGCCGCACCCGTCCGAACGGCTTGGCCGGGCGGGAAGAACGCAAAGTTTCAAAGACAAAGATTATTTACTATTCTCTTAATCCCTTCTTTCTAAATTGGAACATTGCAATTAATCAAAAGCTAATTTCAGATCTGCAAGTTTTAAATATGTTAAAAGTTGCGCCTCATGAAGTGATTCAATATCATTCAAAGGCTATCCAGCGGGCTTGAAACAACCGTAATATCTTTTTCCATGTTTATTTCTAAATATAAATTTGGATAGAATATTTCTCTGTTTTATAAAGGTAATATAGAGAAATATTTCCGCTTATCAATAATGTTGGGTTGTAAGAAGAGGTATCTATGGCAATTAAATGGACATGCCCCTACTGTAATCGCCCATGCACTGTGGGAAAAGATGACGTGCGTTTTGTCAGTGGACGAAATTATATTGCAGAGGAATATGGGAGCTACCATGCCATCACAAAGGTCATAGTATGCCCTAATCCTGAATGTCGTATGCAAACAATATCGCTCACTATCAAAAAAACAAACGAATACCACCATGACCACGAGACTCTATATCACTGGAACCTACTACCAGAGTCCGCAGCAAAACCTTTTCCAGACTACATTCCACAGCAAATTAGAAATGATTACGAAGAGGCGTGTCTAATTCAAGATAAGAGCCCGAAAGCATCTGCAACATTAAGCAGAAGGTGCTTGCAAGGAATTATTAGAGACTTCTGGGGTATTAAGAAAGGTCGTCTAGTAGATGAAATAAACGAACTTCAAGATAAGATCGACCCCATAACTTGGGACGCCATAAATTCCGTCAGGCATGTTGGAAACATCGGCGCTCATATGAAGAAGGACGTCAATTTAATTATTGATGTAGAACCGGAGGAAGCAGGGCTGTTAATTTGGCTTATTGAAACCCTTCTTACTGACTGGTACATCCAGCAACATGAGCGGGAACAACGCATGTCAGGCCTTGTTAAGTTGGCAGAGAAAAAGAAGCAAGAGGAAACCCAACAAGAAAATCCAACGGACACGTAAACTCGCCGGTGATTTTGGCGTTATGCGTTTTAGTAAGTTCACGAGTACGAAATAGCTGATTTTAAAACATGACTTTCTGGAAAAACTTTATTACACGTCCAAAACGACGACTACCTTATGATGATCTGAGGCGAATATGTATTAAATATGCAAAGCCGGGACTGAAGGTAGAACCGCTATCAACTGCTTTTGAGACACTTGCCAAGATGGACAGCACTAAAGATTGGTTTTGGCAATGGCAACTGGATTTGTCGCTGTTAATAAAAAGAATAGTAGATGCAAATTCACACGAAAAACAGGCACTTCAATGTCGTATTGAGATTTTGGAGAATTTACATAATTTCGTAATAAAAAGCATCATTCTAACCACAGAGAATACTGACCTCAAGGATTTCTTGCTGATTCTTAAGTATTCAGATGTTCCAAGTTTGAATAAATCAGAACGTAAGTTACAATTAGCATATGATTATGCTTTTTTATTACTAAATGATCTAGGTGTGACTGGGCTATATGAACAACAATTTGAGCGATATCTACCACTTGATGATTTCTGGAAACCTTACAATGCGATTTGCCGAAGTTATCTCAATATTTATTGCTACACATGCTTTTTTAATACTTTATTAAGCGAGAACAAGGACTCAGATGTCAAATCTACTGCGACATCTATTTAGTAACAGTATGGAAACCCACACTCTATGAGTGTGGTCAGAGATATATGGCTATGCCAATTATATACTTTGTTAATAGGGCTGGAACAGTCTTTAACAAAGCGAAGCCCGCAATGAAAAATTTTGTTTAGAGTTGTTTGCCAGTGAATTCTTGTGGAGAAAACACATAACTGTTCATTTGGCATAATCTAGTAATTACGGTTAATTTGCATGAATGGCTAATAACAGTATACTTATCCCCTTTTAGGGGTGAACCCAAAGCCACCTGCTCTGCGGGTGGATTCTTTACTTTCTGTACGGAAATTTCTAAGAGTAATGATAACAGTGGTTTGAGGCTGTTTTGTAGTAATTAAAACCCTTGCAAAATGGGAGTAGTAAGATATAGGTTTTAGGGTCACATCTTGACAGGTTGTCCGAGAATGCACCTTTCCAGACTATATTATATGATGCATTATATGATGCAGGGTCAGACCTTGAATATAGAATATGCTTGACAAGCATGAGTATTAGATTAACAATATGGATTATGGCACGGCCCTGGAGAATACAATATGAAGGTGCAATTTATCACGTCATGTCGAGAGGTGTAGGCAGAGGAGAGATTTTTCTTACCAATGACGATTATTCAAGATTTTTGGAATATATGGCAAACGCCAGAGAAAAGTTTAATTTAGATATATTTGCATTTGTCTTGATGGCTAATCATTACCATATTCTTTTAAGAACGAATGATGCAAATCTTTCAAGGGCCATGCAATGGATACAGATCGCCTATAGCATTTATTACAATCGTAATCATAATCGCTGTGGATATCTTTTTCAGGGAAGATATCCACAGCGTTCTTGTCGAAAATGAATCTACTGGCACATTTTAAGTTTATATATACATTTGAATCCCATACGAGCCGGCATGGTTGAAAAGGTGGAAGAGTATAATTGGAGCAGCTATCATGATTATGTTAACGTCAGGAAAAGAAATAAGTGGGTAAACAGCGAAGCTGTTTTAGAGGGGGTATGTAGTGGCAAACAAGAATCCAGGAGGGAATATAGAAAATTGATCCGGAAAGCATCCGGCAGAGAAAATGACTTTCTTGAAGAGATAAAGTACGGAATGATTTTGGGAAGCGATAAGTTTGTGGAGTGGGTGCAAAGGAAGTTTATAGACCGAACGGAGAAAGAAGATGCTGACTTTTACCACAAAAAAAGAGAATAAGTGATGATGGTGTGATCGAAAAGGTAATAGAAGAGATAATACATAATTATAAAATAGACAAGACCACACTACTACAAAGAAAAAGGCATATACCATTTGAAGCCAGAGATGTAAGTATGTATATATTGAAGACGTATACAGGGCTATCAAATAAAGCAATAGGAGAGATGTTTGGAGTGAGTATAAGTGCAGTAAATAAAGCAGCAATACGCATAAATAAGCAAAGTAAAACAAGTAAAGCCTTTAGAAGGAAATTAGAGGAGATCACGCATTCTGCTTTCAAGGTCTGACCCTGTATCATTTGACCCTGGATCATTAGGTTTTATGCGGTCTGCTTCTCGCTTTTTCTTTGCCGCTCGGTGTGCTGTTTTCAGGCTGAATATTTCCTCTTGTGATAGGGTAAACGTTGTCATAAAAATATTATGATATATTTAAACACGTTTGTCTCAAGAATTTTCTCATTTTTTTTCGTGACCGGTGTAATATGACATGGATTTCGAACACTGTTAAGAATGCATGGTTTCCAAGGGTGTTTCCCTTTCTCTTATTTATCTGTTTCATTGCTATTGAGAGGTTGATAGACCTCCTTTCCCAACATTATGACTTCATGCAATCCGTTGCCGAGTATGACGGATATATTATTTATCCTTTCAAGACGGTGTCTGTTGCCGTTGTGCTATTGCTTTTCTGGAATCGATATACTGAAGTTGATATCAGGCAGGCTTTTTCTTGGAGAAATCTGTCTATTGGAATTTTGGCTGGAATTGTTGTATTTGTTCTCTGGATTAATATGGATAGGGGTTTTGCAGTAATAAGTAAAACTGAGGGCATTGACCCCTTTCTTACCGGTACTCCAATCATTGTTTACCTCATAATATCATTCAGGCTCTTAGGAGCTGCCGTTGTGGTTCCTATATTTGAGGAGATATTCTGGAGATCATTTCTGATTCGGTACATTATAAACCCAAAGTTTGAGAATGTGCCGGTAGGGAAGTTTACATGGCCCTCTTTTGTTATTTCTTCCGTTCTCTTTGGTTTTGAACATAATCTCTGGCTGGCGGGGATCGTCGCAGGAACTTCATACTGCCTAGTTTTGTACTATACAAAGAGCCTTAGCACCGCTATTTTATCACATGGTGTGACTAACTTGCTTCTTGGAATTTACGTTCTTTCAACCGGCAACTGGCAATTCTGGTAGAGTTGATAGCCTCAATGATTAAAATAGCTTAGACTTTGAATTTATAGGACATTTACTTTATTCGTCTTTCAAAATCCTATACTTCACGTTGGGCAGATAGAAGGTCTCCATCGATAAAATGCCTCATCAATGTATTTCCCCTGTTGATCTTGATGTTGGCGAGTGCGGAGTTTGATTCTGAAAAGGAGCGTCTACTTTTTACGTGAGAATCTGTTCCATACATAACAAACGGAACGGGCTCTCTGGTATGCGTCTTTTTTTGAACCGGTGTGTAATGGTCGGGGAGGATGAGTATTCGAAACTCGTCATACTTTTTTAACGCATTGTAGACTGGGCCGACTATTTTTTTGTCAATGTTTTCGATGGCACGAATTTTTTCGTGAATGTTCCCCTCGTGGCCTGCCTCGTCAGGTGCTTCTATATGTATTAATACCAGATCATGGGTATTAAATGCTTCAATTGCATAGGTTGCCTTCGCCGCATAATCCGTATCTAAATATCCTGTAGCGCCGGGTACATCAATAACTTCCAGGTCAAGATACACACCAAGACCTTTGAGTAAATCGACACCTGTTATGACTGCTCCTGAAAGATTGTATACGTCTTTAAAATGTGGCAGAGTTGGCTGCTGCCCCTGTCCCCACAACCAGATCATATTAGCTGGGTTTTTGCCGAGGCTGATTCGTTCTTTATTTACGTCATGATTTAAAAGGATCTCATACGAATTCATCATCAAGTCAATTAAAACATCTCCTCCTTCTCCTCTCGGTAAATTTGGTATGATCGATTTTCCAATGATATCGTGAGGAGGTGTACATTCAGCTTCTATCCTTATGTCTCCTTTGTATGTCATAATATTTCTGTAGCTCTTTCCGGCATAAAAATGAATGGCGTCAGTTCCCAATTTCTCATTCAATGTTGAGATGATGAGGCTTGCCTCTTTATTCGATATATGGCCGGCACAAAAGTCTTCAAGAATAGTATCGTTTCTTGTTATCAGATTACAACGGACAGCCCAATCATGTTTATTGAGATTTATACCAAGGCTTGCAGCTTCAATTGGTGCACGTCCGGTATAATATTCCTCAGGATCATAACCCAATACCGAAAGGCATGCGATATCGCTTCCGGGAGGAAAAACTTCAGGTACGGTATGGACAAGACCTACAAGTCCATGAAAGGCTATGTTGTCTAAATTTGGTGTTTGTGCTGCTTCAAGAGGTGTTTTTCCTCCAAGCTCATCGAGCTTGTAATCAGCCATTCCGTCTGGAATTATGATACAATATTTCAAAAATTGACTCCCTTAAAAATTGCTAAATTATAAAATAGTTTGTTTTTCCAACAGATCACTGAGACCACAGAGAATTTACCATCTGAGAGCTCTGTGGCTGAGAAGCAGTCCGCAGAAGGCGTTATTTTAATTGAATTTCCACTTGTACGTATTTATAAATTAATAAATTACATCTTTTTGTGCGTAAGCATATAACCAAAAGGGCGTGAATCAACGACATGGATGTCGTTGTAGCCATTTTGAAAGAGTTGTGCAGGATGCACTAACTCGACGCTTCTTCTACTCGAAGGAATCTGGTTTTTTCTTTCACGACATCGAGGTTGTTAATCTCTATGAGGGCTCTTTGCAGATTACCTTCTTCCGCAACATGTGTCATCATTACGAGCGGAACCAATTCGTTTTCTCTTGAATCCTGTTGTATTACCGATGAAATACTGATGTTATGATTGCCGAGGATTCCTGTAATACTGGCCAGAACTCCCGGTTTATCAATAACGGAATATCTGAGGTAATATCGTGTCTTGATCATCGAGATATCAAGGACGTTAATTTTTTTACAATTTCCCGAGAGAGGCTTGATCGATTGAAAGGTTATCTTGGCCCTGCCAAGGGATACATCGACAAGGTCTGAAACTATAGCACTTGCGGTAGGCATTTGACCCGCTCCCTGGCCGTAGAGCATTGTTTCTCCGATTGCGTTTCCTCGTATGCAGATAGCATTAAAAACGCCGTTTACGGATGATAATGGGTGGTCGTGAGGTAGTAAAGTGGGATTTACTCTGATCTCCAGACCATTATCTCTCCGTTTAGAAATAGCAAGTAATTTGAGGGTATATCCTAACTCATGAGCGTAGTAGATATCCTTGAGTTCTATATGAGTAATACCTTCAACATAAACATCTTCGTAATTGAAATCACAATTAAATCCCATCCTTGAAAGGATGGTAATTTTATGTGCTGCGTCGATTCCTTCTACATCGGTTGAGGGGTCATTTTCTGCGTAACCTTTTATTTGAGCGTCTTTCAGTGCCTCATCATATGTTACCTCTTCCTGTGTCATCTTCGTTAATACGTAATTTGTAGTACCGTTAACGATACCATAGATTCCTTTTATCTCATTTGCTATAAAGCTATCTCTAAGCGCTGCTATGACCGGTATGCAACTGCCAACACTCGCTTCAAAGGAAATGCTTTTACCATATTTTTGTGCTATTTTGAAAAGTTCTGAACCATGAAGTGCTAAAAGCGCTTTATTGGCAGTTACTATGTCTTTTCCTTTTTCTAATGCTTTTATGACAATATCTTTGGCTGGGTGGATGCCGCCTATCAATTCTACAATTATATTAATGTCGGGATTGTTAATTATCTCATTAAAATCCTGGGTGATAATTAGGTTGCTCGGGAAGGGTATCTTGTCCTTTTTTTTGTTGATACTCCTGTCTGCAATGCCTATCAATTCAATCCTTTTATCAAGTTTTTTGGCAAATATTGGTGGGTTTGCTAAGAGTAGTTCTGCAACGCCTGTCCCCACAGTACCCAGCCCAACCAGGCCAATTTTGGATATCATCATGTTTGCGATCTCTGATTATTAATGGTTAAAAGATTTTATTTAAGCCAAATAATAGCAAACATTTTAAGCCTTATCAACATTTTGATTGTAAATATTATCAAATTCAGGACTTATTGGTGTTTTGCGGATGTTTTTTCTTGCCATGCACAATCCTCTTTGGTACCATCACAAAACTTTACGAATGCACTTATAACAAAATTATCAAAGATATACATTTGATTGTCGTTAAATTGGTAGTGTAAAATGGTTGAAATTTGTTGTATGGGATTTGCCATTTAACCTTTGTGAATTGCAGGCATCACAGTAAAGGGGGCAAAGGAAATTAATGTTGAAAAACAGAGACATTATCTCTATTTTAGACTTTACAAAGGAAGAGATATCGTACGTCTTAGAGTTATCGAAGAGAATGGAACGTGAAAGCAGTGCGGATATGTTAAAGGGAAAGATACTTGCCAACCTTTTCTTCGAACCTTCTACGCGTACAAGGCTGAGTTTTGAGACAGCGATGAAGAGGCTCGGCGGCGATGTTATTGGCTTTGATGATCCAGACAAAACCTCTACCGTGAAAGGGGAATCCTTAAAAGATTCTGTGAAAATTATTGAGGGGTATTGTGACATAATAGTGTTAAGACATTTTCTTGAAGGGGCGTCTCGTCTTACTGCTGATACCGTTAACGTACCTGTTATTAATGCAGGTGACGGTGCAAGCCAGCATCCAACCCAAACTTTTTTGGATCTTTATACGATCAAGAATACAAAAGGTCGTCTTGAAGGCTTATCGGTTGGTTTTTTGGGAGATTTGAAATATGGCAGGACTGCACATTCTCTGGCGTATGCACTAGCCCATTTTAATTCTGAGATGTACTTTATTTCACCTCCGAGTCTGAGAATTCCCAAAGACTACATAGAGCAATTACAATTAAGAGGTGTTTCCTATTACGAAATAGATTCTTTGTTTGAGGTAAGTGGCAAGCTTGATATTCTGTATTGTACAAGAATACAGAAGGAACGGTTTGCCGATCCGGTAGAGTATGAAAAGGTAAGGGGTGTTTATAAACTGAGCAGGGTTGTTTTGGACAAACTTAAAATTGGTAATGATCTCAAGATCCTACATCCTCTTCCAAGAGTTGAAGAAATGGATGAAAGCTTAGATACAACTGAATATGCCGTATATTTTCAACAGGCTCATAGTGGAGTCCCGGTAAGAAAAGCGTTATTGGCGGCAGTGTTAGGTGTTTTTCAATGAAAAACTAGAGGTTTCTGCAATTAAAGAGGGGACAGTAATCGATCAGATTGCAAGTAAGAGTACCTTTAAGGTTGCAAATATTCTGGATATCCAGAATATTGATCAGGTTGTGCTTATCGGCGTTAATCTTTCCAGTAAGAAACTGGACAAAAAAGGTATCATAAAAATTGGTGGAAAAAGACTTACGCAGGAAGAGGTAAATAAGATAGCCTTGATTGCTCCGGATGCTACCTTGAACATTATCAAGGATTCAGAAGTTGTCAGAAAATTCCAGGTTGCTATTCCGGATACCTTGGAAGGGATAGTAAAGTGTTTTAATCCGAATTGCGTAAGCAATCATCAGACGATCCAAAGTAAATTCCATGTCTTGGTTAAAAAACCTATAAAGATTCGATGTCACTATTGCGAACGTCTCATGGGTGGAGATGATATAGAGTTAGTTTAGGAGGTTAGGTCCGCAGCAATTTGTCCATTTGAAGATACAGCCGCATTTCATCGCAAAACAGCAACTCGTTTTTGCACTCTTTTATGAATGTGAATTCTGGAAATAGATAAAAGTAAACTAAATAACAGTATTTTGTAATCAACAAAAGTTTAAGTATGGAGGGGATTTGATGTTAAATACAGATAAAGATATTACGAAGAAACTCAAACATGATATTAATCAAAAAAATGCGATGAGGCGTGAAATAGAAAGGTTGATTCTTGTTGTCAAACGCTGGAACGAGAACCTTTCCAAGTCAAAGTCCTTTCAGGAACAGAGCAGATATTCTGCTTCAATAAAGCATTATATTGCAAAAATTGACAAACTTCGTTCTCAGCTGATACTGATGAACGAGGACATTGATAAAAGAATACGTGAAACGGGAACATGCTCGACTTCAGAAGTAGAAGATTTTAAGTCCCGGTTAGGAAAAGAGGTACGTGATTTAAGTGTTGATGATGGGGTAGACAAAAAGAAACCTATTAAGAGACAAGCGGGACCAGGGAGGAAAAAATCACAAAAGAAGATTGTCGGAAAAAAGGGAGCGGATAGGTTACTAAAAAAAATGGATAGGTTACAAAAAAAAATAGATAACACCAGGAAACGCCTCGATAGTGACATTAGTGAGGCTGAACGTGTTACCGGAAGAATCACAAAACTGAACCGTGGTTTAGCAATAGTTGGAACTGGCGTACAACCTGAGGATATGACTGCTGAGGGGAGAAACAATTACCTGTTTACTCAGGAACTCAAACGTATCGAAAGGGAAAGGTTAGTTTTTGGTGGATAAAGGTTAGTTTTTCTTTATCGTGATAAGGGAAAGTTTGAAAACAGCCTGATACACAGACAACTGGTTGGCACTAGTGAATCGGTTTTCATATAATAACCTGGCCGAACAAGAACAAATATGAAATATATTCCTTTTTGTTTCTTGCTCGGCCAGATTGGGTAGTTCTTGTAGATGACTTCATTGGTGGGCGGGGAGGGAGTCGAACCCTCACCCCCTTGCGAGGAAGGGATTTTAAGTCCCTCGTGTCTGCCATTCCACCACCCGCCCCTCCAAACGTGAGTAATAAAGGCGGCACTGGGATTCGAACCCAGGATAACGGATTTGCAATCCGCTGCCTTAGTCCACTTGGCCATGCCGCCTATTGTGTGGTAAGGGTAAACAAATACGAATGGCGATGAGACGTTGTTTTGTGCCAATTATGTTTTGTTTCCCGATAATTCTCTATGCTGAACGGTTTCATTAAGATAAGGGGTGATTATATAGGAATTGTTTTTTCGGTGTCAAGGTTTTTCCAATATAGTTTTTCCAATATTATAGTTGGCATAGCTTAGGAAAAGTTTCTTTTCTTTAAAAGGCGATTAATTATACTGGCGTATACGTGTCAATTATTTGGGTATTTTCAATGGCTACTATAGTATAACTACCAATCAACGCAGGAACCAAAAGCATATTCCCACCGGGAAGGGCTCTTGGTATTTCATACTTCTCATCGTTTATGACTACGCTTGCTAAGCCGTGTGTTACTGCCAGATAGTGAAAACTCGTAAGGGTTTGTTGCAACTCTGCTCCCTTTTCTAATCTCAGTCGAAGGACTTCGAGCCCGCGATCTTCAAACCCACCCGGAAGGCGTTCGATTACAACCTGGTCTGTTTTTTGAATCAACTCCGGGAATACTTTTCTCATAACGTTAGGGTTCATTTCTCCAGCTCTGTCAATGTCAAGTATTCTTTCGGTCTCTTTCCGCGGGTATGCAGGAAACGCATATCTTACCGGGTAAGTAGCTCCATCTTCGAGTGACTGCGTAGATCCTGAAATCTGAGGTTCTATGACTTGTATTCCAGGACCAAGTGCGTGTAGTGTCCTGCAAGGTATAGGCACTACATCGCCGATCTCAACAGAGTGCATATTATAAAACATATCAAGATTCTTTCTGGCAACCTTTAACTTTTTCAGAGTTTTTGCTGTTTCTTTTGATCCAGGCCTGCTCTGGACAGCTTCAATAGCAGCAGACATGACGTCTTTTTTCGTGTCAAGCAGGTCTCTATTTCCACAATTTATCATAAAGTTAATGAGATTGTTAAGGGCTTCTCCATATGCTAAAAGAGATTTTTTGTAATGTTTTATTACATTTTTGCCATATAAATTTGCTGACTCTTGAGAAAATCCTATAATAATCCAGGGTCTTTCACCCGCCACGCTTCTGTCTATTTCTGTGATTATCCAGAGTTCGTTTTTTGAATCGTGAAACTGTACGGACAGCCTGCTTTTTGGAGTCAAAATTTTCACAAGTGGAAGCTGTTTTCCGAAACGGGCGACCACTTTTTCACCCAGAAAGCTTTCGGGGTTGTAACTAACAATCTCACGTAACGGGCAGGTATCGTTTCCAAAAACAGTCATTGAACTCTTATTGGTGTCTTCTGCACCGTACCAGTATTCTCCTATGCCCCCAACTCCCCAGATTTTAGGTTCTTTGTACGGTTTGATATAGAAGGGTTTACTGTAGCAGAGGAGCTTTAAGGTTTTTTCAGCAGAAGCGGTTTTTTGGTCAGATTTCATGTGTCATTTATTATTCAGTGGTTTTCCGGATGATACAGGATATGAGTTCATTTCTTTTTTGTACTATTTCTTTTACTTTTTCTCTTGTGTCTGCGGTAGCATACAGTCTGAATTCCGGGGCATTGCCAGATGGTCTCAGATGTACAACATCGTTATTCGAGAATACAATACGAATACCATCGAGAAAGTTTATTGAAACTATTTCGGTAAATCCTCTTTCTTTTGTAAAACATCTTTGCAGTTTTTTTCGTATACCTGTCAGATTGTTAACGGTTCCGGGATCAGATTCTCCCTCCTCTATTCTTACACCATCTTCTGTGAAATTAACCTGATAGATGTGTATATTTTCTGGAGACAACATTTTTATAATGGTTTTCCCCATTTCCTCTGTATATGTTTCACAGCCTGGTGTCTTGTTATCTATAATATCAGCCAGGGTATGTCGTTTTGGTAATTTAATGGTGACCAGATTTGAAATTGCTTCATTCTCTTTCACAGCCAGAAGTAATAGGGAAATAATTGGTAATATCGCATCCCTTGTAGGAAGAGCGCGTAGGAAATTGTCATAAATGGTCCAATTGCTCCCAAGGAGAAATCCTCCGTTTGATTCCCAACCGACGACTTTTGAATCCGGACAATCCTTTAGTTTGTTGTTCATTGCTTCAATAACATATGGCGATCCTATCCTGGTTTGCTTTACTTCTATACCTTTTTGTTCAAGAGAACTAACGACAGCGTCATTGGCACTTATGGGAATGGCGACAAAGTCTGGACTTAAAAATAAGGAGACAAGAGCGCCGAGTTTGTCCCCAGGCACAAATTGACCGTTCTCGTCAGCAAGAAGAGGTCTGTCTGAATCTCCATCAGTAGATACAATAGCGAAAGGTTTGTGTCTTCTGGCAGTATTTTCGAGGAACAGCATGGTATCATTTGTTATTTTTTCGGTATCAACTGCTATGAATGTGCTACTTCTTCCAAGCGGAATAACATTGGCACCCAGCCCTTCAAGTATTACCAGCATTAAATCCCTTCCGACAGCAGAATGTTGATAAAGAACTATTTTTTTGCCCAGGAGTGGTTTTTCCTTAAAGATGTCGAGATATCGATGGATATACATGTTTCTCACTTCAGTTTCGACTCCTGTATCTGGCAGTAGGTGGTTTTCTTTAAACATTCCTTTGTCGTTAAACAGGGATTCATGCTGTGGTCTAGCATACTCTTCTTCTCGTGCAAATGCTACATTCCTGAGAATATCATTTTCATCACTCTTTAAAATTTCACCGGTTTTTTTTGTAAACTTAATGCCATTTCTATCATCGGGAATGTGACTACCCGTTACCATAATACTGGGAACATCGTGGCACATAGCATAATAGGCAAGTGCAGGAGTCGGTACGTTTCCACAGAAAAGAACTTTACACTGAGAATCTTCTATAGCCTGTGTTAACGCAGACATTATCCTTGGTGTACTTGAACGAAGATCTCCTCCTAAGGCTAGATCCTTATGCGCATAATCAAGTTCACATCTTTCTCTAAGAAACCTGATAAAACCCTTGGTGTTGATATAGCATTCAAGATCCGTCATAGCGTCGGTTTTTCCTCTTAACCCGCTGGTTCCATACGTTAACGGTTTGAATCTTTTTGTTTTATCCATTGTTTTGTTTCTTCTGGTTTTACGATCCTCACCCGTCTCCCCACAATCTCCAGCCTTCCTTCAGCGAACAGGCGGATAGCATCAGGATAGGCTATGCATTCTTCTTTAAACACCCTTTCTGAAAGGGTATCAGGAGTATCATCATACAGGACAGGCACTGTCCTCTGTATTATTATAGGGCCGCGGTCGTACTCATTATCGACAAAGTGAACTGTACAGCCTGAGACCTTGACTCCACTTTCGATAACGGTTCTATGAACACGGTTACCATAATACCCCTTACCGCAAAAAGAAGGTATTAATCCGGGATGAATGTTCATGACCTTTCCAATGTATTTATCCGGTATCTTAAAAAGGTGAAGGAAACCGGCAAGAATTATCAAGTCGATTGGATGCTTTTCAATCTCTTTTACTATTGTGTTACTAAACTCTTCTGTATTTTTATAATCGGCAAATTCTATGAGGGATATAGGAATGCTGTTTTGCTTGGCACGTTTGAGACCGTATGCTTTAGCAGAGCTGCTTATTACTATTTTGATATGGGCGTGAAGAGAATCGCTGCGTATTTTATCAATCAGATTCTGAAGCGTTGATCCGCCTCCGGAGATAAGTACTGCTAAATTTATAGTTTTTGGCATTCACCTGGGGAAAGAAATCATTTAAAGCATAATAAATATAACCTATTATACATTTTGTTATTATAATTGCAACGCCATATTATCACGGTTTTGTTCACTATAGGTTTCTTCTGTAAGTATATATTGTAGATTTGTATTTGACATAACAATTTTTTTGTAGTTTAATAACACCTTTATTTTGTAAAAGATTACGTGTTAGGTGTATATGAAGATAGCCGTTTCCGGTAAGGGTGGAGTCGGGAAGACAACACTCGTTGCTGCAATGTCAAAGATTTTATCAGATGAAGGGAATAAGGTTATTTCCATTGATGCTGATCCGGATATGAATTTAGCAGCTGCGTTGGGTTTTGAAAATGCTGATAAGATCACGCCTCTGGTGGAAATGAAAGAGCTGATAAGAGAACGCACTGGATCCACTTCTGATGAATATGGAAAGTTGTTCAAATTAAATCCGACAGTCAGTGATTTGCCGGAGAAATATTCTGAAGTAGTTAATGGTCTGAGATTGATGACCCTTGGTACCATCAAGAGGGGAGGAGGGGGTTGTGCGTGCCCTGAAGGTGTTATGCTGAAGGCACTACTGAACCACTTGATATTGCAGCGTGATGAGGTTGTACTGATAGACATGGAGGCGGGTATTGAACATTTGGGACGGGCATCAATTGGGGCTGTGACAGCGTTGATC
>JALDRB010000012.1 GCA_031316155.1 Candidatus Scalindua sp.
CGAGTAAAGTCCTCGGCGCCTTTTGTCCGGGGATACCTTCACCAAGATTTGGTTTCCCGTAAAACTGAAAACCAAATCGGTTTTAGTATAACAGACCCAGGCAGAAATGACAAAGAAGAACAAGGAGTCTGATAAGTCAAATTACTTAGATATATTAGCCGCAGGTTTAGTACATGAGATAAAGAACCCTCTCAATGCAATCAGTGTTAATTTACAACTGATTAATGAGGATCTGCAAACCAACACCTCAAATGTAGGCCAAAATATGTTCAACAGGGTTCAATTGCTGCAAAAAGAAGTCTTTAGATTGCAAGACATACTGAGTGATTTTTTACGCTTCGCGAAGAAACATGAACTCGATTTCGAAAAGTGCAACATCAATGAAATCATCGAAAATGTACTGGATTTTGTTACCCCTGAAGCTTTACAGAGTTCTATTAGAATACTCAAGAATTATGACTCCCACCTACCCACATGTTACCTGGATTGCAATGTAATGAAACAAGCGCTGTTAAATGTTATTCTGAATGCTCAACAATCGATGTCAGAAGGCGGAGAACTGACAGTTCGGACTTTTAAAAACAAAAAATATATCTGTATTGATATTTCTGACACCGGGTATGGAATTCCTCCCGATAAAATTGATAAAATTTTTCAAGTTTATTATTCAACAAAGAAAACAGGAACTGGCCTCGGATTGCCTACCGCAAAAAGAATTATTGAAGACCATAATGGCACGATAAGCGTACATAGTGAGGTAGGAATAGGGAGTAGATTTTTGATTCAAATACCGTTTAATCCTGGAACTAAAAACAAAAAAAAATGATACGGGAAGCACACATTCTAATTATAGATGATGAAAAAACCCAGGCAGAGGCTCTCGCTGAAAGTCTGACTAAAACAGGATACAACTGTACCACTGTTCTGAGTGGCAGTGAGGGGCTTGAAATAATAAGAAAAGACAAAATTGACATTGTGATTACGGATCTGATTTTGCACGATTTAGACGGTATGGTAATTTTAAAAGAAACCAAAAAAATTTCACCAGAAACAGAAGTTATCCTGATTACTGGTTATGGAAGTGTTGAGAATGCAGTTACGGCAATGCAAAAAGGGGCTGCGACCTATCTTCTAAAACCCGTAAACATTGATCATCTGAGGGCAGTAGTAGATAAAGCTACTGAAAAGCAATGTTTAGTAAGAAGAAATATGGAATTACACAAAGAACTCGAAGAGAAGTTTGGATTTGCCGGCATAACCGGTAATAGCCAGCAGATGCACAGAATATTTCATATACTGAAACAGATTTCTTCCACTACCGCAACGGTATTGATCGTAGGTGAAAGTGGTACCGGCAAAGAATTGATAGCCCGGGCCATACATTACAACGGCCCTCGCAAGAATAATCCCTTCGTTGCCTTAAATTCTGCTGCAATCGCTGAAACCCTTCTTGAGAGTGAACTGTTTGGCCACGAAAAAGGCGCCTTTACAGGTGCCGCATACCAAAGAATGGGTAAATTTGAATATGCGAATAATGGTACCTTGTTCCTTGATGAAATTGGAGACATGCCGTTATCAACTCAAGTGAAACTATTGAGATTTATGGAGGATGGTAGGATTATGCGTGTCGGCAGCAATGAAACAATAAAGACAGACGTAAGAATCATTGCCGCCACAAATAAAGATCTGGGAATTCTGGTGGAAGAGGGAAAATTCAGGGAAGACTTATACTTTCGATTTAATGTTGTTTGCCTCAGACTTCCCCCCTTAAGAGAGAGACAGGAAGATATATTTTTATTGATCGATACATTTATTCAAGAATTTTCCAGAAAACATGGGAAAAAAATTAAGGGTATCACTCCTGAAGCAAGAAAGCTTCTTTTTCATTACAATTGGCCAGGAAATATTCGTGAACTTAAAAACTGCATTGAAAGTATGATCGTTTTTACTATGAATGGCGTATTAGATGTAAACAACATTCCCGAACATATCTATAAAAATAATAAAACTGCTCTTCCCGGTCCTGTTTTTCCAGTAGGAATTACCCTGAACGAAATAGAGAAAGAATTAATAACAAAAACATTGGCATATGCCAATGGAAACAGAAGCGAAACTGCAAAAATACTTGGAATAGGTGAACGGACACTTTACAGGAAACTTGACAGATATAATTTAAAGTGAGGAACAACAACGTGACAGAAATTAGACTATGCGGCAGATGTAAAAAAAGTATCTCTCAAACAGATTTGGAATCCGGACTTACAACAGAACGCTATGGGCAACTGATTTGTAATGAATGTTCTCATATTCTCAATAAGAAAAAAGATAAAGGTTTTGACGAACAAAACTTCTTCTTTGAGTCTATTCTCAACGAAGTGAAAACTATTTCAAGGATACTCACTTATGAAACCGGTTCCTGGTTAAACATTATTGCAGCAGTAGCACAGTGCTTCGTTTTTGGTTCCTTAATATTTGCTTATATCAACAGAGATGGAGACTTGCACTCAACATTATTGCTTGCCATAGTTTTCCAGCTTATGGCGTTAACTTTCTTTGTAATTAAGAAGTAATTTTAGTATACTAAAACCGGTTTGGTTTTCGGTTTTACTGGAAACCAAATCTTGGTGAAGGTATCCCCGGACAAAAGGCGCCGAGGACTTTACTCGGGCAGTTTTATCTCGGATTTTACCTGTCTGGCGTGCGTTCCTTACGCGCAGGCAGGCCCAAAAACCATTACGAGATGAGTATAAATACCCTTTTCTCAAACATCTCTTAGACGTAAGTTCCAGCGTATGTTTTGGATACCGGAAACTAGATCTTGACATTCCATTATAAAATATATAGCATGCATGTAAATTTCAAAACAGCGACGTATATTCTTATCAAATGGAGCCCGTTTTGGGTTGATGGAAAAGCCAAAGCGCAAACATAAAGAAGATATTATTTTCACTATTTTGTAAACAGAAGAACGGAATCTATCTCAATGGCAAAAAAAATCTTTTATGTATTTCTTATTGCCCTTTTTACCTTTTTAATAATCGTTCCATTTGTCAGTTACAACGCCTATAAAACGGCTGTAAAGGAAAAAGCTTTCAATCATCTTATCACCGTAAGGGATCTCCTGAAACTTCAGATATGGAATTATTTCAACGAAAGGTACGGTGATATTGATGTCCTGTCAAGAAACCCGGTAATCGCCCAGGGTTTTACCCGTTTATCTAACGCCGTACACACCTTTGGCCATGAAAGCTCTCAATTTTCCACCGTTGTTGATCTTTATCAACCATTAATGGAATACTATGTCTTTGACTACGGTTACGTTAACATTTTCTTCATTGACAAAGATGGTGATGTGATGTTTTCGGCAATAAAAGAAGATTTTACCGGCACTAATTTACTTACAGGAACCTATAAACATAATAACATTGCCAGGGTTTTTAAACAGGGTCTAATGGAAGTGAACTTTGAGGATTATACCTGGAATGGTGCAGTGAGTGAATTTACATCTTACTTTGCAGCGCCGGTCTTTGAGGCAAATGAGTTACTGGGTGCCTTAATAATAGAAATTCCCTTTTCTCACTTGGATTCTATGTTAACACAAAGAACCGGATTGGGAAAAACAGGGGAAATGTATCTTGTAGGTGACGATGGGTTCATGAGATCAAATTCAAGATTTTCTGTAAAACCAACAATGCTTCAAAAAGAGGTTGACACAAAAGCAACAAGGGAGGCATTTGAAGGTTATGTCGGGACAATGCTTATGAAAGACTATCGGGGAGTTTCAGTGCTTAGCGCTTATACGCCACTGAATCTCAATTTTATGAACTGGGTACTTCTTGTAGAGATGGATGAAGCAGAGGCATTTGCTTCCATTTACTCAGTTGAGCTCAAGCTTACCGTTATTGCATCCATAATTGGTTTCATCGCGATTTCATACCTTTACTTAGAATTTAAGAAGGAAAAAAAACGTATCGCTTATGATGATTCTGAAGATTCTGAATCTGAAGAAGACTCCGATACAGAATCAGCATGAACCTTTGGAGGATAGCATATACGGTGGCACATGTGTGTGCAGACAGTCAGTATTACTTGAGAAAATAAACTTTGATGCTCCATCTGATTACGTTTTGATTCATAATCAAAGGCTGCAAATTCATAAGTTTGACTTTGCACATTTATATTCCAGTAACGCAAATTGAAAAGCAGGAAATCAGAGCCTTACAAAACTCTTACAAAGACAGGCTGTTGAAATATTATAAAATCTCAGTATACACAAAACAACGTATCTTATCGGACGCTCTGATCTGGAGAAATGGTCGTTAGTCCCCCACGTTCCAATTCATCTTTCTCGTCTTGAAATATTGCATGGCATTCATCACAAGTTTTTTTTAGCCTGTTGAATTCTAAATTCACATTGGTAGTATCGTGTTCCTTGCTGCACAGCATTAATTTATCTATGGCATTGACAAATTTTTCATGTAAAATTATGAACTCGCTTGCAAACCACTTATTTTCAGCTTTATAGAGCTCTATACACCTATGGCCTATACCTCCCCTGATTTCTTGTGTCCACATATCTATTTGTACCCAGTCATTATGTTTCACAGCCCTTTTCAAACTCTTCATTACCCGAGAAGCTTCCTTCATAGCACTAGCTAAACCAGACTCTTCGGAATCATTAGCTTGTATATCTTCAACTACCTCAACATTCATTTCCTCAGACTTTTTACAGGAAGCAATGGTTAGGGTAATCCCAAAAATTGCTGTTACCACTATCAGATAATAGTTCACGCGAACCTCTCTTCCTAAAAAGTTTTTTAATACTTAATACAAATGAATTCCGTAAGAATGTTCCCCGAAATGTAATTAAACACTTCCGTTTCATGATACATCAGTACCCAATTTAAAATTCCTCAATCGTAAGGAATTGGAAACCACAGATACAGAACTGAATGCCATGGCACCTGCCGCAATCATTGGGTTCAGGAAACCAGCGGCAGCAAGAGGTATTGCAATGACGTTATATCCGAAAGCCCAGAAAAGATTCTGTTTGATCGTCTTCATTATCTGTTTGCTCAGTTTCAGCGCCTCACCAGTCTTTGAAATATCCCCTTTTACCAGGGTAATATTTGCAGCCTCCATTGCAATCTCAGTTGCCGTACCAATGGCAAAACTAACATCTGCAGTTGCAAGAGCTGGTGCATCATTAATGCCATCCCCAATCATCCCAACGACCTTACCATCCTGCTGAATCTTCTGTATCATATCCGATTTATCAGCTGGTTTAAGGTTTGCCTTCACGCAGGTTATTCCCACTTCCCTGCCAACTGAATGAGCGATCACTTCATTATCACCTGTTAGCATAACAACTTCGATGCCCATATCTTTGATTTCTCCTATAGCACTCTTCGATGTATCCCTTATTTTATCACCAACACCCGCCACAGCAACTGCCTCATTATTAACGGCAACGAAAACAACGGTCTTTCCTTCGCTTTCGATCTCGTCGGCTTTCCGTTTTAAATACATGCTATCCATTGGTGTACCGGTACTGACAGTGAGAAAGAGATCAATAGCATTTTCTCTCATGAATCTCTCGCTGCCGATTAATACGTGAGATCCTCCATAGACAGCACATATCCCCATACCTACAACCGCTCTGAAGTCATTTACTTCTTTAAATCGAACGCCCGCTTTCTCGGCATATGACACTATTGCTTTCCCAATGGGATGTTCCGAGTGTCTTTCACAGCTCCCCATTATCGGCAAAATGTCACTCTCAGAATTCATTTCAAATTTATCTCCTGAAATGGTTTTTTTCTCTTTAACAAAATATAGATCAGTAACCGTAGGTTTTCCCACGGTAATTGTTCCCGTTTTATCCAAAACAAGTGTATCTATCTTATATGCAAGTTCCAGACTGGATGCATCCTTTATGAGAATCCCTGCTCTTGCCGCTCTGCCTGTTCCAACCATAACCGCCGTAGGTGTAGCAAGGCCTAAAGCACAGGGACATGCAATGACAAGAACTGAAACTGCAGAAAAAAGAGCTCTATTAAACGGATAACCCATGAACATCCAGACACACAATGTTAACAGGGCTATAAAGATAACGATCGGAACAAATATTCCTGATATTTTATCTGCCAAACGCTGAACCGGTGCCTTTGACCCCTGTGCATCTTCAACAAGCCTTGCTATTTGGGATAACACCGTTTTTGCTCCAATGCTTTCGGCTATCATATAAATAAGTCCCGTGATATTAGTCGTTCCTCCACATACCTTATCACCTTTCCCCTTTGTAACAGGCATACTTTCCCCCGTAAGCATGGATTCATCTATGGAAGTTGTACCTTCACTGATTATGCCGTCAACGGGTATCTTCTCTCCGGGCCGTATTACTAATTTTTCTTTTACCGCTATCTCAGTTGCAGGAACCTCAGTCTCCTTACCTCCTCTTATTACTCTTGCCATCTTAGGCTGCAAATCCATCAGCATTCTCATTGCTTCCCTGCCCTGCTTCTGGCCTTTGATTCAAGAAATCTGCCGAGGAGTATCAAGGTAATTATTATTGAGGCGGATTCAAAATAGAGATCTTTCCCCCTTTCAATAACATTATCACACTATAGGTATACGACGAACCTGCCCCCAGTGCAATCAGGGCATCCATACCGGGCGACCAATTTTTTATCTGCTTCAACGCTTTTGTAAAAAAACCAATACCCGGCAATACTATCACTCCTGTTGTTAATGACAATTGGATGATGTCGGAATAGGGAAAATGAATCATGAACATACTTATGGTAAAGACAGGAACACTGAGTATCGCCGATATCAAAAATCTGTTCCATTCTGATCCGGCGGTCTCTGCATCTGACCGAGCAAGTGATCCTCCCCTGACAACTCCATACCCTGAACTCTCAATGGCTTTATATATAACCTCAGCAGGTAAGCTGCTGGTGACAGTAGCCTTCTTTGTGGCAAAATTGACCATCTGTTCCCTGACACCTTTCAAAGATCCTAGGGTTTTTTCTATCCTCTTCGCACAAGCGTTACAGGTCATTCCCGTTATTTCTATGGTAAGTTTCCTATATTTTCCCATGGTAAATTGTAACACGTTTCTGTCTGAATTGAAAAAATTTCACAGACATGAACAACCCCCCCGGATGAATCCAATTGTCACACATCATCCACCCGGCTGAATTATGCTGGCAAAGAATTGAAAAATGTTATTCAGGTAAGTGTCGGACAGGATGAGTTGGAGGAAGCAAATCTATTTCCAGTAGCGATCCCACCGTTCGTTTACTCTATTAACTATTTCATCTGTCATCACCAGTGGTGCTGGATACCCTTTTTTCCACGTTGCATCAATACCCATCTTACCACCAAAGAGAGGGTTTATGCCCACCAGCTTTTCTTCCTGAAACAGTATGTCCCGCTCTGCATCAAATCTGGTGAATATCCCCCAGATAGTTTGTTCTGTGTCATGGATATCAACGTCTGGACTTACGGCCGCTACAATTTTTGGCCCAACAAGTTCGGGAGATTTCGTTAAGGTATGAACCACCTCTCTTCCCTTATCATGAACCTTAACCACGAGTAACGTATCATTGAGGATAACCCAGTCCATTACTCTATTATCAATCTTTTTCATTAAGCGCTCAAGCTCTGTTTTCACATTTGACCCGCAATCTCTGACCTTTAACCCCCGTTTCTCTGTGGCATCCAGAATCATCTTGCTTCCAAGGTTCATTTTGTAACTGGTAAAATCAAGGGTATCTAATGGTACTTTCGGGATCATAATAAAATCGTATTTTGGATTGAAATTTTTATGGATTGCATTTAAAACAGCGTTAAAATCCCTTGTATTTACATCTTGCGAAACAGTAACAACACACTTGGTCAATGAAAGCTGTCCCTCACCCATAATTGAAAGGGCCGTCTTCATCGCCTCTTTACTATACCGCTCTTCCACCGATACCACGAGAAGATTATGAAATCCGGCCTCGTAGTATGCCCAGAGATCGCAAATCTCCGGATGAATCAGGCGAATAAGCGGTCCAAGTATCTGTTGTGTTGCATTACCCAGGTATTTATCCTCCATTGGTGGACGGCCTACTACCGTTGCAGGATAAATGGCGTTCTTTCTATGCGTAATTGTATTTATGTGAAAAACGGGAAATTTGGAGGCATGAGAATAGTGACCGAAATGATCACCAAAAGGGCCCTCCATGCGTAAGTCAGTCAAATGTACCTTACCTTCGAGAATAAACTCTGCGTCTGCAGGAACCTTTATTGATACACTCTTCCCTTTCGCCATCCTCGTCCTTTTTCCACGAAGGAAGCCGCTGAACATAACCTCGTCCATCCCTTCAGGTAATGCCGCAACAGTGGCAAGCAGGAGTGCGGGATCTGTACCCAATGCCACAGCGATCTCAAATTCTTTTCCCATTTTTTGAGCCTGAAAATAATGAAAACCTCCTCCCTTTTGTATCTGCCAGTGCATTCCCGTAGTCTGGTTATCAAAAATCTGCATCCGATACATGCCAACATTCCGTTTACCGTTCTGCGGATCATAGGTAAAAACCTGAGGTAGCGTAATGAAAGGTCCTCCATCTTCCGGCCAGCTGGTTATAACGGGAAGCCCATGCAAGTTGGGGCGACTAACAATTTCCTGAGATTTTGGCCTGCGTGTCTTCTTGGGGATAGTGGCATAAATCCTTCTGGATATATCCCAATGTCTGAAGAACACTTTCGGTTTCGGTGGCATGGCTTCTTCCATAAACGTAATCAACTCTTCGCCAAGCTGGTCCGGATGCTTTCCCAGTGCAAGTTCAAGCCGTTTATCACTCGCAAGGACATTCATGGCCAGGGGAAAGCGAGCACCCTTGACGTTTTCAAAGAGCAAGGCAGGCATTCCTTCCTTAAGTGCCCGTATCGAGATTTCGGTAACTTCCAGCTTAGCATCAACCTCGGTCTTAATCCGTGCCAATTCACCGTTTTTATCTAAATACTTAATAAAATCCTGTAATGAATATATTTTCATTTTTCCATTGCTCTCAGCCATGCTAACGCTTCTTTACTTTTTTCAAGTATTATGCTCGTTTTATCTTTATCATAATCATTCAGCAGCTTCTGGAGGTCATCTGGATAATAAGGAAAAACTCTCATTCTGTTCAGGGCAGAAACAGCGTCAGAAAACTCATCAGGCAGCTTTAATTGAACTTTTTCAATAAGATACGGTAGATTGTTTGTGCTTGAAGGTATTACGTTGAATTTCTTCTGATAAATTGCTTTTAAGGCTTTTTCCAGAGAAAGATGACACAGAAAAACCGTATAAAAATATCTCTCCCCCTCAAAAAGGTGCTCGGCCGTGTCCATATCGTAACCGGCCTGCCTCATCCACTCTTCAGGATTTTTTGCCATCTCTCCTCATAATTCTTGATCTCGTTTATGGATATTCAGATTCAATTGTATGTGACTAAGTCATACACCTTTTTTACAAATCTCTACTTCCGGCAGCAAGCTCCCTTTGTTCATATCTCTGAATTCAAGCCTTTCAGGAACAAATTTCAAGACGTTAAACTCCGGGTCGTTAACGCCTCCCTCAAAATAGGGAGCAAGTTCATCTTTCCATATGCTCTTCTTTGTTTCCATATCGTCATAGATTTCAAACGTTCCGTAGAGTCTGATATCCGTAGAGATTTCACTGTTAAAGGAAACGATACAGGCATTACTGTTTTGATGTATTTGCTCTTCCTTTGGGGAGCTCTTGTGGGAAACGAACCATATTTTCAGGTTGTCTTCAACCTTTTGAATTTCCATAATTCTGCATGAAGGACGGTTATTCAGACATGTTGCAACGGAAACCGTTTTGACAGAACCCAAAAATTCCATTATTTTAGTTTTTACGTCAGACATTTTACCTCCTGTAAAAAATTGGGATTTTTCTGTATTCTCTCAAGGTGAGTTTATGCTTATCGATGTCCGGAGTCAAGAAATTTGTATCAGCACATTTATTTCTTTACAATATCGTGATGAAATAGTAGATTGAACGCCTGCCCTGTTTTCCGGTACATAGGGCTGTAATCTGTTTGTCACGTTGGAAAATTGGAAAACATGGATAATAAGATCAAAGTGTATGCAAATTCTCTCGAAAAATTAAAAGATTTCTTTGTAACCTTTCTGAAAGACGAAGACGTAAAAGTTGTGCTTTTTGGTTCAAGGGCTACAGGAGAATTTGTTAGTACTTCGGATGTAGATATCGGAATAATTATGGGGAAGAATGCAGACAAAAAAACTGCCCTTACTCCGTGAATCCATCGATGAGCTCAATATCCCCTATAAGGTGGAAATTGTCGATTTCTCTACGGTATCTGAAGAATTTAGAAAGATGGTCTTAAAGGAGGCAGTGGTCTGGAAAGGCTAGAAATCAGGTTTGAAGATGCAAAAAGGGCTGTAGGAACACTGAGGGAAATAGTGCAACAACCCTTCTCAGTTATCGTTAGAGATGCGGCAATACAGAGGTTTGAGTATACGTTTGAAGCATGCTGGAAATTTATGAAGGACTATCTGAGGACGAAAAAAGGGATAACCTGCAATTCTCCAAAGTCCTGTTTCAGGAAGGTTTTTACAATAGGCATGATACAAGAGGGTGAGACAGTAAAATTCCTTGAAATGACTGATGACAGGAATATGACATGCCACACTTATAAAGAGAAGGTTGCCCAAATAATCTATGGGAAGCTGGAAGTGTATAGCAGATTATTGGAAGATGTAATAGTCAGGTTTGGGTCTCGTTTTGTGAGTAAAGAGTGATGAAGGACCCCGGTGAAATAACTTAAAAATTTCACGGCGGGGCAGGTGGAATATCATAAATTATAAACTGAGAACTCACATAAATTCAATCTTTGTGCTCTCTGTGTCTGGCTTTGTGTGAGATTTAGTAAATTAATGTTGAAACACTTCCTTCCGTACCGTAATTTTCTCTATATAATCCTCTTTTGGTTCATATCCCGTTCCGTTTACCTGCGGTACATGGATAAAACCATCATCATCAACGGTTACGGGAGGATCGATAATGTCTTGCCGATAATATCGTTTACTGGCTGACACGTCACCAGGCAAGCTGAAACCGGGAAGCGTTGACATGGCAATATTATGCGATCTACCGATACCCGCCTCCAGCATCCCTCCACACCAGACTGGTATGTGATGCTCGTAAGCGTAATCGTGAATCTTAAGAGCCTCGCTGAAACCTCCGACTCTCCCTAATTTCAGATTGATAATTCTGCCACTCTTCATCTGAATAGCTTTACGGGCATTATCAACCGACGTGATTGGTTCATCAAGGCAGATTGGCGTTTGTATCTGCCTTTGCAGTTGGGAATGATCAATAATATCATCATAACTCAATGGCTGTTCCATCATAACCAGGTTGAAATCATCAAAACGTTTTAGCAGATCGATATCTGAAAGAGTGTAAGCTGAGTTGGCATCTACGGAAAGAGGAATATCGGGAAACTGTTTACGGACTCGACTGATAATATCATAATCCCATCCCGGCTTAATCTTAATCTTTATTCGGCGGTAACCGGAATCGATTTCTGTTTTTATTTTCTCCAGCAGCTGTTCCAGGCTATCCTGAATCCCAATCGAGACCCCACAGGGAATCTTTTTCCGTGTCCCTCCCAACAATTGATGAAGCGGGACGTTGTTCGCTCGTGCCATCATGTCCCAACAGGCATTTTCTACTGCTGCACGTGCCATTTGGTGCCCCCTGATCGGTCGAAACCATTCATTCAGAACTGACGGAGATGACCACTCTCTGTTGAGTACCTTTGGCACCAATACCTCTTTTATGATAAGCCAGGCAGTGTCGATAGTTTCGTGAGAGAATAATGGCCTTTCTCCGGCCGTACATTCTCCGTAACCAACAGCGTCCTCGCAAAACACCTTGGTTAAGAGAATGCGCCGTTTCTCAGTCCTGCCAAAGCTGGTTTCAAAAAAATGTACCAGCGGGAGGGTAATTTCACGGATTTCAAGCCTTTTAATCTTAATCTCGTTCTCCTAACCTGGCCGAGCCAGAACTAAAAAGGAATAGATAAAAGAAGTAATTTTAAAATGCTGATTGCTGATTTTACATTTTGCTTTGTATTGAATATCTTCTAAATATACACTTATTTTTCTCCTATACTCATCTCGTAACGGTTTTCAGATAAAATCCGAGATAAAATTGAGCGAGTAAAGTCCTCGGAGCCTTTTGTCAGGGAATACCTTCACCAGGATTTGGTTTCCAGTAAAACAGAAAACCAAATCGGTTTTAGTATATCGGCTTCTTCACAGCCTTTTACTTTATCTTCTCATAACATCTACATCTCTTCTATGAATAATATCCAAAACCCATGCTTCGCTACCCACTATCTTAAAGACTACTCTATAATCTCCAACCCTTAGCTTCCAATATCCCTTGAGGGTCTTTCTTAAAGGATCTCCGTATTGATGGGGAACAGTTGTAAGACGTGCTTCTATCGCTTTTTTAATACGACTTTTAGATCTTGAATCAATTAATGGTATGTCAACTGCCCTTACGTCAGAGTGATATCTAAGCTCAATAGACAAGGTCCCAAACCTCATTATGTTTCAGACCCTTTTTTCTGCGGAAGGTACGTTCTCTCTTTTCCGCAATGTTGGATAAGGTTATATCTTCCTGCATCTCTAATGCTTCCTTGGCTAGATCACGTACTTTCAAGGAAAGAGAGACTCCATCTTTCTTGGCAAGACGCTCAATACTGTCATAAAGGGGTTTTTCTAATACAACATTAATTCTTGGATTCTTTGTAGCCATTTCTCATGCCTCCAATAAAATTTTATGTATCACTTATGACACACCAAGTCAAGTATTAAATCAAAATACAGGGAGTGTATGCCCATCTCCTGGCAATTTCATGTGAAAAGCCTGGCGCTCTGCTGCCTGCTACCGACATTTCTATACAAACTATCGTTCCTTTTTCATTTCTTATTGCTTTACAATACCACTCTACTTGAAAAATGAAAAGAACTTGTAATTTTACTCATTTTTGCTTTAATATTCCGTCAGGTTAAAAAGCAGTTTCTTAGTGCGCCAGGCCAAGCTTGTGAAGTCCAGTTGGATACAAAACCAATCTGACAAAGTTAGCCGACCGTCAGAACCGAGTCTTGCATTTATGTTGGTAACAGCGTGAGTGAAGCGTAGACAGGGAGTCAGTAGGCCGTAATCCGAAAGGGTGAAGGGATTCAGCTCCGAAAATGCTTATGTTGTGGAGTAAGTCGACGTTATTAGGAAGACGGAAGACAGTAACGAGCCATCGAAACAGGCTTGATGGTGGAAACTCCACCGGGGTTATAGACCATGGCATGCTGTACAAGGATTTTACAGGAACCTGGGAGAACCTATGCTTTCCTTATGAAAAGGTACTCGAAGCCGAGGCAACGAGGTAAGAGGAAGAGGCATAGGTAGTCGGATCAACCCATAGTACCGTTGATGTCGGGTAATTCCGAAGGAGGGAAGGGGTTGACAAATAGATGTCTCGTGGAGGAGAAACAATTGCCGAACACAGAGTCGGGGAATAAATTGTCAACGAAACTGAAACGATTAGCAGAGATAGCGAGGCAAGAACCAACCACGAAATTCACATCATTAGCCCACCTATTAGATGAAGAATGTCTGAAGGAAAGTTATAGAGAATTAAATCGAGATGCAGCAATAGGAATTGATCACATTAGCTATGAGGAATATGGAGTAGACCTTACTGCAAACATATCTGGCTTAGTAAAGCGATTAAAGAACAAGAGCTATAAAGCTATAGATATACGTCGGGTGCTGATACCCAAGCCAGAAGGAGGAGAACGAGCACTTGGCATTCTTGTACTAGAGGACAAGATAGTACAAAAGGCAGTAGCTAAGATATTGAATGCTATCTATGAACAAGACTTTCTCGAAGTGTCTTATGGATTTAGATTGAACAAAAATTGTCATGATGCGCTCAAAGCGCTAGAACTAGCCGTGATAAAAGGAGGAATAAACTACATATTAGATATAGATATCAGGGGATATTTTGACAATATGAATCATAAGTGGCTTATGAGGATGTTGAGGGAACGAATAGTAGATCAGACAGTGTTACGACTAATAGGGAAATGGCTAAGAGTGGGGATAGTGGCAGAGGGTAAGAGGATACGAAATAAGTTAGGAGTTCCGCAAGGTGGTACAATTTCACCCATATTATCCAATATCTATCTACATTATGTAGTGGATTTATGGATAAAGAAAAGTGTGGCACAGGCAATAAGTGGTAGAATATATCTCATACGTTATTGTGATGATTTTGTCATAGGATGTACAGGCAAGCAAACGGCAGAGGATATATGGGATAAACTACCGTGTAGACTGATTAAGTTTGGGCTGGAATTGTCGAAAGAGAAATGTCGCTTAATAGAATTTGGCAGAAGGGCGTATTACCAAAGTAAGGGTGGGAAGAAGAAGTTGAATACATTTGACTTTCTTGGATTTACCCATTATATGGCAAGGAGTAGAAGAGGTGGAGTAAAGTTAAGTCGTAAGACGATAGGAAGACGTATGCGCAAAACGCTAATTGTCATGAACAACAAACTAAGGGAGAAAAGAAATTTACTCCCTTTTCGCAAACTGCATACGTATCTATGTCGAATTCTAAATGGGTATTACAACTATTACGGATTTGCGGGGAATCTAGCAACCTTGAGAAGATTTGAATATGCGATTAGGAGAATGTGGTATAAATGGCTTAATAGGCGTAGTCATAGGAAAAGTTTTAACTGGGATCAATATATTGAGCTACTGAACAGGTATCCTTTACCTCAGCCGAAGATATTAAAAGGTTATAATTGGATCTACTCGACTAATTTGTGAATTTATTTGAAGAGCCGTGTGCGGTAATCCTGCAAGCACGGTTCTGTGAGGGGCGGAGGGAGTAATCCCTACCGTCTACTCGACTCATCTCCCAGTGCTGTTCCAAAAATTTATTGCCTCAAGAGAGAATTTAAAGAATGATCAACCAACTCAGAGCATCGGACTTCCTGGTATGAAAGTAAAAAGAACGCCTTTGAAGGAGAGTTGAATATTGGAGAAACCAATGGTAAGAGAATCATGTTTGAACGTACAAAAATCCAATAATAATAAATCACTCTCAAAAACTGATTTTCCTGAAAGGCTCATGAAAAAACAACCTATCCATCTGCCGACAGAATCGGCAGACGCTGTGGCCTGGTATGATAAAGGTGAATGTTTTCTTAATCTGGCCGGCAATTATAATTATATGGAAATTCCCTATTATTATTCCCAAGATTATGAAAACGCTGATTTGCCTATCCATCCCACCTGTGAAGAGATGCTGGACGCTTACATCACCCCGCTGTTTTTAGAAAAAGCAAAGCAGGCGGGGCTCAAGGTGCCAGTGTATTATATCAGCAACGGTTATTTTGAGCCGCCTATATTGATTGACCCTGTGAATCCTTTTCTGGTCAAGAGTGCTATTGTTCGAAAAACAGGCAGAGAAAAATCAGTTGCGAGATCCATGACCCGCAACCACACTTACGCTATTTGCTGTCAGGAAATCAGGGAAGAGAGCCGAATTGTATACTTCAGGTCTGTATTGGGCTGGTGTAATGTGAAAAAATACAGAGTTCTGTCATTTGCTGTTTGGAATACCTTTCATATTCCGTTGGCCAAAGTCAGGCTGGTGACGGATGCGAAAGGAGAAATGTTACTGAGTGACATTTCTCCCCTGCCGCTGGAATCTCTGAACAAAACTGAGCGAAACCATCTGGACGAGTGTGTACGATGGCAAAAATAGGAATCTATGTAGAGCGGAATACCATCACGAACGGACTTCAAATGAATGGATTGATGAAGTTCTCACATATCGCCCAGAAAAAAGGACATACTACAGATTTTCTGTTCAGGCCTGATATGTTCAGGATTCCTGAATATGACGCGATCTATATCCGTGCATTTACAGATCCACTAAATTCGTCTTATATTGCCTCCCGTACCGCTGAAATGCATGGAGTTCGGGTAATTGATGACTCCGTATCAATCCGGGTTTGCTGTGATAAAATAAATATGTACCGGCATTTGATCAGGGCCGGAGTACCGATTCCTGAAACCATTTTTTTGAATGAACAGGATCTGAGTCATGAAACGGCAGAACGGGTTGTTTCACAGTTGGGCAAGCCGGTGGTGCTCAAAGCTCCCAACAGTTCCTTTTCCTTGTATGTGGAAAAAGTGGAAACCGCACAGGAATTTGTCAGGGTGGGCAAAGGGTTTTTACGCCGGGCAGACCGGATTGTGGCGCAACGTTTCATCAAGTCAGAGTTTGACTGGCGTGTAGGAATCATAGGTGGACAACCTTTGTACGTCTGCCAGTATTCGATTCCAAAAAAACGCTGGAAAATCGCATCCTATACTCCTGACGGCAACTCTGTTGTCGGTACTGTATGCGCATTGTCTCTCGAACAGGCGGACCCGAGACTACTTGAATGTGCCCAAAAGGCAGGCAATGCTATTGGCAAGAGCTTGTACGGAGTTGATCTGAAACAAGTCGGTGATGATTATCTGGTTATTGAGGTCAATGACAACCCTACAATCAACTCGGGAGATGAAGATAAAAAAGCCCCCGATTTATATGAACGCTTAATCAATTTTCTCATCGCAGGCAAATGACCACAACCATCGATAATTCTCTCCATGTCAGGCTTTCCCTCCCCAATGATCTTGAACCGCTGGTTTTGCTGGAACAGGCCGCCTTCAGTGCCGATCAATTTACTAAATCCCTGATTACCAGCCTGTTGACCAAAGACCGGGCCAGTGTGTTGGTAGCTGAAAAATCGGGGCATATTTGTGGTGCGGCCTATATGATCTGGAATAGAAACACCCGGAAAGGACGGCTTTTAAATCTTGCTGTGCATCCTGAGTTCCAGAGCAGAGGGATTGGCCAACTTCTGATGGCGGAATGCGAAACAGAAACTGTTTGGCGAGGTCATGAATATCTCACACTTGAGGTGCGTGAGGACAATCATAAGGGACGGAAGTTTTATGAAAAACTCGGGTACCTGCAGGACAAACGCGTTCCACGGTTTTATGATGATGGCTCCGCCGCGATTCAAATGAGCAAGGCATTACGATCGATCCCTCCCCACGTGCACACACAGGTTCCTTACTACAGCCAAACTACTCCTTTTAGCTGCGGCACCGCTTGCCTGATGATGGCTTTAGGCCACTTCAAACCTGAAATTTCGTGTGGCCGGACATTGGAGATGAATTTATGGAAAGTGGCTACTCTGATATTTACGGCTTCAGGTATTGGTGGCACAGATCCATACGGACTCGCTCTAGCTGCGGTCAGGGAAGGACTTTCAGCGAGAGTGCTTTCTTCCAATGACAAAAACCCGTTCACACTTTCAGTGAGAAATCCCCGCAAGCGGGAGGTAATCAACCTGCTGCATGAAGACATGAAAGCAGAGGCGCAACGGAAGAACATCGCCGCCACGTCTTACCCTTTTGACCTGACAGATATTATCAGCTATCTGTACCGGGGCTGGTTACCGATCATACTCATCAGCACCTACCGCCTGACCGGGTTTCGAGGCCTGCACTGGGTGCTGGTGACAGGATATGACGAGAAGTCTGTTTATGTCCATGACCCGGATTCCAATTCTTACGAAAAAAACAGAGAACTGGCGATCAACTTACCAATTTCTCATAAGGAGTTTAAACAGCTCTTACATTGTGGAAAAAGCCAAAATCGTTTTGCTGTTTTTACAGGACCTCCTTCAGCAAATATGGGTACATCATACCTATTTATTTGACATACGAAAATACAAAAGCTAAAATCTCGCATGCCAGAAACGTCAAGGGTTACTTGTACGAGGCGTACCACACCATATATACTAAAACCGAAGCGAAAACCTGAGAAAAACAGATAACCGGTATATGCCTCAGATTTGATTAATCTCATTTTTGTTAAACAATGGATATATTTATACAATTAGATACCTGGATTGCTTTACTAACTCTTACTTTTCTAGAGATAGTTTTAGGAATAGACAACATCATATTTATTTCCATAGTTGCAGGAAGACTACCAGAACATCAACAAAAAAAAGCAAGATTAATTGGGCTTTCATTAGCGCTCATTGTAAGAATATTTTTGTTAATGGGTATTACGTGGTTAATTGGTTTGACCAAGCCTGTTTTGACTGTTAGTTCTTTCGAATTTAGTTGGAGAGACATTATACTTTTTGTTGGAGGTTTGTTTTTAATTGCCAAAAGTACTTCAGAACTTCATCACAAAATAGAAGGCAATGTACATGAAACAGAAGTAAAACATGTTTCAGCATTTGGTTCAGCTATTTTCCAAATTGTATTGCTTGATATCATTTTCTCTTTCGATTCTATTTTAACCGCTGTAGGTTTAACTAATCAAATCACTTTAATGATTATAGCTGTTATTGTTTCTATTATTGTGATGATAATATTTTCTGGTTTAATAAGTGCCTTTATTAATAAACATCCTACCTTACAAGTATTAGCATTGTCTTTCTTAATATTAATAGGGTTTATGCTGGCTGTTGAAGCTTTTCATTATCATGTCCCTAAAGGATACATTTATTTTGCGGTATTCTTTTCCTTAATAGTCGAAGTCATTAATATCAAAGTAAGAAAAAAAGTATTGCGTTAAAAACCGTCTTTCCTTTTTCATCTCTTATAGCTTTACAATACCAATCTGCTTGAAAAATGAAAAGAACTTGTAATTTTACTTATTTTTGCTATAAGAAATCTTCCGGTTAAAAAGCAATTCCTTATCATCTTATCGGATTACAGTCAATTTCAGAATGAGTGATACACAGTGAACTGAATTGAATTGACGATGTATCAACAGCTTCTTCCCAGGTTTCGTAATACTATTACCTATAGCGAATTTTTGATATGGAAAACCTGCAAATAAACATAAATCACGTCTGGGTTATGGCCGCAGCCTGTATGGTATTTTTCATGCAGCTGGGCTTTACCTCTTACGAAGCGGGCTTTGCACAATCCAAAAATGTCATTAGTGTTTCTATTAGAAACCTGATGGTTACTGTCGTAGCTTCCCTGGTGTTTTATACCTTTGGATTTGGATTTATGTTTGGCAAAAGCCATGTGGGGTGGATTGGATTAGATCATTTCTTTGCCAATGGGGTAATGGCACATCAGGGTAATCTGGCTTTTAGCTTTTTCTTTTTTCAATTGGTCTTTGCCGCTACTGCCGCTACCATATTGACAGGCGCTATAGCAGAACGTTCGAGTTTTATTTCTAATATCGTAAGCGTCGTATTTGTGACAGGCATTATCTACCCGATTTTCGGCCATTGGGTATGGGGGAATCTCTTTTGTCCCGAACAATCGGGCTGGTTAGAAAGATTGGGGTTTATTGATTTTGCAGGCTCCACGGTGGTGCACTCAATTGGCGGATGGTTTGCTTTGGCCGGGGCTTTGGTTGTGGGTCCAAGAATTGGTAAGTATAATCCCGATGGTTCTTCAAATCGAATGGGGTTACACAACATTCCATTAGCCACGCTGGGTACTTTTTTCCTCTGGTTTGGTTGGTTTGGATTTAATGGAGGAAGTCTCTTACGGTCAAGCGCAAACATAGGCCTCGTTATTACAAACACAAATTTGGCGCCTGCAGCAGCAGGAGTATCAGCGCTCATATTTAATTACGTAACGGAGAAGAGACTTAACGCTGGCAAGTTTTTCACCGCTATACTGGCTGGACTGGTAGCTATAACAGCAGCCTCTAGCAGGGTAAATCCTGATGGCGCTGTTTATATCGGTCTTATTACAGGTATCGTTGCAATCCTGGCCCAGGACTTTATTGAAAAGATATTAAAGATCGATGATCCCGTGGCTGCCATCGCCGTTCATGGGGTGGGAGGCGTTATAGGCACGCTCTGCGTTGCTCTTTTCGCCGACAAATCAACCCTTCTTGTTGAAAACAACAGCCGCATTCTCCAACTGGGCATTCAGGCAGTTGGCGTTGGGACAGCCTTTGTATGGTCGTTTGGATTGGGAATGCTATTCTTCTGGTGCGTCAAAAAGACCTTAGGCATACGGGTAAGCCCTGAGGAAGAAAGAAAGGGGCTCAATGTAGCCGAATACGAAGACGTGGCTTCCTGGCTTGATTTTATTCGTATTGCAAGGCTTCAAGACTTGAACGTACTTCTGGAAAAAAGGGTAGAAGAAAGAACAGATGAACTTCAAAAGACAAACATTGCGCTAGAAAAGGCCAACAGACTTAAATCAGAGTTTCTGGCAACTATGTCACATGAACTCCGCACCCCGCTGAATTCCATCATTGGTTTTGCCGAGGTTTTAAGGGACGAAGTCGTCGGGACCCTCAGCGCCGAACAAAAAGAATACCTGAGCGATATTCACGGAAGCGGCCAACACCTGCTCAATATGATTGACAGCATCCTGGATCTCTCAAAAATTGAAGCCGGAAAATTAGAACTTCACTACGAAGAGTTTCCGGTAAAAGAGGCTGTCAATGAGGTGCTTGATACAATTATTGGATACTCCAATAAGAAAGGCATTCGCATACATATTAACATTCAGGCGGATGTCCCTTCCATAAAAGGAGACAAAGTAAAGTTTAAACAAATAATGTTCAATCTGTTATCCAACGCTGTCAAGTTTACGCCGGAAAATGGCAGGGTTGTTGTCAATGCAGGCCTTAAGAATCAGCATATCCAGGTTGCAGTGAGCGACACCGGCATCGGAATAAAACCTGAAGATATGGACAAAATATTTGAAGCATTTCGTCAGGTAGATGCCTCATACGCACGTCGTTATGAGGGAACCGGACTTGGCTTAACACTCACAAAACGACTGATCGAATTGCACGGAGGCAAGATATGGGTAATAAGCGACTTTGGGAAAGGAAGCACTTTTACTTTTACCTTGCCCTTAAAACCAATCTACAAAAACAATTAAACCCATCATCTACAGTTGTATTTTAAAGTTCATTGATATAGCAAGGGTTATGACTACGGAAATAAGTTGTGGCAGCAGGAGTTCTCTTTGAGAAAAGAATTAATGCAGGAAAAATACTATTCTTTTTGTCTTATTGTTTCAGGCAAAATTGCTCCCACTGCCTGTATGACTTTACCGGCAACAACTTTCGTTTCACGCCTTAAGACAAATGATTTATCTGCATATGCAGGTAAAACAATTCATAAATAAAAAAGATTTTACTTATTTCTTTTCCTTGCTGCAGAGGTATTTCTCTTTTTTCCCTGTATCTTTTTTTTGTATAAACCTACAGAATAAACAATACATTTCTTCGCACTGACCGCATCTTCCCATCCAATGGTTTTAACATATGAACCTTCTAAATCCTTATATACGGAAAAGAAATGTGCAATTTCCTGCAGAAAATGCTGCGGAATGTCCGCGATATCATGATAATCTCTGAAAAAGGGGTCTTGTTGCGGTACGGCAAGAATTTTATCATCATGCTCTCCACGGTCTTTCATCCGAAACAACCCGATAGGCCGTGCCTGTATAATACAGCCGGAAAAAGTCGGCTCATTCACCATTACCAAAACATCAAGCGGATCACCATCGTCATAAAATGTCTGCGGGATTAAGCCGTAGTCGCCTGGATAATAAATTGATGAATAGAGTACACGGTCAAGCCTGAGCGCGCCTGTTTCTTTATCAAATTCATATTTATTGCGTGAACCTTTCGGAATTTCAACAATTACGTTTATACTGTTTGGAGAATCAGTGCCCACAGGCAAATCTTTCCATAAATTCATATTCATTTCCTTTATAAAAGTGAATAGTATATATTATGCTCTAAAAATAGCATTTCTGGAATACCGTACACATGTTAAGATATACTAAAACCGATTTGGTTTTCGGTGTTACTGGAAACCAAATCTTGGTGAAGGTATCCCCGGACAAAAGGCGCCGAGGACTTTACTCGCTCAATTTTATCTCGGATTTTATCCGAAAACCATTATAAGATGAGTATAATCATATCATTCGATCAGATATTTACTTTTAAACTGTTCTTCATAGAGTCGGCGATAAAGCCCATATTTTCCCTGTAGTAATTCCTTATGTGTGCCAATCTCTACAATCTCTCCATTCTTAAAAACAACAATCATATCAGCCGATTGAATTGTGGAAAGGCGGTGAGCAATAATAAGTGTAGTTCTGCCGGTCATGAGTCGTTTTAACGCCTGTTGTATCAGATTTTCCGCTTCGGAATCCAATGATGACGTCGCCTCATCCAACAGCAATATCGGCGCATTTTTTAAAAATGCCCTTGCCAGAGCGATACGTTGTTTTTGTCCTCCAGATAATTTCAATCCTCCTTCCCCAATTTCAGACTGATAACCATTCGGAAGTTTACAAATAAAATCATGGGCATTTGCAGACATCGCAGCATCTTTTATCTCTATTTCGTTAGCGCCTGATTTTCCAAACAGAATATTTTCGTATACCGTCCCTGAAAATAAAATAGGCTCCTGCGGCACTGTGGCAATTTGTTTTCTCAAATCATCAAGCTTGAACTCTCTGATATCAATACTGTCAATAGTAATCACCCCTTCAGAAACATCGTAAAATCGCGGAATAAGCTTAACACAGGTAGATTTTCCCGCACCACTCGGGCCGACCAATGCTACGGTGCACCCTGCCGGAATAGATAAATTGATATTTTTCAAGGTTGGAGCCGGTGGCTGGTATGAAAAGCCGACGTTGACAAAATGAATGTCTCCTTTTACCGGTCCAAGTTCTCTTGCGCCGGAAGCGTGGGTGATTTCCGGAGATGTGTTAAACACCTCAAATATTCTCTCAATCGCCGCCTGGGAATTTGCTAAAAGTATGTTCAGTTCCGTCAGCCGGTTGAGAGGGGCGTAAAATAAACCGAGATAGGCATAAAATGCCGTTAATTCACCAATGGTAAGACGGTGATTGATCACTTGTACCGCCCCGTACCAGACGACAAGAACAGGAGCCAGATAGGTCAAAAAGCCGATGACAGAATGGGCAACAGCGTTATTATTGATATTTTTCATTTGAAACGATAAATATTCACGATTGTCCTGAAGAAAGATCGTTTCTTCATTCTTTTCCCTTGTGTATGCCTGTATAACAGAAATACCTCCGAGTTTTTCGTGTACGTTTCCAGAAATTTCCTCCATTTTTTGCTGTATTTGCTTGCTCATTTTTTTTATCCGTGCTTTAAAATACTTGTTTAACACAACATGAAAGGGAAAAATAGAAACAGAAACCAGTGCAAGCCTCCAATTCATATAAAACAGAATTAATGAATTCAGAAAAAGCGAACTGGCATCCATTATAGTATTGGTAAAAGCAGCGCCCACAAAATTTTGTGCGGATGAAATGTCGCCAAGTAAACGTGCGGCAACAGATCCCACCTGCCGTTTTTCATAAAAACTCAGTGACATTCTCTGAAGGTGTGCATAGAGTTCCTGCCGTAAGTCAAAAATAATCTTTTGCCCTGTCCGATCAGCAAAATAAGATCTGAAATATGAAGCTATTCCCCAGACAACATAAAGCAGAATCATTATTGTAATAATAGTGTACAACTTCCTGATATCATAGGAAGCAGGCTTGAGCAGGTCGTCAATTATCCCTTTAAAAATCCAGGGAAAAATTAACGGTATGTTATATTTAAGAAGCCCAAACAATGTTGCAGCGAGAATTATCCATCGGTATGGTTTCACGTGTTTGAGAAAGTTTTTATATGCTGGAGGTATAGAAAATACTGACATGTATATTATTATCTCTATTGGCAGATTTTAGGGGAAAAACAGCGTGATCTGTTATTTACTGTTGACAACTATCTGTATTGTATTATTTGGGTAACGTGACAACACTATAATAGATTTTTACCATCTACGTCCCTGTTCAATGGATTCCTTGATAGTAAAATACTTACTACCGAACAAGTGTCTCACCAATTATGGGAAAAGTCAAGAAGATTGCCTGTTCATCATGGATTAATCAACCTAAACACGCTGAACATCATGTTTGGAAATACACAAAATTCATGAATCTGGTGTCTCATTTTCATTGACACTTTCCGCTAACCCGATTATATTCGCACTATGAAAGAAATGAAACCGATACCTTTTAGACATAGACCCAGGGGTTTGACCATTCTCTATGAAGACCGGGATATTATTGTGATCGATAAGAGCTCTGGCTTATTGACGGTAAAAGCAACGTATGAAAAAGAAAAAACAGCTCATCACATCTTAACTAACTATATACGTAAGGGCAGTTTTAAATCAACAAAACAAGTTTTTGTTGTGCATCGATTGGACCGTGACACTTCTGGTGTTCTTGTGTTTGCCAAGAGTTTTAAAGCTAAAGAAAATCTTAAGCTGCAATGGAAAAGTGTTAAGAAAAAATATATAGCAATGGTTCATGGAATTTTAACGGAAAAAAGTGGGACAATCACTTCATATTTAGCTGAAAACGAAGATTATGAAGTTTCTTCGGTTAAGGATTCAAGAAAAGGGGAATTAGCAAAAACCCGTTATAAAGTATTAAAAGAAGCTAAAAGATTTAGTTTACTTGAAATTGAATTATTAACGGGCAAAAAAAATCAGATACGGGTTCATTTCTCTGAGAAAGGACATCCACTCGTTGGTGATGATAAATATGGTAAAAAAGACGAACCGAAGAGCCGTCTAGCTCTTCATTCACACTATCTGACGTTTCGACATCCACATAGCGGCAAAAAACTAACCTTTGAAGCCGAGGTGCCTGGTTTTTTTAAAAGTAATTTTAATAACATATAAAAAAACAAGCATAATCTTTTAACGCCGAGGGCGCGGAGAACGCAGAAAAAAACAATGAAAATTGTTCTTCCTTAAAATCCATGATGTTCTATTCGGTTTCTGCGCTGTTTTTTAGTTTATTCCATAATGATTCAATATCTAATTTATTTGCCCAAAACGATAGATACTGTATATCCAGCTTTTAATAGTTCCTGTTGTGACATTTATCGAGGCGTTTCAGAAGTTCTTTTTGAAACTCTTTGTCCGAAAGGTTCGGAAATCTTTTCCGCAGTCCATAAATAAAAAGTTGTTTGCTAAATTGAGACAATTCAAATGCCTTGAGCAATCTTTTTTCCGGTGACATTTGACGAAGCACCTGAATATAAACCTTGTGATTTTTACGTTCTTTAATGTCCATAAATCTGCTCAAAAACCTTTGATGACGTGAATATGGTAATGGGATGAAAGGGCTAATTTAAACACAGTAAAAAAATATGTACATGCGATTATTATAATTTAAAGCCTTCCCACTTAGCCTGAAAAACCAGAACGAAAACCCGAGAAAAACAAATAACAGGTACGGTGACCCGATTAATGAATCATTGATTGATATGGTTTGGTTTGACGCTCCAGGACATAAAATGTTCGACGCATATTTTTCTCTTGTACAACTTTAACGTAATTAATGTAATACCCCTTATCAAAATAATGGAGAAGTGTCTTTTGAACATACTCACGCCACCGGAGTGCAACTGATAAATTGAGCTCTTTCACTTTGTCAATAGAATCGGGTATCTCAAAAAGGAGCACATCATTTTTCAGATTTAAGTTGACATCAACGGTAATGAGCAAACCTTCTGAATCATGTTCTGTCGAATTTATGATTGCGCCATTTTCCATCTTTTTTATCTCATCACCGGGAGCTCTATCGTCTAATATGGACTTTACCTTATCACTGGCAATCCACCATTCTGCCAAAAGCCGGTCTGTACCCAGCCCACTATGTAATTTACTGGAAGTTATTTCTCCGTAAAAATTTACTTCATAACTGCAGGCAATAACCCCTAACTTATTTAGATTCAAGTAAGCATTCTTGGATTGTAATGGATCAAATGTCCATGTTATGAGTTCTATATTACGACTGAGAGCATCTTTCCTCTGTGCCATTTTTAATTTGAAACCAATATTCTGATTGCGGTATTCCGGAACCACGGCAAGCATATGGGAATGCTGTGAAGGACGTCCATAATGAATTGCGGGAACCCCAAATACAAAACCTATCATGGTTTCAGCGTCAAAGGCTCCCATTGCAAATCCACCATGTTTACACAATACCATCATAAACCGTGAAGGTATAATATCGTTTGTATTAAATCCCCACACAACCTTTTGCAGCCTTTCACACTGATTCAATCCTTCAAGAGTATTTAGTTTTTTAAACGTAATAGACATGAGGTATTTCCCAAATAAAACTGATCCATGCCAACCAAAACCAAATCTGTTAAAATAAGTTTATGTTGCATTATACGGGAATATGGATGGTCTTCAACAAGAAATAAAGCATCACCATTTGAGTAGCTCTTTGGAAATAAGGTTACGTATTTTATTATATTTTGTATTAGGAAGGCAAAAATCAAGGAGATGAGATATTTGCCAATTCCCTTAATTATAAACTATCCCTTTAACCCTTATGGTAATCATTTCAAAATTAACAAAAGCCCGCGTTTCTTACCTTTTATTTTCTCTCTTCTTGTTTTCCTGCTTTCCTTATAGAAAGACATCTTTCATACAACACCGTTATTATGAATTAGGGTAATAAGAAATGTTTACTCAACCTTAGCAGCACATCTATATATTCCTTTGAAATGCCAGCAAAACCCTCTCAGAAACAGCTTCCGGTCTTTCATCCTCTTTCACTTCCAGCCATAGAATATTTGAAAAACTCCGAAACCAGGTCATCTGCCTTTTAGAAAATCTGCGGGTATTTGCTTTTAACATCTCTTTCGCCTCATCCACAGTACATTTCCCCTTAAGGTATCGAACAACTTCCTTGTAACCAAGTGCCTGTTCTGCCTGTCTGCTTAACCCGTGAGGATTATCAATCAAAGATTGCACTTCATCAACGAGTCCCTTTTCAAACATGGTTTCAACTCTTTTATTTATCCTTCGGTAAAGCTCTTCCCTCTCTCTGGTAATGCATACTATTTTGCAATTCTTCTTTTTTTTTCCATAAAGTTCCTGAAGTTGTGACATCTGCTTACCTGTTTTTTTATATACTTCTATAGCACGAATTATCCGTCTCAGGTTATTCGGGTGTAGTTTACCGGCTGTAACGGGATCTATTTTCTCAAGAATACCATGAACATACAAGTTCCCTTTTTCCTTGGCGAGTGCCTCCAGCTCTTCACGAACTTTCCAATCTGCTTCAGGACTCCTGAAAATACCTTCTCTAATACCCTTAATATAAAGCGGGCTGCCGCCAACAATAATAAAATGTTTCTTTTTCTTATGAAGGGTACAGATAACTTCTTCAGCATCTTCTACGTATTTCCCAACACTATAACTTTCCCAGGGATCAACGATATCTATCAAATGGTGAAATATACTTTTTCTCATTTCCTGGGACGGTTTTGCTGTTCCGATATCCATACCTCTGTAAATGAGCATAGAATCCGCAGAAATTATCTCACCCTGTATTGCCTGCGCAGTGTGAAATCCTATATCTGTCTTATCACTAGCCGTTGTTCCCGTAAGTATCCATAAGGTATGCAACATGGTAAATGAATCTGACTCCTTTTTATCTCTCACTTCCTCCATGTCGGTAGGATGCAATGCTATTTCGGCAGGAATGGACAACTGTTCCCTTAGATCCATACCGCAAAATCACGTATAATAAGTAAATTAATCCCGAGTATTATGGAATTTCCCGGAACTTTCAATGCCGTTCTGCCTTCATCAGTAACAATTTCTCTGTCTTAGCACCGATCCGGATACGGTCATCGATCCGATATCCCACTACCCAGACTGGTTGACCATGCATGGTTACTATGGGAATTTTATCACGTTCCATTCTGGAAACTTTACTGTCGATAAAAAAATCCTTAAGTTTTTTGAAGCCCTTAGATCCCAAAGGACAAAATTTATCTCCCTCTCTCCTCGTTCTAACCGTAAGTGGCATTCTAATCTCTTTTAAATCAACCGCTTCATCAAATTCGGTCTTGTTCTGTTTAAATTTCTCTAAAAATCCATTCTCTATTTCTCTGATTTCTGTCTTAAATGTATACTTGAGTTCCTTAAGTTTTGTCTCACCCGGAATAAGCAACTCTGCCTCTTCAACGCCGGGTTTTTTATCTACATACTGTTTGGCTCTGGAGAGGTATAATTTGTTACCGTTTATTCTCATATTCACATAACCGTTAATAGTCCTGTTTAATGACTTACCTTCGAACTTAAGCAAATCAATTATATCGTTATATTGCTTGTGACCAAATTTCTTAAGTGGTATTCCCAGCTCAGTGACTGCTTCTCTAATAATAATCTGCTGTAAAATTCCCGGTGTTTTCTTTAAAGGAGTAATATCCAGAACAATTTCCCGAAATACGTTATCCGTATCACCACTTTTATCCAGCAAAATCTTCTTAAACACTCCATCTGCCTGTGATTTCAAGAAATCGTAGTTTTGTGTAGAAATTTCCCCCAGCTTTACGAGCGACTGTTTAACATTACCATTGTAATTCCTTTCAAGGAGCGGAATAAGCTCTAGTCTACACCGGTTTCTAAAGGTATTTCTCACGAGATTTGTTGAATCGGTTCTGTAAGAAATGTTCATCTTATTCAGATAAGTCATAATGTCTTTTCTCCATGATAACAGCAATGGGCGAACAAGTTCAATTGTGGAAAATGGTGAAATTTTACGTTTTGGCCTCATTCCATTGAGCCCCATAACTCCTGTACCCCTGATTATCCTGTGCAATACTGTCTCAGCGTTATCATCTGCTGTATGCCCAACAGCAATAACACCGGCACCGCTTTGTTTTGCAGCGGCTCTCAGAAAAAGATATCTCTCATCACGTGCGGCTTCTTCAATAGATAATTTCCTCTTACGGGCACACTTTCTGATATTGCTCCGCTCTACTATGAGAGGAAGATTACACTCTTTTGCCATATTCCTTACAAACTGCTCATCCTGTTCCGACTCTTCTTCCCTGAGCAGGTGATTTAAATGAGCTAAATACAGTTTGGAATAAATAGTATCAATACAATTTGCCTGAATAAGGAGATTAAGGAGCGCAACCGAATCAGGGCCTCCCGAAATGCCTAATACAATCCTGTCATTCACATCAAAAAGGCTGAATTTCCTTATTGTGCCAATCATCTGCTTTTGTAATAGTAACATAATCCAACTATATCCCTTGTTTTTAACCATGTCAATCATGGAAATTATTTGACATAGGGTAGTTGTCAAGTAGAATATTCACCATGAGATATTTATAAAAAATATTTTAATCTCCTGTAAATACCAATTTTGACAATGGAAGATTTAATAAACAGGCTCAAATTACTCGAACTTGATTTACAAAAGTTAGATTCACGTCTCAGGAAAGGCACCGCTATAGGTTCAAAGAAAGAGTGGGAACACATTCTGCATCAGACCAGGAAGATTGAGGAATTCGCAATCATACAGTTAGCTATTTTAAAACAGAAGCTGTGATACCGGTTTTAGGAAGGAAGTTTTTTGAATATCTTACATTGATACGATTATACCCGTAAACTTTACAGGAGAAACATCAAAGCATGAGGAAAAAAAACAAAAAGTATTTACAGCTATTCACCATCATAACTTCGCTTGGACTCTTAAATACCGGTTGTACGCAGTGGGAAAATTTTTCTACTGGCAAAACCAAAAGGATAGGCACCCTGGAAGAACAAGTACTCGTTTTATCAGATAGAGTTGAAAATTTGGATATCAAAAATGCTGATCTTATGAAGACTCTTCATAAATCACAATTACAGGAACAGAAGAAAGAGCCTTTATATGATGAATACGCTCAGCTGAAAAACAGAATGACAGAAATTGAAGCTGCTCTAAAATTACATAATAACGAAAATACCCAACTGAAAGAAGAACTGATCAAAACCAGAAATCAACTTCAGGAAATTGAACAAAAACTTATCTCTGTTGAAACAGATAGAGCCAACATAAAAACTCAAATAGAAGAGCTTGAATCAGCCTATGTTTCCTTATCAACGAATGAACCGCAATTAACAGAGATGAAAGATATTACTGTAAAAACTGAAGATACATTTGAAAAAGAACCAGAAGAAGTAATGGAAGAAAGCAGAGAGAGTGTTATTAAAAACACACAAAAAAAACTGGAAGCCTCTCTTATCGAAGATTTACTTGATAAGGCCATTAATTTATACCGGCAGGAAAAATTTGAAGAAGCAATAGCTAAATGGCAGGAAGTTTTATCACTTAATCCCAACATACATGAAGCAAAATTTAACATTGAAATCGCACATGACAGAATTAAGGAAAAAAAGATCCAGGAAGAATTAAAATCAAACCTCATTCAAAGGAAGTAAGTAAGAGTTCATAAAATGAGTTTGTATATTTGGAGGACTTGAGCAACGTGTCAAAATGGAAAGGTAAAGCAATTGGTGTCGGCTTGGGTTGGTTGTTCGGAGGGCCATTAGGTGCAATCCTTGGCGGTATAACGGGAGATTTCTTTGATAAAACTACCCTGGGAACGTATCCACATAAGCCAATTAGCGATTACGACAGATCTTTGAATTTCGTAACTCATCTGGTTGGAATACTTGTTTCGATCGCAAAATCGGATAGTCGTTTAAGTGCACACGAAGTTAAGGTAATAGAGAGAGCGTTTGTACAATTTGGCTTTAAGGGAGATGACCTTAACTTTATCAGAAGTTTAATACAACAAACGACGAGAGTGCAATTGAACCTGCGGGATGTATGTTATGAATTTAAACAGTACTCAAATTATGCAGAAAGATTATCTTTATTAAGAATCGTCTATCTGGTCGCATATGCGGATGGGGTATTACATCCCAATGAAGATACTATGATAAATCACATCATAGGGTATCTCGAAATACAATCGAACGATGCCTTCGAGATACGGGCAGAATTTTGTTCTGATAATGATAAGAACTATCAGATTCTGAATGTTAGCAGAAACTCTTCAAATGAAGACATCAAAAGAGCATACAGAACGCTCTCCAAACAGTATCATCCGGACAGAGTAACCCATTTAGGTGATGAATTTACCAGGCTGGCGAACAGTAAATTCCAGCAAATAAATACAGCTTACGAAGAAATAAGGAAGGAGAAAGGGTTTTAGTGAGAAACAGCATGAACAGAAAAATAATGATTAAGTCTACGATTTTCTTTTTAGTCTTTTGTACACTTTTGTGGCTAACCAGTATAAAAGCGTATTGCATGACATTTAATCTGTCCAGTAGTGAGATTAATGAGGCAATAGAATACGGAAAAACAAACAAACTGGAAAGCCTGGGAGAATTCACAAAACAATGGGTTTCTCACCTCGGAGAAAAGGTCGGCTGGGCAACCATCTGGACACCATATCATAATGTTGCCTTTAAATCAAAAAAAGCTGCTGTTGAAAGACGAGATTTATCCCAGGAAGAGATTTTTAAGGCGCTGCGCCTAAAGGAAAGCTTAACGTTTACAGTATCTCTCTTTGGTGACTATATGCAATTTGCACACGGTTACAATGCAATCCTGTACTGTAATGAGAAAATTATATACCCTGTTCTTTCGTATTTCCCTGAATATGCAGAGCCAAGTAGTTTTTACCCGGAATCACCGATATATGTAGCGGGTTTCGTATACAAATTCCCAACAGAAGAGATTATAATCGATTCCGTTATTAACCTGGTTGTCACCGATCCGGAAGGGCATGAATTCAAATTTACCTTTGATCTTTCCACCATCAACTAATCGAAAGTAAACAGAAATAGTGAATCTGTTCAAGGAGTCAGTCAGCAGAGGGAGGAATAGAGATCTGCTTGCCTCTGAATTGTTTATAGTTTTGCTGAAGATTCATGCCTTTTGATGTCACTATCTACCATCATCATTATTAATTCTTCAAATTTTACACGTGGTTTCCATTTTAGTTTTTCATGTGCTTTGCTCGAGTCGCCCAATAAAACATCTACCTCTGCCGGCCGAACAAATTTTGGGTCAGTTACTACATAGTCCTGCCAATTTAGTCCCACATGTGAAAAAGCTGTGTCAATCAATTCTCTGACAGAATGTGCCTTTCCTGTTGAAATAACATAATCATCAGGCTCGTCTTGCTGAAGCATTAACCACATAGCTTCTACAAAGTCACCGGCATAACCCCAGTCTCGTTTTGCTTCAAGATTACCAACCTTCAGTTCTTTTAATAGGCCCAATTTAATCCTGGCAACACTATCTGTTACCTTTCTGGTAACAAACTCTAAACCCCTTCTTGGTGATTCATGGTTAAAGAGTATCCCGGAACAGGAGTAGAGGCCGTAACTCTCTCTATAATTTACCGTAATCCAGTGTCCATACGTTTTCGCAACCCCGTAGGGACTTCTTGGATAAAAACTTGTTTTCTCATTCTGAGGTGTTTCTCTCACTTTACCAAACATCTCACTGGTAGAGGCCTGATAGAACCTGATATTTTTATTCTTCAGCCTGATCGCCTCTAAAAGTCTGGTAACACCCAGTGCTGTAAATTCTCCTGTCAGAACAGGTTGATTCCAGGAGGTAGGTACAAATGATTGTGCCCCTAAATTATACACTTCATCAGGTTTGCTATCCTCAATGGCTTCAATTAATGAGTTTTGATCAAGCAAATCTCCCTGAATAAGCTTTATATCATCCTGAATATGCGAAATTCTCTCAAAATTACACGAACTACTTCGACGGACGATACCATAGACAACGTAATTCTTTTTTAAAAGGAGTTCTGCCAAATATGAACCATCTTGTCCGGTTATACCGGTAATTAAGGCTGTTTTCATTTATCTATAACTCATTGAGTAGTGAATGGCAAAAATCAGTGAGAGAATCATCTCTTGCACCCATCACCAGAATAGTATTAGCAGGACGTACTTTTCGTAGAACATCGCCGATAATGTCCTCGCGTTTTTGAAAGAAAAAAGCATTGTAACCTTTCTCCTCTAAATCATCAATGATATCTTTAGAAGATATTGTTTTGTCTGCCGTACCACCTGCATAAAATATCTCCGGCATATATAAAATGTCTGTGGGTAAAAGTGTTGCTGCAAACGTGGAGATAATGTCATCTCTCAAAAATTTTGTCGGAGCATAACCGTGCGGTTGAAAGATTACAATTAAACTTCCACCATTTAATCTTGCCGCATCAATTGCCATCTGGATCTTCTTTGGATTATGTGCATAATCGTCTATGATTTTAACTCCGTTCTTCTCGCCAACAAAGTCCATTCTCCTCCTTATTCCATTAAATGATCCCAAGGCCTTCCTTATTTCACCGTCTGAAATTCCCTCATTTCGCGCCACAGATATTGCAGCAAGCGCATTTAAAACATTATATGAACCGGGAATTTGTAATTCAAATTCACAGCCACCTGTTTCAAATCTTGATCCATAAGGACCGCAAGAAATCTTAAACAGATGAACATCTGCGCTCTTACTGTCCCCATAGGTAATAATCTTCTTCTTACCATGAACCCTTATGAGGTGAGCACATTTATCATTCATGATTACGGTATCTGATGTGTTTTCGGCAAACTTGGAGAATAAATTTTTCAATTCATCTACGGTCTTATGATCTTTAGAAATGTCCGTAATAACAGAAACGTTTGGTTCATAATCCACGAGGCTGCCATCACTTTCATCTGCCTCAATTACGAAGATATTTGAGCCTCCAAACCTGGTATTCCCCAGAGACATATCAGTAATATAATTTTTTAGATAGCCTCCTCCGACTACAGTGGGATCATGACCAGCCGTACTGAGAATCCACCCTACCATTCCGCAAACCGTTGTTTTACCATTACTCCCACCAATTGCAACCCCACGCTTACCGTTAAACAAATTACTCAGTAATTCCGATCTTTTGACGATCTTTACATCCTTTTCAAATGCTTTTTTTTGATCTCGGTTATCCTCTTCTATTGCGCTTGAAATAACGACCATGTCTGTTGAGTCATAGACTCCAGACCCGTCCTGAGGGTAAAGCTTAATGCCCTGCAATTTCAGTTTGTAAAATATTTCGGGAGTTAGACCGAGATCATTGCTTCTATCCGAACCGCTTACCCAATGACCTTGAGCTTTCATAATTTGGGCAAGGGCACTCATACCCACACCACCTATTCCCACAAAGTGATATTTTAATCCACCTTTATTACTATGCATTGAGCTTAACTCCATTTTCAACGCCCCGAACATATTTTTCCATACAAAATGTTGTTTGTTTCATTGTAGTGTGGCGCTCATTTCCTTAAGACAGCTTTTTCCCGTGTCAAAGTCCGTTATTTGCAGTATTTCGGCTACCGTTGCACCAACATCAGCAAATGACTGACGAACACCAAGCGATACGGGGTTTTCGAGTGTTTTTCCATAGATTAAGAGCGGTACATACTCTCTTGTATGATCTGTTCCAGGAGCGGTAGGGTCACATCCATGATCAGCAGTTATGATAAGAATGTCCTGATTTTTTATTTCCCTGAGTATTTCAGGTAATCTTTGGTCAAAAGCTTTCAGCGCTTCCGCATAACCATTTGGATCATTTCTGTGCCCAAATTTCATATCAAAATCGTTTAGATTCGTAAAAATTATTCCCTTATTTTCCTTTTTGATGCACTCGATCGTCTTTGTTATGCCATCATCATTATCTGAAGTAAGTATCTCCTGTGTTAATCCCCTGTGTGAGAAGATGTCGCCGATTTTACCAACACCGATTACATCATAACCCTCCTTTTTTGCTTTATCGAGCAATGTATCTCCTGACGGTGACAAAGAAAAATCCTTTCTTCTTTCTGTTCGTACATACTCACCACTGTTTCTTATGAAAGGTCTTGCAATTACACGTCCAACATTATGTTCTCCCCTTAGTATCTCTCTTGCATGTTTACACATACCGTATAATGATTCAACTGATATGATATCTTCACAGGCTGCAATCTGGAAGACGCTGTCTGCAGATGTATACACAATCGGGTAACCTGTCTCTCTGTGTTTCTGACCCAGCTCTTTTATTATTTCTGTTCCTGATGCGGGTTTATTACCAAGTATTGATCTACCAATAGCTTGTGTAAATTTTTTTATTACTTCTTCTGGAAATCCCTTCGGATATGTTGGAAAAGGTTTTTTCGTAACGATGCCGGAGATCTCCCAATGTCCTGCTGTGGTATCTTTAGCCGCTGATTCTTCCAACATCTTGCCATAAAAGGCATCAGCTGCGACATTTTCGGAAACACCCCTGATTGCATGGATCTTGCCGATTCCGAGGCGCTCAAGATTGGGTATATACAACCCACCAACAGACCTTGCGATATTTGCGAGAGTATTACATCCTTCATCCCCAAATCGAACAGCATCTGGCAATTCTCCAATCCCAACACTGTCAAGGACAATAATAATTGCTCTCTCTATCATTTCACGGTTATGTTTATCAACAAATCCAACTCATACCTATTCCTATGTCTTTGGGAGCAGCAAATATGAACAGACGGTTATTTCGCATGAAATTCCGAAGTAACCTGTTTCGTTAAACTTCAGATATTGTTGAATGATTGGTATGTAATATGAGAGGTAACAATATGGCCTATTATTTATGAAACCTAAATAAGGGCTCTTTTGATAAAACCAAGACCGACAAAGACAATGATAGGAGATATATCAATTCCACCAATGGAAGGCACTATACGCCGAACGGGATTTAAGATCGGGTCTGTTATCCTGTAAAGAAACACCGCTGCCGGATGATAAGCATTATGCGGGACCCAGGATAACACAATCCTGATAATAAGTACCATTTCATAGAGCGTTATAATTTGTCCAATAAATGAATTTCCTGTCATCATCTAACTAACGTAAAGATTTACACGAAAAGTGTTTTTTAAAGAAAATTTATGGAATAGTAACAACTAATACCTCCTTAATCAACAAAAATATTATCATTTGAAAATATGATGAATAATTGATAAAATTTCCCCCAGTAAATGTAAATTGAGAAGAAAAAATAAGCATGAATCAAAGAAAAAGTAGATTTAGCATCAAGGCGGCTACTTCAACCATAATAAAAGAGATTAAGGGCGTTTTATCCTTCATAAAGGAAGAAGAGTTTGTACGTTTTTTAGATGCAATCAAAACATCAAACAGCATATTTGTCACCGGTCAAGGTCGCTCCGGATTGGTTGCCAGAACTTTGCTATGCGGTTGACCCATATCGGATTCAAGTGTTACGTCGTTGGCGATACAACAACTCCAAATATCGAAAGTGGTGACATGCTCATTGCGTGCAGCAGTTCCGGTACAACATCAATTACCTGTCATATCGCGAGCTTGGCAAAGGATCTACACGCTTATATCGTAACAATTACTGCTCATCCGGATTCAGAGTTATCAAGGAAAGCAACATTAACCATAGAAATACCTGCCCGGGAGACGCATCATGCTTTTCAATCCAAGTATTCTGTTCAATTCCGTAGTACATTATTCGAACAGGCCTGTCTCGTATACCTTGATGCTGTTATTTTGACGCTTGTTCGCTTACTGGACAGAGAAGAGACAGATATGATGAACAGACACGCTAATTTAGAATAAAGTAATAGTATGCCTATTATATCGAAAAAACAAATTCACACTATTTATCCAATAATGAAAGAGGAGATACCGTGCAACTAATTGTCCAAAAATTCGGTGGAACATCTGTTGCTGATGCAACACGGATAAAATACGCAGCAGAACGTGTTACCAATACATTTTCAGAAGGCAACCAGGTAATCGTGATCGTATCTGCACGAGGAAAAATGACCGATGAACTATTAGAACTTGCTTTTGAAATTAACAAAAAACCTTCAACACGTGAATTAGACATGCTGCTTTCTACCGGAGAACAAATGTCTTGCGCACTGATGGCAATGGCAATTCATTCATTAGGTTTTCCCGCGGTATCTTTTTCTGGTAGACAAATAGGCATTACCACAGATAGTATACACACAAAGGCAAGAATAGTTAATATAGATGCGAAGCGAATCCTGGAGGAACTTTCCAATAACAAAATAGTCGTAATAGCCGGATATCAGGGTGTCGATGAAAATGACAATATAACAACTCTTGGACGTGGCGGTTCAGATACTACCGCTGTTGCAATTGCCGCTCACCTTAAAGCGGATATGTGCGATATATTTACCGATGTTGATGGAGTCTATACGTCTGACCCGCGAATCGTCCCTGAGGCACGAAAACTTACAAAAATTTCATATGATGAAATATTAGAACTTGCAAGTCTGGGCGCTCAGGTTCTTAACGTAAGATCAATTGAAGTTGCAAAAAAATATAATGTCCCACTCCGTGTCAGACCAAGTTTTAACGATGGATTAGGAACCCTAATATGCAGAGAGGTTAGTGAAATGGAAAACATTGTACGTAAGTGGTGCAACCCTTACAAAAAATGAAGCAAAAATTACTATAACAGGAATACCCGATAAACCCGGCAGTGCAGCGAAGATCTTTCAGGAACTCGCTAAATCGAAAATAAACGTTGATGTAATCATACAAAATGTTAGCTCTAATGGGCTTGCTGATGTAACGTTCACGGTACTTAAGGACGATCTGTCATTTGCTCTTGAAACGACAGAAAGGATTAAAAACGAAATCAATGCTACCGGAATAATTGCTGATGATAAGATTGCAAAACTCTCCATAGTAGGTATCGGTATGAGATCGCATTGTGGTATTGCAGAAGAACTGTTTCGTGCATTGGCCGATGAAGAAATTAATATTAAGATGATAAGTACTTCAGAGATAAAGATATCCTGTGTTATAGATGAGGATCATGCTGAAAAGGGATTACGTGCAATACACAGGGCTTTTAAACTGGATCAAGAGGATACTGTTAAAACATGATTCTTTTTTATCTTTTACGTTCGGTTAGATCACAGACCTTCCTAATCCGCACTTTGGTAAAATCTCCCTGATTTTATCATGGGGCTTCACTTTATTATGAATCTAATGAGGTATCTGATTTGAAATTTGCAAAAATGCAGGGAATCGGTAATGACTATGTATATATTAATTGCTTTGAGGAAACCGTGACTAATCCGACCCAACTCGCGGTAACTATCAGCGACAGGCATTTTGGTATCGGTAGCGATGGTTTAATCTTAATCCTGCCATCAAAGGTGGCTGACGTTAAAATGCGCATATTCAATGCGGACGGTAGCGAGGCAGAAATGTGTGGTAATGGAATTCGGTGTGTCGCAAAATACTCATACGTTTATGGTTTGAAGAAATCTGAAAGGATCACAATTGAAACCTTATCCGGTATAAAGACAACCGAGCTGACCATAGAAAATGGCGAAGTTTCCCGGGTAAGAGTGGAGATGGGAAATCCGAAATTGCTGAGAAATGAGATCCCCATGATAGGAAAAAACGAGCTTGTGATAAACGAACTAATTAACCTTGATAACATGGCGCCCGTATACATCACTTGTGTCTCCATGGGGAATCCCCACTGTATATCATTTTGTGATGAATTAGACTCCCTGCAGCTTAACAGTATCGGGAAAGTAATTGAGAATCACAAATTATTTCCTCAAAGAATAAATGCACATTTTGTCCAGATCATCTCTTCAAATAAAATCAAGATGAGAACATGGGAAAGAGGTTCCGGTGAAACGCTGGCGTGTGGTACCGGTGCATTAGCCGCTTGTGTTGCATGCGTTCTTAATAAAAAGACTGAAAGATTAATAACGGTTTGTCTGCCCGGTGGTGAATTGCAGACCGAATGGACAAATGACAATAAAACGTATATGACAGGTCCCGCAGAATTTGTTTTTACCGGTTCTTGGAAAGAAGACAGATGCTGAGTTAACTCTGATTCTGAAAAAAATAAATATGGCAACAATAACGTTTGTGGAAAAGTAAAAAAGAGCATAAAATATTGTATCAAGAGGAGTTTGACAATATCGGTTTTTTATATGTCCAGGTTTTTAACATCCAGTGCGTGAGTTTCTATATATTCGCGTCTCTGTTTTACATCTTTGCCTGATAAAATACAAAATGTTTCATCAGCCTTAATCCCATCTTCGATCTTTACCCTTAATAACGTTCTTGTAGCCTGATTCATCGTTGTGTTTGCCAGTTCTTCAGCATTCATTTCTCCGAGTCCCTTGTATCTCTGGATATCAAGACCTTTCCTCCCTATAGATCTTACGTTCGGCAATATATCACGCAACGAGCATATGCTTATCTTATCTTCATTTTCTATTATATTTGTCGGCAATACTTCACCCTTATCTGATTTTCTTATATATTCCTCAATCTTAAACCCTTCATTTTCTATTAGCTTTACTGTCTCCTCTATCTCCTTGTTCTCGTGAAATTCAATCACCTTAATAACATCTGCATCTTTTTCACTCATATGAATTTCTTCTTCTACGATCTCAACGGTTTCACCTTTCTCCATTTGGTGTCTCTTTACCAAGCTGTTTAGTTCCTCATCTGAGTAGAGATATACTCTGTTCCCATTTAATGAAACATTATAGAGGGGTAAACATCCATTTTTTCTTTTTTCAAGATACTCATTAAAGGATACGCCCTTTTTACTCAGTAATTTTTCGTAAAATTCCATCTTCTCCAGAAGAGCGACAAACATTTTCAGCCCTTCACCGCTCAACTTCTTGGTTTCATCACCATATACATCTATCGTTATTTCAGCCAGACCCATGTTTACCAAAGACTCCTGAAGCTCCTTATCTCCATATAAATATTCCTGTTTTTTCTTCCTGGTTACTTTAAAAAGGGGAGGTTGTGCTATGAAGATATTTCCCTTCATGATTAACTCCGGCATCTGTCTGAAAAAAAATGTTAACAATAGTGTTCGAATATGTGCACCATCCACATCCGCATCAGTCATTATGATAAGCTTTCCATACCTCAGCTTATCTGCATTAAAATCTCCGACACCTATCCCTGTTCCCACAGCACTGATAAGAGTCCTGATCTCCTCATTATTAAGCATTTTCTCTACCCTGGCCTTTTCCACGTTCAGTATCACACCCTTTAAAGGGAGAATTGCCTGAGTATTTCTATCCCTTCCCTGCTTAGCAGTTCCCCCCGCGGAAATACCCTCAACTATGAACAGCTCTGTAGAATCTACATCATTACTCGAGCAATCAGCAAGTTTTCCCGGAAGATTACCACTGACCAACGCACCTTTTCTCCTCGTCAAATCCCTGGCTCTTTTGGCCGCTTCTCTTGCTCCTGCCGCTTCTATTGCCTTATTTACAATAGATTTGGCAGTAACCGGATTTTCTTCGCAAAAGGTACTTAAGGAATCATTTGTCGCCATCTCCACGAGACCCTGGACGTCTCTATTTCCCAACTTTGCTTTTGTCTGTCCTTCAAATTGCGGTTCAGGAACTTTGACACTAATTACGGCAGTTAAGCCTTCCCTGTAGTCATCACCCATTGGAGCTTTTCCTTCCTTTACAAGGCCCTTACTTTTCGCGTATGCATTGAAAGTCCTTGTTAATGCCGTCCTGAAACCTATCAGATGTGTACCGCCCTCTATTGTATTTACATTATTCGCAAAAGATAAAATGTTTTCCGCATAGCCATCATTATATTGCATTGCAACTTCTACTACGATATCCTGTACTTTCTTTTCAAAATATATTACTTCGCTGTGAATGGCTTCCTTACCCCTCTTCAATTCCTCAACAAAAGCCTCAATTCCACCATCATATTTAAACTTCTCTTCTCTATCAGTAGCCTCATCAATAATCGTTATGCTCAAACCTTTGTTTAAGAAGGCAAGCTCTCTGACCCTTTTTTTTACAACATCAAAACTAAAGTTTGCCTCTTCAAAAATAGTAGTATCTGGTTTAAAAACAATCCTCGTTCCTCTCTTTTTCGTAGCGCCTCTCTCTTCAAGCCCTGTCTTTGGTACTCCTCGTTCGTATCTCTGTATATATACGTGCTCATCCCTTCTTACCTCCACTTCCAACCACTCACTCAGAGCATTTACTACCGAAATACCCACACCGTGTAATCCCCCTGATACCTTGTAACTGTCTCGTTCAAACTTCCCTCCTGCATGTAACGTCGTCATTACCACCTCTACAGCGGGCTTATTCATCTCTTCATGTATGTCAACGGGGATTCCTCTGCCATCATCCAGTACCATTACGCTTCCGTCCAGATTCAATTTCACGACAATATTATTACAATAACCTGCCATGGTTTCATCAACACTGTTACCTATAACTTCCTCGAGCAGATGGTGTAACCCCCTGAGTGTTGTGTCGCCGATATACATAGCTGGTCTCTTTCTTACGGCATCAATACCTTCCAGAACCTTAATAGATGTTGCATCGTATTTTTCCATATGTTCTTCTCAGTAAACTCTTTACGTTTCTTCTCTTATTATGCCTATTTTAAATTTTATATCAGAAATATATTTACTTTTATAACCCGCTTGCATAAGATGTAACAACTCCTGTTTTCGAAAAGCAACGATATTATGTAACCATAATGCTGAATCTACCTTAATAAAAAGAACATTCCCTCTTATTCCTTCAACTTTCGTGTGTTCCAGAATATCATTGCTTACATTTTTTCTCCACGCTTCTGCTAAACTATTATTTTTTTTCCGTTCTGTTTCTAACCGCTTTATCGTATCAATGATAAAACTACCAAGTGGTTTAGCATCCTTTTTCATATTTTCATATGTGCTGTTTTTCTTAATTTTTCATTTCCCTTAATTTGAGAGGCATAATCATATACTGATAATCATCACCAACCTTGAATATCCCGGCAGTTTTATTATCTCTTAATTCGAATAAAACATGATCGGTATCCACAACTCTCATGAAATCCAAGATATAGTCAGGATTAAATCCTATTTCCAGCTCTTCGTCTCTGTATTCTATCGCCATTGTAACCTTAGATTCTCCTACGTCCGGTGTTGAACAAGTAAGCTCAAGTATGTTATTAAAAAATTTAAAACATAACAATTTATAGTCTTCAATGGTCATGATAGCCCCTTTTCTCACCGCAGTTGAGAATTCTGATCTATTTAAGGTAACAGCTTTATTCATGTCAGAAGGTATTATTTTTTCATAATCAGGGTATCTTCCATCTATTAATTGTGAACAGAATGTTGAGCTTTTAGTTTTTACCAATATGCGTTTTTCATCTACCTTTATTCTAATGACTTCTTCCTGATCAGAGAGTATTTTTAATATTTGTGAAACTCCTTTTGTGGGGATAATGCAACTGATTGTTAATCCTCGGGGATTATTAATCTTCTTCTTTATTTCAGCAAGTCTTCTGCCATCGTTAGCAACCATTTTTGCCTGATCATTACTGATATCGAAAAATATACCACTTGAAGCAGTCTTTGTCCGATCTCCTAAAGCAATAAACATCGTTTTTCTTATCATGCTTGCGAAGACTCTATTCTCTATTTCCACGTAATTTTCATCAGTAAAATCTGGAATAACAGGAAATTCTTCAGGATCAGCACACAATATCTTAAAATAATCATCTTTACAGCTAATCTCACACACTTTTTCATTCTCAATTATCTCTATAGTGTTGTTATCCCATTCTTTAATAATTGAGGCAATTTTATTTTCAGAACAGATAATTGTACCTGGTTCTAAAACCTCAGTACAATCCATGCGATAGGTTATACTAACTTCCAAGTCTGTAGTTGACAATTCCAGACTGTTATCATAAGCAGAAATTTTTACATTCTGTAATATTGGTTTTAAATTTGAGCTGGAGATAACAGTTTCAACCAGATGGAAACCTTTTTTGAGAATATTACTGTCGCAGGTAACTTTCACTTTAGTTATTTAAATACAAATCCAATTGTTCTCGAGTCTGATAAGATAGAGTAGTAATTATTATAGATAGATTTATTTATTATTCTAACTATTAATGTATGTCAAATTATACAATATGTGTCTAAATATTCTCTAACATAATATAAATAAGAAACTTATGAAACATTTCATCTGTAGATAACTTTGTGCAGTAAGGTAAATCTCAAGAAAGATTTCTGCTATTGTTGCAGTAAGATTTATTTCAATTCACCCTGATTGTTTCTTTTTACTATACAAACACTACGAGTATCTACAGGATACTTACATATAATAAACGTTCAACAAACGTTTATTTCGTCAATTCATTTTCCACTTTTTTTAACATTACTGAAATATTTCGATCTGTCTTTTTCAGTTTTCTTATCTTTTCAGTAGCATGCATCACTGTTGTGTGATCACGACCACCAAGATATCCACCTATTTCCTGAAGAGATAAGTTGGTAAATTTGCGTGCAAGGTACATAACTATTTGCCTGGGTAATGTGATTGATTTAAATTTTCTTTTAGATTGTATGTGGGAAATCTGGTTTTTAATATGCCTCGTAACAGTTCGTTATATTTCTTCTATGCCAATAAGTTTTTGTCTTTCCGAAACACCTTTTATCATTTGCTTTACGAGATCCAGGGTTACAACATTTTTATTTATTGATGAATATCTTGCTATATTTACCAGAGTACCTTCTATCTCCCTCACGCTTGAGGAAGCATTTTCAGCAATGAAACTGGCAATATCGTTTGAAATTTCTAAGTTAGATAATGCTGCTTTCTTTTGGATAATCGCAATACTGGTTTCAAAACTTGGCGGATCAATCCTCGTAATCAAGCCCCATCTGAAACGAGAAATGAGACGTTCTTCTAATGACGGTATTTCTTCCGGAGGACAATCACTGGACAAGACAATTTGTTTTTGTCTGTTATACAGAGAATTAAAAGTGTGAAAGAACTCCTCACGTGAGCTCTGTGATTTTGCCAAAAACTGCACATCGTCTATTAACAGAAAGTCAATATTTCTGTACATATTTCGAAAACCATCCCAATCTCCGGTTCTAATGGTAGATATGTAGTGGTTGATAAAACTCTCACAGGGGAGAAACAGAGTGTTATGTGGTCGTGCCTGTTGCTGCTGGTATATGGCCTGCAGTAAGTGTGTTTTTCCTAATCCAACCTGTCCGTGAATAAATAGTGGATTGTAGGAGGTACCAGGTGATTCTGCAACGGCAAGAGCTGCTGCATGTGTCAGGCGATTACATGGACCGACTAAGAAATTTTCAAAGGTGTAGTTTTTATTTATATAAGAGTGTTTTGTTACTGTTTTTTGAAAAATAGAGTCAGGAGAGGTTTGAGAAGGTTCGGTCGGATTCATTTCATCTGCGACAAGTGATACCTCTATTTTAGAATTTATTGTTTCAAAAATAGCAGATAAAATGATATCCATGTAATTTTTCTCGAGCCACTCTTTGCAGAACAGGTTTGGAACTTTAATAGAAATTTCATGCTTGTTTAGATTAATCAAACTTAAGTTTGAAAACCAGGTGGTAAATTGTTGTGGAGATATATTTTCTTTAATGTTTTCTCTGATTGAAAACCAGATCTCTGTTTCTTTTGGTTGTAGATTACTCTTGGACATACTCAAAATTGTTCTGTGTAATCTTGAATTGTGAAGTTTGATTATTTTTCAGGTTCCCAGGGTAGGATAGCACATGTTTCTGGTTTAAAGAAAAATTAAATGTAAACTTTTCTTTAAGCCTTCTATAGAGGTACCTTAAAACCAGTCTTTCCCCTGGTTGATGATGAAATTTCCGGCAATGTATTTCATGATAAGAGCTATATGGTACAGAAAAAGTAATTAAATTAACTCAATAAAATATCCTGAAAATTTAATAGTGAAATTATACTTTTAATTTGTATAATATCAAGATATAACTGGAAAAGAGATGGGACGATGATAAGAATCTTTTCATGAATGAATATTACAATGTCCCGATTTTGGCCCTGCATTTAAGAATATTGGTAATAATTCCTGATAGATAGGAGAGTGGTTATTGAATCTTATTAATTTGAAAGAGAAGGTTAAGTTTCAAAAACAGTTCAGTCCTCAAATACTGTATATTTCTCCGGATTTGAAGGTACCTCTCATTTGCTTGGAAGCTGAACAGGAGATACCCCCACATCTGAGCGGTACAGGTATTTTCTGTATCCTGGAAGGAAAAGGGGTGATGACGGTTGATGATAAAGAAATAAGTGTGTCTGCTGGTGAAGTTGTTTTGGTATCGGAAGGCTCTAAAAGGGGGATAAAGGCTATGGATAACGTCGTTGCACTAGCCTTTCACATAAGTTAATTATAAGAGAGAAAAAATGAAATTAGATGATATGATAGAATTTTCCACCGAGAAGACAATTGCAAAGATCTTGCATGAATCAGAAAAGGTTAAGTCAATATTTCTCTGTATGAATGAAGGGCAGAAAGACCTGCAGGAAAGTGTAGATTGCAAGATAGCAATTTTGGTATATTCTGGATCCGGGAGTGTCTTTACAAATGGAGAAGAAAAGGAAATAGCAGAAAAAGATCTGGTATTGTTTGAAAGAGATGAACCTCGAACATTGAAGGCTAAAACGAAACTAACAGCAGTCGTTACATTTATAAAGAAATGATTAATTTTAGTTTGATTAAAGGAAAGCGATAATGACGGAAAGTATGACAAAGACATTGGATGTTCGAAATATCCAGCCACGGGATAGACACCCGAAAATTTTTAACACCTTTGATTCTTTGAATGCCGGTGACAAGATGATATTAATCAATGATCATGATCCAAAACCGCTTAAGTATCAGCTCGAAGCTGAGAGAACAGGACAGTTTGATTGGGAGTATATACTCACAGGGCCGGAAGAGTGGAAGGTGGAGATAATAAAGAAATAGATAACTTTTAATTTTTATATGGTATACTATTTGTCAGGAGATTTTCAAGCCTGTCCATACCTTTCTCAATATTTTCAAAAGAAGTAGCATATGATAGCCTTACATGAGAATCAGAGCCAAAGCAGATTCCTGGTACAACAGCAACTTTCGCTTTATCGAGAACTATGCTAACGAATTCGCTGGAATTTTTTGCAGTTTCTCCGGCAATTTTTCTTCCATACAGGCCGCTTATATTTGGAAATACGTAGAAAGCTCCTTTTGGCAACCTGCAGGTAATTCCTTCAATTTTGTTGAGTCGCTCCACAATATATCTTCTTCTCCTGTCAAATTCAGAAACCATCTTGGAAGTAATGTCATCTTTTCCTCTAATTGCCACGACAGCAGCCTTCTGAGAAAAAGAATTGGGACATGAGGTTGAATGGTCCTGAATTAGTTCAGTAGCCTTAACTAGCTCTTCAGGTCCAGCCATATAACCGATACGCCAACCCGTCATTGAGAACGTCTTTGAAAGCCCGTTAACGGTAATAACATTTTTTGCAAATTTTTCACCGAAAGAAGCAGGGCTATAATGGACAGTTCCATCATATACTATTTTTTCATATATCTCGTCTGAGATAATATATAAACCTGCCTGAATTGCAAAGTCTGCAATTTCATAAAGTTCTTCTTTGGTATAAACGGAGCCAGTAGGGTTACTCGGACTGTTCAGGATGAGTAATTTCGTCTTATCTGTAATACTGCGTTTTAAATCCTCTACGGAAATTTTAAAGTCTTTACTGTCATCAGTGTGAATAAACACAGGAGTGCTGTTTGCGAGAGTAATTTGTTCAGGATAACTTACCCAATAAGGGGATGGAACCAGAACTTCATCACCCGGATTACATAAGGCTAATATGGTATTATAGATTGAATGTTTTGCACCACATGAAATTATTACCTGTTTTGGTGTGTAGTTTACTCCGTTTTCTTGCAGCAATTTTTTACAGATCGCCTCTTTTAGTTCCAGAATACCGGAGGTTGGGGTATACTTTGTAAAACCGTTTTGTAAGGATTCTATAGCAGCGGTTTTTATATAATCTGGAGTATCAAAATCTGGTTCCCCCGCACCGAAACCGATAACATCTATCCCGGATGAGATCATTTGTTTGACCTTACTGGTTATGGACATCGTTGCAGAAGGTTTAATTTTCTTTACCAGTTGTGAAATTATCATATATACTAAAACCGATTTGATTTTCGGTTTTACTGGAAACCAAATCCTGGTGAAGGTATCCCCGGACAAAAGAGGCGCCGAGGACCTTACTCGGGTAAAATAATTTTTGGATTTTACCTGTCTGCGTGCGTTCCTTACGTACAGGCAGCTCCGAAAATCATTATCAGATGAGTATAATTGTCTTTTGCCCCGGATAATGAAAAATTATCAATGCTATATGTTGTTAATTTATAATAACAGAAGAACTATGTCAACAAATTTGTATTTTCTCAGATATTATTTTGTAAATATGTATTATTAATTGTAATTGACAAGGATATTTGGCAATCTAAAATGAGTAATATATTATATTATTTGCGTTTATGAAATAATTGTGATCTGTTTTCTTAAGAAGGATACATACTTTTTCGGGTACATGAGATAAATTGAAATCGTTATATTCAAAAAGTTATCGTTATATAGTTATAACATCTGCTTTTTCACTATTTGCTTTCATACTATGCCTTCCCGTTTCAGAAGGGCTTACCGGGGATGGTAAAAAAGCGTTAGCTATCTTTGTACTGTGCGTTGTTTTTTGGGTCTCTCATGTAATACCATTGATGATAACGAGTCTCCTTGCCATTATACTCTTTCCCTTGCTGGGCGTTATGTCGGCGGACAAGGTTTATTCTCTTTTTGGCAACCAGGCAGTTTTTTTTATTCTGGGTTCTTTTATTTTGGCCTCATCAGTTATCAGGACAGGATTAAGTTACAGATTAGCTCTGGTTTTTTTGAGATGGTTTGGAAGTTCACCAAAATTACTCCTCCTTGGCGTAATGATATTTTCTGCGTTTTTTTCGTTCTGGATGTCAGAGCATGCTGTTGCCGCATTGATGTTTCCTATTGTTATTGCTATTGCTGAAAGTCTGGAGTTAAAACCGGTTGAAAGTAATTATGGAAAGGCTCTGTTTTTAGCAATGGCGTGGGGATGTGTTGTTGGTGGGGTAGCAACCTTTCTGGGTGGAGCCAGAGCTCCGCTCGCAGTTGGTATCCTTCTCGATACTACAGGAGAAACAGTCAGTTTTGTTACGTGGACACTGGCTACTTTACCAACAGTTTTCATGACGCTTTTTATTGTATACTGGTTGCTGATTTTCCTCTATCCCGTTGAAGTACAGGATATAGGAAAGGCACGTAAGTTATTGTTTAACAGAATCGTATGTGCAGGGAAGGCGAAAAGGAAAGAGTGGTTCGTTGGGATTTTGATGGTCGCAACAATTTTCTCCTGGATTTGTTTTGGAGAGAAATATGGATTGGCTAATATTGCGTTAGTTGCTGTAGTTGTCGCATTTGTTTTTAAATTGTTGAAATGGAAAGAAGTTGAGGAGGACGTAAACTGGGGTTTGATTCTTATGTATGGAGGTGCGATATGTCTTGGATTAGCATTGGGAGAAACAGGTGCAACCAAATGGTTGGTTGATATAACTCCTTTGGGGTCGGTTAAATCTCCATTTATTTTAATTATGATTATATCATTTATTGCTATTTTTTTAACTGAAGCGATTAGTAACACGGCAGTTGTTGCACTCATGATGCCAATAACCATCGGACTTGCAATTGATCTTTCAATAAATCCTTTAATTACGACATTGGCAGTAACGGTACCCTCTGGTTTAGCTTTCATATTACCGATGGGAACACCTGCGATGGCGATTACCTATTCTTCGGGTTTTGTTGGACCGAGAAATGCCTTATTGAGCGGTATGATCTTGAAAATATCTGCGTGGATTTTCTTCGTTATTTTTGCATATTTTTACTGGCCAATTCTGGGTATTACATGGTGAATGATGAGTAAAATACTCTTAACCCTTTCAACGACGAGAAAATCAAATAAATGTATCAAAGAAGCAATTGAAATTGCGAATAAGGGGGACGTTACTTTAATTATTCTTTTCGTTATTGATGAAGAGATTCCTCAGAAGATATTAGAAAAATTGACGGAAGAGGGTTGGATCGGCGGTAAACCCACGGAAAACCTTTTTAATGCAGTTTTAGATGAATATACCCTTCAGGGCAGAGATAAAGTGGCAGAAATTGAAGAACTGGCAAAGAGTAAGGGGATTCGTTATAAGTCTATTATCAGAAAAGGTAAGTTTCTGGATGAAGTATTATCGGTTGTCGAGTCAGAAAAAGTCAATCATATATTGGTAACGAGACGGAAAAGGTCAAGTGTATCGAGATTTTTCCTTGGCTCTGCTGTTGCAGAACTGAAAAAAAAAGTTCCCTGCGAAGTCAAGATTATCGATGAATAGTCATTTTACAACTTTGAAAACAGTTCGGCTTGAATAGGTATGACAAGAGAAAATGTACTTGAGAAATGTCTGGTGTCATTTGACAGTAGAAAATTGAAGCATATTTCTGCTGATACACTCATAATAGGTAGTGGTGTGGCAGGTTTGAGTACCGCTATTCATGCGGCAAAAAGAGGCTCAGTCTTAATAATCACAAAGTCGAGGATAAATGAAAACAGCACAGAGTATGCGCAAGGAGGGATAGCCGCACGATTAAGCCCTGAAGACAGCTTTATCAAGCATATTAAGGATACTCTCAATACAGGTCAAGGACTTTGTGACGAAGAGGTGGTAAGCGGGATAATTCGGGAAGGGCCGGATCGTGTAAGAGAATTAATAAACTGGGGTGCAAACTTTGATAAAGAAAACGGTGTATTAGTTTTTACAAATGAGGGAGGTCACAGCTTTCCAAGAATACTCCGGGCAGGAGGAGATTCAACAGGAAAAGAAATTGAGGAAACTCTTATACGGGTGACCAAAGATCATCCGAATATCAAGGTCTTGGAGTATACGTATGCCATTGATCTTCTTGTAATGAATAATAGTTGTAACGGTGTGCTTGTCTGGAGAAAAAAAGAGGGAAAGATAATTATAAGTGCAAAATCTGTTATTCTGGCTTCAGGTGGTTGTGGACAGGTTTATAGAGAAACAACAAATCCAGAGGTTACCACTGGAGATGGAATTGCAATTGCTTATCGTGCCGGGGCTATACTTCAGGATCTGGAATTTATGCAATTCCATCCGACAACACTGTACGTTGTCGGAGCAGAAAGATTCTTAATTTCTGAGACAGTTCGAGGAGAAGGGGGTATTTTGAGGAACAAATTCGGAGACAGGTTTATGCCTAAATACCATCCAAAAGCGGAATTAGCACCGAGAGATATTGTCAGCAAGAGTATTTTACATGAGATACGAAAGACGAATTATACTCATGTTTTTCTTGACGTAAGGCATATTTCAGAAGAAAAACTCAGTAAAAGATTTCCTAAAATAAAAAAGTTGTGCTCCTCTTTTGGTATTGACATAACCAGAGAACTAATACCTGTGCAACCAAGCGCCCACTATATGATTGGCGGTGTGAAGGTGGATCAAAAGGGAAGAACGAATATCAGCAATTTATATGCATGTGGTGAGGTGGCATGTTCAGGATTACATGGAGCAAATCGCCTTGGCAGCAATTCACTTCTTGAAGGTTTGGTGTTTGGTTTCAGGATTGGTAACGAGATCAGCAAAGGCCTTGATGGGGAAAGTAAGGAAGACTTATCGAAATCTGTGTTTAAAAATTCATTACAGAAGCATTGGGACGAGGATCTCGATTTGGAAGATGTAAGAAATTCACTGAAAAGTGTGATGTGGCGGAATATCGGTATCGAAAGAGATGGTAAGTATATAAATGAAGCAGTCGAAGATATTACTCACTGGAGTAAATATATTTTACACAATGAATTTTCGACACCTCTTGGTTGGGAAGTCCAGAATATGTTATCAGTTACCAGGTTAATCTGCATCTCAGCTTTAAAAAGGTGTGAATCACGAGGCGTGCACTACCGTTTGGACTTTCCTGAATGTGATGATAAAGAGTGGAAAAAGCATATTATTGTCTGTAATGACAAATATGATTTTGTACCATATTGACAAAATTTCTCATTAATCGTGTTAATACTTATAGCCAGTCTCTGGAAAATTATATAGAATTTGCACTTTATTATAAATTCCTTCACCAACCTATTCGCGCGGCATCAAGATTGTCCCGGTCTATATAATTGTGAATATTAACTCGGCAAATAAATACGTGCAAATAGATTGTTGATATGCTATAATTTCTGCATGGAAAAAATCGATGCACGAAAACTATCAACAGAAGCACTGCAGCAAATACGCAACCAGGCAATTCGTCTCAAAAAGTCAGGAAGCACCTACAAAGAGATATCTGAGATTACTTGTGTCCATGTATCAGCAAAAAGGCTCTAATAAAATTTCTGAAAAGGGTTATCAGTGATTCAACAAGAAAGATATTTCTGATACTTGATAATTTGAAGGTGCATCATAGTTACGTTGTCAGGGATTGGTTGAATAAGCATAAAGAGCAATTAGAGGTTTTCTTTTTACCGTCTTACTCTCCTGAGTTAAATCCAGATGAATACCTGAACTGTGATTTAAAAGTTGGCGTACATTCTCAAATGCCTGCGAAAACGAAAGAGCAACTCAAGAACAACTCAATATCTCATTTGAGAAAACTTCAAAAGTCACCAAATCGAGTGATGAAATATTTTAAGCATCCAAAGATTGCGTATGCAGCGTAATTATTCTATTTATTTGCCGGGTTAATAATTCACGACTATTGTCGTCCAGTTGATGTAGGGCGGTGACTGCGGAGGATTGTGTTTAATGCCACGATAAGATTGCTGGCGTCGTGTCTGGAATAGGTTTCGAGATCGCGGTTGTGGAAATATTTATTTATATAGTTTTGGAAATGGGAGTCATCCCAGCCGAGATCCTTTTTTAACTGTTTTATATAATATTTTTGGCGTAAGGTTATCCCTTTGCCTGTTACACGATAATGCATTGTGCGCACAAAATAACGCATCAGCTTGTGGAACTGGCTGTCAGTTAAATCCCTGGATGAACGAACACCTGCAACTCGTTCAAGGATATTACGGTACTCCTCATCACTCAAAAACAATTCTTTCTTAACAATATGAATAACCGCAAGTTTTTTCTTGTCCATAATGTTCTCAGGAACTTTTTACGCTTGTCAGATTTCAGCAACAGATTATAGATGAGTTAATGGGAAATTACTTTTCAGATATTTTGTAAAAATAATAAAACAGGTAATAAAACTCAAGTATTGTTTTTAATAATTAAATTACTTGAATCTTGTTAATTATTTTACTATCCTTGTGGAAATTTTAAAAATCAATTTTTTATCATCATCTGGCTTAAACATACATACAGGCCAAAAGTTTTGATAGTTACCTACCAATAAATGTAAGTGATCCTGATAATTAGTTTGCTGATGGTGTTCAAGGAAATCAACAACAGGTTCGGATAGAAAGTTATAAATACCAGATTACTTTTCCCTTTCGTTTAGCAGACATCTGAAGACACAAAGAGTCCGGAGGTTTTAAAAATGACTATCAGAAATAAAATATTAATCTGGTTCTTACTCCCCTCTCTTTTAATTGCTGTTGTTGCATTTGCATTCTGCTATTTCTACACGAAAAAAACATTCAAACAAAACATCTTTGATCAACTGAAAATGGTAGCTGATATGCTGCATAACGATGTCAGGATTTTATTAACACGAAATACGGACACCCCTTGCAGCGATATTAGGTTTTGCAAGGATTATCAGCAACAGGTTTGAGAAAGGTATATTCCCTCATATCGGAGCCGGCGATGGCAAGGTTCTGGAGTTGACAAGGACGGTAAAAAGGGATCTTGGCACCATCATATCTGAGGGCAAGAGACTGACCGACCTGATAAATGACCTCCTCGATATCACCAAGATTGAGGCAGGAAAGATTGAGTGGGATATGAAACCCATCTCAGTATCTGAGATTATTGAACAGGCAACGAACATAACCATTGGCTCCTGTGAACAGTATGGTATTGAGCTCATAAAGGATGTAAAAGAGGGGCTTCCCGACATTTCAGGTGACAGGGACCGGCTGGTACAGGTAATGATTAATCTGATTTCAAATGCAGTGAAATTCACTGAAAAGGGATCTATAACATGCAGGGCGCGGGAGATAAACAACAAGGTCATGATGAGTGTGATAGATACCGGCACAGGTATACCTCAAGACTGCCAGGAGAAGATATTTGAGAAATTCGGGCAGGTAAAAAGCAGTATGAAAAGCAGACCAAAAGGAACGGGTCTCGGGCTGCCAATCTGCAAAGAGATTATTGAACGTCATGGTGGCACGATATGGGTGGAAAGTGAGCCGGGCAAGGGAAGTATCTTCTCATTCATCGTACCGTGTAGTACCGGAGACTCGGGAGTTTAACGTTATAATGATTTCAGTCTTCATCCGCTGTAATTTTACGATCTGAAAAAGGTGCGTTTTAGCAGACGAAATTAAAAGATGAAGAATTCATGCATGTCAAAAGAACATCCGCAACAATAAGGGGAATACTATGAAACTTCGTAAATTGTTTGTCCACTTTTTTGATACGTATGAGGTTGCCTGGGAATTGTTCATGGTGGGACTCGCTATTACCTATGTTATCATCGGCTTTCTGCCCGATTTTTATGATTTTTCAGACAACGGTCTCTCCATACTTGACAGCATAGATTTGGGCATTACCTCATTTTTTATCCTTGAATTCGTCACCCGTATTTCAATCTCTTCTTTACGGTTACGCTATTTGAAAGAGCACTGGCTTGACCTCGTCGCCATCCTGCCGATGATACGCTGGCTGAGAGCGGCTCGGCTTGTTCGTGTTTTGAGGCTGTCCAGGATTGCCCGCATAGCGAGGGTCATCCGCTCCCTGGATGGACTGGGTTTCAACGTCGCCCAATTTGCCAGGCTGAACGGACTGCAGTGGATGCTTCTTTCGCTCACGTTCATCATGCTGGTTTCTTCAGGTTTGCTGTTTTATTCTGAACGCGGGGTAAATGAAAAAATAAATAACTACGGGGATGCCCTCTATGCATCGCTGGTAACGTGGATGACACCCGGCTATGGTGACATTGCGCCGGTCACGACCGCCGGGCATATCTTCGGACTGGTGCTTATTCTTTCCGGGTTGATAACATGGGGTATCCTCATCGCCAATCTGGCGGCCTTCCTGACTGCCAGAAAGGCGGGACAAAGCAAGGTAAGTCCTGCCATCAGGGAGATACGGGAAAAATTAACGCAGTTTGACTGCTTGGACGAGTCAGAGCTGATTGCTTTGCGCGGAGCGCTCAATGCCCTTATTGGTGGCAAGCTGGGAGAAAAGCCATACTAAACTATTTAGTGCTCAAGCGGTAACCATGAGAATAGTCATTTCGAATGGAGCGGAGAGTTTTTAATTTGAAAACTTTCCCAGAACAATGCTTATGTTGTGCCCACCGAAACCAAAAGAATTAGACATAACATATTCTATTTTTTTCTGTTTAGTCTCATTTGGAACAAAATCTAAACCATAACAGGCGGGGTCTGGGTGTTCATAATTTATTGTGGGGGGGATAGTATCATTTTCGAGTATTAAAGCACATATTAATGTTTCGGTACCTCCGGCAGCGCCTAGCTGGTGCCCTAACATAGATTTTGTAGAACTAACTGATAAATTTTTTGCATGACTACCGAAAAGCCTCTTGATAGCATTAACTTCTATCTCATCTCCCATAGGTGTTGAAGTTGCGTGTGCGTTAATATAAGAAATCTGTTCCCGGTTCAGATTGGAAACTTTTAAGGCGTCTTCCATTGCTTTGTAAGCACCATTTCCTTTGGGGTGAGGTGCAGCAATGTGATATGCATCATCACTCATGGAATAGCCAAGAATCTCTGCATAAATATGAGCTTTTCTTTTTTTTGCAAATTCAAGTTCTTCTAAAACGATTATACCTGAACCTTCTGAAATGACGAACCCGTCTCTCTCTTTATCAAATGGTCTGCTTGCCTTCTGGGGTGCATCATTTTTTCTGGATAATGCCTTCATGTTTTGGAAGGCACTCATACAGAGAGGTGTTATGGTTGATTCTGTTCCACCAGTAATCATTACGTCATTTTCTCCATATCGTATACTTCTGAATGCTTCAGCAATTGCATGACTTCCTGAGGCACAAGCAGTAATTATGGAAAAGTTTGTGGAACGGATGTCAAACTGTATGGCTATCTGCCCGGGTGCAGCATTTGCCATGAGTTTAGGAATCATGAACGGTGAGACCCTTGACGGGCCTTTTGAAAGCAGGATTTTATGCTGCGCCTCTATTTCAAGAATTCCTCCTATTCCAGTACCAATAATGGTTCCTGCCCTTGTGCGGTCTGTCTTATTAAAATCAATTCCGGAGTCTTCAACGGCGAGAATTGCTGCGGCAACTGCAAATTGAGTAAATCTATCTAATCTTCGTTCCTGTTTTACGTCAAACCATTTACTCGGTTTGAAATCCTTCACCTCTCCAGCAATACGAACATCATGTTTAGATGTGTCAAAGGCGGTTACATCAGAAATACCACTTTTGCCATTACAAAGCGAGGACCATAGTTCTGTTTTGTGTTGGCCTAAAGGGGTTATTGCACCTAGGCCTGTAATCACTACTCGACGATTCATTACCTTTACTTATGCTCCTCAATGTATTTAACTGCATCTCCAACAGTTTGAATTTTCTCGGCTTCTTCGTCAGGTATATTTATGTCAAATGCATCTTCAAATTCCATAACGAGCTCTACAGTATCGAGCGAATCTGCTCCTAAATCGTTTACAAACGATGTTTCCAGAGTAACCTGTTCTTTATTAACACCCATCTGTTTTGTAATGATACCTTTTACTTTCTCTTCAATTGATTCTTCTTTTGTAGACAAGGTAAACCCTCCTTATGTCAAATTTTTGATGTTTCAAACTGTTGTTATTGAATTATAACTCTCAAAATTTCCTGTTTTCATTGTGGTTATATAAGTTTAAACGGACGGAATCAGTACAACGCTTCCTCGCTCAACAAATTTTAATGCCCCCATTTGGAGTATGAGTAGAATCCTCACTTATTCAAATTTAATCTGATGAGCAACTATGACCAGAAAAAACAAGTCTGTTTTTTACCATTTGATGATAGAGGAACTCCATGTTAATCCTCCACCAAAAGCTACCAAAAGCACAGTATCCCCGGATCGTAACAAATTATTTTTATCTATTTCATCAATTGCAATTGGGATGGAAGCGGATGAAGTATTACCAAACCTATCAATATTTATGTACGCCTTATCCTTTGCCATATTCAGTTTTTCCATTGCAGCTTCAATGATTCTAATATTACTTTGATGTGGAATGATCATGTCTATATCTTCAAGAGAAATATTATTATCTTTAACCGATTTTAAGATTACGTCTACCATGTTATTAACGGCAAGTTTGAATAATCCTTTCCCCTTGAGTTTGATATAGTGGGAACGGGAATTCACGGTTTCATGAGATGCTGGTAAACGGGATCCGCCTGCCGGAAGCATTAACAAATCCGCCTGACTTCCATCAGCACCTAAAAGAGTCGTAATTATTTCACGTTTGCCATTACTTTTTTGAACGACAGCAGCGCCAGCCCCGTCTCCAAAAAGGATACAGGTCGATCTGTCGGTGTAATCGGTTACCTTTGACAAACACTCGGCACCAATAACAAGAACAGTATCTCTTGTGCCGGAAATAACAAAATTTTTAGCAATGGATAATGCATAAATGAATCCGGCGCATGCAGCTAATATGTCAAAAGCGCCAGCCTTTTTTGCACCGATTTTTTCTTGTATAAAACAAGAGGTGGAAGGGAACAGACAATCAGGTGTAATAGTTGAAGTAACGATGAGATCAACTTCTGATGGTAAGACTTTAGCATCATCGAGTGCACGCAATGATGCTTCAACTGCCAAGTCCGATGTTGCCGTTCCATTATCGACTATGCGCCTCTCTTTGATTCCTGTGCGTTTGGTGATCCATTCATCGCTTGTATCAACCATCTTCAGCAAATCATCATTGAGAGTATTTTAGGAGGCAAGAATGACCCTATACCTGTGATTGACGCCTTACATACATTTCCCATGAACAATCCTAATTAACATTAGGTAATTATCTTAATTAGCAGTTACGAGAGAAGAATTAGAACTTGCGAGTTCAGAAACAATGTGATTATTCACTTGATATTTTCCGAACTGTATTGCTTCTCTTATTGCATTTTGAATTGCCTTTGAATCTGATCTGCCATGTCCAATTATACATATACCATCAATTCCAAGGAGCGGTACTCCGCCGTATTCAGAATAATCGGTCCTGCTGGCTAGCTGTTTCAGAGCCGGTTTGCAGAGCCACACGCCAAATTTAGACAAAAGGCTTTTTTTTGCTTCCGATACAAAGGCAGATATCAGACTAATAGAAAGCCCCTGAGCAAATTTTAATAAAACATTGCCAATAAAACCTTCGCATACAACGATATCAAAATTACCATCAAATACATCGCGCCCTTCAGCGTTACCAATAAAATTCAAAGAAGAATTTGAAAGGAGCGAAAAGGCTTCTTTCACGAGTTCATTACCCTTCGCATCTTCCTCTCCTATATTTAACAGGCCAACCTTTGGTTTTTCAATATTCAGGATATATTTACAAAACACCGAAGCCATTATTCCATTTTGTAAAAAATGTATTGGCTTGCATTTAATATTTGCTCCAGCATCTATTACGAGACATGCACCATGAAGAGTTGGAATTGAAACAGCTATTCCGGGGCGCTTTACACCTTCCAGGGTACGTAAAAACAAGGTCGCAGCTGCTACAGTTGCACCGGTGTTACCTGCGCTAACCATTGCGTCAGCCTTTTTTTTTGCTACCAGCTCAATACTTTTGGTTATTGAAGAATCAATCTTTTTCCGTACAGCTACAGTTGCAGACTCATTCATGGTAACTACTTGTGAAGCGTGTACGATGGAAATATTACTTGGAGATGAACCGGCTTTGTTTAATTCATCTTGAACTCGATCTTGATCACCTACCAGCAAAATTTCATGTTCGGAAAATTTACGGGCAGCATTTACAGCTCCTTTTACAATCTCGGAAGGGGCCGAATCACCGCCCATGGCATCAACGGCAATACGCATTATCAAACTCTTTCTATAGCAATTACTTGACGACCACGGTAATGACCACAGTTATGGCAAACTGTATGTGGCAATTTTATCTGCTTACAATTAGGACAAATAAATTTATTTGTTCGATAACCTGAAGCCTTTTTTGAAGATTCAAAGTTTGGAATATTTGGAGGCGTCAACGCATCATGCGCACGCCTCATTCTCGTTCTGGAACGCGATTGTTTTCTTTTCGGATTAGCCATTATTTCTCGCTCTTAAATGAAGTTCTATAAAAAAAGGGAAGAAGAAGAAAGAAAGGGAAATTATAAGGAATTATCTTCATAATTGCCGCGCCTCCCGTTACTTTCTTTTCCTTCCCTTTATTAAGCTATCCCCTTAAACATTAAAAAGTTATGTGAATATCACTTGAAGACAGCATATTTTATATTCGTACTTTGTTCTTGTCAAGCAAAAAACAACAGTAAAAAACAATATATTCAACCTCAGTATTATTTGATTTTTTCACGCAAAAATTGAAACGCAAAATCGAAGGCGTCATTTACCTTTTCTGGATTTCGGCCACCGGCTTGAGCCATATCAGCCCTTCCGCCTCCCCCACCGTCAACAATTTTTGCAATGTCTCTGGCTAGATTTCCAGCATGAAGACCCCTGTTAACCAAATCATTACTGAATGCTGTTATGAAGGTTACACTACCCTCATCAATAGATCCTAAAATTATTGCTACTGAACGTAAACTCTTCTTCAGTAGATCAACTATTTTTCTTAAGTCTTCCTTATCAATACCATCTATTATTTCTGTCACGATGCTTACGTCTTCAATTTTCCTGGAATTGGCGATAATGTTTGCAATATATTTTTGAGAACTGTCCTTCTTGCCCTTTTGTGCTTCCTTTTTTAAATTTTTTATCTGTTGCATGAGCTCTTCAGCACGTTGTATAACGGAATTTTCATGGGTATCAAGGATATGGCACAATCTTCCAAGTATCTCCTCTTTCTGTTTTATTCTTATAATTGCTTCTTTTCCCGTCACTGCTTCTATTCTTCGTATTCCCGCTGCAACGGAAGATTCATGGATAATCTTGAACAGACCAATTTGACCGGTAGAAATTACGTGTGTTCCGCCACAGAGTTCCTTGCTGAAGTTTCCAATATTAACTACCGTTACATTTTCATTATATTTTTCTCCAAATAAGGCAACGGCACCAGTTTCTTTTGCTTCTTTTAAGGCCATCTGTTTGACAGAAACTCGAGTATTTTCCATGATCTTCTCGTTTACCATCTCTTCAATTCTTGCAAGTTCATCTTTTTTTACACCTGCAAAATGGTGAAAGTCGAAGCGAAACTTGTCTGCTGCTACAAGAGAACCGGATTGTTCAGCATGTTGTCCTATCACCTGCCGTAACACGTAGTGGAGTAAATGGGTGGCTGAATGATTGCGCCTGATAGCTTCCCTTCGCTTTCTGTCAATCTTGGAAATAACTTTTTCATTTGTTGTAATCTTACCTTTCATAACCGTACCTAAGTGTAAGATAAAGTTATTAAGGGCCTTCGTGTCGTTCACGGCAATCATTGCATGTTCTGTTTGGATGGTTCCTGTGTCTCCAATCTGACCTCCGGATTCTCCGTAAAAAGGGGTTTGATCCAATACAATACGGATGTCCTGGCCGGCTTCAGCGGAATCTACCAGTTCTTCATTCATGATCAACCCGATAACTTTACCCTCAGCCTCATAGCTGTTGTAACCAAGAAAAATCGTCTCACTTGAATGTTCCTTTATTCTATCCAGAGGGCCTTCGTCAAAAATATTTCCCTTCATATGTGATGATTCCTTTGCTCTTTGCCGTTGAATGTTCATCTCTTTTTCGAAACCGGTTTTGTCTATCCGCAGATTGTTTTCCTGCAATATTGACTCAGTCATTTCAAAGGGAAAGCCATACGTATCGTACAGGAGGAATGCATCTGAGCCAGATAAGGTTTCCTTCTTGCTCTTCCGAAGATTTTCCATAAGTTCTTCCAATCGTTTGTTTCCTAAATTGAGAGTTTCGTGAAATCGCTCTTCTTCGTTCCTGATAATTCTTGCTATGTTTTCATGACGATTTTTTATTTCCGGGTATTGTTCATACATCACTTCAGCAATAACAGGAACAAGTTTGTAAAGAAAACAGTCTTTCTTTCCCAATTTCAGACCGTCGCGAACGGCTTTTCTCAAAAGCCTTCGTTCGATGTAACCTCTTCCTTCGTTACTTGGTAGCACTCCATCAGAAATACAAAAAATAATTGCCCTCATATGATCGGCTATTCTGTTAATCCTTTTGCCGTTTTCTGTCTGCTCATCATATCTGACATCAACAAGTTTCGAGATATTCTGAATAATCGGTTGAAAGATATCAATTCCAAAGTTTGTGCTGGTGCCCTGCATTACACTGGCTATTCTTTCTAAACCCATACCGGTATCCACATTCTTGTTTGGTAAAGGTTCAAGGTTTCCCGTCTCCTTTCTGTCAAATTGTGTAAAAACAAGATTCCATATTTCAACAAATCGTTCACATTCGCAATCAGGAGCACATTCCTTTCTTCTGCACCCAGTTTCTACCCCCCGGTCATAATAGATTTCAGAGCATGGGCCACATGGTCCATTTGGCCCCTCGGAAGGTGCACTGGATGGCCAAAAATTGTCTTTTTCACCAAACCTGAAAATTTTATCTTTTGGAACACCAATCTTCTTTGACCATATTTGGTACGATTCATCGTCTTCGACAAAGACACTTACGACCAGCTTTTCCTCCGGGAGTTTCATCTCTTGAAGCATAAATTCCCAGGCCAGTTCAATTGCTTCAGTCTTAAAATAATCACCAAAAGAGAAGTTTCCCAGCATTTCAAAAAAGGTATGATGTCTGGGTGTACTTCCTACATTCTCAATATCACCGGTTCTGAGACATTTTTGACATGTGGCTGCCTTTTTAATACTCAGTTTCCCCTTTCCCAGGAACATATCCTTAAATTGATTCATCCCGGCACCGGTGAATAAGAGGGTGGGATCATCGCTGGGGACAAGCGAATCACTGGGAATGACCGAATGCCCTTTTTTTTCAAAAAAACTCAAAAATCTTTTTCTGATATCATTTGTCTTCATCTGAGAAAACCTCTAAAGTTTCTGATTTATCGATAGTCCATTGCTTTTATGTGTATTTTTACCTTAATAATTCTGTTCCGAGAATTACGAAGTACAATATCCCGTTCTCAAGTCCGCTTGTAAGGGAGGTATGAAAACGTTATTCTGAAAAGTTTTCTTAAGGGAAATCGGCCCGGAAAAATAAATGGTTCTCTGCGAAAGAGGCAGTGTTAAGGGCATTCAAGTTTACACATTTTAGTTTCATCAATTTATTTTGAGTATTCTACTTGTGACAAAGTTTAATTCAAGTAATTATTTTCATGAAACAGAGCGAACAGAGCTTTAGGATAGGAGTTTAGAATGGAGTTTAGAATTGACAACATCAAACCATTGGATATAATTTATGGCTTAGATCTGAGGTTGAAATTCATAAAAATACCCGGTAGTGTAATGGCAACACTAGAGATTTTGATTCTCTCATTGGAGGTTCGAATCCTCCCCGGGTAACCATATCTACACGCTTCAATCCTTTTTACCTTTGTTGTTTGCCTGCATTCTCTGAAGATACCTATTCAGCCATTTAGCCCAGACACTTCTATTAGGTTCTCTTAATATATTCAAATGATCTGCCTCTGGCACAACATGCATCTTCACTTCATGAGTTGAAAGCTTGCTCCAGTCTAATTGATCACGATTATAATCTTGTTCAGATTGAATTACAATTACACGACCAGGATAAACTTGAGATATATATTTTTTTAATAACTTACTGGCATATATTGAATAGACGTAGAATCTTATGAACGCCTGCGGTACAGGTCGACCTAAAAAGAGATAAGTCTTGCAAATAGCAATTTTAATTTTATTCGTTACCTTTCTATAAGGCTTCCTTATGAACCATCGAGAGACAGAGGGAAGTTTTTGCAACAGGCAAGATATCTTTTCGGTATTTTTTTGATGTTTTATATTGTTAAAACGATGGATAGCTCTTGATTTAAAAGCGTTATCTTCTCTTTGACGAGCAATGCCTGATCTCTTGATAGGCAAGCATTGTGGAGAAGGATTTACCAGGAACAGTAAAGATACCTCGTGTCCGTTCTTTATCAACTGTCGGGCCATTTCAAGTGCTATTACAGCCCAGAAGCAATAGCCGCCCAGAGCATAAGGACCCTCCGGCTGTACCTTCCATATTTCCTGAACGTAGTAAGTGGCTATTTCTTCAACAGTTGAATGAATAGGAAGCTTTCCATCCTGCGTTGGGTGAATAAGCACATACAGCGGGTAGTCCTGATCCAGATAGTCTACTAAGAAAGTATCATGAACCCAAAACAGAGGAACTTTAGATCCGCTCGGCTTAATTATAATTAAAGAAGAAGGGTCTGATGAGCTTTCACACATGAGACTCTCAGCCAATTGTAAGATTGTCGGATTGCGGAAAAAATCTTTAACTCCCAGATTTTTTCCTGTCGCTCTTTTGATTTCATTAATTAAACGCACAACAAGGAGTGAATGTCCTCCTAACTCAAAAAAATTATCTTTTATCCCTACCGGCTGAACATCAAGAACTTTTTCCCAAATCTTCGTTAACTGAAGTTCAAGGTCATTTCGGGGTTCCGCAAAGTTATTTTCCTCCTCGTGATAATACTGCTCAGGCTTTGGTAATGCTTTCCGGTATACCTTGCCGTGTTGCATCAAAGGAATACTATCAATGGGAACAAAAACGGAGGGGATCATGTATTCCGGAAGTTTCTTTTTCAGGAAATCACGCAGTTCACTAGTCGAATGGTTAGGACCCTTTTCTGATACGATATAAGCAACAAGTCGTTTGTTACCGGGCTCGTCTTCTCTGGCCATGACAACAACCTGATTTACACCAGGATGCTTAGCCAAGTTAGCCTCTATTTCTCCCAACTCAATCCTGTAGCCCCGGATCTTAACCTGATTATCCAAACGTCCGGAAAATTCAATATTACCGTCCGGTAAATAACGAACGATATCTCCTGTTTTGTAAAGACGCGACTTAGAATCTTGACTGAATGGATTTGGAATAAATCTTTCCGCTGTTAACTCCGGATTGTTGAGGTATCCACGGGCCAAACCAGCGCCACTGGTGTGTAATTCACCAAATACACCAATAGGAACAGGATTGAGATGTTTATCCAATATATACACCTCTGTATTCCCGATAGGGCGTCCTATGGGTATTGACATTAATTCTTTATTCAGATCACGAGGAATAGGATAACAACAGGTGAAAGTTGTGTTTTCCGTTGGGCCATAACCATTAATAATCCGTGTGGATGGTAAAAGCTCAAGGGCACGACGAACATGAGTAACAGACAGAGCTTCGCCTCCTATCAATAGCCGGCTTAGTGTGGATAACTCTTCTGGCGCTTCATCAATTACTATATTGAATAAAGATGAAGTTAGCCATAAGACGTTGACACCATATTTCTTGATTGCACTACCAAGACTTCCTGGTGTAGGAACCCTTTCAGGAAAAAGGACCAATTTGGCGCCATGCAACAAGGCCCCCCATATCTCAAACGTGGAAGCATCAAAAGAAATTGTTGCCAGTTGAAGAATGGTTTGCTCCGCGTTCATGGGAACATAATCAACCCCAAATAACAGCCGAACAACCCCGCGATGAGGAACCTCCACCCCCTTTGGAATCCCTGTAGACCCGGAAGTGTAAATCACATAAACAAGATCTTCAGAATTTGACAAATTGGACAGGTTTTCTACACCGTAACTTGAACTCTTTTCTTTCACTTCACCCATACAGATTACCTGCACTCCTTCAACAGGAAGAATATCAACTACGTTCTTATCTGTTATTAAAACAGGGGCTTTAGTGTCCACTAACATAAACTCCAAACGCTCTTTGGGATAGGCTGGGTCTAAAGGAACATAAGCTCCTCCTGCCTTTAGAATACCTAAAAGAGAAATGACTAACTCTATGGAACGCTCCATGGAAATTCCCACTAAGATATCAGGACCAACCCCGCATTCCCTCAAATAATAAGCCAGCTGATTAGCGCTATTATTTAATTCCTTATAGGTCAACTGCATATCCTCGCATACCACGGCAACTGCATTAGGCGTCTTTTCTGCCTGCGATTCAAAAATTTGATGAATACACTTATTATTGGGATAGGATGTTTTGGTATTATTCCATTCCAGGATCAACTGGTTCTGTTCAACTTTTGTAAGAATTGGCAGGGCGGAGACTCTGCTACCAAAATTTTTTGTGATGCTTTCCAGCAGGGTTTGATAATGGTCCAGCATCCGCCTTATGGTATCTCGGTTAAAAAGATCTGTATTATATTCCATCCTTACCATCAAACCCTGTTCCGTTTCGCTGACAAACAGGGTTAAATCAAATTTTGATGTTTTGGAATCTACATTTACTGGTTTCAACGTCAAATTAGACATTTCCAGGGAACCTGAAGGAGCATTCTCAAAGGCAAACATCACCTGGAAAAGGGGAGGATGACTTAAATTCCGCTCCGGCTGCAACTCTTCTACCAGCTTCTCAAACGGCAAATCCTGGTTTTCAAATGCGTTTATAGTCACTTGCCGTACCTGTTTAAGGAATTCTGAAAATGTAGGATTATGAGAAAAATCGACGCGAAAAACCAGTGTGTTAACAAAAAAACCAATAAGCTTCTCTGTTTCACTGCGAGTACGATTAGCAATGGGAGAACCTACCACAATATTCGTTTGCCCTGTATAGCGATGAAGCAATATTTGAAAGGCAGACAGCGTGGTCATAAAAAGAGTAACCTCTTCTTCGCAACTGAGTTTTTTCAAATCCTCACCGAGACTTACCGGTAAAATCATACTTTGCACTGTACCCATAAAGCTTTGTATCATGGGCCTGGGATGATCATTAGGCAATTGAAGCATAGAGGGAGCACCATTTAACTGGTACTTCCAATAATTAAGCTGATTCTCTAATTCCTCTTCTTTCATCCACCCATTCTGCCATTCTGCAAAATCAGCATACTGGATAGGCAGTTCCGAAAGTGGCGATTGTTCATTTGAACAAAAAGCAGCATATAAAGTCCCTAATTCCTGATTCATCACAGTTATAGACCAGCCATCCGAAATAATATGGTGAATGGTCAATAAAAATACATGTTCATCATCTTTCAGTTTTAATAAAGTTGTCCTTAACAATGGACCACAGGACAGATCAAACGGCTTTTGGGCCTCCCCGTTAATTAGTCTTTGTATCTCACACTCACAATCATCATCAGTAAAATCACAGATATCTATTAGTGGTAAGTCAAGGTTCAGGTTCGGTTTTATAACCTGAACAGGTTCACCTTCTTTGACTGTAAACGTGGTCCGTAGTGACTCATGCCTGCTTACAATAGTATTAATCGCTTTATGTAACGCATCTACGTTAAGATAACCAACCAGGCGAAAAGCCATTGGAATGTTATAAAGGCAGCTTCCGGGATTATACTGGTCTAAAAACCAGAGTCTCTTCTGGGCAAAAGAAAGAATTGCGGGGGTTGTATTTTTTCTTCGTAGAATAGGTTTTAAACCTTTAATAACAGGAGTTTCTTCTTTATTTGTTTTTAAATTTTGGGCCTCTAATATTTTTTCTGAAAGACCAGCTATTGTTGGTGACAAAAAGAATGTTTGCAAAGGGAACTCTACATTAAACGCAACCATAGCACGAACCATAACCTGGGCAGCACGAAGAGAATGCCCTCCAAGTTCAAAGAAATTATCATAGATCCCAATTTGCTTAAGCTTTAAAACATCACACCAGATTTTAGCAAGTTCCTTTTCTACAGATGTACGTGGAGCAACAAATTCTTTTTCCAGTTCAGGCCGCTTCTGATCAGGTATTGGCAGAGCTTCGCGATCTACCTTGCCATTCGGTGTTAGAGGTATAGAATCCAGCATCATGAAAACCGAAGGTATCATGTGTTCCGGAAGTTTCTTTTTTAGGAAATCCCGCAGTTCATGAGTTAAAGGTTTGAAACCTTCTTCAGGAACCACATAGGCAACCAATCGTTTGTTATCGGGTTCATCTTCACGTGCCAACACTATAACATCTCTTATATGAGGATGCTGCACGAGCAATGACTCTATCCCCCCTAATTCGATACGAAAACCTCGAATTTTTACCTGATGGTCTATACGGCCAAGAAACTCCATGTTACCATCCGGTAAATAGCGGGCCAGGTCTCCTGTTTTATAAAGCCGTGCCATGGAATCCTTGCTAAAAGGGTTAGAGATGAACTTTTGTGCGCTTAACTCAGGACGATTAAGATAACCTCTTGCTAATCCCTCTCCGCCTATATGTAATTCTCCAGGAATGCCAATAGGAACGGGTCGTTGGTTTTGATCCAATAGAAAAATTTCAGTATTGGCAATTGGCCTTCCAATAGGAATTGCATTTAACAGGTTTGTCTGATTTGAAACCTCGTATACACAACATCCAACAACTGCCTCTGTTGGTCCATATTCATTAATTATTCTGATGTCAGGCGCATTGGTACGCCAGAATGATATCTGTTTTCCCAACAAAGCCTCGCCCCCTATAATAAAAGCCTTTGTTTGAATTGCTGCTTCCTGCTCCGGCAACAACTGATTGAGAATCTCTAAATAAGCAGGAGTAATTTTGACAAGACTGAAATGATTGTATGAACGTAAAGCTTTACAAAGGGATTCTATTTCATCCTTCTCAGGTAAAAGCAAAACTCTTTTTCCGACTAATAAAGGAGAAAATAAACTTGTTATAGTAGCATCAAATGCGATTGAAGAGTTGACAGGAGCTCCGGAACCTCCGGCTACATCGTAATTTTTCGTGCACCAGCTTAAGTAATTAACAAGACTTTTATGCATAATCATTGTTCCTTTGGGTTTCCCGGTAGAACCGGAAGTATACATGACATAGCACAAGCTATTAGGCTGAACCCCGTTTTCAGGATTCACCTTTTTTTCTTGTTCAATTGTTGTCCACTCTGAATCTATGCATATTGCACGGCTTTTGAATTTTGAAAGATTTTGCAGGAGTCGCTTTTGAGTTAAAACAATAGATGCCTCAGAATCTTCTAACATAAAAACCAATCGATCGTTAGGGTATTCCGGGTCCAAAGGCACATAAGCTCCACCGCTTTTAAGAATGCCTAAAATCCCTACAATCATTTCCAGCGAACGCTCCATGCAAATCGCAACCAAAACATCAGGTCCAACACCTTTCTCTATAAGGTAACCAGCAAGTTGATTAGCGCGTTCATTTAATTCTTTATAGGTTAACTGCATCCCCTCATAGATAACCGCAACAGAGTCAGGATATCTTTCTGCTGTAGTTTCAAAGATTTGATGAACGCACTGATCATTGGGATAATCCTGTTGTGTACTATTCCATTCAACTAAAATCTGATGCCGCTCGGCAGCTGTCAATAAAGGCAAGTCTAAAAGGCATTGATTTGGGTTTGCAGCTATTCCCTCAAGGAGTGTTATAAAATGACCAGACATCCGGTTAATGGCAGGAGCATCAAAGCGGGAATGGTTATATACAATTTCCTGTAAAAGCCGCGGTTCCCGATGAACAGCAAGTGCAAGAGGATAATTTGTTTGCTTATCAACAGTATCAAAAACTACAATGCTCTCAAAAAGCAAATGATCTTGAGGAAAGCCGCACCATGTATTAATTTCCTTTAAAGAGACATTTTCAAATTTCCGAAAAGCATCTCGCTGAATTTTGAGCTCTTTGAGCCATGGGATTAATAACATTTTAGGATGGACTTGCACCCTGAATGGTAAGGTATTGTTGAAAAAACCGGCTGTTAATTGTTCTTCTTCCATAACTGACTGACAGCATGATTTACTAACTCCAAAGACAATATCTTCCTCACTGCTATACCGGTTCAAAAGCAAAGCCCATACTCCCAGGATAAGGTCTTCCAAAGCCAATTGCTGTTGTTGCATCAGGAGCTGTAATGCGGATTTCAACTCCTCTGAAAGTCGAATTTCTTTTTCCCCATATCCATCTTTATTAACTGGACCAGGCGAAAAAGCACAATCCACAACCAATGGAATAGAGGCTGTAAATCCTTTGAGATTGCGCTGCCAAAAACTCTTTACCGTCTCGTTTGTATTTATGTTAGATTCTTTCATTATCAAAAGTTTTTGTGCCTCTTCTTCTGACATATTTCCCATTTCTCCCAACAAACTTTCCAGTTCATCGTCCTGGTCCTTATCCGGTTTCCATGTAACAAAAATATTCAATCGTTTACGATAATATCGCAGGATGCCTTGTACATTTAAAGTTACCCAAATAAAGACAGTGCAAATCAACTTTCAAAAATGTTTCCACAGCCTCCTCAGGTGTTTCAATAATCGCTTGTCCGCGTACATTAAATGATGTATTTATTACACAGGGGATATCTTGCAGCTCTCCCACTTTTTTGATTAAGCGATAAAATTTCATATTTTCCTCTGGGCTGACAATTTGTAAGCGTGCACTACCATCAACATGGGTAATACCCGGTAATATATTTTGCCACTGTTCTTTAACACGGCAAGTTGCCAGCATAAATGCAAAAGGGTAGGCTATATGATAATCAAAATAATCAGCAGCCGTTTCTTGAATCATTGCCGGGGCAAATGGTCGAAAATCCTCTCTTAATTTTACAATGCGATTTAAATGTTGTTTAATATCTAAACACATCGGATTAGCTAAAATAGAACGATGTCCCAAAGCACGAGGGCCAAACTCCATTTCATCCTGGAACCAGGCAATAATTTTATCAGAAACGATTGCTTGTGCTGCGTCTGTGATTAAATCAGATATATCATTAAAATATTCGACGCTTAGTTGATCAACGTACTTACTGATCGCAGCTTGATAAGATGAAGTTTGATAAGCCGAACCATAAAAAGGCAGTTGTTCTGGCCTTAAGCATCGTAATGCAGAAGGTTTAGTTTGTGCTGCACGGTAAAAAGCCGCACCCAGAGCAGTACCATCATCACCTGATGCTGCTTGGATATAAATATTTTTAAATTGTTTTTTGGCAATTAGTTTACCATTAAAAGTGCAATTTAACGCAACACCTCCAGCCATACATAAATATCTGCTATTTGTCATGCTTTGCCAATAATCGATAATATGAAATAATGTTTTTTCTAAACAAGCTTGTAAGCCGGCGGCAAAATCTTTATGTATTTGTTCTAAAATCTCATGAGGCTCCCGTCTTGGTAATATCTCTTTATTTAAATAAGTATAAATTTTGCGATTGAAAATATCTGAATGAAGACTGTTTGCTAGTTTTTTTAAATGAACTTTATATTGACCATTATCTTGCAATTCAACAGCTTTGTGAAAAAACCCGGTAAAAGCTTCCGGATTACCATAAGGTGCCAGTCCCATCACCTTGTATTCGTCAGAAAATACTTTAAACCCTAAATGGCGCGTAGCAATTCCATACAAAATACCAAGAGAATCGCTTATATCAAAACTGGCTAATTGTCTGAAGTTTCCTGACTCAACATAATAAACTGTTAGAGAATTTACTTCACCCATGCCATCACAAACGATACAAAGGCAATCTGAAAATCTTGATGGATAATAAGCACTAGCAGCATGTGCTAAATGATGCTCAACAGGGGAAAATATTTTTTCGATGTTAGTTTTGAAATATTTTGAGAAAAGCTGACATTGACGCCTGGGATTTAAGACTTGCTGATAATAATCTGGATAAAGCAACGAAAAAACATCAGCAAATTTACCATAATCAAAACCATGTGCAAATATATCAACATCATCGATGCTGACATTAGCACGTTGCAAGCAAAAATTTATAGCATTAACCGGAAAATCACCACTGTGTTTTTCTCGATTAAAACGTTCTTCGGCTGCCGCGGCAATTACTTTGCCGTCGATCAAAATTGCTGCTGCGCTATCAAAGCCCTGGGCGATATATTCTTCGCCAGGCTCTAGAGTAAAATTTTCTCGATTAAAATCAACAGCTCCGTCTAGGCCACTAAAGCCCAGAACTACTTGTTTATCACTCAAATTCTACCTCGTATTCTATCTACCAGTAACTAACATTTATAAATATGGTTAAATTCAAATTTCAGTACTGCCGGTAATTAATCTTACACCTGGGCCCTTCTACAGCAAGGGCTGCTTTATAACCTTGTCCCATATTTAGATCCTCGATCCAAAAGCTGGAGGTTTCTTCGGGGTTAATCTTAGTAGAAATTAATTCAGCCGGTTCTCCGGGAATCAGTGACACTACAAATTGGTCCATCCCCGATGCAATGCCTTTGCCGGTAGCTTTTAAATAAGCCTCTTTTCTGGCCCAACATGTGAAAAATGCTTCTTTTCTTATTTTTTTTGGAAGAGAAAAAAATCTTTTAACAATTTGTTCATCAGCAAAATCCGGACGGATAAATTCAATGTCAACACCTATCCTTCGATTAAGTGAGACGGCATAAAGAATGAGTTCGTTAGAGTAAGATACATTGAAATTCAGTTCCTCGTCACTGTTTTTCTCCAATTAGTTCCAGTTTTCCATTTAGATTATAGTGGAAATGCAACTGACCGGGTTCCATTTTTCAGATAGAGCCCCAGTATTGTTCTTAATATACCGCGACCTGTAATAAAACGATTTCTGTCTTTCATGAAAACATAACGACAGGCTCTTTTCAACTCATCATCTGAAAGGGCTTGTTCAAACCTCTCTATTTCTGTCGACAATAAATCCGAAGATGCACGCCAGATATGAATCTCATCAGATTTTAAGGTAAGATATTTATGTGGATCATCTAATGTTAAATGGCGATTTTTTCCCATGACTGTTATATTAGCTACATTGAGCGAATTTTGTTGCCTTACCCTTCAGGTTTGCGTAACTTTCAACAAATTCACATACTTATCTGATGATATGAAACGCAGATTAAAGCCTACTGTTACTATAAGATACAATTTACAATCGCGAAATTTAGGTTAGACTAAAAGATACCATGTAAAGCTTTTTATAATCATTTATTACAAAATCTTTGAGTAGTTTATTTACTTATACAGATAACGCATATTAATGCCTATCAAGTTTATATTAAACAATTATCATACCAAAGGCAACATATTTAACAATCCTGTAAGACATTAATATATTGGCACTTACATGCCTGGATCGCCCGCATGAGAATATTTGGAATTTTAAAAAAGTGTTTACAAAAAATTAAAAAGTCAACAATTCTATTCGGTACGGTGTTTGGTTTATGAGTGAAACAATTGAAACTCAGGAGAGGAACACTCAGTCATTTTTAATTCGGGAATATAAAATTAGGTGTTATTATTGATCATTATGGCTCTCATATAATCCCCATGGGAGTCCACGACTTTTTTTAGCTTTGAAATTGTGTTTTATTGTGTTATAAGAGGTGTGGTAAATAAGAGTTTTTTTATGAATGACAAAGTGTTGGCATTCTGAATATTTTATGTATTTTAATACGATTCGTGTGAAGATTAAAACCGAATAGGTTTTTGGTTTTACCCGTCCAGACGGAGAGTGTGTCATAATTATAAATCTCAGTCTCTATTGTACTACATAATGCTATGATAAATTTAGACAATAAAATATATAGTATATGTTTTCCGTCTAAAAGGCATTATGACACAGCCTCGCGGCTGACAGACTGGCCGGGCAGGCTGAAAACCAACTATTGGTTGCATCTGCACCCGCTCAATTTTATCTTGGATTTTATCCGAAAACCATTATGAGATGAGTATAGTTGTATAGAGAATAGAAAAGGAAAATAATGAACGTAATATTACTGTACCCTGAGTTTCCGGATACATTCTGGAGTTTTAAACATGCGCTTAAGTTTACACGTAAGAAGGCCTCTTTTCCTCCCTTAGGTTTGCTGACTGTTGCCGCAATGCTTCCTTCTTCTGATTGGGTAAAGCGTCTGGTTGATGTCAATGTGACTAAGCTTACGGATCAGGATCTTGCGTGGGCGGATTATGTCTTTATCGGCAGCATGGTCATACAACGGAATTCAGCCCGTCAATTAATTGATAGATGCAAAAATGCCGGGGTTAAAGTGGTTGCCGGAGGACCGTTGTTTACAAGTGAATATAAGCAATTTAAGGATGTTGATCATTTTATCCTTAATGAAGCAGAGCTGACCCTTCCGGATTTTCTCAAGGACCTGAAAAACGGTTGTGCCAGACGCGTGTACACTACGACGCAATTTCCTGATATTCGGGAGACTCCTGTTCCACAATGGGAATTGGTAGATATGAGGCGATACGCCTCATTGAGTGTACAATATTCCCGGGGCTGTCCATACCAATGTGAATTTTGCGATGTAACGGCTTTATTTGGGCAGCGTACACGCACAAAAAGAGCCGAACAAATTATTGATGAGCTGAATAGTTTTTATGATCTGGGATGGCGTGGTTCAGTCTTTTTCGTTGATGATAATCTCATAGGGAATAAAAAGGCTCTCAAAAACGAATTGCTGCCTGCTTTGATCAGGTGGCAAAAGGAACACGACTCTTTACCGTTTCACACCGAAGTTTCTATCAACCTGGCTGATGATGAACCATTGATGAACATGATGGCCGATGCAGGTTTTGATGCGGTCTTTGTCGGAATCGAAACACCGGATACGGACAGTCTGGTTGAATGTGGCAAAAAACAGAATAATAATCGCGAATTGGTCGATGACGTAAAACGGATCCAGCGGGCCGGTTTGCAGGTACAAGCGGGATTTATTGTCGGTTTTGACAGTGATACACCTTCAATCTTTCAGCGTCAAATTGATTTTATCCAGAAAAGCGGGGTTGTAATGGCCATGATTGGTCTGCTTCAGGCCCCCTATGGAACAAAATTATATGAGCGTCTGAAAAAAGAGGGTCGCCTGTCAGGTCGGATGTCCGGCGATAACGTTGACGGTACAACGAATATCATACCGAATAATATGGATATTGATACCTGCAGAAACGGGTATAAGAGTATCCTGAGTCATATATATTCTCCGGAGAATTACTATCAGCGCGTTAAGACATTTTTACGAGAGTATAAGGCGCCAAAGATTAAGGTCAAAATAGATTTGGACCATATCCTGGCGTTGGTTCGTTCTATCTTCCATCTTGGAATCTTAGGCAGGGAACGTGTCCAATTCTGGAATCTCATGTTCTGGACCTGTCTTCATCATCGGGAGTTGTTTCCCCTGTCGGTAAAGCTTGCGATTTACGGGTACCATTTTCGTAAAGTTAGCGAACTGCATGTTTTGTAATCACTCGATTGAACGAAAACTACCCATCTAGTGCGTTGCTCTAAAAATTCAGATTAGAAATCAAGAGGACTCTTTGCCTCTTTTACTGTCTGACTCTTTATCGTAGTTCTGACATCACTATACCCAAGTAGTTCCTGAATGATTCGGATATCGTAGTGGCTGCCAACAGATAGATCACCGCGAAACTATGGCGAAACGTATGAGTCGCAACACAGATTTCACAAATTTTCAACTCTTTTACCGCACTTTTTATGGCAACTTGCACATGCGTTTCGTGAAAATGATATCGCTTTTTCAGCGATACTTTTGAAGAGAGATCAAAGAGAATAAAAAAGCAATGAGTAAATCTATAAGTGTATCTATAAACTTAATATTACTAGTTATGCCGGACGCTACCCGCGCCGGCATAACGATGCTGTTCATCCGCATGTTGCTTGGCGAAAAGCGCCTCACAACAAGCGGATTCACCTGACAAAATCTGTTCATGATCCCTTCGGGCTCACGCCCGGATTTGTACGCGATCCGCAGAGCGTTAGCTCCCTATGAAGATAGAATGAGCGAAACCGTATTTACAAAAGTAGACTATGATCTTGGCTCATTAGTCAAATACATTGGTCTTGGTGAAATAGGATTGCCCGACATCCAGCGGCCATTTGTCTGGAAGAATGCAAAGGTGCGGGATCTATTTGATTCTATGTACAGAGGTTATCCTGTAGGTTATTTGCTTTTCTGGCAAAACGCATTGGCTGACTCTGCTCGAACCATTGGCATCGAGCAAGCAGAAGCCCCACGGCTTGTAATCGTGGACGGTCAACAACGGCTGACCTCTTTATGCCGTTGTTAAGAACATTCCAGTCTTACGAGAAAATTTCGAGAGCAGAACAAATCCATATTTCCTTTAATCCATTAGAAGAAAGATTTGAGGTGGCGGATGCTGCCCATTCGGCGCGATGACAAATCTTTTTTATCCCATCCCATTTCCTTTGCTTTGGAATGATAAAACCGATCTTTAAATGGTTGAAAACTATCTTGAGACAGTTCATCCCGTGAAGTTACCACGGAGGAGAGCAAGGCAATCAAGAAATCCATAAGTAAACTTCAAGGACTATTGAGCTTTCCCTTCACAGCCCTGGAATTAGCATCGGATATTGATGAGGAAGCCGTGTCAGATGTCTTCGTGCGCATCAATAGCAAGGGAACTCCGCTAAACCAAGCCGACTTCATTCTAACCTTGATGTCGGTTTTTTGGGACGACGGACGAACGCATTAGAACAGTTTTGTCGCAAATCCCGCAAGCCATCAAAAAAGCGATGCTTCTCCGTTTAATCACTTTATCGAACCGTCTCCAGATCAGTTGTTGAGAGTTGGTGTTGGCGTAGCATTCAAGCGTGCTAGGCTGAAATATGTTTACTCGATTTTGCGTGGCAAGGATTTGGAAACCGAAAAGTTCAGTGATGAGCGAAGGGAGCAGCAATTTGAATTGCTCATGGATGCCCAGCAACGGACACTAAACCTGCAATGCTGGCATGACTTCGCCAGATTGTATTCGTCAAGCCGGTTTTCGTAGCGGCAAAATGATCAGTTCGCAAAACAACCTGCTATTTTCTTACATTCTTTACCTAATTGGCCGTACCGAATATAAAGTGCCCGAGTTTTGACCTTCGGCGTGTGATTGCCCGCTGGTTTTTTATGTCGGCGGTTACTGGTCCGCTTTACCGGCTCGCCAGAATCAGCAATGGGTCGATCTGGCTCGGTTGCCGGGATGTTGATACAGTAGAAGGTTTTATGAAGACACTGACTCAAATCTGTGACATCACACTCACCAATGATTTTTGGGCCGTGTCGCTACCCAATGACTTGGCTACATCTTCTCCACGAAGCCCATCTTTATTCGCTTATCATGCAGCACTGGTGCTTTTGGATGCACGGGCACTTTTCTCTAAGATCAAGGTCGCAGACTTGCTCGACCCATCAATGCACGCAAACCGAGCCGCTGTGGAACGGCATCATTTTTTCCCCAAAGGCTTCCTGAGTAAGCAAAGTATTACTGGCATCCGCGATACCAATCAGATCGCCAACTACGCATTGGTGGAGTGGGGCGACAATGTAAATATTTCCGATCAAGCACCTGCGGATTACTTGCCTAACATGAAGGCACGGTTCAGCCAGACGGAACTTGAGCGGATGTATCGGTTGCATGCTCTTCCGCCAAACTGGGAGCACCTTGATTATAGAGATTTTCTGGAAAAACGGCGCGAACTGATGGCACAAGTAATCGCGGAAGGTTACTCTACCCTTATCGCTGAGAAAATCCAGGAAGAGATAGAGGCGGTGGCGTTCGATCTTTCAAAGTTGGTTTTGAACGGTGAATCAGAGGCGGTTGAGTTTAAATCTACCCTGCGCACCAATCTTCACACTGGCGACAAAGACCCTCGCATGGAGTTGGCGGTACTCAAGACTCTTGCAGGCTTCCTAAACACAAATGGTGGGATGTTGGTCATGAGACTTTCAGACGATGGTACTCCGGTCGGTATCCAAGCGGATGATTTTATCAATGAACAAAATGAGCCTGCATCCTGGTTAATATTGTCAAATCTCGTATGGGCGTCAAGCTATGACCAGTCTACACGCTCATTTCGATGATCATGATGACTGCCAGGTCATGGTAATAAAGTGTTGCAAGTCACCAACTCCAGTATTTCTTAAGGATGGCGATTTGGAAAGGTTTATATTCGCACTGGACCATCTACTACAGAGTTGAGTGCCAGCCAGACACAGGAATACATCCAACAGCGTTATAAGGGCTAACAAGACTTTTGCAGCGGATCGCAAAAAGCCGCGCCCGCTTAAAAGCGGCGGTGTGTTTCATAACATCGTATACACATTATATAATAATTTCCTTTGGAGATTGTACAAAATGGACAAAAAATAGTAATAACAATAAAGAAGAAATACAACTTCGCCATAGATGTACTCAATTAAGTTCAGAAGGGAAAACGGTTACAGAAATCCATAACGGGAAACAGGGTCAGACCTTGAATATGGAATATGCTTGACAAGCAGGAGTATTAGATTAATAATATGCGTTATGGCACGACCCTGGAGAATACAATATGAAGGTGCAATTTATCACGTCATGTCGAGAGGTGTAGGCAGAGGAGAGATTTTTCTTACCAATGACGATTATTCAAGATTTTTGGAATATATGGCAAGCGCCAGAGAAAAGTTTAATTTAGATATATTTGCATTTGTCTTGATGGCTAATCATTACCATATTCTTTTAAGAACGAATGATGCAAATCTTTCAAGGGCCATGCAATGGATACAGATCGCCTATAGCATTTATTACAATCGTAATCATAATCGCTGTGGATATCTTTTTCAGGGAAGATATAAGAGCGTTCTTGTCGAAAATGAATCTACTGGCACATTTTAAGTTTATATATACATTTGAATCCCATACGAGCCGGCATGGTTGAAAAGCTGAGAGAGTATAATTGGAGTAGCTATCATGATTATGTTAACGTCAGGAAAAGAAATAAGTGGGTAAACGAAGAAGCTGTTTAAGTATGTAGTGACAAACAAGAATCCGGGAGGGAATATAGAAAATTGATCCGGAAAGCATCCAGCAGAGAAAATGACTTTCTTGAAGAGATAAAGTATGGAATGATTTTGGGAAGCGATAAGTTTGTGGAGTGGGTGCAAAAGGAAGCATAGACCGAACGGAGAAAAGAAGATGCTGACTTACCACAAAAAAAGAGAATAAGTGATGATGGTGTGATCGAAAAGGTAATAGAAGAGATAATACATAATTATAAAATAGACAGGGCCACACTACTACAAAGAAAAAGGCATATACCATTTGAAGCCAGAGATGTAAGTATGTATATATTGAAGACGTATACAGGGCTATCAAATAAAGCAATAGGAGAGATGTTTGGAGTAAGTATAAGTGCAGTAAATAGAGCAGCAATACGCATAAATAAGCAAAGTAAAACAAGTAAAGCCTTTAGAAGGAAATTAGAGGAGATTACGCATTCAGCTTTCAAGGTCTGACCCTGGATCTTTTCTATGATCTTTGCTTCCCAATTGCGGATTTGTATGAAAATAATATAAAATCATAACAAGTCTCTGAAGCTAACCCCTTGATTCCTGGCGGTTCGGTTATTTTTAGCAATGCAAATCGAATTAAATACTAAAGGAGGATTAAAGATGAAAAACACTTTTAGGATAATATCATTTTGTTTGGTTGTTGCGTTATTATCGGGTTGTGGTCTAACCAAGAATCAGATTGTCAAAACACAATCTTTTGGTTCTGCAACTACAAGCATTGGTGCGTTAGGAGAGGAAGAATTTTTAAATATTCGAAATGGTATTATTGAAATGAACAAAGAACTTGTTTCTATCGATAACACTAAAACCTCAAATAGCTTGGTTTTCGATAAACCCACATTTACAGAGCCTACGTCTGAGAGGATCGCGGCATGCAAAGCTCTCAAACTTTACGGTGAATTACTCGTCCAACTAGTAACAGAAGATAGATCCGAGAACCTGCAAAAGGCAGCAAACAAACTGATAGATAATACTACGGTTGCACTCAAGAAGGACCTTACTGAAGATCAAAAAGTAGCTATTAACAAAATCATTGTTGGCCTTGGCTCTTTTTGGGTTGAAAAGAAAAAAGCTGATGCAGCGAAAGAGATTATTCCTGCATACAAACAACCTGTTGATGATCTCGCTGAATTATTGATTGAAGATTTTTCACTTGAGGAGGGCACTTTGGGTTATCTAAAAGCGTATAATACGACTGCAAAAAGACTAAAAAACGCATCAATGCGGTTGGTAAATGCTGGCAATAAGTATTCGGTACTAGAGCGCGATCGTGCTGTTCATGCTTTCGTTATTGCTGAAAAGGCAATTATAAAATCAACGGAATTGTCTAAAAAAGCTAAAAAAGCAATTGATGGTCTAAAAAAAGCAAACAATGAGCTTGTAAAGGTTATCAATAAGCAAGAATATTCAACTGATGACATTAAAAAATATGCAGAACAGATACAAGAACTTGTCAATGTCTATCAAGTATTAACCAACTAATTTTAAAGGAGAACTATCATGTCAAGTTTAGGAAAGGAACTCCAAGAAACAATTCGTAATCTTGAAAAGATCAGAGATTCACAATCCGCTCCTTCTGACGATGTCCTCTCTAAATTGGACAAACTCTATGCTCAGCAGATTGATTTAATTGATGCTGAAATAAAAAAATCAACAGCAGAATACTCAAAAGCAACAAAAGCAATGAAGGGAGCTGCAAAAAAAACGAAGGAAGCTATTGATGACTTGGCCAAACTTGAAAAGGCCATCGAAAAAGTTGCAGACGCTATTGGCATGGTAACTGAGCTTCTATCAAAAGTTGCCTAACACCGCTTGCACGCTGATCTGGTGGGTGCTGGCGCTTTTTTAATCACTTGGAATTTTAGAAGATTTTAGTTTTTTGATACTCTATTCCGTCCTTTCCGCCAGTCAGGTGAGGCGGAGCGTTAGGGCCACAATCGCCTAGAACTCTTTATGTGAACCTTGGAATTAGCATTCAAACATGGCAGATAGATACACACAGGGAACCACTGAATTAAGCGAATTGAATTACTTTGTTCGCCTAACGAACACGTCATGTGATGAAGCTCTAGTCACGCTCAAAAAACCGCTTGATTTTTTAGCTTCGGTAGATCTCCTATACATGGATTTCATCAAAGCGGCTGGTGGAATCAAACCTTCAACTGCGGGAATTTTACTCCTAAATGCCCATGCTTTACTGCGGTCTGGCATCCGGCTTGCTCTCAGCGGACAGTTGCTGCCTGTGTTTATGACTCTGCGGGGAAGCATAGAGAGTTCTCTTTATGCGAATGCGATGGTCGTGGAGCCTCAGTTGCAGAAAGTATGGCTCGATCGAAACAAGGATCAAACGTCCAAGGAGGCGTGCCGCAATGCCTTTTCTATCAATAAGATGTTTCGTTATCTGGAGCAGGCTAATGAACGAGATTTTGCAGAGGGTCTTAGAGATGTTTACGGAGCCACGATTGACTTTGGCGCGCATCCAAACAGCCATTCGCTCATCCGCAGTATGCATATTGAAGAACTGGATGGTGGCGCCCATACTGTCAATTTTGCATATATTCGCGGGCCAGATTCATTTGAATTGCGGCAGTCGTTAGTTGCATATGCGGAAGTCGGAGTAGCGGTGTTTTTTGTTGCGCTTATCTGCTTTGACAAGCATCCGAATGTTTCTGATTTGAATGAGCACGCTCTCAGGCTTCAGGCTCAAGTCCCCTCATTCGTAAACAGTCTGGGGCTGGGTGGTCCAGATGGATGAGAGTAAAGGCCATAACAAGACGCTGAGCTTGGTCGTTATGTGCCATTAAAGCTTCTAAAGGTGTAGATATGGATCCATATTTTTGGCTTCAAAAGTGGCAGATTAAGGATATTGCCTTCCATCAAGCGGAAGCCAACCCATTACTGGTGAAATGTTTCAAAGAGCTTTCCTTGGAGCAAGGCAGTCGTGTTTTTCTGCCGTTGTGTGGGAAAACACTTGATATCGCTTGGCTGCTTTCGAATGGCTATCGTGTGGCTGGGGCTGAACTAAGCGAAATTGCCATTGAGGAATTATTTCTTGAACTTGGCATGAAGCCCGAGGTAACGGAAGCTGGAAAATTGAAGCATTACACCGGGAATAACATCGATGTTTTTGTTGGCGATATCTTTGATTTATCAGCCACTATCCTTGGACCGGTTGATGCTATCTACGATCGAGCAGCCCTTGTGGCACTGCCAGAAGGCATGCGGCGACAATATACAAGTCACTTGATGCAGATTACGAATAGAGCACCGCAGTTTGTCATTTGCTTCGAGTACGACCAAAAGATGATGGAAGGGCCTCCTTTTTCAATCGACGCCAAAGAAGTCAATCAGCATTATAGTGGCGTCTATCATTTGAGCTGCATTGAGAACGCGGATGTTGCTGGCGGCTTGAAGGGAATATGCGCGGCAAAAGAGAATGTTTGGTTGCTATTAAATGCCTAAAATATACGTATATTGCGGGATAGTCATAATATTCTATAGCAATGAGCATGAACCGGTTCACGTCCATGGCAAATATCAAGGGAAAGAGTCAAAGGCAGGATTAATAATTAAAGAGTGAAAAGTAGAAAGTGTTATTATTAAGTCTGTAAAAGGACGGGCTCCATTGCCTGCAAATATTTTAAGAGACTTTGAAAAATTTGTTAACGTCTATGCTGACAAAATTGTTCAAAAATGGATTGATTATTTTGTTTTGCATAAACATATTTCATGTGAAATTATTGAAAGGAAAGTAAAATGATTTTTGATGACCAGGTTATTACAATCATTTCTGCTGAATACATTGGAGAACATAAGATTAAATTATCATTTAATAATAACACGATTCAATTAGTAGATTTTTTTCCATTCTTAAATAGTTCATTAAATCCTTTAATAAGAAAATATTTAGACAAACAGGAATTTAAAAAATTTAAAATTGATAATGGTGATTTAGAGTGGAATGACTATGATCTTTGCTTCCCAATTGCGGATTTGTATGAAAATAATATAAAATCATAACAAGTCTCTGAAGCTAACCCCTTGATTCCTGGCGGTTCGATTATTTTTTAGATTTCTTTTTTAATTTATAATTTTATCCGCCACACGGGGTAGCTTAGCTTAGTCGTTGAGACCAGAAGCTGTATTATTGAAACTCGATGAAAGAGACGGAGGAAACAAATGGCGAGGTTTTATCCTGTTTATTTAGATATTAGTGGGAAAAGATGCGTAATTGTTGGAGGGGGAAAGGTTGCTTATCGTAAGGCGTGTAGTTTACAAGATGCAGGGGCAGACGTAACCGTGATAAGTCCGGATGTCTGTTCAGACATTGTGAAACGAAACGGGCTTACGGTGATAAAGAAAAAATATGAAGAGGGTTTTATCGATGACGCCTTCCTTGTTATTGCTGCTACAGATAATCAGGAGGTTAACAGGAAAATTGCGATAGATGCAGAGAAGAGAAATATGCTGGTAAATGTAGTTGATTGCCCGGAACTTTGCTCATTCACTGTTCCTTCAACCATAAACAGGGGAGATCTCTGCATCAGCGTTTCAACCGGCGGGGCAAGCCCTGCTCTTGCCAAAAATATTCGAAGAAAATTAGAAGAAATATTCGGTTCAGAGTATGAAGAGTATATAAATTTGTTAACAAAGATGCGTGCTTTAGCGTTGTCAGAGATTAAGGATGACCTGAAACGGAGAAAAATACTCCAACGGCTGGCGGAAAATGATATGCTGGAAATCGTGAAGGCCAGAGGGACCAAAGAAGCAGAAACGAAGATGAGGCAAATTATTTTTGAGTGAAACAGAGACATAAGCAGGAGATGGAGGCAGATAGTTTATCCTTCGTAGTAAACTAGAGAGAACGGGGTAGTATCTTAATAAAAATATTTTGATCATTTTGGGGAAAAATTACGATTTTTAGTAATTTAGAACATGGATGAAGTTTAATTACAGAATCTGAAAGCGTGAAGACACCTGCCCGATTTCTTCATTAGCTCTTCAATGGGCAGGACTTTTTCTCCTTGCAACATATTCCTATTGGTGATACTATTTACTCTGCTAGACAGTGAATTAAATTAAGTGATTTATTAGACTTAAGGAGTGCTTAATGCCTGAAAGTACAGATGGGAAAAGAGTTAATTTAAAAGAATTAAAATCCGGCGGATTTATAAAACAGACTCAGAGGGATCTTTTTACGGTTCGTTTGCGAGTACCGGGCGGTAGGCTCGACATAGATAAAATGGCAAAGATTGCTGAAGTTGCGAAGAAGTATAGCAGAATGGGATATTGTCATCTGAGTTTCAGGCAATCTGTCGAAATTATCGGCGTACACATTGATGATTTTGACGCTTTAGTGAAGGAGTTGGCTGAATTCGGGCAGGAGGTTGCTTCTTGTGGCCCCCGTGTTCGGGTACCGACTGCATGCGGCGGTTGTGAGTATAATCCAAACGGGATTATGGATGCACAGAAAAAGGCGTTGGAGGTAGATAAGGACCTTTTTGGTACTGAGTGCCACCATAAATTCAAGATTTCATTTTCGGGTTGTCCCATAGATTGTGCCCGGACAAAAGGAATGGATCTGGGGTTTCAGGGAGTGGTAACTCCACAATGGGAGGAAGATCCCTGTACAAAATGTACCTTGTGTGCAAAGGCTTGTCTCGAAGGCGCCATTGTTGATGATGAGGACGGTACGCCTATTTTTTACAGCGAGAAGTGTGTGCAGTGCGGGGATTGCATTAAGGTGTGTCCGACAGATGCCTGGACGGCAAAACGGAAGGGTTGGATCGTCCGTGCAGGAGGAAGGCATGGAAGACATCCCAGGGAAGCAGATGAGATTGTGAAATTTTTACCTGATGAAAAGGTCACAGATTTTATCAGTAAAACCATTGAATGGTATAATAAGAATGGGAAGAGAGGGGAAAGAATAGGAAAGACGTTTGACCGTGTGGGTCTTAAAACTTTTAAGGATGAAGTTGCTCCTTCTTTTCTTACTGAATAGATGAAAGAAAAAAAATTTGTACTATTTCTTCATAGCGGAGCGTATGACAAATTATATCAAGCTATAATGTTAGCAGTAACAGCAGCTTCTATGGGGCAGAAGGTTTACATATTCCTGTTCTTCTGGGCACTGAGAAAGTTTGTAAATGATAATCTGGATGAAATTACGTTTCCTGCTGATTTGCATGAAGAAGAGAAACGATTGTTAGAAGCTGTTCCGCGGGGAAGTTCAAACATGCTGAAGGAGATTCTGCAGGAGGTGTCCGGGATGGGTAATCTGAAAATTTATGCATGCAGCGGAATGGTAAAGTTAATGGAACTTGATGAAGAACTGGTAAAAAGCAGAGTTGACGATATTATCGGTTTGCCTACCATGTTAAAGATGGCTGAGGGCGCTGAAACGCAACTTTATATTTAGCGAAACGGTTCATCTTCTGGGTAAAAGAGAACGTGAGATTTTTGAGGGAAATCGTTGATTTACATTAATGCTCAGATCATTAACAAATTATTAGAAGAGGCAAAATCCGCGTATCCCTTTGAATGCTGCGGGATATTAGTCGGCAGTAACAATTCTAAAAAAGAGGTGCTCGAAATCTATCCTGTTGAAAACAAAAACAAGGAGAGGGCGAAGGACAGGTACGAAATAGATTCAAAAACGTTTGATGAGATAGACAGTAAGGCGGTGCAGAGAGGTTCGAGTATCATTGGCCTCTACCATTCACATCCGGATCATCCCCCGATACCATCTGAATTTGATAAAGAGTGTGCCTGTGTCTGGTCGGAATATTCATACATTATTATATCGGTAAAGGGAGAGAAAGAGACAGAAATCAAATCCTGGTATCTTGACAAAAAGAGAGAAGTGATTGAGGAAGAAATAAAGCAATGAGAATGTGAGAACAAGAATTTTGATAAAAGGTGTTTGAGGAAAGAATTTATCGGGAACTTAAAAAATGAGTGAAAATGAAATAGATGAAAAAATCGATTTACGAGGTGTTCTTTGTCCGATTAATTTTGTTAAAACAAAATTAAAGCTTGAGACGATGGAGAGTGACCAGATTTTGGAAGTAACTCTGGACGATGGAGAACCAATGCGTAACGTCCCGAGGAGTGTCAAGGAAGATGGACACAAGATTGTTAAGGTCGAGAAATCTGGAGACGATTTTAAGATTTACATAAAAAAAAGTTAATAATACCGGTAGATGGATCAGTGTTTATTAATTTGCTCCTGTTTTTTTCCTGTTGCTGAAGAACATTTCAGTTTTTTGGCCAGAGCATTGTTTTCCCGACCATATCAGCTCACTTTATTCTTCTCTCCTGATTCAGTAAATTCCATTCTCTCCTCAGGTAACCATCACATTAATTATAATTACTTGACACCTGTATGTTGTTTCTGTTAAAATTCGCACCTTGAAATTAAGTCTCATTTGCAGTATTATGAAAATCTCTTACTTATTATTTACTGTTTCCCTCATCATTGGATCGTCGGGTTGTTTATTTACTTCTCATGATCAGGCGAGGGATCTTTCCGGAAATTCGCGCTCCTCTCAAAATTTGAAGTCTTTTCAGGCTGATTTCGAGACGGTGTGGTCGGCGGCCATTATCGCATTAGATGGAATGCCGCTGGAAAAGATTGATAAAGAGAAGGGTGTTATTAAGACAGGTTGGATTGAGGGGTGGTCGCAAAGAGAAGCGAGAAGTGTGCTTACAAGAGGATTTCTTGATGACACTTGGAAAGCAAGGCGCTGCCTGATAGTCACTATTTCCCCTCATGATACTTTTTGTTCTGTGAAGGTCATTTGCAGGGAAGAGGAAAGGCCGAGGGGTGGGAGTTCAGCATACAGGTGGCGGAGAGTTCAGTCAAGTGGAGAGATGGAAGAAGAATTTCTAACACATGTTGAGGAAATATTAGGCCCATAGCGGGAATTGAGTCATTTCTGATAATAGCTAACTTTTTGGTTCTGGCTTGACTAGGTTGGGGGCTTAAGGTCTGAAAGATATGAAAAATAAGTGCTTGGTCTTACTACTATTTTTAACGTTATTATTTACTGTTAGTTCTCAATGTAACGGACAAGCCGATTTAAAGGAGGAATCTTCAGAAAGCTATGATATTCAGGTTTTTCTAACAAAAGAGCAGGCATTAAACCAGTCATTTCCTGATTGTGATACTATTGTTTATGATGAGATCATCCTTACCGAAGAAGAGAAGATTCGGCTTCAAAAGAGTCTGAAACGTAAGATATTTGAGGATAGCTTTATTGTTTATTTTGGTATTAAATCAGGGAAGGTCGAGGGATATGCAATCATTACTGAGGAGGTAGGGAAGTTTCATCCTTATACGTTTATCGTGTCTGCTAATCCGGAAGGCAAGATTCGCCATATAGCCGTACTCGTTTATCGTGAAAGCAGAGGTAGTGAGATCATGAATAAAAGATTTCTCCATCAGTTTAAGGGGAAATCTCTTAAGAATCCGATTCGCATCAATAGAGACATCATTAATATTACCGGTGCAACCATGTCTGTTGTAACCATGTGTACGGGTGTTAAGAAGGTGCTTGCCGTAATTGAGGAGTTCTATATCAATGGAAAAAGAGGCAAGAATATTGATTCATTGAATAAGGTGGAGTTTAGGGAGAAAAAGGAAAAAAAAGAGGCGACATTGCTCAAAAAGGCTGTCCTGAGTATGGGCACTGTTTTTGAAATTACGGCTTATGTTTCCGATAACGAGAGGGCTGAAATTGCATTTAAAGAAGTTTTCAATGAAGTAAACAGACTCGATAAATTAATGAGCAATTATAAGGAAGACAGTGATCTCTCAAAGGTAAATCGAGAAGCTGGATCAGGAGCAGTCTCCTGTGATGATGAACTTGCGTACATAATCGAGCAGTCTCTGATGTATGGTGATGCCACAAAAGGGGCCTTTGATATTACCGTGGGACCTCTCATGAAAAAGTGGGGATTTTTCAGGGAAGAGGGAAGAATACCTGACAAAAAAGAGTTGGAACTGGCTTTGGGGTGGGTTTCTTATAAAAATGTTATAGTTGAAACAGAAACCAAAAAATCTTTAATCAGAGATTCCCGTTATGAAAGTGTTATATCATTCGAGAATCCGCACACGCAGATAGACCTGGGCGGGATTGGAAAGGGTTATGCGGTTGACGTAGCAACGAAGATGCTTCGGGAAAACGGGATACGGTCTGCACTCATAAATTTTGCAGGAAATGTATACGCGTACGGTTCGCCTGCCGGAAGAAAGTACTGGGCCATCGGTTTGCAACATCCAAGAAACAGTAAGAGTATTCTCGGTTCTTTTGAGATTGTGGATAAGGCTGTTTCTACCTCTGGAGATTACGAAAAATTTTTCATCATGAATGGAGAAAGATATTCTCATATTATTGATCCGAGGACTGGTACGCCTGTTAAGAGTGTTGTAAGCGTGACAATCGTCGCTGATGATGCCACCATGGCTGACGCCTTCTCTACCGGTGTTTTTGTAATGGGAGTGGAGGAGGGTTTGAAATTTATTGAAAGCAAACCTGGTGTCGAAGGCATTATTGTTTATGAGGATAGTAATGCAAACCTCATAATCAAAACCTCAAGCGGCATGAGAGACCTTTTTCAGGACGACAGTAAACAATCTTACAAAGTATCAAAATCAGACATAATCATAACGGGCAGTTAATCTCTTGAGACTACCCAGTATTCCTTTTATATAATGTAGAAAAGTATAATATTTAAAAGACTAATCACACAAAGACACAGAGTCACAAAGGATAATTACTGAAAATGAGGTTGGGAAAGTTGTAGTTCTGCTGAGACGGTAGTTCATAAAACCCTTGATCCTCGACTTTTCGTTATTGTGTATGAAGTAATTCTAACTCACTCATGTTTCCTTCCTGCAATTCCTGTCTTCCTAAGTGGCCCTTTATTTTTAAGATTTTAGCATCTAAGATAGTAGAAAATTCAGGAAAAGAATTAAGCGGACGAGTAATTAAAAAACATCCGGATCTTTATGTAACGTGAAAGGATTTGAGTTTTTCAAGGAATAAATCGTTCTCTTCCCTTCTGCCGATTGTTACCCGCACATAACTTGATAATCCGGGAATGGTATGGAGACTGCGAATACGTACTCCTGATTCTGCCAGTTGTTGAAAAACAGTGTGTGGATTAATTACCTTGAAAAGAATAAAATTGGCTTGAGAAGGGATAAAGCATATCCCCATATCAGTAAGTTGATATACCACGCGTTCTCTTTCCTCAATAATACTTTCCGAAAGATTTTTCAGGTGAGGCTGGATAAGGTTGAAATGTTTTGCAATTATCAGCTGAAAATAGCTTAAGTGATAGGGCGCCGTAAATATTGTTTCCATTGCATTAACAATATCGGGGTGACCAATTCCGTACCCCAAACGGATTCCCGCCATGCAGGACTTTGAGGTAGTGCGTGCTATAAAGAGGTTTTGATGATCTTTTAAGAGGTGTATCCATGTCTTTTTAGAGAAATCACCATAAGCCTCATCCACAAATATCAATGAGTTTTTTAAGAGAGCAGCCTCGATAGCGCCGTCTTCAGGAATGGTACCAGTTGGGTTGTTCGGGGCTACAATGAACACAATATGATGGTTTGATTCATTGATATGGTCTCTTGTTACCGTCTCGTCAGCAGCAAGCTGAACCCTGGTAACTTGAGTCCGGTTAAATTTGGCTGCATGGCAAAACATCGGATACGTAGGCTCAAAAACCAGGGCCTTTCGGTCGTGCCCACCTGCAACAAGATAAGCTCCCTGAATGAGTTGATCACAACCAATGGTAAGAACTATATTTTCCGGAGAAAATCCGATTACTCCGGCAAAGGCCTTTTTGACTTCGGCGTACATTGAAGGCTGTGGGTATCGATTCCACTGGCACTCCCTCAGCTTGCCCAGCAGGAGTGTCTTGACATCTTCCGGCAGATCAAATGGCGATTCGTTTTGATCAAGTTTTGCCTTATGGGGAAGCTCGGAGACCGTAAATGGTGCTGAGAAAGAGATATCGTCTCTCAGCAGGGATTTTACCGCACTTTCAGGATTCATCTGGTCATTTCAATTGATATGGTATGAAAACAGGCAAATACGACGAGCACATTCTAATGCAAAAGACTGCAGATTGAAAGAGAGAAAAAGGGAAAGTTTGAAAACCGAAGGTTTTCATTTAACAATCCGGCCGAGCCTGAACACTTATTAAATTCATACCGTTTTGGTTCTGACTCGACCAGATTGAGCATCTTGAGTGTATAAATTAAGGCTAACATCCCGAGTTACTGTATTTTTTAATGTTCAAAGGAACCACTCTTCCGGTATAATGCTCCCGCTAAAAACAGTAAAATAACAGGTATTTCGAAAATCATTTTTAAAAGCGGTTACCATTAAAAGTTTGAGGTAAAAACGAAAAGGAATAAACGGTGGGTTTCGATGCAATTGTAACATTAATAGTAGTTATCATAATCTTTGTAGCACTGATCAAAAATCTGGCTTCACCAGACATGCTGTTCCTGGGAGCGACCGCATTTCTTGCATTACTGGGAATTATTACACCATCCGAGGCGTTCGCCGGGTTTTCCAACTCCGGCATGCTGACGGTGGCAATGCTGTTTGTAGTTGCCGCGGGTCTCAGGGAAACCGGAGTTCTGGATTATGTGGGATATCACATCCTCGGACGCGCAAAGACGGAGAAGTCTGTCCTGGGCCGTCTGGCTGGTATTGTAATTCCCATGTCGGCTTTCCTGAATAATACGCCCATCGTGGCGATGTTCATGCCGATCGTCATAGAATGGAGTCGCCGGCATCGGATATCTCCCTCAAAGTTATTGATACCGGTTTCTTTTCTTGCGATTCTCGGTGGAACTTGCACGCTCATTGGTACTTCAACAAACCTTGTGGTGAACGGACTGATGATTGAGGAAGACATACCGGGAATGCGTTTATTCGAAATTGGTATGGTAGGCCTGCCTTACGCTGCAATCGGCATCGCTTACCTGTTTTTCTTTGGCAGGTACATCCTGCCAAACCGGACAGAATTGCTGGAACAGTTTGGTGTATCACGGCGGGAATACCTGGTTGAAATGCTGGTTCAAACGGGGTGCCGGTTAGTTGGTCAAACCATTGAAGCTGCCGGGCTGCGAAATCTGCCAGGATTGTTCCTTATTGATATAGACCGAAACGGCAAGATTTTAAGTCCAATTGGACCTGATGATCTCATTGAAGTGAACGACCGGTTGGTTTTTACGGGAGTTGTTAGCAGCATCGTTGAGCTTGAAAAAATCCCCGGCCTTGTTCCGGCTGTTGATCCAGCTTATGAAGTATCTTCCAAACAGCAAAGACGAAGGCGTTTATGTGAAGCGGTTGTTTCCTCAAACTCCCCGGTTATCGGCAAAACCATCCGGGAGGCTGATTTTCGTGAGTTTTACGGGGCTGCGGTTGTTGCCGTCCATCGTGGCGGCAGTCGTGTTGTAAAGAAGATAGGTGACATTATCTTACGCCCGGGTGACACCCTGCTCTTACAGACAGGTTCACACTTCATGAGGGCGTATCGGAATGATCCGGCGTTTTACCTGGTAAGTAATGTTGAAGAATGGCGTCCGCTTCGCCGGGACCGGGCATGGATTGCGGGACTGCTCTTTTTTGTCCTCATTGTACTGATGACAACCGAACTTGTTCCGACCTTGATTGCAGCTGCACTAATTGCCGTCTTCATGGTAGTGACGGGTTGCATCTCTGCCGGAGAAGCCAGGAGAAGTGTCGAGTGGCAGGTTCTCGTTACGATTGCAGCGGCCTTCGGGGTTGGTACTGCCCTTCAAAACTCCGGAGCGGCAACCGCAATTGCAGGCGCTCTCGTTGATATCACGAAGGCATGGGGACCGGTTGCGGCTCTGGCTGCAATTTACTTTCTGGGGTCAATCATAACAGAACTGATAACCAACAATGCGGCAGCGGTTCTGTTATTTCCCTTCTGCCTTGAAACAGCCCGTCTCTATGATGTCAGTCCCCGCCCGTTCATCATTGCTCTTGTCCTGGCTGCTTCGGCAAGTTTCATGACGCCTATCGGGTATCAAACAAACATGATGGTTTACGGTCCGGGTGGATATCGTTTCTCCGATTTCCTGCGGATCGGAGGCCCCTTGAATGTAATTCTATGGATTGCCGCTGTTATACTGATACCGTTGTTCTGGCCTTTCTGATGTAACCGTGATTCCGGGATTTGAGATTTATAAAATCTATTTGTTCTGACTAGCCATTATAAAAGCGTGAGGTTGTTTTTCAATATAAATTGGTAAGCCACAGAGATAACAGAGAAAAAAGGCAAAAGGCAAGAAGCGAGAAGATTTACGATTTGTAAAACATGAATACCTAATCTAGATTCCCCAAAAAGCTTATCGGACAAGATGCTAAATGCGGGAAAAGAAAAAGAGAAAAAAATCACCAGTTACACTATTTGCCAATAACAAAGTCTCCCATGCTCAATGACAATATCTTGCTGGTGTTGTTATCTTTATAGGTTTCTGGTTACATTGGAGAGGAGTTTCGGCGGAAAGGAAACGAGTGGATGGCCGCAATCTCTTTCTTTTGCCTTGAGATCTTTGCAAATTGCCTTTAAATCATAATTAAATTTAGCCGCATGAGCATCTCTGATCTGCCTAACTTCCTCCACTATTGGGTCTTTTTTCATTTATAATAACTGATAACACTTGTTTCAATATATACTTTTGGTTTCATTTAAATCGTTTCTATATCTAGAGATTAAGTTAGTACAACAATGAATGTTTTCTGATTATGTAGTAATCTTAAAATATAATAGTGCTTTCGTAACTGATAAACCCTCCTGGTAGTCTTTTAAACTTTTTTGGAATAGACATTCAAAATTTGATAAATGGGGTTTGTAACTGCTGACGGCAATAGCTCTTTTCGAGATATTGCTAAGCTTTTTTATAAGGTAATTTGGTGAAATTCAGTGAATTGGTTTTACAAAAGAGCCATTATAAAAGATCGAGGTTGTTTTTCAATATAAATTCGCGGGTCAAAGAATTAACAGAGATAACAGAAAAAAAAGCAAAAGGCAAGAAGATTTACGATTTGTAAAACAACGAATGACTAATCCCGCCATAGCGGGTTACTACGTTCGCCAGCCCGATACTTACATTCTGGTGGGGTCTGATATCTATTGGGAATATGATTGAAGATTGATGATTAAGGCTACGATAAAGATGTTCGTCAAGAACAATTACTACTTTTTTCAACCTGACTTTATACAATTTTTTATTGGTATTAACTCGGCAAATAAATACGTGCAAATAGATTGTTGATATGCTATATTTTCTGCATGGAAAAAATCGATGCACGAAAACTATCAACAGAAGCACAGCAGCAAATACGCAACCAGGCAATTCGTCTCAAAAAGTCAGGAAGCACCTACAAAGAGATATCTGAGATTACTTGTGTCCATGTATCAACAATTGCCCGGTGGTACAAAACGTATCAGCAAAAAGGCTCTAATGCAATACGAATCAAGAAAAGAGGCAGACGCATGGGCAGTTGCCGTACTTTGACATTGGAGCAGGAGAGACAAATTCAGAAGACTATTTACGACAAATGCCCCGATCAGCTGAAATTTCCTTTTGCATTGTGGACACGTAAAGCAGTTCAGCAGTTAATCAAACGTCTCTGGTCGCTCGACATGCCAGTGCGAACTGTTGGTGAATACCTGAAGCGATGGGGATTTACCCCTCAAAAACCATTGCGTAGAGCCTACAAGCAGAATCCTGAAGCCGTTAAAAAATGGCTGGTTGAGGAATACCCTGCAATTGCCAAAAAAGCAACAAAAGAACGAGCTGAAATCCACTGGGGAGATGAAACAGGCCTCTGTAATGAGAGCTACTATGGCAGAAGCTATGCGCCACGAGGTAAAACCCCCGCAATTCTTGTTCAGCCGAGATGTAAGCGGGTCAATTTGATTTCTACAGTTACGAATCAAGGTAAAGTCAGATTTATGGTTTATGAGGATAAAATGAATTCAAAGACTCTTATAAAATTTCTGAAAAGGCTTATCAGGGAAGCAACAAGAAAGATATTTCTGATACTTGATAATTTGAAGGTGCATCATAGTTACGTTGTCAGGGATTGGTTGAATAAGCATAAAGAGCAATTAGAGGTTTTCTTTTTACCGTCTTACTCTCCTGAGTTAAATCCAGATGAATACCTGAACTGTGATTTAAAAGTTGGCGTACATTCTCAAATGCCTGCGAAAACGAAAAATAACTCAAGAACAACTCAAGAACAACACAATATCTCATTTGAGAAAACTTCAAAAGTCACCAAATCGAGTGATGAAATATTTTAAGCATCCAAAGATTGCGTATGCAGCGTAATTATTCTATTTATTTGCCGGGTTAATATGTTTAAGCGACAACCAGTTTATCTTCGTTCTGTATAATTATTTTTGGATTATTACTTTTTGGTGGGATTGGGAGACCTTCCTCTTTCAACAATTTTATGTGCTCTATCATTCCCCATTTTGCCTTGTAAATGCAATCCTCAATTGAGTGGCCTATTCCGCTAAAACCTTCTAAATCTGTTCAATAAAATCCAAAATAATCTGGTTCTTTCGTTGCTTCTATTATCAATGAATACTCTAACTCATTATTTAATTTATCTCCTATTAATTTTACAGTGTTAGATTTTTATATAAAAAATATTCTACAAAAGGGATCAAATATGCCGATGGCTTTTCATTGCGATTGGATCATAGTCATAAGATTAACAAGTTAATTAATTGGTAATGAAACAGATTTGATTTTTCCTTTAAGAAACAAACTTTATGAGCAGGTTATTCCAAATCGTTTGGCATTTCTCAAGACAGGGGTATACCGACCAAGGTCGAAAGTTCCAAAACCAATCGAATGAACATGCTCTCTGTTATTTTCCAGGAATTGCATGGAAAATTTTGCATCTTCATAGGTTTCACCGGGAAACCCGAAGAATCCCATAACATGATTCCAGACACCATGCCTGGAGGAGAGTTCCAGATTTTGTTCAATTACTCCGGTAGTAGTCGACTTCCCCATCAGTTTGAAAATCCGTTCTCTTCCGGATTCAAACCCGATCCGGCTTTTCGGTTTCACAGGCATAGAGATATAAAGAATTTTGTAGATATGACGATAATACTATAATTCCCGATTATAACCCTCGTGCGCTATTTTAATGGATAGTTTTCACTATTTCCTTATTTTTTGTGCGAAAGCACATGCCCAAAATGGCGTTAAGCAACGACATGGATGTCGTTGTAGCAATTTTGAAAGAGTTGCGCAGGATGCGCTAACTCGTCAGAATCTTTACTTTTGGTCTCCTCTATGGATAATCGACGCAATTACTACCGAATCCTTCAGGTTCAGCCTGATGCCCCATTTGAAATAATTCGCACCAGTTATCTGACGATCTTACACAAATTAAAACAACATCCCGATCTTGGCGGTGATCATTCGAATGCCAAAATCCTCAACGAAGCTTATCAGACCTTAAGTGATGCAAAGAAACGTGCTGAATATGACAAGAAACTCTTTGCTTATTATACAAAGCATTTCTCTTCAGGTGAAAGGTCATCCAAAAAACCTGTTACGACTGTTTTTTGTCCTTTTTGTAAAAGGCCATTAGCACGTAAGGAGAGCCCTGATAAAAACTGTATCTGTCAAAGCAATTCATTTTTTACTGAACAAGAAGAGAGCACACGAGAGGAATGTCGGCGCTCTCTCGCACGTATAAAAAAACTTGAAAAGTTACACTTCATCAGTCCAGCTTCTAAAAAAGTTCAACAGGCACAATTGGTGGATCTCTCTCCGGAAGGAATGCGATTTCTCTGCAAGAAAAAACAGACCCCAAACGTGACAATCAAAATTGACAGCTCCCTTTTCCATGCGACAGCGAAAGTAATGAATACTCAGAAAATAGTCCTTAAGGGTAGGGTTTTTTACTCTGTCGGCACCCATTTTTTATCTGTCTTCTTCACTAATCAGGACGGAACATTTCTTTCTGCTACTGTATAAAGAGAAAAAGTGGAACCCTTCGGTAATGTTCCAACCTTTCTATATTATTCAAATCATCGTATCGTTTTAACCGTTAAATGCTCAGCTATCTTTTTTATATATACTCATCTCATAATGATTTTCGGGCCTGTCTGTGCGTAAGGAAAGGAACGCACGCAGACAGGTAAAATCCGAGATAAAATTGAGCGAGTAAAGTCCTTGGCGCCTTTTGTCCGGAGATACCTTCACCAAGCTTTGGTTTTTAGAAAAATCTAAAACCAAATCGGTTTTAGTATATTATCAATTGGAATACCGTGAAGCATTTTGTTATAAATTAACGATTAAGATATTTTTGTAATAAAAGTGTAAAACATGTCAGCAATTCGAATGCAAAACGATCTGGTGCGGTCCTTAAACGGAATGGAGGGAAAACCGTACCCTTTTTACAAAACCATAAAAGGGGGTTATCAATTCCAGGATTACCAATTGTGGTTTGATCACATTCAGGGAGATCCATTTGCTGCTCCCAGTAAGGTGAGAGTGAGGATCCCGATAGTTGCAGCTGGGTTTCCTGACGATACCTATCATACCGATATCAGGAGTATCGGATTGTGTGATTTTCTGACAAGAGTTTTTTGTCAATCCATTAAGAGGCATAATATTAAAAGAGAGGGTTCAGGTAAGAGTGGGATTATTGAGATGGATCGACCGGGACAGGAGGTTCTCAAGCGGTCTTCGATGGCGATAAAAGATGAATGTATTGAGGCACGCTTTCTTGTCGGGCTTCCCGGTTATGGACGCAGGATTGCAGGAAAGGCCGCAGCCTCTCTTTTTTCAGATATTATTCCCCGTATTATTCACGATTCGTTGTATTTTCAAAGAGTTCCAAAAGATATCTTGTATCTACAAATTGAGACCGTTGAAGATGCGGAATTCATCAGGAATAACCTGGCAGATAACAATTTGATTGCCTTTGTGGCTGACGGCGCTGTACTGCCGAGGGCGAGTGGAATTGATGCACGACCACTTGCTTCTGAACACCTGGTTCCTTTTGAAAGCTGCCAATCGTTGAAGGTTGAACTTGTATTGCCAAACCACGGGAGAATAACGGGCATGGGAATTCCAAGGGGTGTATCATTGATAGTTGGCGGGGGGTATCACGGAAAATCTACCTTATTGCACGCTTTGGAGCATGGTATCTATAATCATATTCCTGGTGACGGTCGTGAGTTTGTGGTTACGAATACCGATGCAGTCAAGATCAGAGCGGAAGATGGAAGGAGCATACAAAACCTGAATATAGATTCCTTTATCTCGAATCTGCCATTTGATCAGGAAACCGCTTCATTCTCAACTACGAATGCCAGCGGAAGTACATCGCAAGCGGCAAACATTCTTGAAGCTCTTGAGGTAGGAGCAAAAACATTTCTCCTGGATGAGGATACCCTCGCAACAAATTTTATGATTCGTGATCAACGAATGAGGGCTCTCATTTCCAGAGACAAGGAGCCGATTACTCCCTTCATTGAGCATGTAAGAGGTCTCTATGAAAAAAAGGGAATTTCAACCGTACTCGTGATGGGGGGAAGCGGTGACTATTTTTATGTGGCCGATGTGGTAATCGGCATGATTGAGTATCGACCACATGATTTAACATTGCCGTCTCGTCAAATAGTGAAAGAGTATCCAGTGGCAAATGATCATAATGTGAAACTTCCTTCTGAGATCCATCGTAATCCCATACCAAACATCCTGAGTGCCTCAAGGGGGAAAAAACCGATTTACATCAGGCCTGAGGGGGATTCCCTTCTCCGTTTTGGCGAACATGAGGTTCACGTGGGAGCAGTGGAACAATTGATACATCCCGGTCAATTGCGGGCAATCGGTTATGCCATTCATTATTCCGGTCGCTATATGGACGGACACCGGAGTATAAAGGAGATATGCAGACTGGTACTGGCTGACATAGGGAAGAAAGGGTTGGATTGCCTTACTGAACCAGAAATAAGGGGTGACATGGCTGAATTCAGGAGTTATGAACTGGCTGCAACACTGAATCGCTTTCGTGCATTACAGGTTCAGCAAAAGAGTCGAATGAACGGGTAAAAATAAAATAGCGAATGAGAAAAACGCGACTATTTGCAATGTACATTTTTTATTGATGTTTATTCCTCTCCATTATCTTTCGGTGAAACCTCCTCATCCTCTAACAATTCTGACAGTTCTTTAACCAGCTTACCGGCATCATGTTCAGCAATCTCGTAAATCCATCCAGTGTGCCTTGCAGTAAATTCCTTGGCCCTCTCCATCGCAAGCAGTTTGGATTCCTTTTTCTTTAACTCTTCTTCCGATTCAATACTATTTTCTTTTGTAACAGGAGTATTATCAGTAAATTCACAGTCACAAATCAGGTAAGTCTTACCATCCTTCCGGGCGATCTTCAGCGTATAAACCGTTGAGTCTTTCTTTCTGCAGATAAATTTTCTCTCAAAGGGTAGCTCCCCATCCTGTTGTGAAATCTTCTTTACATCTTGAAACTGGAGATATGTTAATGCCGTGAATATATTTTCACCTTCTCCCTCTTTCAGTTTTTTTCCTGCGGGGGGATTTTCCAATACTATCCCTTCTCCCTCTTTATTTGCATGCAGGGTATAGGATTCAGCCGGAGAATGGACAGTCACAGACTCTATATCTTCACGAGATACAGAAATAATCTCTTTTTTTACATAATTCATTGCCTGATCCTTGATCCAGGGAAGTTCAGGTGCAACGTAAACCCTGTCGCCTGGAATCAGTCTCACAAAATTTCTGTGCCCCTTTTCATTGTCTTTACCTACAATAACGCCTGCCAGGAGAGCTGAATCTGGTCGTAGAAATTTTACAATATGTTTCGCCTCTTCTTCCGTTACCCCGAGATCTTTGTGATTAGCGGGGTTTTCCGTATAGAGTTCTGTTGTTTGGATATCGAGACATGTGGTAATAAGAGCGTTTATCTCCTGGGTAACAGCTGGATAGCCATCTTTGTTTGTTACGACAAAGTTTGAGTCTTCGCGTTTCAGAGTTACGGCATCTTCTCCTTTTCCCAGAACAATACTTCCAATATCAGAAGGATCTAAACCCTGGAAAAGGTACACAGGAGCTTTTGGTTCCTGACTGTACTGCTTTGAAAGATGTGACTGAACAACAGCCCAGGCAATCATACAGGCTGTAATGATACCGAGTATTATAAGCTTTCTACTACTCATGAAAAAACTCCTGTAATAGTGTTGACAAAAGATCTTTAAGAATCGCTTGCATGACTGATATAATGCCTCTTCCTCACCGATCGACGGACACCCAGTACGATAGCAATAATTAATATAATAGCAGGTGTCATCAGCATATTAAAATTTCGAAGTAGATTTCCCAGATTCTCAATTCTTTCTCGTCTTTTCATCTTAACATGCCGCAATTCACGTTGGGCTTTATGAATCTTCAGCTCTATCGTTTTTTTCTTTTGCAGGATTGTACTTCCTATTATCTCTTCTTCTCCCTCTTTTGCAGAGGATATGATCGAACTCAACTCATTCTGAAAACCGGCTATTTCCGCATTAATTTTATCCTCTTCCTCGGAGGTTTCTCTCTCCGCCTGTTTTTCTATCTCATCTACAACCACAAATGGGCGCTGGTAACTGCCTCTTGATCGAATTGAGATTAAATCGCTTGAACCTCTCAGATCATCTATGGTGTTTAACAGTAACGCACTGTTGTCTCCCACGATGATTTTGCCGAGGAAGGTATCCTGGTATGCAACCAGATCACTGATAAAATCAACATCCGTAAATATGACGACGACACATTCTTCTTTTGCCTCGGTCAAGCCGGTAATTTTTTCTGTTTTTCTCTTTTCTTTATTTTCCTCTTCCGATTTGTCTGAGGACTCTTCGTTGTCTTCTACAATCTCCACTTCAATACCATCAGGAAAACTGCTCTTGAATTTACCCGTAATGAGAGATCCCATGATTACCGGTTCGTTACCATCAATAAATTTTTTCATAAGCTGTTGTGGATCAGGCACAAGCAACTCATACGGGCTGCTTACAGACCAGCTGTTTCCTTTACTGGTTGTCGAGAGCAGTATTCTTCGTTCAATCTTCCTCTCTCCTTTGGTTACTTCTGAATCTTCAACGTTTTTCAAAACACCGGGAAACAGGAGCCTGATCTGATTAAGTTCTGCCGTAATAACCGTGTCAGGACTGAAGCACTGTTGAGTCAGATTCAAAAAGCCGATAAGTTTTGCAGGTCTTTGATTTGGCATTAAAGTCGCATTTAATGCCAGAGAGCGGTCGCCGGCAAAAGTGTTTGCCGGCATTTCAACACCCCACGTTCTGAAAAGCCGGTTCAGGTCTGAATTTTGTGGTGGTGGCGTTCCACTGAGCATTGCAGCTTTTTGATCCGGAGGATCTGCAAAACAGTGAGGGTCGACACACACGATAGTTCTTCCTCCCTTCAACACAAACTGATCTATTGCGAACAAGGTCTTTTCAGGTAAATCCTTTGGGTGAATAACAAGCAGGATGTCCACATCCTGTATCTCATCCACCTCTGTGGGAATTTCTTTGACTTCATACTGTTTCTGCAACTGAGTAACAAAAGTCCAGGAAGGTGTCGGCTGCTGTCCCTGCATTCTCATCATCTGAGCCATGTAACCACTCACATCATCACCCATTACGGGGAGAGAGCTCAGGATGCCGATTTTTGATTTCTGACGGGTTATTGCGGTATCTATTAAATAACTTATGTCATACTCAAGAAAATTCTGCCGGTCAGGAGAAAAAAAAGGTATGACCTTTTCCACCCCAAACTGTGTCTGGACGACAAGCCCGAAGAAGAAATTCTCCTCTTCGGTTATGGAAAACTTCTTGAGACCATATTGCAGCGCATTTTCCTCACTCTCAGAATAAGGCCTTGGATCTATTACCTGAAAATGGATCATCCCGTTGGCAAGAGAGACATATTCTTCGAGGAGAGACTTGACATACTCATAATAATTGTTGAAAAACCTGATCTGGTCAGGTCCTTTCAATGCAGCAGTTTCAGCATAAAAAAGTTTTACGGTTATGGGCTGGTGAAGCTTGCCTAGAATTGCCCTTGTGCCACCTGAAAGGGTATACAGTTTCTGGTTTGTAAGATCAAGCTTCAATGACTTGCCGAAATCCTGGCAAACGTTGATCGAACAGAACATAATGACCAGAACAAGGATAACACCGATAATCATTTTGATCATCTTACTCATCAGCAGGCCTTCCTTTCATCTAAAACATAAGTACTGGCCACGATCCAGCCTATGATCATTAATATGAAATAAGATATATCTTTAAATTCCAGTAAACCTTTCTGGAGCGATTCAAAGTGCAGCTGAAAACTGAAATTCCCGATTGCTGATACCAGACCTGAAGGCAAAAAAGTTGAAAGATAGCTTAAAGTGGTTGGCATTCCTGCGAAAACAAGTATGGCACAGGTAACAACGGAGAGGACAAAGCTAATTACCTGGTTTTTACTGACTATTGAGAAAAAACACCCGATCGAAAGAAACCCTCCTGCCATGAGCACAGTACCCAGGTATCCGGTAATTATCAGGCTGATATCCGGATCTCCCAGGAAACAGACGGTGATTACCATTGGGAAGGTTAGGGCGAGAGCAATAATCAGGAAAAGCCATGCGGAAAAAAACTTGCCCAGAACTGCCTGCGTTACCGTGATCGGCAATGTCAGGAGAAGCTCAATAGAACCGACCCTGCGTTCTTCAGCCCACAGTCTCATAGATGTTGCGGGTACCAGAAAAACAAACAGGAGAGGCATGTTAATGAAAAAAAAGTATAAATCCGCCTGCCGAATTTCAAAGAATCCATTCTTGAAGGGCAGGTATCCGGCAAAAAACAGGAAAACAACAAGAAAAACATATGCTATGGGAGTTGTAAAGTAAGATTTCAGCTCCCTTTTAAATACCGCTACAAAACTGTTCATTTGTAACTCCTCTTTTTTTAAATATTGTATCAGTATTATCTTTATACAGGTTTAATTTGTTTTGCTCTGGTAATCTTGCGAAAAACTTCGTCAAGGCTGCATTTATACTGCTCCTTCAGTTTTTTCGGTGTTGAATCAACCAGAATTTTTCCTCTTGATATGATTATGGTTCGTGAACACACGGCATCTACTTCTTCGAGAATATGAGTGGATACAATAATGCACTTTTCCTGAGACATCTTATTGATAAGATCCCTTACCTCATGTTTCTGATTTGGGTCAAGGCCATCTGTTGGTTCATCCAGGATAAGAACCTCAGGATCGTGAATGAGTGTTTGAGCAAGCCCCACACGCCGCTTATATCCCTTTGACAGAGTTTCAATTGTCTGATGATAGACTGATTCAATGGAACACATGGGAACAACCCGATCAAGCGACTTCTTGCGGTCTTTGCCCCTTATGTTTCTCGCATCACAGACAAAGTTGAGAAAATCACCTACTGTCATTTCGTTGTAAAGAGGTACATTTTCTGCCAGATAGCCAATACACTGCCTTACCTTGATGGGATTTTTCAGGATGTCATTACCGCAGATGGCTGCTGTCCCGCTGTCCGGTCTCAGGAAACAGGCCAGCATTTTCATAACGGTACTCTTGCCTGCACCATTCGGTCCGAGAAAACCCAGTACCTGACCTTTTTCGACATTAAATGAAACCCCGTCAACAGCAACTATCGGCCCGAAACTTCTTCGAAGCTCTGTTATGCTGATCATTGTATCTCTCTTCCTTTATAAATTCTCTAAATCGACAATTTGATAATGTAGCAATTTTCAAGGGGAAGTTTTCATGTAAAAATATGGCAGAATATGAACGTATAAGAAGTTTTTCAAGTTTTGTTCCGGCTCTGCCATGTTGGTTTATAAGTATTTTGATTTTTTTTAACAAAAAAAACCTGTCTGCTGTTCCCATTATAAAAAATAATTTTAACATTATAATTTTTTTTTATAAAACGTCAAGACCATTGCCTGAAAATAATGTTTTAATTTTCAGGACCTGGAATTAAATAATGACAAACAGCTTAAAGAATTAAAGAGCACCTTTCTTTGAAATTGTCTCGCAAAAGCACCGATATTTCTTGGTGCAGGGAGTCTTTTTTTGCCTTTCTTCTGTTGCTTCTCAGCAAAACGCTCTTTCACTTCAAAGGCGAAACGATCGAGTATTTCTGGATCAACAGGATCTCCGTTCATTGACAGCGTTAATGAAATGATATCCTTTTCTTCACCAACATGGAAAAATTGAGCTTCAGCAATTTTATTAGGCATGCACTCATGCGGACCCACAGATATCACCCCATCAATAACTCCATGCTCATCTTCATGAATAGGTCCGCCCAATGTAAGAATTGCTTCACCCTGTAATTCAGAATTTATGAAAGGAGATGAGGCTTTTATGACATCAGCAACCGAGGTGCGTGATCCCCAGTCTAAACGAGTGGCGAAAATATTATAAACGCGGTTAATAACACCAATTTCTACTTCCGAAGAGAATCTTGCTTTTAGAATGTGATCTCCATCCAGGTTGCGATCTTCCTTAATCCGTTGTATTTCACAAGACGTAGTATATTCTAACCATTCGGTAAAAGGGGAGACGATAACCCGCAGCCCTCTTTCTTCAAGTTTCTTTATGATAAAGTTATTAGCATAGGGTTCCAGCCTGACATAAATTTCACCTACCATAGAGACTGTTGGTACTCTTTTTGAAAAATCCTTAGCCAAGCGAAAATCATTTGCGGCTCTGGACATGAGATCTGATATCCCGAACATTCCATTGGGTAATTCACCAAGAGCGCTTAACAATGAACTTGCCGTACTACTTGAAAGCAACTCAATAAGCGCATTGAAATAATTATCGTAGATTTGCTGGCTTATTCCCCGTTCTCTTTCACAGGGTCTTACGTCATGTAATGCGGCCATAAGAAGATCAGACGCTGCATATCCTGCAATCGCACGTACTCGAAAATCCGGTGACATTCCAGCAAAATAATCCTGGTCATTAGGGGCGACAATACGAACCCGGTTTCCCCAATTGGTTTTTTCTAAGATAATCTTATGAAGAATATTATAAACCCCAAATCTACACGGTCCATGAGACGTGGGTATAAAGAAAGCAAAGCGTTTATCACTATCACTTTCTCTGTTAAGCCTCTCTAAAAGACTTCCGGCTGTAATTATCATGGGTATACACTCTTTACCTGAGGTATATTGCCGTCCGAGCCTTAGAGAGTCGTTAGTTGGTTTGGGAAGTGTTTCAGCATAAATCCCTTCAGACTGAAGTAATGAGGCTAAAATATCAGTAATTGCACCCATACTTGGCAATAATATCACTTCCTTACTCTGGTGGGCTTCCTTGATGTTAATTTTGTTGTTTTCCAGTGCTTTAAAATCAGCAGATTTCAAGGCTGCCCTTTTTGTGTCTTCTAATCTTCTATAACTTTCTATACAATAAAGAAATGCCTCAATCCTGGTCTTTGTGCCGGCATCACCCGTATGTCCATCGGTTTCAATGATAGAAAAAGGTTTATTTTCCATAATATAGGAAAAAAAGTGAAGATTAAAACTGTCGGGTCCGCAAGAATAATTTGAGCAGTATATAGCATATACATTATCAGTGCGTCGGATTTGATGTGCTGCCCGCAGATTTAATTGGCTGTATCCCCAATACATATCGGTAAAAACAGGCACATCATTGGTAATTGGATAGCAATCTACCGGAATAGCTATAGCCCCCTGGGATCTAAGCAAAGAAGGCACATTAGAATTAAGAACGTCGTTGTGAATGGTATAAGCTCTGCCCAGCACAACAACAGGAACGATATTGTTGGTAGCAGCAAAATTCAATGCACGTTGTCCAATTTCTTTAAGTCTCTGATCAAAGTCGCTTTGAGCCTTGCAGGCTTGAGTATATGCATATGTGTATCGCTTTTGGCCTCCTACTTCTTGCGCTAAGAGTTGGCATATATTTCTAAAGCGTTTAGAGTATAAACTTTCCTTTCCCATATCTATTCGAGTGGTAATAAATCTGGAGGAAGGCTTCCCTGTCCCTAATCTTTGTATTATATCGGGGCTGCCTTGTACTATTGGACAGGTATTGGAGATTACCTCCTCCTTTTGACGCGGCAGCTCTCGTAACCGCGGAGCAAAGATATAGTCCGGGTTGTCAGCAATTAACTTGGATATGACGCCATAATATAATTGCATAGGAGCGCAGAAAGGAATATTTGCCGCTTCTATTCCTTTTTTAAGTTCCTTATATCCGGCTCCCGAATAAATACGTGGTACAAGGCCCAGGGACTTGAAAAAAGTTGCATAAAATGGGAGCAACCCTTTCAAGGTAAATTCTTCACAAATAGCTATAGTTTGACTCATGGCAGTGGTAGTCTTGTGAGCTTTCTCTATTATAGCTTGAATCATCTCTCTCCGTTCTGAAAATGGATCCGGAGTGAGATCAGGCAGTTTCTTTATTGAACTGGTACCTTTATCATATAAAGAGCAATTGCCTCCCCATAAAAATGTATGGTTGTTCCCGTTAACTGTGGTGTATATACGATCAATACGGCACTTATTACCGCTGCCGCCACAGCCCTTGTTTGATTTGCAGATAAATTGATCTCGACGATCAACAGTTGCGTTTAAAAACTTTTCAAGCTCCAGAGCTTTATTTGTTATGGTAATTTCCTTATGTGTGAGAAGCGAGATTCCCAGGGCTCCTATTGTTCCCGGATTCGGTGGTATTATAACCTGCTGTCCTGTCTGGCGTCCAACAGCTGCGGCTAAAGCATCTGACATAAAAGGCATTCCCTGACAAAAAATGCGTTTCCCGACAGAACGGTTACCTTTAACTCTGTTCAGGTAGTTTTGAATGATTGAATCGTATATACCAGCCAGAATAGGCCCTTGATCACAACCCGACGCAACTGCTTCATCGATAATTTCTGCCATAAAGACCGAGCAATGCTGTCCGAGGGATAAACAATGGTCAGCTTCCATTGCCATTTTTCCCATTTCTTTAACAGTATTTATATTTTGGAATTTTTTCCCCTGCTCTTCAATAAAAGATCCTGTTCCGGCACTGCAGGCTTCATTCATTGCCGCATCGCATATACGGCCATTATCAAGGCGAATATACTTGGCGTCTTGTCCTCCTATCTCAAAAATGGTATCCACCATTGGATCAAAATAGAGCGCTCCTTCAGCATGAGAAGCTATCTCGTTGAGAACAAAAATAACATCAGTATCAAAGCACGAAGCCAGGAGAGAACCCACAATTTCACGACCTGAACCGGTTACTCCAACGGCGTAAACCTCAAGTCTTTGATTTGCTTCTCTGAGAAACATATCAGTAAGTTTTCGTGCGGCACAAACGGGATCTCCTGAAGTGCTGACATAGCCTTCCCAGAGAATTCTTTTTGTCTTAATCTCAATGGCAACTGCCTTAGAACCGGTAGATCCGATATCATAACCTAAGATGGTCTTACAGTTTTCAGCGGTATGTATGATTTTCGGCATTTGCATTCTTTTTACCCTGTTTAAGGTACCGGTCAAGGGGGCTGTTATCTCAAAAGAAGAATGGTCCCGGGGTGAAATGACCATTTCCAGGGAAGGGGGTTTTGGTTTTTGATCTGCCGCGATAAGGGCTGCACCAAGAGCTTCCAAGAAAAGGCCATCTCTGGGATTGGATTCGACAAGCGTCATTCTCTTTGAGGTAAGAAAATGACGAAAGTTATCACGCACTCGCCTGGATCTGCATACCCCGCCACTTAGTAATACACGCGGCGGAGAGAGATTAGGGTTTATCAATACCTGTACGTTTTCACAAACAGCATCGTAAAGACCAGCAAGTATAGCACGACGGTCTTCTCCTTTATTTGCGAGATGGGTCATGTCCGTTTTAAGGATCACCGGACATCGTCCTGAAAGAGAAGCCGGCTCATTTACCTCGCAAGCCATTTTACTGGCAGTCTCTATATCAAGATCAAAACGTCCTACCAGTTGGCGTAAAAAATTTCCTGTACCTTGTGAACAGCGTGAGTTTTCTCGGAATATTTGCTGATTACCCGTTCGTAGTTCAAGAACTGAAAAACCATGGCTGCCAATTGAAACAACGGTTACCGGTTTAATCTCCGGATATTTATGACTAACACCTTTTGCAAGTGCCGCTTTGGCAGGTACACGCTCAACATTTAAAACCCGGCTAATACGTCCGGTAGTTACGACTGAGGTTAAGCTTTCCCAATCAAGCGTGCTTATTCCCTTTTTAAAAGCATGAATGGGGTTTTTATCATGAGTTATAATAGAATCATACGTTATAACAAGCTGGCCATTTTGGCGCTCAAGCAAAATAAATTTGATGGTTTCAGCGCCTAAATCTATTCCAAGATATCGTTCATGCATAGTTAAACTCCAAATAGATGAGAGGGAATGATAAAGCTAAACATTATGCAGGTCAAGGATAAAAGGGTTATACCATTTCAGACTTCTTACCTGATTACGCCTGGTATGTAAAAGGTGTTCAGCGGGAATAATAAGGCTTCACTTTTGTCATGAGTATCGGTGGTTTTATGGCTAGAAAACATTCATGACACATCCACTTTCGGACAGGATTTTATATAATTCATAACATTTTTAAAACTTGCTGTCGCAACAGCCATAACGGTATCGGCAGCGCCGTAATATAACCTGATCTCATCCTTTTTTTCATCTAAGACCCATCCACAGGGAAATACAACATCCGCAATATCACCCATACGTTCATATACTTGATCTGGTCCGAAGACCCATTCATCACTTCGACGGATCAGCTTTCCCGGGTTATCGAGATCCAGCAGCGCAAGTCCGAGTCTATACAGCGACCCTGCTGCCGTTTGCCTGACACCGTGGTAGAGTATTAACCAGCCTTCTTCTGTTCTCAGTGGCGGTGAGTTGAGTCCGACTTTATTAGCATCCCACCATGCACCACTTCGAGCGGGTATCAAGATACGATGCTCACCCCAGTGTGTCATATCCGGTGAAAAAGATATCCAGATATGTGCGCCCAAATTAAATGTGGTAGATGGACGGTGTATCATAGCCCAACGTCCTTTAAAACGGCAGGGGAAAAGAGCTGCGTCTTTATTCTCCGGATGGGTCATACTGCCCAGTCTTTTGAATTGCCGGAAGTCCCTGGTTGTAGCAAGAGAGACAAGCGGCCCTCCCGCCGAATATGAAGTATAAGTAATTCCCCAAATATCTCCTTCGTCTAATTTTGTAATCCGTGGATCTTCAATGCCCCAAATATCTTCCGGATAATTTTCCGGGTCTGGAACAAATGTCGGCTCAGAATCGACCTTCCAGTCTGAAAAACCATCTTTACTCCGGGCAACCGTGAGATGAGATATACCCCGTCTATCCTCAACTCTGACCAGAAGCAGAGTTTCATCGCCCACAATCGTTGCACCTGCATTGAAAACAGAGTTAACACAGTATGGCCAGTCAGATGCGGATAATATGGGATTATTACGATAACGGGTGAACAGTTCTCCGCATTTTCTCTTCTCAGTTTTGTACATAACAGCCTCCCTTAAGATTTTTTAGAATTCTTGTGGTATCTCTACTTTTTTACCCGTCAGCTTGGCATTTCTCGCCATCTCATATGATTCATGATATTGCTCAGCCACAACTTCCCATGAGACTGTTTTATCCAGGTATTGCCTTAAATTATTTCCTAACTGAAAACGCAATTTTTCATCACATGCCATTCTTACGACCTTTTTTCTTAACATCTCTTTGGTAGTGAAGAGAAGTCCTCCTTCACTTTCAAGCGTTTGAGATGTTAGACCTTCCATTGGCGCCGTGGTAATGTATGGTTTATTCAAAGCAATAATCCGTGCCAACGTTCCTGACTGGGTCTCATCAACGGATGGCAGGACAATAAAATCACAAACAGCCATAACCTTATAATAGATGTCGCCTCGCGGTATGAATTCGTAATAATGGGCCAAACCCTTTTTTTCAAGGAGTTCAACATCCGTTTTATACTTATCGTAGTCTTTTTTGTGAGCAGGATCTCGAATGGTGCCGGCAGCCAACAGGTCCCACTCCTGACCGGTTTCTTCCTTGATCTCCGACACGATATCCTCCCACATAGAGGTTAAAATATCCCATCTCTTGTTGGATTGTATCCATCCGGTAAGCCCAACCAGGTGATCGCTGATATAAGATTTTTTATCAAGTCCTATCTCCTTGCGCAGCTCATGTATTTTGGATGGGGGCCAATGTTTATCAGGCCTCGCGCCATGCGGGATTATCATAATATTATGGGGAACTTCCCAATTATGGCCGGGAAACGTCCACTCTAATCTCCACTTCTGGTAGTGACATTTAAACATAACAATGTCTACTCTTACACAGAGGTCGTGAACAAACTGAGTTTCGAATTCAGTTAATCTGCCGTGAACTGTGTGTGGTTCAACTACAATCGGCCACTCATTGATGGCATCAAGAAGGGTCAGGAATCCTCTGTTTCCATCACTTCGGCCGTAGTTGTCTCTGTAATTATAAAGACCGTATTCATGTTGAATATGGACAGCGTAAGGCCTCAATTCTTCAACCTTTTTTGACACAGGTTTCCACCATTCCCGTTTATTCATGTCTATTATGGGAAATACCCCTTCTCCCTCTCCATCGGTATGGGATATTACGAGAACATCTTTTTCCGGATGGCGTTTTTGAATAAATTCTCGCGCCTCTTCGCAAAAAGTGCCAATGCCACAGAGCCGTGGAGGATAACTGGAAATCATTACAACAGGTGCACTATTCTTAGTCATATACCTTTTCTACCTTTAAACGCGACCCTCATTAATATCGAATAATGAGATTTGGCTATCAAATTAAGATGGTTAAAACTGCATTACTCTACAAGCGTTTTTACGGTTTCGTATTTTATAATATCCAGAGAAGCAAGCAGGAAACAGATAATGGATTCTGCGCCCTGGTTAAGATTCACTCCATGCTGTCCCAGTCCGTCATTACATCCCCCGGTGACAAAATCATAGATTGATTCTCCGCTTCGATTCCTGCCCAGAAACCATTCGAAGGCTGCCTGAGCCAAATCCAGATACTTTGTGTCTAGGCTTACATCGTACGCCGTAAGATACGCCTCAACCAGATAACCTGCATCAATCGGTTGCTGATCGTAGTATTCTCTTTTCCCATCTGGTTTCAACCAATCTTTATTGCCTACGAAATCAAAATATTCATTTTTATACAATTTCTCCGTTAGAGAATCAAGACACGTAAAGGCAGTTTCCCGGTATTTTTCACAATCAGTAGTTTTATAGGAGAGTAATAGGGCTTCGATAATCTTACCGTATCCATAGGTAATAGTATCACTAAACCAGTGCCAATCTTCCCGTTTGTGTATTTCATAAAACTCTACCAATTTGTCTGCCATATCCTGAAGAATTCTTTTTTCTTGTGTTGCCCCTTCATATTTGCTGAGAAAATAGTAAAAGCCCAGTATTGCATAGCTTAATGCCTGTGGATGGGTAAATTCGAGGTTCGTTATCGCCTTTGCAAAGAGTTCTCTGGCCAGTAATTGAATTTGGTGGTTTGATCTTATGTATATCGCACAACCAATTGCCCACAATACCCTGCCCCATGTATCCTCGCTTCCCACTTCATCAATAAACTCCCGCTTATAATTCATGAAGTTATGAAAGCGCCCATCCTCTAACTGTGCATGGTGTAAGAAACTTATATATCTCTCTGCCAGAGGCAAGACCTTTTCATCCTGGAATTGATTGTAATAGTGAAGAACCACAACCAAGGCCCTGGCAACGTCATCGGCCGAATAGCCCGAGCTCCTGTTTGGAATACCAAAAGTAGCATGCTGGATAATGCCGGTATCGTCCGTCAACCGGATCAGGTGATCGAGTTTTATTTCTGGTATTGGGTTCTGCTCCACAAACTGTTTTTGCAAACTTCTTCCTCTCCCTGAGATAGTATACTCACTAAGGGCTTTTTCGAATACATTATGGTATTGCCTTGCTACTTCTCTCCATATCATATTTCTCCCCAATTCATAGGCGTTTTTACGTATTTTATTTCGTTCTACATCATTCTCCATGAGTTCGATAATGACGTTACTGAGAGAGGCAGTATCTCCAAATTCAACCAGTTTTCCGCAACCATCTTTTAGCATCTCCTGCGCATACCGGTATGGTGTCGAAATAACAGCCTTGCCCATTCCAAAGGCATATGCCAATGTGCCGCTGACAATCTGTTCTTTTTGAAGATAAGGGGTAATATAAATATCGCATGCCCCTATAAACTCACAAAGTTCATGGAGTTCAACAAATCTATTATGGAAAAAAACGTGTTGCTCAAGTTTCAGTTTTTTTACTAACCTCAGTAATGACACACGGTATTCCTCTCCTTGAAGACGCTTAACATTTGGATGGGTTGCTCCAAGAATTAAGTAGGCTGCCTTAGGATGCTTTTTAACAACTTCAGGCAAAGCATTTAATACCATCTCAATCCCTTTATTAGGGCTCAGGAGGCCAAATGTCAGTATTACAAACCTCCCTTCAACATCAAATTTGTCCTTGTAAAAGCTTGGGTCAACGAATGGCACATCAGGAATACCATGGGGTATAACGTGTATCTTATTTTCTGGAACACCGTAAGTCTGCGTAACAATTTCCTTTGCCTGGTTGCTCATGACAACTAATGCAGTTGAAAGGTTTGCAACCTTTAAGAAGGATGCATTATAATGACTTTCTAAAAAACTGTTAACCGTATGAAGCGTAGTAACGACGGGCTTTTTCAGATTCCCCAGCAGATAATCTATGTTTTTGCCTCCTTCACCTCCAAAAATCCCGAATTCATGCTGGACACTTACGATATCCATACCAGAGAGGTTAATATAGCCAGCGGCAACCCGATAACTCTGAATATCGTTTTGGTTAATTTCGAACACAACATCCTGTGGATAAGCATATCCTTCCTGTGTATCGTTTATGGCTATCACACCACAATTTCCGCTAACCGCTTCTTCAGATATTGAATGAAAAAGGTCATACGTAAACGTTCCGATACCACATTTACGAGGCAGATATGTTCCGACAAATACAACTTTTCTCGCTCGCTTTGGAACAATAATTTTAGGAAGATGTAATTTCATAGAGTTCTTATCTCAAAAATATTGCGTTCATGATTTTATACATACATTCAGATAATTTTTTGATTATAACAAATTATTACCTGTTTAGCTCACTTAAAACTTCAGGCGATTTTTATCAGGAACTTTCAGGTATAATTTTTTATTATCTCGTATATAATTGTGCAAGCGGCATACGTCTGCCTGTTCCGAACGCCTTTGTAGTAACTTTGAGTCCGGGAGCAGCCTGCTTTCGTTTATACTCGTTCCTTTCAACTTTCCTGATTATATCTCTGACAAGTGACTTGTCAAAACCGAGCTTTACAATATCATGTACATCCTTAGATTCTTCTACATAGGACTTTAATATGCTGTCGAGAATATCATAAGGCGGTAATGAGTCCAGATCCTTCTGATTTGGTCTTAATTCGGCTGATGGTGGTTTCTCAATGGTATTTCGGGGAATTATCTCTTTTTTAAGGTTAATATACTCGGCCAGCTGATAGACCATTGTCTTGGGAACATCGGATATGACAGCGAGGCCGCCACACATATCACCGTATAGGGTACAATAGCCTACGGCAAGTTCCGATTTATTTCCGGTCGTCAGCACCAGGTATCCCTGTTTATTAGAGATTGCCATCAGGATTTTTCCCCTTATCCTCGCCTGCAGATTCTCTTCAGTAACATCGAAAGGAAGCCCGGCAAATACACCGCCCAAAGCTTTTATATACGCCTGGTATATTGAATCTATGGGAATTGTCATCAGATCAATACCGAGTCTCTCTGACAGCACCTTCGAATCCTCAACACTGCCTCTTGATGAATAGTGCGAGGGCATTGTTACACCAAGCACCTTTCCCCTTCCAAGCGCCCGTACAGCAATAACGGCAGTAACAGCAGAATCTATTCCTCCACTCAGGCCGATGACAGCCTTTTTGAATCCACACTTTTTCATATAGTCTCTCGTACCCAGAATCAGCGCTTTGTATACAGAGTCAATTTCATTTTTACCGGTAATAGTTTGCGTTTTTCTTCTGAATGGTGTCTGTTTGTCTTTCACTATCCTTACATCAGAATCATTGAATTCAACGGTCAGCAAATCCTCTTTAAAAGAGAGTGCCTCGCCAATAACATCTCCATCCCTGTTGACCACCAGACTGTTGCCATCAAAGACCAGATCGTCATTGCCCCCAATCTGATTTACAAAAAGAAGCGGTACGTTATGCTTCTTTGCATGATTTGTCAGCATCTTTAATCTCACGTTATATTTGCCGATCGTAAATGGTGAGGCTGAGACATTGATAATGATTTCCGCGCCTTTTTTTACCATACTCTTGACAGGATTTTTATGATGTATCGTTCTTGGCCATATTACGTCCACTCCCCACGTATCCTCACAAATGGAGATACCGAATTTCCTGCCGCATATATCCGTCACAGAAATAGAATGAGTCGGTTCAAAGTATCTATCCTCATCGAATACATCATACGTAGGTAATAACGATTTGTAATGTTTTGAGATAATTTTTTTATCATGAATGTGAGCGGCCGCATTGTAAAACTGTTTGCCCCTCCTTGAGGAATTTTTATCAACAAAACCAACAATGGCAGAAATCCCGGTTACTTTCCTTGTGATTTCATCCAATGCCTTTAAATTGTTCTCTACAAATCCGGAAATTTCAAGTAAGTCCTTTGGAGGATAGCCAACTATACTCATCTCCGGGAATATAACCAGCTCCGCTCCTTTTTTCTTAGCAATACCAATATATTTGCAGATCTTTCTTGCATTCTGTTGAAAAGCTCCAACTGTCGGATTTATTTGAGCGAGGCAAATCTTCATAAAGTCAAGTGCTATGATTTGGGAAAATGAGATTTCCAATATCTTTTGAAAGATATTGGAACTATAATTCATGATTAATGCGTTACACTTAAGCATGTAATAGTACAATTCGGTAGAGAAATCAATGAATAATTTAATTGTCTCTTTTTCTGGTTTTCATTCCATAATATTTTCTGCTATTATAACACGAATAGCAAAAATTGATAATGCTTCGTGACAGAAAAATAAGGAATTGAAAGCGGTGGAATTCTTTGCATTCAGGAAAAGGCGGTTCTTTCTTGCTTTTTGGATTTGTTTATGAGATGAGAGAAGAGTACACATCATGGGTGATCGTAACTTTTATCTATTAGCGATATTTCTGATTGTTTACATCATAAGCCCCTTTGACTTTGTTCCGGGTTTTATAGACGATCTTATTGCATCAGGTACCCTATGGTATTACTGGCGTAAATGGAATACTCAGAAAAGAGGGAAGAGCAAAAGGTACGCCGGTGACCAATTCCGGGAACAGCAAAAAAGGCAATACACGGAAAGCTCACAACTGGAAGAGGCTTACAGGGTACTCGGGGTTAGTCCGGACGCTTCCTGGAAAGATGTGCGAAAAGCATATAAAGAAAAAATTGCGAAATCACATCCTGACAAGGTGGCTCATCTCGGTGAAGAGCTGCAGGATAAAGCCAAAGAAATTACCCTTCAACTCAATAAGGCCGTCGATGTCATCAGACGACATAAGAGTGTTTAGAACGGTAACGTGATTGTTGAACACACCTATGCAAATATCCCATCCTAAAGGATGCACGTATCAAGCACACCCTTAATTAGCTAGGGATTTGAGACGAATACATCTACCGCGTATCAAACAGAATCATCAATTCTGCTGAGCATTTTCAACCATAAGCTTCGAAATAGCCTTGGCAAATGCAGCACAGTCTTTCGGCTTTGAACCTTCCAGTAAGAGTGCCTGGTCATAGAGGAGATCTGCATAGTTCTTCAAGACTTCACTTTTTTTGTCTTTCTCAAAAATAACGTTCATGGCTTCAAAGAGGGGATGTGATGGGTTAATCTCAAGAATCCTTTTTCTTTCCGGGATATTCTGTCCCATTGACTTTAAAAGTTTCTCCATCTGCGGATCCATTTCACCTTCCTCTGCCACGAGACAACAGGGTGAATCTTTCAGTCTTCCCGAAAGCCTGACTTCCTTCAGGTCATCTTCCAGGCGCTCTTTGATGAATTTAAGGATCTTTCCATATTTTTTCTGAGCCTTTTCCTTTTCGTCCTTTTTTGAATCGTCCAGGGTTATATCACCCTTAATAACAGACTTGAATTTCTTTCCTTTGAATTCAAACTGTCCCATGATAATATCATCAACATCGTCCAGCATGATGAGGACTTCGTAGTCCTTATCATTAAAGGCTTCAAGGTAAGGTGATTTCAGAACTTCATCCCGTGATGACCCCGTGATATAATAAATGTCTTCCTGTCCCTCTTTCATGCCGTCGATATAGTCCTGGATGGATCTGAAAGAGTCCTTGTCTGTTTTTGTCGAAGGAAAGAGGAGGAGTTCTCCGATAGACTCCCTCCTGGAAAAATCAAAATGAACACCTTCTTTCAAAACCCTGCCAAATTCATGGTAAAATTTCAAATATTTATCATATTCATTCTTTTTCATGTCACCGAGGGTATCGAGTACTTTCTTTGTGATACTATTCTTTATCTTTTCAACCTCCCGGTTATTCTGCAGCATCTCTCTTGATACATTTAATGGAAGGTCTGAAGAATCTACTACTCCTTTAACAAATCTCAAGTATGGCTGTATGAGAGCTTCGCAGTATTCGATGATTTTAACCCTTTTTGCATAAAGGGTCAGGCCAATCTTGTATTCTTTATAGAATATGTCCAAAGGGCGAATTGAAGGGATGTAAAAAAGCGTCGTGAATTCAGAAGCTCCTTCAGCCTTGTAGTGTACGATCTTTGCCGGATCGGAAAAATCGTGAGATAAGTGCTTGTAAAACTCATTGTATTCGCTTTCCGTAATATCTGATTTATTCTTGAGCCAGATCGCCTTTCTTGCATTTAAGGTCTCTTCCTTTTTGACCTTTACCTTTTTGCTTTTGTCTATCTTGCCCTCCTCTTCCCGCTCAATGTCCATCACGATAGGGTGCTCAATGAAATCGGAATATTTTTTTACAACACTTCTTATCTCCCACTCCTCAAGATATTTCTTCTCATCTTCCTTGAGATGCAGTATTATTTCAGTGCCCTTTTCCTCTTTATCAACATCCTCTACCGTAAAGGAGTCATCTGCAGTGGATTCCCACTTGATTCCTTTTGTGTCTTTGGCTCCCGCCTTCTTAGAGATAACGGTAACTTTGTCTGCAACCATGAAAGACGAATAAAATCCGACACCAAACTGGCCAATCAGTTCCGGATTTTCTTTTACCTCTTTACTCCGCATTGCGGCAAGAAACTCCTTTGTTCCTGAATGAGCAATGGTACCAAGCTCTCTGATCGCATCTTCTTTCGTCATGCCAATCCCATTGTCACAGATTGTGAGTGTTCCGGCCTCTTTGTCTGGTTTAATCTTGATTTTCCATGGATTTTTGTCGTCAAGGATCTCTTTATCCGTCAGGGATAAAAAATGCGCCTTGTCAATGGCATCCGAAGCGTTTGAGATCAGTTCTCTCAGAAATATTTCTTTATGTGAATAGAGAGAGTGCACCACAAGATCCAGGATCTGTCTTGTTTCTGTCTTGAAATTCATTTTTTTTACCGTCATTGTCATTCACCTTCTTAATCAGTTACCTAGGGATAAAATATTTACGTTGAATATTTTCTGACTGCAGGGATTTGCAAAATCACACATAACGTGTGAAAGAAATTTCTTAACTTGATATGAGGAATTTCCATTTTAAATGTAAAATAAATCAATATGTTACTTTTTTTGTGCGAAAGCACCTATCCAAAATGGCGTTAAGCAACGACAAGGATGACGTTGTAGCCATTTTGAAAGAGTTGTACAGGATGCACTAACTCGATAGTGCAGAAAACTTTATTACATAAAAATATGCCATACTTAATCAAACTTACCAGGTTATCTCTGCCTGAACATTGGTTTTCTGGCATATGTTGTTTGGATTGGCTACCGTAAGGGAAATATTATGTGAAAAAATGTATAAAAAATCAAGCACAAGATTGAAAAATTTAAGAACTACTAAAAATCTAAAACTTAACTTTTTATGATTAAGTGTAATACTTTCTCTCTGTTCTTTGTGGCATTATAATCAAAAATCCATTATATTTATACCACTATTTAACTTCAAATGAGGAATTTCAATATTTCCTTGTTTTTTGCGCTGAAGGCGCAAGTTCAAAAGACCGTAAAAACTGCCATGGACGGCAGTTTTATGGATTTTGGAAAAGTTAGCCAGGATGACCTAACTTGTTTATGAGAAATTTTTTTCATGAAAAATCGTAACACACAACCAAAACCACTCTTCATAAACAAAGAGAATATGTGTATTGCCCTGGACCTTTATCAGTTAACGATGGCTGCCGGTTATTTCGAACGGAGTAAGAATCATACTTCAACCTTTGAATTATTTGTCAGAAAACTGCCTGAAAATCGCTCATACCTGGTTGCGGCCGGTCTGGAGCAGGTTGTTTACTATCTCAATAATCTGACGTTTACCGATACGTATATACAATACCTGAAGAACCTGCCCCTTTTCAAAAATGTCAGCAGAGAATTTTTCAGATATCTTCGTAACTTTTGTTTTCAGGGAGATCTGTTTGCCGTTCCTGAAGGTACCATTGTTTTTGCAAATGAACCTATTCTGAGAGTAACAGCCCCGGCAATCGAGGCACAGATAATTGAAACCTATCTTTTGTCAATGATAAACTACCAGTCGATGATAGCTTCCAAGGCATCGAGGGTTGTTTATGCAGCTGAGGGGAAGGAGGTAATTGATTTTGGAACGAGACGCGCACATAGCCCTCAGGCTGGGATTCTGGCAGCACGGGCATGTTTTATCGGAGGTTGTATTGGAACTTCTAATGTCCTTACGGCGTATGAATTAGGCATCCCCGCCATCGGTACCATTGCCCACTCGTGGATCATGGCATATGATGATGAATTTACCTCTTATAAGGATTTTCAAAGAGTTTTTCCCGAGAATACCATTCTCTTAATAGATACGTACGACACGGTTAAGGGAGCAGAACTGGCGGTAAAGATTGGAAAAAGATTGAAAGGGGTCAGGCTTGACAGTGGAGATATTTCACTATTGAGCAGGAAAGTTCGGAAAATTTTAGACAATGCAGGTCTCGAACAGGTAAAGATTACGGTAAGCGGTGATTTAAACGAGTATAAAATCTCTGAGTTGCTGAAGAAAAGAGCGCCGATAGACTCGTTCGGAGTAGGGACTGAGATGGTTACCTCAAAAGATTCACCAGCCCTGAACGGCGTATACAAGTTGGTAGAGCAGGAAGTGGATGGAAGGGTGATACCAAAAATGAAGTTGAGTGAGGATAAAGTTGCTTATCCGTCAACAAAACAGGTTTACCGCTTTTTTGACAAGAACGGGAGGTTTAAAAAGGATACAGTAGGGTTAGCTGATGAAAAATATGATGCGGAAGCACTCTTATTACCCATTATCAGGAGCGGGAAGCTTTCCTATACCATTCCAACCGTGCGAGAGATACAGAAGTTTGCAACGGGAAACTTCGCTCGCCTGCCGGAAAAGTTTAAGAAGCTGGATTGCGGAACTTCCTATCAGGTATTATTCAGTAAACGTTTAAGAGAGATGAAAGAGAGGATAAGCAGGAACTTGATTGGTTTCGATAAGAAATAAAATATTTAACTGAATATTCAATTAGAAGATGGCAAATTTATAAGCAATTGAAATTATGGGAGTTGTGATATGACAATAAATATCAATGAGAATATCCTATCAATAACAGAGCTTAAGAAGAATACGCATAAAATATTAAAACAAATTCATAGTACACATAGACCTGTGGTATTAACTGTTAATGGTAAGGCTGAAGCTGTACTAGTTGATGCCATACAATATGAAAAGATGGTTCAGGCATTTAACATGGCAAAGAAATATAATATAGAAATAACAAGAATTATTCGTGGTTCAAGGTTGTTGAAAAAAGAAATGATTGAAAGAGCATTAAGAACATTCATAAAAAATATGCAATAGGCTAATAAAAACCATTGTGGAGAAAAGATTAATTCCAATAATTTATTCTTATTGGGGTTAATAGACTAATGTGCGCTAATTCATGAACACAATAATTATTGCCGTAAGTAGTAATATGGATATCGCAAAGCTAAATGAGTTGCTAAAAAAGTTTGACAAGGAAAAAGGTCCTTTATGTGAAATAGATATATCTGCGGAATTTAAAAAGTTATATGAAGCAAATGATAATAGTGATGTATCTATAGTATTACAGGCCGAAAGAATGGCTTTTGATTTTCGTGAAGATTGCAAAAATCAAGAGACGGGTTGGGGGACTTACTATGGCTCTATGTTTGTGTTTAGAAACGAAGATGGAACTTTTAGTGAAGGACCAAGCATTCAAAAGATTACACCTGAAATTATAAACTATTGGGAAAAACGTTCTCAGCAAACACAGCACCCTGTTCTTAAAGCCCGTTATTTGGGCTTGATATGGGATTTCAGCGAAAAAGTTTCAGGCAAGAAACCTTCCCATACAATAGCTTTGGCTTACATAGACAACTTAATTGAGATAGCAGAAAAAAAACTTCAGGAACATGAAGGCGATATTCGTTCAAAACTTAAAAGAGCAATAGAGCTTTCCAAATCTTTAAATCGGACTGACCGCCTAGAGAAAGCCAGAGAATGTGTCCTCACATATCATAATTCTATTATCCGTGCTGATGCCCCTGGTTTTTGGCCAATGGCATATGACCTTCTGATAGAAAACAAAAAGGCAAAAACAACACCAGAGCAAGAAAAAGTCATCATAGACCAACTTGAAGAAATTCTCACTAAACTAGAAAAACGTGATCAATCCGTCAGGTCATCATTTTCAACAAAATCTTCGGCCTCTTTATCACTCTTCAAGATTGGCAATTTCTTCTTCATAATATTTTACCTCCTTTTGATGCATATAACCGTTTTTCACGTCGGTCTTCAGAAGGTCTCTTCAGCCCTTCAGGATAACCCCCTGCTCCCATTGTTTTTGTAAGATCATTCCAGGTATGGCCTGAGGTTTTGAAATCAACATCATTCGATATGAGTGTTTTCAGGAAACTCGATTGGTGGCCCTGCATCTCGCCTATTGATAATGGCCATAGATTATGGACTTCAATACGACCAGCCAGAGATTCAGAAACCTTTGGAAGCGTCATGACGTCGGCAGAGCCTGTTAAAATAAAACGTGTATCCGTTCTGTCCTGGTCTACGAATTTCTTGATAGTAAGCAGCAACCCACGAACACGCTGTATTTCATCAAGTATCACATGTTTTTTTTATCCCTCAATAAAAGCACCTGGATCGGATTGGGCCGCCGATAAAGCTGTTGGATCATCAAAAGTTATATACTGCGCTTTAAAATAGATTATTTTTAATGATTTGCTGGGAGAAGGTACTTTTCCCTGTTTGGCGTGCGACGTTAATCACGATAACAGGAGTATCATGTAAAGCTTCAACAACCGATTTTTGAATATGACGCTCATACATGTTATATATACTCATCTCGTAATGGTTTTCGGATAAAATCCGAGATAAAATTGAGCGAGTAAAGTCCTCGGCGCCTTTTGTCCGGGGACACCTTCACCAAAATTTGGTTTCCAGTAAAACCGAAAACCAAATCGGTTTTAGTATAGGATACATAACATGTGTGTAATAGCCAACCAGTAAGTGGGTAAATATCACCCCTGTTTGTTTTCATATATGAAGGCATGGGAACTAATGTGGCTTTTAGAGGTTCTTTATTATTCATTATTGTATTCTCCTAACATGAATTAGGTGTCCTAATAACCGTCTTATTTTATGGCTGTTAGTACGTATAATACTTTTACGGGGGACTTGCTATATAGCTATTTGGGTATATAATAAATTTTGCTGCTAAAGCACTTATATTCTAACAAGATTATCATATAAATAAGAAGATACCTTCCTCTTCCAATAAGGGGAAAATTCCGCTTAATAGCATGCCGGGTCTGAAACATATCGTATACCCCCATCAGAACCAAGGGTCCGATTATAATAAATGCCCAGAGTATTGGTGGCCAGAACCACGCAATACAGCTAATGACCAGAATAATAGCAATGCAATGTATGATAAATTGGTTTCGCATAATTATAAACTATCAAGGATACGATGTTTGGTCAAAGCAATTTTGTCGACAATAAGTAGTGCGACATAAGGAATAATGAAAAACACTTGACATCTGTTGGCGCCTTTGTTTAAATCTCCAAGTTTCGATGTTAATTTAATAAAAAGGATTTTTAATGGTTACAAAATCAATGGTTATCGTGGAATCTCCGGCAAAAGCGAAAACCATAAATAAATTTTTGGGTTCATCCTACTTCGTTCGTTCTTCTGTAGGCCATGTCAGAGATCTTCCAAGTAAAAATCTTGGCGTGGATACGGAAAATGAATTTACTCCAACCTATAGAATAATTCCTTCCAGAAAAGAGATTGTTTCTCAACTGCGGAAAGAAGTAAAAAAAGTCGATTATGTTTATCTGGCTTCTGATCGTGATCGTGAAGGTGAGGCAATAGCCTGGCATTTGTGTGAGGCACTGAATATACCGAAGGAAAAGATTCAGCGTGTTACCTTCAATGAGATCACAAAGGAAGCTATTAAAAAGGCGTTTAAGGAGCCGGGGCCAATTAACATGGACAAGGTTAATGCTCAGCAGGCGCGGAGGATACTTGATAGACTTGTCGGTTATAAAGTAAGTCCCTTACTCTGGAAAAAAATTACGAAACGGTTAAGTGCCGGGAGAGTTCAGTCGGTTGCCGTCAGGCTTATTGTCGAGAGAGAAAGAGAGATAAATGAGTTTAAATCTCAAGAGTACTGGGAGTTTACGGCAGACCTTGCATCGAAACATATTGAAGCGAAAGATTCTGGTGTTAAAGGGAAGGCCGCCCAACGAGAACCTGCTCCAGAAGAAGTGCTGGTAGCCGAACTTACTAAAATTGATGGGAAGGCCAAAGAGATTGCTAATGAAAAAGAGGCAAAAAATCTCGAACAGGATTTAAAGGATGCTGTGTATACGGTAACAGATATTGTAAAACGTATAACACTTAACAAGGCTTCATCTCCATTTTCCACAAGTTTACTTCAGCAGCAGTCTTCAATAAAACTGCGATTCAGTACAAAAAAAACGATGTTGTTGGCGCAGCAGTTGTATGAAGGTGTTGAGCTTGGAGCCGAAGGATCCGTTGGTTTAATTACGTATATGAGGACAGATTCTCTTACGGTTTCTGAGCAGGCGATCCAACCTTGTCGTGATGTAATCGAACAAACATTCGGCAAAGAATACTTACCCCCGAAACCAAATAGCTATAAGTCAAAGAAAGGAGCGCAGCTTGGTCACGAGGCTATTCGTCCCACGTATGCCGAACGAAAACCCGACTCCTTAAAGCCTTTTTTGACAACCGATCAGTATAAACTGTATAAACTGATCTGGGACAGATTCATTGCAAGTCAGATGAAACCGGCGCAATACGCAATTACCGAAGTGGAGATAGAGGCTGATCCGACAAAAAATACGTCAAAAAAATGTATTTTCAAGGCCAGAGGCAGAGAAATAATTTTTGATGGACACACAATTTTAACGTATAGTGATTCTGAAAGAGATAAGCAGGAACAGAACATACCATCATTAAAAAAAGGACAATTGCTAGACCTTGTGAAACTTACACCCAGTCAGCACTTTACGCAACCTCCACCGAGATTTTCAGAGGCAACATTGGTTAAGACATTGGAAAAAAATGGTATTGGACGTCCCAGTACCTATGCTGCAATAATTTCAAATATACAAGATCGTGGCTATGTAACGCAAACGAAAAGGTTATTTCATCCAACAGATCTTGGTGTCCTGGTGACAGAAAAACTTGTAAAACACTTTCCAAGGATCTTTGATGTAAAATTCACCTCCCAAATGGAAGACAAACTGGACAAGATTGAAGAGATACATGAGGATTGGCTGAAGGTTTTGAAAGAATTTTATGAAAGTTTTACTTCTGACCTGGAAAAAGCACAGGTTGAGATGGACAGTGTGAAGGAAAAACCTGAAGAGAGTAAATACTCATGCCAGCTATGTGGCAAACCAATGGTCACCAGGTGGAGCAGAATCGGCAAATTTCTCGGCTGCTCAGGATTTCCGGATTGCAAGAATACCATTGCCCTTGATACGAATGGAATACCGGTAAAACAGGAGAAATCGGGGCAATTATGCGAAAAGTGTGGTAAAGATATGGTGATCAAATTCAGTAGAAACGTTAAGTTTCTGGCATGTTCAGGATATCCGGAATGTAAAAATACAAAGTCTCTTAATGGAGACAGCCCTGTTGAATTCAAGGCTCAGGAAACTGATGAAAAGTGTGAAAAGTGTGGCGGTATGATGCTCATCAGAAGCAGCCGGATGGGTAAATTTCTGGGTTGTTCAAATTATCCGAAGTGCAAAAATACCAAGGCGATACCAACAGATATAAAGTGCCCCAAAGAAGGATGTAGCGGGAGTTTAGTGCAGCGGCGCGGGAAAAAACGCATGTGGTTCTTCGGTTGTACAAATTATCCGGAATGCGATTTTACGGCAAAGGATCTAAAATCTCTGAGTGAAGAGAACTGATATTCTTCAAATTTATACATAGGAATTTCCATTTTAAATGTAAACAAATCAACGGATTATATTCTTTTTGTGCGTTAGCACATAATCAAAATGACGTTAAACAACGACATGGATGTCGTTGACCGCCCGGCCTACCGGCCATTCGCCAGCCCGACAATCATTCTGGCGGGGACGAGGTAGCAATTTTGAAAGAGTTGTGCAGGATGCACTAACTCGGGTTACTTTGTTTCCAGGGAAAAAATCTATTATGAGTCTCTAAGCCGGTAATAAATAAAGCAGACTTATTTCAGGATAACAAAACCTTTTGTTTTAATGAATACTGAAACGATCGGATTTTCTTCAAAGGCCTCTTGCAAGGCTAAATGGAATTCCTCTTTTGAATTAACTTCTTTCATTTCAACCTTAAGAATAATATCTCCGGGTACTATTCCGGCCCGATCCGCAGGGCTATCATTCTCAACCTGTTCAACCAGTACACCTCGATCACTTTCATCATCCTTTTCCTCAGTACTCTCCGAAGTTAGATTTGCAACAGTCAAACCCGTATGAAAGGATGTTAATTCGGAATACATCTTGACAGACACAAATGTTTTCCCAGACATACTCTCTGGTTGTTCTTCAATTTTGACAGCAAGTGATTTTTTCTCATGATAACGAAGAATTGTTACCTGAATTTCTTCATCAATCTTTGAGGCACGTATAGCCTTTTTCAGGTCATCAATATTAGAAACATCATTGCCTCCAAACCTGATAATGACGTCTCCCGGAAGAACTCCCCCACGTGAAGCGGGTGTGTCTTTCCATACCTCAGAAATGAAGGCTCCTGTGTCTGAATCCAATTTGAAACTTTTCAAGATATCATCTTTGTTATTTAAATTCAGATATAAGGCCAGATTGTCATTGATATTTTGAATCCCAACACCCAAGAATCCTCTTACTACTCGTCCCTTTTCAATAAGTTCGTTCATAACACTTGCTGCAATTTCTGCAGAAATTGCAAATCCAACCCCTTGAAAACCTCCTGTACTTGTTGCAATAGCAGAGTTTACACCAATGATTTCTCCACGTAAATTTACGAGTGGGCCTCCGCTGTTACCAGGATTTATTGCTGCGTCGGTCTGTATAAAATCCTCGTATACAAAAGGTTTTGCAAGTGGTGTAACGTTTGTCCTCCCTATCGCACTTACGATACCCGCTGAAACGGTTTGGCTGTATCCGAACGGATTACCAATTGCAATTACCCAATCTCCAACCTTCACACTCTTCGGGTCTCCCAACTTGGCTTCTCTAAGGTTGTTTCCATCAATTTTCAGAATTGCCAGGTCTGAATTTGAATCCTTACCGTAGATGACTGCATTGTATTGAACACCATTGTGGAGAACAATGGTTATCTTCCCCTTATCAAAACCATCTATGACATGATAGTTCGTCAGAATAAACCCGTTCTCTTTTACGATAATTCCGGAACCGAAACTTGGTTTACGTTGGCTAGGTTTGTTTTTGTTTTCTTCCTGGGGTAAAAAAAAGGGGGAAGGAAGAATATCGTGTGGATCCTCAAACGTTTCAGATGTATCCTCTGCCACGATACTCACTACCGAAGGGCCTACCAAACTTGATACTTTTTGAAAGATCTGCACAAATGGATTAGCAAATCTTTCCAGCTCTAGGAGATCACGCCTTAGTTTTCCCGCTTCATCCTCTGCAAAAGTTCCCTGTGTGAAAAGAAAGAGGAAGGCAAAGCAGAGTATTCCCGATTTATGAAATAGGTTTGAAAATTTCAAAGACATAAAATTCAGTATTAGGAGGAAAAATTTCTCAACCATATATCTCGAAAATATACCCAAATTGGAGATTAAATACCTTTCATATAATAGCAACAAACAAATTTAAAACAAATTAAAAAAATGATTTTATACGATTGTGGCACAGTTTTATGTTATATTTATCGTGTTATCTAAAATAATTCCCACATATTTTGAGACTGAGGTTATGAATACCTATACTAAGAATAAATCGGATTCTGGGCACCTGCCAGTTCATGCGACCAAACAAACTTCGTCATCTAAAGGTAAACTGATTGTAGTTGAGGGTATTGATGGAAGTGGAAAGACCGTTCAAACCCGTATTCTTGAGAAAAGATTGATGGGAAAAGGCTATCGTGTTCAAATGACGGATTTCCCGCAGTATGGTAAATCTTTTTTTGCAGACATGATTGAAAAATATCTCAAGGGAGAATTTGGTTGGCCGAAGGAACTGAGGGAACATCTGAAAAAATATCCTCTTCCCACGGAAAAAAGAGACGAACCTGGCAAGCTTTTACACGATTCTTCTCTTAAAATTAAACGAAAAGATTCTGGTGATGATGAATCAGATATCGGAAAGGAGGATACTCTTTCAGGCAGCGTTGTGCCCAGAGCTGAAGAGGTTAACCCTTATCTTTCTTCCCTTCTTTATGCCGGAGACAGATGGGAAATAAAAGAACAAATGATAAGATGGCTCGATGAAGGATTCATAATTACTTCTAACCGCTACGTGTGCTCAAATATGGCTCATCAGGGAGCCAAGATTCGCAGCAATATTGAGCGAAACAGATTTTTCAAATGGATCAAAGAACTTGAATATAAGGTGTATGCTATCCCAAAACCTGATCTGATTGTCTATCTTCATGTTCCGATAGAGGTTTCACAGAGATTAATTATGGAGAGATTTCACAGTTTGAAAGGTGTTAAAACAGAAATTGATATACATGAAAAAGATTTAAAATACCTTCATGAAGTACAAAAGGTTTACGGTAAACTCGCTGAGGAGGATGACAGCTGGTTTCAGGTTGAATGTGCGAAAAATAGTCAGATTCTGACCAGGGAAGAGATTTCGGAAAAGGTATGGGGTATTGTAAATAGAATTTTACCTTGAGACCTTCAATTTCTTTCATTTCGATTTTTTGTGCGAAAGCACATACCCAAAATGGTGTGAATCAACGACAGGGATGTCGTTGTAGCCATTTTGAAAGAGTTGTGCAGGAAGCACTAATACGTCAAATTCAGTTTATGGAGTCTTTATCAATGGAAAGAATGGTAGGGAAAACGAAACTTAGTGTGATTCAGGGTGACATTACGTTACAGGAAACCGAGGCAATAGTCAATGCTGCAAATACAAGCTTGCTTGGCGGTGGCGGGGTAGATGGCGCTATTCATCGTGCGGGAGGGGCAAAGATCCTGGAGGAATGCAAAGAAATCAGTGCAAGACAAGGCGGATGTCCAACTGGAGAGGCCGTCATAACCTCTGGCGGGAATTTGAAAGCTGGATATGTAATACACACCGTAGGACCCGTTTGGTCAGGAGGGAGCAGAAAAGAAGAAGAACTCCTTCGTAATGCCTATTATAATAGCTTAAGAATAGCTAAGGAGAATGAGGTTGCATCAGTTTCATTTCCCTCTATCAGTACCGGTGCATACAGGTTCCCGATAGATTGTGCTGCTCGCATTGCCATTACTACGGTCAAGGAATTCATACAGGAGCACAGTTTTACTGAGATTAGATTTGTGTTATTTAGTGCCGGAGACCTGAAAGTATATGAAGATGCATTAACACAATCGTAAATGTTCACAGGGTCTGATTATCACAATTCCGTGTTAGCTTCCTTCTTATTGCTGATTTCGGATTTTTTTGTTTTCATGCCGCAAGAATTCAACAGCCGCAAAGATAGCAGTTTCAAACCCGCTTGTATTTATTGGCAGGGGATACGTATTTTATTGACAGTAAAAAACTTATTAATTAACACCATTTTTCTTCTGTAACACTCACATAAGTAGTAGTGGTGCAAACAGCACAACAATTACTGTACCCGGGGTATTATCATTGACAATTAACTAAGCTAAACATAGCGAAACCAGCTAGTTCTTGCAAGAGCTTTGTGATAAAGCGCATAAGCTAATTTCAATGTATCCACAATGGAATAATGCAGCACCTAACAGAACTTTAAGAATTAAGCTACTTGATGAACAAGATCAAATTTGCAAATGGGTCGATGGTAAATATAGAAAGCTATATGAGATATTTTCTCCATATCTTACGATTAATTAATTAGTGATCGAACGTACGCCCTGTGGTTGAGCCAAAACTGCCCAAATACAAGGCGCGTAACAATTTCGGAACCGGACGTACTAATGTACTTGAGAATTACGGAATTGTTACAGCAACGCAGTAGATGGGTTGTTTTCGTTCAACCACCAATTACCGTCCCCTCTGTCTTCCTAAATTCGGTTTCCTGCCATGGTTTGCTTTTTTACTACGCCATTTAAGTTTCCTTCTTTTATTGCTGTTTGCCATTACTGTTACCCTTTCATCTCATTAATATTATTAATCTCATCCTTTTTTTCTGTCTCACGAAGTTGTTCACTTTTCGTAGTTTCTATCTTCTCTTGTTTTTTATTTGTAACCTCTTCCACATCATCCTCAACTCCCTTAACTCCCTTTTTGAACTCAACAATACCCTTTCCCATAGATTTCATCACTTCGGGCAATCTTTTACCAAAGATGAGAAGTGCTATTACAAGGATAATAATCCATTCAATACCTCCAGGCATGCCAAACATTTTTCTCTCCTCCGTATTTTAAATTAATGTGATCTATTTTTAAGTCTTTCGCAGGAATCGGTGTTGTTGATAGTTTTAATTTTCCTGAGAATAGTAATCAAGTTATCCAAATCTTCCGGTAATTCGGCGGTAAATCCCATATCCTTTTTGAGAACAGGGTGAAAGAAGTTAATCTTGCACGCGTGCAACGCTTGTCTGTCGATAACCGGATTGAGGGCATTATCCCATAAATTTTGATCTTTTGCAAGGTTCTGTATATCAATACTCGAAATCGGCTCCAACAGATCCCTCAGAAAACAGGCTTCTTCACTACCATATGCAGAATCTGCGATAATAGGGTGTCCCACAGCTTTCATGTGTACCCTGATTTGATGCGTTCTTCCTGTTTCTGGAAATACCCTGACGAATGTATAGCCACAAAAACGCTCTATTACCTCAAATACCGTGACGGCCTTTTTACCAATGTCATGACGGATAGCCATCTTTTCCCGAATTTTCAAATGCCTTCCTATGGGCAAATCAATCCTGTCCGAATCAAGCTCTATTTCACCTTTAACGACCGCAAGGTATTCTTTCCTGATCTCCCTTTTTTCAAATTGCAGAGCTATATGCTTATGTACTTTTTCATTCTTAATAATTAAGATTATACCGCTCGTATCCCTATCCAGCCTGTGAACGATACCGGGCCTTAGAGGGCCATTAATCGAGGAAAGTTGGTTACAGTAAAAGGTCAGGGCATTGACCAGTGTTCCACTTGCATTGCCTCTTGCAGGATGTACAACGATATCCGGAGTCTTGTTTATGACTATTAAATGTTCATCTTCATATAAAATATCAAGTGGTATATCTTCTGGTAAAATGGGGTTCTTATCTTTTGCCGGTAACTTAACAGAAATAACATCGTTTAATTTTATTTCATAACTACTCTTTACGGCAATATTGTTTACTTTTATATTGCCTTCCTTTATTAATCTTTGTATCTCACTTCGGGAACAGTCCTGCAGTTTCCGTCGAGATACAAGATATTTGTCAATCCGTTTGGATGCGAGTTTTTTTTTTACAACAAAACTGATATGTTCTGAGTTGTCTATTTCTGGCACAATCACCGCTACTCTCTCAAATCATTAACTACCCATACCAATACAATGACCTTTACCTTCAAGGGCGTCAGAAGGGCAAAGGATCAACATCTCAGGATTACTCAATATCCTCCAGCCGATACTGTGCCATCTTTGCAAAATAGCTTTCCGGTGAGACAGCTATTACTTTTTTGTAAGCAGTCGAGGCAGGATCTAATTGTTCTAACTTTTCATAACATCTGCCAGCGTCTAAACTGGCCTGTGCCTTGAGAAAAACGGCTTCATCATTATTTAAAATTTTCTCAAATTGATTAACCGCATCTTTAAATTGACCCATTTCCTCATAAGCATATCCCAAAGATTGACGAACAATAGATAGTAAAGGATGCTTGTTATACTCAACGATAAATTCATTATAGGTAAGTATCGCATCTTCAAACTTTCCTGCTTTATATTGCGTATTGCCAAGCTCTAATAAAAGCCAGGGTGTTGCGGGTGTTGTATAGAGATTATCTTTTAAGAAGGTATATTCACTAATGAATGCGTTAATAGTTTCAGACTTTTTCTCCGGTTCTCCTTGTTTTGCGGTTACAGCTTCGCTCTTTATCCTCCATATCCTGCTCCATACCTCATAGAAGTCATTATTTGTTTTCTGTTTATACAAGGTTATGGGCAAAACAACCGCTACAACAACAGCAATACCAATGATTATCTTTAATTTCTGTTCATCTAAAACTCTTAAGTATTTGCGAGTTCTTTCCTTAACATTTTCCATAATTGCTTTATTTCCTCGTAATTTCCATACGTAATTGCAGGTAAATGATATTCTGTAATATGCATAGTTTATTATATAGAGTGGACTTATGTCAAGGCTTAAACTCGTTTCGACAAAAAATCATCCTTTTATGTTACCTATAGGGAGTAATTTTACAACTTTTTTTGAAATGCCTGATGCATCCATGGTTTCAACAACTTCTGAAATATTCTTATACGCAAAACCTGCCTCTTCTGCAAGGCCGGACAGAGAAACAGCCTTAACGATAATTCCATCCTTTTTCATATCCTTTATCAGCTGATCACCTCTGAATCTTTTTTTAGCAGCCCTTCTTGACATGGTTCTTCCTGAGCCGTGCATTGTAGAGCCAAAGGTTTCATTCATTGCCCGATCTGTTCCCACCAGGAGATAAGAACCCGTTTGCATTGAACCTCCAACGATAACTGGTTGTCCAGCATCTCTATATTTTTCAGGGAGCTCGCTTCTGCCGGGCCCAAAAGACCTGGTAGAACCTTTTCTGTGGACTAAGAGCTCTTTCAGTTTGCCGTCGATGACATATTTTTCCCGCTTTGCTATGTTGTGTGCGACATCGTATACTATCTCTATACCGAGTTTCTCGGCACTGGAACCAAAAACCCGTGAGATGCACTCTCTAATCTTATGAGTAATGATCTGTCTATTTACAAACGCACTGTTCGCAGCACAAACCATTGCTGCGTAATAATCAACGCCTTCAGGGGAATTAAAGGGCGCACATGCAAGCTCCCGGTCTTTAACGTTCATACCATATTTCTTCTTTGTTTTATCAAATATTCTTAGATAATCAGTACCTATCTGATGTCCAAAACCCCGTGATCCACAGTGAAACATAATAACAATCTGATCTTTCTCTTTGATGCCAAATATTTTTGCAATCTTCTCATCAAAAATATTTTCTATTTTTACTAATTGAACCTCTAAATAGTGATTGCCTGATCCGAGAGTTCCAAGTTGGTTAACACCCCTGGTAATTGCTCTTTCGCTTACCTTTGATGGATCTGCTCCGGCAATGCGGCCCTTTTCCTCTATCCGTTCTCTGTCATGAGGCCAGCCATAGCCTTTCTCAATACACCAGTCCACACCTTTTATCATGACTTCTTTAAAATCTGATAATGAAAGCTTCAAGAAACCCTTTGAGCCAACACCTGCGGGAATAGATCGATATAATTCATTAACAAGATCACTCAGTCGTGGTTTCACTTCTTCTATTTTGAGATTTGTCGTAATAAGTCTCATCCCACAATTTATATCAAATCCTATTCCTCCCGGGGAAATGATGCCGTCTTCGGTAGAGAAAGCTGCTACACCACCAATAGGGAACCCGTATCCCCAATGACCATCAGGCATACAGAGTGCATATTTCTGGATACCCGGGAGACATGCCACGTTTGTGATCTGCTCAAAAACACCCTGATCCATTTTTTCTAAAAGTGTGTTACTTGCATATATCCTCGCGGGAACAAGCATACCCTCTTTCTCGGTTTTAGGGATTTCCCATATCCAATCTGATATCTTGTTGATTTTCATTCCACCGTTCATTTTCATTCCCCCTCCATAATAGAGGTAAAAATTGCTATTATCATGTGTATGTATCGAAAATGCCTCAACATACAGCTCATAGCTTCAAATATCTAAAACGAATCTGGATACCCATTTGCCTTTTTTTTTAGACACATCAAAAAGGTGATATGTTACTGCCTTTACATCACATCTCAGCTCATGCCTGGTTGGACAGATCTCTTCCCCAAAAATCTGGGCCTGAAGTAAATAATTTGCATCCTTTTGTATCTGTATATGAAAATCGCTGAATACCATATATTCTACATCTTTTAAATAAATTAATTCAGACAGCCAATCAAACAATAAAGTATCTATTTCCTGGCTTTCCAGACACAGTACTTTTTTTATTCGTGGTTTTACCCCTTTTGTGTTTACCATAACCTCGAAGGTTGCGGTTGCTGATGCCCCGAATAACTCTTCAAGAGTGTCTCCACGAGATTCTATTGCTACATCAGCGGTTGCGATGTCATCAAGAAATTCAAACTCTTCCATGAGTAGGCAGCTCCTTTCTGCCATTCACCAAAAAACGCCACTGTGTATATATAATGGTAGTTTTCGATATTTTCCCTTGCATATCCTTACGCAAATTATATCATATAGTTTCTGAATACTAACGTTCTTTTTCTGAGTTACGTGATAGATATGGGAACGAAGAAACAGAAAATATTTGAATCGTTAAAGAAAAAAAGGAAGATAGATATTAGTAAGAAATTTCATGCCTGCTTGATTGTGCTGCTTCTGGTATGTACCATGCCCGCAGTTCAGGGGGCTACAGAAGAGAAATCCGAAGTTCCGGGTAGAACACCTTTTCAGGCGCTAGATGATTTGTATACGGTATTTTTAAGTGAAAAATTAGATCGAGCAAGAGAGACAGTGCGTATGCTAGACGATTTGTATAAGACTTTTATAGTCTTAATCACGGCAGAATATGTAAATGACCCTTCGGTATTAGCCGCTGCCACCCTCTCCAAAAGGGTTTTTGAAGTAATGAGCAAGAAAGGATGGCACAAGGCGAGGTTGCTTGATGCTACCGGCTCTCCGTATAATCCGGATAATAACCCCAGGGATGAATTTGAACGAGATGCAATTAATGCGATGATTTCTGGTAAACAATATTTTGAGAGGATAGAAACGATGGATGGCAGAAATTATTTACGGGCGGCTACTGTCCTGGTTGCAAATATGAAAGGGTGTACTTTCTGTCATCCGGACAAAAAGCTTGGGGACATACTCGGTGCTATTTCATACGGAATTCCTCTTGATGAAAGGGTTCACTATCTTGAATGAAGGATTTGCGGTTAATTTTACATGCTTCCCTGTTCTTCATGCGGGCCGGAGAAGTGTTTTACAACGTGTAATTTAAAATGGTTAAGGTATTAGGAATAGCAGGAAGCCCGAGGAGAGAGGGAAATACAGAATTACTTTTAAGAGAATTATTGCGCGGTGCCGGGACACGTGGCCTGGAGACTGAATTAATAATACTCAGTGAAGTAAATATCTCCCCCTGTACATCATGCGACTTGTGTCAAAACGATGGTATGTGTGTGATTGAGGACGATATGCAACTGATGTATCAAAAACTTCTGGAGGCACGCTACATAATTTTTGCATCCCCTATCTATTTTAGCGGTGTCAGTGCTCAGTTAAAGTCTTTTATTGACCGGTGTCAGGCTCTCTGGTCACGGAAATATATCCTGAAACAAAAACTCATTAGTCCTGAAACACCTGAAAGAAAAGGCTATTTCATCTCTACTTCAGGGTCAATAGGAAATAACAGTGTTTTCCAGGGTGCAATCGCAACGGTGAGGGCCATTTTCCATGTGCTGGAGATAGAATATAAAGGTGAGCTATTGTACCAGGGTATGGAAAAAAAGGGAGACATTCTTAAATGTCCCGATAAAATGCAAGAGGCTTTTGCTCTTGGTACCTCTTTAAGATAGAGGGACTGAAAGCATTATTTAGAAATTTTCAAGAATTTTATACATGAGAAAATGGACAATTATGAGAAAAAATAGAAAAAAAATTACTATTGCAGGCTGTATCTGTTTCATCGTTCTCTGGTTGGGAGAGTTAGAGGCTGATCAATTGGAACTTCGAAGAGGCGGATCGGTTCTCATATCCGAAGGAGAGCTGCCAGAACCAGACGTGTTACAAAAAAAATATCTGAAAGGGGATACGGAAGAAAAGAGTCGGCAATGCCGTGAAGAAGTATCGGTTCCTTTGGGTCAAGAGTGTTCTTTCTGTCACAATGATGACAGGACAGTGTTTACTGAAAATGGCGAAAAGGCCGGGAAAATGATGGATGCTTCTGTGGCTATTGGTGTAACGTGTGATTACTGCCATAGCGGGAAGTCACGTTTTACAGAGAGAAAAGAGATCGCAGAGAAAATGTTTGAGTTGTCAGAAATGATGGGTGTTGAGTGCGACTACTGTCACGCAGGAAAATCTGTGCTTACGGGTGAGGGTAAGACAGCTAAGACAGCCATGATTTTGCAGGAATGGGCGGATAATGGTTCAAAAAAATGTTTGAATTGTCATGTTGAGAAGAAACAATTTGAATTGAATTTTCATGGGTGGGAGATTTTAAACACTCAAAAAGGGTTATTAGGCCTTTAGAAATAAAAATTTTTAAGAAAGAAGGAGAGATTTCATGGTAAAAGTAAAAACTTTTGGGACACAGCTTAAAATATTTCATGTAAAAGAGGAGCTTCAGGCACTCGACAATACGGTAAATGATTTCATAGAGAAGAACAAGATAGAGAGAGTTATTTCTGTTAGTGATGCGACTACCGTGAATGCAGATATAGGTACGATTGGCTTAATCCGTGTGTTAACTTATGAATAACCGGTGTGTTTGCCATACACAACTCAAACAAGATTATTAACGGTACATCACTTCCCAGAATAGTGCTTCTATGTTTTCTTTGTGCTTTGATTCTTCTTGTGCTAACCAGGTAAATAATTTTTTTAACTCTGGATCTGCAACTAATGTTGACATGTTGTCATAAAATGCAAAGGCTTTTTTCTCTCTTTTTGCTGCGTAAATCAGCACATCCTTAATATCCGGATCGTGGCTAAGATCTGTGTCTGTGCCAGTAAGAAATTCTGAAATACCTTGGCGGGAAGGTTCATCAATTTTCATCTCTATTGTTTCTAACGTTTCAGTGTTGAAGTTCTCGATAATTTCTTTATGCTTTAATTCTTCCTCAGCAAAATTTTGCAAAATACTTTTTGTGTACACATCTTTTACCCTGTCAGCAGCATTTTTATAAAGCAAATATGTACCATTTTCCTTGGCAGCAGCTTTTTTTAATATTGTTTCTATATTTTCGTTTTGCATTTTACCTTTACTTTAGTACCATTAGCTGATCACAACATTTGATAAATCCGCCACAATCATTTGTAACCGTAACCTCTGTTCCGCATATATCGCACGAACATTTCCTGCCCGTTCTATCCATTTTGGGGACGTAGTTTGTGACATCTACAAACTCACATTCCTTCCCACATGAGGGACATTTTGCATATGGTTCCATGGCATCGAATTGAAAACTACAATTGCTACACTTCCAGCTATTCATAATCGGATTCGGTTGTAATAAAGAAGTTTAAAAAAATACAAAACAAGTAAAGTGCTGAGATAGAGTCTATAAATGATGAAGATCTCTTACCTCAGCATGCGTTCGGTTACCGTCAGCTCAATACCGCAAGCAGGACAGGTGATTTTATCTCCTACCTTTGTATCCTGCGAAATGGGAAGCGATAGCTTGCATACAGGACAAAGAAATCCATGAAATGGGCTAATCCGAGAATTCAGGTCAAACATCTGTTTTAAAAGGGTTTCATCGATCTCAGAATAATTCGTCCTATTTTTTATGACTTTTGTAATTTCTCCGGCCTCAAGCACATTTCCAACGAGTAGCGCACCGACTACCTTATCATTTTTCAAGACAAGCTTTTTATAAACGTCAATTTCAGGATGAGGATAATCACCTCTGATTATCTTATATCCGTTATTCAGGGGATTTGATGTTCCTATTGATATCAAATCGATTCCACAGATCTGTGTTGAGCTGATACACGCAATATCGTCATACTCCGTCTGCTTTCCTGTCATATTTGCACCGGCAATCTGCCCCTGTCTCCAGGCTTTAAGCCATCGAACGTTGATCTTTGGAGATTCTTCACTCGGATCAGTCAACAGCTGAGTAACATCTCCGGCGGCGTAAATATTATCGATATTCGTGAGCATCTTGTTGTTTACCAAAATGCCGGTGTCAGTTTTTATGCCACTTTCACTCAAGAAATCGATATTTGGTTGTAATTTATCAACAACGCCGAGGATCTGACATTCAATAAAGGTTTCGCCTGTCGATATTACACCGTGAACGGTCCTGTTCTTAATAACAATTTCTTTTATATCAGTATTGTGGAGTATCTTGATGCCCTTTTGCTTCAGCTTAAGTTCAAGTATATAAGAGGCATCTTTGTCCAGAATCTCAGGCCACAAACAATCCCCCGGGAGTAGATAGATTACTTCAATTCCACTGTTCTGCAAAGCTTCAATCAATGCCAGGGTTAAAAAATCTTCTCCAATGACTACCGCTCTCTTAGCGTGCTTAACCTTTTCTTTAATATTTTTTGCATCATCTATTGTCTTTAACGCAACAACCTCTCCATTCAATTCGCTTCCAGGATATTTCCTGCTTTTGATCGAACCGCCTGTTGCAATGAGGAGAGAACTATAACGAACAACCCCATCGGTTAACACAATCTCATTCTTGTCAGGGATGATCCCGGTTACTTTTTTCCCAAGTTGCAAAATAATATTGTTCTTTTCATAAAACTCGCTCTTTTTCCCCCACAGCTTCTCTTCATCTATTTTTCCAGAAACAAGTTTCGGAAGCTGGGGTCTATAATAAAAAGGATACGTTTCATCTCCTATAACAGTTATTTTGCAATTACTGTCGTTTCTTCTGATTGTTTCTGCTGCTTTAATACCTGCAACACCGTTTCCAATAATTACATGATTTGTCATCTTTAAAGATCTCTATAAATAATGTTTTACCGTAATGTGTTTCGTTTTAAAAGGAACCTAACAGCCTCCAGCTTTACTCTCGTAAACTGTGGGCGTTACCAGTTTACACTCATACTTAAAAGGTTCCACTCTTTTTTATACTCTGCAGATTGTGGTCATTTTGCAGTATTTTAAGTTTTTTCACCTGATTTATCCAGTTTTTTTTAATGAAACTTCCCGGAAACCAAATGTACTGTGTTCGTATCAGCAGTATTTTAGAACGGTTACTGCGCATAAGTGTCAATTGGGTATATGGTTATAAAACTTTTTCGAAAAAAGATGATATTTTTTTTAGTCTTTTTATATCTTGTGGATTCAACCATGCATTGGAGTATATATGATCTTTGAATGCATGAAGGAAAATATGATCTCAATAGAGCGGATTCAAATAGGTCTTGATATTCACCAATTTTTGATTTATTATTTCACTGGTTTTTTGATTCAAAAGTTAATTGCTGTGTAAAAGAGGAGAAAACATTCCATTTACACATTTGAAAGAAGAGTGTTTTTGTGGTAGGTTAAATACCATTTTGAAGTAATGAGGAAGTCGAAAGTATGGAAAACGTAAGATTAAAATTTGAAAATAACAAAGAAGCTGAGCTACCGGTGATTGTTGGCACCGAAAATGAGAAAGGTATCGATATCTCCAATTTACGAACAAAAACTGGCTATGTTACCCTTGATCCCGGTTATGCCAATACAGGTTCATGCGAAAGCGCCATAACCTATGTGGATGGTGAAAAAGGAATACTGCGCTACCGCGGTATTTCCATAAAGGAGCTGGCTGAGAAGAGTAATTTCATTGAAGTCGCAGATCTCCTAATACGCGGAGAGCTGGCAACCAGAGAGAGAAGGCAGAGATTCACCGCTCTCTTAACGGATAATGCTCTCCTCCATGAGAACCTGAAGCATCACTTTGAGGGGTTTCCATGGAACTCGCATCCCATGGCAATGCTTTCGGCAATGATTAATGCCTTGAGCTGCTATTATCCGGTATTAACCCAGTCACACAATAAGCAGGATTTGGATAAGGCAGCAGCAATCCTGATCAGTCAAATACGTACGATTGCTGCATTTTCTTATAAAATGACTCGGGGTGAACCGTTCATCTACCCTATTCCAAAACACAGTTATACTGAAAATCTGCTGCATATGATGTTTTCATTGCCTCATAAACACTACGAAGTTCACGAAGCTATAAAACATGCATTAGACATAATCTTGATACTCCATGCCGATCACGAGCAGAATTGCAGTACATCTACCGTACGCATGGTTGCTTCATCAGGGGCCAATCTTTTTGCTGCTATTTCTGCAGGCATATCGGCTCTCTGGGGGCCCCTGCATGGAGGAGCCAATCAGGCTGTCGTTGAAATGCTGGAAAAGATTCATAAAGGAAAAATGGATGTTAAGAAATGTATTGAAATGGCCAAGGAGAAAGATAGTGATTTTCTTCTTATGGGTTTTGGGCATCGGGTGTACAAGAATTTTGATCCTCGCGCTCAAATCCTTAAAGGATTATCTGTAAAAGTGTTTGATGTATTAAAACGGAGTGACCCTTTGCTGGACATTGCACGTGAGCTGGAGGCAATAGCACTGGCTGATCCTTATTTTGTTGAACGAAAACTCTATCCCAATGTTGATTTTTACAGCGGCATTATCTTACGAGCTATCGGCGTGCCGAAAAATATGTTTCCGGTCTTTTTCGCCATAGGTCGATTACCCGGATGGATTGCTCATTGGAATGAAGTTGCAAGTAACAGGAAATCCCGCATAGACAGGCCTCGACAAATTTATACCGGTTATACTCAACGCTCCTTTATTCCAATAGATGAAAGGAAGTAAGTTTTCAATATATATTCATCAAGGTAAAAGTGCACAGAGAGCAATCAGTAAAAGGAGCATATTTCCCAGATAGTGGCCATAAGAGATTTTGAAAGAGTAAAGGAGATCGTTAAAGATTCTCACTATTTCTGCATGAATTGTGACCGCGCAACGCATTTCGCTGAAAACCTGTGCAATCTTTCGAAAATTTAATTTTCTATGCATCTTTATTCGTGAAGATTCGAGTTCGGCAGATATCTGTTTTATACATGAATGATAATGGGAAAAGAAAGGTTTTTATTCAGGAAACAATTCCGGAAAGAGAGTTGTTTCAAGCGGATGTTTCTGGCAGATTCCTGATCGGCAGTACGGTTCAGTCATTTAAATTGCATGAAGGGCGGTGCTGTTATTTGCGAGGGCGTGATACGAACTTTCAGAATTTGTCTCTGGATCATGTCCTGTGTTATAAGGGGCATTATCAGGATAGTCATTGGGAGAATTTACAGGTTCGGAATTCTTTTTTAACTGAAAGCAACTTTTCCGGATGTAATTTTAATATGAGTGTGGGAGAACTCAGCTCTTTCGGCTTATCTACCTTTCGCGACTGTAATCTTCGGGGATCCCGTTTTAACGAAGTATCTTTTAGCGGTTCATGGTGGCATACCTGCCGTTTTGAGCAGGAAAATTACTTTTTTGTCCGTTTCCCGTCAGCACTCTTTATCGATACACACTTTGTGGAGTGTCGTCTGCAAAAGGCTATTTTCAGGGCTGCAACTTTTATTCGATGTTGTTTTGAGAGATGCATCTTAGACGATGCGGTATTTCATAAAGCCAGGTTAATAGATACAAAATTGATTGATACCGATATTAATCGGGCGGCCAATTTAGAGGGGATACGCTATGATTGAGACGAAATGAAAATTATTGATAACCCCCCTTTAACTGAGAACTCTGAGGAGAATCAGAAGAAATTAAAGAAAGTAATTATAAGTCTGTAGAAGATTAATGAATATTAGATAATGGCAATTACAAGGAGCATGTAACCGTGAGCAAAAAGACCCCTATTGGTTTTATTTTACTTTGTTTTTTTATTTTATCTTGTACGTCTGTGCCGTTAACCGGACGGAGGCAACTGGATATTATTCCTTCAGATACCATGCTTTCAACAAGTTTTCAGCAATATGAAGAATTCCTGAAATCAAATAAGATCAGCACAAACCAGGTGCAAATAAATATGGTAAAGTCTGTCGGAGGGAGAATTCAAAAAGCTGTCGAAAAATACATGTCTGACAACCAGATGTCATCAAGATTGAAAAATTACAATTGGGAATTTAACTTAATCGAGAACCCCGAGGCAAATGCCTGGTGTATGCCGGGTGGAAAAGTCGTCGTTTATACCGGTATATTACCGATTACAAAAGATGAAAACGGGTTAGCTGTCGTTATGGGACATGAAATTGCTCATGCTATTGCTAAACACGGCGATGAACGGATGAGTCAGGGTTTAATCGCTGAATTTGGTACAGCTGCAATATCCAAGGCTCTTCAAAGCAGCCCTGAAGTAACACAGAAATTGTGGATGAACGCTTTTGGTGTTGGAACTCAATACGGTATTCTATTGCCTTACAGTAGAGTGCACGAAAGCGAGGCTGACCATTTAGGATTAATATTTATGGCCATGGCTGGATACGATCCCCACACTGCTGTAGGATTTTGGGAAAGGATGGCTTCCATGAAGGGTTCGGCAAACGTTCCCGAGTTTTTAAGTTCTCACCCATCAGATCAAAATCGAATCAAAAATATAAAAGCCGAAATGCCGGAAGCGATTGGGTACTATCAAAAATGAATGCAGCATGGATTTTATCAGCTATCTTCAATTCTCAAGTTCCTTCTTTTCGGAATCCCGTTCAAATGGAGGACAAG
>JALDRB010000013.1 GCA_031316155.1 Candidatus Scalindua sp.
TCGTTGCCCGCCCGAACGTACCGTTCGGTACGGGCTGGCTGGCGGGAACGAGGTAGCAATTTTGAAAGAGTTGCACAGGATGTGCTTAACTCGTTAAAACATTGACTTTTAAGAATAAAAGTGTACTTTTATACCATTATGCGAGTTCTCGGTATAGACCCCGGTACGATAATAACAGGTTATGGAGTTATTGAATATACCGCTAGCGGGTTGTCTCTTATAGATTACGGTATCATAAAAAGTGGCGGTAGAGATCCTTTCCCCGAAAGACTCAAAAGGGTTTATGAAGGTTTAAATTGGGTTTTTGAAAAGCATAAACCGGATCATGTTGCGGTGGAAAAAGTTTTTTATGGAAAGAGCGTAAAGGCTGCTATTAAGATTGGAGAAGGCCGGGGTGTTGCTATCTTATGCGCGGCACTAGCAGGGCTGCCCTTGTCTGAATATTCTCCCACGGTTATTAAGAAATCAGTTGTAGGTGTTGGCAGTGCTCAAAAGAGACAAGTCCAGGAAATGGTGAAGGTTATTTTAAATTTGCCAAAACCTCCTGAACCTTTTGATTCATCAGATGCCCTTGCTATTGCCATATGCCACTGTCACAGGAGAAAAATAGATGATTTAATAAACAGGTGATTTAACCTTGACACATATGTGTTGTAAAGACTATAATTTCGAAAATTTAAGGTTGGAGAGAATGTTTTGATTTTTTTTTGTTTACGTTAAACATAATCTGAGATACATGAGGGAAAATGAGCACACAGGTAACCAGTGAAAATAGAAAAGGGAGTGGAATCACTCGTATTCTTTGCGAAGAGAATCTGTCATCTGATATTGGTGTGAAGACGTTGGAAGATACCTATACAAAAGGAATAACAATGGAAGATGCGATACTGAAATCCAAGGTCTTGATTGAGGCTCTCCCCTATATTCAGGCATTTAAGGGGAAAATAGTTGTTATAAAGTTTGGTGGAAGCGCTATGGTCGATACAAAAACCTTCCTCAGTATCCTCCAGGATGTGGTTTTTATGAAGGCTATTGGTATGAAGCCAATAATCGTGCATGGCGGAGGTCCCTATATCACCGAGGAAATGAGAAAGAGGGGAAAAGAACCCGTTTTTATTCATGGTTACCGAGTTACTGATAAAGAGACTTTGGAGATTGCCGTTGACGTGCTCGTAAATCAGATAAGTAATCTGATTGTTAACAAAATAAAAGAGATGAGGTCTGATGCCGTTTGTGTATGGAATAATAATGTCAGCCCGTTAAAGGCAAAGAAATATATACTGAAAGAAAAAGGAAAATCTCAGGATTTCGACTTCGGGTATGTGGGTGAAATTACGGGAGTAGAATGCGATACTTTATGCGATATATGTGATAGTGGAAAGATTGCTGTCGTACCTCCAATCGCAGAAGGAGCTCACGGAGAAAATTTCAATGTGAATGCGGATAATGTTGCTTGCTTTATCGCCTGTTTTTTGAAGGCAGAGAAATTGGTCTTTATTTCAAACACTCATGGGATATCGACCGATCCATCAGATCCTGAAGCATTTGCATCTACACTCCATGAAGATGAAGTGTATAAGTTAATAGAAGATAACGTCATAAATGGTGGAATGCTTCCAAAGGCAAAGGCCTGTATATCTGCTTTAACTGGGGGAGTGAAAAAAGCTCATATTATTGACGGTCACATACCCCATTCTCTGTTACTTGAGATTTTTACTGATAAAGGGATAGGAACACAGATCATAGTGTAGTAATATCTGCCCGGTTGCCTTTATTTTTTTCACAGGAAGCAGGGGGAATGGCCTTGGAACCACTAAAAGTGTGCTTTGAAACATTGAAGAATTGTGCACGGTAGCTACTCTGACGTGAGGTTATAAGAGATGAGCTGATTAGTCTGCATATATTGACATACGAAATATATCCTTCCATTGTTTCTATACATAATTTCAATCGAATACATAATAATAGGAACGAATAAATATGACTAAGAGTGAAACCATAGAGCTCTATACTAATTACGTAATTCCAAATTATACCCGTAACCCTATAGTTTTTGTCAGGGGAGAAGGGGTTTATGTGTGGGATGAGAACGGCAAGAGATATCTCGACCTTTTCTCAGGTTGGGCAGTTAGTTCTTTAGGACATTGTAATCCGAATGTAACAAAAGCAATACAGGAACAGGCGGCAATGTTAGTACATATGCCAAATATATACTATACGAAACCACAGGGACTCCTTGCGAAATATATTTCTGAGAATTCCTTTCATGGGCAGTGTTTTTTCTGTAATAGTGGAGCTGAGGCGAATGAATCGGCAATAAAACTGGCGAGACTCCATAATTCTCACAGAGGTAAATATAAAATCATTACGATGGACGATTCGTTTCATGGGAGAACCCTAGCGACGATAACGGCTACGGCACAACCGAAGTATCAGAAGGGGCTCGCTCCTCTTATTGAAGGTTTTACCTATGTTCCCTTCAATAGTTTACCTGAAGTAGAAAAGGCCATAGATGATAAAACCTGTGGTATAATGATTGAGCCAATACAGGGTGAAGGTGGAATAAATGTAGCTGATAAAGAATTCATGAAGCAGTTAAGGAGAATTTGTGACGAACGGGAACTTCTCCTGATTCTGGATGAAGTCCAATCAGGTATGGGGAGAACGGGAAAGTATTTTGCTTATCAGCATTATGATATTTGTCCCGATATTATGACGCTTGCAAAGTCACTTGGAAACGGAACTGCTATTGGTGCAATGGAGGCTAAAACAGAAGTAGCCAGAAGCCTGGTTCCTGGTAGCCATGCTTCAACTTTTGGTGGGAATCCTCTTGCCTGTGCAGCTTCGGTTGCAGTATTCGAGACGATTCAATCTGAAGGTTTATTGAAAAATGCGGCAAATATGGGAAAGTATGCCTATGAACGGTTGTCACATTTTGCACAAGAATTGCCTTGTATTAGGGAGGTGCGGGGAGTAGGCCTGATGATTGGAATTGAACTTACTACTCCGGCAACAGAAGCTGTTCAGAAATGTATGGAAGCAGGATTGCTGCTTAACTGTACTCATGAGAATGTGATACGGTTTATGCCTCCATTAAACGTAGAAAAGGAACATATTGATAAAGGTTTAAGTATCTTACAGGGTGTGTTGAAAGCTGTAACATAATTATATGAATTGATTATAGGAAAGAATCTGAACTCTCAAAGGTATATTTAGGAATTGCGATGCAGTAAAATATTGAAAAATTATCTATGAATAATAAGAACCTGGTTACTATTGCGGATTTATCAGTTAAAGATATTGACAAGTTGTTTGCTTTGACTGTTCGGATGAAAGAATCTCACAAAAACAAACAGACCGATCATTCTCTTGCAGGAAAAACACTTGGGATGATTTTTGAGAAGAGCTCAATGCGTACGAGGGTTTCATTTGAAGTTGCGATGACGCAGTTGGGTGGGCATGCTATATATCTAACGAAACAGGACATAAATCTTGGAGAACGAGAGTCGATTAAGGATGTTGCTGCAATTTTGTCAAGATATGTGGATTGTATTGCCATCAGAACATTTGCCCATGAGACCGTGACTGAATTAGCCAGCCACTCTTCAGTGCCTGTAATTAATGCTCTTTCTGATTACACACATCCCTGTCAAGCTCTTACAGATCTTTACACCATAAAAGAAAAAATCGGCAGGCTTGATGGAGTAAAACTGGCATTTGTTGGTGATGGTAATAACGTTGCCCGATCGTTGGCTTTTTTGTGTGCAAAACTGGAAGTTTCGTTCAAGATAGCTTCTCCTGAAAATTACGAATTACCCTTAGAATCGCTGGAAATAGCTAAAAGGATTGCAAAAACATCCTCCTGCATTGAACAACTGAGAGATCCCGTAGAAGCTATTAAGGATGCAGATATTATTTACACGGATACATGGATCAGTATGGGGAGAGAGAAGGAATCAATAATCAGACGCAAAGATTTTAAAGGTTATCAAGTAAATGGTTCATTACTAGCGTCTGCTAAAGAGGGTGTGTTTATAATGCATTGTCTTCCTGCTCACCGTGGAGAGGAAATAACTGACGAAGTCATTGATAGTCCAAATTCAATTGTTTACGATCAAGCTGAAAACAGGTTGCATCTTCAAAAAGCTCTGCTTAACCTTCTCATCTGCAATGAGAAAAATGAATATTAGATAAAAATACAATGCGAAAAGATGGAAGAAGAACAGACGAATTGCGACTCGTAACTATTGAAAGAAACTTTACGAAATTTGCGCCAGGTTCAGTGCTGATAAAATTTGGAGAGACGAAGGTGATTTGTACTGCTTCGATTGCTGAAGGTGTGCCCGTTTACCTGAAAAATTCGGGACAGGGGTGGATTACAGCAGAATACTCTTTATTACCAGGCGCTACATTGAAAAGGGCGGTAAGAGAGGCATCTCGCGGAAAAGTAAGTGGCCGTACACAGGAAATTCAAAGGCTCATTGGCAGGTCTCTGCGCTCAATAGTTAATTTGTCTGCTCTCGGTGAAAGAACAATATGGATAGATTGCGATGTCATTCAGGCTGATGGCGGTACCCGGGTAGCTTCAATTACCGGTGCGTATGTTGCCTTGATTGACGCTGTTAATTGGTTAAAGAAGAACGGTAAAATCTCTCAGGAGCCGCTCTTGGGAAGTGTAGCCGCTGTAAGCGTCGGGATCGTAGACGGCGTGTCGATGTTAGACTTGTGTTATGAAGAAGATTTTGCAGCAAAAGTCGATATGAATGTTGTATTAACGGGGGATGGAAAGTATATTGAATTACAGGGGACCGGTGAACAATACGCATTTACGGACGAAGAACTTGCAGCAATGATTAATCTGGCGAAAAAAGGGATAAACCAACTTACGCAGATACAGATGGAAGCATTAAGTGATTAAGAGACTTGTAATGCCTTCGATGGTTTTTGGTTATGGTGAATGAAAATGGAATCGTAATCGGGACACAAAATCACAAAAAGAGAAGAGAAATCAGAAGTATTCTTGACGGTATTCCTTTTAAGCTGTTTGAGCTGGAAGATTTTGGTGATCCTCCTGAGGTTGTAGAAGATGGAGTAACGTTTGAAGAGAATGCAATAAAGAAGGCAAGAGAACTTGCCAGTTTCTGTAACATGCGGGTAATGGCAGATGATTCAGGTTTAGAAGTCGATGCTCTGAACAAACAACCAGGTGTTTTATCGTCTCGTTATTGCGGTGTAGATACCGGTTACGAAGAGAAATGCCGCCGACTCCTTGAAGAGCTCAAAGGAGTGGCAATTGACAAAAGAACGGCAAGATTTCGTTGCGCCATTGCTCTGGCAGATCCGAACAGTCTGATATTTGTTGTAGAAGCAAGCTGCGAAGGCTTCATTGCTGCTGAGCCACATGGGGTATATGGATTTGGATACGATCCAATATTTTACGTTCCGGATTATAATCAAACTTTTGCGGAATTAAAACCAGAGGTGAAAAATCACATGAGCCACAGGGCGTTAGCTTTGAAACTCTTCAGAGAGAAATTGATGGAACTTGTGAAGTAAATTTCGTGTTACCAGAAAGATATCCAAGTTTTGTTGATGTTGTGTTTTTTTAATTTATTTATTTATGAAAGGAGTATGAATAAAATGTTGTTAAAGTTTAAGATTGCAGTTTTAATTTTATTAGTGGGTTTTTGTATTTGCTTGATCAATACAAAAGCATTTGCAATAGATACTGATCAGATTTATGCCGACAAGTGTGAGATGTGCCATGGTGCCGATGGTAAGGGCACGAGCCAGGGAATCGATTTTGGTGTTCAGGATTTCACTAATAAAGAATGGCAAGCTTCACGCACGGATGAAGATTTTGTGAACTCAATTACAAATGGGAAGGAAGAAAACCCCAATTACATACCATTTGGCGATATGTTGTCGGAAGAAGAGATTAAGGCTATGGCTTCACATGTCAGAAAATTTGTTCAGTAAGAAAGTTTATTACAAGAAATTTCCGAAATCCTGCGGGTGTTTATAATACCCCACAGTAAAGGATTTTCTTTAATGAAAGTTTTAATTTCTTTTTTTTACCTTGTGTTGAACGGCAAAGACGGGAGGGAGGTTAGATCATGCAATGTTAACTTCTCCTGGGAGCTTCTTATTTGGATGTAAATGTAATACGCAACTTCAGCATAATAGCTCATATTGACCATGGAAAATCTACCTTGGCGGATCGGCTTCTTGAAAAGGCAAATGCCGTTAATTTAAGAAAACTCCGCGATCAGATGTTAGATAGCATGGATCTTGAAAGAGAGAGAGGTATTACCATAAAGGCAAGTGCCGTTTCTTTGGACTACATTAAAGATGGTAAAACCTATATGTTAAATCTGATAGATACTCCCGGACACGTTGATTTTACTTACGAAGTATCAAGAAGTCTGAGTGCCTGTGAGGGTAGTTTACTTCTGGTAGATGCCTCTCAGGGTATTGAGGCACAGACATTGACAAATGTATATTTGGCAATGGATAAGGATCTTGAGATCATACCTGTTCTTAGTAAGATAGATCTTAAGTCTGCAAGACCGCACGAGGTGGGTAAAGAAATGGTTGCTATCCTTGGAATAAAGGAAGAAGATATCTTGATGGTAAGCGCAAAAACAGGGTATGGAATAGATGAAGTTTTTGATGCAATAATTAAACGTGTGCCTTCACCTCGTGGTGATATCCACGCACCTCTACGTGCATTGATATTTGATTCTGTTTACGATGATTATCGTGGAGTGGTTATCTACATAAGGATAGTTGACGGTTCGATCAATCTGGGTGACACTATTTTCATGATGAAAACCAGACGATCGTTTGTGGTTAGTGAGCTTGGGGTTTTTAAACCTGAGATGACTCCCAGAGACATTTTAAGTACAGGAAACGTGGGTTACTGTATTGCTAATATAAAATCTATCCATGATGTCCATATTGGCGATACAGTAACCTTTGCGAAACAGGGTGCAACTGCCGCCTTGCCAGGTTACCGTCAACCCCTTCCTATGGTTTATTGTGGCCTATATCCTGCAAATAACTCTGACTTTATGCCATTAAGGGATGCGATTGAGAAACTGTGGCTCAACGATTCATCATTTACTTTTGAACCCGAGTCATCCCAAGCCTTGGGATTTGGATTCAGATGCGGGTTTCTTGGACTTCTTCATATGGAGATTGTCCAGGAGCGACTCGAAAGGGAAAGTGATGTTGGTTTGGTTCAGACAGCACCAACGGTAACCTACGAAATCTTGACCCATGATGGTGAAAAAGTAATGGTATCCAATCCGGAAAAATTACCTTCTGTAAATACTATAAATGAATTTCGCGAACCAATAGTTGAGGCAAAGATAATACTCCCTGTAGAGTATATCGGAGCGATTATGAAGTTGGCCAGCGACAGAAGATCGAAATACATAAGTACGGAATATCTCAGTGAAAAAAGGGCTATTCTTTCGTATAAAATGCCATTAGGAGAGATAATTTTTGATTTTTATGACAAATTGAAGTCCTCCACGAGAGGATTTGGTACATTAGACTATGAGTTCATCGGGTATGAACCTGAAGATCTTGTAAAACTGGATATATTGGTTGCCGGAAATAGAGTTGATGCTCTTTCAAGTATTGTCCATAGGAAAAAGGCAGAAGCCAAAGGGAGAAATTTGGTAAAAAAATTAAAGGAGGATATCTCCCGTCACCTATTTGAAATATCTATACAAGCAGCGATTGGAAGCAGGGTTGTTGCAAGAGAAACTATTCGTGCCATATCAAAGAATGTCACTGCGAAGTGTTACGGCGGTGACATCACGAGAAAACGTAAACTTCTTGAAAAGCAGAAAGAAGGAAAAAAAAGAATGAAAAACATTGGGAATGTTGAGATCCCTCAAAAAGCATTTCTTTCTGTTCTCAGCACTGATATCTAGAAGGTAGATTTTATTAATTACTCACAGTATGTTTTTCAGTAAAATGAGAAATACCAAGCATAATAGTTTTTGTGGAAACGAATAGAAATCTTACAAAATAAATGATATGTCAAAGGTAAAGCTTAATATGGGTGAGAAAAAGGAAAAGAAGAGTAAAGGGTTTGTCCGCGAAAATCTAGAGTCAATTCTGATTGCAATCTTCCTCGCATTTATATTGAGAATCTTTGTAGTAGAAGCCTTTAAAATCCCTACAGGTTCAATGGCGCCAACACTGCTGGGAGTGCACAAGGTTGTGAAATGTCCGAACTGTTCCTGGAAATTCAATTGTGATCACAATATAAGTTATGTGAAATGTTCAAATTGTTTTTATAACATACGAATGTCTGACTATAGAAAAAGCGGTGGGAACAGAATACTGGTCAATAAGTTTATTTATGATTTTGGTAAACCTAAGAGATGGGATGTTACGGTCTTTCTCTATCCCTATTTTGATGTTGCCTGCAGATCGTGTGGTTTTTTTTCACAGCAATCAATGTTATGTCAAAAATGTTCTCGTGTTGCTCTGAAAAAAGAGAGTTTCCTTGAATCTAAAATTAATGGTCTTAAAGGTTTGCTGGGATTGGAGCAGTATCATAGAGTAACCTGTAAGAGTTGTGGAATCGAGGAAAGGATTGTCTGTGAACAGTGCAATTCGACAAACACACATGTTGCCAAGAAAAATTATATAAAGCGAATGATTGGTTTGCCGGGTGAAGAACTTCAGATCAAAGGTGGGGATATATACGTTAATGGTTGTATAGAAAGGAAACCTGAAAAGGTACAAAAAGAGCTCTGGGTACCCGTTTTTGATAGCAGCTATCCGGTTAAACAGGAAATTGTGAAAGCCTGGGATGCGGAGGAAAATTATTGGGAAAAAGATAAAGGCCAGTTGCATCTAACAATACCTGATGGTCAAGATCTGACATCATATGCAACTTTTTCCAGAAAAATTAACGACTATACTGTTTATAATGGCAGACTTTCTGATGCGATTGATGGTGATATTATGGTAAGGTTTGATTTTGTGCCATTAAGAGATAAGGGAGGTGTCTCTATAATAGTGGAAGATGGTGAGAAAATTTATGAGGCCTTTATACGATCGCAAAATGAGAAGAGAAAATCGTATCTTAAAGGGTCTGACATGAAAACAATAAAAGATGTAGAAGTTTTTGTTACACCTGAGAGAGAAAACAGAATCGAATTCTCAAATGTAGACAAGAGAGTAACCTTAAAATTAAATAATTCTGTTATTTTTACTCATAGTTTTGATGTTGATTTTTCTCTGGTTGGGAACCACACGTTTAAGAGTAAACTGAAGATTGGCGGCGTTAACACAGAGTCCATTTTTAAGAATGTTTCTGTTTTTCGGGATATCTATTATGCAGACACAGGAAAATGGGGAACTGAAGAAGCCGTTAAAATAGGGGAAAAAGAGTATTTTGTACTTGGTGACAACAGCAGAAACAGTAATGATAGTAGATTCTGGAAGTTTGTTCCTGAAGAAACCTTAGTAGGAAAGGCCTTTATGATATTTTGGCCTTTAACTACTATTAACTTTGTGAAGTGAATCATGGGTTAACGATGAAGCTATTACAGGCAATAGAGCTAATAAAAACGTATGGTAAAAAAAACGTTGTTAATCACGTCAGTTTTGAAGTTTATGCAGGTCAGATAGCCGGTTTATTGGGTCAAAATGGCGCTGGGAAGAGTACGGCTTTTTCAATGGTAATTGGCATGATTAAGCCGAACTACGGGAAAGTTTTCTTTCGTGGTGAGGAAATTACAAATTTGCCGATTTATTTACGTGCGAGGATGGGTATGGGGTACCTTGCCCAGGAACCTTCTATATTCCAACGCATGACAGTTGAGGAAAACATACTGGCAATACTAGAAACTCTCAAGTTCGATTATAGAGAAAAGAAAAGAAAATTAAATCAACTCTTAGGGGAACTCGGGTTAACGCATTTGTCTAAGAAATATGCTAATACCCTTTCAGGTGGAGAAAGAAGGCGTCTTGAAATAGCGAGGGTAATGTCGACTTCACCCTCATTGATACTTTTAGATGAACCATTTTCGTTTATTGATCCAATAGCTGTTGCTGAGATTCAGGATATAGTTTTGACTCTGAAAGATAAAGGTATTGGTATTTTATTAACTGATCATAATGTAAGGGAAGCATTAAGCATAACAGACCATTCATATATTATGAGTGATGGTTCGATTGTAACAAGCGGGAATACAGAAAAACTCATCAATGATCCCCTAGCAAAGAAATTTTATTTTGGTGAAAAGTTTCTTACTAATGATATCAGAGCTCCGGAGTCATTCAAATCCTATGTTGGGGATGGAGAAACAGAGGAGTCGATTGGAAGAAAAAAGAAAAGTTTACATAAGTTTTGATTTGAGAAGTTATGATAATTCCTGAATTGGGAAAATTATTAATTTTTCTTGGTATTTTGTTAGTTGTTATCGGGCTTATTGTTATTATGGGAAATAATTTTCCTTTCCTTGGTAAGTTGCCTGGCGACATAATTGTAGAAAAAAAAGGCTTCGTCTTTTATTTCCCTGTAGTGACATGCATCATGGTTAGCATTATTCTCTCTGTCATTTTCTGGCTGTTTGGCAGGAGATAAATGAACCTGTGGTTATCTTCCAGTTTTAACCAATGTTCAGAAAAACCATACGGTAACTCCCGGCTATTCTTACACGGATTTTTCCGGGTTTTTTGAAAATCCAGGCAAATAAAAAGCAAAATAAATGTTTCCCTGTATGGATGAACAACTTTTCAGTGAGAAGATGGCTTCAAAAGGTAAATGTCAACGATGGTTACGATCATCAAAAAAATACTTATCGAACCATTAACGGTAAAGAATGCCATATTGATATTTGACAAATCGTGTGGCTTGATAAGGGAGTGTTCATAAAAAAGCATTAATCCTACAAAACAAACGGCTATAAGGTAAATGATACCAAGGTCTGTAAAGAAAACAAAAGAGAAAAGAACAATCAGCATAAAAAAGTGCAATAAGACGGCAATTTTTAGTGCAGTTTTAATTCCCATCTTTTGAGGTATGGAATGCAGTTTTGTTTTGATATCGTGCTGTACATCCTGGCATGCATAAATGATATCAAATCCGGTTGTCCATAATAAAACCCCAAGAGCTAAAATAAAGGGGGCAATGTTAAATTTTCCTCTTATCCCAACCCAGGCTCCAATTGGAGATAAGGCTAACGATAACCCCAGTACAACATGCGACAAATTTGTAAATCTTTTAGTATACGAATACCCAAATATAATCATGAGGGCTAGTGGTGAGATGAGTAGTGAAAGGTTGTTTAAGCCTGCAGCACAAACAACAAACAGCGCACTGCATATGAGGGTAAAAATCCAAAGAGTTGGTCTTCCGATAAATTTTTGTAAATGAATTCGATAGGCTGTTCTCGGATTCTGAATATCGTATTTTGCGTCGACAAGTCTGTTAAATGACATTGCGCAACTACGTGCCATGATCAACGCAGTAAAGATCAGGATAAGTTGACGTAATGGAGGTAAACCATCAGCAGCCAGAAAGGCACTCATAATGGCAAATGGCAGTGAAAATACCGTATGTGAAAACTTGATTAATGTTAAAATTGACCATAATTTTGACAAGAAACTTAGTTTCGGGCTTTGGGTATTATTTATGTCATCTGAAGGTATAGGCCTGCTTTTCATCTTCATGGTGAAATATAGAAAGAAGTTTTATAGAAAGAAAATATTTAACATATCATTTTTTTTCATAATACCATGTAATTTTGTGTTTACCAATTTTTTTAACATTAATTTTCTTTTATCGATGCCATTATGACAGAAAAAAAAGGAACTGTAAATTTGAAAGACAAAGGAACAGGATAGGGAAGGTTTTTGATAACATCATAAACTATTTAATTCAAGTTAGTTATGAAGAATAACACACTTCGGTTTTTAAATAATTGTGTATTGGTATCCTTTTTGCTCAGTTTTTAGTTGATAATATACATCTTTGACCTGGGAAAAATCTTGACTGAATACATTAACCGGGGAAGATGAACTGTTTTCTGCATAATGTGTTATGATGACACTGTTACGCCATCTTAGGGAAGATTACAGCATTTTAATAACTGATGATGACGAGAGCTGCAGATCTTGCTTAAAGGATATTTTTGAACCAGAGGGTTATGTAACCTATTTAGCAAGCTGTGGAAGAGAAGCGGTTGAAATAGCTAAGCAGAAATTTCTGCATCTGTTAATCTTAGACGTACATCTTCCTGATTTTAGCGGTTTCGATACTTTTGAGTTTATCAAGGAAGAGAAGAAATTTCTAATGCCTTGCATCTTCGTTACCGCTGATACTTCTAAGGAGTTGAAGATGGGGGCGATAGCGGCCAATGCGTACACATTAATTTCCAAACCTATTAACAAGGAGATGATAAAGTATGCAGTTGAGCAGTCATTAGAAAAGTTTTATTGGAAATAGTTCACTGGAGATAATTTTTTCTAGAAAGGAAGGCAAAGCTTAACAATGAAGACAAAACCAATTGGAGAAAAGATATTAATTAAGAGATCTGAGTCTGCAAAGAAAACTGCGGGAGGAATCGTTTTACCAGATTCCGCGAAAGAGAAGCCAAAAGAAGGCACCGTTATTGCTTTAGGTGATGGAAAACTTCTTGACAACGGACAAAGGTCAAAGTTTCAGGTCAAGAAAGGGGATAATGTAGTTTTTTCTTCTTATGCAGGTACTGAAATAACCATTGATGATGTTGAATATCTTTTAATGAGTGAGGATGATATTCTTGCCATAATAGAGTAGCAAAAAATTGTATTTGTAAGTTATTTATTAACAGTGGTGTGGGAGGAGAAAAATGGCTGCTAAGCAGGTTATTTATGGCCAAAGAGCTGGAGAGGCCATAAAGGTAGGTATTAGTAAGTTAGCTGATGCCGTCAGAGTAACAATGGGACCGAGCGGGAGAAATGTAATTATTCAAAAAAGCTTTGGTTCTCCAACGATAACAAATGATGGTGTAACGGTCGCTAAGGAAATTGAATTTGAAGATGCCTACGAGGATATGGGTGCAAAGATGGTAAGAGAAGTTGCTTCAAAGACAAGCGATACATCAGGTGATGGTACGACTACGGCCACATTATTATCAGAGGCTATTTACAGAGAGGGTTTAAAGTGTTGTGTGTCCGGAGCCAATCCTGTTGCTGTAAAATGTGGAATTGATAATGCCGTAAAAGCTATCGTTGCAGAACTTGGTACAATGAGTATCTCTGTGAGCGGTGAAAAAGAGATAAAACAGGTAGGTACGATTGCGGCCAAAAATGATCCTGAAATTGGAGAACAGATATCAAATGCTATGAAACGGGCTGGAAAGGATGGTGTTATAGCGGTTGAAGAAGGGAAGGGCCTGAAAACAACGGTTGAATTAGTGGAAGGAATGCAATTTGACAAAGGCTTCCTTTCCCCTTACTTTGTAACTGATGTTGAAAAATTAGAAGTAGTTTATGAAGATCCGTACATACTTCTCCATGAAAAAAAAATATCAACGATAAAAGATCTGGTTCCTTTACTTGAAAAGATTTCTGAAACAGGAAAATCATTGATTATTATTGCAGAGGACATTGAAGGGGAAGCCCTTACAACTCTTGTAGTGAATAAAATTCGAGGTACTTTAAAGTGTGCGGCAGTTAAGAGCCCCGAATTTGGCGATAGGCGAAAAGCTATGCTCGAAGATATTGCTGTACTGACAGGGGGGACTGCACTTTTCGAAGACCTGGGGATTGAATTGAGCAGCGTGAAACTTTCTGATTTGGGAAGAGCTAAAAAGGTTGTTGTCGGCAGGGAAACTACGATGATTATTGATGGTGGTGGTTCAAAGAAGTCCATCCAAGGTAGAATCGAACTGATCAGGAATGAGATTGAGAGCACTACATCAGATTATGACAAAGAGAAACTGCAGGGGAGGCTGGCTAAACTTGCAGGTGGGATAGCAAAGATTAATGTGGGTGCTGCAACAGAAGCGGAGATGAAAGAGAAAAAAGCACGAATAGAGGATGCCATGCACGCAACAAGGGCCGCTGTTGAAGAAGGAGTTTTGCCGGGGGGTGGTGTTGCTTTGTTGAGAGCAACGAAGGTATTGGAAAAAATGGCTTCGAAAGATGATGATGAAAAGGTTGGTATAAATATTATCAGAAAAGCACTCGAGATTCCACTTGAGCAGATTGCAGCAAATGCGGGTTACAACGGAAAATTAGTTGTCCAGAAAGTAAAAGAATTACAAGGGAATTCTGGGTTTGATGCTGCCAGAGGGGAGTATACGGATTTGGTTAAAGCCGGTATAATTGATCCCACGAAAGTTGTGAGAACGTCTCTTCAAAATGCAGCAAGTATCGCGGGGTTGCTATTAACTACTGACGCTATCGTCAGTGAAATACCCGAAGAAAAAGAAGCTAAATAAAAGAATAAAGAAGGATTTTATACAGATTATAAGTAAGATATAAAGAGCAAATGCCATCCTTATCACGGATGGCATTTTTTTTATAACCTTTATGCTGAAAATAAATCGTAGTTACTGTATATACTTGGAACTGCAGTAGGTTGTATTATGAGTGAGAAGAATTTTATTTCAATTGTATAGAGGGATTTTCATTTTAAACATATTGAAAACAGTATGTTATGTTAAATAGTTTTCCGGCAATAAACGAGGATAAGTTGGCAGAGATGCTTGAGGAAATACAATAATTGTTAAAACGGAGGTAGGGTGATAAAATGCCAAAAAGGGGAAAAATGGATACGTATCAAAGTCCGCTGTCTGCGAGATATGCAAGTAAGGAAATGAGTTATAACTTTTCAGATAATCTGAAGTATAGTACCTGGAGGAAACTATGGATTGCGCTAGCTAAAACTCAGCGAACTCTTGGGATTAAGGCTATTACGAAAAAACAGATTGATGAAATGGTGAAATACCAAAACGACATAAACTTTTCAAATGTTATGAAACATGAACTTAGAGTTAAGCACGATGTGATGGCACATGTTCACGCTTTTGGAGATCAGTGCCCGAGTGCAAAACCCATAATCCATTTAGGAGCTACCAGCGCATTTGTTCAGGACAATACAGACCTCATACTGATAAAAAACGGTTTGAATATTTTGTTAAAAAAGATGGTAAATATTATAGAAGCGCTCGCATTTTTTGCGAAAAGAAACAGAGACATCATAACTTTAGGTTTTACCCATTACCAGCCAGCCCAACTTACCACAGTTGGAAAAAGGGCATGTTTGTGGTTACAAGATTTCATTATTGATCTTGAGGATATTGAATATAGGATTAATAATTTGAGATTCAGAGGGGCGAAAGGTACTATCGGAACACAAAACAGTTTCATGGCCCTTTTTGGTAATGACGAAGAAAAGGTAAAACTTCTGGATAGGGAAATTGCAAAAGAAATGGGTTTTAATAAAACTTTCCCGATTACGGGTCAGATATATCCCCGGAAAACTGATAGCCAAATTTCAGACGTTTTATCAGGAATTGCTCAATCTGCACACAAGTTTGCAAATGATATTAGATTACTACAAAATTTAAGAGAAATAGAAGAGCCTTTTGGTAAAAAACAGATAGGTTCTTCGGCCATGCCGTATAAGAGAAACCCGATGCGTTGTGAGAGGATCACTTCATTGGCTCGCTACGTAATTTGTAATGGAATGAATTCTGACTTTACAAGCGGATATCAATGGTTGGAAAGAACCCTCGATGATTCAGCAAACAGACGATTGGTGATACCTGAGACTTTTCTTGCAACTGATGCAATTTTGAACATTGTACTCGGTGTTGTTAAGGGTTTAGTGGTCTATCCAAAGGTGATCGGACGACACGTTGACCAGGAATTACCATTTATGGCTTCAGAAAATATTTTAATGGAAACTGTTAAGGCAGGTGGTGACCGGCAGAAGATTCATGAAAAGATTCGTAAATACTCTATGGAAGCTGCAACTCTTGTAAAAGAAATGGGTACTGATAACGATCTGTTAGAGAGGATTCAAAAAGATAGTGATTTTGCCACAATAAGAGATAAAATATCAAACATCCTGAATCCAAAGAATTTTATTGGCAGGGCACCAAAACAGGTCGATGAATTTATTGCAACTGTTGTCAGACCGATACTGAAGAGATACAAACAGCTTCTTGGTATTCGGGCAGACTTTAAAGTATAAGAAATAGGAAAACTATGCATAAGTATGATTTTACCTTGATAACAGATAGGAAAATCTGTGAAAACGATTTTTTTATGACCATTGAACAAGCAATTGAAGGAGGAGTTGGAACCGTTCAATTGAGAGAAAAGGATTTAAGTACTAAAGATTTATATTGGTTAGCAAAAAAACTTCGTGAGATGACTAGAGATCTGGGTGTTAACCTGGTAATCAACGACAGGGTAGATATAGCAATGGCAATTGATGCAGAAGGTATTCATTTAGGATGGCAATCTTTGAGTGTGAATGTTGTACGAAAAATGGTTGGAAAGGAAAAATTAATAGGATATTCCGCACACAGCCTGGAAGATGTGAAAAAAGCACTTGTTGAAGGTGTAGATTATGTTAGTATTAGCCCTGTCTTTTCTGCTTTAAGTAAGAATCAATTCATAAAACCACTAGGTGTGATTGAAATAAGAAAAATAAAGGAACAGGTGAAGATTCCAGTTATTGCCTTGGGAGGTATTAACGAATTTAATGTTAAAGAAGTTATGAAAAATGGAGCCGACGGTATAGCCGTTATCTCCGCTATTTTTCTTTCAAAAAACCCGAAACAAACTGCGTGTAAGATTTTTAATAAAATAAAAAACGTAAGACATTATCAGGAGATAGAATTTTAATTGGGAGAGGGTATGCAGTTACAAAATAACTTAAAATTTAATGATAAAGGTCTGATTCCGGTCGTTATTGTTGATATTGTTGATAATCAAGTGTTAACATTATGTTATATGAATCTGGATGCCCTTGAGAAAACGATTGAAACGGGTAAGATACATGTCTTTCGACGTTCAAAAAATAGATTGATGCTTAAAGGTGAGACTTCCGGGCATATGCAATTCGTCAAGGAGATATATTTTGATTGTGAAGGAAATTCCCTTGTTATAAAGGTTGAACAAAAAGTGGCAGCATGTCACGAAGGGTACAAATCATGTTATTTCAGAAAATACAATCAAAAGACCGATAAAGTTGAAATAGCAGAAAAAAAGATTTTTGATCCGAAGTCAGTATATTAAGCTTCCAGTCTTATGAATTCAAATAGCCAGAAATAAACCAGAAATATACTTGAAAAGGATATTGTTAAGTGTTATATTTATCTATCGGTAATACGTAAAGGTTACTGGAAGTAGTTAAAAACTTGGAAAGAGTGTTGAAGTCAGTCGGCCCTGTTTTTTTTTATTTGCTGTTCGTGAGTTTCATGTCTGGGTGTTCCGAGCTTGAAGAGCTTCGGATAGCAAATCGCCGACAAGCGGTTACTATCCGTGATCAGTTGAACGAAATTGGTTTGTTAACTGGCAGGTTAGACCCAAACAGGAAGATCAGTGAGGCTAATAATAGCAGTGTTCAGCTTGAGACCAATACAAGCTTACGTTTTGAATTAGAAAGGCTTGCACAATCTATTGGAGGTGGTTCGGTAGTAAGAGAAACCGAGGAAGGGCTGGTTATTCAACTGCCGGAAACATTACTCTTTGATGCAGGGAGTTTTTCATTAAAAACGAGAGATGATAATGTCGCCTTGAGTCAAATTGCAAATCATCTGAGAGTAAAAGCATCTCTGTTCATGGGGATAGGTATTCATGCAGTAATTGATCCAATGGTGAAAACGAATCATACATGGGGATCAAATCACCACTTTTCTGCGGGAAGAGGGCTAAGCATCTTTGATTACCTTGTAAAGAAGGAAGGCATCGATCCTCAAAGAATGTATGTTGCTGCATATGGTTCTGCAAAGTTGCTTTTATTACGTTCATCAACTAATGAAGAGGAGCAAAATGGTAGGGTAGATTTTTTTATCTTTCAATAAATGAAAAGAATCCTGGTTTATTAAGTTTTGGTTTTTTTGTTTGATTAAAAAGTTTTTTTACATGGCTTGAAACCTTTTTAAAGGGTGGAAAATGTGTAAAGATAAAGATTATAGGATTGAAGTTCGGAAGTATGACAAAGGTAGCAAATCCAAAAGAGAAAAAGAGTGAGAATGAAAGTAAGATTTGGCAGTTTTTATGTTCTGTTAAGCTTGCAGTTATTATCATCGTTGTACTCGCTGTTTCATGCGTTTTAGGTACGGTAATTCTTCAACAACTGACGCCTGAAGAATATGTCGCAAAATACGGAGAAGTCCTTACAAAATTCTTTACGGCAGCTCAATTCACAGATATATTTCATTCCTATTGGTTTGCCATCCTTTTAATTCTCTTATGCGTTAACCTGGGTAGCTGTACCGTTAAAAGGTGGAGAAATACTGTACTTCAGATTGGATTCTTACTTACCCACATCAGCATCATTTTAATTATGATAGGTTGTTTTATTGATCTCCAGCTAGGTGAAAAAGGTGGTGTTAACGTTTATGAAGGCAAATCAGTAGATTATTACTTAAGGCGTGGAGATTATAAGAAGATTCCGTTGGATTTTGAAGTGTTCCTTGATGATTTTATCATAGAAAGACATCCTCCAAAGTTTAGATTGATTTCCTATGTCAAAGATAAAGATATCCAAAAACCGCTTTCTGTTAAAGTTGGGGAAAAATATAATATTAAGAATTCCAACTATTCGGTAACGATTAAAGATCTCTATCCTGATGCTGAATATTCACAAAAACCGGTAAATATTTCTGATGAACCTGTAAACCCAGCCGTATATGTTCAAATGTTTGGTTCAAGCGATATCAAGGCTGAGGGATGGCTTTTTGCAAAGGGGCGGAACTGGTACAATGATGAGAATCATAACATGAGGTTAGAGTACTTTTGGGTGGATAATGAGAAGGAATTCGAAAAACTAACGAAGACAGCTGAAAAGGGGCTTTTACCAAAGCTGGGTATTGTTTTGGAAGATAAGGGAATTGATCGAGAGTTTGTGATAGAAACGGGGGCAAACTTCACAATTGAGGGGACTGAATATAAGATCGAGATTAAGGAATTTGCACTGGATTACACGAATCGGACTAAACCATTAAAAGATCAACTTGTGAATAACCCGGCTGTTAGAATTGAGATTGTCGGACCTGAAGGTTCAGATACGCGTTGGGCTTTCTCAAAATATCCTGACTATTGGGATAAGGCTCATCAAACAAAATATAAAGATATCAGGGTAGCGTGTAAAGTTCCTGATGATTTCACCTTTGCCTCAAACAAAATGAGAATAGTGCAGAATCAGAACAATGAAAAGGTGATATCTTATATTGAGAACGATAAGGTAATAAAGGTTGTCAATTGGGAGATTGGTAAGAAGTGCGAAATAGGAGGAACGGGGTTTCAGCTCAGGATAGCCAAATATTTCCCCTCATACAGCGTCCAAAGAGAAGTTGTAAAGAAATCTGATACGATGAATAATCCAGCAATACTTGTAGAGATTGCTGGTCCCAGAGGTAAGGTTGAAGATTGGATACTCGGGCAAACTCCAGCGACATGGTATCCGGATAACAACTTTGCACTTTTATATGAGAGATCTGGTATGGAAATAAAAGATTATAAAAGCAAGCTCAGAGTTATTGATAATGGTCAGACTGTATTGTCAAAAACTATTGAAGTGAATGATCCTTTGAAGTATAGTGGCTATGTTTTTTATCAATCGAGTTATGATCCGGAAGGGGAAAAATATTCCGGCCTTCAAGTAACCAAAAACCCTGGTATCGTAGTTGTATATTCAGGATTTATTATTTTATGTGTCGGTGTGGTATTTATTTTTTATGTAAAGCCCTTCTTGAGGCGAAAATCAAACAAAAAGGAAAGGTGAATCAGATATGGATTTCATGCTGAACATTACTTTTTATGCATTTATTTTGGGTATCGTAGCTTACATTGTAAGAGAAGTATGGAGGACTGGTACAATGCGTATTATTGCCCTCGGAGTCCTCTCTGGTGCCTTATTATTAAATACAATTTTAGTACTCATGAGATGGTTTGAAGCAAATCATGCTCCTATGTCAGATAAATTCGAGTCTTTTGTCTTCTTTGCCTGGAGTATAGCGTTGGTATATCTCATAATGGAGCTTGTTACAATCTTCATTATAAAGGTTCACGGATCACGTTTGGGAATTGTTGGTGCATTTCAGTGTGTTTTGTCTGCATGTTTTCTCTATTGTGCTATTGGCACTGACAGCACAATTAAGGAATTACCCCCTGCATTGCAGAGTAATTGGCTGGTCATACACGTAATCAACTATTTTATATCATATTCCGCCTTAAGCATATCATTCTCTGCTGCAATAGTTTATTTGATATACAGGGCCATATATCATGGAAAAGCTCAAGAGATTGTAATGAAGGATATTACCTTTGATAAACTGGCCTATATTTCTGTTACCATTGGGTTTCCGTTTTTAACTGTTGGTTTGATAACGGGATCGATCTGGGCCAAAGGTGCCTGGGGAACCTATTGGGGTTGGGATCCTAAGGAAATCTGGTCTTTGATAAACTGGCTGATCTATCTTGCTTATTTGCACTTGCCGTTGATTCTGCCTAAAACAAAGATATCGAAATCTTTTAGACCCATATTACTTTCAATAATATTGCTCGTTGCTTTTCCTACCGTTATCTTTACATTTATGGGACTTCATAAGCTTCCTACTGCGGGTACAAGTGACCATATTTATGCAGAGTAATCGTCCTGATTGCTTTTTATGGCGTTGGTTAAAATTTTCTTCTCAACTTTCTGATGATCTAACGTATTGTACTTGGCTTCGTTCTGTATAGAGGTAGATTTTTGACTGTGTTACTTTTTCATTATTGTTTATGAAGGATGAAATATTTTGATACGTACATCTGGCACAGACACTACTGTTGATATCACTTCTTAAAAAGCACGCCGTTTTGCCTGAGTCAAAAATATCCTGACTAATAAAAACAGATTAATTTTATAGAGTTACAGGATGTTTCTTATTTTTTATAAGAGGTAATATACGTTTTGCTACATCGGTAAATTTTGATCGGCAAGCCTCCCTGTCATTATGTTGTATTAACTAACCAAAGATGGGGGGATTGTGGTCTGTTCGATCCACCCAGCAGGGTTATGTTCATCGGGGATAAGAACGCTATGGTTGGGCGGTCTGAGAAGAGGTTAAATCATAAAGATGAATTATACAAGGGCACATGTCTTTGTCAAAGGAAGAGTACAGGGTGTGTTTTTTAGGGCAGGAACCTGCGAAAAGGCGAATTTCTTAGACTTGACAGGTTGGGTAAAAAACTGTAGAGATGGTCATGTTGAAGCGGTGTTTGAAGGTAAAAGTGAAAATGTAGAGAAGGTGTTGCAGTGGTGTAAAAAAGGGCCGCCTGGAGCAAAAGTGATAAATGTTGAAGTTACTCTGGGTCAGTCAACGGGTGAATTTAATGCATTTTCTATTTTATATTGAAACAGGTTAAAAAAGTAAAAGTATAAATATCTTAGATTTACCTGTTTTAAAACTTTAATGTGGTATTTTGCCAAATACCACCAGCGATAGCAACTCAAAATTAAATGAAGAATGATCAAGATTAGAGATATGAATGATGGGATCGTAATCTCCATAAAGGTTCAACCAAATGCAAGAAAAGATAAGATAATTGGGGAATACGGCGAACAGCTGAAAATTGCAGTTACAGAACAGCCAGAGAAAGGTAAGGCGAACAAGGCCATTATAAAAATTATCGCGAAATGGTTAAATATAAAAAGGGCTAAAATTGAAATTATAGGTGGGTATAAATCAAAAGACAAAGAAATATTTATGAGAAATATTTTGAGAAAAGATATAGATAAATTGGTTGCTTGTCTGGCTCAGGAAGCAAAGTTAAAAGATCGTGATGTAGATTCTGTCAAGAGTAGTGCCAAAAGGCCATTCATGCGGTTTGGGAGGAATCTTGTTCTATGAGTTATAAAGATACGATAAATTTACCGAAAACAAAATTCTCCATGAAAGGTAACCTTGTTCAAAGGGAACCGGGATTTCTCAAGAATTGGGAGTCACAAAAGCTTTATTCTGAGATTCGGAAAGCGAGAGCCGGTGCAAAAAAATTTATATTGCATGATGGACCACCTTATCCAACTGGAGATTTGCATATTGGCACGGGGTTGAACAAAATCTTAAAGGATATTATTATCAGGTTTTTTACGATGAAAGGTTATGATGCACCGTTCGTACCAGGCTGGGACTGCCACGGTCTTCCAATTGAGCATCGAGTAATGCAGGAAATTGGCTCAAATGCAAAAACTATGGAAAGAATTGAGATACGGAAAAAATGTAAGCAGTATGCAGAAAAATTTGTAAAAATACAAATGAATCAATTCAAGTCATTAGGTGTTTCTGCTGACTGGGAATCATCGTATCTAACATTCACTCCACAATATGAAGCAGGCATAATTGAGGTTTTTGGAAAACTCGTGGAAAAGGGTTTTGTCTATCGAAAACTAAAACCCATACACTGGTGTATGCGTTGTGAAACAGCCCTTGCAGAGGCAGAATTAGAATACCGCGATACGTTAAGTCCGTCAATTTATGTTAACTTTAGAATACTTGATGATGTTGCCGGTATTTTTCAGGATGCAGGAGAAGGTGATGTCCATATCCTGATATGGACAACGACTCCTTGGACATTGCCTGCTAATCTTGCAATTGCTTTGCATCCAGATTACAAGTATAGAGCTGTGAGATATGAAAATCCAAAAACAGGGGAAAAAGTGGTTACCATAATCGCTGATAGTTTGGTTGATTCGATCATGAATTTACTGAAAATTGAGAAATTTGAGTTACTTGGTATTACATCAGGTCATACTTTGGAAGGCCTTAAGTATGAGCATACTCTTATGAACAGATGTGGGACTATAGTTATGGCCGATTATGTTACTCTTTCTGATGGTACCGGATGTGTGCATACGGCACCTGGTCATGGTCAGGATGACTATCTTACAGGTTTGAAATATAATATGCCTATTCTTAGTCCCGTCGATAAATCAGGTATTTTTACGACAGAGGCTGGCGACTTTGCAGGACAGAAAATATCTGATGGTAATAAGTCAATAATAGAAAAGCTCGATGAATCTGATCTTTTATTACACAAAAGAGAAATAAATCATTCATATCCACATTGCTGGCGTTGTAGAGAACCAGTAATTTTTCGTGCAACAGAACAATGGTTCGTAAGTTTAGATCATTGTGGTCTGAGAGAAAATGTATTAGATCAGGTGAAAAAAACAAGATGGTTGCCTTCCTGGGGCGAGGTACGGATGTCCAATATGATAAGGGAACGTCCAGATTGGTGTATTTCCAGACAACGATCATGGGGTGTACCTATTCCTGTTTTTTATTGTTCTCATTGTAAAGAGTCGCTCTTAAATATTGATGTTATTTACCACGTACGTGACAAATTTTTACAGTGTGGGGCAGACAGTTGGTTTTATAAAAATGCAAAAGAATTTTTACCGGAAGGTACGAATTGTCCAAATTGTAATTCAACAACTTTTGAAAAAGAGAACGATATTTTTGATGTTTGGTTCGAATCAGGCTCCAGCCACCATTCTGTCCTGCATAAACGAAATGATTTGTCTTTTCCCGCAGATATGTATCTTGAGGGAAGCGATCAACATAGAGGATGGTTCCAGCTATCATTAGTACCTTCGGTGGCTGCATGGGGGTGTGCGCCCTTTAAGACCGTATTAACACACGGATTTGTTGTCGATGAAAAAGGCGAAAAAATGTCGAAATCACTTGGCAATTTTGTGTCTGTCAGCGATGCGTTAAAGGAAATAGGGGGAGACGTACTGAGATTATGGACAGCTTCCATGGAGTACAGAAATGAAATGAACACATCACGTGTAATTATTGAGCGTATGTCAGATTCATATAGACGCCTCAGAAACACCTTCAGATATATTCTCGGGAATATTTGTGATTTTGATTCTGAGAAAGATGCTGTGGAATATAGAAAATTATGGGAGATTGACAGATGGGCATTATTGAAGACTGAGAAGCTCATAAAGTCTGTTACAGCAGCCTTTGAACAGTTACAATTTCATCGTGTTTATCATACTGTTCACAATTTTTGTATTATTGAAATGAGCTCTTTTTACTTTGATATATTAAAAGATAGACTGTATACATTTTCTAAAAACTCTATTGAAAGACGATCAGCACAAACCGTTCTGTATAGGATAAACGATGTTTTGGTAAAACTTTTGGCTCCTATCCTGGTATACACGACTGAAGAGGTGTGGATGGAGACGGAAAACAGGAGCAGTAGTGTACACTTAGCGGACTGGCCTGATGTAAGAGAGCAATGTATCGATGAGGGGTTAGAGAAAAGATGGGAAAGTATTATCAAAATCAGGGCCGATGTGGCTCGGGAGTTGGAAAAAATGAGAACAGAAAAGCATATCGGTAATTCTCTTGAAGCTGTCATAGATCTGTATACCGAAGATGATGAGCTATTTCAATTCCTGGAAGAATATCAAAGTGATTTGCCAATGATCTTTATTGTATCAGATGTGATCATCAGTAAAGAACCGTTACATTCTGCAAGCAGAGGGGAAAATTTTAAAAGATTATTTGTAAAGGTTAGATTGTCAGAGAGTAGTAAATGTGAAAGATGCTGGAACTTCCGTAAGGAAGTTGGCAAAATTGTAAAATACCCAACTTTGTGTAATCGATGTGCAAAGGTAATTGATCAGATTGGAGAACAAAACAGCTGAGATCCCTTCCTGCAGATAAAGAACTCTATTACCTGTTAGGTGCTTAGTAAAAATATTTTAATTTATTAACAACTGTCTGGTTCTGGCTCTTCCAGGTTAGGGTGTAATATTGATATTCTGGTGATCAGGTTTTCAATCAACAAATTAACATTTACATTGTAATCAAGATAGGTAATGGATAGCAAAATCTCATCAATTATCTTCATAATTATATTTAGGTCTGTTCGTTTGCTTTGTATCTGTATGACTTTTCTGTGGTTGGCATTAAAAAGCGAGAGGCTCTCTTTTCCTGTGTCATTCGTATTCCCGATTTTAAAGATTAAGATATCACGATAATACAGCAACATACAATTAAGAAAATTTTTCAGGTCTTGTCTGATTTCTTCTAAAGAATTGAACGTGCCTGAAGAAAATGTGAGAAACTCTTTGGCACAAATAAGGTTGTTTTCTGCGTTCAACCCTGAAAGTCTTTTAACAATGTCATTGTTTTTCTTGAAAAATCCCTCTTCCAGTAATTCAAATGCCTTACCCAAACTTCCACAACAAAATTTTGAAGCCCATTCAATATCTTCTCCATCACAGTTGAGTTTCCTTATCAGTTGATCTTTTATGACTTTCGTGTGGATAGGCTTAAACCTTATTACTTGACACCGAGAAATGATAGTTTCTTTTAAATGAGATAGTGAATTGGCAATGAGGATAAAAAAAGTATTTGATGTTGGTTCTTCAATAGTTTTGAGTAAACAATTTGACGCTTCTTCATTCATCCTCTCTGCGTCTTTAATTACAAAGATTTTACAGTTCGATTCTACGGCACTTAAGCTTGCCGTGTATTGGAGATCTCTGATTTTCTCAATCTTTAAAAATTTATCTTTTTTGTCTAAAATTTTCCAGTGAATGTCTGGATGCCGATGTTCATCAATGCGAATACAGTTGCGGCATATATCACAATGCCCGTTTTTTTTATTTTGGCACATAAGGGCTTTTGCTAGCTCTTTTGCAAAGAGAGTCTTCCCCAGTCCTTTTTGACCTGTAAATATATAGGCATGTGATAGGTGCTGGTTTTCAATGGCATGTCTAAAATAATCGACAATATGCTCTTGTGATAAAATACTATTGAATGGCATGATTAGAAAACAGTCCTCATCTAACCTCTTTTTCCAACTGATTCAACTGAAAAGGAGAAACGTAACGTTCGAGTGTGCTGGATATTAATTTTTGATTTCTCATATATTGTAACACTATGGATGGAGAAAAAAAATTAACAGCAATTTTACTTGTTTACAATATTCGTAGTTAATTATACATTGGGACAATTTAGTGTCAATGATTTGTAATTTAAAAGGTTACGAATTTTCCTTTGGTTGCATCAATATCCAGATAGTGCTTGACTAAAGATTTTCAGTAATATAAAATCACTGCTTGTTTTTGTAACTGACAAGAGCTTAGTTGTCGCTCCGTGACCAGTTCCGTGACAATGGTATGGTAAGGAAGAGATCATATTCATGATTTTTAGGCTATTTTTATAACATGATATGGAAAATGAAGACAATCTTTATGAAAAGATGTGTTGAGGCTTTTTACTAGTTTTTGTGAATGAATTAACCTGTTAGTTATTAAAGTATGTTTTGAACAATAGAGAGATGCTTGATGTTAAATTTCTACTGACTATCTCTATCTTTTCATAGTTTAAAAATCATATCAGATAGTGTACACGTTCAGCTTTGATTATGAGTCAATTGTTCTGATATTTTACTTGTGCTTAATCCCTTCCTTAAACCTCTTGTCCTTTAAGCCGGTAACAGGCTAAATTGATTTATTTGTACCCTTGTTGGTTGTTTTGTATAAAAAGGAGGTGATCCATTAACGATATTATAAGAAATCCTTTCATCTTTTACGCTTTCATACCCATCTGTATCGGATTTGGGTTTATGATATGCCTTTTCTTTTTTAAATTACGAAAAATTGGTAATGAGAGAGCATCCAGGAATATCATCAGAGATGCAAAAATAAAATCTGATGAGATTATAAAGAATGCAGATATCATTGCTCGAGAGGAAATATATAAAAGGAGAGAAACCTATGAAAAGGAGACACAAGAGACAAAGCAGGAATTGCGTCATTTGGAGCGTCGTTTAAGTAAACGGGAAGATAATCTCGAAAGAAAAATAGATCTCTCAACAAAAAAGGAAAAGTATCTTGAGAATCTGGCATCAAACCTGTCAAATAAAGAGAAAGAGCTCAATAAGAAAAAGCTGGAACTAGATGGTTTAATTCAAGAAGAGAAGAATACTCTCCTAAGGATTTCAGGTTTAGAGAAGGAAAACGCCGAAAAACTTTTATTAAGCCGTCTCGAGAAAGAGATGGAACAGGAATGCGCCAACCTAATTGAAAAACACACCCAAAAAGCTAAAGAAACTGCTGAGACTAATGCAGTTTCATTAATCTGTACGGCGATACAGCGATGTACGGCAAGCAATACAATTGAGAATGTTGTAAGTACTATCGAATTACCCAGTGATGAAATGAAAGGTCGTATCATCGGCAGAGAGGGCAGGAATATACGCGCATTTGAAAAGGCCACGGGGATTGATGTCATCGTTGACGATACTCCCGGAAGCATAGTACTTTCAGGATTTGATAGTGTTCGCCGGGAGGTTGCTCGGGTAGCTATCAAGAAATTAATTATAGACGGCAGAATCCACCCTACACGTATAGAAGAGGTTGTAAAGGAGACGGAAAAAGAAATTGAACAAATTATCCAGGAAACAGGAAAACAGACGTGTTTCGATCTGGGAATCCTGGATTTACATCCGGAGATCAGTAATTTAATAGGTCGTTTGCGATACCGTACAAGTTATGGGCAGAATCAGCTGCAACACTCTATTGAGGTATCTCAACTCATGGGAATTCTTGCCAGTGAATTAAATCTTGATTCGCAGTTAGCCAAGAGATGCGGTCTTTTACATGATATTGGGAAGGCTGTCAGCGGAGAGATTGAAGGGACTCATGCTTTAGTTGGTGCAGACATTGCTAAGAGGTTGGACGAAAAATCAGAAGTTGTAAATGCAATTGCATCACATCATGAAGAAGTTCCAATTGAATCAGTTTATGCAGTTTTAGTAAATGCCGCTGACGCAATTTCAGCTAGCAGGCCTGGTGCGAGGCGGGAAACGCTTGAAAAATATATTAAACGGTTGGAGAAACTGCAAACTATAGCATTATCGTTTAATGGTGTAGAGAGTGCTTATGCAATTCAGGCTGGCAGAGAAGTGCGGGTGATCGTGCATCCGGACAAAGTTAACGACAATGTAGCTGCGAAAATCTGCCATGACGTTGCAAAAAGGATCGAAGATGAACTTGAATATCCTGGAGAGGTAACCGTGACGGTTATTCGAGAAAAGCGGATAGTTCAAAAAGCGAAATAAGTCTCTTGCAAAAATTTTCTTTCTTGGAGATTTGGGAAACGTGATGAATATAGATTATGATCTTGTTGTTGTTGGAGCTGGACATGCAGGATGTGAGGCCGCACTAGTAGCGGCCAGGATGGGCATGCGTACGGCGTTACTTTCCATAAACCTTGATACCGTTGCCCAAATGTCGTGCAATCCTGCAATAGGAGGGCTTGCTAAAGGACAATTAGTTCGGGAAATTGATGCGCTTGGGGGGGAAATGGCAAAGGTAATCGATGAAACCGGCATTCAGTTTCGATTATTGAATGCCAGTAAAGGACATGCGGTAAGATCTCCCCGTGCACAAGCAGACAAAAAGCTGTATCAGTTTTCAATGAAAAGGAGATTAGAGTTACAAGAAAACCTTTCTTTACGTCAGGACATAATCGATAAAATTGTAGTCAGGAATGAAAAGGTCATCGGCTTAATCAGCAAAAATGGGATAAGGTATAATGCGAAAGCCGTAATCATTGCTACAGGTACATTTTTAAACGGATTAATTCACACAGGCAGTAATAAGATAAAAGGTGGAAGAGCTAGTGAACAATCATCAGATACATTATCAGCAAATTTAAAAGATTTTGGATTTGAGATGGGCAGGCTTAAGACGGGAACCTCACCACGTCTCAATGGTAACAGAATCAATTATGATATTTTGCAAGCACAAGATGGCGATGATCAACCTATCGCCTTTTCCTTTTCAACACAAAGAATTTATCAAAAACAAGTCAGATGTTACATAACCTACACGAATAATTTAACCCACAAGATAGTTCAGTCAAATTTAGATCGGTCTCCATTATATACCGGACAGATTAATGGTGTAGGGCCACGATATTGTCCCTCCATAGAGGACAAAATTGTTAGATTTTCTGATAAAGATAAACACCAGATTTTTCTCGAACCCGAAGGGCTGAATACCTCGGAAGTGTACTGTAACGGTATCTCTACCTCCATACCATATGATGTACAGGAGGAGATGATTCGTTCGATAAAGGGTTTGGAAAATGCTGAGATTACACGCTATGGCTATGCAATTGAATATGATTATGTACCACCAATACAAATTAAACATTCGCTGGAAACGAAGATTGTTGAAAATCTTTTTTTGGCAGGCCAGATAAACGGTACTTCAGGCTATGAGGAAGCTGCCGCCCAGGGAATTATGGCCGGAATAAATGCCGTTAGAAAAATACAGGGGGAAAAGGCTTTTGTTTTGGATCGTTCTGAGGCTTATATTGGAGTCTTAATCGATGATCTGGTCACAAAAGGAACGAGAGAACCGTATAGAATGTTTACTTCAAGAGCAGAATATCGCCTTATTCTCCGGCATGACAATGCAGATAGAAGGCTTATGAAATATGGTTATCAGTTTGGTTTAATAAAAGAGGATCAGTGGAATGAACTTCTTGTGAAGGAGAAGCAAATTTCTGATAATATTGAATGCCTTGAGCGCAAAAGAAATGGGACAGATTCACTGGCAAAGCTGCTGAGGAGACCTCAAATGGCTTATCAGGACTTGCTAAAAATAGACAGTGATTTGGAAAAGTTAAAGATATCACCAATTACTCAGGAACAAATAGAGATTGAAGTTAAATATAAGGGGTATATTGATAGACAGCAGCAACAAATCGAAAAATTCAAGCGAATGGAAGGTTTTCTGCTTCCAACGTGGTTTAATTATGAAGATATCCCGGGGCTAAGGAATGAGGCCCGTCAAAAGTTACACGAAATACATCCTGTTTCCCTGGGTCAAGCATCACGTATTTCTGGTGTTTCTCCCGCTGATATTTCAATATTGATGGTATATTTAATGGGGAAAAAACCCGAAACAGATAAACCTCACACCGGTGAGGGTGAAGGGTAAACGAATAACAAATAATAAGATAAAAATATAAACGAGAAGAAATAATTCACAAGTTTTTTACTTCAGATTCATACTCATTAGAAACTCAGCATTTGTAGGTACTTTTGCTAATTTTTTAATGAGTAGTTCAAGAGCTTCTGAAGGATTCATCTCGTTCAAAACTCTGCGCAATGTCCAAGCCCGTTTCAATTCTTCAGGATCAAGAAGCAAATCTTCTTTCCTGGTACCAGATCTGTTTATGTCTATTGCAGGGAAAAGTCTCCTGTCCGCAAGTTTTCTGTCAAGATGCAATTCCATATTGCCGGTACCCTTAAATTCTTCAAAGATAACCTCATCCATTCTGCTGCTGTATCTACAAGCGCCGTGGCTATAATTGTTAAACTACCTCCTTCTTCAATATTTCTCGCAGCACCAAAGAATCGTTTTGGGTTTTTGGGTGCGCTGGCATCAACACCACCTGATAATATTTTTCCACTATGTGGTATTTCTGTGTTATATGCCCTTGCAAGTCGAGTAATAGAGTCGAGTAGTATCACAACGTCTTTTCTGTATTCAACCATACGTTTGGCCTTTTCAATTACCATTTCTGCAACCTGGACATGTCGGCTGGCTGGTTCGTCAAATGTAGACCCAATTACTTCGGCTTGTACAGAACGGTCCATATCTGTTAACCTCTTCAGGTCGTTCGTCTATTAAAGAGTATTATTAAATACACCTCAGGGTGGTTTTTTGTGATACTGTTGGCGATTTCCTGGAGAAGGACAGTTTTTCCTGTTCTTGGAGGCGCTACAATCAAACCACGTTGCCCTTTCCCTATCGGAGTAATCAAGTCAATGATTCTCATTTCTATTTCATCCTTTTTCACTTCTAATAAAAGACGATTTGAGGGATGAAGAGGTGTAAGATCATCAAAGACAATATTTTCATTCATGATATCAGGATTCTCGAAGTTTATGGCTTCAACTCTCAGCAATGCAAAATATCTTTCATTTTTCTTTGGTGGACGTATTTGTCCAGAGATGATTGCACCGGTTCTAATACCGAAACGCCGTATTTGTGAAGGCGAGATATAAATATCATCAGGGCAAGGAAGGTAGTTATAGTCAGGAGAGCGTAAAAATCCAAAACCCTCAGATAAGACCTCGACTACACCTTCTCCATACATGAGACCATTCTGGTTTACCCGTTCCTTGAGAATTTTAAAAATTAAATCCTGCTTTTTAAGCCCGGTATATTCCTTTATACCTTCCTTTTTGGATGTTTCCTGTAACTCTTTTATGGTCATTTTCTGCAGTGAAGTTATATGCATATCACCTTTTTTGATCTCTTCGTAACGTTCGTTTGTGTCTTTATCTTCTGTAACCGAGTTTTTATTAGATTTTGTTGTAACCATTTTGTCCTCCAAACTATATTTTCGTTATAAATTGTTTCCAAAAACCTTTAACTTGCTTGAAAGTATTTGTTTTCGACCTTCCATTATCTATGATGCTATCTGCATTGTTCTTCTTATCTTTTAATGAAACTTGAAATCTTTCTCTTTTTTCTACTTCACACAAAGGCCAATCGCGGTTTTTTTTTGCTCTCTTTTCACAGATTTTGCGATCTGTGCTAATAAAGAGTATTTTGTCACATAATTGTGTAAGGTTTGTTTCTACAAGTAAAGCTGCGTCGATAACTACGACGTTTGTTTTCCCTCTGATTGTCAGTTCACGGATTTGATTCTTTATCTGTTTTATTGCTTTGGGATGAATGATTTTATTTAAGGCTAATAATTCTCTTTTATCTCTAAAAACAATCTTTGCCAGTATGCGTCTATCAATTTTCCCCTGTTTATCCAGAACGCTGTTTGCCCATCTCTTAGCTATTGCAATCTTTATTTCCTCGTTGTTCATGAGTTGATGGCAGATTTTATCAGCATCAATTACCTGTGCTCCCAGTGATAGAAGCATTTTTGCAACAGTGCTTTTACCACTTGCTACGCCGCCCGTAATTCCTATTACCGTATTCTTCTGTTTCATCCAGCTCTTACCATCATTTTCTGCAACAAAAGAGTGAAGGTTAGAGTTGTAGGATATTCATCTATTCGTCTGCAAATCATTCAATATCTATGTTTGGTGTATAACGATGTATAGAGAGTATTCTTCGAGGAAACGTTCCTGCTAATATTCTCGAAAATGCATCAGCGTCATATACTTCGTAAATATATTAAAGGCACATGTTACATAACATATGTTATGCAAATGCGATAGGAGATCGTCGTGTGTAGATTTTCTGTGAATCTCATAATTGTTATATTTTGCCTGTCGGTATGCTGGTACCTTAACATGAAAAGCTATAGCCATATATTGTGGAGTCGGATCCTTTATGGTCTTACAAATCATTCCTGAGAAACCGTATACGGCATTTATCGGTTGAACGGCAGAGGTTATTAAGCCTAAAAGGGCATAATAAGATTGATAAAATTGAAAACATCGTTCTATTATATAAAATCTTTTTGACACGGTGGAGGTGCTTGAGCTGCTTAGCAGCTGTGATTAAATGTAATTATTAAATATGGTTAAGTTTATCTAGATAAGTAATTGTCAGAGAGGTTTTTTTATTAGAAAGCAATACTGGAGGGTATTGTTTAAGTTCAGAAAAATCCTTTTTTATGGTAAATTGAAAAAATTATTGTTTGGTAAGTTTAGCAGTTTGAAACTCTATTTCATACATGTATAGGGTTATTTATCTTTCCAACGTCAGCACTTTACATTGGTTTGTTTCCCAACATCAGGAGTGCGGCACTGTCGTATTATAAACGAAGAACCAAGGGATGCATAAAAAGCATGACTTAAATAGAGGAGACAAATTAAATGATAATTGTTGTATTTGTTTTTGTCAAGTGATTTTTTTAATTTTTGTTTTTTTTATTTTTTCAAAGCTAATCAAAAAGATCGTATTTTTTTAATTCATTCTCCATAATATTTAATGCTATTTTCCTCTTGCATTTTTATTTTGAATGGGTAAAATACCGCTGTTAGCTTTTCAAACCACTCACCTACATTCTCTGTACCGTTACTGATAACACTTGTCCTAGGGTGTTAGATTAGAAATTCAGATGTGCCTATTCCACTGAAAAACAAAGCATAGGTACAACAGTCCATAAAAATCCGTACCAAGTATCAGAATCTGTCAGTCTGTTAGAAGATAGTTATAGACGAGTAAATGAGAATACAAATTCGAAAATTGTATCTTTAAAGTATAAATTAGCAACTGAAAGGAGCTAATTTAATGCCAAGAGCAAATACCAGGATAAAAAGATGGCTCATTCGTATGATCTGTTTCGTGATGAGCGGAATATTGTTTCTGCAGGAGGTGCCGGCGGTTGAGATTGAGAATGATTTACTGAAAGAGAGGATTTTTGATTTATTAGAGAAGATTCCACAATCTGCTGGCAATATGTACCTTGGTCCTCTAGAAGTACACCCTTCGTTTTCAATTACCGGGGCCTATGATGATAATGTTTTTAATAGTGCGAGCAGAAGATCCATGCCGCATCACGATTTTTACGTTACGTATAAACCAAAGATTTCACTTTTATTACCGGCCAGAAATCATTCATTCGCATTCGATTATGGCTTTGATATCTTTGACTATCAGCGCACCTATAAAACCCATGCTACCGAACAAGACCACGTCAATCGTTACTGGGGAGGTTCAGCAAATTTCAATCTTGCAAATGGATTCAGCATAAGGCTATCGGACCGGGTTAATACGACCACACGACCCGGCAGATTTATTCAGCGTACAAATCCTTTAATAATTGATCCTTTAGATCCTGTAGTGGAGGGACAAGAAGAGCAGGAAACCCTCGAAGCGTTAGGCAATGGATTTACTACTTTCGTAGCACGAAGAACATGGACGAATAACGTAGCATCTGTTGACATCAATTTACCGGATTTCTTTGATAAGATTGATTTTTCTCTAGGGTATTCCAATACGGATATCTCTTACAAAGAATTTAGACAAAGAGGTCAAGACATGAACTCAAACCTCTTGAAAGGGATAGTCAATATTAAACCCTTACCAAAAATCGACATAACAACAGGCTTTGTATATACCCACATTAGATGGGAAAATAGGCAAGGATCAAATTCTGGTTTGAAAAGAGTACCATTCAATATCATCTGGCAATTTACGGACAAAAGTCATTTCTTTCTTAATAGTGCATACAACTGGAGAAATTATGGTAGTGGGATCTATGCTGATTTTCATGGCTATGACGCCGTGTTGGGATACAGGTTTAATGTTACAGAGAGGGACAGTTTGACAATAAAATTTGAGAGAAGTTTAAAAGAACAGCAATTCCAGACGAAAAATATTATTGATTTTAGCACAATCCCCACTTCCATAATAAGTACTGGTGACGGGCGGAATAATCCATATCACTGGACACAGATAGGGATAGATTACACACATCAATTTCCGGGAAATTTATCTGTCAGCTTTTCTCCAGGCTGGCAGCAAGTAAGATTTCGTGACAGGCAGCCTAGTTTTGGTGAGGATGGAACCTTAATTAATAAACATCAGACGATAGATACAATCAGGATGGAGATACTGGGCAGGTATACTGCACCCAACGGATGGCTATTTGGTGAAGTTTCCTATAATTATCAGGATCGTGACAGTAATTTCCCGAATGGTGATTTGGTAAAAAATGTAGGAGCGGTCAGCATGGGGTTGAGTTTTTAATTTTGTTACCTGTTAAAGCAATGGGTTTGACTTCTGTTACTGTCTTGAAATAGTTATTATCAACACATTTTAGTTTTTATCACATTTATAACACTTGAAAATACTTACATAAAATCATTTAATTACTGTTCCATAATATTTATCTTTTCCTTTCAGTTTCAGTTATTTTGTTATATAATATACATATCACAATCTAATCTGATGCCTGACAAATCTGTATTTCTCTAATCGTAGAAAATTCCTGATTTACCATGTGTAGCAAATAACAGCGTCTTTAAATCGCGACAAAGAAATTACTTAAAAGACAGCTTACCTGCAAGGGACACATTCGAATTGAATATTTTTAGTTGTAAGGCTATTTCTTTGCATAGCGTAGCGGTTAATTTTTTGAAAATTCAACTATGCATTCAAGAATTACGTTTATACTGAAACAAGGAGGCAAGTAAAGTGAGAATCGGAAAAATATTAAAAAGCCATTTAGGAACGGTAGTTATTTTATTATTTCTTGTATGTATTTCAAAAAACATAACGATTTCTGCCGATGAGAATGTTACCAGGGGTACTACAGGAGGTGAGAGTATTCTATTATCTGATAATCCTTTGCAAACAACCGGAAAAGAAGAAGGAACAGCAGGAGTTGAAAACTCTTCAGGGGCAGTAAATACTAACATGGATACTGTGATCAACATTGATAAAAGTGGCAATGTTGGATTTAATACAACCGCTCCTGAAACTGACATCCACATCTATGCAAAAGATGAGAAATCGACATCTATCCGTCTTGAAGGTGACAGCACACGTGACGGCTCTTACAGAGAGTACACTACAATTACAAGAGATGCTGATGCTTTAAGGTTTATTGACGATGATGGCGGAGAAGTGTTTACCATCATGGAACCCAAAGATAAAGATTCAGGACTAGTCGGCATTAATATTGCCAAACCTGAAGTGGAACTTCACATCTATACAAAAGATGAGAAATCGACATCTATCCGTCTTGAAGGGAACAGTGCACGTGACGGCTCTTACAGAGAGTACACTACAATTACAAGAGATGCTGATGCTTTAAGGTTTATTGATGATGATGGAGGAGAAGTGTTTACCATCATGGAAAATAATAATGGACACCTTGGACAGATTGGTATCAATACACCAGCACCAACTGAGCAATTAGAAGTAAATGGAACTATCAAGGCGACGAAATTCTATTCTATAAAGGGAGAAACTCCTCTCATGACGAGTGGTCAGATCGAAGCTATCTTTGATACAAATGATGATGAAGTATGGAAAGTATATGTTTTCGGTAAACGTGCGGTAGCAGAAGCTACAGTTTTTGGAGTCATCGTAAAAAACCACCAGTTTTCCTCTTCTACATTCAATGAAAGCGTATGGAAAGTGTTTAGCGAGCAGGGTTCAATCAAAGTTAGGTTCACGGATGTGCATAACCTATCTGATCGTGCGAGATGGGTGGCATTAAGAATAATGTAGATAATTTAAAGATCAAACAGCTACACTATCTTTTAGCATAAATAATTATGAAGGATGATTAAGATTCGAAAGAAGGGAAATACTTGTAAGATGATTTATCCAATTGATCATATTGAATCTCTTTTTACAGAAGCCGGTGGAGAGTTCATCACGCCGGTATCAGAAATCACGGAAAAGCTTAAATTCGTAAAAGCTTACCTGTTTGACTGGGATGGCGTTTTCAACCCTGGAATCAAGGGTGAAGGAATCAGAAGCACTTTTTCAGAAGCAGATGCTATGGGCTCGAACCTGCTGAGGTTCGGTCATTGGTTAAAGTGTAATAAGCTTCCGCTGTTCGGAATCATCACGGCACAGAACAACCAATCTGCATTTCAACTCTCTGAGAGAGAGCACTTTCAGCTCGTCTATTACAGCCTGCTGAACAAAAGGAAAGCCCTGGAGCATATTGAAACTTCATATGGAATTCATAGAAAGCAGGTTGTTTATGTTTTTGATGACGTCCTTGATCTTTCAATAGCCCTCACCTGCGGTCTGAGGTTTATGGTAAGAAGGAAGGGAAGCCTCCTTTTTGAAGAGTATGTCAGAGGAAAAGGTTTGTGCGATTATATATGTGCAAATTCAGGTTCAGGCTATGCTGTAAGGGAAATTTGCGAGCTCTTGCTGGGACTGTCAGGAGTTTATTCACAGGTTATTGAAGAACGGGTCAAATTTTCTCGTAGTTATGAAGCATACCTTTCTGAAAGAAACGCGTTATCTGCAACGTTTTATTCTATTAAGGATGGAGCAATTAAGGAAAAACATTATTGTTAAACACACATAATACTCAGTATCACATAATATTAACTTATCCCAATCCTGATCAAACCAGAATAAAAAAGAGATAGATAGCCAAGCAAAGCTGATTGTGTCTCACGCATGTTCCTGCCCGACCAGGTTGTAATCAACTCAATTACAAGAGTTTAAGCAATTAAAGGCAACATGCTTGCATCTTTGAAGCTCTAAGCTCTTAAATCCATCTCAAGAGTTCATTTATGTCTATCCTGTATTTTATTCATCCAGATGAGGGGGTACGGGTGAAATCGCTGGGTTTTGAGTTATCCACATCAGTAATAACGTCTATACCATGTTGTTTACATGAGGAGGCATAACAATGACTAAACTAGCTAATTCTTGCGCTAAGAACGATATCATCAATCGACTTTTTACTGGGGAGTCGTCAAATAAAACAGCAAAAGACCATTTTAAACAACAAGTTAATAAATTATGTGCGAATATCTCGAGAAGTGTGGGTATTTTCCCTGTGAGCGCACCAGCTTTTATGTTCCAAAAACTCTATCAAGACAATAGTGTAAAAACAGTTATAAGCGAGAGATTTATGAAGTTTTTGGACTCCATGGCACAAGAGGACATAATAGAAGATATAGAAAATGTGGATAACTTTGAGGAATAAAAAAAGTATGTAACTATATGCTATCGTTTATGATTCATAATAATATATTTTCTGCCTCCACAAATCACCGACAATAACGACAAAAGTCTAGTTTTGTTGCCATTCTTTTTAAACGCCACTCACTTGTAATTCATAATTTAGTGGTAAATTTAATCCCATTTTTTAATTAACTATAAATAATGTGACTAAGGTGAATTTTCTCCTCTTTCTTTTCAGAATTATTATCAATTGCGGATATCCACTCGACTATTGATTTATTAAATGCAATGTAACCTATTTTTATTCTGTCATGTTTTGTTTCTTCAGCAGCGTTAGCAAGCGATATGAACTTTCGGTTATCATTCACTATGTCGCTAACACGGCTTTTGGTCCCATTAATATAAATATCGCCACTATATAACTTTTCACGTATTTTTATTTTTACCCTGACAATCTTTCCTTCTTGATTTTTATCATTTTTTACCGTTGAACCACAATAACGACAAATAAATGCCTTAACCTTTATATCTTCAGCGCATTCAGGACATTGTTTATATTCTTCTGGTTTTTCCATTTTGTACCCTTTTTACAACAATTAATTTAAATACTTTGACCAGCTTCTGCAGTCTAAGATGCATCTTTATAACTTAAATTTTTCTGCCAAAAAAAGACGATTAAGAGGGAAGAATTCGGCTTATATTTAGTATCGGGAATATTCCTTAAAAACTTGAAGAAAGATTTCTGTGAGTTGACCAATCTGTCTGTACAGTACGTCTACCAACTTTTCATTCTCTTTGTTTGCCTTTTCCTGTTTTCTCTTAAAAACCTCTCTAATACCCCCGTATGCATGTGACTCTTTTCGATCAACATCTTTACAGTAAACGATCTCTGTCTTCTCTGGATGTAATTCTAGACCACACTCTTGTAAGCGTTTCTTAATAGCTGCCAAAACATCCTCCGCCTGCTTCAGTGAGTAGCAGTGTACCAAACTATCATCAGCAAAACGCTCGAACTTCACATGAGGAAAGTATTTTTCAAGCCATACATCAAATGCATGATGCATGAATATGTTGGCTAGTAACGGACTGATCACTCCTCCTTGTGGAGTACCTCGATCTCTCTTGACAAGTTGTCCATCTTTCTGTTGAAGTGGAGCTTTTAGCCATCTTTCAACATAGAGATGTATCCACTTCTCTTCTGAACTGTGCCACACGATCAGATACAGTCGGAATTCCCAATAAGCGAATTCGGCTATCATTCTTTGGTATTTCCACTGCCATTACCGGCGGTGGAAAATACGTTCCCGACGACATCCTGTTCCATATCTTATAGAGATTGTCCTTGAGGTTCTCTTCAAAGTCTCGTATCGATTCTTCATCAATACCACTGGATCCCTTATTAGCCATGACACTTTCCCAAGCTGCCATAACTCTCTTCTTGGAAATACAAAATGGCTTTGCTTTACTCAATCAGTTCCTCCCAACTTCTGGTTGACTCATTTGTAAAACTGGATAACTTGACCCCTTCGCTCCATTGGCTTTCACCAACTTCCTCACTACTGCGGGTCAATCCGCCCCTGAACTCTGCATTGGTACTCACATCCTTATGGTTCCGCCACTTGGATTGCTTCCCTAGCATCAAAGCTCAAGTTTCCACGTTCCCTATAAGAGCCTGAATCAAGTTCATGCCACCTTTTATGCCGGATACCACTTGGCCAATACACAGGCTCCCGCCAAATTTATCCCGAGATAACGACTACCCCTCGGTTTCATAAAGATATTAGCAAGCATCGGGCTTAGTATACTACTCTGTGGTGCACCGCTTTCACTCCTAACCAACAGACCATCGTCTACATATCCTGCTTTAGTGGATCTTACGTCCTCAACGGTCATTACCCCGTTTACTCCTCTACTACGACTCAGTCCGACTTCCATACCGCCATACTCCGACTTGCCTCTTCGGTTTGTCTGGAGCTTCTGTCGGACACGGTATGGTTCTCCCAAGTTCCAATAGAGACCGTTCGTTTACCCGCTGTGGACTTAGACACCGGCACGTCAATTATACACTCACCTTACTGCCTGTGCTTTTCACGCAGACAGGGTATCGCATAAATTGATACTGACTTCCAGGAAATGAAACCCCTGGTCTCGTGCACTGTTGGTTATTTCGAGGCTCAACACCTTCACTTGCGTTACGGCTGGCAAACACCTTTCACACAGCTTAACATAGCTTGTTACCTCGCTATAATACGTGGTTCAGTCCCAGACTGGTGGTTAGCCTTTATCTGGACTGGATTGTCCAGCTTGCCTATATCAGCCTAGCTTGGCACACTCATTTCCGAACCTTTTTTTGATATTTTAACATCAAAAATGCATCTTAACTATTGGTCCGAAAATCCCAGTCCATTAAAGACTTACTAAATTTGATATGAAGTATCTTGATAAGTTTATAGAAAATAACACTGTTGAGACAGGTAATTAACTTGAAATGAAGCTTAAAATATAGTATTTTTTTAAGCTATGAGCGAGTACAAAAGAAAATATCGTGAAAGAAAATCAGGTAAGATAGTTGAATCAAAAAACTGGTATATCAGTTATTATTTTGAGGGAAAGAAGATAAGCGAGTCAGTAAGTTCTAATAAACAAGTATCAGAAGAAGCATTTAAGGCTGTGATGGGTGAAATTGCACGAGGCAAATACAGCCTTAAAAGTGATAAAAAGCGTCCGGAATTTGAAGATTGTGCCAAGGTATACTTGGAGTATTCAAAGGCAAATAAACGGTCTTATGAGACTGATATAACCATGTTCAAAGCATTGGGAGCTTTCTTAATGACTACAAACTATCAAGAATAACACCTTTTCTCATTGAAAAATAAAAAATTCAAAGAAGTGAAAAAGTAACCAGTATGTCACAAAAACCTATTGCCAATGGCACGATTGACAGAGAATCGACCACCTTGAAGACTATGTTTAACATGGCAATACGAGATCTGAAAGCGGACATTAATCCGTTTTATGTTGAACGAAAAGTAAATTTTTTTAAAGAGGATAATGAAACAGAAAGGATTTTAAATCCGGAAGAAATCCAAAGGTTACTTGTTGAGTGTAATGGACATTTAAACCAAATTGTTCAATTTGCGCTGAATACTGCAATACGATTGAGGGAAATTTTATATTTGAAATGGAGTTATGTAGATTTTAATAGAGATATTATAATCGCCCCTAAAACCAATACGAAAAACAAGAAGACTAAAAAAGTCCCAATGAATGGTTTAATGGTTAAGATTTTACAGGAAATCAAACGAAAATCTGAGTATGTTTTTTGCGATCAAAAGACTGGCGAGCCTTATCATTCAATTCAAACTACATTTGGTAAAGCGCTAAAAAGGGCTGGATTAACCGGAGTACGCTTCCACGATTTGAGACATACCGCTAGCAGCAACAATGATGGTGATAAATGGCGTTGATTTAGCCACTATTAAGGAGATTCTGGGACATTCTGATATAAAGATGACGATACGTTACGCACATTTGACAGCAGAGGGGAAAATGAACGCTGTGAAGACACTTGAAAGACAAATGGAGGTTTTAGACAGTCGCAATACGGTCGCAACAGAAAAATTGACATCTATACCAAGAGCTATAACAAATTATATGAATTAAACTTAGCCCGCGTGGCTCAATGGTAGAGTACGTCATTCGTAATGATGTGGTTGGGGGTTCGAGTCCCCCCGCGGGCTGTTGAACTCAGAGGAAAATCTGTTGACCACAAACAAGATTGACAAAATGACTACTTTTGTGTTTTCCCATAAACAGGAGAAAAGGTTTCTGTAACAACCGAAAAAGGAAATTCACGGTTTTATTTCTTTCATGGGATGTTATTGGCAATTTCAGTTGATGAAAACTGACGGTTATTAGCCGTTTTCGCAGATTGTAAGAATCAAACTGCCTTTATTCAGCCAAAAATATTTTCCCCTGAATGGAGTGCAATAATCTGAAAGTTTTTGTTATTCAACACTTATAGGCAAGATTCTAAAGCTTTATTTTTTTGGTATCATAATTGCTTTGGCTTGCCTACATAATGAAATCTAAAAATGTTGTTTTGGTTCAGTATGAATTTGATGCTTATCTATCCCTGTTAGACATCAAGGTAATCTATGATGTGTGTGACGTTTTACTTGCTGAAGATGAATTTGTAACGACATCTAAACAAGATAATGAAATAAATTGGACTAAAGTTGAGAGTTTCCATGTTGTCTATTCTGAAGAGACAGAAGTGTATAATTCATTGGTGAAAATAAGAAGAATGATCTGTGGCCTTTTCGATGCAGTACCACTTGATTGGAAATATGCAAAGATTGTTATTAGAGAGAAAAAAAACAAAAGATATTATCACAGGATAGCCAAAATGCCAATCAGTCCAATAACGCCGGTAGTTTTTAATTTTGAAGGAAGAGACTTATGAGAGGTAAGAGACTCAATGAAAATTTGTTTTCAATTTAAGAATCTTTCATTATATTTCCTGAGTATTATAAAATGTCTTTTTGCTTTGGGAATCTTTATAGAAATTTTTACCATGCTGCATGTTACCAATGTAAATGCTGATCTATTTACGGCAACCGCTTATTGCTCATGTAGAGAGTGTTGTGATAAAGATTCTTCTGATGAATGGTACGGTATTACGGCAACAGGCACACGGGCAAAATGGGGTACTGTTGCTGTAGATAAAGAGATAATAGAATTAGGAACATTTCTGGTTATAGAGGGATTCCCTGACGCTGTTTTCAGGGCGGAGGATGTTGGTGGTGCAATAGAGGGAAAGCGTATTGATATATGGTTTCCCAGTCACAGAGAAGCCTTGGCTTTTGGGGTACAAAAAAAAGAAGTCTTTTGTTTTGACGAATTTGTTTTACGCGTTCTTGATTCTCCGAGATTGATGAGTGCTATGGGTGCAGGGGAAGGAATTCAAATGGAAAATGCTGCGAGGTATTGAGGGTTCGTTGCCTCAGAAATTAACAAGGAAACAAAAATAAGTTGTTTCTCTGTTTTTTTGGTTAAAAACAAAGATAGATAATCATAATCAGAAATAGTAAAAATAATGAATGCAGCCTTGATAGCTTTTATTGCGCTTTTTTGCTTTTTTCTCAGTTATATTTTCTATTCAAAATTTCTGGCTAAGAGGATTTACCGGTTAGACGCAGACATACAAACACCGGCGCATGAGTTTCAAGACGGTATTGATTTTGTTCCCACAAATAAGTATGTCCTCTTTGGCCATCATTTTTCATCAATAGCAGGCGCTGCTCCAATTGTGGGTCCAGCCATAGCTGTGATATGGGGTTGGTTGCCTGCAGTTTTATGGGTAGTGATCGGCACAATTTTTATCGGTGCTGTTCATGACTTTGGTTGTCTGGTCATTTCTGCAAAAAATAAGGGGCACTCAATTGGAGATTTAACAGGGTATGTTATTGGTAAAAGGGCGAGGGCATTATTTCTTACCATTATATTTTTTCTTACATGGGTTGTTATAGCTGTCTTTGCCTATATTATCTCTGCTCTGTTTTCACAGTTTCCTACAACAGTTCTTCCCGTTAACATTCAAATCATAATTGCCCTTATCATTGGCATAATCATTTACAGGACAAAGTTTGGCATCCTCGTTCCTTCAATTATTGCATTATTTGTCTTGTACGCTTTTATCTATCTTGGCACATTTGCTCCCATACATTTACCGTCATTTGTTGGTGATCAAATAGAGTCATGGGTTGTCTTACTCTTAATCTATGCCTTTATTGCCTCAGTCCTTCCTGTTTGGTTGCTGCTTCAGCCCAGAGACTTTATCAACTCACATCAGCTTTTTGTCGGTTTGGGGGTTATGTATCTGGGGCTTTTTATTGTACATCCAAAGATGGTAGCACCCGCTCTGAACCTTCAAGTTGAGGGAGGTTTACCATGGTTCCCTTTCTTGTTCATTACGATTGCCTGTGGGGCTATTTCTGGATTTCACGGCCTTGTTGGATCAGGAACGACTTCGAAGCAGTTGAATACTATTTCCGATTCCAGGATGATTGGGTATGGATCAATGTTGGGTGAAGGGTCGCTTGGATTGATGTCGATTCTTGCATCGACCGCCGGGTTCGCAACTGTAGCGGCATGGAAGAGTCACTATTCAAGTTGGGGTTCTGCCGAAAGCATGGATGCCAAGATAGGGGCATTTGTTAATGGAGGTGCCTATTTCTTGAAAGAAGGCCTGATGCTTCCCGATGGATTTGGTACGACACTGATTGCCGTAATCGTCATAAGTTTTGCTGCTACCACCCTTGATACCTCAACACGGATTCAGCGGTATATTACTGCGGAGCTGGGTGAAATATATAATATTAAAATACTTGCGAACAGGTATGTAGCTTCTGCAATCGCTGCATTTACACCCCTTATCCTCATCTTCGGAGGCGAAGGCCTCAGCTGGAAACGTTTATGGCCTATCTTTGGTGCTTCGAATCAGATGCTTGCGGGACTTTCATTACTGGTCTTGAGTGTCTATCTTTTTCAAAAGGGAAGAAAAGCATATTTTACCTTGATACCGATGATTTTTCTCGTTGTTACGACTTCCATTGCAATGGTCATCAGTCTAAACGATTTTATGAGATCCAGGAATTGGGTTCTGACCATCTTATCAATCTTCATCCTTTCATTCTCCCTCTGGATCATCCTTGAATCAATCGTCGCTATAAGAAAAATGCGTATGAAAGTCACCCAATCGGATGAGCTGGTCTGAAACTTACTACAAAGCAAAACAGGTCATTGTTTGTCAGCAGGCAGTAGGCAATAGATATACTCATCTTGTAATGGTTTTCGGATAAAATCCGGAGAACATCTCTTTTTGGTTGCAATTTCATTATCGCTTGCCATTGTCATCTCAATACCGTTGGGTATTTTTGCCGCAAAGCTGCCAAAATTTGGGCAACCCATTCTGGGAGTTGTTGGTATTACCCGAACTATTCCCTCTCTCGCACTTCTTGTCTTTATGATTCCGTTGTTGGGTATTGGTGGTCCACCGGCTATTACGGCACTCTTTCACTATAGTCTCTTACCTATAGTGAGGAATACCTAAAATCCTTTTCATCTGTTTCGTCTGCAAAAAATTCTGATAACAATACAGAATTACATTTCAAGCAAAATTCCACTATTTATCAGAATCAATAGAATTTACAAACAAGCGTAAACAAGCAAACATGTATAAACAACTTGAATTCTCAGATTAAATGTTATATAGTGCACACTCATATCTGTGTTATTATCGGGAGCACATAAGATTGTTAGAATTAAAAATGCATTGGTATAATATCAGTGAAAATATCGAACTGAAACAGGTATATATGAAAATAAAAAAAGAGATCTTAAAAAAATAGTAAAAGTTAATTTGTTGGAGATTATAACGTGTCAAATTCGACAATTGAGGAGAGGCTAACAATTATAACAACTAACGAAAATATTCCTGAGAATGAATTTTCCTCTGATGTCAAAGTTGGTCTTACGTCTGAGCCAAAATTTCTCCCTTTTGTCCATTTTTATGATCATACAGGCTCGCAGTTGTTTGAGAAAATCTGTGAACTCCCCGAATATTACCTGACACGTACTGAGACAAAGATTCTTGAGGCCTACGTGGATGAGATTATTTCACAATTTTCTGAAGAAACGACCCTTGTAGAATTAGGAAGCGGGAGTTCTACAAAAACAAGAATTTTGATCGAGGCCTTTCTTGAGGAGAAAAGACTGAGTTGTTATACTCCCATCGACATATCCAGGCAAATGCTCGAGGAAAGTTCTTACGCGTTACTCAAGTCTTATCCGGTATTAGAAATCACAGCAGTGGCAGCAGACTACAATGAAGGACTTAAACAGTTAAGTTCACAGACAGATCAACCAAAACTGATCATATGGCTAGGATCGAGTGTCGGCAATCTGGACAGGTCAGAAGCTGAAGAGATTCTCAAACGTATCAAAAAACTTACTCATTCTCATGACAGGTTATTAATCGGCATTGACCTGAAAAAAGATCGCATTACCCTCGAAAAAGCATACGATGATGAGCAAGGTGTTACAGCGGAATTCAACCTGAACCTTCTTGCACGAATCAATCAGGAACTGGGGGGAGATTTCAATCTTGAGAAGTTTCACCATCACGTAAGATACAATGATAAAATTGGTCGGGTTGAGATGTACTTAGCGAGCGATTGCGACCAGCAAGTCATCATAGAAGATCTCGATTTAGAGGTTCCGTTTGCGGAGAACGAGAAAATTCACACGGAAAACTCTTTTAAATATTCACTCGATGAGATTAACTTGTTAGCTGAACAAGCTGGATTTTTCGTGGAGGAACAGTGGTTTGATCCCCAAAAACAGTTTAGCCTCAATTTATTTGCCCCAACCGATGTGTGCTCATTGAAGAACTTCAGAAGAATTGAGAGCTGAACAATTGAGCAGTTTTCGTTCAAAGCTCAATTTCAATGGAAAATGTGCATGAAAAGATAACTGATCTTTTTCTATTTTTTTTAATGTTATACCTCTTGCCATGATTAGGAGCCTGTTGAACTCACACTGAAATAGCGTTTTATACAAAAGGGAGTACTATTGTCAGGTCATCGTTGCACATACTAATCGTGCCTTAGTTTGTGCAACAGGTTCAAGTAATTGTTTTTTTTACAGACTGAAAGTTACAGTATATCGTATGGGATCAAAATATAAGAGTAAGAAGAGAAATGTGATCTGTGGGATCTGTCCCGCGGGTTGTTGGGTTACGGTTGCGTATGATGAAGAGGGAAAGATCGACAAGGTACAACCGGATGAGAGCTCTCATTTAGGAATGATATGCAAACTCGGTGAATACTCTGCTGAAATTGTCTATTCCAATGACCGTCTACGCTATCCGATGCGAAGAAAGGGACGGAAAGGAACATACGAGTTTGAGAGGATATCATGGGATACAGCGTACGAAACTATTACAGAAAAGCTGAATGAAATTAAGGAAGAGTCCGGACCGGAGGCTACTGCCATTTATACAGGACGGGGAAGTTTTGAACTTTCGATGTGTGATATTTTTCAGCCAAAGGGGGTTGCGGTTTCTTCTGCATCAAGCGTTTTGTTTCCCTTTGGTTCTCCAAACACCCTAGGAGTAGGCGCCCTCTGTTACGTCTCTTTTGCAATGATTGCTCCTCACACAACAATGGGAGCAATGCTTATGAATATGTTTTCCGACATTGAGAATGCTGAGTTGATAGTGGTTTGGGGAACGAATCCCGCAACTGATTGCCCACCGCATGATCTGAAAAGGATTGTAACTGCACAAAAACAGGGAACAAAAGTTGTTGTCATTGATCCGCGGAGGACCATGACAGCAAAACTTACTGATGCAGAGTGGGTGCCAATTCGTTCCGGTACTGATGGTGCTCTCGCCCTGAGCATGTGCAATGTAATTATAGAAGAAGAATTATATGATGAAGACTTTGTTGAAAACTGGACCGTTGGTTTTGAGGATTTTGCCAGATATGTGCAACATTTTAAACCGGATTCAGTAGAAGGAATTACGGGCATTCCGGCCAATACAATCAGGTCACTTGCTAGGCGGATTGCAGAGGCAAATGGAGCTACATCGGTTATGTATACGGGACTTGAGTATAGTGACAGCGGAGTGCAGGCGATACGAGCTACAATGGTTCTCTGGGCGATTGCCGGACAGCTTGATGTCCCGGGCGGTCGTTGTTTTGCGATGCGTCAGAACCGTTTTTCTATTAATCGTGAGGGGCATATTCCTAATCCAGATTTACGGAAGGCACTGGGTAGAGATCGTTTCCCTGTTTATAGTGAGTATCGTGGCGAGTCTCACGCAATTGCTTTGCCTGAAGCAGTTTTGGAAGGTAAACCCTACCCTATTCGGTCTCTTATCATCCTTGGAGGATCAATAATTACTGCCTGGCCTCAACCTGCAGTCTGGAGAAAGACACTGAACAATCTTGACTTTCTCGTGTGCATCGATCGCCAGTTAACGGCAGATGCAGCGTATGCAGATATCGTGCTCCCTGCAACAACCATGTATGAAATCGAGTCATACATGGTTTATGGCCCGATATTTCGCTTAAGAGAGAAAGTTGTTGAACCTGTTGGCGAATCGCGCAACGATTTTTTTATTCTTTCAGAACTTGCCAGACGCCTTGGATACGGACATCTGTATCCGGAAAATGAGGAGGATCTTCTTCGCCATGTATTAAAAGGCTCGGGTTTCTCTCTCGAAGAGGTTATGGAAGCAGGGGGGTCAGTAGAAGTACCTTCGGTAATGATGCAGTATAAGAAGTGGGAAAAGGGACTGCTGAGAACTGATGGTCGGTGCGGATTTGAAACTCCAACAGGAAAATTTGAAATAGCATCCACGATTCTTGAGGAGCATGGTTATGATCCTTTGCCCGTTTATACTGAGCCGGGTGAGGGGCCTATTTCACAACCGGAGCTTGCGGGCAAATTCCCCCTGATCTTCAATTCAGGATCCCGGGTAACTACCGACTTTCGATCTCAACATCACGGAATAGCCGGGTTATCAAAAGAGAGACCTGAACCGACGTTGACAATGAATACCCTGGATGCAGAGGATCGAAACATTAGAAATGGAGACCTTGTACTAATCATGAACGGACGCGGCAGGGTAACCATGCGTGCTTTGGTTACCGATGATATTATTCAGGGTTCTGTTGATGCTAATATGGGTGGTGGGGGGCCGGTTGGGCCGGAGAAGTGGCAAAATTGCAATATCAATGAATTGACGGATCTTCGGCGTTATGATCCTATTTCCGGATTTCCCGTATATAAAACTCTTTTGTGCGAGGTAGTAAGAGCTTTGGAGGAGGATGCAAAGGTTTTCATAGATTCCGGTGAGTATGGAGATACTATTGGTTGGGAGGATACGCTTCGAAAAGATCAAACAGTTAAAAGCCGTATCTATCTTGACCACAATGCGACTACTCCAATTGACTCTGAAGTAAAGAAAATCATGATGCAGTATGTTGAAAACGGCTATGGAAATCCCTCAAGTATCTATTCCGAAGGGAAAGATGCGCGTTTTGCTGTCGAGTCTGCAAGGCGGAGTGTGGGTCAACTACTTAATTGCACTGCACGCAGGATAACATTTACCGGTAGTGGTTCTGAAGCGAATAACCTCGCCATTAAGGGTGTGGCGTTTGCGAACTGGAAGTCAAAAAACCACATTATTACTACATCGATAGAGCATCCATCGGTTTTGAATACGTGCAAGTGGCTTGAAATGCATGGATTTACCGTAACGTACCTGAAAAATGATAAGAGGAGAGGCATCAATCCGGATGATTTAAAATCTGCGATCACAGATAGGACATGTTTGGTAAGTGTGATGATGGCTAATAACGAGACAGGTTCGATTCAGCCGATTTCAGAACTTGTACGTGTGGCAAAAGGACGTAACGTTTTATTTCATACTGATTGCGTGCAGGCAGTCGGTAAGATTCCGATAGACGTTGCAGACCTTGGTGTGGATCTCCTCACAATCTCTGGCCACAAAATACATGGTCCAAAAGGGATTGGTGCTTTATATATTCGAAAAGGAGTGGTTCTTGAACCTCTTGTAAATGGGGGGAAACAGGAAGGAGGACTGAGAGCGGGTACCGAAAACGTAATAGGAATTGTTGGGTTAGGAAAAGCTGCTGAACTTGCTGTGAAGAGAATTCATGAAATGGATAGAGTGAAAAGAATGCGGGACAAGTTGGAGAGAGGTATTCGAACACTAATTACCGAGGCAAGCTTGAATGGTAATTCGGGAAAAAGACTACCGAATACACTGAATATAACTTTGCCGGGGATACGCGGGGAATCCGTTGTTCTTGCCCTGGATCAGGAGGGTGTCAGTCTCTCTTCAGGTTCGGCATGCCGCTCCGGATCACCGAAACCTTCACATACCTTATTGGCAATGGGGCTGTCTGAAGAGCAGGCACACTGCGCGCTACGCTTCTCATTAGGAGTTGGTAATACGATGGAGGAAATTGACCGTACGGTATTGCTTCTCGGAGAAGTTATCCGGGATAAGAAAACAGCTGTTCGTTTTGTACCCTGCCGTTGATAAGAGTTTAGCGGGATGGAGGAAGCGGGATACACTGTTTTAAGAAGCGATAGTGTCAAAATATTATCCTTGTGAACGGAATTTTACAACATTATTGCGGAGGGTGATAATGACAGCGTATTACATAAGAAGTTCTTTGATTATTTTTTTCTGTACAGTTTTTTGTGTTTCCAGTCTCATAGAGATTCAGGCGAAACAGGGAGGAGAGGAAGGGGGGGCAATGAAGTTAGAAGTAACATGTGAGGCCTTTAAAGAGGGTGAAATGATACCAAAAAAATATACCTGTGACGGTCCTGATATTTCACCACCTTTAACGTGGAAACGACCTCCGGAAGGGACAGTGAGTCTTGTCTTGATATGTGACGATCCTGATGCACCGATGGGAACCTGGGTACACTGGGTGTTGTATGGGATATCTCCGGAAATATTGAAGCTTCCAGAAGCTGTTCCTGCCAAGGAAGAGGTTTTGGGTGGCGCAAAGCAGGGGACCAATGATTTTCGTCGGATAGGATATGGAGGACCATGCCCTCCAGGGGGAACACACCGCTATTATTTCAAGCTCTATGCAGTTGGGAAAAAACCTGATTTGGGAGCAGGAGCTACAAAGGAAGAGGTCCTCAGTGCTATTGAGGAACATATATTGGCAGAAGGACAGCTTATGGGGCGTTACCATAGATAAGGTAAGGAAGGAGAGATATGAGTCTTTTTAAAAAAAGCGTAGAAAAGAAAGATGTTGAGCCTCAAAAAGTAACAAACAGTAATCATGATAAAATTCAATATGAACATCAACCGAGAAAGGAGTCAAAAATGAGTGATGATACGATAACAAAAATAACTCAGGACGTAGAGATTAATGGCAAAATCAAGTTTGATAAGGCCTTGAAAATTGATGGGAAATTTGAAGGTGAAATGATAACGGATCAGGGAGAAGTCTTTGTAGGGAAGACTGGTGGCATTAAGGCAAACATTAAGGTGAAAAATGCAACCATTGAAGGCCGTGTTGATGGTAATATTATTGCTACTGAGAGGGTAGAATTGAAACAAAAGGCTCAGCTGCTTGGTGACTTAAAGGCGAGGACTCTGGTCATTGAAGAGGGTGTTGTCTTTGTTGGACAATGTGACGTTAACCCTGACGGGTTCAAAATGGAGAAAAAAGATTCGCGGGAAGGGAAGAGAAATGCTGTCGAGGAACAGGATCGTCTGGAAAGATCTGTAAAATAAAAATGTCCTGTATCGATCTTATTGGTTATGATTGATGCATACAGTTCATGGATGAGAAATGCATTGCCTCCCATCTGGTGGCAATGCATTTAAATAGAAATTTCTTTAATGTAGCGTAAAATATCACAGTATTGAGGAAGGCTTGAGCCAATTTCTGCATTGAGTATACTCATCTTATAATGGTTTTCGGATAAAATCCGAGAAAAAACGGAGCGAGTATAACTGCAACCAGGCTTTGGTTTTTAGAAAAATCTAAAACCAAATCGGTTTTAGTATACCTTCCATGAAAAACGGTTTATGAATTCTAAGACAGGAGAGTTATCTGGAGCGAGAGATATTATATGTCCCTATTGTCGAGGGACTATTTCGGTATCCTTGAACTGTTTATCGATACCATGCCGTATTTGTAATCGGCACATTAATGTAAAAGATCTTTTATCACCAGTAGAAGAAAAAAAAATATCTACTGTTGGAAAAAGAAGGATCCTCTGTTTTAAGTGTGGTAGAGAAGTATTTACCGACAAGAACGCCCAGGCAGTTGCATGCAAACATTGTTATCACCGTAATGACCTCAGTAATCTCAAGATAAAGTCTGTTTTTGGTAAGAATATTGAAACGCACGGTACGCTGTATTTGAAAAGGAGAGGAGTCATAGAGATTTCAAGCATACGGGTAGGGGATGCGATCATTAAGGGGAGAATTAATGGTAATGTTTATGCGAGGGGTACCGTTGAGATTTTTAAACATGGCGAGATCTATGGTAAAATAACGTGTGGTAAATTAATTGTCAATAAGGGAGGGGTATTCAGCGGAAAAGTTGAGATGTTACATGATCAGGAAAATCAACTTGAGACCGAATGAACAGGCTACCTCTTACCGGTAACTATTATTCATAAGGAATCCTTAAAAATATTGAAAGATCTAAAGAAAAAATACGGGCCCATAAATCTTGCAGGTATTAAAAATATCTCAATAAAGAAGAGAAGAAACCTTGTAAAACTGAAACAGTTTGCCAGTGCCGTAGAACTTGGAGAATTTGCTGCATTCATGGAATCTCTGCCCAAAGTTCTGGCGGGTAATCATTTTCGCAGTGTTGTTGACGCAATGGTGAAGGCTATCGGCAAAAAGCACCAGGTAGTAGTGGCAATCGGCGCCCACGTAATAAAGTGCGGCCTTTCACCAATTATCACAGATCTCGTGAAGAGAGGCATTATAACAGCAGTAGCAATGAATAGTGCTGCGGCAATCCATGATTATGAGATATCTCTCATAGGTGAGACTTCCGAAGATGTTTCAGAGAGTCTTAAAGACGGAAGCTTTGGAATGGCAAGAGAAACAGTCAACGCCTTTCAGATGGCAGCTGCTGCAGGCACGACCACAGAGGGTGACAGTGAATATAAAATGGGATTAGGGAGAGCTCTGGGAACTAAAATAACGAAAGACAAAAACAAATATAACGAGTTCAGCATCCTTGCTGCCTGTGCAAAGTTAAATATTCCTGTAACAGTTCATACAGCAATTGGAACAGATACAATTCACATGCATCCAAATATTTCTCCTGCTCATCTCGGGGAATCAAGCCATATTGATTTTCGGATACTGTGTTCGGTTGTTGCAGGTTTAGAAGGAGGTGTGTGGGTTAATATTGGATCTGCCGTAATTATGCCTGAAGTTTTTTTGAAGGCATTGACAGTCGTAAGAAACCTTGGCCACAAAGTTGACGATTTTACCGCCGTTAATATGGATATGGTTCAACACTACAGGCCGCTGACAAATATTATCAAACGACCCGGTAAACACGGATATGCAATTACTGGCCATCACGAAATAATGTTACCATTACTCAGGGCCTGCATACTATCAAAATTACAAGAAAAGCATTCATGAGAAGGATACCTTCATACACGTTTTTATTGTATTAAGCCGAGCCAGTCTCTGATAAGAAACTGGATTCTGCCTATCAGGAGTGACATTCTCGCCATTACCGTATAGCCAAAAGAGGCGCCAAATGCTATCATTAAAAACCACACACCTATGATAGAAATTCCACCGACAACACCTTTGTGTTCAACAGAAAAGAAGAAATAGATTAAGACCGATACTACTCCCAGGAGAACGAGAAAATTATTTATACTGACCGGAATGCTTGGGGCGATTAATGAATCAAATGTGAGCTGTTTCAAGATAAATGCATGGATAAAATTTGGTATGGTTATACCTGATCCAAGTCCCACAATAAATGCAAATGACCACCTGCTCATCCATGCCAGTTTCTTTGAAAACCGCAAGAGCATGAACATGCCAAGCAGTGTGGGAATGAGAATAGTGAATTGGGGTGGAGTGCCGGTTTCTTTGAAGATTGGCACGAGTATCGTTTCAAAAACATCGGGTTTGAGAATGTTAAACCAGGTGATTATGATCCAATATCCCATAGCAACTCCCACGAACAGATTTTCGGCAATTTTGAAAACAGGGTTGTCTTTATAGAGAAAACTATACATGGCAAGCGTAAATGCCGCACCCGTAACTATACCTAATCCTTTACCCCAAAAATCTAGCCATCCCATCGAAAGGTAAAAGATGTTGACGAGAAAGAAAAGTATAAGTGTTGAAAATAGGATGTACACGTCTCTGCTTTTTTTCATTAGTTATCTATTCCGTTTGCTCATAAAGTACATGGTATTCCCAAATAGTACGAACAGGACAACAAGAATGTGGACGACACTCTGAGGAGACATACCGGCAACGGCTGAAGATTCCTGCTTAATCAGCGTCTCGTATTCAGCAGCACCTTTTAAACCGCTCATTAAACCATTCAGTTGTTCAGACTGCAGAAAGGGGTACATGTCAGGCCCTATAACCGCAGTACATCCTGCACCAAGGTCAAAACCATACTTTTCCTTTCCGAATGCAATCCATGCTTCGATACTCGAACCGGATGCCAAGTCGACAACATAATCAAAATCCTTTAACGAATCAATGCCTTCCAGAACCGGTAGATTTAGTGTAGGATTGCCCTGAAAGTCCTCTGGAAAAGCTGAGTAGATATTTTCCCCCATATTTATCATGACTAACTCCACTCCTGTTTTATAACCAAGGAATACAAAATCTGTCCCTTTCGTTTTATCGTATTGTTTTCCTATATTCTCAATGGCACTTACGGCCAAACCGGTACCACCGGGGGTCAGTGTCATTCCTATCACCTTGACATCCTTCTGATAACAGTGATGCAATAATGCTTCCGCCATTGGTTGTAATTCCTCTTTTGATGCGGGATCATAATCAAAAGCAATAAGAACGTGTGAATTTTCAGGGAGTGAATCGATCTTGTTAAATATATTTTCTACATCTCTTGTTGTACGCACAGGCAAGTTGAACTTGGCAAGTAACGGGACGGTAACGGCTATTGCTACAAACATAAAAATTATGCGTCTATCTAAATTGATCAGTCTTTCTATCAATCGCCACCTCCAAGATAAGCCCTTTCAATACCAAAGATTATCTTTAATGACGTAGCGATTGCACCTATTGATACACCAATTAAGATCCCTCTTTTCGCGGCCATGTTTGGCACAGACATGATCCAGTCAGCAGCGATGGGCAGGTATTGCGAAATCATGGTGCCGATGGGTACTCGACCGAGCATCACTATTATGGCAGCAATGAGCAGGATGGTTGCCTCATTGGTTCTTGCCCTGAATGTCCTGTATGCAGCCGATGCCATGAAAAAGGCCAGTATTGAAAACATGGTTGCCCCCGCAGGGACCTGAACGTTAAAGTAAATCCATTCAAACATAGTTCCTTCCTGTTTGTCTTGCCAGAAAAACTCGCCACCATTATACAGGCCAAATACGATGGTAATTCCGGCTCCCAAAAAAACAAAGGTACTATAACCCCAACCGGGAAGTTTCCGTTTAATCTTTGTCAAGTGGAGATGGAACAGGCTGTATGCTCCCAGAAAAACGGCAAAACCTCCTATCGTAATACCCCACCGTGAAACAACCTTTAACAGAGATTGCGATACTTCATGAGGAACATAGTATTGGAGGGCCATCGTTACTCCCATAACAAAGGCAATGATTAAGGGGATGGTCCTCTTTAAAAAGTTCATCTAAAAAACTCCTCTCTTCAAATGAGTCGTTACAGAATGTTATCCGCCGGATCAGATCGTAAAGGTTTCCGCCTCACCGGGCAGTTCGAGTAGGAAAGCATCTGCTATATTAGCTTCGATAGTTTATCGAGTAAGACCTGCGGGATTTTATTAATTGGACGGTTACCATAATTTTCTTATCAACCTGCCATAAACAGATAACTAACAAAACCAACTCCCAGGGTAGTAAGTATCGTTCCTACAACAAGTGCCACTATCAGGATTCCTTTCCCAATATCCTGGGCACGTAAGCTTCCGAGAAGCAGAGGCTCCCTTGACAAATACGCACTAGCTGCATAGAGTTCCTCACCAATCAGGGTATAATCACAGGTTGTTATAAAAAAAGGGAGCTGGGTATATGAATCCGTTGCTGCAATCTGGATTGCTCCCGTATTCGCACCGGTTTCCGCAAGAATAAGTGATTCTGCGTAAAAATATCCCATAAAAAAATTTGTTGCCGGTTTCTCCCGTACCATTATTCCGCTCACTGCCGCTACATAGGGAAATTGCTCAGAAGCCGCCAGAAATATATTGTCCTCAACGTACGCATCAGGTCTTCCTGCTTCCATGTAAGACTCCTTAACGACTTCCTGACTGACGGACATCACAATTGGATCTATATTGGCAACTTTGAGCGTTGTATCATATTCTGCAATTCTGAACGCTATTTTTCCAAGAATATTCACTGCGGCAATGGTAGAAATACTTCCCATTCCGTTCAAGCCGTGAACAAAGAGTGCCGGTTTACCCATTTCCGTTGCTCTTCCCAATGCCTCATCGATGGCATCGAGACCGCTTATCTTTCTGATAAAGAGATTGGGGCTCTTTCTCGCATGGTTAATAAAAAACAAAACGAGTGCAACGAAAGAGATCATTAATACAAAATTGTTGAGTTTCTTCCAATCAAACCAGTCACTTTTTGGTAATGCAGATGCCAACTTTCCCGTTTCAACAATACTGCTGCCGGAAGTAATGGCGAGCTTAAAGTAATATTTTTCCTTTTTTCTTATCTGATTATTTTGTGCGGAACTCTTTCTTAAGATGTTTTCAGGGTCAATCTCTGCGTAATGATATTTGAAGTCTGAATTATCTTCATACATGGTTTGAGAATTTATTCTCAGCGCTTCCGTAACGAAAGGGGCGTCGATGTTCCTTGATACAAATACAACATATTCTGTATCTATCGATTCGCTGGGAGAAGCAGGCCATCTGAGTGATACACCTTTCCCGTTATCGGATGGAGTGTCATAGGCTTCGAAATCTGTCGGGGGAATAAGAGTTTTCCCTCCGGCTGCAAAAACGGGAAAAGCACAAAAGAATACGAAGACGGTAGAAATTAAAATATTTGGTAAATTATACATTTTGATACTATTTTTTAAATAACCGTATTGAAATTATACCGTTTAAACGGAGAAGTCAGCATCCCGAAGGTATTTTAAATGTCAACCAGTCTCGATAGCTTCTACATTTGATCTTGGTATGATAGCAGTCTGGCCATCTGGAAATTCTACTTCCAAAACCCTCACAACTGCTTCGGTTTCAATTTTCCTTAATTCACTGGGCAGGCTCTTAACTTTACCTATCTTTCCAAAATACGGTGTCCTGATTATGCGGATCAGGTCATCAATTGCGATACCGGCAGATTCCTCCTCAACAGGAGAAATCTCTGTCATTTTAACTTCTGAGGTATCAAATTCTTCACTAAATGGTATAATAATTTCAGGCCTCACGACTCCGGCACGAATTTGGGTCGCACCGCTGATAGAAGCTTTTGAACCTGCTCTTGAGGTTAAGACGTTAAAAGTCTTTTCTGCCATATCAATCTGTCCAAAACCTTCGGTAATAATAAGGGTTATATTGATATCCTCTGAACCGGTGATCGCAGCTCCCAGATCATAACCGAGTAATTGATTAATATCATTATCCTTAATTCCTCCGACAATGATACCTTTTATTCCGAGTTCCAGCGACTTCTGTATGACATCATAATTAATAATTGAGCCCGCGACAATTATCTTCCCCTTGTGTTCTTCCTTTACATCTGAAGGTTTTAAGACATCTTTTGCTGTTTTTGCCACGACCGTCAGTTCGCCGGTGGCTTCTCCACCTATACCAAAGATACCTTGAATAAAGGTGGCATAGGCTGAAATTACAACACCTTCCTTCTCAAAAACTTCGACAACCTTACCATCGACATACGCATTAATCTGGACAGGTCTTGGGGGATATCTCAATAATACCTGACCGGTAACGTCTGAAACGGTTTCTATTTTACCCGTAATGGGAGAAAAACAGACAGACTTAAAAAACTTAATCAATGGTTTTGTCTCTGCCAAGGGCTCGTCTTTCTGAACATCTTCTCCTTCACCCTTTAACATGAAACTGTGTATGTCTTTTGGTAAGATTCCAAGACGATTAACCACATTCAGTGAAAGAACCTTTCCAGGCAGGTTTGTCCTGGCCACAACATCCTCAGAGTTGACCGTAGCACCATTCTTTACCATTACTTCTCCGGAAAGAGGAAGTAATCTCTTTTTCCTGATCAGCGTTTTTTCAGACAATCGTAAGCCAGGTGTGTATGCATGGGTCATAATTTTTTCGACTTGCTAGTAAGCTTATTTATTAGTAATAATATTTTAGCAATTGTAGAGAAATATTTATTTATTGCGTTTTGCATGGTAACTGATCCGCCCTGCTTATAGTCAATTCGCCAGCCCGAAGAGCATTCTGGCGGGGACGGGTAAATATCAAACAACAAATTTCAAATAACAAACAAATCCCAATAAACAAACACAAAATCCCAAACGGATTTTCAAAAATTAAAGTAGTTTGTCATTTCATACATTGGAATTTGTAATTTGTTTGTAGTTTGTGATTTGAAATTTGTTATTTATTAGCTCCTGTTTGATTCTGCCTCATCCAAGTTAGGTATCTGTTAACTGATTAATTGTTTTAAGTATTGTCTAATTCCGGATATGCCTTAAATGCTTTGTTCCATTTTGAAATATATTCTTTCTGAAGTTCTTTATCTTTTGGAATCTCAAGCGGCCTGCCCCTCGTATCAATGATGAGGCCAACGACACCACCGGCAACCTTACCCCCGATCTTCTGTCCTTTTCCTCTACCCAAGTTAAATTGCTTGGTTGGTACTACTTCTATTTCGGCCTCTTCACCCGGCTTCAAATTGAGAAGTTTTATTTCTCCGTATGGAAGTGTACCGGTTATCTCCTGTTTATCATGGAAAACAACTCTGTAATCAAGACATTTGCTCCCCATTTTCCCCGTGTTCGTTAAAGAAATGCAATTGCCAAGATATATCATGCAATCTTTTTCAAAAACCTCAGTAGCGGCTTCTTCATTGATTGTGGAAAGTACTCCGAGGTGAGGCATCATAAATATGCTGTCAACGGCGATCATGGTAATGCCCTGGGGCTGGAATGCGTCAATCATCATCATTGCTTGTGACCTTCTCGGGGCATGTGATAAGACACCGCCGCTTCCGACGATGAGGTCGAGATTGTTCATATCAATAAGAGATTGATCTCCTGCAGCCTGTTTAAATGATTCTGAAATGTCTCTCCCCCTCTGAACACCTTGCAAACTTACGGCAAGAGACTTGTGCTGTTCAAAGGCTAATCTCAGTGCCTCACGTGCAATGGCATGCTCTATCATGAGGTCTTCCAGTAACTGCGGAATTGTAGTGGGGCGAATCATCTTGTTTTTGATCCTGTTTCGAATATCAGCTTCATCTGCCTCGAAAGGCAGCCATTTCATAATATTGCCAATACCTGTTTCGGCAACCACATTTGATATACTATAGCTCATCCCGTAATTTGCACTTACGGTTCGGTTAAAAATTTGATCGAATACAGAAAACACATCTGTCGTAGCTCCACCTATATCGACACCGACTACATTGATATTATCTTTCTTGGCAATTGCCTGTATAATTGCTCCTACTGCACCCGGTGTTGGCATTATTGGGGCACTTGTCCAGGATATCAATTTGTCATATCCGGGAGCATGAGCCATAACATGTTCCAAGAAAAGATTTTGAATCTCTTTCCTTGCCGGACCCAGATTTTCTCTTTCAAGGACAGGTCTCAGGTTTTCTGTTATCCTTAATGCAGTTTTATTTTCCAGAACTTCTTTAATCTTTACCCGTGCCTCCTTGTTACCGGCATAGATAACGGGTAATTTAAATGTGGTACCTAATCTCGGTTTGGGGTTAGCGGCTGCAATATACTCTGCAAGTTCTACAACGTGGGTAACAGTTCCTCCATCCGTTCCTCCTGACAGCAGGATCATATCAGGTCTGAGATATCTTATCCGCTCAATTTTTTCGTGCGGAAGACGCTTATCATTAGATGCGATTATGTCCATTACGATTGCCCCGGCACCTAATGCAGCCTTTTGAGCACTTTGTGCCGTCATTGTCTTAACTGCACCTGCAACCATCATCTGAAGACCGCCTCCGGCACTGCTTGTAGATATATACATGTCTACTCCTGTATTGTCTTTTGCCGGCATGATAAGTTTTTCTCCGTCAAGCAGTTTTCGGCCCGACAACTCTTCCAGTTCTGCAAATGAATTCAGAACACCTCTTGTTACATCTTCAAATGGAGACTCTACTGTGGTTGGGGCTTCACCTCTGAACGTCTGACGATACTCGTTTCCTTTTTTTTCTATAAGGATTGCCTTTGTCGTTGTGCTGCCACAGTCAGTAGCTATAACAACATTAAAAGTTTCTTTCATTTTTTTAAAAATATAGCAGATGAAATGACCAAGACATATACGGTAACTGTCTGAATATCAATCAGACTTCATAGTAGGAGGGCATATTTCTGTCAAGCTATCGACACGCGATCAAAACCTTACAGAGTAAAGAAAGTAATTTACTCTTTTCTCCAGGAATTGTAAAGAAATAAATGCTTATACATCCCATCGGGAAAATTCCCTCATATTTATCTAAACTTTTACCGGGTATTACCGAAAATTATATACTAAAACGATTTGGTTTTCGGTTTTACTGGAGACCGAATCTTGGTGAAGGTATCCCCGGACAAGGCGCCGAGGACTTTACTCGCTCAATTTTGTCTCGGATTTTATCCGAAAACCATTACGAGATGAGTACAGGAAAATTGTTGTATCGCAAACGTATATTTATAGTTAAAAATAAAACTAAGAGGAGATGACAAAGTAATGAATAAAAGAATAGTCGTAACGGGAATAATTTGCGTATGTTTTTATCTTTCAACTTCTCAATTTGCAATTGCCGGCAAACCAGATTGGGCTGGAAAGCCAGCATGGGTAGAAGAGCACAAAGCCGAGCGTGAGATTGAAAAGAAATATAGAAAAGAATTACGGGAGGCTGACATTGAGACCAGAAAGCATGTCAGAGAAACTAAAAAGGAGGCACGCAAAGCTGAACGTGAAACCAGAAAATTTGAACGGAAGGAAGAGAGGGAGGACAGAAAAGCCGAACGTAAAGCAAAGATGATTTCCCGGAAGAAAGAAAAAGGATCCCGTAAAACTCAGCTAAAAGACAGGAAGACTGAAGAAGGAAAAACAGAAACAGAAAGAGAAGAAGAGGGTGATAGTGATGATGAGCAGGACACAGATGAAGATGAAGAAAACGGAGCTGTATAAGTACAAAAAATGTACTTCATAAAATGAAAAAAAATACAATTGTTTATTTGCGCTATTTTTGTTCAGGTGACCATACCTCTATACGGTGACCTTCCGGATCGCGAAAGTAAAACACCCTTGCTCCCCATTTGTGATCCTTGATTGGTTCCACATTTATGCCGCTGTTGCGCATATAGCGCCAAATTTCTTGAATGTCTTCAACCTGCATCGTAAGTGTTATGCCTGCGCCTTTCACACTCTTAATCGTAGCTTTCCTTTCATCTGCTATGCTTAGGTAAGCAGTCTCAGTTAACTTAAATTCGACAAACCATTTGGATTCATGGTTAATGGGCAGTTTCAACTTGTCTCGGTAAAATTCCATAGTCTGCTGCCACTTTTCACAATAAAGAATTGTATTGGTATTTTTGATGTGTAGTTCGTTTTTCATAATTCGTTCCTGTGTTCTGTTAAATTTTTTTGTGCCAGGTGATCAACTTAATACCGGGCACGGATTGGATTAGCTTGAAGTATTTCATGATCGTGCTTTATGTCATTTGAAAGTGTTGCGCCAGCCACAGTACCCGTAACGGCAGGATGTTGTCTTAATTCTTACAAAGAATTTTTATGATTTTCGTTGATCATTAGGAATTAGTTGGTAAGTTCCACAACATCGTATACACATCTTAGTGTCACTAGCTGTGTCATAACATCGTATACACTTAGCAAAATTGTTTAATAGGGATTCTGTTTTTTACAGGTTCCCTTAGTTTATAAGATTCTGTTCTGATTAATTGTTTTGGAGCCTCAAATGCTGCTTGATAATAAACACTTAATTCTTGTTTACTCGTATTTAGTATTGCCTATACATATTCAAAACTTAAAGCTTTATTAATATACAATTCTTCATTGAGAATTGTAATATACCCTTTTTCATCTACTAAACGGACAAAATGTATTCTCCCTCTTGTTATTGGTAATTCCTCTGATGGGTCGAAGGTGAAGCCTTCTGGTAATAATCTTCGTGTATAGCCTTTGCAATATTGCTGAGAGAAATTATCTTTTTTATATTTCTGATAGTTGTTATGTTTATCTCTAAATTTCTTTGATTCAACTCTTAGTTCTTTCAGATCTTTGAAGCGCTTTGATTGCCAGAGTAATTCATTAAAACGTTTATTAAAATTTTCTATATATCCGTTTCTCCATGGTTCTTTAAATGGTATAAACACTATATCAATACCGAAATTTAAGCAGAATCGAGATAGTTTACCAAAGGTCTTATATGATACAGGCTTCCTCTGAAAGATGCTTCGTTATCAAGTTGTAAAAATCTGGGAAGCCCAAAAGCCTTCCAATCATTGATCAGAAAGCTGATAACGCTCTCAGCACCCTTGTCTGTATATTGTTCCAAGTTTGCTTGATTGGTATAAACATCTATTCTGTTTACAGAAACAATAGATCCGTATCCTTGTATATACCTGGGTGTCACCAGATCAAGCTGATGTACGTGCCCTGGATGCTTAGTTTTGATTGTAGGATAATATTTTCCCGACGTAGTTTCATTTTTGTGCCTTGATTTTTCAATAATAAGGTCATTTCTTTTTAAGACCCGATTGATGGTGGAAAGTCCTGGTTTCTCTTGGTACCCTAAGGTATCAAGTTCTTGATGAATAGCAATTGCTCCACAGAAAGAATATTTGGTTGAAGGTCTATCCCTTGTCACTAATTTCTTTCTGCTTTCTACAATTGCCTGTTCAAGCTCTTTATTAATTTTACCGGGTTTATGATGCGGTTCTTTTGATTTATCAAGATACCACTCCTTTCCCCTGATTCTGCTCTCTCAAGCCATTTATAAACCTCAAGCTCTTGTCCGATTAAGTTCCTGATGGATTTCTGTAACCGTTTTTCCTTCTGAACTTAATTGAGTACATCTATGGCGAAGTTGTATTTCTTCTTTATTGTTTTTGCTATTTTTTATCCATTTTGTACAATCTCCTTTTTAAAGGAAATTATATAATGTGTATACGATGTTGTGGGACAAAAAGTGTATACGATGTTATGAAACACACCAATTAGTGTCTATTCTTCTCGGCAAGAATAATCCTGCAAGCACCTTTTATGAGAGGATAGTGGTGATTTTTTATTAATCCTGAAGATCTAGGTTACAAAAAGGATAGATTGTATTAATTTGCAGGAAAAAGAAAATCTATCTCTTTTGATAGTTCCGACAGGTCAAAAGGCTTCGTCAATATAAAGTCTGCATTTAAACCTTCATAGTTGTATTTACCTATTTTTGAAGACCAACCGGTGATAACTCCAACCTTAGGCCTTTCGTCTAATATATCCAAAGCTTTGATTATTGCTATACCGCTAGTCTCCGGCATAACCATATCGCAAAGTACCAGATCAAATCTTTTTCTTTTAATGAGGTTAATTGCCTCGTTGCCACTAGATACAGTTGTAACATTGTAACCCTTTTCTGAGAGAAATTCATTCAAAAAATCACATATGTATTGCTCATCATCAACAATCAGAATACTTAAATTTTTCAAATTCATCTCTTGTATTCGTGTAGAATCTTTATTCTTCCTAAGATAAGTTACAAAAAGTCATTATAGCCATTTGATATAATGACTCTTACTCTTTTAAGTAAACATTAATTTTCTTAAATTTGTTCCTTTACTCATAATGTGCGTTCAGTGTTGTATCGTTTTATATAGGCAAAATAGCCTCTCAGTAGGTTATTTTTTAGTCAAAAAAACAAAAAATTGGAAGTTGAGAGACCAAAACAGTTCTTATAGAAGGCCGACATCCCTCATACATTTTTGGCTAGATTTTCACTCGTTACAAGACCATCCAGGACATTACTATCCTTCCACTTTTGAATAGTATCTTGAGAGGCTGCGCTTTTCTGCTTTCTCCGACGGCTACGAGGAGGATGTAAGGTCCATTGGCCTGTTTCTGTAAATTTCTTTCTATCTCTCAGAAGTTTACCGTAAAAATAGAACCAAAAAACATTGCTGCATCAATAAGATCCTGTTTCGATACATCCATGCCACTCCGGGCAAATTTGTGCAGTCTTTCTATCTGTTCGTACTCATAATATTGAAATTTCCCATTCTCTTCATCAAGAACCACATTCTGGGTAACGACGAATTTTGGCCATTTATCATAAATAAACCTGGCAATACTATTATCCAATTCCAGATGGCTCATAGCGAGCTTCAGCTTACTTTTATTACCATGTCTTTTCACAAACATGATCGTTACCATTAATTGAAAGTTCCCCGGATTGGTCTGTCGCAACAAAGTTACCTTAAATTACACAAAAATCAATAAATATATTGTTTGACATTAGCAGTATTTGTTACTAACATAAATTTTTATTAAAATATTTATTCATAAACATCCAATTGTAACATTTACACAATATTTTTATTTCATTATGAAACTCACAAAAAATGAAGTAAGTGTCCTTAAGCTTCTTGTTGAGAATCCAATTACTACAAATCAGGATATATCGGATAAACTTAAGATTACACCGCAGGGTATAGGCAAAATAAAAAAACAACTCATTGAAAAAGGATTTATAAAAAACCAGGAGATGAGTGTGGATTATGAAAAGTTAGGCATAAACATACATGCGATTGCTTTGATAAAAATATTGCCCAGTGTATTTAAGAAGTTTAAGAACAATGAATTAGATAAAGTTATAAAACCGGTTAATGCGATAAGGAGCTACGCAATACCGGAAACAGAGGTCACCCATATCATAATCTATGCATTTCGGAATATTAAAGAGTATGAATCATATTTCAGGGGTATCTTGGAGAACTTTGGTGATTATGTAGAAATAAAACACACGTTTGTTTTTTCATCAGGTAGCATAGTAAAATCTTCTGCCAAACTAATGTTACTGGATGTTTTGAAAAAACTTGAACAGTAGTTTTGATGGCAATAACTAAATTTTATCTCTGAGTCATCAATAACAAACTAATAAAGAGAGGAAAAGGGAGACGAAAAGTTGTGATTACGGTTAACCAAATTTTAAAAGGTAAGCAGGGCAAAGTCATAACCGTTAAACCGGAAGATACTTTATATAAGGCTTTGAAAGTTCTGGCTGACAACAATATCGGTGCACTCGTGGTATTTGAAGGAGAGAAAGTCGCTGGAATTTTTTTTCGGAACGGGGTTTTATCCGGCATGCAGTTCTTGATAAAAAGTTGTTAATGAGTCAGACGGTGAAAGAGCTGATGTCAATTATGGTCTGTTATGTGAAACCCGAACAAACTTTAGATGAATGTATGGCGTTGATGACGCAGAAACGCACCCGCCATCTACCTGTTATAGAAGAAGAGAAACGGGTTGGTATTGTTAGTATCGGAGATGTTTTAAAACATACCCTTGCTGAGAAAGAATTAGCCATCCAGAATCTTGAAAATTATATTGCAGGCGAGCCTGCAATATAAATATGTTTTTTATAAGTAATGAAAGTTGATAGTAATTTGAGAGCCGGTATCAAATCTTTTGGATGTTCGGTTGGGCAAACTTGTTACCCTTCTCCTCTTCAGCCATTATAGCCCTTTAAATTACAAAAACTATTGTTTTTCTTTGCTTTCGCTCTTTTCCTCTGGCTGTTCAAGTGTTAAATATTGTTTCAGAACAGGAATATCTCTTCCCGCATATCGCGAATGACAATTGACGCAAGCATTTTTTATCATTTTCGTAAAATAGTGAGCAACCTCTTTCTCATCTTTTTTCTTGGCTGCAATCTGAAGGTGCTCTATGTTGTTCTTTAGTCTCCTAAGATATATACCAAAATTTGCCTTTAAATTTTCAATAGCTCTTAGAATTTCGGGATCAAAGGCCTGTGATCGTCTGTACCAAGACTGAAGGCCTGGGTCTACAGGAAAGAAAAGCTCATCTATTTCCTTTGCTTTCTTTAAAATAGCACTTGTTTCGTCTGTAATTGCATCATATTTCTCTAATAATATATTTTCGAATATATCATGCGCACGGCCCTCAATCTCTGACATTAAAATCCTGGAAGCCAATTCCATTTTTTCATGTTTACCAGAGAAAGCCTCTTTTTCTGCAGCAGCTTAAGACTTTTGGCCACAAAAAGAGTTTAATGCTATGGCAAAACCGAGAAGTGTAACTATAGTTAAAAATGTTTCTTTCATACAAGAACCTCCTTTTAAAGACTCAAGAAATAAGATTTCTATTTATTTTAAAAGTTTTGGAACATAAATCAATGTAAGAATATTAAATTTTACATTGATTTATGTATTCATATTTTTTGATTATACTCATCTGATAATGGTTTTCGGATAAAATCCGGGATTAAATTGAGCGAGTATAACTGCAACCAAGATTTGGTTTCCAGTAAAACCGAAAACCAAATCGGTTTTAGTATAAATAAGGGTTATAAGATATGACGATCCGCAGGGTTTTAATAACCTTTTCAGATCGGTATTTTCAGAAAGAATAATGAAAGTATGCCAGCATTGATTATGTTAAATTGTTTTATCTTGATGCTATTAGTGGTTATGCTATTATATTTATGCGGAAACAACGTTCACCGATCAATATTGTATAATTTCAAGAAGGCCATCTTTCTCCAACGCTTTATAATTGAATGAAAACAGTATGGCATTAGGAGACGTAACAGTGGCGAGAATATATTGTTTATTCTATTAATGACAATTGTTGTGCTTAGTTATTTGACAACAATTAAGACAGAACTGATACTCAGAGATAATGATAAACTTGGAAATAATCTGGTATATGCTAACGATATCGATATCACATAATACGATTTTAGTTATTTTGCACCTGATTATCATGATGCTTTACTCTGGGCGAATCAATTGTCGGTTAAAAGAGGGAATTTATAAACTGGTGATGACCATCATTTGTAAGCGGAGAAGATTATAACTCTGATTTGCCACATCACACTGAAGTGGGTCACCTCTATCTGATCGAGTCAGTAAACAATGAAACGTTGTATCCATGGATATTTCCAGACCATTGGAGATACTTTTCAAATTCATGATAGGAGTGAATGGGTTGAAATATAAAACAGAGCGAAAAGTCATTTACTACCAGTTATTTATCACATTAATATTTCTGTTAATGACGTTCTCAAATGAACTCTTTGACTTTCCCCATCTTATTTTTGGGGATCAAGCTACTTCGATTTCCCAGAGAATTGGTGAAGTAATAATAGAAATATTTATTTTTATTATGGTAGCAATTATCCAGATTTTTATTTTAAAGAAGCTATTTAAAAGAATTAAGATTCTGGAGGGGTTTTTATCAACATGCTCAAATTGCAAGAAAATTCGATACGGAGCGCAATGGCAACAGATTGAAAAATACATTTCCGAGCATTCACTCGCCGAATTCACCCATACATTATGCCCTGATTGTCTGGAAAATCTTTATCCTGAATTGTGCCTTTTCAAAGACGTGAAAAATACTGATTCTCTTCAGGGGTAATATCCAAGCAATGGTATGTGCATCAACATGAATCCATGCGGGCCTATTTAGGTTATTCTGCTAAATTCAGCAAGATAAAGCTGTCAGAAAAGATATCCTTATCAACACATTAGAAATTTTCCACAAACAATTTTTTGAATACAATTCTCTACTCCTCTTGATATCACCTGAATAAATAGCTTTGGATTATTTGACATATAATTTATTTGTCCTTGTTTGAAGCTCTGCCTTCTTCCAGTGGTTGGGTAATGAAAATTACAGCTGTATATAAACAAAAATAAATTTTATTGTGAAACATTTTTATTCATTATTTTGTTTTTCTAAACAAATGCTTAAATAACCAGAGAGGTTATTATATGAATGTATGACAGTTTTGGGAAAAGAGGGAGGTGAAGCTGTATGACTTGAATCCAGAGAATTAACCACAAAGATCCGGAATGATGACAAAAACCACGTCAAAATTATTAATATGCTCATCTCATAATGATTTTCGGATAAAATCCGAGATAAAATTGAGCGAGTAAAGTCCTCGGCACTTTTTGTCCGGGGATACCTTCACCAAGATTTGGTTTCCAGTAAAACCGAAAACCAAATCGATTTTAGTATAAACAAACAGGAGGTCAACTAACATTGATCAAAATACTTAGCAATCAGATGTCCAAAGTGACACCATTTATTCTCGTAATGGTAATCGTGCTTTTCTTTGCCAGTATTGTTCACTCGGGAGCACAAACTAAGCAGAAAATTAGCAGCGACACAAAAAGCGAATTGCTTTCAACGCTAACAAATGAAGAAGAACTGGCGGTTTCTCTCGCTGCAGGCAAGATCCTCTCTCACGCTGAATCAGCACGTCTTTCTCTTTTAAAAAAAAAGAATGATGATGCTGTCAGACATATCGACCAGGGTTTGAAGCTGGTTTATATTATTGAAAACGTAGTCCCAAAACGTAAAGTTACAACTGATATCAAGTCAGGCGATCTTGCCTACCACAATGAGGAAGAAGTTGTCCAGAGGTACATTACAATATATGATGAATCTTATGTAGAAGATATTGTTACACCAGTACTTCAGTCAAAAAAGAGTAAACTAAGTCTGAAACCAACGAATAAAGTTGAGAAGTCCAAGGATGAACCCGTCACGGTTACTCCAACTGAAGAGTTTTCCATGTGGAATCACACAAGTATGAAACTTGATGTGATTCTTGCAAAGAGAATGTTGGAAGAGGCAGAAAATGCGCTCAAAAACAGTAAGAGTGACGATGCCATAACTGATCTGGAAACAATCCAAACTCAAGGTGTTACATTTCGTTTTGAAACAGCAGAACTGCCACTGGTGGAGGGTGCAAATAATCTGAAGATTGCCCAACTTGAAGTCCAGGAAGGAAAGTATCCGGAAGCGCTATCTACCCTGAAACTGGCTTCTGATGATCTTAAGAAATATGAACAGCTCGCTGGGGAGAGTCGGGGCAAGGAAGTACACGGGCTTCATCAGGAAATAGACAAACTTACAAATTCTCTTGATGACGAAAAGGATTTAAAGAAAGCCATGAAGGATATTGAAAAGAGTATCTCTTCCTGGTGGGGACGTGCAACAAATTGGTTTAAGAAATAAACAAATTTTGTCAAATTCATTTATCCATGACATTTATCCATGAAAGGAAAATTTACACTCATGTGCCACACTGCAAATAACAAGGGGGTGTTTATACCCCATACCAAAAATGTGCTCAGGCTTTTTCTGGCAGTAGTATGTCTGCTGACCATCACTGAATTCGTAACCCCGGTTTATGCACAGAAGCCGGGTATAGAGAGCCTGCGTAACACAAGTAGCCTTTGCTGCTGCTGCAAGGGAAGTTTCACCGGCCGTAGTCTTTATTCAGGTTGAACAGTCTATCAAAAACCAACCGACAGAAAGGTTTTTCCCTTTCGGTGAGGGCAGCCCATTCGGCGATGATTTCTTCAGGCGTTTCTTGGTGAACCGCTGCTGAAACAGAAAAGTCTCGAAAGACCGCAACAACATATCGTGGGACAGGGTCGATTCATCATCACCACTGATGGTTATATCTCATGAATAACCACGTAGTAGGCAGCGATAAGATAACGGCCAGCCTGCTGACGGCTGTGTGTTTACGGCCAAAACAATCGGTGCGACGCACTATCTGATGTGGCAGTTATTAAGATCGAGGCTAAAGACTTACCGGTATTGCCCCTGGGCAACTCGGACAGTATAGAGGTTGGCGAGTGGGTAATTGCAATAGGCAATCCCTTCGGCCTTTCCCATACACTGACAGTCGGGGTGGTCAGTGCTAAGGGGCGAAGTGGTGTAGGTCTTGCAGACTATGAGGACTTCATACAGACCGATGCCAAGCATTAACCCGTAATTCTTATGACCTTTGGTAGATCTGGATGGTAATGCCATAGGTATGAATACTGCTATATTCAGCCAAAGTGGAGGCAACATGGGTATCGGTTTCGCTATTCCCATTAACATGGTCAAGTCCATCAAGGATCAGTTGGTAAACAGCGGGAGTGTGACTAGGGGTTATCTTGGCATCATGATCCAGGAACTTACGCCTGAATTAACAGAACATTTCGGCCTTAAAGATCAAAAGGGCATACCCATTTCGGAGGTTACCGCTGCTCTCCTGCGGAGAAAGCTGGATTAAAACAAGGTGACGTGGTCATCGAGTTTGAGGGAAATCCCACGGAGAAGATTGGCCCTTTTCGTAACAGTGTTTCTCTTATGACTCCCGGTTCAAAGAAACAGATTACTGTACTGCGTGAAGGGAAACGCAAGACTTTAACCATTGCAATAGGAAAACTTACGAATGATAATCTGGTTGTTGGCGATACCTCTTCACAAATGCACAATCTCGGAATTACTGTTCAGACTCTGACCTCCGATCTTGCAAGACAGTTTGATATTATGGGTGAGAAAGGGGTTGTTGTTGCTATTGTAGTAATGCCTGGTTCGATTGCCGAGATGTCAGGCATCGAGGTGGGTTCAATCATTGAAGAAGTAAACTGTAATCCGGTAAGAAATACTGAAGAATTCAAACACGCCCTGGAAAAGACCCCGGAGCATGGCACGGTGCTTCGACAATAAAGGCAAAAATTATTCCTGTTATATCACGCTTAAATTCGAATAAACTCAGGAATCTGAATTATTTTCATAATAAACTTATAGCCTTAGCGAAACAAATTTCAGCTATTTTGGCCATAACTTTTTGTTCCCAAGCTCTTGTTTGGGAACAAGCTTATCCTGGAAGTTCAAGCGTCCAGAATGAAATATGTATACACGTTTAACAGGGAGTGAAACATGAAGAAACAGATATTTTTTGGTATATTGACAATACTTATGTTGATCATTACGCGGGCCATGCCGTTATTTGCCGTTGAGAATACGACTACTGATAGCGATATCAATTATTGGGTAAGGGACGCACTGCGCCATGATGAACGCACTGACGCGTCAAACATTGTCGTTAATTCTCATGACGGGATCGTTACACTTTCCGGTGAGGTGACGAATCTCGCTGCTAAAAACTATGCAGACAAAGAAGCTAAAAAAATCAAAGGTGTTCTTGCTGTAATTAATGAGATAATCGTGAAACCGCAATTTCGTCCAGATTCTGACATACGCAATGCTGTACGACGTCGTATTCTCAATAGCGCTGTTATAAAATCTGAACACATTGAGGTAAGCGCAGTGGACGGAAGAATCATCCTCTCAGGTGTGGTAAGCTCCTGGTCGGAAGCTCTTGAGGCGGTTACGCTTGCCAGTGAAGTACGAGGCGTAAAGGAAGTAAAGAATGACATTACACCGCACTGGAAGATCGAACGCAGCGATGATGAGATTAAGAACGACGTTATGGCCACATTGAAAAGAGATGTGTATCTCAACGGTCTCCCTATAAAAGTCTCTGTAAATAACGGTGTTGTTTTTCTTACCGGTTCGGTCGGTAACGCATATGAAAAGGAGAGAGCTAAAAACGATATTGGCTGGATATCACAAGTGAAGGGAATAAAGAACGATATTGAAATTAAATGGTTTATGAAGCGGGGAACGCGCATGAAAGAGCCCTCTCCATCGGATATAGAACTGAAGAAGTCCGTACTGGCCGAGTTGAGCCAGGATTCCCGTGTGAACTCATCTGACATCACCGTCAAGTCGACAAGCGGCCACGTTACTCTGGATGGCTCTGTAAAAACCTTCTACGAAAAAAATATCGCAGTGAAGGACGCAAATGATGTGGTTGGTGTAGGATTTGTAACGAACAACCTGTCTGTGCGTGAGGAAATCAGGTCAGACAAGTTTATCCAGGAAGACGTCGATTTCAATTTTGACACTGACTATACATTGGGAGGCTTTGATATAGCCACAAAGGTAAAGGACGGCATAGTAACTCTCACCGGTGAAGTTCATACCCTTTACCAGAAATCACACGCCAGGGATGTTGCGTCAAGAATAAGTGGAGTGAAAAAGATTATCAACAGGATCGCCGTACACAGGACAAGCTGGAAAACCGATGTGGAGCTGACCAGTCAGATAAAGGCCCGTCTTAATTTAAACGCAATAACATGGGCAGTAAGCGCCAACATAAGTGTGAGTGTCAAGAATAGGGCCGCCACTCTTACAGGAGACGTCGATACATGGTCAGAACGGAGAGAGGCGGGACGCGTCGCATTCCTCACCGAGGACATCTGGAAGGTGGACAACAGGATAACCGTAAAAGGTCATGATTATCCATGGGATGAATGGCATGACAAGGGTACCTATGAATATGATCCTTACTATGACTATTACCTTGACCCATTTGGCCCATTATACGATAACTTTTACTACTCGCCGATGGGATAACGATAATAAGCGGAAAGGAAAAATAAACCATGACGACTATTCTTCTTGTAGAGGATTACAAGAATCAATGCTTGCTTTACGAACAAGAATTAAAGCTTGAAGACTACGAGGTTATAACGGCTATTGATGGTAAAGATGCATTAAAAAAGTACAGGAACAACCACAAGACATGATCATAATGGTCATACGTATGCCAAAGATGGGTGGTATTGAAGCAATGAGGAGGGTTCTCTGTAAACATAAAGATATTCCCATTATTATTCATACTGCTTATAGCCATTATAAGGAAAAATTTATGTCGTGGGCGGCAGATAGCTACATTGTTAAATCCTCAGATTTAACCGAATTAAAAAAAACAATCAATGATTTGCTTACAAAGAAAAAATCATTTGCCATTTGAATGAAAATATAAAACACCCGTAACCACTCAAATGCAAATAAAAAAGAAAGAGAAAGAATGTGGAAAGAGCAGAAACAAGCGTAACAAGAAATGATAAAGATATAAGGCTGAATATTATACAATATAAAGACAGGCAAAATGAAATTGTTAATCTTGCATATCTTTGTTTAGAAAAAGACAAACAGGATAATGGAAACTATGTAGATAATGGCAAACTTTTAGTTTATGTTAATGAAAAAGAGCTGTATAGAATACCATTTCATGGAACATTTACCGATGAAAGAAGTTCGGCCCTCACAAAACATCTTAATGAAATTGTTAAGCAAGGAGTGTCTGGAGAAACTCTTTGGGGACATATAGAAAATAAAGTTCTTTCCTGCTGTGGATCCTGCTATGTAAGATAGATTTTTTACTTTTTTCTAAATCGTAAAAACCATACGATTTAAAGTAAATCCGGTTATAATAAAGATGAATGAATTAAGGTAGAATGGTCATTTAGCCGTTCCCCTCTCCCCTTATCACAGATCCAAACGTGCGGTACTACCGCACGGAGCTCCTCAAAACGAATCTATTCAGCACTGGCACACATTTACAAAAAAAATATACCTATTAAGAAAAGGCATATTTGTCTCATGAAAAATAGTACATGAAGTTACAGACGCATGATGGTTACACTGCTTACGCTGATAATCGAGAAAAGTTCTTATAAAAAAGTATTCCTTGTCGGCACATTTTGGACACGCGAAACCCCTTGTCTATGAGACATGAAAAATACTTGATTAAGCAAATAATCATATTATATACTATATTAATCTGATAATGGTTTTCGGACAAAATCCGGTATAAAATTGAGCGAATAAAGCCTTCAGCGCCTTTTGTCCGGGGATACCTCACCAAGATTTGGTTTCCAGCCAGCCCGGCCTGTCAGCCGTTCGCCAGCCCGATACTCATTCTGGCGGGGACTGGTAAAACCGAAAACCAGATCGGTTTTACTATATAATTGTTACTTTGTTACCATCCGATAAGGCCTCTTTATGTTGTATTTTTTTAGAAATACAGGTTTATTTGGATATCATTAAAATAGTTGTGTTATTCAGAAACTGGTTATCTGCTTGTTGGTTTATTGCATTCATAAAATGGAAAATATTTTTGAACAAATCGTGACTTTTATATACGCGTTTGCATGAACTCTGCTACTTGTTGTGGCAATGTCTATTATGGGACTGTCCTTATATAACATTGCTATTCATTTTTGGCTATGGTTGGTCTTGGCATCTATCAGTGGTTGGTTGCTAAATCAGAGAGAGAGTCATCTATTTCTCCTAACAATGAGAAAATATAATGAGTAAAATAAAATCAAAACGCTTCGGTAAAGGCGAGTCATGCCGCAGAATATACTTGATTGCGCCGCGTCATCCCAACAATTTCTGGACCTTACAGGGTGTTGTCGACATAATGGGCTCAAGAACGCTTATGCCAAATGCTGCCCTGGCCACACTCATTGCCCTCACCGATGACGATATTGACGTTGAATATATTCTTTGCGATGAAAATGTCTCCGATATCGATTGGAACATGCCATGCGACCTGGTTGCAATAACGGGCGGCACAATTCATGAAAAGCGAATCAGGGAGCTCTGCTTTACTTTCAAGGAAAAAGGGAAACAGATAGCGCTGGGAGGTTCTTTTGCAAGCATTAACCATAACCAATGTGACGGACTCGCTGATTATCTATTTATTGGTGAAGCGGAATACCTATGGCCGATGTTTTTACGTCAGTGGATGGAGAACAGGGCAAAGCCAGTCTATATACACGAAACATTTATTAATATGAAGGATAGTCCGGCGCCTGACTGGTCTCTGATTAATGCCGGTGATTATACTAATATTAATATTCAGACCAGCAGAGGCTGTCCTCACCGCTGTGATTTCTGCGATGTTATTCAATATGTGGGAAACAGATACAGAACCAAAAGCATAGAACAGGTATTAACTGAGGTAAAAAATGCACATGAAATCGGCGCCCGCTACGTTTTTTTCTCAGACGACAACTTTCTCGGCAACAAAAGATTTACGAAAGAGCTTCTTTCCGCGCTTATTGAGTGGAATAATCTTCAGGCTCGGCCATTATCTTTTTCGACTCAAATCACCATTAATGTAGCGGATGATGATGATCTGCTCAGGATGTTCGCTGATGCCGGGTTTTACGTGCTTTTTATTGGTGTAGAGACCGTGAGGAAGGAAAGCCTTGAAGAGATTCACAAGGGCCATAATGTAAAATATGATATTGCTGAACGAATTAAAAGAATTTCCCGCTATGGAATAGTGCCGTTTATCGGGCTCATTGTAGGATTTGATAATGACGATATTACCATTTTTGAAGATTTATATCAGTTCATTGAAAACACATCCAGTCCCATAGCTGGCATAAGCCTGTTGAACGCACCGAAGAAAACACCTCTCTATGAACGACTGAAAAAAGAGGGTAGGCTTATGGGTGATGATTTTTCTGGAGAGTGGCAACTGTTTACGAATGTTATACCGAAAAATATGTCGTATGAAGTATTGATAAAATGTTATTGGGAACTTTTCAGAAAAATATATGAACCGGATCTATTTGAAAAAAGACTAAAGAAGTGGCTGGAGAACGTGGAATATTTCCCTGAACATTCTTCAAACAAAAAGTGCAACATTAAGCATATGTATAACTTTTTAATGACGGTTAAGTACATTGCTTTTGAGATAGATTCAGCAATGCGAAATTTTTTTGTCAAAAACATCGCATGGACTCTACGTAAAAATCCCCGGCTTATTAAAACAACGCTTGCTCTTCTTACTTACTATAGCCATTTTTACGATTTTGTAAAAAATAATGCTCCTGATACTATTGAAAACGTGGAACTGTTTGACAAAACTCCTCACGATATGCAGAGACAGACATTGAGATTGGTTCGTGAGTATAATGAGAACACGTAGAAGCTTTATAAAATCTGTATAAAGGATTCTAAAATTCCACCAGAAGAACTCTCTAATCTCGCCAGCTATTTGTGTTATAAGGTTCTTGCTAATCTCATGAAAGATTACAAGAGCGTCAAAACACCGGGTCCCGGAGTAATGCGTATCAGTGCGGTACTCACCGAGGCTAAGAAATCTATTGTCGGGCTGGATATCTTTACTACCATAGTGCCCCAGTACCGCCTTATGTCAGAGGTCAAGAGTTTGGCCACAGGAACCGGTGCTTTTGTGGGTAGGGCCAGCGTTGAGTACAGGATTACCGATTCTAATACCGGTGTAATGCTTGCGGCTATGATGGACAGTCGGGTAGGAGGAAAAACCATCGAGGGATCCACGGAGAGCTGGAATGATGTGGAACAGATTTTTCAGTACTGGGCTAAAGAACTGAGAGAGAGACTTCGGTACTTGAGGGCAGGAAATAATACTACCAGATAAACGGCTTGCCTCGCAGCGGAAGCCAGGAGGGCATCACAACTGGCGACTGAACTAAACCCTGATTGTTACCGTCAGATTGTTAAATCTTTCATTGAAGAGGAAGAAAAGCGTATCGATGATAGATTAAAGATAGAATTTGCGCATTCTATACACCCAGTTAATGAAGAGCTTAATCCTATAAATTGTGTGCAATCAAGGGATGTAACCGTTTGGGTACTTCTGTTGAACGCTTAACCAAAAAAAGAAAGGATATTTGATATGCTTTATACTATCGCTGTTGTTCTGGTAATATTGTGGATCCTGGGTCTAGTCACTTCCCACACACTGAGCGGTTTCGTTCACCTCCTTCTGGTGATCGCCATCGTGGTCATAGTGCTTAGGCTCATTAGCGGCCGAAAATTATTGTGACCATTCTGAAAAGCAAAAGGAGGATTTTTCTATGAACAAAGGAGTTTCACTCGCAATTCTTGGCGGGGGTATCCTGCTTATAATCCTCGGGGTCAGCGCAACGAAGTCATACAGTTCTGACATTTCCCGATTTTTCACCGGCTCACCTACCGACAAGGCGATATGGATGTTGATCGGCGGCGCTGTAGCTACCATTATCGGGCTGTCTGGACTGTTGCGTGGATAAAATGGAAGTTGAGAATGCTGGATGGGGCAAGGAAATGCATTCCGCCCGTCATTCAGTAAGACTCTTTATTATGATATCAGGAGGAAAAATTATGGAAAAAGCAAATTTAATCAAGCGTTTTTTTGTGGCCCTTTTTCTGGTTGCGTGGATTGCCGGCGGTCCAGGCTGTGCGGGGTCATCTCAGCATGAAAGCACCGGGGAGTATATGGATGATTCTATCATTACGACCAAGGTCAAGGCGGCAATATTTAATGATCCTGTGGCTAAGGTGTTGCAGGTTAAGGTTGAAACTTTCAAGGGAGTCGTACAGTTGAGCGGCTTCGTGGATTCCCCGGAGGTAGCCGCCAGGGCCGTGGAAGCAGCGAGATCTGTCGGGGGAGTAAAGGAAGTTATAAATAAAATGTCCGTGAAATGAACATGAATGAGTCAATCAATCAGAAGTCTCCGGTGGCCGCCTCCACGGCCAATGATCCGGAGATACGGGTCCCCATGGAAGTTCGATGTGTAGCATGGTTTGCAGTGCTGATGTTTGCGCATCTTCCTGCTCTCGCCTTTGCTCAAGAATCATGCCCCGGTATGCACGTGAAAATTCTGAACATTAGAAACAGCACTGGAAGTGTAGCTTGCGCACTTTTCGAATCACCGGATGGTTTCCCCACTGAGTATCTGCGTTGTGCAACCAATGTCATGGTGATAAAAATTCGGGAAAAACAGGCGCGTTTCAACTATTTACACATCCCGCCTGGAACGTATGCGATTGTCGCCGTTCATGATGAAAATGTGAACGGCGAGCTCGATACCAACTGGCTGGGTATCCCCAAGGAAGGCTACGGTTTTTCAAACGATGCAAAAGCCTTGCTCGGCGCACCTTCGTTCTCTGCCGCCAGCTTCCTTTATGATGGACGAAACCTTAATTTGACGATCAGCTTGAATTACTGAGTAATTGTCGTATGGATATCGAAGATTTCTACTTCTCATTTTTTATCTTATTCCCACTATGCAGTTGTTTATGAACATCACGCAGTTGTTTATTTGTAACATGGGTATAAATTTGCGTAGTTGCAATGTTCCTGTGACCCAGAAACTCCTGCACAAGCCGTAAATCTGCGCCTTGGGAAAGCAAGTCAGTCGCGAAAGAGTGACGTAGTGTGTGAGGTGTCGTCATAAAAGGCAGCCCGGAATCTGTTACATACTTTTTTATAATATATTCGATACTTCTCGTGGTAAGACGTCTTGAGGTGTTTGAATTTTCTGCGCCTCTTTTATAATTTATAAACAGTGCCTTGTCCCCGTCGCTTCTTTTTTCAAGGTACTCTCGAAGCCATTTCACCGTTCTCTCAGAAAAATAGACAGCTCTCACTTTATTTCCTTTACCAACGATGGCAATCTCTAAATCCCTCGTCTCTTTATTCAGCTTAAGCTGATCTCTATTAATGGCTACCAGCTCGGCAACTCTGAGTCCGGTAGAAAACAGAGTTTCAAGTATGGCTCTGTCACGAAGTCCAGAAATCGTTTTTGTATCAGGGGAGAGAAGAAGTTTTTCAATTTCACCAAGTTTTAAAAATTTAACCTCTTTATCAGCCTTATCTTTGGCTAGCTTTATTGACGAGGGGGAAAGTGCTGCTATTTTCTTTTCTACAAAAAACTCAAGAAAACTCCGAAGAGCAATCAGGTAATAGTTTTGCGTTGATTTTTTTAACGTACGCTTAGCTTTGCCACTAAGATGGCGGGAAAGAAAAACCCTATATTCCCAAATATGGTCAGCCGTTAATTCTGCGGGAGAAAGGGTATCAAGTTTGTTTTCACCCAGCCAGGTAAAAAACCGGGTTAAAAATCTATGGTAATTTACCTGAGTGCTATTTGATAATCCTTTTTCAATTTCTAAATATTCAAGGAAATCTGTTAAATAATCGGTAATTATCCTGTTTTTCCCCATATTTTGATTATATCAAACAAACGTAACAAAAGCACTAAACCCGACAACTAATATCATAATGCAGTCTAAAAATCGGAATTTACAATTAGATATAGAGAGAATCATTTAAAATATCCGCTGGCTACAAAATATATATTATTTCGCATAATGTAGATTAAGCGATGTATTATAAGAAAATCACTACCAAAATCAATATTTATTTTTTATACTCTCATTTAATAACAATAAACATCAGACTTGCCGCTCTTTTAACTTTCACCAATCAACAACTCCATTATAAAAAATATTCGTAATTCCTCGTTGACGTATAACTTATTAAAATATTCCGATTCATCAGCGTTTATACCAGCGCTTCTGGTTTCGCAGCTCTGACTGCAATGGAAACTTCATATTCTGGATCAAAATAATCCAATTCTTCCTGCCGCAGTTCTTCTACAGAAAGACCATGCAAAAAGGCGATTGCCGCAAGCACGTTCCCCTGTGCCTCGACTTTAATACTTGTTGACGGAAAGGTTTCCTCGAAAAGACGTTGTGCTGAAAAGCTTGTAAAACCCCAGAACCAGGAACCTGTCCATTCACGGTTACTAATCTTTGTAATACCCGGAAAAGTTGTCAACAATACTCCTCCAGGTTTCAAAATACGGTAAAGTGTTCTGAGCGCTGCTCGCACATCATAAATCAGTTGAAGCGTCTGTGTTAAAATTATACAATCAAAAATATTCGAAGCAATATGCTCAGCGCAAGTCAGATCAGCAACGACGGTTGCGTTTGGGTTACCCTCAACAACATGAAGTACATCATTGGTAGTAACACGATTCTCTCCAAATCTCCTGGAGTAAGAATTGTCTCCGATCTCCAGTACACGTCCCCGAATATCAGAAGAACAACGGTAGAGAAAGGCCTCAATGTAATAACGGTCAATCGGGAGCCCCCTATCATAACCCCAGTTACGGCTAATGGGCTCGACTCGTCTTAGATTGCCAAAATGCACTCCGCCAACCGGCAAACTACGTTCGCTTACCCAACGATTGCATAACCAATTACTCAAACGGAAAAACAATTTCTGCCTTATTAATTTCATCAAACATTTTGCATTTTTCATGATGTGCTGATCTCCTCCTTACAGACTTGAGTAATAAGGATTGGAATTGGTCATTCGTCACTTCCTGAGGATTCAGTTTTTCGGAGCTCGAACGTTAAATATTGACCAATCCATGCTCGACGCGTAATCTCAAATCTTTGCGAGACATATTTATGAATATCAGATTCTCGAATACGTATATGATCGCTCTGTACAGGCCACTTTCGAAAGCCGATGGAGCAAAGGAATTTAGTGGCAAGTACCCCTGACAAACGGAGAATACCCTTTTTCATAAATACTTTGCTGATAATATCACGCCAGAGTGGTTCCATATCCTCCAAAACGACAAGGAATAGACCATCCTGTCGAATTACCCGGTGTACTTCATAAATTAACCGTTCTGGCTGACTGGCATGATTGAGACTCCAAAAAGATAGCGCTACATCAAAAGAATTCGTAAGGAAAGGGAGATACTCTCCTATTCCCTGAATAAAGCAGGGATTTGTCTTCACGCAAGGGAAATGCTTTGCAAGGGATGACCATTCACTTCCAAGCCAGTCGAGACTTGGTTCGATAACTATATATTGGGCTTCATTCGGCAAGAATTGTCGTATAATCCCATTGCCACCACCAACATCCAGGATGCGCCCCGATAATTTTGACAAAAGCGGGATATACGGAGTGTAATCATAAACAAAGCAGTTATTCGCATCCACAGGATTAACAATTAAATTTTTGTACCATCTTTCCATTTCCTGCTGGCGCTCTTTCCAACGGCTACCCTCATTCTCTATCAGCTGAAGCGGAAGAAGATTTATATAGCTCTTCTGAAATTGTTGGATTTGCAACTTGCATGAGGTACACTTTATTACATCTGGAGAGAATTCGAGTCTTGCTTTACATACTGGGCAGACAAGTATATGCAGCAGGAAATGGTTTTCGCTAGATTTTGTAGCAGAAACAGCATGGATATCGCCAGAATGACTAACAACAGACTTTTTCATAAATCCTCTATTCGCTACTATTTAATTTTAATGTTCTCGTACAATAAATATTAATTTCTAGAATTTCTGTCTAACTTCCCAATAAAATCGTACAAGATGTCGGAGCCAAACACTTCTAGACGTGGCAGAGCTAACAGAGGATCTTCGTAACTGCTTAGACCCCAGCGACACGATAGTCCATATATATAACCGCAGGCGCCAATCAAATGCTGAACGACGCGGTCTTCTGCGCCGTGTGGATATGCAAATGACTTGACAGTTATACCAAGTTCTCTGCCAAGGACACCGCGGGAACGGGCTCCTTCACGGACAACCTCTACAGCTGGAAGAGCGGTAAGATACGGATGGCTGGTTGAATGTGATCCAAATTCTACTCCTTCAGAATGCAGTAAACGTATATCATTCCAATCAAGAAGAGGAATTTGTTCCTCAAATATACTGTCCCATCGGTTAGACCCTCCTACTTCATCAGTAACGATAAAGACTGTAGCTGTAAAACCATAGCTGCGAAGAACCGGCCACGCGAATGTTGAAAAGTCAAGGTAGCCATCGTCAAAGGTAATAAGTATCGGACGTCCCGGAAGAGGTTTTTTCGTAACCATTGCTGTGTGCCAGTCTTCTAAACTAATGCTGTAAAACCCGGCATCGTGCAGGTACTGAATCTGTTCTTTAAAAGCCTCTGGTGTTACCCGATAACGAGTAGTAGCCGCTGATCCTGCTGGAGAGACTCTGTGATACATAAGAATCGGAAGCCGATCGGTCTCAGAATTCACAATCTTATGATTCTTACTAGAAATAGCAGAACTCTCTGAATGAGTCGTACGGGAAACAATCAAGTTTTTGCTGGACAAGTGTTTATTAAAATAACCCGGCAAGATCACATCCGGTGCATAAATGACATACATCGGATTTTCATGTAGATCAGAGTTCTTAATTACATGTTCTCCAAGGTCTGATGCTGCTTCAAAAAGTTCCCTGGTTGCCGCAGCAGGGAGCATTGCATGGCGGGAGGCACTCGTCCCGATTGTCATGGGTAATCGCCTGCATAATATCATACAATGTTCAATGGGAAACAGTGTACGGTTTCGGAGAAAGACAGAGCCAGGTGCAAATGCGATATCTTTAAATTCAGCCGGATCTGAGCAGTTTTGAATAAACTGATTAACATTTGCCGAGGCGACAGCGAGTCGTTCTCTGAGAGAAGTTTGCCCTGTCATAGACTTACCGAGTAAACCTTCCCGCACTGCAATATTGCACAATTCATACCCACTTGCACCTGTGAGAGCAACTAACAGCTCATGAGCGTATACGGTATTATGCTTAACGGGAATGGTCACTATTCCAATTATAACTCCACCCACCGTAAGAACGACATTAAGTTTTCGCGCCGAGGCCTTCATATTGTGAAGTTCTTCACTAACTTCTACCCTTATCCAGCCTTTGCTTGATGATTGCCGTGAGGCAAATATTGTTCTGAATATATTTGTATACGGCCAGGCACGATGCTTAAAAAATTCCTGAATGGACGCTATCCAAATACTCTTCTTTAAAGGCGTTTCACCATTTACTGTATAAAAACTATCTATTGGTTGATTGTAACACCCCCAAATCTCTTGTAAGAACACTGACCAGCCGACGAACTTATGCATTTGCTGTTTGATTACTTGTTCCTCCTCGAGAACTGATTCTGCAAGGCATACGGTTCCTCGCCAAATCGAAAAACCGTTCGATTCCTGTTTAATAATAAGATTTGGATATATAGTGCGTTCAAAGAACCGACCGATAACAGTCCAGGAGAATTCATTTGCTATAGCATCTGAAAGTATATAGCCAAAAATCATCCCGTCACAGACTGGAATTTCTATTGTTCCAATGTGAGTTCCATCCAGCTCGACGGTGCAATGAAGACGCTCGATAGGTGCTGAAAGAGAAATATCGGAAATTGGCTCTGTGACATCAATCCTGAATCCGTAAGTAGTACCAACTGTAACAGGGCGTAAAGTTGTCGCATTGTCCAGGATCATTCGCTCCAGGATAGTGCGTACACGACGAGCCAACCCGAACGCCTTGGATTGTACCTCAAGTTCCAGGAGAAAATTGATAATGTGCTGTTCTGTCTGAGCCCATAGCTCAATCCAATAGTAAGATGTTTTGCACACAGGTAATAGTGTTGCCTGGTATATGTTCTGTGCAACAATATGTGGATCAAGTTCAGGATCCCGTTCGTTCGTGAGTGTCCTGAGAAGAGGACGAGCATCTTCCTTTTGACCAATCATAAGGCCTGCAGTCCAGCATATGAACTGAAGTATTGCTCTGGAAAGTTGTTCTGATGATGACCCGTTTATGTGTAAAGGGTCAGGAGTCAGCACACGTGGGTCGGGAGAATGTCCCTGGTTAATAACCCGTAGCCCATCTGCCAGAATCTGTTGTACATTCATCGATGCAGAGTCCGGCCTCATGCGATAGAATGCGAGTGCCTCGGGAACAGTACCGAAACATGCACCTGTGCGGGCGATCCTTTGCCACATATCCCAATCAGGACAGGTACGTAATAATGTATCAAAATTACCAACAGATTCAACAAGCGATCGGCGAACAATACAGGCATGAATAGCAAAGACGCAGTAGCGCGTAAACAGTGAAAACAAATCACCAGTTTGTGGACAATGTATTTCGTCACCGTAAGTACCATCAGGTGCAACACGGATCCATCCACAGTGCACGGCATCAAGAGTTGAATCCGAGACAAGTTTACCTGTCATACGCTCTAAATAATCAGGAGATATCCAATCATCGGCATCCAGAAAGAGCAGCCAGTCGTAGCTGGCAAGAGTAATGCCTGTATTTCTGGCTGCACTCTCCCCCCCCTGTTGACGACGTGTGATACGAAAACGGTTGTCTTTGTCTATGAATTCTCGAGCAACGGCTGCTGTCTCATCGCTTGATCCATCGTCTACAACAATTGCCTCCCAGTTTGTGGAAGTCTGTTTAAGAATGGATTCAAGTGTTTCAGCGAGCGTGTCCGATGCATTATGAGCCGGTATAATGACAGATATATTCATGCAAATCGTAAATCAATTAAATTTCCTAAATTAACCATTGTATCGTCAAAAATATCATCTTTAAGTAGATCTACAAAATCCGGATATTTGGGATGTGCAGGCATGTGAACGGCCCGATTGTAAAATTCTTCATTTGAGTATGCTCCCCAGTCTAATAGTTTACTGAAATAAACGTCAAAATGAAAACGCTTACCCAGGCGAACAAAGTCAGGCATTTCTTTAAAATTGTTTTCCTGGACAACCATACTTATGCTCACCCATTTCAGGTGACCGCTTTCATGTAAGGTACTAATAAATTCAAGATTTTTTAGCAGCCTTTTAAAGCTTCCACCTCTCCGATTGATGGCATATGTTTCCGAGCTTGCTGCATCAATGGAAATTTCTGCGCTCCTTATAAGTTTTTGAATGTCCTTTGGTATTGTTTCCCACATCTTTGACGTCCATAACTGGGCATTTGTATGTAAATGAATCTCTTTAAGATTTGGTATTTTTTCTCTTTTCATGGTTTGTAACCATTTCCTGAAAAATGGACTTCCAAAAGAATCTCCCGAGCCTGTAATATACAAAAGGTGAGCGTCATAAAGGGCTTCGTTATAAATTTTATCTTGAATGTTCAATATCTGCTGCTCATTTTCCCGTTCTATAATTATTTTGGTACGGCATGACGGGCAGGATAAGTTACAAGACCTGTCATAGCTGCAGTTAACCTCTCTTGGACCATACGGTAAAATAATAAGCTTTTTTTTTATTACGAGTTTTAAATCTTCATCTTTCACATCTGTTATTTTAAAAACCGGGTCTGATAGAGTATGTAAAAAAGCACATCTGGAATGATCACAATATCTGAATGACCCATCGAGGATAGAATTCCTGATTTCTTGCGCTGTTTTGCCATTCCATATTTGCTCAACAGATTGGTATTTAAGGTTGCCTATTGGTGTATCAAGCCAAGAAGGGCAACACATGTATACCTCTCCTATTTCATTTACCTGGGTCACTTCAAACCACTTAAATGGTTTGGAACAAAACAGCTGCTCACTTTTTGATTTCATACTGACCATTTCCCTCGCAATCAGGAATTAAATATTTGCCAGTTTGGAATAGAGTGCCTCATATTGCGTAGCAATCTTCTTCCAATCCAATTCTTCTGCCCTCTTACGCGCCTCCTGCGACATATTTTTACGATCTTCAGGGGCATGTACCAGATGTAGTATGGCATCTGCCAGTCGCCCCGGATTGTTATCTTTTATTAAGACAGCTTCGTTACCAGATAAATATACCTTTACCGATGGCAAGTGGGTTGAAACTACAGGCAATCCACAAGCAATCCCTTCAAGGAGGGCATTGTTTGCGGTTGAATTTAGTAAAGGCAAAAATAGTACATCTGACTGTTGATACAGTTCCAATAATCCTGCATCATCAATAGTATCTCTATAAAGGGTAACGTTTGTCAAATCTTCCAGTCCGGTTAGTTTTGGACCGGTTAGATGAGATGTAACAATATGAAATTCTATGTCTTTATATGGCGCCAGTTTTTCAGCAACTTCACGGATAGTTTTAAAATCCCTTAACCAGTGTCCAACGGTAATACACCTGAATCTATTTCCTGATTTCGTTTTACTTCCGGGTCGAAAGAAATCAATGTCGATGCCATGTAAAATCATACAAATTTTATCAGGAGGCAGGAGTCCTTGAAAATAGGAGATTTGTTCGGGTGATACAACTGTTACATAATCAAGCCTGGAAATAACCTTTTTATTTGTCAGTAAATTCAGTATTTTCGGTGGCTGGTGATAAGTGGCAATTACTTTAGGTCGCACTTTCTTTGGCAGTTTGCAAAGCCATGGTAAAAACTGAGCCGAGTGTTCACCATCCATATAATGTATTATATCTACCTTATCCTTCCAGCATTTGCGAAACTCTCTGATCTCAGCAATCAGATCGCTGAGCTTATAATACTTCATACCTTTTCTTTGTACGAAAAAACGTAACCAATTGCGTACAGTAGTGTTCTTTATGGGAAAGTCTTCATCATTATCTGATGCAGTATAAACATCTACATGGTATTTATCGTGATCTATATATTTCAGAAACTGATTTATTCCAGAAAATTTACCCCAATGAGGACGCCTGGTACGAATGAGATGTATATTTATAGTCATGGTTTTGCAACTCTCAATAAACCACAAATATATCCTAACCTAATATAAGTAAAACACTTTTGGGTGAACCGGTCTGGATTGTTGGTTGGTACTATAAGAGCCATAAATTTTCTGGGAGATATCAACAAGGTTCTTGCCTCTGAGAAAGCAATCCGTATTCGCATTAGCAGTGAAGGTTTCACGTCTAATCTTTGCATTACTGCATCAGAAATGCCTTGCCAGTAATATCTTCGAATAAACCAATCCTTATTAAGTCGTGATTTCAAGATGTGATGTCTAATTGCAATCTCCGGATGATAGTAACAGGAACAACCCATTTTCATGATTTGTTTTTCAATAAATACATCACCACTTGATAAAAGATTATTCCCTATTCGGTCAAGCCTTGAAGTAAATCCATCAATTCGTTCAAGAACCTCGATCGGAAAAGCAATGTTGGCACCTACGAGCCATTCTGCAGAGAGATTGGTTAATACATGAGGAGTTTCTGACCAGTCTATAATCGTAAGGCCATGTAAAAGCCAATCCGATAACCAGACAGGCCTGACATCCTCCCAAATTGGCTCAACCTTTCCTCCTACGCAGCCGGGTCTTGGTGTTACGGTCTCGAACACTTCTATTATCTTGTTAAGCCAGACAGGACAAGCAATAGCGTCGTCATCCAGATAAGCAACATACTTACCCTTTGCATTCCGCCACCCAGTATTTCTTGCATATGAAAGACCTAAGGTCGGTTCGTAAATGTATCTTATATTGTTATCGGTAGAGTATTGTTCAACCACTCGTTTCGTAGAGTCTGTCGAACAGTTGTCTACTACTATAACTTCATAGTAATCTTCAGGTACATGTTGATCTATTAAACTTTGAATTGCTTTTGTTAAATAATCAACACGGTTATGTGTACATATTATAACCGAAATGAGTATCTTCATCTGTATAATTCTCTCTCTTTTAACGGATTGAGCGGAAAATAAAATTGGTCAGCCAACATGGTAAATGCCGTCGTATTTTATTCTTTGCCTTTCTTAAGATTCTTAGAAAAATACCAACAGGCGATTGAAGTATTTTTTGTGTTTTGATAGAATATTTCCCATGAGGAAAATATACTTTTCCTTTTTGCCATTCAACATTAAACTGGGCAAGAAGAACGATCTCTTTTGCATCTCTAGCGACAAGATCAGGAAATCTTTCAAGGATATGCCTGCGCATTTTACCGTACCTGCTGATGCTCGAAATATATTTTGGTGAATCGTTCCAGACCCAAGTGTCTCCCATTATTCCCGGTATAGTAACACCAACCCATCCCGCAGCCATAACGGCATTAAAAAGGTCCCAGATATCATATCCACCAATCATTATAGTACGAAAGTCCCCAGCCTCGGTTAGTGCTTCAGCCCGTACAACACTGAAAGATACCGCCTCGTTAGATAACCACTGATAAGGAAAGCTCGGACAGGGATTAATCCATATACTGTTATCAGTTCCGCACATTTGAGTCCAGCAGGAAACAAGACCGGCTTCAGGACATCTCTGGAGTATTGATTCACCTGCTGCAACAAAATCAGGCTGCAACCGATCTTCAGCGTTCAGGAAAATAAAGCCTAAAATATCTGGCTTAGAACGAAGAACAATATCGATGCCGACATTTTTTGCCGGTGTGAGGTCACCATTGTTTTTCTCAATAACCTGCCATCCATTCATTAGGGCTTTCCGGAGAACTTTTAATGTTTGTTCTTCAGTCGATTTGTTGTCAACAATAATCACTATAGCTGGTTTTCTCGTCTGTCGTTCAATGCTCTGCAGGCACTTCTCAAGAAATTTTCCGGTATTGAAACACGTAACTACTATGGCAAGTCCTTCTTTCTTTTTACTTTGCGATGTGTGACAAGCTGAACCGTTTGAAAGTGGTCTTTTAGCCGACAATAGATTCGATGGCAGGTGTAAAGAGTTTTTCGAGCCTTTATGAACAATCTGCGTGCGGTAATCTATATGACTTTTCAGTATCTTATTGTTGTCACACATCTCATTAATTTTCAACATTGCATTGTGTCCCATTTCGGCAATAGTAGTCGAAGAACTGTTGAGCGCTCGTTTAAGAGCTTCTGCTAGTTCTCCGCTCTCAGCATGATCGGTCAGCCAGCCTGTTTTGCCGTCATCAATCATTTCTGCCATACCACCTTCACGCGTCGCTATAACAGGAAGTCCCGAACACATGGATTCAATGCATGTATTTGGAAAGTTTTCCCAGCGGGATGGAACTACGGCTATGCGGGCTTCCGACAAAAACTGAAAGAGCGATGAACGATTCTGTTGTCCACGAAAGTGAAATCTTCCTATCAGATTATCGGGAATCCGTCGTTTCAAAAATTCTTCGCCTTTCATTTCGTCAGTACCGAGAACGTTAAGTCCAACAAATTCGAAATGTACAGATGGATACATCGGGGCAACAGCAACCGCTGCATCGATCCATTCTATGATTCCTTTGCGTCGTTCAAGCCTTCCAGTAAAACAAATCGTGCCTTGTTCCCATGTTTTTCCCCCCCTTTCTAACCCGGGACTATCACCTACCGGATAAGGGATGACGGAGACTGTACCTTCCTTTAATCTGTAATGAGATTCCACCTGCCTTGAAAGATACCGGCTGGGGCACAGTAACGCATCAGCCGCAGAAATGCTGAAGTCTTCTAATCTTTTTTGTGTTAGATAATATGGATGTCCAATGTCTCCGTCGTTGTGTTTAACAATAAACTCAATCGGAGAATGGAGATGAACAATACAGGGCGGTTGCCTTTTTATCCCTAGCCCCAGAGCGCGGCGAAGCTGTAAATAATAAAGCGGTGCCTCATATTCCTGGGCTTCGATTATATCAATACTTTCTTTCTCAATAAGTTTTTCAGCAAGTAAACAAGCCTGCCAGGAGAAACATTGCGGTTTAAAACTTGATTTCAAAAGACCTTTTTCTTCTCTGGACTTTTGCGTGGGACTGGATTTACTTTCTGAGATGGTTGACCAGTCTTCGTAATGGATGCGATGAATAATCAGTCTTCCATGATATTTTTCCTCGATTGTTTTTTCTGCTCCCTCCCAAAGCTGCCCGATTACATGGACTGTCTCACCGCTTTCTGCAAGCAGTCGGGAGATATGTACCACATACGTTCCAATACCTCCTCCAGGTGCAGGGGGATATTCACGACAGATAATCAGGTGTTTCATAAAAGTTTTGTATTTTTTCTGTTAACGAACAAAAGTATAAAAAGCCGCTTGGTTGTTTGAAAGAGAAGTTTACGAAAAGAAATACCACGGTATTGGTATTGACTATGGATAGAAACAGGTGATGTTATGCGCGTATAAACGAGCTTCTTCCACTGATTTTCTAATTGCATAGCAATTTCAACGGCAAATTTCGAAACCGTTTCTCGGTGGGTATTCAATAATAGTTCTCGCATAACCTGATTCTGCACATCGGTCATACTCCGATAGAGAGAATCACGTCGGACACGGTACTTTGTAAGATGCATGGGAATTGTAACAATCGGCCAGCCCGATACAAGCATTCGAATCCCCAGTTCCCAGTCTTCGTAATTATAACGCTGGCGAACGTCATATCCGCCAATGTCCCGTAAAAGCTCTGTACGTGTCATGCAGGGAACAATTATGCTATTTTCAATAAACAGAAAAGGCAATTCCGGCTGAGGAGCATTCCAAAAACCGTCCGGAATTTCATTTCCGAAGATTAAAGCCCACGCAGCAACGCCACCCAAACGTGGATACCGCTCAAGAACCCGAAGCGCTATCCGATAAAACTCAGGTTCGATTATATCGTCTCCATCGAGAAAGGAAATAAATTCTCCGTTCGCCGCATCAAGTCCCGCATTTCTGGCAGAAGCCAATCCTCGATTTTGCTGTCGAATAACTTTCAAAGGAAGACCATCTTCTGCTGCATAACTTTCAAGTTTTCTGATTTCTGTAAGGGTTTCGCTTCCCTGTGAACCATCGTCAATGAGTAAAACCTCATCAGGTTTACGTTCGGAATCCCAAACACTTTTCACTGCTTCACTTATCATGGTACCCATCTCATAGCAGGTAACAACCACTGATAATGTCCCTTCCTTTGTTTTTGGTTTCAAGGTTGGCAAAGGAGGCGGTATGTTCTGTAATGCGAGTGTCCGAAGGGGTACACGTCGGTCAAAAAACATAAGTGAGATTCGAGACAGGTCCTGCGGTTTTGGAGAAGACTGAAGGAGACGATGAAGAACCTCGGTTGTATCCTCGATAAGACGCTGTCGTCGCACCCCTCGGTGCGCTTCAACAACTCGTTTACACAAAACCCTCCTGATTTTGTCCAGTTCTTGGATATCTGTCTTTAAAATTTTTTCCATGTGGTCCGCTACTTTTTCTGGCACCGGATCTCCCTGAATCAAGACCTCCTGCGGAAGCATTTCACCCGGGGCCAATCCCTCAGCGGCTGCAGGAGAAAGCAAAACAAAAGAACCTCGAGCCAGTTCTGCCCATACGTTAGGAAGATGATCAAAAGAACTGAGATAGAGACGAACAGGATAAATGTAATCAAACCGGGGATATTCTCTTTCCCATTTCCAGAGATGTTTCCTTTCTAATTCGCGTACAAATCCCCGAGAAGACCAATAGTCCACAAACTCCCTTGGCTTCATAGGAGCAAAGGTCATCGGTGGCCCGGCACTGATAACTTGCCGATCAATACGCACCCCTTTATTTACCAGTAAATTGAGGGCTTCCAGGGCAGTCAGCACTCCTGATGCCGCCTGTTGAGGCTCATAGAGGAAGTATTGTAAGGGGCTATGAATATCAGAGAATTGCTCCGATGCACGGGAGATTTTGTCGATCAGCGAAACCTCAATTCGTCTGGGTGCGCAAACCGGAGGAGGAGACTCTGGCAGTCTGCCAGCAAAGGCAATTTCCTTCCCCCTTGGTCCAAAGACCAAGACCTGATCAGCCAGGGCAAGTGAGACATCTTCCATCTGGCGCCGGATAATTGCGTGTCGGGTCCAGATTCCCTCCTGATTAGCCCTCTGGCGGTTAACTGATGTATCAGTAATTAAAACTATGAAAGGTACGTCTACCATATCGGGTACCTGAATTGTCTTTGACATCTGTGAAACATATCCAAGACCACCCCACATTGAAAAAATGATGGCCTGGAATGGGTCATCGCGGTAAAATACCTGAATCTCCCTGTTCAGGCAATAAGAAGCGAAAAATAATAAACCGCTATCACTAATGAGCCCGTAAGAACGTGGACTAAAGCCTTTTTCATCAAATGGGAGCCAGTAAACGGGATCCCTTGCGGGAATTGGAATCCTCTTCACTCTTCCGGATTGAAATAGTACGGAGCGGTTTCCGAAATCTGGTTGCAATAACGGTCGGGTTGCCGGCGTTGATACCCAAGTCTCGTTTTGCTCATAGTCATACCATTTATCCCAGCAAAGAATAGTAATCCGGCTATTGAGACGCTCAGCAATTTCATCGACCGGAAGACCAAGTCCCTGCAAGCAATTCCGTTCTTCCGGTTCATCAGAAAGAAACTCAACGAAACCCTCGTAAGCTTCTACAATAACAATATGATTCTGATCTGTACTGTTTATCATATTATTCGTAATAAACGCCTCCCAAGATTGTTATCTATTTAATCCCGTTTCGAAAAAGACCACACCGGATTCAGGTTGACTACACCAGAAACCCCGGATACTGCTGTGCCTTTACTTAAGACATGCAGGGCATGCATTTCCCAGTGATAATCGTAAACGTAATCCCAACTAATCGGGTAAAGACCGACGTTAACGTAATAGAGTCCCGGAAGCAGGGGTAACTCAGGTAAGTAGCAGCTTATGCTACCACACCTTGACAATGGCCCAAAATACGCATTCATGGAAGTGATACAGGTTTCAAAACATTTAACATTCGTTTCGTTATAGATACCCAGAGTAAGAGCCATATCTGTCAATGAAACAGTGATGTTGTACTCGAGTTCTATTGTCAGGTTCTCACCGTTGTAAACAGCATCGGTAGTCTTTCCTTTTGTTCTGTATATGTATACTGCACTGACTGTTGCTTCTTGTGTTCCGGTACGATAACCATACTCTACAGCAAAACTTGGGCGAACTGTTTCACCAAAGACCTGCGCTGCCCGTTTTTCTGTCCGCTGGCGCATGAGATCATTGTAACATTTAATGGCTGTATCCGGCTCTCCGAGCATCACCATTCTACCTTCTTCAAGCACCAGAACTTCATTGCATAAAATGCTGATCTGCTCAGAATCATGTGATGTGAGAATCAAAGTTTTACCTTTTTTTCGAAAACTGGTCAGCCATTCAATACATTTTCTCCTAAAATTGCTGTCACCGACCGCCAATACTTCATCGATAATCAAGATATCGGGTTCGAAATGGATAGTTGCGGCAAAGGCAAGACGCATATACATTCCGCTTGAATAGGTTCGAACAGGTTGGTCGATAAAATCTTCAAGTTCAGCAAAAGCAATGATTTCATGCTCTTTATCCATTACTTGGCGTTTTGAAAGACCGCTGAGAATACCTCCGATCTTCAGATTCTCTCGTCCTGTCAAATCTTTATGAAATCCTGTACCTAACTCGAGAAGGCTGCCTGAAACTCCCTTACGGATGATTCGACCTGATGTAGGACGCCCAATGCCGCTAAGCAACCGCAAAAGAGTGCTTTTCCCTGCTCCATTATGCCCGATTATACCCAGCGTTTGGCCATGCTCCAGAGAAAAGGAAATATCATGCAGTGCAGAGAAGTACCGGCCATGATTATGTAAACCTCTGAGGTAATGGAAAAAGGTGTGCATAAGTGTAGAAGGCCGGCTGCTTTTAACATGAAATTGCTTGGAAACATTCTCTACTCTTAAAATCTCAGACATTGTTTAATCGTGAAAAGGTTATTATATTCTATCATATACTAGTTGCAACTTACGGTTATATATCCAATATCCAATCAACAAGAATACTACACTCATAGTGATGATCAGAAACATCCAATCCCATTCTGGAGCTTTGCCATGGATGAGAATTGACCGATTAGCATCAATGAGAACCGCTATTGGATTTAAATTAAAGATAATGCTATAACCCTCAAGAGATTTCCCGGGTTGATAAAAGACAGGCGTTAGAAAAAACAGAAGTCTGAGAACAACACCCACAATATGCTGAATGTCACGATAGAAGACGTTTAGGGTTGCGATGATGAGGCTCAGTCCAATAATCAAAACAGCTTGTATAAACACCAGTAAGGGCAGGAACATTACTACCCAGGTAATGTTTATACCGTACAAAGCGATTAAGATCAGAAGAATTGGCAAAAACAGTAAGTATGATAGCAAATTTGTCAGTGTTTCAACAAATATGAGGATAATAGGTGCAAAGTTTGGTTTCCGCATCAAATCACTGTTTTGCGTAAAGAGTCCTCCGGCTTTATTGAGGCAGGAGCTGAACCAAGTAAACGGCAGTAATCCGGTAAAGAGGAAAGCCGGATAAGCGTCAATCTCCAGTGGGATGACTTTATTAAAAACAAAGACGTATACTAACAACTGTACCAGTGGCATCATTATTATCCAGAAGATTCCCAGAGTTGAATCTTTATAACTCACCTTGAAATTTCTCTTAATAAGGTGAAAAATCAGATCAATTTGATATGACAAAGTGTGGGTGTTATTGATAGTTTTTCTCATGGAAATATTTTTGCCGGAAGACTTGTCTCAGGTATGATACATTTTCACAACGAAAGAGATACAGAGCTTGCTATTTTTAAATTATTCCGGTATTTCATGTCAATGTTTTTTCTCTGTTGCTTTCAAAAAAAAATATACTTTATTATTTTATCATGAAAACTTTTCAAAGATTTCAGTAATTTTATGTGTTTAGCGTCTACAGTTATGTCAATATACAGCAATGTCTGTTCCAATTACAATTCGAATAGACCCTCTGACTTTCGGCACAGACTAAATTTATAATTTGTTAAAAGCTTCGCCATCTTATTCACACACATACGAGCCTGTCTTTTAATTTTTTATTCATTCGGGTACATAGTATCGGGCAAGGCAAACGTTTACGTACAATCTTCCTCAGTGGTTGTAATTTTTAGCTTTTCGTTGTCATTTTGAACAAAAAACAACATCTTGTCATCCTTAATTTATTGTATAAGAATTTCTATTTTAAAGATTAATAAATCAATGGATTTTATTTTTTTACCCGACAGCATACCCGCCTGAAAAAGTCATTCGGGCAGGTACCCAAACTTGTGCTGAACTTGATTCAGTAATGGCATTAGGCAACGACATGTATGACGTTATAGTCATTTTGAAAGAGTTGTGCCAGCCCGACGTGCATAAAGGGGATGGAAATGCCTTCCTCCCACAGGAATCAAGGTTGAGTTGCCCTCATCAAAAAGTTAAATTTTAAATTTCTGTTGTATTTCTGACTGATATTCTTTCTTTTCTTGATATTGGACGTATTTGCGTATCTTTTCAGAATACAAACCTACTGTATCTACACAATAAAATTGCTTTAACACATTCTTTCCGTGTACAGAACCCTATTTCGAAGAATTGGAACGTTCATTACATGAATATATATTTATGGCATGATCGTTGCTATTTATTAGGAGGAATTCTTAACAAAAGCATAAAGTTGCATGAATAGATTAATTTATTCAGGCTTGTTCTCACCGGACAAAAACGATTATCAACAGGTGATAGATGAGCCCAAATGAGAGGAAATTTAAGGTAGATTCTGATGTACAGCCTTGTCAAAAAAAGGAAACATGTAAGAAGTGAACTGAAAAAGTAGATAACATTAAATATACAATTTGGAAAAATATTGGACCAATTTACATTGTTTATAACTAGTGAATAAACATATGAAGCAATTAAACGATATTGTATTAGTAACCAGTACTTTTAAAAGGCCTCAAAGAATTAACTATATCAAACGATGTATTAGTATATTTAAAAAAGTAAACAATATAAAGTGGGTTGTAATAGAGGATGGTGATACAAAAGACTCATTTGTTGAATCTCTATTGCACGAGAGCGGTATAAAATATATTTATCAGAATATTGGACCAACACGCAATTGGGGTAATTCCCAAAGAGATTACGGGCTGAGATATATTCGGGATAACAATTTGGAGGGTATTGTTTATATAGCAGATGATGATAATTATTATAACTTATCTCTTTTTACAGAAATAGCAAAGACTGAAACCATATCAATATTTCCTGTAGGACATCTTGGACCTCATTTCATAGAACGTCCGGTTGTCAGGAATGGTAAAATCATAGATTGGGATGCGGGTTGGAAGGAGCGAAAATTCCCTGTTGATGCTGCAGGTTTTGCATTCCATACAAAACTGCTTGAAAAACTGAATGGCCAGATCTGGACATATGATGTACGTGGAGGAGAAACCGAATTTCTGGAAAGCATAATAAATTCTTCTGATGAATTCGAAATTCTCTGTGATAACTGTAAGCAATGTTATGTATGGCATAATCAACCTCTTGGTCAAAGTCCAGTCTATACTCATACTAAAAATAAAATTATAAAGTTTTGTTCAATAGTATTAATAAAATTCAAATCATTTATAAAAAAATACAGATGAGGAAGATATGAACAAGCAAGAATCGATAATTCTCGGTGCTGGTATAACTGGTTTGGCTGCCGCTTATTCAACAGGACTCCCTGTCTTTGAGGCTAAAGATTTACCGGGAGGGATTTGTAACTCTTATTACATGAGAGTTAAAGCAGAACAACGGTTAAACAAACTTCCTGAAGATGGTGAAGCATACCGTTTTGAATATGGTGGTGGCCATTGGATTTTTGGAGTTAATGCAATAATATCAGGATTTTTAAAAAAGTTTACCGATCTCAAGAAATATAGCCGAAAGGCATCTGTATTTTTCCAGAATGAAGGCTTTTATGTCCCTTATCCAATACAGCATAATTTACATTGTTTTAATTCTGAAATGGCAAATCGGATTAAATCAGAAATTGAAAATATGTCTTCTTACTCTCAGGAGACACTGAAAGAATGGTTATTTTCAAATTTCGGCATTACATTATGTAATCTGTTCTTTTTCCCTTTTCATGAATCATATACAGCAGGGCTGTTTAAAAAAATAATTCCACAGTATAATTTTAAAACACCGGGCCGTCTTAATAAGTTAGAACATGGATCACATAAAAATGTAAACCCGCCAGGTTATAATAATACTTTTTATTATCCAATTGGAGGCTTTGATGAATTAATACATAAAATAGCCAGTCATTGTGATATTTACGTTAAAAAGTGCGTTAATAAGATTGATGTTAAAATTAAAAAGCTCTTTTTTTCTGATGGTGATACGCTAAACTACAATAATATTATCTCAACAATTCCTTTAAACAGGACGATGGTATTAACAGGTTTGACAGTAAATAGTGAACCAGATCCTTTTACATCTGTACTAGTTTTAAATATCGGGGCATATCGTGGACCAAACTGTCCAAATGAACATTGGATTTATGTTCCACATACTAGATCCGGATTTTATCGAATAGGGTTTTACAGTAATGTTGATCACAGCTTTCTTCCCAGATCTTTACAGGGTAAGAATGATCGGGTAAGTATGTATATTGAGTCAGCACATACAAACCGTAGCGGTCTCAGTCGGAAAGAAATATCTGAATATAAAAACAACGTTTTAGAAGAACTGTATGAATGGGAATATATTTCAGGTGTAGAAGTTATTGACGCAAACTGGATTGAGACTGCTTATACCTGGTCATATCCTTATTCGTCTTGGAAACTGGATGCTTTAGATCTACTAAAGAAAAACAATATTCTTCAAATCGGGAGATACGGCAAATGGCATTTTCAAGGAATAGCTGATTCTATACATGAAGGTTTAATGGCCGGTAAGGAATTGAATTAAAAAAATGAATGACGAAATATTTTGTCCAAGACCAGATGTAATTCTGAGAAAAGAATATTTTCCGGGAAATATTAAAGAAAATAATTTTTTGAAATGGTACCATAGATTTTTAACAATTTTATCAAGGCTTTTAATTACGAAAAGGAACTTTATTGATTATGATGGTGAATTTGGAATTGAGCTTCAGATTGTTATTCCTTATGCCTACTTTTTACAAAGGAGGGGATTGCTTCAGGAAACTATCAGCTGCCTGGATACCAAGTGTCTTTATTATTTTTCAGAAAATCATTGTGAAAAATATAAAAATCGGATTCCCAATAATACATTTTCAAAATACCGGATTCCAAATAATACCGTTCATACTTCTCAATTGAATACCGCTCAATGGATAGCGCCTCCATATAAGAATATTTATTCTAATTCCCGTTTTGAGTGGGATCGTGAAATAGTTGTAATTTTTAATAAATATAATATTGAATGGGGTGGACAGCCTTGCAACTATCTTGATATCAATATATTAGAATCGATTGTGAAATTACTCTCACCCAGATATCAAATTATTTATAATCGCCCGGATAATCACCATATAAGTGATAATGGAGAAATATTGGATTTAAAAGAAAAGAAATTATTAAAAAGATGTAATAATCTTACCTTATTTGATGACCTCAACGAAAAAAATCCAGATTTGACCTTTAACACATTACAGATGATGATTCTAGCCAATTGCAGCAAATTTATTTCGGTCCAAGGTGGGAATGCCGTATTAGCCAGCTATTTTGGCGGAGAAAACATTATTTATACGAAACGTGGTCGTGAATTATGGTACGGTGATTATAATCATTATCCATTGTACAGTGGTACACGGTTATATCTTTGCACAGATTATAACCAATTGTTAGAGCGTATCAGAAAAGTGTTTCTTTAAAAAATAATTGAATAATATTCCCATTTTTTGTAAAATCCTCTTCAGTAAGTTTTAAACTCTCAAATCCAAAATCAATAAGGACCTTAATCATTCTCCTTGCATTCTCTATGCTTGGCTCTATCAGAATATCAATGTCTTTTGTATATCTTGGTCTTTTATGAAACGCTACAGCATATGCGCCAACGATACAGTATTTTACTTTATGATAATTTAGTAACCGTAATAAATCTTCGTAATCCTTTTCTATGCGCATCGCCGGCCTTTTTATTCATTTTGCAATACTGCTCCCGTAAAAACTGCATTGCGTCTAATCTTTGATCAGGGGTCTGCTCTTTATAATATTCACTATCAAATTCATCCGCAGCAGAAAACGAACCAGCTATATTTACCCAAACCTTTTTCTTCATAATACGCTCTTAACATATTCAATATTCAAAACATTATAAAACTTTTCTTGTGGTGCAGTTCTAGCGTCAACGTTTATTGATAGAAAACTGATCTATACGTAGTTTTATAATTTAAAGATAAAGTCTGTTGTTAGGTTCGATATATTATGAGTAGTTATTGAGGAGTAACATGTTTTGTTATGCTCATCTCATAATGGTTTTCGGATAAAATCCGAAATAAAATTGAGCGGGGAAGGTCCTCGGCGCCTTATGTCCGGGAACGACTGCAACCAAAATTTGGTTTTCAGCCTGCCTGTGCGATGCACGCAGACAGGTAAAACCGAAAACCAAAACGGTTTCAGTATATGCTTTCGTAACAAGAATCAAGAAATTGTTCTCATGCAATTTGAATTTAAATTATATTAAACTATATACAATGAATGCAAGTCAAAAAATGTTATTTGTCACTGAAGAACAGGGCCTGATAACAGATAAGATTTACAAGTCCCAGACATACAGTGACAAAATAATCAGAAATTTATCTTTTTTGATTCGGACTCATCCAGGCTGATGTATCGAGTTAAAGAAGTTGTAAACCTTATTTGCAATTTCAGGTTCTCTCTCTATATAGAAATGGTCACAATCTTCGATTATCTCAAGAATCTTCGGTTCCGGAATATTTTTCATTCCTTCCTTAACCTCATCAACTGATGTTGCAAAATCATTATCCGCACAAATAAACAGCTTCGGTCTTACACAGCCTGACAAAAATGAAAAGTCAAATCTGGTAAAAGGTGTCGAGATTGATGCACATGCCTTTATATTTTCATTCATAACACTCAACCTCATCGCCACAACTGCACCGAATGAGTACCCTGCAACATAAACCTCATGATTATCAACGGATGATACAAGATAGTCAAGTGCGGATACGGCATCTATTAAGGCATCGGAACAATCATCGCTCTTGAGTACATTTTCCCAGTAATTGTATTTATCTGCAATGTTATCAAATCTGCTTTCGCTATTACCAACACCACGATAGTTAAACCTTAACGTCGCGTACCCTTTTTCTGCCAGACCATTACCGAGTGACGTAATGACATTGTTTTCCATATCACCCCCGAGGTGAGGATGAGGAGAACATAAAAGCATGAGTCGGGGATTCAGCATGTTTTCATGATATGATAAAACTCCCTCCAGTTTTAACCCATCGGATTTGAAATTAACCTGTTCTTCAATCATACTGAATATTTCTTATTAACCGTGTAAATATTTACAAATAAATAACTTATATTTAGTTTCAAGTATTAGTGTGAAATCAGCATTTTCACCATGCTCTGCCGCTGTTCCAAAAACATAAGTCCAGTTTTGATTTTGAACTTCACATAACCTCAAGTATGCAAAAACTTTTACGACTGTCTTCGGCGGTATTCTTTCTTCGTTAGAATTCAACACCATTAACAAAACTAACCTTTCTCACTGATGAATTAGAGAGTAAAACTTCAATGTGTAAGAGTCCTGGAACATCGAAAACCGGTATAGCCGCTCCTGAAACCCGGATCTTCGGAGCGGAAGGCGCTCAGGTAGTAGCTACTAAAGAAGTACCACGAACCGCCTCGCATAACAAATGGCCTCGAAAATGTATCTTGATACCAGCTGTTTGTCCACTCCCAGACATTACCACTCAAGTCTGCAATTCCTTCTGGTGTATCCCCCCTTTTAAAGATACCTACTGGTGTGGTTTTTCCTATTTGGATTTCATAATTATTGCATTTATTTTTGTCCCATTCATTACCCCATGGGTATTCTCTTCTTTCAAGGCCGGATGCTGCCGCCTCCCATTCATTTTCATCAGGAAGCCTGTATTTATATCCATCGTTTAGTTCTATAGTTAACCACCTCGCAAAGGCATACGCCTCATACCATGAAACTCCAACAACAGGTGAGTTTGGACACTTCCATATGCGAACATTCCAGAGTTCGGGTTGTTCCGCTTTTTCTTCCTCCAGCCACTTCTTTCCCTCCTCGCTCCAATAATCTTTATTTTTATATCCACCATCCTTTATAAATTCTTCAAACCAACTGTTTGTAACAGGATACTTTCCTAACTCAAAAGGCTTTATGTCAACTTCACCTTGGCGTAATGTATATTTTCCCTCCGCAACTGGTATAAATTCCTTAAGATTCCTTGTGTCACCAAGCCAACCAAGTATCTCTCCCGCTTCCGCACGTATTTTTGGTTTAACATTAGTCTTGATTATGGCCAATAAGCGTTCTCTTGCTGTATTGAGAACATTCTTTTCCCTCGTATCCTGATGTATATCGATTATGGATCTAGAAGCCAATAGCCACCTTTCAAATGGCGCTTTTTCTTTGGCTTTCATGATATTTTCAACAATCTGATTTGCCCACCTTCTGTTTTCTATACTCAGATAGGCTATATATAATTCTATAACCTCTTTATAATGGTCTTCATCCCAATAAGCGCTTATTGCCTTCTCATAATCAGTACTGGTGTAAACTATATAAACGGCAGTTAAAAACTCCTGAAACGTATGATGCCAGAAAAAGTACTGACTATTTTCAAATTTTAATAACCCACACCTCGGTTCAATATCATCGAATAACCCTTCAATTCTCATCCTGTAATCATTATCTTTTTCTCCATCATGTCTTTCATAAATCTGACTTAATGTTTCGGTCGCTAATGACCTGTCTGCACTGCTCTTATTCTCAGTATGCATTTTAAAAGCAAGTGTCCTTAAAAACACATGAATTTTCCCAGAATCATTACCAAACCTTCTATAGAGAGATTATCGATGAATTTCTTATACAGTTCAGCTCTCTGACCCGGAAGCTCTTTTCCATCATGATAAAGGATGCATATTGCCGTTAACATCAGGGGATTGTCTGTCAGCATGACTAAAGCAGGATGATCTTTCATTTCGCTTATCATAGCTTCGGCGTTCTTTTCACCTATCTTTGAACCCTCTGAATAGACATAGTAGAACCACTTTCTTATAAACTCCTCTATCTGTTCCCTATTGAGTGACAGGATTCTTATGTGATTATCCCCAAATCTCTTAATAGCAGCACCTTCTAGACTATGAGGTCTACCGGAAAAAACAACCTTATTTCCTTCATTCTTAATCCTGAAATTGGCAAAAGAATTTACCACTATATCTCTATGATCAGGTTTCATCTCATCAAGACCATCAAGGAGAAAGAGAGCTTTTTTTGCGCTACAAAATTTCTTTACGGTATCAAGGTCAATAACATTCTCTATAGAGTTAAAATAATAGGATAAAATTTTTTCTGAATTTGAACCTTCACCAACAATTTCGTCCGCTTTGTCAAAAAAGCCACTCAAGTTTTTGAGAAATATTAATACTGGTAGAAAATTATCGAATCCTTTAATACTACTCCCTTGAGTAAAGCTATACGCTAAATGTTTCAAGAGAGTCGTCTTTCCTGAACCCGGGTGACCTTCTATCAAAAGATATTCATTTTTACCGATTAATTCTTCAATATCAATCTGCCTTTCTTTTTCTTCAAGTGTATGTTTGTCTCCGGTGAATTTACCAGGCTCATACGCATAAAGAGGAATATATAACTCTGGTAGTTTAACCTGAATTATGTTGATTTTTTCTTGCAGCTTGTCTATATCCATATAAGAGCAATATTCCCTGAGCCAATTAAGATAGGTTTCAGGTATTACAGGGGTAGTATCGGAAACTTCAGGAGCGCTAGCAGGCTTATTAATAACTCCATTTATTTTAGGAATTATCAGGTCAAACTGTCTTTTCAATTGAAGTTGTAAATCTTTAATCGAATCATAGGAGCAATAGATTTGTTTATGTTTTTGAATTTCTTCCTTTAGTTCTATAATTCCCATATAATCCTTGGTAATTTCTTCTGTAGAAATCGAAGCACTTTTGAAATAAACGTATAGGTATTGAGGTTTTTTGCCTTCCTTTAGATTTTTGTAAGCAAGTTCAAATTCTTCTTTGGTAAATTGTCCAACTTTTCTGAAAAACAATGCAAGTACAATGTCGCATTTGAGCATTTCTTCATTGAAATAATTTTGTATTCTCTCGCCTCTAAAAGAAAGAAGCAATTTTTCCCAAACAACTAATTTGAACCATATTTGCTTTTCAATTAGATCATCATTTTCTCGGGAGATGAATAACTCGATTTGCTCTCTGTCTTTTGATAGCTCACTAGATGAAGCAAGAAATATTTTGATTGTTTTCGTTGCCATGTCTGCAATTATCAATTTACATACAGGATACTGTTTGATTAGATATGTTGTCTGTTTGTTAGGATAATAAAGTTACATACTATCAAAATCAAGTGCAAAACCAGAATGATAACTAACCCCGACTTGCGCAAACCTAAAATCAAACCTTACCTCCATCAAATCTCATTTAATTGCATAGAGAAATTAGTTGAGTGTATTGGAAAGTTTAATAAAGATGAGATAGATTGTGACACTTTGTATAAAATACAGAAGCAAATACTAACTGATGAAATAGAAGATGAAGAGTTTCTTGAATTTGCAATTGAGAATTTTAGTGAAATGATGGGGTATATTGCTACCGGAAGAATTAATATCAGGATACACAGGGATATTGAAGGTAATATGTGGTTTGGGGTAGGGTAAAATGTGAGTTAGTTTATTCTCATATGAAGTCAGTGTTGTCCGGTTAGGTTTTTGCATAAGTAAAATCTTTTCCCCGTTTTTTGTGATTGCTTTTGTTTAGTGGCTCAATTGTATATGGCATTTTTATAACTCCTTTATAAATAAAGTGTTATAAAAATTTCGCCGCAGAAATTTATTTCAAAAAGTCAAGCAAAATATTACCTCCAAAAAAATTTATTTTGTTATTAATTTGTTAAACAAAAACCTAACCGGACGACACTGTGAGTTAAGTCATTTTCATACTCTATTCACTCCCTCACAAAGTGACATTTCCTTTATCCAACCTCTCAATGCCGCCCCTTCTTCAGTCTGCCTCACGGTTGACCTGCCATATATTGCATATGATGAAGTGACAGAATTTCCCCGTTCTGCATAATTGATCAACGGATAACTTAGGCGGCTACTTGAACACCGACAGTACGACAATTCCGTACAGTCGCGTTAGCAACCTGTAACCTGGACTACACACACAAACACTGGGAAGTGTCTCTTTGAACTGCCTGCCTGTGCGTGTCCGAACGCAGTCGGTTAATCCCCGTTAGGTCTGTTGCTCCCTTGAAGATGCGTCTACTATAGTACTTTAGTACTTTGATTAATCTCACCATATTATCCAGACCCTAGTCCTTAACCGGACAGGATTTCCAGATGGGTTTTCTCCTCACGGTTTCTACCCATTTCGGTACATTGTCGGGCGGGCGGGGGGCCCCCCCCCCCCCCCCCCCCGCGGGAGGGGGGAATACATCAGGTATAATCAAGAAACAACTCCATGTTATACAATCAATTATGCAACCCGGGGTACCAATTAACGTTTGGCATCAGATACGGCGTGAAGCTGGATCACAGTGGATGCTTATACGCCGTCATCTGCATGCCGTTAGTCCAAGACTATACCTGTAGGACACAAGGCTAATTCGAGTCTGCATCTCTGATTTTGCTTGCGCGACCAGCGGAGCTTGGCGCTTTCAGTTAGACCTTCCACCGAGCACTTCCAGCGAACGCTGCGTCTACGGCGTGATCGGCTGGTCGGCCCGTATGGCAGTTATAGTGAAATATACCTTATAGGACCCGCCACCCCCCGATATCAGCCAATACATTTCTTGAGAATCCCTCGGGAAGTTAAACACAATTCGCTCGGGCAGTCCGGGAGTATGCCGGATCAGTGATCCATCTATGTCGTCCTTTATTTGCTCAAGAAACTGGCCGCTTACGTTGAAATCTCTGCTGCCAATGAAATCGTCACCGAAAATCTCCTCGAGTAGAGCTGTGGCTCCTTTGCCTGCTATTCCTGAAAAGGCTTGTGCCAATGCCTCGCCGGCCTCCCCGGCTCCTATAGCGTTAGCCAATACCGAAAGTCCGACCCTCACCCCCGTTTTCACATTGTCCTCAATGTTCCGTCTGAAATCCTCAGGGTCGCCTGATTCGCGTTCCCACAAATCAACACGGATTCTAAAACCACGACCTGTCACGAAAGCTTCGCCGACATTGCGGCCCTCGTAGACCACATTCTTGCCCGAAGGACTAACCCCCGTTTCGTACCCTATCAGTACCGTCTTCACTTGTTTTTCTGCGCTTATAGTCGGATCGTATGAGTAGAGAGTTATGCACATGTATGGTTCATCCTCTCCCCCAGGGTCCTCAGTACCAAAGCATCGTAAGGCTGCAACCTTGACGTCCGCTAAGTAGCGAGTACTTGCGGTAGGCAGACCACCGGCACCGGCAGGCCTGATAGCAGAGGTAAATTGATAGCTGCGGGTATACGTTCCGTCAGGCTGTTGCAATATCCCTCCTCTTGTAGAACCGCAGGGTCCAACATCTTCGCCCGTTTTGCGATGAAACTCGTTAATGTCATGGGAGGCGACCAGTCCCGCCAAAGACCCTACTTTGTGATTTCCTGCCAATGCCCGCAAGCTTACAGGCGGGCTCCCGGCGTTCTCCTGAGCAACTAGTTCTCTAATGCTGCGCATCGTTGTTTCCCTCCTTTCCTGTTCTCATTGAAGTGCGATCAAGATTGGTATCAGCCCTTGACCCTCCTTGAAAGTGCGTAACGCCTTGCCAATTACAGCGCCAAAGGCACGAACCGGATCCGCTGCTTTCATGGCATGTCCAGTTGTAGGAGACGTAGTCAGCAAATCACCTATTTCGATAGATCCGTACTGAGCGTCCGCTTTGCAATAAACCTTGCCCAGCAAGGCTATTGGCACCCTACGACCTTGCGAGCGCTGTTTATCCAAAACAATGCCCGGCTTGTAACCACCCGCACCGGAAATTACGCCTGCAACACGCTTGTCATAGGCTTGCTGGCTCTGAAGCAATGCGCCCTCTTCTCCAAGCACCATAACCGTTCCCGGCTCAATTGACTCCGCCGCAGCTATGTCGAAATCTTCCGCGCAGTCAGCGTTCACTAGGCGAATATCGCCAGTCACCTCGACGTCTCCAACGAATAATCCTGCAAGGTAAGCACCCCTGCCATACACACCAACTCCACCTGGAACATCACTAGTGCCTGCTAGACCAATCCCGCCATCGCTGGAGCCAATAACGCCGGCCCCATTGCCCCTGTGCACTCCTAGGACTCCCGAATCGTCTTTGGCATCTTTTGAAGCTACCCCAGTGAGCGGCGGGTGTTTAACGTCAAATATTACCCCTTGAGCCCGCTGACTGAGTTCTTTAATTTCAAAAAATTTAGGTGGCATAGTTTCTCTCCTTTCTAAAAAAACTATTGACTTATATTGGACTCGGCTTTCTCGGACCATCAACATCTTGAACATGTCACCGAGTTCCTTATCGTTTGTAAATATGTTTTAATTGGTGAGATTCCCTGTTAAATGCAGAGTATATGTAACTAGGGTTCATGCGTGGTTAAAAGTATGCAGCTTTTACGAGGATTTACGTTTACCCATGACTTTTTTGAAATAAGAGTATGATAGTAAATTATAGAATGATTCAATTTATTTGAAACGGTTTGAGAACAATGATGCAGAGTGGTGATAATGGTGCGCCACGGGTGCAAAGGCTTGTTATCAGAACGTATTGCAGACTTACGTGTGAAGGATAATTTTGATGATGCAGTAAAAACTCTTCCTTGCATTAATTCTACTCCTGAAGCTTTATAGCATTTTTTCAACTATACTATTCAAGAAGAATAATTAATTACTGAGTAACTATATGGAGTTTCTTCACTAACAAAATCGTTTTGAATACCAAATCAAATGTCTCTTGTCCGGAAAACGAACATTTGGCTTAGCGAATTTGAATATGCACTAAAATATTTTATTTGTCAATATAAAAATCTATGAAAAATCTATGACAAAGTATGACAAATAAATATTTTTCCTCTAAATCTAACTTTACAGTCCATTTATATCATCAAGCAAATGGAATTATACAAACTATTGATTTATAAATAAGAGTTTATCAAAGCTAACTCAAATACAAGGTTGCTAAATCTGCAATTACAAGAAGGCTTCATGTCTTCAGGGTTAACCTTGTAAACTTCATTCAATCAAGAGAATTAGAGAATTCTTAAAATACCTCTCACCTTACTTGAACAATGAGACAATCCGTGGTGTTTAACAGGAATGATAACAAAACTAGACTTTTGTCGTTATTGCCGGTGGTTTGTAGAGGTAGAAAAGATAATATTATAAATCATCCAAGGGTTTATGTTATGTTATTTTGTATTCTAAAAGCTATCCTTACTTTCTATATCTTCTGTCCTGTCCTCTTCTGCCATTGAATCTAAGAATTTCATGTATCTTTCGCTAATAACCGTTTGTTTTCGGTTGTCATTGTAAATGTTCTGAATGAATAGGCTTTGCGCTTGCGCAGGATAAAACCCTATCGCTCTGTAAATATCAGCGCTGATCTTATTTGTCTGCGCTTTAAACTGTAACTTCTCTGGTGTCAGCGTATTAAGGTCTTTCTTACCCTCAAGAGATATCTTCTTAGCAATCTCTAAATCTATCTTTGTAGTTTCTACAACATCTGGAAGAAATTGTAACAGCTCTTGAACCTTTTGTTCTATTAGCTGCTGGTTTTCTTTCTTTATTTGTCTGATTCTCTGCCCTGAAACATTATAGTCTTTTGCTATTTTATTTGATGATTCGCCGGTAGAAAGACGATTGATAATATCAATCTTTGTGCAAATAGTAGCTAGTTTAGTAACAGTATGGAAACTCACACTCTATGAGTGTGGTCAGAGATATATGGCTATGCCAATTATATACTTTGTTAATAGGGCTGGAACAGTCTTTAACAAAGCGAAGCCCGCAATGAAAAATTTTGTTTAGAGTTGTTTGCCAGTGAATTCTTGTGGAGAAAACACATAACTGTTCATTTGGCATAATCTAGTAATTACGGTTAATTTGCATGAATGGCTAATAACAGTATACTTATCCCCTTTTAGGGGTGAACCCAAAGCCACCTGCTCTGCGGGTGGATTCTTTACTCATTGTTATTCCTCCTCATCATGCAGTGTTATAAATCTCTGAAAATACAAGATGATGAATAATTCTAGAACCAGGGGGGTACCCCCAAAAAACACATGGGAAATAATGAAACGATATTCTCCCCAAAGTTCAAACTCAATTTCGGAATTTACATAGTGAGCTCAAGTATATAGTTTGTTCTAAAAGCAAAATCAGTTGATTTGAACATAAGATTCTATACCGGCCAGTATCATATTTTCTCGCACCTGTACCCCAATTCACTAATTTCAGAAACCGCATTATCTTTTTTAATCAGATAATACCCAAACTTATCAACTAAATAGGTAATTTCCTTGATCTTCTCCTCTACTGGCCTATCGTCACGCTCTTCTTTCTGAGCCCTTCTGCCAGGCTTACCGATCCAGTTCACTGTCAGCAACTCATTGGCTGCCTTAACCAGCTCAGCGCCAATAGCGATTCCCCTGTACGTGATTTTATCGCCGTTACGATTATTCTTGAGAGCCTTGAGTACACCAATATAGAAATCAGCCATCAATTGCCCCTGGTTGGTTTCCGAGTTTATGTAGCTTGTCAAGCTGACATCCTCATCCTTCTTTGGTTTTCTATATTCTTTGGTTGCAAACTTGTTACCCTTTTTAAACGGACGTCCATACACTCTTTTTTTGAGTTCTTCCTGTGACTTGCTATTTTCAGGTTGAATATCGGTAATCATCACTTACCCTCCTATTATGCGTTTACTCTGATAATACGCCACGTAAAACGCTTAAGATAACGCAACAATAGCGTTATGTCAATCAAAACATAACGGTTATTGGTTGTTAATTCCTGATAGTCCTTCCTGGGGAATTGTGTAAAATTCAGATTATGAAAATAGGGTGATGGAAAAATGAATGAAAGTTTCAGCAGATTTTAACATTGAAGAAAAGTTGATGCATAAAAATAGCCTGATGCTCCGTACTGGAACACCAGGCTAATTTGCAACTTTTTTACTCATAAGCACGCTCCTTTCTTTTGTTTCATTGATTTAAAATCGTAGCTTAACAGCAACATACCAAAGAACTCTTCGCCCTTTATTTCCTTGTTAATTTTGCTGCGCTAGTCTTATTTTAATGTTGCTGTTAGTTTCAAAGAACCTTCAGAGAGGAACTAAGAGGAATAACCGAATATTAAACTTCAGGCAGCCGCACCTGTTATTTACTTCCTGTTAACCTCTTAACCCCTCTCCAATTGTTTTATATCACATTAAACCATTTTTTACAAGTGCATCACATAAATCTATACTTGTCCTACTGACGTACTAAAACGCCAATCCAAACCTAAAAATATAGAATAGGTTACCTGAAGATAAATTACGTTTAGTAGGTGAGAGTGATTATGGTGAGGATTGAGTGAAAAAGTGTGTTGTTCAGTATATGCTGTTAATTAATAAAGGGTTATGAATATGTGTAGCACCTTGGAAGTAATTAAATGTGCGGTGAAAGATATTCATTTAACACGTTGTTCGAAAAATTCACTGTAGTCAAAACGTAGTCAACTCTATCGGAATCAACCAGAACCCACAGGAATTAACAAGAAATGGAATAAAATTTAAATCTCTTTGTGTTAAGGTGATAGCGGCACAACAGACACAATATCAGGCACTTATAGTTAAGTTAAAAAACCTCTAAAACATGTTCTTCAATCATATACATTTGCTCCATTTGGTCACCGATGTATTCCTATTTTGCTTAGCAAAACAAAGTTTATGAGAAAATTACTTTATCTTCTCTTCAAGACTATCCAGGATCATCCTTGTCAGGTTAAAATTGTGTATTCCATATTTTGTTATCGAATCAACAGTCACATCTGTATCATTGAAAAATTTCTCTAACCCTGATCTCCCCCCTGCTTCCCCGTATTTGTCTGTATCGCTGTCTGAGTGTTTTTTGAAGGCAACTGTACTCTCTTCAACCAAATTCTGTAGACGACGGGTAAATTTTTTCAATCTGTCTGTAATGGTTTTTGTCCAGGCGTTGTACAGTCTTCCATAATCTTCATTGTGACATTTAATGCAGTATTCCTCCACTCCACTGAATTTTAACTTTTCACTATTATATTTGTGACAGTCTTCACAAGTAACTGCCCTGGACATCATATCCGGAACTGGCTTAATCCCCTGAATGACTGTTTTTCCCTGTAAGAATTCGGAAGGCTCCCGGTGGCATTCAATGCAGCCTTTCTTCTTCTCAGAAGTATGGTGGCATTTACTGCAATTGAGATTATATTCGACAATACCGGATTCATTTTGGTCACTGATTACGTGGCACTCTTTGCATGTTATATCCTCTTCAGGATGCTCTGAATGGCTGAAAGAAACACTCCATGAGAGATTGTTTCTTCTATCAGGATCTGAATCAAAATACCTGACTAATTCATCTTTATGACACTTTACGCAATCCAGATCAGGAGTGGTATGGTGGCATTTGACACAGTTAATTTCTTCCTTTTTCAACGATGCATTCGAATTCTTGATGTGACATAATCCACAGTCAACATCGCTTTCCACCGTAAAACCATGAATAAATTCCTGCTCCTTATATTTCATGGGATTTTCATCAATATCACTATGACATCTTTTGCACTCAGATACCTTTAATTCAACATGATGGCATGTAAGGCAGTTTTCTTCTTTTATAGTTAATCTGCCATGCCTCTCAGTATTCACCTCGCTGTCGTCATGACAGGATGTGCAATCCAGATTCTGCTCAAATGAATGCGACCCGTGTCTGAAGATCTCTGTTCTTTGAGTTGCTTCAAATTTATTTTCGTATGCCAAATAATTGGCATGGCATCTCTCCGTGCATGAATCCACGTTCTTTATAGTTATCATTGTCCCCTCGATACGATCATCCTTACTTAATGACTCTTCCGCATAAGGATTACTTCTTTCATGAAAGAGAGATAAGAGAAGCAGAGCCATAAGTAAACTAACAGTTAAAGAATATTTGTAACTCTCAAGAACCATTTCGAACCTATACTAAAACCGATTTGGTTTTCAGTTTTACCCGTCCGAACGGCTGACAGGCCGGGCGGGCTGGAAACCAAATCCTGGTGAAGTTATCCCCGGACAAAAGGCGCCGAGGACTTTACTCGCTCAATTTTATCTCGGATTTATCCGAAAACGATTACGAGATGAGCATAAATTGTCAATTTTTAAAGTTATACAGATCTAATCTTTTTTAATACAGTAGTTAAGAGAGATTTTCATCTTGTGTATAAAAACAGAACTATATTCTGCGCTTTGGCCTTCTTCTTAATCAGGAGCTGGATATGTACCACAGCAAATGAGTTGCCCTGCAATGTGATTTACCACCCTGGTTTTTGGCAATGATTCCGCTGTGCGAATAATTCTTACGGCAAAATCTATTAAGCGTTCTTCAGGATCAAATTGTCTCTTATCCTTTGGCATTCATTATTCCTTGTTCGATATTCGATATTGGAATCCTTGTAAAATTACGGATTATGGATTCGCTTAATTTGTATCAGAAAGTGAAATATCTTTTAACCGTTCTATGCTGTAGTTTATCAAATCCTTTACATATTTAATATTGTGCACACCGAAACTTCCATCGTTAACAATTAAATTATAATTGTAACGCACCTCGTCAACCAGGGTTTCGGACACACCTTTCTTTGGAGTATTATTAATCAATTCTGATAATGAATTTAACTTATTTCTTATATACTCTTTCTGCTCTTCCATAGTTTTATCAAATCCCTTTTTGTGGCAAATATTACAAGTCAGAGGATGCACACCCAAGTCTCTGTTTTTATGGCATGCGGTGCAGTTAACTAAAGCAAGATACATCGGATCAGGACTTTCCTCAATCCCAATGCCGCCTTTGCCTGCATATAATTTTCTCTGAATTAAATAAGGTACTTTCTCAAAAACAGACTCCTGATCTCTCGTGTCAACAGATGCACCTTTCCGGCTTTTTCTGCTGGTGACAACTGTGGTCATCAAAGAATCCATATCTCCGGGAACAGCATTCCTCTCCGGCAGGATATTGGCTACGTATTCATCACCCCATTCATGCAGGATTTCATTATGGCACGGGGTGCAAGGGACCTTATGTTTCTCCACATGATCTCTGTGCATCCTCTCTGCTCCCTGGTATTCCTTTGGAAGCTTTGTATGGCAATGGTAGCAATTCTTCTCTTCTACATCTCCGCCTCTCTGCACCGTATCAAAATGGCAGTCTGCACATTTTACTCTCTCATCCTTTTCAAAATTCAGATGATCAAATACCTTCCCGTATAGTAAAAGCTCGACCTCAACATTCTTATGGCAGAGCGAGCATTCGTCCACTTCAATTTTGTCTCTGGCAGTAAGCAGAGGGTTCTTGCCTCTCCTAAAATGACAGATAAAACAGCTATTTTCATCTATATCGAAATGGTTGATCTTTCCATCCTCCTGTATATCCTGTCCCAGGTACGAATGACATCCGGTACATTTCAGTTTGAGATTGGTCGGGTATGCTTCCAAATGTGTTTTGTGATTAAAAGAAAATTTATCTTTGTAATCTGATACTTTTGATGTGAGTTTTTCAACAGGATGACACTCTGTATTCGTACAGTTACTATCCTCAATTTCAACAGATAATGTCCTCCCACTATCATCATGTGTATGACAATTAAGACATCCGGTATTACAGGATACCGCATCTTTCCATGAATTATAGAATGGTTCCATGCTATGGCATCTTGCGCAGAATTCGGGAGAACCCGGTTTATGCGCAGCTATCACAATCAGCGTAATACAACATATCAAAGAGATGCTTGCTACTACAAACAGTATTGTGACGCTCTTTCTATTTTTCATAATTTCTGATATTTTTGTATCGACAAACACCGCATGCATTAAAAAGTAATCGAGTTAGTAATCTTCACACAAAGACAGGCATTATTTTTTGTGACTTCGTGTTTTTGTGTGATTATTTATTTTATGATATACTTTTTTTCATTCTCTATCTTTTTTCCATATAATGTTAACTGCCAATTTATCATAACACATTAATTTGAAAGGTTTGAAAGTTTACTCATTCAATACAAAATTCAATCTCAGCAAGTAGTATTTTGTTCGTTCTCTTAAAGTTTGTTCTGAAAAGGATAGCTTCTAATTCCTTGAGTTCGGCACTTTTATCGTCAAGATCAAATACGAAACTATATATCTTCTTTTCTCCCGGTTTCAGTTGTGTATTCAATTCCATAAACATACTCACGTGCTTAGATTTGATTGTTCTCCCCAGGTTATCCTTAAGGTTGATCAGCAAAAGAACTTCTCTGTATCCATAACTCCCGGTTGGAATTGAGTGATTAACACTGGTATTAACGATTTCAAGAATGCCGGTAATATGATTATTGTTCTTGTTTATCTCAGCAAATGTCAATTCAATGAAATCTTCAGTATTCTCTATGGCGCTTAAAACGGAAAATGTGTGAGCCTTGCCTTCTTTTCGTCTGTGTATCTTCTGCCACGGTTCATCTTGTATCAGCTTTCTTCTTACTGCAGGCATATGACAATCCTGGCAGGTTTGTTTTTGATCAACATCGACATATCGTAAATATTCCTCGTACGTATCTATATGACATGTGCCGCAAAGTCTGCTATCTTTGTAAAATGGTTGGTTCTCCTCTAATGGGTGCGGACCAATTCCGGAATGTGGACCGGAAAGAAGACAATCTGAGGTAAGATGACAACCCTGGCAGTCAACGCCATCTTCCAGATTATGATCCCGAGCCATTAATTCGTTGGATTCCGTTAATATTGACTCCGGTACATGGCATCTCATACAAAAAGGATAACCATAATCGTTAGAGGCAACTCGAAATTCCTCGTTAACATAACTTTTTGCATGCATGGAATCAGCCCACTCTTTGTAAATGTCAATGTGGCAATCTCCACATCTCTTCGATCCGGGAAAATCTATTCCTCTTTTTACAAGTTCCGGATACATATTCATTTGGCATCCTGAAGAGAGAATGACGGTTACAATCAGAAACATTGTTACAAGCATAATTGGAATCGATTTAGTGCTCATACATTTTTAATTATTTTATTTGAGGAATCTCATGAGCCCCAGGAAGATGACCATTAATAAACACAGAATGACAAGGGAGAAGAAAACAGGTTTTTCACACAAACACCTTTTTGGATTCCTATCAAGAAATGGAATAGAAACAAATAATAACGCAAAAACAACCAGGGCAGTAATATACAGTACCTTACTCTTGAGAAGAAATGATAGTTGGTAAAATGAAAGCAGGTACCAGGGTGGCTTTGTCTGAAATGCAGCGAATTCTCCAGTTGATTTCTGGAAGGATTCTGGAAGAACTATGACTGCAATCAGAACCGCACTCATCAAGAAGAATGTCAGCAACGTATGCCTGAGTATCTCGTTAGGAAAGAACGGTTCCAAATCTTCCTCACTTCTTCCTTTTCGATAGTCTACCATAACATCAAAAAAACAGTACTATTTTCATTTAAACACCGTATACAATTATTTGAAGCCTTTTTAGAATCTTTCTCTCTTATAACGGTTCTGAGATCCCCGTTCTCCTTATCATGAGAAAGTGTAGGCTCATAAAGAGAGACATCATGATTGGAATGCCTGCGATGTGTAACGCATATATCAAAACAAATGTTTGATTTGAAATGGCTCTTCCATCCTGATACGCTCCCACACTGTGATCGGTTACCATCGTTGGCATTCCAACTTCACTTCCTGCGGTACTCACGCCCCAATACGATAAACCATTGGCTGGAAGAAATGTCCCCGTATACGATATCATGAGCGTTAATATCAGAAGCAAAGAACCTGATACCCAATGTAACTCTCTCGGTTTTTTGTAGATACCCTTAAACAATATCCTTACCATGTGTGAAAGAACAAGGGCTACCATAAAATGTGGGGTTACGGCGTGAACTTTTTGTATTAACCATCCATAGGGAATTGCGTGTCTTACGTATTGAACGCTATTAAACGCCTCATTTGCAGAAGGTATATAATGAAAAACGAGAAATATCCCTGTTCCAGCCTGAAGTAGAAACGCAACAAATGCCAAACCTCCCGTACATCCGAACCAGCTGAGCCCCTTTGGTATTTGCTTCTTCGTTACGTTTCGTTCTATGGCTTCTTTCAGCTGGTATCGTTCTTCAAACCAATTTTTGAGAAACCCAAAAAAACTCTCTCTTTTAAAAGTTTTATTCATTATTATACCTTATGCATCTCAACATAAGTGAGTGCACAATCAAGCACATCAATCACTTCCTGTATATCCTCATCCGTAATTATTAAGGGTGGCTGAAAAGTGAGGACATTCCGGCTGGCTCCCGTCTTCCCTAAGAGAACTCCCCTGTCCTTCGTATATTCAAGGATTATGTCTATCTCTTTTTGTGCAGGAACCTTATTATTTCCTACTAATTCAGCCCCCACCATCAGTCCTTTCCCCCTTACATCTCCTATTATTGAATGTTTGTTTTGTAGTAATTGTAATCTATTCTTAAGGGATTTTCCCATAGTTTCGGCATTTTGAGTCAAATCATATTTTTCGATTACTTCCAGAGTAGCAAGCGCGGCAACAGAGGTAACGGGATTTCCTCCAAATGTTGAAGCACCAGGTCTTTTATAGGATGAGGCAATATCATCATTTGTGATAAAGCCGCCTACAGGAGTTCCATTTGCAATTGCCTTGGCAAATGTCATAATATCCGGTTCTATACCCGTATGTTCAATGGCAAACATCTTTCCTGTCCGTCCAAAACCGGTCTGTATCTCGTCCACGATAAGTACTATTCCATATTTATCCAGTATTTCCTTCATAATTGTGAAATATTCCTGAGGCGGTGCGATGATGCCTCCATTACCCTGTATAGGTTCAATAATAAGTGCAGCAACCTCTCCTGAAGTAGATGTTTCAATGACATTTTCAATCTGCTTCGCACATTCGATGTCACAATCAGGATAGGTACGATTGAAAACACAACGATAGCAATACGCATTTGGTACGAAACTAATTCCCCCGACCGGATGAGAATCGGTACGCCAGAATTTTAACCCCGTAACACTCATCGTCAACCTTGTTCTTCCATGCAGACCATGTGAAAGCGCAAGGAACTCATGTTTTCCCGTGTAGAGCTGGGATATCAACAGTGCGCCTTCATTGGCCTCCGATCCGCTTGCACAAAAAAAACTCTTCTTTAAGTTACCCGGAGTAATTTGTGATACTTTTTCGGCAAGATCGACAATTGGTTGTGTTAAATAGATGGTGGTCGTATGTTGCAGTGTCTTTACCTGCTGACATATTTTATCGGTTATTTCCGGATGACAATGGCCTGCATTGAGTACAGAAACACCCCCATAGAAATCGAGATAGCGTTTTCCCTGATGATCAAAGAGATACTGCCCCTCTCCCCTTACAATCTGCATGGGTTCCTGATAAAAATGGTAAACACAGGGAATCATAAACTCTCTCTTTTTGCGAATGATCTCCTGCTGTCCGATATATGGTTCTTTTATTTGCATGTTAAGATTCTGTCTCATTCCAAAATTTTAAAACGGTTAACGAAATATTCAGCTTCGGGGTTATCAGGATTAATTTCAAGCAACTTTTTAAATGTTTTTACTGCCAATTCATCCTCACCATTTTCATAATAGAAAATACCCAGATTCAGGTATCCTTTTTCCAATTCGGGAAACTCTTTTATGATAGTATTAAGGATCTCAATTCCCTTTTCAGTATTCCCTCCGAGAAGCCTGGGTTTATTGATAAACATTCTTGCGTTCTCAATCTGAGCCATGATATTATTATTGTCAATCTGGAGTGCACTCGTTATTTCCTGCTCAGCCAGTTTCCCGTTTCTCATCCCTGAAACCATACCGGATATCTTGTTCGATAAGAGCGCTCCCTTTACCCGATGCGATTCAGAAAAATCCTTCTTCATTTCAATTGATCTGTCAGCGTAAGTTAACCCTTTCTCTGCCAGTTTTACCCTTTCTTCCTTTCTGGTTTTCATTGCCGCCTTGTTCAGGCTCTTTCTCATTTCAAAGTTTTTTACATCACAAAGAGCGAGATATGAGAGGGAAGCGTAATAGGCAGATACATAATCAGCAGAGTTCCTGTCTGATTGCTCAACGAAAATATCTTTTGCTTTTGTTATCTGCTTCGTATCATACGTCCGTATACCATCATGAAGAAATTGTTTTGCTGATTCAAAACTATCTGTCTCAGCTTTTACAATGTGAATGAAAAAAAATGTGTAGAGAAAAATAGGTAAGAATGAAAATACGGCTTTCCTGGAACTTAAATTCTGCATAATTTTATTCACTTTCCGGTTTATATTGATGTTTTCATGACTTCCAGGGTACTCCTGGACTTTGTGACATTCTGAGCATAAGCGCACAAGCTGAGACTCCTGGGACTCTTTTCAACCAATTCCTCCCACTCTGACTCTGGTGCAGGATAAAAAACGTCCGGATTATCCTTAAACAAATCCAGACGGTTTCGGTAAAGCTTTACCACGTTCCCGACAAAGGAGTCTTCATAATATTGAGCTTCAATACGAAATACTTCTACATCGGTTTTTATAAATGAATTCAGATACGGCAGCACACAGAGATCAGATGAAAACATGATGTGATTTCTGCAATACTGGTCTACTTCTATCGGTCTGACCTCCCCTTTCTCATCCTTGAGTGCATAATCAATATATCTGCAGGGAAACCTGCAAACGCCTTTCGCGTTAGATTTCGTAACCAGCATTGCTGGTAAGCAATGTTCCAGCAACATGCTTGGCAGCGAACCGTGCACAATACATTCTAAAGGAAGAGTAGAATCTCTTGCAAGTGAGAAAAGGTCATTGAATGATGATTCTATGGATGCGGTTACTCTCCTCACGCCTGATTGTTCGAGCAGTTTGACAGCACAGGTATTTAAGATATTAAATGAGAAGTCGGTTATCATGTTGAGTCCGCAATTCCGGGCATGCGTCAAAGCTCCCATGTTTTGAACGAGAACTCCGTCAACACCACATTTCGATGCCTTCTCGCAAAGCCATTCAACCTCTGACAATTCACGTGACATACAGATTCGTGGAGTACCCCATGCAATCCTTTTTCCCGCACCATGGACTATCTTAGTGGCCTCCTCGAGAGTTTTGGTTGTCCATCTCTCCCCGCGCACAGGTGATACTTCACCACTTAAATAGACCCAATCTGCTCCTGCAAACAACGAATTTTTTACCGCATCTAAAGTGGAAACCTTGACAGCGAGGAGTTTTTCTCCTTTCCGCTCTTCATGATACGTCTCAAACGGATTAAGGCGCAGGTCTTCGGTTGTCAGAATCTTTTCCACAGCTCCGCGGCTTAAAAAGAGAGGTTCTCTTTCACCTGAATAGTCAAATGAAGATGACGTTGTATGAGAAAAAGCCATTGAGGTCGTAAATTCTCTGACCCTGTCGTTATATATGCTTTCAAACTCATCGACTTTAGTCGAGAAGGTAAAAGGGGAATCCAGATATTCATTAATGGCCTGTCGATAGAGCTTTACAATTGGAGCAAGAAAACTTTCATGCCGCATCCTTCCCTCTATTTTAAAAGAACATATCTTTGACTGGATGAGTTCGGGAACAGATTGAAACATGCATAAATCTTTTATGGCGAGGAGATACCCCCCCGGCAAATTCCCTATCGATTGCCCTGATTTTGTTTCGACAATATCGTATTTCCATCTGCAGGGTTTCATGCATTCGCCACGATTAGAACTCTTACCAAATATGATACCGCTGGAGTAACATTGGCCGCTCTGGGCAACGCACATATCACCATGGACAAAATACTCCATTTCCAGGCCGCTCTTTTCACCTATCTCTTTTACTTGAGAAAGGGTAATATCACGTGACGTAATTATCCTGGAAATTCCATATCGTTTCAACTCAATTGCCATCTCTGCACTATGTACATTCATCATGGTACTTGCATGCATGGGTATATTCACTTTCAATTGATTCATAAGATAGAGAACTCCCAAATCCTGGATTATTATCGCATCAACATTAATCTCCTGCAGGTAATTGAGGTATTGGCTGAGCCTTTTTGTTTCGCTATCACCAAGCAGATTATTTACGGTTACGTAAATCTTTGTATTTCGCATGTGAGCATATTCCACCGCCAAAGCCAATTGCTGGTCTGAAAAATTGAAATCTGACCTGTGCATGCGCATATTGAATCGTTTACCTGCAAGGTAAACAGCGTTTGCACCGGCCTCGATTACCGCTTCCAGGACGCTCCATTTACCGGCAGGTGCAAGTAATTCAACTTTTGTTTCTGATAGTTTCATTCATTTACCTTCCCAATCTGGCTCCGCCAGATTGTCAAATGAAAACCTATGGTTTTCAAACATTCCCTTAAAGTATAAAGTAAAAAAAATAGCTAAATTGTAATTCCTTAATACAATCCGGTTTTTACTACACTATCATTACTGTTCAGGAGTGAAGGGTTTTTTACTCCATCCTGCATAACTCCATATTCTCTAACTGTTGGAGTAGGAGCAATGCGAACAGCCTTGTCACGTTCAAACATGTTTGGTATAAAAAAAGATTCATCAAACCGGTGAAAAACCACTTGTCCAACTTCACCATAATCAACTATTTTTGCAAGTCGTGTATAACTTGGGACGGTTCCTCCTTCTGTTGAAACTACCTGAACAACCATCCTTGCCCCGGGTGGGTAGTACTCCAGGTCATAGGTTGCTGACTCTTCTATTTCAAGACAGAGACCAAAGAGAGTATTGCCGTAACCGGATATATGAACCGAATTGGGAAAATACTCCTCCTTGAATTTTCTAAAGATATCTTTTTCTATTGATACTCCACCGTAATGTACACCCTTAATAGACCGTCTCTGTTCCTCTTTCATTCTTACAGACAAAGCCTTCAGAACAACAGGGGTAGTGTACAATACATCAACTTTCTGGGTTTCTATAATATCCAGGGACTGTTCAAGTATATGTTCCAGATAACGTGTACTGCCAATGGTCCCGGGCATCAATTTTTTTGCCCAGCGTGGATCAAAGTCTATGGAAAAGGGATCCATACTTCCCATTCTCTGAGCTACCGGCCTTACGGCCTTTCCTATGATGTGCGGGCCACTCGGCCCTATCCACAACCAGTTACCTCCGGTTGGAAAACCTCGCCTTTGAGCAATATAACCAAACCAGTCAACAAACGTTGTGAAAAAATCATCCTCCCGGTATGCGGTCACCTTCGGTCTGCCGGTTGTACCGGCAGTCTCTCCGAGAATAAAGTCCCTCTTCTGGTGTAAGAATGCCTTCGGGATGAAATGTTCAATCGGGTATTTTCTCAAATCATCTTCACACATTGGACCGAGCACATGTAAATCATCCAGAGTCCTTATCTCATCAAGTGCCTTAATCCTTAACTCTTTTTCCTTATCAAGCCAGTATCGGGAACCATGATCAGGATCAAAGTGTATAGCGATAATTTCAGGCAACCATTCATCAGGTGTTAAGCCAAACCACTTCGATTCCTGAAAAGACGGAAATACTGTTCGTTCTGACAAAGGTATCATTTATAAAAATTTTGGTTTAAAAAGTAATATACAGGAAGGCAAGATAAAAAGATCAGAAATTAATGCACTTACCATGGTGATGCCTGTAAGTAATCCAAAATGCTGGATGGGCTTAAAGCTCGACAAGCAAAAGATCAGAAACCCAGATGTTGCAATAATTGTGGTAAAGAGTATTGCCTTGCCTACGCCAGTTAGCGTACGCTGTATTGCTTCATAGTAATTTTTGTCTTTTTGAAACTCCCTTCTGAAGCGATACAAAAAATGGATGGTATCATCCACCGAAATGCCTATTGCCACACTTGCAATCATGATAGTTGCAACATCTAGAGAGATATTGAGAAATCCCATAACACCCAATGTAATAACAATGGGCACAAGGTTTGGAATCATGCTGATCAAACCGAAACGTACAGATTTCAGCAACAGCGTAATAGAAATGAAAATAAAAATGAATGCGAGCAGAAATGTTTTTATCTGACTCATGGCGAGATACCCCTGCATATCCATAAGGAGGGGAACGATGCCCGTAATAGTGCAACCAATGGTCACAGGGAAATTTGTGTTGATATGCTTTTTAATGTTTTTGATTATCTCCTGATACCGGGAAGAGCTGACATTTCTCATCCTTACGGAAATCCGCCCCTGTTCGTAATCTTTAGAATAAAGTGTCTTTACAATTGCATCTCCGCGAAGAGACGCAAACTTTGCATAATTTCGTGCCTTCTCTTCAGATACCTCAACATCCTTTGACGTATCATTGTTCAGTGTCACCGTATGAAGCCTGTTAACATAATCGGCTACAGAAATGCAGGAGGTTACTTCCGGAATCGTATGTAAGTAATTCTGCATAGCCCCCATTTCACGCAACACTTCCGGCTTAAAAATTCCCGCTGTTCCAGGAGACTCTATAACAAATTCTACGGGAAGAAGGCCCATCAGATTTCTTTCAATAAACGAACTGGACCGTGAGATTTCACTATCCTCAGGAAAAGATTCAAAAATGTTTGATTCCACTTTAATTCTTGTTCCTCCATATACGGCCAGACAAACGGATATCAGGCTAACGATAATGATTGGTATGGTGTGTTTATGAACAAATGCGCCCATATGCCCAAACAAACCACGAAATGTTGCATCCTTCGTATTCGCATTCTTCAAGCGATGTTGAGAAATATCTTTGCGCTTTCCTGGAATGAAGGAAAAGAGAATGGGAAGTAAGAGTATGCAAACAAAGAAAGAGATCATGACACCTGCTGCCGTAAATATACCCATAGTCTTAACCGGTTTCACATCACTCACCACAAAAGAGAGAAAACCAATAGAAGTTGTTGCCGATGTCAAAAAACAGGGGACGGAAATCTCTTTTATTGAATGAATAATGTTTTTCTGTCTATCTGTCGAGTGTTCTGACTCAAGATAAAACCTGTTGAGAATGTGAATTGTTGTTGCGAGAGAAATAATAAAGATGAGAGGTGTTAACATTCCCGAGATCATATTCATTTTATTATGAAAAAGAGTAAATAAACCGACAACACACACACTATTTATACTAATCGTTACTATTGGAATTAAAACACCAGAGAAATTTCTAAACAGGAGTATGAGTACAATTACGGCTATGGCAAACATGACGGGCATAAAAATCTTTATATCTCTCTGTGACATCCGATCAAGTTCTGCATTAACAATAGTTGGACCTGCTAAATAAATGTTGCTCGGGAGAGGTTCTCGCTCAACGAAATTTAAGTTCTGTACGAAATTATTGGAAACCTGTGTGCAGTAAGTAACAGACCTGGATAAGGGTGACTGCTCCTCCTCCCGGTTTTCACTGGTATCCGGCGTATTCATCATAACCAGTCCATTATCAGGTTTCAAATCTATACCTTGCCCATTGTCTGACACATCCGTTCTGGCGGCGCTTTCTTGGTAAAATATTTCTCTTATTATGTTTCTTGTCTCTCTTACCAGTTTCATTCGCAATTCCGGCGATCCCTTAGCAACGGTAGCGATCACTGCTGTTATTTTTCCATCAACCGATATGATATTGTTAACATACATTTCGTCAGCCAGGATTTCTTCTTTAAAAACTTCAATTGTCGTTTTCTTATCTCTTTCTTTTAAAATATTTTTGAAGTGAGGGGATGATAATTTGTCTTTGAGGACTGTTGCTAAAGAAATTACCTCTTTAATGCCATCGAGTTTCTCAAGCTTTTTTGCTATCCTGTCAATCTGTTTTATTCCTCTGCTGCTAAAGTGTTCTTCATTTTCAATGACAACAAGAAGAAATTCTTCATCCCCAAATGTATCGATAAAATGATTATAATAATCAAAGTTTTCTTTCTCTTTACTCAACCATACTTCAATGGAATTGTCAGTAGTTGAGTGCCGTGCGAAGTACCCAAAAAATCCCGTTACGAGAACTATCAAAATCAAAAATAGTATTCGATATCTTAACAGTAATCGGATAATCCATTCCATACCTGTACCGTTATAAATAATTAACGAGAACATTCATCTTAAGGGCAAGCAACATATCACCACTTATCCGCACCTTCCTCTGAAATAAGGCCTGTTGCGGTGTAATCTCACGTCGAATAACAGACATGAATGTCTTACCCTCCAATTCAAATGTGCAGGTAGACTTTCGTCCCGTAACTTCTGACGCTGTTTCAGGAAGAGTATTATGGTAACATTTCTCACGAACTATGGTTTCCTCAATCAAACCTTTTACCAGTTGTTCTCTCACTATCCGCTTCAATATCCCCTTTTCAATAAAAATTGTCCAGATCCCAGGATTGTTACCAACTATCTCAAACCGAATTACGGCATTGAGGTTCCTGATCTTTGGTATCGGACACAGATTTACACGGTTATACATCATTTCTTCGAAATACTCCGTATGTGTTGTATGAATGGTAATTTCCGGTCGTTTATCCGTAAGTATTGGTACAATTTCCTGACGTTGGCAAGCCCTGTTCTGCATTTGAAAACCTTAATTTTTCATTCTCACAATACCTTTTCATAAGGTACTGATTTCTTAACAAAAACTGTATTGCTTTCTCCCCAATTATGAGAAATAGCATAGTTCAGTAATATTTTTAATAATTTATAGTTAATAGCAGGGCAATGAATATCTGTATCCCGCAATGCAGCTGTTGTGTTATTTGAATCAAAACGTAACTTGCTGAATAAATAGGAATAATACGTTCTTGTTCGGCGAAGGTATAATCTCTCTGCTGTTCTCAAAAGTTTTCCATCCATTTCCCCATCAATAGTTAAATCTATGTTCTTTATTTTCATAATAGATATGAGCAAATCTCTCAGTTTTTCTACTGTTGGAGGATTAGGATTTACAATATGAAAGATCTTGCCAACCGTCTCACGTTTTCTCAGGAGCTCAGTAATAGCGTCTGCAACATAATCTAGAGGAACAAGATTAACAAAGGCGTTCGGGTCACCCGGTACTCTGATGGCAACAGGAACCCCCTGATCGTTAACGGTCATCCTTTTATGGAATTTATTCATACTTCCTCTTTGATTACGAACACAGCCATTCTCAATGTTTGAGAGTACCTTTGCAAAGATGTATAAATTGTCATATCTGCACGTGACACCCGTTTTTGAGTCTCCTACAATAATACTTGGACGATAAATCGTATAGGGGATTCCAGCACTCTTTGCATATTCAACCACCATCTTTTCTGCAAGAAATTTGGTCCTCTCATATTCATTGTTGAATTGCGGTTCATTGACCAATTTATCTTCAAAAACAACGCTGTTTTGTCTTCCTGCGACATACGCAGTACTTACGTAGTGAAATCTCTTTAGCTTGCCGGAACGAGCAAACCGTAACATATTTTCCGTTCCATGTACATTTATGTCCATAAGCTCAACAGCTCTCTGGCTTTCAAAGTTGGTTGCCGCCGCACAATGGAAAACCTCATCTACTTCATACGTCAATCTCTTGTAAACACCTTCATCGAACCCTAAAAATGGAACGGTAATGTCTCCCTCAAATATTTCCAGATTTTGTGAAATTGATTTATAGAGCGCTGTATCTTCAAGATTTCCCATGAGATAGCCATCGATATCTCTTATTCCTCCATGTGGTCTTATTAAGAGCCGAAGTTCATACCCCAAAACCAGGAGCCTCTTCATAATTGCGCTCCCGAGAAAACCTCGAGCACCTGTAATCAAAATTCTTTTATTCAGCCTCTTTGTCATATTTAATTTCAAAGGATTACTTTACCTTTTTAACCTTTTCTTTGTTAATGATAGTTCTTTTTTAGAGATAATTAAATAGATATTTTTTATTTCGGCTTATAGACTCATAGCATCATAAACGGAAACCTTAATTTCTTCAAAAACGACTGGTTTCATAAAAAATCTGAAAGCATGATTTATAACGAAAGATAATGATGACGATGATTCACTCCTTTCAGCAATGATAATGACCGGCAGATCTTTGTCTATCATCTTTATCGCATGAAATGTCTGTATGTTATCCATGTTATTTGCATCAAAGTTCATAACAATTACGTGAAACTTATCATTGAGCACATGCTTTATTACTTCAGCTAATCTGGAAGTATAGTAAACTGAGAAACCTTGTCTCTCAAAAGTCTTTTTTAATGAATTATTGAATAATTGCTCATGATCACAGATTAGAATCTTTTTCACCTGTTCCTCTTAAAGAACAACTCAAGCTCCTCTTTTCCGGTAAGTATATCTTCTGTTATAAGATAGGTACCCCCCATTGATACAGACCAGATCTTTTTTGAAACATCGGCATTAAAACCACTTAATGGATACGCCAATCCACCTGCTATTCCTCCCAGGAGTGATACATTCACCTTGAGAGGAGAATACAACAAACTCAGAAAACAACTATTCATTCCATTTTTAAAATGACGAATAGTACTTTCATCGCTAAGGTTCTGTTGCTCGACACCTGCTGCCTCTTCACAGACAACGTCACTATTTTTAGCAAGAACTGGACACGTAAACAGCAATATAACGGTAAGACATATTAATACTATTTTCATAGCTACTCCCTTCTATAATTGTGTTATCAAAAGCAAAGATCCACACGGGCAATCATTTTCTATAATTACCGAGGTAATCCAAAACGCAATTGGGGTGCCTTTATGAAGAAACTTGAACTAAATTAAAAAAGGTGAGTTGTAATGTTCAGTTAATCAAACACTTACAGAAAATTTGCGTGTAAATCAGAATCAGCGATGATTGTGATTATACATACAATTTTGTAAATGTTACAAATAAATTTGTAACATTTGCAAAATTGTGCTGCATGGAAACTTAATCAGGTTTATGATGAAGACCGTACAACTTTATCTTATTGTATAGAGTCTTGAGAGAAATACCTAATATTTCGGCAACACGCTTCTTGTCGCCGTCCATCCTTGAGAGGGAAGTCGTAATGTATTGTTTTTCGAGATCTGAAAGTGAAAGAGTTTCATCAAATCTGTGACTGTTTCTTATAATTTGTCCACAGATTTTTTCAGGAAGATCACAAACATCAATCTTTTCTTTCTCCACTACTACTATCAGATTTTCTATCAGATTCTCAAGTTCTCGGACATTACCCGGCCAGTCGTATTTTATTAACCATTTAAATACATCAGGACAAACAATCTTCTCGTTTGCATGAATTTTGTGTTTTTTTAGAAAGTGACTGACCAACAAAGGAATGTCTTTCTTTCTCTCTCTTAATGGCGGCAGTGATATTTGAACAACATTAATTCTAAAGAACAAATCCTCCCTGAATGCGCCTTTCCTGACCTCCGACACCAGGTCTTTGTTTGTCGCTGTTATAATTCTTGTGTCGACAAACAACGTTCTACTATCTCCCAGCCTGCGAATTTCTCCTGACTCCAAAACTCTCAACAGTTTCGCTTGAATACTAACGGGTAATTCTCCTATTTCATCGAGGAAAAGAGATCCCCCTTCTGTTGCCTCAAATAACCCAATTCGATTATCATGAGCACCGGTAAATGCACCTTTTACATGCCCGAAAAGTTCACTCTCAAGAAGTGACTCATTCAGAGTTGCGCAGTTAAGGGCAATGAAAGAATGGTTTTTGCGTCTGCTTTCGTCATGTATCGCCCTGGCAACAAGTTCCTTACCAGTACCACTTTCTCCCTGAATAAGCACCGTGGAATCTGTCTTTGCCACTTTACCTATTAAATCAAAGACACGCTTCATTTTCTCATCCCGGCTTAATATAACCTGATCTGGTTCTTTACAGTTTACTAACCTTTTGAGGGAGTTGTTTTCTTTCGAAAGCAGTTTCTTTTCATAGGCCTTCTTTAAAAGGATATCAAGTTCATTGAGTCTGCAGGGTTTTGTGACGTAATCATATGCCCCGATCTTCATAGATTCTACCGCATTTTCAACAGTGGCCCTTCCCGTAAGCATTATTATCTCTGTCTCGGGAGTAATCTCTTTTATCTCTCTTAAAGCTTTGAGTCCTCCCATGCCCGGCATCTTTATATCAAGTATTATCACATCAAAATCATATCTTTTTAATTCTTTTATTGCGGCTTCGCCGCAATCAGCACAAATGACAATGTATCCCCTGCGGGATAGTTCGCGCTTCATTACCATACTGAACGTTTTATCATCATCCACAAAAAGTAGTTTGTGTTTTTTTTTCATTAAATAAAGGTAAGCTAACGGTAAATGAAGACCCTCTTCCAATACCGGCACTTGCTACGTGTATCTCCCCCTTGTGTTCCTCTATGATTCCATAACAAATTGAGAGACCAAGACCGGTACCGACACCCGGTTCCTTAGTAGTAAAGAATGGTTCGAAGATCTTCTCTAAATTTTCTGTTTTTATTCCATATCCCGTATCTTTAAAAGATATCTGAATACAATCATTGATTTCTTGGGTTGATATCGTAAGATGGCCTTCTCCTTTAGTAGCGTCAATGGCATTTAAGATTAAATTCAGGAATACCTGCTTGAGTTGATTTGAATCACCAAAAATTATCAGAGGTTTTGGACTGAGGCGCAGAAATATTTCAAACATTTTTTGGCCTGTTTGTCTTCCTACCATTGTAAGTACATCTGATATTACACGATTTATTTCAAGTCTTTTAAAGATTGGTTCGTGACGCCTTGAAAAATCCAATAACTTAGATGTTATAGATTTGCACCGGTATGTTTCATCACAAATTATCTTAAGATATTCAGGGAACACCTCACTGTCATCCTTTGTTTTAAAATCAATATTATTCAGACGATCAAGGAGCCCTTCGGCACAACTTGTAACAGAAGCCAGAGGATTATTTATTTCATGAGCAACACCTGCAGCCAATGTTCCGATCCCAGCCAGTTTTTCAGATCTGTTTAAACGCTTCTGTGTCTCCTGTAATTTTTTATACGTCTTCTTAATCTGTTGTGTTCTCTCCTCAATCTTTTCCTCTAAATGGTTTCTGGCCTCAATAAGCTGATAGGTATTTGAGTTAATAATTTCTGAGGCCTTCTTGATTATCATTAACAAAATAAGAAAAAGTATTCCCATGCTTGAACTTATCATTATGACAGCTTTTCCATGAACCTTCTTTATCTGCGTCTCTAAATCATTCATATTCTGATAGATTTCCAGTACTCCTGTCTGTTTTTCTTTCCTGATGTTTCCATCACTGTATTCATAAACCGGATAATAACTCTCAAGTAATGGCTCTTCCACATTGACGCCTTTTGAATCTTTCGTTCCGGGATGTTGAAGAGTCGATGCAGGCCTTCCCTTAATTGCTGAGTCCAATTGTACATTTCTGCCTCTTTCAAGAACGTATCCAATGTGTTCACTGATAGTACTGTAAATAATCTTGCCGTCCATATCGAAAAGATAAACCTTCTTTAAGTTAAGCCCATAGATACTGCTCTTGATCACCTTAACCAGATCCTTAAACTGATCCCGGTTGTTATCAAGGTCGATATACCCGTACTCCTTAATAGTTGGAGACAGAAAATTTTCGTACAGAGCGTGGTTAATATTTGTTGCTATATATTCAGCATAATTCTCGCTTCTTTCGATCAAATCACCCTTTTCAATTCTTGAAAATATCTCACCAACCAGAAAGCTTACAATACCGATAACGATAAAACTGGTAATGGAATAGTATAACAGGAGATGGAACCTTTCCGGATGAAAAACAGAAAATTTGCTTTTATTGAGACTACCCTTATTGATCATTCCTGTGCACTCAAGTTATAAAGAACTAATGTATGGTATGGATTATTACTATATCTGTCGTTCTTAAACACGGCAACAATATTTGATTCTTTCACAATAAGATTGATTCCATTCACTTTCGATGTTGACAATATAGTTTCTGGTATAATTAAAGAAGCTTCTCTATCATACTGCAAATCATCAATGTTTCTAACCATTCTTGTATCCCATACAGGTGCATAATAATCAAAAAACCTCTTTGTTTCCCAGCAATAAATGCGAGTTGAATGGCTGTCATAGTTACTTTTTATATAATCTAAGAGTTGTATTTGTGCTATTGGTTTATTTTTATGGTCATGTACAAGACTTACGCATATAAAACTCATGCTCATGAACAATATACAAACAGATACATAATATGGTGAAAAATAATCATACTTATGTCTCCATTTATTGAAATTCACAGACAATCTGCTTCGTTCTGGCTTAGCTGCAAAACTTTGAGGAAATTGTAGTCTCCTGCAGCAGAAGCTTATCAAATCTCTCTTTGAGAAAGAATACTTTGTAACCCTCAACCTCTCCAGACCTGCTGAAATGCAAATGATTACGAACGGAATCAACGGAACTATATGACGTGGTTTTTCCAGGTTTTGACCAAAAAAAACCCATAAAAGATATGGTACTGTGTAAATTACCATAAACTTCGCTGTGAAGTCAAATCTTACATGCCTCATAAATATGATCATGCCGCTAACCATAACAATTGAAGGCAAAACACGAATAAAAGAGGTATCATTACACCAGAAACCGAGACCGCTACAAAAAAAAGACCACATAAAATATGAGATCCTGGTAAAGAGATTCGGTGACGTTAGTGCCGTTCCTCCCCAATCGGTAAAATGGCCAAAAACAAACTCATAACCATTTATCGTCAATGGTTTCAATCCTGTATAATACATAAGGGGTAGCAACCATACACTTACACCGGAAAAGAATGCAAAAATGCCGTACCCTACCCTTACATTTTCATCGTTGGACTTCGACAGCTTTCGGACAGTAAAGAGCCACATGGTTAAAAAAGGAAAATAACTCAGTCTTACACCGAGACCAATTCCCAGAATTACACTGCCTGAAATTAAATATAACATGACGTGTCTCTTCGATGTACATGCATAGAAGAGTAAATGGGATGATAAAATGATAAAAAAGAAGCCGGTTGCATCTGAGAGAGGCTTCTCTGCCTGCAACCAGCATAACGGATTAACAAGGTAAATTATGGATGCAAGCAGTGCAACCCTCTCTGAAAACATCCTCTTTGCGAGATAAAAAATCGGTACTACCGCAACACTTCCGAAAACTGCTCCCGGTAGTGTTAATGATATCGTATCATTTTGAATAAAAGTATAAGCCAGCCAGGAAAAAAAGAGATATACTGGATAACCGGGAAAATGAGGTTGATGGTTATGTATATCGAAATCATGCAGGCCAAAGGCAAAATCAATGCTATCCCACCCTTCAAGATTGTTTGCCATAAACAACAATCGACTGGCCATACCTATAACGACATATAGCGACAATTTCCATATACTATTGTGTCGTGGGCTCATTATTATTAAATTTTATTTTCCAGACATGTTCTTTTGCATGAAACTCTCAGTTAAAATTTCTTGTTTTATTAAACAAAATTGTCAAAAAAGAGTTGAGTTTTTCCGGTTCACTTTTTCCCTACAACCATTGCAGCTGCAAAGCCCATCTCCATAGCCTCGTCCATAAATATATATTTAAAGAGTCCGTTTCTCCCGCATATTGATACGTTTTTCAGCCCGCCGATACATGAAACCAGTTTATCCAGATGGATTCGATAATCCAGCTGATATATCGGATAAGCATGCTTCGCACTGGTAAAGAAATAATCAATTATCCGGCTTTCAATATCAATCCCCAGTTCTAAGAGATCTTCGATACACTTGCTATATAATTGATTGTCAGCCATTTCCCATATCTCATCGTTATAAAAACAGGGGATTTCCAGGATAAGATCTGAAGATATGTTATCAGAAGAAATTCCCCACAATTTGTTGGTGTAGTCTCTAAAGAAATTATTATATAATGTTTTACCAAATCTATGAATAACCCAATCTTCAAGTGAACAGTCTGAAGATTGTTTCACTTTCATATACATACTCTGAAAGACGTAATCCATAAAGCATCTTGCTGCAAAACTTACACTTGTTTGTTGCAAAATGTCACCGGCTGAAAGAGGATATTTAAAATCCTTTCCATTTAATCTTATGGCACTGACCCTTTCTGATACCAATAGTTCATTGCCCATTATTGATGATATTTTATGTAACAGCCCACTGTTTTTAGAGATAAATCTGTGACCTCCCAGAGCAAAGTTGAAACCTTTATAATTTACGGTTTTACACAGCCCGCCTAACAAATGTTCCGCTTCAATTACGACAACATTCATGCCATTACGATAAAGTTCCCATGCAGCACTTAACCCACATGCCCCACCTCCTAAGACAACTACTTTTCCCATACCTTATATCTCAGAGATCATACTGATTATTTAAATGTATTTAATGGTATAAACTTTTTTGAATCCAAATTTCATTTTGCAAAACAAAAAAAGAAGTGTACGACTGAAATGGGCCGAGTTCCTTACCAGCTGAAAATTACTTGAAAAAAACCTTTTTTTTCGATATCTTCCGTCGCTTCGTTTTCCATTTCATACTCACACTTAATCATTACATGTTCAAGAGGTGAATAGTTTAAGCCAAACGCAATCCTGTCAGCATCATTCTCATCAGTTACCAGGTCGTTAGGGTCTACAGAATCAAACCGTGCTACACCTTCTATATAACTCAGATAATTTATTTCTGGTGAGTACCTATATGATGCTTGGAAATAATAACCAAAACGATCGAAACTTCCACCTGAAATTTTTGATCGCTCAACGTTACTCCTTATGACTTCACTTCGAATTTCAAAACCCCATTTTTGGAAAATAACATCCGCTCCGATAAAATCGATTCTGAGTTTTTCATCGTCATCGTATTTACCTGTTGAATAAGAGCCACCAATTTCCAGACCCGGAAATATCTCTATTCCCATCCGCCCACCTATCGCTTTGTCATCATTATTATCTTCCAATCCCTGTTCTCCTTTACTCTCTGGACCTGAGAGGCCATTGGTAATTGCAAATTCATATTTTAACCTGGTATTACAAAAAGCCGGAATTGCCCCGTATAACAGGATTCCCACATCGGAATATGTCCCGGGAATAATCTTGATAGATGGGTTTGGCCTGTCAATAAGTTTGTTGTATGGAACGCTCTCAACAAATCTCTCTATCCCCATGGGATAATAAAATTTTCCCGCGCTTACTACCAACTTTTCGTCGAATATATTCCAATCAAATTTAAATTTTTCTATCTCAAATTTTTCAAAACCGTCATCCATTTCCAGTTCTGAATTAAATGATAGATTCTGTAAGATTTGCGTTCCAAACCAGAACGTCAATTCCGTTTGCTTAAAAATGTTAGAGGAATCTTTTTCCGTTTCATCTTTTCCCTCAGAAAAAGGAGCTTCCAGACTGAGGAATCCATGAAATTCGGGTTTCAGTAATTTGGGTTTCTTAAATCTTATCTCATCAACATCGAAGAAAAGCTCCTGAGCATCGTCAAAGGTACCGCTTTCGAGTACTTGTCCAAAAACCCCTGTATCAATAAACAAAATAAAGACAAAAATCAATAACCAAAAGCTTCTCAACATAAGATCAATTTAAGGGTATGGTATCTCTTTCCCACTCTCAAAATACGGAAACACAGTAATGAGTTTTTGTTCAATCTCATATGCAATCCTTCCAAATTCTTTCGCTTTTGGTGCAACAGCACCTGCTCCCAGAAACCCCAAACTCCCCAATGATTTTCTGGCTTCTGCAAACATATTAATGATTTTCTCATGCATTTCTGTACTATGTATCTTGTCATACCTTCTCACATTCCCGGCGAGGAGTGTCGTATAATACTCCTCAACAAGCCGTAACCTGACCTTCGCTCTACTGAATATCTTCAACTCTTCAGCAAGATTCCAATAGAACTTCTCCCTGATAGCAAGAAAAACGAGATTTGCCATAATCTTTATTACCTCTTGAAAATCATGTTTCTCCAAACCAGTATCGAGTTTTATCCTAAGATTTACCCCAAAAAGGTCATAAACATCATTGATTCTATCTTGAATAGTAATAATCCCCAACTCAACCTTTTTCCAATCGTTCGTCCTGCCATGAAAAACAACAGACTTAAAAACAGTTATAAGAGGATCTTCCTCTCTTTTATACCCATACCCGAAGGATAGCCCCGGAAAGATTGTGATGAGAATAAAGATAGATGAGAATAATAGACGCTGTTGTCTTGAAAAATAAAACATTCTGTCTTGAACAAAACTATTGTGGCGAATTTAATCTTTCCAGAACCAATGTAAAAAAAGAATTATTATGCATATATCAACTAAAACTTTTAACAGCTACACATTCAATACGGTTAAAACTTGTATTAGATTCGGGGGGAAAGTTGAGGATACGTGACTTGGTGATGAAGGAACAAAATACTAAAGATTCAGAAAAGTTACATTTTATAGTCTTTCAAAATTATGCTTTATGTTCGTTACTCCATACCCAAAACAGAGTACCCTTACGGCAGGTTTAAGTGTTAAACCTGAGCGTACCGTTCAGTACATACGGCCTTGACGACAGGATGTGCTCAACTCATTAATTCTATTGTATAGAAATTTCAATACTTGAGATGTTTAGAGTTTTATGAGTTTGTTCTGTTTTGTCTTGACTTCTCGTTAAGTACTATTACACAAAACAGATGATAATGTCAATAGGGTTTTTCAATCCATTATTTCATTAATGACGTTATAACCAGTGTCGTCACATTACAGGTTGTCCGAGAACAGATATTTTCCCAGATTTCTGAGTCGTAAGTCATTTAATAATCATTCTAAACTACTCAGATTTTGCATTTTCGGACAGCCTGGTTAGTTACATCAACCATGGATGTTTACTTAATCATACTTAATTTCCCAGTTCACTTTGTTATGGGAGGGAATATATCGATAATTAAACCGAAACCAATACAACATAATATGTTTCTTAAAGAAACTAATGCTTGTATTAATTTGACATACATGTTTCTTTGAGAATTATATAATTATATAAAATTTATTTTAGAAATTTTTTATTGCAAATATCAATATCCTCTCTATAATTTCTAGAAAGACATCATAAAATTTTGGTTATCTATCACCATATCACCATAAATCTTTTATTTATCAGTTGAGCATTACTTTTATCATTTTTTATAAGATTATTTCTAACCGATTATGAATTTCAACCTTGCCAAGAAAATTGACACAGCAGATATAAACAAGGAATTTGCCGTGAAAGATTGTACTGAAAGAATCTTATGGGCGTATGAAACTTTTAAAGAAAGATTGTTCTTAACTACGAGTGGCGGTGAAACTTCAGCAGTTCTACCTAACCTGACAAGAGACGCATTGGGCTTTTGCCCGTCTATCCTGTTCGTTGATACCGGATACTTAAATGACTGCACGCATAACATGATAAGATATCTGGAAAATGAAGGGTATGATGTGAAAATTTATAGAAGTACAATTTCTAAAAATGAGATAGAAAAAAAATTCCCGAACTGGGATGTTCCCGAATCTGTTTATTTTCATGATGTGGTCTCCATGATAAAACATGAACCTCTCATGAGAGGATTTAGAGAATTAAATGTTAAAGCATGGCTGGGTGGAATCATGAGATATGAAACAGAAG
>JALDRB010000014.1 GCA_031316155.1 Candidatus Scalindua sp.
ACTAGATTACTCAAGATTGTTTGCTTTTATAAATCCGTTTAATCTAGAAGTAATCGTGAGGTTAAGGTGTATCTTTTAGCTTCTCGATTTCCTCTAGATTATCCAAGATTGTTTGCTTTTTAAAAATCCGTCTAATCTCGAAGTAATCGCGAGGCTAAACTATCTTTTTCAGCTTCAAGATTACCTCTAGATTACACAAGATTATTTGGTTTTTATAAATCCGTTTTATCTTGAAGTAATCGCGAGGCTAAGGATTTTCTTTTTGCTTCTAGATTGCTAACGATTAATTTAATCACGATTAATCCGTAAAAATTCTTGAAGCAAAATATCTCAACAAAACATTATCGAAGGTTAACTTTCTACTCGCAAACCCGTAACTCACAATAGTGTCAAAAATAGTAATCATTTTCGTGCTGACCTACCTGGGAGGCATATTTGCTGCTATCTTAATCGATGGAGCGTACGGCATTTTCTTATATGAGATTGAATATTGTGTAAATCCAAGATCCCAATGGTGGTATGGAAACTTACCTGATCTTAGATATTCTTTTATTATCGCGATTATTACATTCGCAGGATTCTTGATGAGGATAAGAAAATATTCTCAAAATCGTATTTTTGCTGCTCCACAAACTAAATGGTTGTTATCTCTAACTATCCTAATGGGCCTGGTCTCCTTTATTGCCGTATGGCCGGAAAAACATAAAGAAATCTATATAAATCATTTAAAAATAATGGGCTTTGTCTTCCTTTTATATAAAATGATTGATACACCCCAAAAGTACGAAAAAATGATTTGGGCTTTTTTGATCGGCTGTTTTTATTTGGGGTGGGTAGCTCATTCACTGGGAAGGACAGGTTACGGAAGATTAGAGGGAGTCGGGCCTTCTGATTCTCAAGAAGTAAACTCATTAGCCGCGATATTGATTACTCCCATCCCGATTTTAATTTTTTACATAATCGAGGGAAAGAAATATTGGCAGAAAATTGCCGCATTAATTTTTTTGGCCTACATTATGGATGGAGTCATTTTGACTACCAGTCGTGGTGCATTTTTGGGTTTGGTAGTTTCCTTACTCTATTTTTCGTATTTTATATTTTTTAAACGCGTCAAAAATTTTAAATTCAAGATGAAAATGGCGTTTGGGCTTGTTTTGGGTCTTATACTGTTTTATCAATTGACAGATGTAACATTCTGGGAGAGGATGACCACTTTAAAGCACGTTGAAGTTGGAGAGCGAGAGCTTGTTGGTGCTGAGGGAGGAGCTCACAGAACATCCTACTGGTTTAAGGGGCTGGACCTGGTAAAAGAGTATCCTCTAGGCGTAGGCGGGTGGGGTTATCTTTATCTCAGCCCACAGTTTATTTCAGAAGACGATCTTGTTCAAGAAGCAGGAGGAATGAGGGCTCCCCATTCAACCTGGATTGATGCCCTTGTAGACTATGGCTACATCGGTTTTATACTTTTTCTAGGTATGATTTTCTCATGTTTCAAGTTGAGTAGGAAAGTCAGGAAGCATCTTCTTCACACCAAGAATTATTATTTATACTACCAGAATGTCGCAATAGATGCCGGTTTCCTTGCTTTTTTAGGTGCCGGGACTTTTATCGACAGGTTTTATGCCGAGACCATGTATTGGTTTCCGGCATTTTTGGCCTGCTTTGCCAATATCTATCTCTTAAAAGGATATTCTTCTAATGGAGAGAAAATTTTCAATGAAATTGATAAAAAAAAACCGGAATAGTTCTTCGCAAATGACATAATTAACTTACTCTCATGCTATAAGTCAGAAATGAATGTAGCAAATTGAGAAAAAATTATTACTGCTGCAAATAGGGCACATAGTCGCATTGGCCAAGTCTTGTTGAAATAATCCAGCGAAGAGTGTCTTTATAGAAAACTTGTTAATAATTCCTACCCGGCCAATGTTAGTAGGGTTTGAAGCTTTGTGCTACTTCAACCTTTGCTGCTAACACTTCCAAAAATTCTTTTAGCCTAAGCTACACAAAAATAGGTTAATCTGGAAGAAATTTTGAGGCAGAATATTTTTCGCAATTGCTTCTAGATTAATAACCATTAACCAAATTATTAATCACTAATTTTTTATCATGAAAGGCTGTATGTCTGCGTTTTTTCTATTGGAAATTTACAATGCATGAGAACTATATGAAAAATATTACACTTAATCAACAGAAAGCTTTGGGTATGTTTAAGAAACTCCATTTCAAGCCTGGCATCCCTGCAGGGAAAATTACGGCTTTTATGTTAAAACAAAAATATATTCCTCCGGATTTTTTTTATGAAGCATTATTGACAGAATTAGTTACCAATACTTCTGTCTGGTTAGATGTTGGATGTGGTAGAAATTTATTGCCTCATGATTATGAATTGTCAAAAAATTTATCAAATAGAGCTAAGTTACTGGTTGGTATTGACCCAGATCTGAATATAAATGATAATGTATTTGTTCATATGAAAAAACAAGTATGTTTGGAAGATTTTGAAACCTCACAAAGGTTTAATTTAATCACGCTGAGAATGGTGGCAGAACATGTCGAATCTCCTGTTAAATTTGTCAGAAAAATTGCGAGACTAACCGAATCAAGTGGATTAATTGTAATTTATACAGTAAATAAATTTGGATGGGTTCCTTTTTTGACTTATATTACTTCTTTTAGAATTCATCTTTTTTTTCAAAAGATATTATGGGAAGTTGAAGAAGATAAAGACACTTTTCCCACATATATGCGAATGAATACGAAGAAGTGTTTAAATAAGGTATTTATTAAAAACGGTTTCGAGCCAGTTTTCTTTAGTTATTTAGAAGAAGCAAGTATTTTTTATAAGTTATTTAAACCATTGTTTTGGCTCGAAATAAAATTTCAAAAACTATTGACTTTTACTGGATTAGATATGTTTAAGAATAACTATCTTGCAGTTTATAGAAAACTAAAATGATTAATGGTTCACTTGTTTTTTAAATTTATTAGCTAGGTTTGTGGTGGGAATTATTCCGTTATAAAAGACTTCGAGGTTAAAAATGGATGATATTTCATTAGAAGAAAATAAAGAAAAACTAAGACATGATAAAGAATATAAGAAAGTGGAAAACGAAAATCTTTTCATAGAGCCGATACATTATCAGAAATTTGAAAAAATAAAAACTCACATACATTGTTATACGTATGCAGTAAAAAGCTTAGGTGACATTAAAGGGCAAAAAGTTCTCGATTTAGGATGTGGCACTGGATGGTTTTCTGTAATACTTGCCAAGAGGGGGGCTGTTGTTGAAGGTATTGACATATCTACAACTGCTATTGAAATTGCAAAAAAAAGAGCAATCATTAATAGCGTATCAGATATTGTAAGGTTTAGAGTAATGTCATTTTACAATTTAGATTTCCCTGATGAATACTTTGATAAAATTATTGGATTATCCGCACTTCACCACATGAGTGATAAAAAGCTGTTGTGCAATTCTCTGTATAAGATATTGAAACCATACGGTAAGGTAGTCTTTAATGAACCTTTCGGAAATAGTACGATTCTTGAAAGATTAAGGTTATTTGTTCCAATTGCTGTTCAAGAAGAAGATAGGTCTCACTGGAATGAACAGGTAAAATATGAAGACTTAGAACCCTTTAAGGATAAATTTTATGTAGAATGTGAAGAATTTCAATTCTTTTCAAGGCTTGATAGAATCTTCAAACAAAAGTGGATAATCAATTTTTTAGGAATCTTCGATGTTAAGTTCTTAAAAATGTTTCCATTCTTAAAAAAATATGCCAGAGATATAGTAATAATATTGCGCAAAAATAATATTTAAAAAAGATATTTTGTAATGATTAATCAATATAAAGACATCCTAAAACATGCAATTATTTATGGTTTGACAGGGTTATTAGGTAGAGCTTTAGGATTCTTGATGATTCCGATATATACGAGATATCTTACACCAGCAGACTATGGAGTTATAGAAATCCTTGATGTTTTTGTTTCTATAATAGGTGTACTTGTTTGCATGGGAATTAGCATGTCTGTATTCAAGTTTTATTACAGCTATGATAGCAAAAAAGAAAAAAATGAAGTAATAAGCACAGCAATCATTTTCACTTTTCTTATAACTGGTGTATTTGTGTTTACAGGTGTTATAAATCGAGAACTTTTATCAAATCTACTTTTTCAAACAAATGCTTATACAAAATATATTAAAATTGTACTATTTACATTTCTTTTTGATAATACATTTAATATTTTGCTAGCATTCATACGAGCACAACAAAAGTCATTGCTGTATACAACTATTTCTATTGCCAGGCTACTAATAGGTTTGGGTTTAAATATTTATTTTGTTGTTTTTAGAGGAATGGGAGTTCTTGGTATTTTGTATAGCGGTTTAATAATGAGTTGTTCAGGATCTATTTTATTAATGGTTTATGTTATAAAAGAGGTTGGAATTAAATTTTCGATAAAAAATTCAAAAGAGATGATGAGATACGGTTTACCTCTGGTTCCTTCATCAATTGGCATGTTTGTAATTCATTTTGGGGACAGGTTCTTTTTGCAACGATTTTCTGATTTGTCCCAAGTTGGATTATATTCTATCGCATATAAGTTTGGTTTTATGATTAATTTACTGATAGTCCTTCCTTTTTCTCTGGTGTGGGATGCCAAGATGTTTGAAATAGAAAAGCAAGACGATGCTAAGCAGGTTTATAAAAGAGTATTCACATACTTTATGTTCCTTTTAATATTTAGCTTTACCGCCATTACAATATTAATTAAGGATGCTATGTCAATTGTTGTTGACGAAAAATTCTTTGATGCATATAAAATCGTACCTTTTATTGCATGTGCCTATGTATTTAACGGATCTTGTTACATGTTAAGAATTGGTCTTTATTTACGTAAAAAGACAGAGTACATTGGCATTGTAACAGCTATTACTACTTGTGTTACAATCGTAATTTATTATATTTTAATACCATCTATGGGTGCTATGGGTGCTGCAATATCAACTCTTTTGTCTTTTCTGTTCTGGAATGTTCTGACTTATGTCGTTAGTCAAAGAGTTTATAAGATTCGTTATGAATGGGGAAGAATTGCGAAACTCTGTTTAACTAGTATATTGTTGATATTCTTTTCCGATTTGATATATTTTGATCATTGTCAACTAAGCTTTTTGTTAAAGAGTTTTATAATTTTATTATTTCCTTTGATTTTAATTGCTCTATATTTTTATCAGAAGCCAGAAATTGATCTAATTAAGAAAACAGTTCTCAAACTAAGTAACTCTTTACGCTTGATAAAAATCACTACAAAATAATGAAATAGGCTTATCCGCTTGACTCCCGTAACCCCAATATGTAGTATAGCGGGGTATGGAGGATTATCCGAAAACGATTTTTGAATTTGAGAAAAGTTTCACGACGGAAGAAGAATGTCGTAAGAACCTTTATAAGATGAGGTGGCCTGAGGGGTTTTGTTGTCCTCGTTGTAAACATCGTAAAGCCTGGGTCACAAAAAGAGGGCTTTATAGATGTGCCAATTGCGATTTTATGGTTTCTGTCACAGCCGGTACGATTTTTCAAGGTTCACGACTCCCTTTGTGTTTGTGGTTTCGTGCAATTTGGTACGTTGTCAGTCAAAAAAACGGCGTCAGTGCTCTTGGCCTTCAAAACGTATTGGGGCTTAAAAGGTATGAGACGACATGGATATTGCTTCATAAACTGCGTACTGCCATGATTCGTCCTGGCCGTGAACGACTGTCTGGAACCGTAGAAGCTGATGAGACATATATTGGGGGCGAACATCCAGGAAAACGTGGCCGAGGTGCCGCAGATAAATCCTTGGTTTTTATAGCCGCTGAAGATAAAGACAACAAGATTGTGCGTATTCGCCTTCAACGTGTAGTTGATGCATCGGCTAATAGTTTGATACCTGCGATTCAAGACAGCATTCAACCTGGAAGCGTAGTTCGAACAGATGGCTGGAACGGATACAATGGGTTGGCCGCTAAATGCTATAAACATTTTGTAGTTCGTCGAACTGATGATGTTGGTGAAAATATGCATCCTCTTGTTAACAGAGTTGCTTCGTTACTAAAAAGATGGTTGCAAGGAACACATCAAGGTGCTGTGAGAAAATCTCATTTAGACTATTACTTGGATGAATTTACCTTCCGTTTTAACAGAAGGACTTCTCGCTCTCGTGGAAAACTTTTCTACCGCCTTGTTGAACAGGCTGTAACTATTAAGCCTGTTACTGGTAATAATATACGTGGGGGACATATTGGGTCATAACAATTCACAAGATATTGTACCTACGGGAGTAAAGCGGATAAGCCTATAATGAAATTGGTAAAAAAACATGTTTATCACACATGAAAGTTATCAACTACAGCCCTTAAGTATTTCTTATAAATACTCATAACATGTACAAGTTATTATTGTTATCACATTTCTTTCCTCCGTATACAACAGCCCAATCTAGAATTAATATTGCAACTGTATATACAATGCAGGATGAAGGCATTAACACTATTGTTGTCTCCTCTGAGGTACCAGGTAACCGTGTTGATAATGTTTTTCTTAAACTTACGGATGACATTTTGATGTATAGATACAAAAGTATTAAATTTGATACCTTTTTTTATAAATTACGTAGTAAATTTAAAATACCTCCAAGTAAGGAAGTCTTTAGTGGGTTATCAAAGTGTATGCTCTTGACTGCACAAAAGGCTATAAAAAACAATAATGGGATTGATGCTGTTTATTCTATTTCTTCTATAGGCGATGCTCACAAAGTAGGCATGTTAATTGCCAAAAATTATAGAATTCCTTGGATAGCTGAATTTCAAGACCCATGGTTGGAAAATCGTACTTTAATGCAGTGGATGAAAGATTTTTCATTACCAACTTATTTTAATTATTGGCAAAAGAAAACTGAAATCTTTTTAAAACAAATTGTTCAGAAGGCACAGCTAATAGTTACTGAAAGTAAAGGGCATAGAGATTCTTTAGCGAATAGGGCTAAAATATGGGGGATTAATGATGATAAAATAGTTTATTCCTATTTAGGTTCTGATCAAAGAGTAATCGATAGATTGGGTACCCCTAGTGTTTTTGAAACGATTAAAGATTCTAACATTCCAAAAATAGGTTTCTTAGGAGAAGTTTATCATGGTTATGAAAAAAGAGTTCGACAGCTTATTCATTGTTTGTATAAGTTAGAAAAACAAGGTTTGCAATTTTGTTTTATTACCATAGGCTCATCTTTGCTACCCCAATTAGCATCTCAAATAGGTTTTACTAAAATATTGCCTTTATATCGTTTATCTTACAGAGAAGCAATGGGCTTAATTAGTACATTAGATTGGGGATTAACAATTCCATCGAGCGAGATAAATATTAATAGTAAAATGTTCGATTACTTGCAAGGAGGATGTAATGTGCTCGTCTGGGGGTGTCCGAAAGGAGAAATGGCAACAGTTGTTAAAAAATACAATTGTGGAATAGCAATTGATGACGGCAATGAGGAAAAAGCATTAAAAGATTTCAAGGATTGTATTATAAATACCCAAAAAAAAGAAACATTAAATTATGATGATGCATGGTTTACTCGTAAAAATTGTTTTAAACCAGTAATAGACAAAATCTTTGATTTATTATCTAATACTTAAGCCGAACAATTTATATTTACAAAAAACCTAAAACCTCACTAAAAAAGCGACAGCAATTTATTAGAATACATTTTCGAAAAAACAAAAACTATCACCCCGTAAGCGAGGAAAGTATTATGAAGAAAAATGATTTCAAAAGCATATACTGACCACCAGTAATTAGTAGACAGTTGATTAACTGAGATTAGAAAGAAGAACCATATAAAGCTAACAAATAGGCTATTACGAGACAAAAAATACTTAGGGTCATTAAAATTATTCTTTTATATATAAATATAAGAAGTTTATATACGATTGTTGACGTGTTCTTGAGGTTATGAGTTTATTATCGTTTATTATACCTACGCTTAATGAAGAATCAAATATATACAAATTGCTAGAAAGCATAAGGCTTAATATGGGAAGCAAACATACATACGAAATTATAGTAGTAGACAATGGTTCAACTGATAACACAGTTCTAATTGCAGAAAAATACGCAGAAGTATATATTGTTCCTAACAGAACAATAGGTTATCTAAGGAACTTTGGTGTTAATAAGTCAAAAAGTAAAATTTTAGTGTTCTTAGACGGTGATGTTTATCTTACATCAAAGTGGATAGAAAATTTGCCAAATACAATAAATTTGCTAAATAATAATCACTTGATCATTACAGGATCGAGATGTGGCATAAGTGAACAGCCTTGTTTTATTGAACGTGTGTGGTTTAAACCTTTATTAAATGAAAAAGCAAATTATATTAACAGCGGACATTTAATAGTTACTCGTTATCTTTTCGATATCATTGGAGGATTTTCTGAGAATCTAGTTACTGATGAAGATTATGATTTTTCGAAAAGAGCACAAGAATTAGGCGCATCGTTACTTAATGACCCTAGATTAGAAGTTGTACACGAAGGATATCCAAAAAATATTTCTTCTTTGTTAAAAGAGAGATATGGCATGGAAAGGATGACTTTAGAAGTATAAAGCACGTTATAACTTCAAAGGTTTCAATCCTTACCATCATGTATTTACTATTACATTCAATGATTTTTTTGTCATTTTTTTTTAATAATTGTTTCCTAAATATTATATACCTAACAATTATATTAACCTTTATATGCTTTTTATCAGCATTAGTTAAGTATAAGAAGCCTATATCTGTTGTTCTTTTTAATACCATGATATATTATTTTTATTTTGCAGGCAGATCTATTGCACTAATTATTTTTATAAACCACAAGATTAAGAGAGTATTGGTGAGATAAGCACTCATCATGGCATTAGCTCAAAACATTTTGCATCCTTATTTGTCTGAATTCTGTTGCCGTTTTAACAGGCGCTTTTGGCGAAACCAACTTTTTGATCGCCTGGTTTATGCTAGCTTATTCTCAAATATTATTACTTTTTATGAACTAAGTATATAAACATTTAAATTTTTAATTTATTATGGGAATATTAACAAGAAGGTTTATTAAAAATATTTGCACTAACAATTACAGAAATAATTGAATTAACACTTCACTTCATTCCTTTATGTAGAAAGGCGTAATTTTAAGTATTTCCTCTAAAGTAACATACTCAAGAGAGGATATTATTAAGAGTTGTAAATGGGTTCAAATGCAAATCTTGAGTTATTTCCTGCAGTATAACAAAGACACATTTTGATCATTTTTACAACAGATCTCCTTCTGTTCAAAATTGAATTTTATAGAAATACTTTGGAAACATTTACATAAAAAAAGTTATAGTTTGCGAAACAGAAGAGTTGTGAGATATTTTCAGGAAATATGGCATTAGATTATGTGCACATATGTATTTCGATTCAGCCAAAATATGCAGTTTAAACAGTGGGCTTTGAACTTAAAAAGATTAATAAGTACATGGCTAATCAGGAGAAACTTGAGAAAGACAGTGAAGAAGGTAAATTTAAAATAGGTTTAAATTGCTGTCTTTGAGACAGCTCATAACCTACAAGTTCCCCTTTTTGGAAAGCGTATGGCTTTTCCTTCATTCATGGTATGCTGTGTCTAATAACATTTGATTTTCATACACTAATAGTATCAAAATGCGATTAAAAAAATACATTTATTTTCACTATTTCCTGATTTAAAAAAAATGACGTAATACAAGTCCTTACTTTCATTGAATTCTTAGATCTATTACCATTAACCACAAAGTTTTTGGCATATTGTTTGCGACTGATATTGTTCATTGTTAAATTTCGTAAACAAAATCAGCAGGAGATAATTATGGGAAAATTAAATATTTTAAAACGGTTTTATTTTAGCAATTATTGTATTAATTCATTATTTATCATAGCCATATTATGTGTAGTTTTAATTCCTAATTTTGCCTACTGCCAAACATGGCAACAAACATTGGAAAGTAATTTTGATATAGTCGATACTTTCGACCATTATCAGAATTGGTCTGGCAATACAGCTACAGTATCACAAAACTTTATTGATGACCCAAATGACTTGCCGAAATATACTAATGGTTCACTTGGCAAACTATGGAAGCAATACGCATACAATCCAGATGGAGAGGTTGGCGGTGAAGGAAGGTTTGGGCCGTGGATTGGAGATAGTGGGAGCGCCTATCAGGTTGGAAGTAAAGGATTAAAGCTAATGGCACGAGGTTTTGGACCAACCGAATTGTATACCTATATTGGAGATGGAACTCCTAATAGTGGTTATGCTGAAATATTTTTATTTTTCAGAGCATATTTCCCTCATAATGCTTTTCCTACAAATACTGATCCAAATGATAATGGTCCAAATGGAAAAGTAGAATATAATCAAACTGTTTTTAATACTGATGGTTATTTATGGTTGACCGGAATAAAGTTTGTGAATTTTGGTACAGGTTTTACATCAGTAAATACTCATCCTTCAGGCTGTTTTTATGGAGACGGTGAAGGTTGGGTAGATTTATTTAATACATATAATGATAGGGGTCAGCATGTTCTTTTTGGATTTTCAACTTGTGGCTATACCGGATGTAACGGTGAAAATTGCTGGGGCACTACTTCAATACCATTTGACGAATTAGGCGCAATCGAGATAAGGCTACAGATTGAAAAATACACTAATGGTGTCGTTTCTCAATATGGTGAATTAGAAATATGGAAGTATGATAGCAACGGAAATGCAGCAGCATTAATACCGAAAAGGACAAAAATTACCGTAATGCAAAAAGAAGATAAGGGGCATTTAATTAATAGAATTCTATTAAATGGAAACAAACATAGGTATGACAGTACTGGGCCACCTACAAGTCCAGCAAATTATAACCGTTCGGTTGGGGAATACAAATTAGGAAAAGGAATGGCTGAGTTTTGGTATGTTGACGATGTTATCATAGACGATCAACGCATTGGACCTAAATATTTTTCACTCCTAGGTGGTAGTGGCGGTGGTGGTGGCAGCACCACTCCTAATCCTCCGGCCAATGTAAGAATACAAAATAACTAATGAATTACTGACTTTGCGTTACGTGTTGCTCGTTAAGATTGCAGCACGTAACGCAAAATTATTGTATACGTAATGCCCATTAAAAAAAGTTCCAAAGAGAACTCGATAATACTTGACTGATTCATTCTGTAATCTTTTACTTTGTTGCACAGTGTAGAAGAAGAACTTGCTAAATTTAAGGAAATAACTATAACACAAAGAACCTGCGCATTCCTCACTTTATCATTTCAAATTTTAAGGTAAAAATTCTGGTTTGTTTAAGTAACCTCAAGGTCTCTTCGATATTATATAAGCTTTGTCTTTCTTGTGGTAATCGTGAGGCTAAAAAATGTTTTTTAATCAGTTTCAACTCCAGCATCAGTGAGACTTAATTGATTTTTGTTTTCAATCGTCTTCCAGATCGTTTTGTAATTACCTTATTTACAATTTGAAGTTTTATCGGTAAACTACTTATCTTCTGGTAGTTCATAATTTGTACACACCTACATTTTGCTTCTCTATTGTTTTCCTTACGTATTTACTTGCTGCCAGTCAAAAAACAATTTTGACTGTTTATTCCACTCTTGTGCATATAATCTGGTTTTTTTCATGGAGATACTTCAGTGAGAACATTACTTGTTAGTCCACCATACTGCACTCCGGGAGAGGATATAGGGAGTAGAAGTGTGGATTATTCCGGGAACAATCCACCGTTGGGAATCTTGACTTTAGCAACGTACCTTCGTCGACATGGTTTTGAAGTAGACATTGTCGATATGTTTAAATACACTTCATGGGAGAAGATAAGGGAAACGCTGAATGTTGCAAAATATGATATTTTTGGAATAAGTATATGGACGGGCAATCACTTTAAGGCGAAGAAAATATTAGAAATTGTAAAAGAAAAAAAACAAAATGTTATTACTTTAGCAGGGGGACCTCACGCATCAGTGCTTTATGAACAAGTAGCCAGAAACTATGCTGTTGATTATGTTATTCGTGGTGAAGGTGAGGACACCATGCTTGAATTACTTGAAGCCCTGAAAGAGAATCAGGATGTATCCCGCATTGCTGGTTTAACATATGTTAAAGATGGACAGCTTGTAAACACACGTGAGAGAGAACCTTTTTCCACCCTTGACGACCTTCCTTTCACTGATTTTACAGACGTTGATCTAAATGATTATACAGAAGGGTTGTGGTCAGATACTATTATTCCGGAGAAATTGCAAAAAGAATATAATATTCAATATGTTAAATTTGCACCCGTTATTACGAGTAGAGGCTGTCCGGCTAAATGTACTTTCTGTTTCAAGAAATTTGGGAATATTCGAATGAGGTCTGCTGAAAATGTAGTAAACGAAATCAAGCAGATTTATAATCAACATAATATTAAGCATATTCGCTTTTGTGATGACACGTTAAATATTAATGAAAAAAGACTGCAGGAAATCTGTAAATTGATTATTAAAGAAAATATAAATATAACGTGGGATACCAGCATAAGGGCGTATCCGTTATCAATGGATACGGCTCAACTTATGAAGGAATCCGGATGTATCAAGTTGTCGGTAGGTGTTGAAACAGGTTCAGCAAAGATGATGAAGTCCATAAAAAAGGGTCTAACGCCTGAAAAGGTAATTAATGCCTTTGAGGTGTGTCATAAAGTGGGAATTCCTGTTATCGCCAATATTATTGTGGGCTTGCCAGGTGAAACCAGAGAGACTATACAAGAGACATATCAATTTCTACGAACAATAAACCCGGATTATACATTAGTATCGATACTACTGCTCTACCCGAAGACAGAGGTTTATTATCATGCCAAAGAAGTCGGTTTTATTAATGACAGCTATTTTTTAGAATCAGAGGTCGTCCCCGTCTATTGTTATGAACACACCTATGAAAAACTGTTAGATTACAGCCGGAAAGTGTTTATCCTTAATTTTGTTCAACAAAAAAATTATAAGAAGATCTTATACTATACATTATTGAGATTGAGAGAAAGAATTGGCCATTTAACTCACATATATCTAAATGCTAGAGGATTTGATTTAGTTTTAAAGGATAAAAGGTATATATTTGAAATTAAATCAGGTTTTTCAAAAATTTATAAGAAAGGCTTCAATAGCATTGGTTATGGCAATAAAAATAAAATTTAGTTTGTCCAATTCAGGTTCGTTGTATTTTTATAGTATATCAGGTCATATCGATGGGTTTATCTGGAAATAGTAGTCGTTAATCTCACAGCAGATATCATCAGGGATTCAGAGATCTTATCCTCAAAGGTCTTTGAACTACCAACGTTCAAATTTCCCAAGATGTTATAGAATAATATGTTAATCTTAGATGCACCGATGCAGAAGCTTTTTCTGATTCCTGTGTTCCCTGTGATCTCCGCGGCCTGTTTTATTATCTTACGACTTTGACACGTGCATGCGCTTGTGGCTTAAAAAAAATCCGCTGAAGACGCTAATTAAAGGAGCTCTGTTTTTCTAAATAAACTTCTCATTTCTAAAGAAGAATTATTCTCAATCGAGTAATAAGGAGATAAATTCATGCATCGATCAATACAACAATGTTTATTCTTATCAGCGGTAGTTTTAATTGGTTATATAATTTCTTCAGTTATTGTTTCAGAAAATATCTCCACAATCTCCAGTACATATGGCGATCCAATGATTGAAATAAACAATACAGATAACGTAAAGGAACCATTAAAGATTGAATACTTAACTACATTTGGAAGAGAGGGTAAAGCTGATAGCGAATTTGGTGGACCCTTTGGAGTACACTTATCATCGGATCAGCGAGTCTTTATAGGCGATGACCTGGGACATTCCATCAAAATTTTTGATAAAGATGGCCGTTTCCTGAGGCGTATAGGCAAGAAGGGAACAGCACCTGGTGAATTTTCATATATGGATACTGTGATAACAGACATGAATGGTCTTATATATATTGCTGATGCGGGTAATAACCGGGTGCAGGTACTTGATCCGGCTGGGAAATATTTGCGGGAAATTCGCAATTGGGGCTTACTGCGTCATGGATTTAAGAACCCGCGTGGGCTTTCTTTTGATAACAAGGGAAATCTTTTTGTTATGGACTGGGGAAATCACTGTGTTCAAGTTTTTGATAAAGATTTGAAATTTCTTAAGAAAATAGGAAAAAGAGGTAATGGGAAAGGAGAATTCTACAACCCCATAAACCTTATGCATGATAATGAGGGAAGGCTGTATGTGGCGGACTTCAAGAACCATCGTATTCAAGTCTTTGATACTGAAGGAAATTTCCTTCTTATGTTTGGAGAAAAGGGGAATGAGCCTGGCCAGTTTCTTAACCCTGTAGGCATGGCGTTTGATTCAAGAGGACGTCTATTCGTTTCAGAATATGATAATCACCGAATTCAGGTATTTGCCCCTGATAATCAGTCTTTAGGAACCTTTGGCAAGTTTGGCAGTTCACCCGGTGAATTCTATGAACCTGTAAATATAGCTATAAGCAGTGATGACAAACTCTACGTGGCAGAATTCGGCAATCATCGTGTTCAGATATTCAAAATCCATTAGGATGATCAGAGAATAAAATTAGCCTCACGATTGCTTCTCGATTAGACAGATTTACAAAAAACTAATAATCTTGGAAAATCTAGAGGTAATCTAGAAGCTGAATAAAACCTACTTTAGCCTCGCGATTACTTCAAGATAAACCAGATTAAAGAAAAATAAAAAATCGGGAGCAATCTAGAAGCTGAAGAAATTGTCAGCCTCACAATTTCTTCAAGATGAAACGGATTTATAAAAAAAATAATCGAGAGTAATCTTGAGGTAATCTTGAGGCAGAAGAAAAACATTAGCCTCTCGATTACTTCAAGATAAATCAGGTATAAGAAGAATATAGTAAGAGAACAAGCGGCAATTCAGATACTGAAACGGAATGGGAAAACTACAGATTGAATGCTTGTTTAAAGACTTAACGGAACAAATTATTAAATGTGCTTTTGAAGTACACAATGTATGGAAACCCACACTCTATGAGTGTGGTCAGAGATATATGGCTATGCCAATTATATACTTTGTTAATAGGGCTGGAACAGTCTTTAACAAAGCGAAGCCCGCAATGAAAAATTTTGTTTAGAGTTGTTTGCCCGGTGAATTCTTTGGAGAAAACACATAACTGTTCATTTGGCATAATTAGTAATTACGGTTAATTTGCGAATGGCTAATAACAGTATACTTATCCCCTTTTAGGGGTGAACCCAAAGCCACCTGCTCTGCGGGTGGATTCTTTACTTGAAGAAAAGATAATTATCGAACTGAAGGCTATTGAAGAAATTATTAATATTCATGAAATACAATTAAAAAAATTATTTAAAAGAAACAGGTATTGAAATTGGACTGTTGATTAACTTTGGTAAGAGGGTAGAAGTTAAGAGGAAATATGTAAAAGAACTTAAAAAATCTTTAGCTTCACTTTTCCTTCACGGATTAGACACATCTACAAAAAGCCAACATCCTGATTAATCTAGAGGCAATCCAGAAGCAAAAAAATAGTTAGCCTCACGATTACTTCAAGATAAAACGGAAAAAACTAAAAATAATGAGTATAAATAGATTAATCCAAGTAATCTTGAGGTAATCTAGAAGCTGAATAAAAAGACATTTTAGCCTCGCGATAACTTCGAGATAAATCAGCCGTATATGGTCGTGCTACGCTAACTATCTGTAATAATGCTACTTAAGCCCTCAAGTAAGGGACATTTTTAGCTCAATATTGCCTTTTCTATGGCCAATGGGAAAGTTGTGGTAGACCTTAAAGGAAAAACTGACTTTCTTAAAACAGAATCTGTTATAATGGAACATCACTGAAACATGGAAAAGGTTCTAAGATTTGACAGACATGCACGACGAAGAATGAAATGGAGGAGAATTTCTGAGGAAGAAGTTACACTTATTCTCAACGGTCCTGATAAAACCGGAGCTATCAATAAAGGGAAGAATAAATGTTTATAAAGCAATCGGAACAAGATATATAAAGGTAACCTAAAAGAATTTTCTGATTAGGTTCTTATTATAAGTGTAGTAGATAAGAGTTAAGGAGGTTAAATGAAGATAGAATATAGTAAAGAAGCAGATGCAATCTATGTTTACTTCAAAGAGGAATTCGTAGCCAAGTCCAAAGAGATTGAAGATGGTGTTGTTATTGATTTTGATGAAAATGGTCAATTTATAGGAATTGAGGTATTGGATGTAAGCCAGCGTTTCAGTCTTTCCGATATTGTTAATGTGAATATAGAAAATCTTCCTATAGAAGCGATTAACGAGTAAACACCTTTTTATTTGATGTGGTGTTAAAGCGTCTAGAGGTAATCGAGAAGCAAAAAGAAAATCCTTAGCCTCACGATTGTTTCACGATTAAACGGATTTGAAAAAAATAAATACTCTTGAGGAAAATCATTAGCTAGCAAATTGTAATCTCGTCAAACTGTTTAAATCTGTGTTTAAAAACATCTCTAAAAATATAGTAAACATCTTTTCTTTGGTCGTTGTCTCTCCTCTATTCTTTGTTTATTACACTATTGGAATTTTCAGTAATAAAGACCGAGTATTTTGGTCTATCTCTCAGTTATTGAGCTTGTTTCCCGGTCTTACAGGCAATTATTTGAGAAAAGGATTTTATTGTCTTACTATGACAAAATGCAAAAGTGAATGTGCAATATTATTTGGAACAATATTCTCCCAGGTAGATACGGAAATAGGAAAGAGGGTTTACATTGGTCCAAACTGCAATATTGGCAAGTGCAGTATTGATGATTATTGTACAATAGGGAGCAACGTTCACATTATGAGTGGTAGGAAGCAGCACAATTATGATGATCTTGACACTCCCATACAGGAGCAGGGAGGAACTTTTGAGAAAATAGTGATTGGAGAAGACACATGGATTGGAAACTGTTCCGTGATAATGGCCAATGTTGGCAAAAAGTGCATTATAGGCGCCGGCTCAGTGGTTACCAGGGATGTAGAAGACTATTCAATCGTAGCGGGCAACCCGGCTAAGTTGATCAGAAAACGTATTTAAACCACAGATGAACACGGATTTACACGGACAAGACAAGAAAAAATAAGTAGCTTTCTATGATATAAAATAGTTGTGATTAAAATTCTCAGCCTCACGATTACTACGAGATTAAGTGGACAAAAAAAAATACTGAAGAAGGAGAACATTAGCCTCACAATTTCTTCAAGATAAAAAGGATTAGAAAAAACAAACAATCGTGAGTAATCTAGAGGGTATCTTGAAGCTGAACAGAAAGACATTTTAGCCTCGCGATAACTTCGAGATTAGGTGGATTAAAAATAATCTTGAGGGAATCTAGAAGCTTAAAAGAAAGATACTTTAGCCTCACGATTGCTTCACGATTAAACGGATAAAATTAAGAAAAGAGAAGCAAAATCTTACGAAATCTTGAGGGTACCTTGAAGCTGCAATATGAAATATCATGACTTACAAAATACCCATCTTACTCTACCATGACATTGAATCTGTTGATTGTCCTAACGAGAAATCAAACCTTGCTTCCAAAGAGACAGTCGTGGACGTCAGCAATTTTGAATCACAGATCAGATACCTCTCCGAGAATAATTATGAAACCATATCCATTAATGAATATTTCAGATATATTAAAAATGAACAAAAATCCCTTGAAGGTAAAATAATCATATCCTTTGATGATGGGCATTACAGCAATTACAAACTGGCATTTCCAATATTAGTAAAATATGGGCTGAAGGCTACGTTTTTTATTACAACAAACTGGCTTAATCAGCAATACCATCTTACGTCGGATCAGATTAAGGAAATGATCGGCAATGGGATGGAGATTGGTTCTCATGGCTTAACGCATAATTTTTTTCCAGACATGAATTCTCATGAGATCAAATTTGAACTCTCCGAATCTAAAAAAATTTTGGAGTCAATAACTAAACAGCCCATACATTATATTGCCTTTCCCGGCGGCCACTATAACCGTACAGTTCTCAGAATGTTGGAAATGTCTGATTACAGAGGTGCTTGTTCATGCTTGCAGGGATTAAACTCAAAGAAAACCAACCCATGGCTTTTAAAGAGGATTGAAATCAGGAAGAGTGTTTCTGCAGACCAGTTTAAACATATCTTTAATCCTCTTAGTATAGCCTTTTACCAGATGGTTGATTCGTTGAAGAGCTTAACGAGAAGGACAATTGGACTGAATACCTATTCTAATATAAGGTCTCGATTATATAAATATTATATATTTAAAAGATGATAGAATTTGTTTATTTTTTGTCAATTCTGATTTTGTTTTATACCTATATTGGTTATCCTGTGACATTATTTCTTGTGTCTCTTGTTGTGCATAGGCGAGTAGATAGAGGAAGTATAACGCCAACTGTGACAGTTATTATTCCCGTTCACAATGAAGAAGTTTTGATAGGGAAGAAGATAGAGAATTGCCTGGGATATGATTATCCCGCGGAAAAACTGAAAATTATTGTTGTTTCTGACTACTCAACTGATAGGACGGAGAAAATTGTTAAAGATTTTTGCTCAGAACAAATTCAATTCTTATCCACATCTGAAAGGGTTGGGAAAGTTGCAGCCCAAAACTATGCTATGCAATTTGTTGATTCTGAAATAGTCATCTTTACTGATGTGGCAATTATGAATAGAAAAGGTTGTGTGAAATTAATTGTAAAAAATTTCAATGATAAGAAAATTGGTGCTGTGAGTTGCAGAGATGTTGCTATTGTTGACGATTACACATCAGGAGGGGAAGGTAGTTATATTAAATATGATATGAAGATTAGAAGCTATGCTTCTCGGATAGGTTCAATCATTGGAGTGACAGGAGGATTTTATGCAGTAAGAAAAGAGTTAACTAATGATGCGTGGAATCCAGCATTCCCTCCTGATTTTTTTGTGGCACTAAAATGTATTGAAAGAGGATTAAGGGTCGTTGAAGACATCAGGATTAAAGCGTACTATAAGATCACCCCGAGAAATCAGGATGAATTTAAAAGAAAGGTGAGAACTCTGAATCGAGGTATGCACGCTCTGTTTTCAAACAAAGGGTTACTAAATTTCTTTAAATTCGGTATGGTATCCTATGAACTGATTTGTCATAAGTTCTTAAGATGGCTTTCACCCCTCTTCTTAATACTACTGTTATGTTCCAACATTCTTATTTGGAATAATTCTATTTTTACGATTTTGACACTTTCAGCCCAATTACTCCTATACTTAATGATGCTTTTTGCCTTTTTGAGCAGAGATAAATTTAGAAATATTGTTATTATTAAAATGTTTAAGTTCTTCTACCTTGCTAATATTGCTATCCTTAAGGCATGGTTTGAGTATTTAAAAGGTAAGAGTTATGTAATGTGGCAACCGACAAAAAGATAAGATTAGAGAGTTGCAAGTTGCGGGTTTTTAATAATTGGTCACGAGATTACCTCGCAATTACTCACGATTGTTTGTTTTTTTATTATCTGCTTAATCGTGAAGTAATCGCGAGGCTAAAGAATTTTTTAGCTTCGCGATTACCTCAAGATCTCTCAAGATGCTGCTTCTCTTTTCTTAATTTTATCCGTTTAATCGTGAAGAAATCGTGAGGCTAAAGTATCTTTCTTTTAAGTTTCTAGATTCCCTCAAGATTTCCCAAGGTTGTTTGCTTTACATAAACAACTTTTATCTTGAAGAAATCACGAGGCAATAAATAGAAATTTATGCATATTCTTTTACAAAAAAATGAGAAAAATTAATGTTTTACAATTCATCTGCCCTGCCGGGTTTTATGGTGCAGAGATGTGGATATTGGCCCTGGCGAAAAATATAGATACTCACTCCATCAATTGCAAGCTGGCTATAACAAGGGAATCAGAGGTACAAAATATTGAGGTTTATAACCGGTTCCAGTCATTGGGTTTTGATGCGTATCAAATAAACATGAGAGGCAGGTTTGATCCCCGTGTTATTTATAAACTTCTCAGATTAATTAAAGAAAAGAAAATTGATATAATCCACACTCATGGATACAAATCGGATATTCTGGGATTAGCAGCGGCTAGGCTGGCTGGCATCAAGGCTATTGCAACACCTCATGGTTTTGAAAATTCTAAAGATATGAAGCTTCAGCTTTTTATACGTTTCGGTTGCATGGCCCTTAAGCGCTTTGATCGTGTAGTTCCTTTATCCGAAGAGTTACGAACCGACATGGCAAGAATTAAGATAAAACCAGCAAAGATTAAGTTGATCGATAATGGTGTTGATCTTGGAGAAATTGAGATAGAGAGGAAAATATGGTCTTCCCAATTTTTACGTAATGAGAGTGAGAAAAAGATAGTTTATATAGGTCAGGTAGCTTCCAGGAAAAACGTAATCGATCTTATCAAGACCTTCGATTTACTGTATAAAGAGCATCAAGATGTTAGATTAATTATTATTGGAGACGGTCCAAAGCGAGCCGAACTCGAAATTTACGCAAGATCATTGGCTTCATCTTCAAAAATTGAATTTCTTGGATACCGGGATGACCGCCTGACGCTATTGAAGGGTATCGATCTTTTTTGTATGACTTCGTCGTTGGAGGGAATACCTCGTTGTATGATGGAGGCCATGGCAATGGGAATTCCTGTAACTGCCTTTAACATACCTGGAATTGATAAACTGATTATCCATGAACAAACCGGCCTTATGGCTGATTTTGGAGATACCGAAGGCCTGAAAGAATGCTGGAAACGACTTTTATATGATAGTGAATTTGCGGGGGAATTGGCACAAAACGCCAGGAATCATGTTATCAATAATTATTCCGCCAAAAGAATGTCAGATCAATATATGAAACTATATCAGGAGGTAATGTTGGAGAGTGTATAAACAGAATGGGGAATGCAGAAGACAGAATGTTTAAATGCAGAATGAGGAATGGGGAAGATAGTAAGAATAGACACAAACTAAAGAATGAGATATTGTTCAATTATGCAGTGTGAATCCATTTTGAACGCTTTGATGAAAGTATAACAAGATGATTCTTAAGTTTTTCAAAAGACTGAAGTCGTAAAAACGGTATGAGAAGCTTTAAAATATTTTTAGATGTTATGGGATTTACTTCTAGTCGAATTTCACCTGGATGTTGTTTAAGCGGTAGTATTACCTAATCACCAAAATGTTCAGCAAGGGTAACAAGAACTCTATTTTCTGAAATTGCTTTTTCCAATATCCATTGTTCATCTGCGAGTACCTGGCCTAATTTTGACGCTCGCCTAAAACACCAAATCAGAAGAACTATTGGATTGAAATTCCTAAGTTTTCAAGTAATATTATGAATAACAAGTTCTTGAAGAAGTGTGCCTTATTTAAGTCCTGTTTATACTCATCTCATAATGATTTTCGGATAAAATCCTAGATAAAATTGAGCGAGTAAAGTTTTCGGCGTTTTTTGTCCGGGGATACCTTCACCAGGATTTGGTTTCCAGCCCGCCCGGCCTGTCAGCCGTTCGGACGGATAAAACCGAAAACCAAATCGGTTTTAGTATGATAGGAGTAAAGCAATTGAGATAAATGATAGATTAAAGGTAAATCTTTAGTAGGTTGGAGGAGGGTATAATGGTCAAACTAAAAGTTTTTTCTGAAAAAGAAGATATCACTGATTCTATAAAATCAGCAATTACCGCTGAAATAAAAAGGCTGGAAGTTGGTTTAAACAGGACTCATAAGGAAATAAAAATATTTGAAGAAAAATATAAAGTTACGTCTGAAGTTTTCTTGAAAAATTTTACAGCTGAAGACTTAAAAGGCGGTGATGATGAATATGTTAAATGGGCAGGCGAGTTAAAGATAAGAGATCGTATCCTTGAGGAACTAAAAAAACTTAATGAAATAGAATATGTTGATAACTGAATATGTTCAGATTTTGTTAAAGATAGTTGAAGCCTATTCAAAGACAGGCTTTATTATAACATCTGAAATAAAGATTGATGCTAGAACACAAAAGATCGGCTTAATAAAGGTAATCATAGAATTTGCTGATGATTCAAAGTTATTTGTTACAGAATATATTGACCTTCGGTATAAGGTGGACAAACTAACATATTCATTTCATTATCAAGACAAAGATAGAAAGATGATTTTCAGATATGACAATGCATTACATAAACCAGCTCTTGGTTTTAAAGAGCACAAGCATTTTAAAGGAGAAATTTTACCATTTGACATTCCAGACTTAAAAGATGTTTTAGAAGATATTATCAGTGAATTTTTAAGAAAATAGTAAGTCGGACAGTCTATCGCAAATTGGCAAACAACTTCCGGGCTAATCTATTTTGTACCAAAAACATGCAATTAAGTACGAATCACAAAAAATTCTTGATACTGTACAAAAGATAAGACCGGTTTTTCGGAAACGTTTTCTTTGAGTAGGTCTCAAACCACCCTGAGCTGCTTTGATAAAGAGTCATGGTAGTAAGCGATGAGGAGAATAGAGAAGAATTATGAATAATGAATAAAATTCGAATAACGAAATCCGAAATTCTAAATAGACTCAATTTTGCTAAGGAAAGAACGGATTTTCTGAACCTAATGAAGTGGCATCAAAATCTACAAAATACCGTAGACCATTTGAACTTGTTTACTATGAAGTGTGTAGAAATAGAAAAGACGCTATAAATAGTGCTTGAACGGAAACCCTGTGGTTGAACGAAAACGGCCCAGATACAAGGCGCGTAATAATTTCGCAACCGGAACGTACTAATGTACTTGAGGATTAAGAAGTTATTACAGCAACACAGGAGATGGGTAGTTTTCGTTCAACCACTAAATAGAGAAAAGTATCATAAAACTACCTACGGTAAACGTTATATACGAAATAGATTGGTGAATGTTTCGATTATGAAAGCAGACAATTAAAGATTATTTCACAGGGCAAGAAGGTTGTGGACGTAAAAGTAAAAAAGAATTTGGTAACTTTAAAAATCGCTCATGGATCCGCGGCGGAAGTTTAATGCCATCTATATATAGCTTTAGACCAAGAATACATTGATCAGAAGATATTTAAGCAACTATACGGAAAGACTGAAGAAGTTTCAAAGATGATACAAGGTTTTATAAATTATCTTTACAATGCCAAATAATTTATTAGCTAGGGAGTGCGATGGTTAATCAATAAATAAGTATTTGGTGAAAATTATCCTATTTTTAAATTGAGTAACTCAAAACTCCTCAATTCCACGATTGTTTGCTTCTTTAAATCTGCTTAATCGTGAAGTAATCGTGTGGCTAAAATGTCTTTTTGTTCAGCTTCAAGATTACCTCTCGATTACTATCTATTATTTTTTTTAAAATCCGTTTTATCTTGAAGAAATCGTGAGGCTAACTATTGCTTTTACCTTTTCTATTGCCTCTAAATAACACAAGGTATCATTTGTCTTTTCATAATTCTATCCCCATGATCACGAAGCTAGTAAAATTATAATAAAGGAGTTTCTATGCCTGGAATTTTTGGTGTATATAAAGAACGCGGAAAAGAAGATTTATCCCAACTCATAGACAATATGATAGTCTCAATGGATAACAAACGGGAACTCAGAATCGATAAATATCTCGGAAAGGAAAAAGGAATAGGTCTTGGGCGTGTTAGTCTTGGGGTATTAAATTCAATAACACAACCAATAAACGATCCAACTGAGAGATGTATGATAATTTTTCATGGGGAACTATACAACAATCCGGGTAAATTATCAGATCCTGAATATATTTTAAGCCTTTATATGGAAACAGGTAATACATGCGCATCTCAATTGAACGGGATTTTCCAGTTTGCTATTTATGATAAAAGATATGATTTAATCAAACTGTTCAGTGATAAATTTGGTCTCCAACCACTATATTATTCAATATTGACCGATGGGATTATTTTCTCCGCTGAGATTAAGGCAATTTTAAAAGAGAAAAATGTGAGAAAAATTCCAGATTATCAAAGTTTTGCTGACTTTCTCCATTATGGACAAATTCTTGGGCAAAAAACACTGTTTCAAGATATAAAGCTGCTTGCACCGGGTTCCATTCTTACATTTGATCTGTCAAAAAAATACCTGTCGTTAGAACAATATTTTCAACTCGATGATCTTTTTGTTAAGGAAGGAAAGTATAATCCAGACGTCTCCAAAGAAGAAGCGGCTTTATATCTGACCAAGTCAATAAAAGCGCGCTCTGCAAATCATAATATCCTGGGTCTTTCACTATCAGGAGGCCTGGATTCGAGGGCTATTCTTGCAGGGCTTGAAAAAGACGCAGAAGGTATGCATACCTACACACTTGGGATACCAGGATGTGCGGATCAAAAGTTGGCAGAAAGAATGGCCAGAGTTGGCAAAACAAGGCATGAGTTTGTAGAATTGGACCAGAAATATCTGCAGAATTTTAAGGGTATGGCTGATAGCATGATTCGTTTGAGTGACGGTATGTATCACCCACACGAATCAACAGAGATGCTGGCCCTCGAATATTTTAAGAGTGCTGAATTTAAGATATTACTGAGGGGCCATGGTGGTGAGATTTCTAAGGCTTCGCTTGCATACCCGGTTATGGTGACCCCACAGGTTAACGCTTGTTCCCGTGGAAGTAATATTCTGGAACACATCTTTACTATAACAAATTTGGTCACACGCGACAATAACCCAGGCGAATTGTTTACCTCCTCATTTTATAAAAAGACTAAAGATGCAGCAAGACAATCACTCGATGATTCGTGTGGTGAAGCAAGCCAAACTTTATCTCCAGCAGATATGTGCATTTACTATTATATCAATGAGCATATTAGGCGACAGGTTGTTGCATCATTGGAGATTTTCCGTTCACAGATAGAGATCAGGATGCCTTATTTGGACGATGAGTATCTTAAGATACTTCTGCAACTTCCCGTTTCCCAGAGAAACCGGGGAGAAATTCATTTCACTCTAATTCAACGATGCATGCCTGAATTAATGAAGATACCTGATTCAAATACCGGTGCACCTCTAGATGCGGGGCATCTAAGGCTTTTACTTACAGATAAATTCAATTCACTCATGAAAAAGCTCGGTGTAAAAGGTTTTAGACATTATACTGAATTCCAGGATTGGCAGAGAACAGCATTTAAAAGCGCTACAGAGGAAATCCTGTTTAGCAGGAAATTGATGGACAGAGACATATATAATCCGAAATATGTAAAAAAAATATTTGAAAGACACGTTTCTGGTAAAAATAATTATGCACACTTAATAGGAACGATTGTGGGGATCGAATTGTGGTTTCAGAATTTTGTTGAAAAGGAGTCTTAATTGAAGCAACTGATTCTATTAGTCATCGTTCTTACTGTTTCAGGAAGGCATATGGATGCTTTTGCTGAAATCATTAGGCTGAATTCCATCGCCGATATCTGGCTCTCGGATGCGACGGTTAGTGAGCGAGATTCCAGCGCAGGAAAAAACACATGCTTTAAATTAAAGTCTATCCAGGAAATGGGAGCTATCCGTTTTGATGTCACCCCGGTTAAGGGCAAAAAAATAGAGTCCGTCAAACTTTATCTACGCATTAAAGGTAGAGATATGCTTCGGCACATACGGGTTTCCACAATCAGTCAGTCCTGGGAAGAGGGAACAGCCCGCTGGCCTTACTCGCGTGGTAACGGGGCAACGTTTAATCATGCTAATGCTGCTGACAAAAAACCATGGGCTTTTCCGGGGTCACAATTTTGTGACGTCATTATGGGTAACGGCAACACAATCACTACCTATGATGAGATCAAACGCATTGGCAGCGACTGGTTAAGCATCGATCTTACACATGAGATAATTTATGCCATGATTACCAACAGCACTGACGGTCTTGCTGTCATGGATGGTGGAACAATTCTCCTATTTAACAATTTTGTGTACTCCTCAGATAAGAAAGATTCTGAACCATACATTGAAGTTGAAGTGGCTGATCTTATTGATAAAACTCCTGCACTACCGGAGGTAAAGGCGATTCCGGCCTACGAACACGCCAACATTGAAACCGGTTCAATTATGATTTCTGTCAATGAGAAACCAGATGTGTTCTGCTGGAACATAAAGCTTAATGGTGAACCAGTTGACCGCTGGAAGATTCCCTTTCCACGCGCCATACAGAAAACAGGCCTGGAACAAGAGCATCTTTCAGCCAGATCAGCGACGAAAGATCCGATCAATTTTATCCTTCGAGATTTAATACCAGAAAAAGAGTATGAACTTGAAGTTGTTGCTATCAATTGCCTTGGTACCGCATCATCCCCGGCAATAGTACATGTAAAAGCTTCTCCTGAAAGAAAAGGAACACCGAAGGCTCTACCTATAAACGAACCCCAGGGACCAAGCAAACCTCTGGATCTTGGTAATAATCTTGCGGTCTGGGCTGTACCGGATCTGGCTACAATAGATCCTTTGACATCTCGATCAATTCACAGCGACCTTGCAGGCAGAGGTGACGGACACTCCACCAATTCAGTTTGGAACGGAAAGGAAGTTACTCTCCACGGTGCAAAAGGCGAATATGTTTCCTTCCAGATCGTAATGAAACGTAAAAGCAGAAATCAGCCGGTAGCCGGTATTAAGGTAATACCAAATGAACTGAGAAATGGTTCAAGTTGTATCGGGGTTAATGAATACGAACTGTTTAATAATTGGTACTCCAGACCTGGCAAAGATGACCGCTGGTACCCCGCTTTTAATATTCCACTGAAAAGCGATGAAACTATCCGGATCCCTGATGCCAAACGTGGACTCAACAATCAGGAAAACCAGACTGTGCTCGTCGATATTTACATTCCCGGAAATTCCGATCATGGGATTTACAGAGGTTCTATTGATGTTGAACAAGGAGAATCGAAGATAGCACTACCAATCGTAATCAAGGTATACGATTTTTCACTTCCTGACAAGCTTAGCTTCTGGTGTGAGTTTAACTGCTACAATATTCCTCGAAATCACATTGATTATCATCGCCTTGCACATCAGAACCGATGCGTGTTTAATCCCTGGCGCTACCAACCCCTTGTAAAAGGAACCGGTAAAGCCTTGACACTTGGCTGGAACGATTATGACAGACAGGTAGGACCTCTTCTTTCGGGAGAAGCCTTTGAAAACAATCGACGCTCTGGCGTGCCTACTCCGGTAATGTATCTGCCTTTCGAGGACAGCTGGCCGACTTGTCTCACAAAGAGTACCTACAAATATAATGGTCCTTGGGTAAGCCTTAAAGGCTTGAAATTGAACCGTAACGATCCGGTTTATCGTAATGCTGTGGCACAGCTTAATGAACACTATTTAAAGTCAGACTACATAGGCAAATCTTTAAGCAGGGACTACCAGGAAGGTTTCGCCAGGGCAGTTATGCTTTTTGCTGAACACTTCAAAACAATGGGCTGGAACCAGACGGAAATGCAGTGTTTCTATGGAGGCAAGAAAACCCATCGGATCGACTACGGTTCGGAGATGTGGTGGCAAACAGATGAACCATTCCATTGGGATGATTGGTTGGCACTTCAGTTCTTTGATAATCTGTGGACAAAAACAATTTCAAAACACTCATGCAGATTTGTCTTTGTGGGTTGCCCGTGGCGACATTTCTCGACCTAAGTGGCAGGGAAAGGTTATGGATGGAGTAATGCAGGTTCAGTATGGGGGTATGGGTAGCGAACCCAACAATACTCGTTTACAGTTATTAAAGGATCAGACAGGCGTTATGATTCGTGATTACGGAGGTCTTGGATATGAGGGTATGAGCTACTCCCAGGCTATATCCACAGTCCTTAACGTGTATCTTTCCGGAGGAGACGCGTTTCTGCCCTGGCAAACCCTTGGTAATGATGACAGTTTGGATAAGAATAACACTACAACACTTTTCGTTCCAGGAGACCGTTTTGGACTTAGTGTCGTAGCAGACATGCGCCTTAAAGCTTTCCGTGCGGGTGAACAACTCATAGAATATTGTGTACTCCTTGCCAACAAGAAAAAGCTTTCCCGCGAACAGATCAGTGAATTCGTAAGTCAATTTTTTAAGTTGCATATGAAGCGTACCGATATAAATCCAGACAATGCCGATGCCAAACAGTCTCCTACCTTAATGGCATGGCAGATCTCGGAATTGCGCAAACAATTGGCGAAAATCATCGAAGATTAAATGGTGATGTTACTTACTAATTGGGGTTGACATAAACAAACCCGAATTTATTCCTTAAACTTGAATAATACGACTTCCGGTGGCACCCCGAGCCGAAACGGAAAATTTGGTGATGTTCCTACGCCACTTGTAACATATAGTACCTTGTTCATATCCTGATAAGGCCATACATATGTACAGGATCTGGTTTTATTTTGATAATTTTCCAAAATATTTGGGCAAATAAATTTGTCCGCCGTGTGTGTCTCCTGATAGGATCAAGACATTCTTGTTAGCATCTATATCACGATAAACAAGAGAGGTATGAGAGAGTATAATGTATGGGAATTCTTTAAGCATACTATTGACTATACTGGAACCAGAAAGATGCTTTGAACCCATTGTAATACCCATAATAGCAAATTTCTTACCTCTATTTTCAGAAAGACCTGAAATTTCTTAAAAACTTAACTTGATGGTTTTCAGAGGAAATATGGTTCCTTCATTACGGCAAAGTTCGCAGGATATTTTTTGAAACAAAGCAGTCTGCATCACCCGGCATATACACCAATCGATGCGTTTAGTTGAGAAAGGTACTTTATAGCATTATCGTAACACTGTTTTGTTCTCTTCCATTCCAGAAAATCCCCGGTTAACAATATTAGGTCCGGTTTAATTTCATGTATGATTTTAAGAGACCGCTTTGCCGACGCAGTCCAATTAACTCCGATGTGTAGATCGCTTAGCAACACTATTTTCAAATCTTTAAATGTTAGGCAAACACTTTATTTTTTATTTCAACAATTTTAAGACTGGTTTGGCATGGCTCGATGAAAAAAGAATATAATACTATCAGTGTTACGCCTATAGCTATGATTGTTACGAGGTATACATTCACTTTAACCGTATTTGCTCAACACAAAAATTTTAATTTTGAACAAAAATGTAAACAATGTTCATGTTAGGTGTTTTAACTGACGTTTTGTCTAAGATCTCAGATAGGCCGATTATAAAAAGATTCTCTGTTTTTTAATAATATCAATCCCATGCTCATTGTATGTTTCGTTTTATTTCCGGATTATGTGAAAGAGACAGCAAATGCTATGTTACAGAAATTGATTGAAACGGAAATAATTGTACCATACAATAGTACTGAATGAAATAATTATGAAACTAAGCTTTCTTTCTTATCTTAAAATTACCATAATTGCTCTTTTTGATATTGATTTATTACAATACATTTATTTGGATGGAAGATAGATGGAGAAGTGCCAGTTCGTATTACTCACATGGATATCTTATTCCATTTGTTACCGGCTTCTTGATTTGGAAGAAACGAAAATGCCTTATTGAAACGACTTACAGTTCTTCCAAAGTGGGTATTCTATTATTTGTTACGGGTGTATGTGTACAAATTGTAAGTGCTTTTTTTCGTGTACACTTCACCTCAGGATTTTCTTTTATACTTGTTCTGCTTGGTATCGTATTTTATCTTTATGGTAATACTATTGGTAAAAAGTTATTGTTTCCTGTTCTTTTTCTTATCACTATGGTTCCGTTGCCACTCTCTTTCATAGCCGGTTTAAGTTTAAAATTAAAACTTTTTGCAGCCGGATGTGCAATGGGTATTATTAACATCATTGGTATTCCTGCTATTCAAGATGGTAGCAGTATATTTTTCAGCAACGCTTCATTTAGTGGTAGGAGATGTATATGTAGTGGGCTAAAATCACTGATAGCCTTAATATCTTTTGGTGCATTGTTTGCCTATACATCCAGTATCTCTAATTATATGAAGCCAATATTGTTTATTGCATCAATTCCATCAGCGCTTATAGCAAATATTATCAGGATTTTAATAGTCTGTTTAGTAGCAAATAATTGGGGAAGTGAGGTGGCAGCTGGTTTAGTGCACGACCTGACAGGAGTACTCATTTTTGTAATCGCATTCATATTATTATTCTGTTTATGTATTGGTTTGCGTAAAGTGGACAAATTGTTTTTATGTAACCAAAACAGTATTCATATGTTTTCAGGAGAACAAGACGAATGCAAGATTTAACTGATTATATAGTATGCCAGAATGTACTATTGAAGAATGGAATTTATAATTTTGAAATGGACTGAAACCTAACATAAGCAATTTTTACAAAAAACAATGCATAACCACCTCTTTATCCCCTCCATGCCAGGCAGGGGAGGTGAATTGCGAAAGGTTGGTCTTTTGTCATTTGCTAGATGGTATAAGTTTACAGATAACCACTATATTTAAAAGATTAATACTATATAACGTTAGAAACCCTCGAGTCAGGTTTCAGTAATTTTGGTGTAAACCTTTCGCACGGCCGAAAGCTGAGAATGAGTAACAGAAAGGAGCTTTGTTCTGAATAAACGATACATGATAATAATGGGCTTTCTTTTTGTGACCACAATTCTAACCTTACTATTATCTATCAACGAACCTTCACAGCAGAATACAATTTATTCCAGACAGTTACCGGTGATAATTAATGGCTGGTATGGGGAAGATATTGAGGTTGATGATCGAACATTAGAAATTCTGGAAACCAATGACGTTTTAATGCGTCACTACAAAAAGGATACGAATCTCCCTATTGAACTTTGTATTGTATATGCGGATAATAACAGAAAGGTAGCCCATCCTCCGGAAGTATGTTATGAAGGTGGAGGATGGTCATTAGAGGAGAAGCAACCTGTTTTACTTTCATTTAAATATGATAAGTTTCCTGAGTTCAGAGCAATAAGATTAGTTCTGGAGAAAGGTGAAGAAAAACTACTGGTCCTTTACTGGTATAAGTGTAATAGAGAGTATACGTACAATTATTACAGGCAACAAATTAATATTGTCATGAGTGAAATAAAAACAGGCAAAAGTACCAGCGGCTTGATACGGCTATCAACACTGATTGTTAATAATGATGAACCTGGTGCCATGATGAGAATTCAAGAGTTTATCATGGATATGTTACCATTTCTCACAAAACATCTTCCTTAGTCAAAACGTTTTTGAAGGCTACTTTTTTAAGATGTCGGAATGGTATATCTCATTCGAAGCGCGGAGGATTGAGGAATACAAAATGCAGAAAATGTTACTCAGCTATTCTTTGTATGTTAGTGACAATCTGTTGCATATTTATAGCCTGAGATAAATAAGTATTGCATTTTACTTGATAAAGAAGAGTGTATATATGATAAATAATATAGGGGTCAAAAAATTTGATATAGTTTGTCATGTAGACAGAGATGAATGAATATGTTTGTAATACGACTATTTAAAACGGTTTATTTCATTTAAATAATGTAAACAGTTATCAAAAATTGTATGTTATGAATACTTTGCAAACAAAACTAAAGGAACGTAATCGCAAAAGCTGGAAATTCTGGTTAATATTTGTAGTTACACCAATTATTGTAGTAATACTTTCATCCCTGGCTCTATACGGTGTATTGTTGAGAAATAGGATTTCTGGCAAACAAGGTATGGAAAAAGGGTTAATATATGCAAATTTGCATAGACACACCGAAGCTCTCGAAGAGTTTAAGAAGGAATTGATTAAGAACCCTGAGGATGCAAATATTCACTATTATATGGGGCGGTCATATTTCAGAATAAATGAGTACGACAAGGCGATATCAGAATTAAAGCTGGCAATTAAAATCAGGCCTGATTTTGCCGATGCATACACCGAACTCGCAATCATTCATTTGACAACAGCTATAGAGCTGAGAAAACTTGGGAAAAGTGAATCAGTCGTTCAGGAAAAACTCTTAGAGGCAGGCGAGATTTGTAGAAACATAATAGAGAAAAATCCAGATTTAGCGCATGTCTATGTTCTGTTGGGAGACATTCATTCAGCGCAAGGTTTGAGTGAGGATGCTGTAAAATATTATGAAGAAGCGCTGAAGATTGACAATTCAGCCATTGATGCTCACATAGCACTGGTTAGATTATACATGCATAACGGTAAACAGGTTCTGGCGGAAAAGCAGTGTAATGTGGTCTTGTCAGTTATTGCACCCGATAATTACCAAATTAAGCTTCTTCTAAGCTCGATTTACGAACAACAGGGTAAGTATGATGAATCCATTGAACAATTAAACCAAATATTGGAGAAAAAGCCTGAAGACGTAACAGCTCTCACGCAACTCTCGATTTTATACCTCGAAACATCAAAGTATGATGAGGCATTGCGTGAGGCAGATAGGGTATTTAAGTTAGTACAATCCGTAAACTTACCTCCAGTAGTTTACTTTGTAAAAGGGAGTGTGTTGCTACAGAAGAAAGACTATACAAATGCAATTTCACAGTTGAGGAAAGCTACTGAAAAACTACCCCGGCTGGCACTTGCTCATTATTTTCTCGCCCTTGCCTTAGCAGAAAACAATCAAATAGAGGAGGCTAAGACAGAACTTAAAACAACCATAGACATTTCTCCAACATTCCTTCCGGCACAAATAGGACTTGCAAGGTTGCTGACACGGAAGGGCTGGCACAAGGAATCAATTAAACTATGTGAGAATATATTGGAATTAGATCCCGAAAATGTAGAAGCCATGCAAATTATTGGTATGGCGAGCATAAAAGTTAAAGACTTTAAGACTGCTGAAAAACAATTTAAAGATATCCTGAAACTAAAACCATCTTTTGGTGATATCAATCTGGCGTATTTGAGTCTTGAGTCCGGAAAATTGAGCAAATGTATACGCCAATGTGAAGCAATTATTAAGATAAACACCGAAGATGCCAATGCGTATGACATTCTTGGACTTGCACACATAAGACGGGGTAATTTTGATAAAGGTATAGAACAATTTAAAAAGGCCATAGAAATTGACCCCTATTCTATAAACACCCATATAAATCTTGCTAAGGCGTATGTACTGGTCGGAAATAATAAAGACGCAACAAAATCATTGGAAAAGTTAATCTTTACTGACCCAAACAACATAAATGCACGCATGATCCTGGCAAACATCTACATCAATGAAGGTAATATTGATGAATCCACAAAGACCCTTGAAAAGGTTTTGGATATAAGTCCTAGTTATACTCCGGCTTATTCATTAGCGACCCTATATTTATTACAAGGAAATATTGATGAAGCTATAGGCTTATTCAACAGAGCAATCAAAATTGACCCTGAAAACGCTCTCTTATACACTGATTTTGCCGTTGCCTATCAGCAGATAAACAAACACCAGGCATCAATATTGTACGGTCAAAATGCGATTCAGCTAAATGAGGATATGCCTTCTTTCAGAATCATCATGACAAATTTGTACACAGCTGACGGAGAGATTTCTAAAGCAAAGGAACAGGTTAAATCAATTCTCATGCTAAACGATGATGAGAAAAAGGAGTATTCTGATCTAATAGACTTGTGCCAGAGAAACATTGAGAAAGGTAAGCAGGTAACTTTGTCCATTAATAAGGCAATAGTTGCAAGACAAAGAGGTTTTTTTCATTTTGCTATTAAGGAATTTACCAGTGCTTCAAAGATATTTCCAGAAAATATCATATCGAAAGTCTTCCTTGCGGACACGTATCTCTCTCTTAATCAAAAGGAGCAGGCTATTAAGATGTATACTGAGATTATAATCAGTAAACCAGAATTCGTATCATCTTATGATTACCTCGGAAAAGCGTATCTCATCTCACAAAAGCAGGATGAGGCAATTGGAACCTTCCAGAATTATATTAAACTGGATGATAAATCTGTGCCTGCTCGTTTGAACCTTGCAGGACTGCTTCTTAAAAAGGGTTCAACAGAAGATGCGGCCAGAATAATTGAAGAAGTTATAGGACTCGAACCAGAAAACTTAATAGCTCATAATTTATTGGGTAAAATTAACCTGGCAAATGAGAGATACGGAATGGCTGAGGAGGAATTTTCGAAGATCTTCAAATTTACCAGCGAAACAGATGAAGACCATCTTAATATAGCCAAGGTTAAATTTGCGCAAGGTGATTTTGATACATGTATTAAACATTGCAAAATTGGATTACGTTTAAACCCCTCAAACATCTCTTTACACAACATCCTGGGAGCGTCTTATATTAAGAAAGGGTTGTTAGAAAAAGCAGTAAATGAATTTAATACAATTATAGATATAAATTCTGATTTCATCCCCGCCTACCTTAACCTTGCTAATATAAACCTGATGATTAACCAACCAGACATTGCAAGTCTGCTGTACAAAACTGCATTGAAGTTTGACCCGGATAACTTTGATGCACGCCTGGGTCTGGGAAATACATACGCACTCATGGATAACCATCAGGCTGCGATAGATGTATTTAATAATTCAGTAAGTAGTCATCCTGCTAAAGTTGAATTATACATTTCTTTAGCAAAGAGTTATATTGCATTGGATAAAAACAGTATGGCTATCGAAGAAGTTACGAAAGCACTCAATCTGGAGCCGGAAAATCAAACTGCTCGTTCCCTACTTTCAAAAATCCATATGATGAATGACAATATACCGGAATCAATTCATCAATTGAAAATGGCAATGTGTGAAAATCCTAAGTTCATAGATGCATACAATCTCGGCATTCTCTATCTGGATAGTGGTCAATATGATAATTCAATTGCTATATACAAGCAGGGAGTTGAAAACTTTCCTGACAATACTTTGTTATGGTGTAATCTGGCAATCGCCTATATTATGAAGGGATACGATAAAAACGCAGAGGAAGCCTGTTCGAAAGCTTTAACTATCGAACCAAATGATATCATACCCGGGTTGTGCATGGTCAACATACTTATGATGAAAGGAGAGTTTGAGGGTGCAATATCAAGCCTGCAGGGATTAAAGCAGCTTGACGATTCACAGAAAAAGAGATTTCTTGATTTAATAGAATTTTGTAATACCAACAAGAGTGAAACGCAAAAGGTTGTGAATCATTTAAGTCGCGCCATAGCATATTCTAATGACAAGTGGTTTAAGCGTGCACTCAGAGAATACGATGCATTGTCAGAGATAGCTCCCGCCAATACTCTTGCTTATCATTCTCAGTCTGATGTGCTAATCATGATTGAAGAAGATGATAAAGCTCTGGAAATCTGTAATAAGATCATAGAACTGGAGCCAGAATCTTCAGCTGTCTATAACAAACTTGCCGGTATCTATAGCCGTATGGGGAAAACAGATGAGGCGAAAATTCAGTATGAGAAAGCAATAAATATCGACCCGTACAATGATGCCGCTTATTTGAATCTTGGCATTCTCCATGAATCAAGGGGGGATATCGGAGAGGCAATAGCATCTTATAAAAAAGTAATTGAATTACAACCATCATCACCAATTGCATACAACAATCTTGCATTTCTCTATGCAACGAATAAAGAAGAGAAATTGGAAGAGGCCCTGGTGCTTGGAAAAAAGGCAAAAGAGCTCGCCCCGGAGAATTCTGCCGTAATTGATACTCTTGGTTGGATATATTACCTGAATGGTTTGTTTGATGATGCAATAATAGAACTTGAAAAGGCGAAGAATTTGCTCCCCTGGAACCCTACCATACGTTATCACCTGGGAATGGCTTATTATAAGAAAAAACAACTGACACGGTCATTGTCTGAAATGGAGCAGGCGCTTAAAATAAGCAATACATTTCCGGAAGCAGAAGAGGCGAGACATATAATAGAAACAATCAGGATTTCACAGTAGGTGGATTGGATTTTAATCTCTTAGTAAAAAATGCCTCCTCAGTAGAATCTGTGGGTAATTGGAGGCTCTGGTAACTTTCAGGCGTATGATATAAAAGCAACTTCTATTGATTTGAAAGTACGAAAACCAAAAGATCTTCTCGTCAGTTTAGCTTTAAGATTAAAACCTTCAACAACACTATTAGATAGACGCTCTTTGACAGAAAAATAGTTCAATAAAAGCTCCTGGTGCTTACGTAAACGTTTGGCCACTTTCTTTATTTCAGGCAACCTTGATCTCCATAGCCCTCGTTGTCCAGGTTCTTAAGAACCTCTCCGGCACCATAGCGTGTTTTGTACGTCCAATGTTGAAACGCTTCTTTAAGTAAATAACAACGTACCGTCTTTAGATTATATTGAACAAGTTCACGTAGTTTTGCTAATTGCGATATCTTCTGGTTTCTTTTGTTCTTTAATAAACACCAACGAGATTTCTCAAGGATCGGTTCATAGCCATCTCGTTTTTAATTGTGCCGTCTCTACTCTGCGTGTTTCATCAACTGCATCATTGAGATATTTCATCACATGAAATCGATCGAGAATATGAATAGCCTCTGGAGCTTTACGTTTTACAACCTTTAAATATGGTTTCCAAGAGATCACTGCAAATTGCCTTTAATTGTAGAACGTTCTTTGCCAAAACCAATAAAGAATCGCAACAAAGTTTTCGCTGATCTGCTCCGGCCTACAAATAACAATCTTTTACAGGCAGAGTCTATTTGATAAACCAATGTCAGATATTTGTGTCCTTTTAAATATTGTATCTCATCAATACCAATTGCGTTGATATTATCTAAGTTCCGATGCTTTAATCCATATGCAACAACATGTTCTACCGATTCAAATACGTTTTCATGAGCACAATTGCCTGGCCACTTCTTGCCAGGAAAGATATTTTACTTAATGAGATAAAAATATCTTAAATGGCGTGCAGATAGGACTCTTTCCATTGTACAGAATATGTTCTACGGTTACCCCATGTTGGGGGCAGCTTACTGTCGAGGTCTGTAAGTCCAACATAACCAGGTACCCCCACAGGGATAAAACGAAAACATCGTTCTTTTAGATGATCATAAGTTGGAGCAGCTTTCTTGCACTGACTACATAGGCCTTGTGATCCTTTGCGTTCTTTTACTTTGACCGTAATCCTGGTATTATTTAAAATAACTTTGCCGTAGATGAATCCATGACAGGATAACATCTATTGAGTAATGTTTTTATGAGCATTGTTGTTTACTTGCAATTGTTAATTATATGGTTGTTAGGAAACCCTATTTTATTAATTGTAGCAACAATGCTTCTTTTGAAATTCTTTGTGAAATATTAACAGCTTTTTTATTCCCTTCAGACCCGCCCACTCTCACCCAAAGAGGGTGGGTGGCGGAGATGGGAATAAAAATATTCCTTTTGGAGTGCTTTCCTTTAAATAAATCAATGTTTCTCCTTATCTTTACCCACAAATTCTGATAAAGAGTCTAAAAAATATTTGTAAGTGCTCACCGTTCCAGGCTCCCTTTCTTTCATTTATCTTGATCTAACGATCTGCCAGTCAGCTCACTTTGGACTTTAGTACAAGGCCGTTTTGCATATCGAAGAATTATGGTATTACCACATTGTCTTATAAAGTAAATATTTATGCTTCCGTATCTACATTCTGCATCTCTTTCGTCGTGATATCATATTTTTTCATAAGACCATGAAGTGTCGGCCTTGTGAGACCCATCTCCTTTGATGCGTGACTGATATTGCCGTCACACTTAACTAAAGCCATTTTAATATACTCCATCTCTAAACGTTCTTTCGCCTTTTTAAGATTCAATGAAAACTCATCTGTGGAGGCAGGAAGACCGAGATCGGAAGCGGAAATCTGTCTGCCTTCTGCAAAAGCAATTGCCCGTTGGATCTTATTCTCAAGCTCTCTTACATTACCCGGCCATGAATACTTTTTCATTGCCTGAACAGCATCTTCACCCAACTTCCTGATTTTTTCGTTTGCTCCTCCATGCTTCTTTAAAAAATATTTAGCCAGTACGAGGATATCCTCACCTCTTTCACGAAGGGCAGGTGTTTTTATGGTCACAACTGCCAGCCGGTAATAAAGGTCTTCTCTAAACATTCCATTTCTGACCAGTTCTTCCGGATCTTTATTTGTTGCAGCCAGAAACCTGACATCCAGATCAATCATTTCTCTGCCGCCAACTCTTTCAAGCTTATGATCCTGAAGAACTCTCAACAACTTAACCTGCAACGGCAAGGGAAGGTCTCCAATTTCATCAAGAAACACTGTTCCATTGTCTGCAAGTTCAAGCTTACCTTTCCGTTGAACATGTGCACCGGTATATGCACCTTTTTCATGACCAAATAGTTCACTCTCCATTAACTTTTCAGGAATCGCTCCGCAATTAATGGGGATGAATGGACCATTTCCCAACCGGCTTTGTAAATGTATTGCCCTTGCAACCAGTTCCTTACCGGTACCACTTTCGCCTGTTACAAGGACGGGAACGTCAGTTGTGGATACTTTTCGTATGGCAGTAAATATCTCATGCATCTCCCTGCTAGACCCGATAATATCACGGTTTGATTCAGTTTTAAGCTGCACCAGCAACTCCTTGTTTTTCTTTTCAAGTCCTTGAACATAATTTGCTCTCTTTACTACGGCTTTGAGTTCTTCAAGATTGATAGGTTTTTCAAAAAAGTCATGAGCCCCCATTGATACAGCGCGTAAAGGGGCCTCTTTTTCAGGATTCCCGGTTACAATGATGACTTTGGTAAAAGGAGACATTTTTAAAATTTCCTGTAAGAGCCGAAAACCTTCATCTGTTCCTTCAGGATCAGGAGGAAGACCTAGATCCAAAGTAACAAGAGGAGGTGAAAACCGAGTCAATAGTTTAATAGCCTCTTCTGTGTTTTCCGCGAGCAAAACATCATACTCGTTATTCAGCGCCCATTTCATCTGGGTCCTGATCCCACCGTCATCTTCAATAACAAGAATTTTTGATTTTTCCATTCTATTTCCTTAATATGAAAAATTGCTATCCAATAATAAATTTACCTTACCAGAGAGGCATAGAAATCACACAAAGAATTATGGAGACTAATGTAATTTGTTGACTATCCGAAAAACCCCATAGCGTAATATACTAAAACCGATTTGGTTTTCTGTTTTACTGGAAACCAAATCTTGGTGACGGTATCCCCGGACAAAAAGCACCGAGGACTTTACTCGCTCAATTTTATCCCGGATTTTATCCGAAAATCATTGTGAGATGAGTATACTTTGACATGAAAATTGATTATTAACATATTAACCGCTTAATTCACTTTCAATACGTATCTCATTGCATCACTCACATCCATAAAACCCTCATTTAACTTAAAATCTATTTTTTTCTAATTATAAATGTATATAGTGAGCGAAGATTATTGATGGTCATCTTTTCGTCTCAACATGTGGCAAACTGATGGTAAAAGTTGTTCCCAGCCCTTCCTTACTTTTAACCTCAATCCTTCCATTATGGGCTTCTAAAATGGTTTTACATTGATAAAGGCCGACTCCAAACCCGCCTTTTTTGGATGATTTAAATGGTTTAAATAGAGAGGTATCAATAAATGCATCGGAAATCCCCTTCCCATTATCAGTCACTGACAACTTGATAATGTTGTTTTCTTCCCATACCCTGCATTCTATTTTTCCTTCTCTTTCAATGGCATCACAAGCATTATTAATAAGATTAATCAGTACCATTTCAATTGCGTGAGTATCGATACTAACCAACGGGGTTTTGTTTATTATTGTTTCAAGAGAAATTCTTTTTCTCTTGTCACTCTTTACTTGTTTAAGGACATGTTCGACTAAGATTTTTACATCCGCCGATTTGCGTTTCATCTCTATCACCCGAGGTAAGGAAGAGAGCTTCTCAATTAATACCCGCATCCTGTCAACGGTGCATTCAATTGTCTGAATCGCATCTTTCTGGAACTCAATATTGCCCAGGTTATGTTGAGCATTCTGGCTGATAAGAGAAAGTGAATTTGTTAAATTTTTCAGGTCATGCATTATGAAGGATGACATCTGATGAAACATCTCTACCTCTTTTGCGGTGGAAAGATCTTGAGACAGACGGATATTCTTTATCTGAACAGCAGCCTGTGTTGATAGTGCTTTCAATAATTCAAAATCATCAGACCTGTAGGATTCTCCTCCTATATCTTCTCCCTGGAGAACAAAGCCGAGAAGTTCACCTGATGCTTCCATTGGTGAACATAACACTGCACCTGTAGACTCCATCAACGCCTCAATTTCTTTTATACTTTTTGGTTTAGATAATATTTGACTGTATTGTTCACTTATGATAAAGGGTTTTCCCATTTTTTTTATGATTTCAATAAGAGCATGCCTTTCACCAATACTATTTTTCCCGCTATTATCGTTCTTTCGAAAAGTAGAATATTCCTGTTGGCTCGGATTATAGAGCCATACAGCTACATCTTGAGCGCCCATTAATTGAGAAATCATTTCTAACAAGGTGTCACATAGATCATCAATGGAATTTCTAGAACTTATCCTTTCGATTGATTTCATCCATGTATCTCGGAACTCATACTTGTGTTTGTAAAAATGTCGGTTAATAAAAAGTTGAATTTTTCTTCTCAGGCTTGTGACAAAGAGGAGAATAACAAGAATAAAGAGTGAAATAGATATCAGGAGTATTTTTATAAAGTGATGAAAGGGGAGGTGATAAAACTTTATAGCCTCAAAAACAAGTCCTACCACCAGAAGATACGCACTTGTTCCAATGATGGCAACTGAGTTGTATATGACATATCTTGACACGAATATGTCAACATCTAAAAGCCTCTGTCTGGCAATGGAAATTGTCATAATTATAGTGCAAATTAATGTCACGATGGATTTTGCCGGGATTAACTGAACACTTATGTTTGAAAAGAGTAAGATCTGACTTGCAATATAGATAAAAAAGAAAAGGATGCCACCCAAGCAGAAAATAACATACTTAATTCGATAACGTTTAAAACCTTTTGATGAACGAAAGGTACTTTCAAGGTTAGCGAGGCATAAAACTGTTCCAATGATAAAATAGATGTAAAAGTAGTAACCAATGGGACCAAATAAGAGGCGTGAATCTTCTCGGTATGAGTAGCTGCCGTTCTCTACCGCCAGATTGAAAAAGAGAAATTGTTACAAACTCATTTGTAACCAAAATGTATACAAATATAACGGATACGAGTGCCATTACCAGCAGGAGGGGTAACCAACGTATCAGAATTGGTATAGGTTCTGCTCGTGCAAAAACAATTGAGAAAAGAAGGAGGGAGGGAGGTAATAGAGATTGACCACCAATTGATAATTGCATCCCATGAATGGCTACACTATATGAGTTCCCAGCAAAAGTAATGTAGCATCACCTGCATTGATGGTGGCAATGCTGAGCATTCCTAAGAGGAATCCAATATTCGATACATGTTTCCGGATTTCGTGATAGCGTATATACACCAAGTCCGAGACATAGGCACACATTAATAATTGGGATGAATGAAATTAATTTTATTATCATCGCTAATCAATAGAAGTTTCTATCTTGAATCACATTTAGATATAATCCTAGCGTCTTATAATACCGGTTTTTTTGTACGAAAGCAATTACTCAAAGCGAACATTTACTCAAAGCAAACGATTTGAAAAAAGGATTCTAGATTTACGATTTTACACTCTTTTCTCCGTAAAAGGACACTGTAGGTAATAATCATGGTATTAATTACTTAACCAACAGTACGAACACCATTTACCTAAAATTCGTCGTTTTTCTTGCAAGGATGTGTCAGAATGTTTTACGCTTTTTCTAACGTCACATATGTCTTATCGCTTCTCTTACTCTTGTCATGTCAAACTCTTACGTTACTTCTGGTAAAATTCTATCAAAATCTTTATAAAAAGACAGGTTTTACTGTCAAAGATTTTTTACACTTAGAGGTTGTTCCGATGAGTTACATTACGTTATCATGTTTGGTAACGATTGTTTACGTATTTTGGCATATATATTGCGTTTATAACTAACGAATAAATTAACTCAGTAAATAAATATTTCATATTAACAGTTATTATAATAAAGGAGGTGAAAAAAACGAAAAAAGAGTTGAAGTATATGAGTTTAGTTTTTTTGTATTTTTGGTTTCGTTTTCTTTTGCTAACAGTAATGCGGAGTGCTTTCCCACTGGGAGCTGATATTACGGGTGCTTCTTCTTTAAATGGAATTAATTACTCATTTAACGGTATTGTCTCTTTTTTAACTTACCCAAATAATACTACGTCTCCTCCTGTGCAAGATCCATTTTGGTTGTCTCCGGTCAGTCTAACGACAAAAACTGATGGATCTGCGACTGGTTCATTGAGTATGGGTAATAGTAACATTACCGCAACCATAGGAGCAGGAATTTTTGACCCAACAACATTTAGCTTGAAAGACTTCCAGTTGAGTAATATATCAGTAAATCCGTTAACCACTGGAGGTGTTTCTAGCTGGTTAACGCTTTACAAACAAGATATTGCTGCTAATAGCGGTATAGGCTATCTGCAGTTAGCATTTTTCAATCCATATAATGCTGCTGGGAAAGTAACAACTCCTGAACCTTCCACGATTGCACTTTTAGGAATCGGATTGGCAGGGTTAGTCGGAACGGGTATTAGAAGGAAGTTACGTAGTAGGGTTAAAGTTAAAGCCTAATTTGAATTATATCCATAAAATAAGGCAGAGGAGATTTAAAGTTTCCCTCCTTATTTTATGGATTAGTGTTTTGTTAACACAGGTTTCAAAAGTGAAAATAATTAAAAAATTTTAAATATCAAAAATACCTTTCGCCATCTCTTCATTCGCAAACCCATTTATGTTGAGCTGAGCTTTTCTAAAAGAAAAAAAGAAGTATTTATTCAGGGTGTTTACAGAAGTATATAAAGTTAATTTATTAAATCAGGCAATTCTCCCCGAAACAGTATGTCCAATGCATTGCTTGAACTCACTCCTTGTTTACAGGTAGTTCGGACACGTCAGAAAATCTTACCTCCGTCCACGGAAAGAAAACATCCAGATATTTTCTGCTGAACCTTTCTCATCCTGGTATCATTTTCCCTCAAATTATTCGTAAAGGAAACAATCTTGATATACATAAACCTGAGAACATAGTCCTCATACATTAATAAAAGCTCTAAAAGATTGCGGGCTCTCGTTCTCTTTATTTGACCGCTTTTGCATTTTCGTTTAACTTCATCAGCTGGAGGATACTCAACACCGGCGTTTCTTAATATGGTTCTGTACTTTTGTAAGTATTTCTCAGACTCATCGAGTTCTAACAAACCATCAGAATTTTTTAACTGCAAGATTCGCCTCTTCGAGCAGTTTTTTCACTTTTTTTGCCCATAGATGCTCATCCTCTTCCCACACCCTTGCCAATTCCTTTAAGTGGTAGTTGGTGTGTTTCATAACATCGTATACACTTTTTGTCCCACAACATCGTATACACATTATATAATTTCCTTTAAAAAGGAGATTGTACAAAATGGACAAAAAATAGCAAAAACAATAAAGAAGAAATACAACTTCGCCATAGATGTACTCAATTAAGTTCAGAAGGAAAAACGGTTACAGAAATCCATCAGGAACTTAATCGGACAAGAGCTTGGGTTTATAAATGGCTTGAGAGAGCAGAATCAGGGGGAAAGGTGGTATCTTGATAATCAAAAGAACCGCATCATAAACCCGGTAAAATTAATAAAGAGCTTGAACAGGCAATTGTAGAAAGCAGAAGAAATTAGTGACAAGGGATAGACCTTCAACCAAATATTCTTTCTGTGGAGCAATTGCTATTCATCAAGAACTTGATACCTTAGGGTACCAAGAGAAACCAGGACTTTCCACCATCAATCGGGTCTTAAAAAGAAATGACCTTATTATTGAAAAATCAAGGCACAAAAATGAAACTACGTCGGGAAAATATTATCCTACAATCAAAACTAAGCATCCAGGGCACGTACATCAGCTTGATCTGGTGACACCCAGGTATATACAAGGATACGGATCTATTGTTTCTGTAAACAGAATAGATGTTTATACCAATCAAGCAAACTTGGAACAATATACAGACAAGGGTGCTGAGAGCGTTATCAGCTTTCTGATCAATGATTGGAAGGCTTTTGGGCTTCCCAGATTTTACAACTTGATAACGAAGCATCTTTCAGAGGAAGCCTGTATCATATTAAGACCTTTGGTAAACTATCTCGATTCTGCTTAAATTTCGGTATTGATATAGTGTTTATACCATTTAAAGAACCATGGAGAAACGGATATATAGAAAATTTTAATAAACGTTTTAATGAATTACTCTGGCAATCAAAGCGCTTCAAAGATCTGAAAAGAACTAAGAGTTGAATCAAAGAAATTTAGAGATAAACATAACAACTATCAGAAATATAAAAAAGATAATTTCTCTCAGCAATATTGCAAAGGCTATACACGAAGATTATTACCAGAAGGCTTCACCTTCGACCCATCAGAGGAATTACCAATAACAAGAGGAGAATACATTTTGTCCGTTTAGTAGATGAAAAAGGGTATATTACAATTCTCAATGAAGAATTGTATATTAATAAAGTCTTTAAGTTTTGAATATGTATGGGCAATACTAAATACGAGTAAACAAGAATTAAGTGTTTATTATCAAGCTATTTGAGGCTCCAAAACAATTAATCAGAACAGAATCTTATAAACTAAGGGAACCTGTAAAAAACAGAATCCCTATTAAACAATTTTGCTAAGTGTATACGATGTTATGACACAGCTAGTGACACTAAGATGTGTATACGATGTTGTGGAACTTACCATATAGTCGTTACACAGTGCATGGTTACGGCCGTATTTATAATAAAGTTTCCAATGATCATTACAGAGAATCCCCTTAAACTCGGGTAATGTTCTAAAATTGTATCAAGCGCAGCAGTTCCACACTTCTGATAAAAGAAAAAGTACTTCTATAAATCATTTGATATGCTATTTTTTACACATTATCCAATCAATTTAACAATAGCTGTATAAACTCCAACAACAACGATAATCGTTTCTACATTCCATTTTTTTGTTCAACCTTAATACCTGCCACATCTTCTCTTAATTTAGTAATATTTAACGTATAAAAAATATATTAAACCATAGATATTTGCAAATTGAAAAACGACTCCAAAAAAAGAGAGACCTATCGCTTAATAAAATTTTGGAGCTCTATCTCATGAGGCCACAGTAACAATAACTATAAAGGGGTAGCCGATAACACTGCTAAACATTTGGTTAATAACATATAATTTTTAGAGAAAGAAGATTTTTACTACAATAAAGTTGTGCTTTACACTTTTCCAATTGTTTCTTTCTAATACAACAAATCTTAAACTAAGTCACTTAATACTCAGAGAAGTGTTTAAAAGAAAACCTGTCATTTCAAACTATTCAAACCGTTAAACCCTAATGAGTTTAAGTTTGTCTATTTATTAAACATACTATGTTTAATAAACTTGCAAAAATCTTTAGACCTGAATCTGTAAAATAATTTGTACTGTGTATAGTGAGAACTTTATGTCTAATAATAATTAATATCTTAAAAGGCACTACTTTTGCAGTACAACAAAAAGAATATTCTGCTTAACCTGAAAAAGGCAAACTACTCGAAAGGGTAGGACGCAAAATCATTGGCCTAAGTCCTGAGTTTCAGGATACGGTTGCAAAGTCGCCAGGCAAAAAGACACATACTCCTTGTGTATTTTGCATGGTAATACACAAGGAGGTGTCATATGTTAAAGAAAACATTATCATGCAAGCACATTTTATTTCATGCAAGAAGATTATACTTTTTCTGTTCTCCACATTTCTATTTCACATCCTGCATTGTCTTTCTCTCTATAACGTTTCTTTCTATTCCAAATGGCTATTCAGCTCAAAGCAGTATCGTACCTGTAACCTGGATAGATACTGTGGGAGTGTCCGTAAATGATAACTCGATAACCAAGACAGCCTCTACCGGATGGGGTAATGGTGGAGCCGCTTCCCTCGAAAGTTTCACTGGCAATGGTGGTGTTGAGTTTACAGCGAGTGCAGCGGATGCCTCTGCAAACGGTCGCCCCATGTGCGGCTTATCATCAACAAACCGTAATGCGAGTTACAATACGATTGAATACGCCATTTATCTCCGAGACACCGGATCAGTTATGCAATTAAGAGTATATGAGAAGGGAAGATATAAAGGTACTTTTGGTACTTACCAGGTCGGTGATTTCTTCAAGGTTGAACGTATTGATAGTACCATTACCTACAAGAAAAATAACGAAATTTTCTATACCAGTTCTACTCCATCAGATTTACCGCTTCTGGTAGACACAGCAATCTATAATACTGGTGGTGAGATAAGTAATGTGAAAGTATTTGTGGTAGCTGTTTCAAATCAAAATCGCCCTCCAGTGCTTGATCCGCTGGATGACATTACGATAAATGAAGGCGATACCATATCCTTTAATCCAAGTGCAAATGATCCGGATGGTGATACCTTGACATTCAGCTATTCAGGCTGGATGACTTCAAATTCGTACGCAACAAATTATCAGGATTCTGGCGTTCATACTGTAACAGTAACCGTCAGCGACGGATTCTTAACCGATTCACAGGATGTTACCGTAACCGTTAATAATCTTAATCGTGCACCGATGCTTGCAACAATATCATCTATTACAGTAAATGAGGGGGATACCATTACCCTTAGCCCGACAGCAACCGATCCAGACGGAGACACTTTAACCTTTAACTATTCCGGTTGGATGACTTCAAATTCGTACGCAACAAATTACCAGGATTCTGGTGTTCATAGTGTAACAGTAACCGTCAGTGACGGATCCCTAACCGATTCACAGGATGTTACCGTAACCGTTAATAATCTTAATCGTGCACCGGTACTTGCAACAATATCATCTATTACAGTAAATGTGGGGGATACCGTTACCCTTAACCCGACAGCAACTGATCCAGACGGAGACACTTTAACCTTTAACTATGCCGGTTGGATGACATTAAGTTCTTATACAACAAATCACCAGGATGCAGGTGTCCATACTGTAACGGTGACAGTAAGTGATGGAACATTAACCGATACCAAGAATGTTACCGTAACCGTTAATAAAGTTAATCGTGCTCCGGTACTTGCAACAATATCGCCTATTGTGGTAAATGAAGGAGGTACGGTAACCTTTAATCCGACAGCAACCGATCCGGATGGCGACACCTTATCATTCACCTATTCAGGCTGGATGACCAGTTCCAGTTACACAACCTCGTATAATGATGCGGGTGATCATACTGTGACAGTAACTGTCAGTGATGGTGAATTAACCGATTCTCAGACTGTTATGGTGACGGTAAATAATGTAAACCGTGCGCCTTCACTTGAACAGGTTGCCGTAATGAGCCTAGATGCAAAGGCAACATTAATATGGGATCCAAACACGGAAAGTAATCTTGGTGGGTATAAAGTACACTATGGAGTTTCTAGTGGAAATTATGACTCAGTTGTCAATGTTGGCAACCAGACACAATTCATACTTCCTGATTTTGAAATTGGCGCTACCTATTACTTTGCAGTAACAGCATACGATACCAGCGATAATGAAAGTAGTTTTTCTAACGAAGCTACGTATACGGCTCAGGAACCGGGGATAGCCTTAACCATAAATGAAGGCGATACCGTAACTATTACTCCAACAGCTACCGATCCGGATGGAGATACCTTGAACTTCAGTTATTCCGGATGGATGACATCAAGTTCTTATACAACGAGTTATCAAGATGCTGGAACTCACACCGTAACTGTCACCGTTAGTGATGGCACAGCATCTGATTCTCGGGAAGTTACAGTAACTGTTGTTGACGTTATTGTTGCTGTGAACTCAGCTCCCGTATTAAATAAGATGGCTGATATTACGGTAAACGAAGGTGATACTATATCCTTTAATCCAACTGCCACTGATCCGGATGAAGATGTGTTGACATATAGCTATGAGGGTTGGATGACATCAAGTTCTTATACAACAAATCACCAGGATGCAGGTGTCCATACTGTAACGGTGACAGTAAGTGACGGAACATTGACCGATACCCAGGATGTTACTGTAACCGTTAATAATGTTAACCGTGCACCGGTGCTTGCAACAATATCATCTATTGCGGTAAATGAAGGTGTTACCATAACTCTTAACCCAAGCGCAAATGATCCTGATGGCGATACGGTAACATTCAGCTATTCAGGCTGGATGACTTCGAGTACTTATACAACAACTGATAAAGACGCAGGCGTTCATACTGTGACAGTAACTGTCAGTGATGGTGAATTAACAGATGCTCAGAATGTTACTATAACAGTATTAAATACTAATTCAGACATACTTGCCTGGGATCCGAACACAGAGGGTGATCTTGCTGGTTATAGAGTACACTATGGAGTTTCTAGTGGTAATTATGACACAATTGTAGATGTAGGAAACCAGACGAGCTATACCATTTCAGGACTCATTAGTGGTACAACTTATTACTTTGCTGTAACTGCTTATAATATTTCTGATAATGAAAGTATCTACTCTAATGAAGTCTCATATAATGCTAATTAACGAATAAAGAATTATATTGAAACAATTTTTACACTGCTCATTAACTTTCTTGCCTTGAGGATACTATAGACAGGAGACCCAGAGAGACAGATATTCCTTCATTACGAAATATCTGATATACCAGTTTTCAGTGATTGAGGTAGTGTATAACTCTACTTTATTAAGAATAGTTGTTTCTTCTTCGAAATTTAGTGACGGTATAACGAGCTAATGCAATGATTTCTAACTTTTCTTCATGTTGAAAGTGCATGAAATTCCCCTTGATATCTCACCAGGTCTCTTTTTTTAAATACAGTTATTTCTCAGGTCTGTTCAAGCAGCAATTCCTTCCTGCCCGATAAATCATTCTGGCGGGGAGGAAGTCAACCTCTCTTTTAAGATATCCTTTTTCGATGCTGCGTTCTTTTTTTTTTCTTTGTTTGCATTCAATGGCTACTTCGGCGCCTTGCAATGGTTCTTGTGTCCATTTTACCAGTTTACCCGCTCGGATGAATATTAATAGTTAAGAAGTAAAATGGTTATGCGCTTCCTCGTAATGCTTAGCATGGTTTATGAACTTTTCTACGGGGCAGGTCGTTGCTTGACGCCATTACAGAATCAAATTCAGTACAAGTTTGGGTATGTGCTAACGCACATAAAACATGAATTTAAACTTCCTCATATGTACTGAGAAGTTCCGCTTAATGTATGAAAAAACCTATTCCTCAAAGTGCCGTTTTTACGAATGCTTATACACTTATTCAAATTCCTTCCTATTCAATTGTATGACATTTCCTTCGATAAAATTTCCCATTTCCTTCCTTCAGATATTGTAAGTTGCACAAGATTTGATAGATAGCTAAGTTAATTAAGATTGGCATGCTATTTGTAACATATCATTCTTTAATTCCAAAGTAGCTGCGACAGAATAAATTATACAGTTTCCGTTTTTGACGACATTGTGTTGTATTTTACTGCCACATAATAGGTGTAAGGCGGTTGAATTGTAATTCTGGTGTAGGCGTAGATGATATTTGTGATATTTCTGATTCGTTTTAGCACTTTGTAATGATGGGAAACAGATTAACTTTGTTTACGATACAAAACTAAATAAGTTAACTTGTTTAAAGTTAAGTATGTAATCAATTTAATCTACCCGGTATTTACATAAGAGTATAATTCTTGTTTAAGTGTAAATACTTGCCAAACTTTATATTATGTCGTTAAATCTCAATGAAAATGGATCACTCATTATGAAAAAAGTGTCAACTCATCAAAAAACAAGGTATTTTTCTAACACTCTTGGTTTCGGACTTTTAACAATTTTTCTGCCCCTTCTTCTTCTAATTTCTAACGAAGAAATTGTATCAGCTCAGTCAACATTAACCTGGGATCCTCCACAATATGTACAAAATATTGCCGGTTATAAAGTTTACTATGGAAATACAAGCAGGAATTATGTTTCGAGTATTGATGCTAATAACCAAACAAGCCTCCCTCTCGATTTTCTTATCGCCGATAATACCTATTACCTCACAGTAACTTCATATAATTTCTCAGGTATCGAGAGCTCTTACGCTAACGAGGTTAAATTTACGAACACTGTCTCCGGGAATCAAACTCCGGTTGCGGTTGGCGATTCGATAACAACAACAGAGGATAATCCGGTTGACATTAATGTGATTATCAATGATAGCGATCCCGATGGTACTCTTGTAACTTCAAGTGTGGCTTTGGTAAGGTTTCCGTCAAACGGTGCTGCGAAAAACAATTGGGACGGTACGATAACATATACTCCTGACATAGGGTACAGCGGTACAGATTCTTTTACGTATACGGTGCAAGATGATTACGGCGAAACTTCTAATGAAGCAACAGAGACTGTAACCGTAAGTTCTGGCTCATTGTATTTTGTTGATGATTTTAGTACGAACACTACCGGAAATTATACCGTTAAGAATACATGGACATTGGGAGGTGTTGGATCATATGAATATGATTCTACAGGAAAGAGAGCTCAGGTGCTTACAGGTAACAATGTCGCACTCTCGTTTTCGCGTAACCTGCCGGTACTTGACACGGGAACCTTCAGCATGGACTTTCTCCCCACAACTAAATATCCCTACAGAGGGGTTATAAATTTGTATCTAAGACAAGATGCAAATACCTATTACTGTTTACAGAATTCGGATGGTTATGGAGAAATGTTTTTGAAAAAGGTTGTAGATGGTAATGTGGTAGATATTGTACATTTTTCAAATCAATATTCACAAAATACTAACTATACTATAACGATCTACTTCAGTCCGGGTTTGACAACATTGGACGCCTTTGGTGAGAAGCTTATATTAAACACCAATAGTAGCAGTATAATGGTCAGCAGCTTTGAGATTGTGTCAAGTCAACAGAGTGCTTATTATGATAATATCTCATATACACATAGCAAAAATACTCCTCTAACGCAGTTTAGTGATAATTTCAGCACGAGCACTACCGGAAATTATATCATTACGAATACGTGGACAAAAGGAGGGGTTGGGTCATTTATCTATGATTCGACAGGGGAAAGAGCTCAGGTGCTTACGGGGGATGATGTCGCACTATCGTTTTCGAGTAACCTGCCGGTACTTGGCACGGGAACCTTCAGCATAGACTTTCGACCAACAATCAAATATCCCAATCGAGGGATCATAGATGTGTATCTGAGACAAGATGCAAATACCTATTATTGGCTGCGGAATACAGATGGTTATGGAGCAGGGTCTTTGAATAAGGTTGTAGGCGGATCTGTGGTAGATAGCACATCTTTTTCAAGTCAATACTCACAGAATACTAACTATACCATAACGATCAATTTCAGTCCGGGTTTGACAACGGTGACCGCCTTTGGTGATGTGCTTACGATAAACAGCAACAAAAGCAGCATAATGGTTGGAAGCTTTGAAATCGAGTCAACGCAACAGCACGCTTATTATGATAATGTTTTATATGCAGATTAATTTCCAATCGAAGATTAGTATTCAGTTTTCTGGATTACAGAAATACCCAGGTTAGTATAAAAGTAATAGCAAATTTTTAGTAAGTGATTGGAATACTAAGAATTTCTGATTTTAACCGTGTGCGTATGATGCGCCATGTCACTTCATACACTTCAAATTTTTCTCCCTTCAATGTCAACTTATGCTCAAGTAGTTGGTAAATTAATACTTAAATAACATACAATCCAGTTGTTTCACTATCTTACGAACCGCAAAAAAATGGGAATTTGCCATTTGCCACGCAAAAAGTTCTCTTGTTTATTTTTATCGAAAAGGAAAATCTTACTTTTATGATCTGAGCAATCGTGAACAGAAGTAATTATCCGCCTTACCCCAAATTTGTTTATTGTTATTTTTTTTGGAATTTTGCAATTCAGAAATTCATCATCCATGATTAAAGTGTTGGCTGACAACAGAAGTCTTGACTTCTCAATATGATTATAGTACTTTTGATTGAAATGAGAGGACATAATCTCAATCGTCTCCTTATATACGATTACCTTACATACATCTAACATTGGCATTCTTAATGCAAAACAGTGCACTTTTTTTATCAAAAAAGTTTATTTTACCCTTTATCCTTCTTGCCTTTGTTTTGTTGTTAGGTACTTCGGGCTACACTATTATTGAGGGATGGGACTTCTTTAACTCCTTTTATATGACGGTCATTACCCTTTCCACTATAGGGTTTCAGGAAATAGAACCACTTTCAGATGAAGGAAAGGCATTTACAATTTTCCTTATATTTCTAGGTCTTGGTTTAGTAGGATACTCAGTAAATAATGGTGTCAGGATAATATTTGAAGGTGAAATTCAGGAAGTATTTGGGAGAAGGAAATTGAAAAAGGCATTAGACTCGCTGAAAGATCACTATATCGTTTGCGGTTATGGCCGCATGGGGAAGGTTATATGCAATGAATTTAAAGCAAAAGGAGTCCCGTTCGTTGTGGTGGAAAAAGAGTACCAGGAACTCGATGCAAATGACGATACTTTAATTATCTACGGAGATGCAACAAGAGATGAACTCCTTAAGAGGGTTGGTATAGAAAGAGCGAAAGGTCTGATATCAGTCCTTGATTCAGATGCCCAGAACCTTTATGTTGTGCTCAGTGCAAAAGGATTAAAAGAGGATCTTTTTATTGTAGCAAGGGCGAGTGAAGAGGGGGCTGACCATAAACTGATAAGGGCAGGGGCCGGAAAGGTGGTCTCACCATACCACATCGGAGGTCTTAGAATTGCGCACACCATACTCAAGCCAACGATTGTTGATTTTCTTGAGTTAACCACAAAGACAGGTAACGTTCAAATTCAGATTGAGGAGGTTCTCGTGGAGGAAGGCTCACTACTCGCCAAAAGTACGATAAGGGAAGCAGACAATAGAGCAAAACTGGGAGTCATAATCGTAGCCCTTAAAAGAAAAGGGGAAAGGATACTGTTTAACCCTGATGCCGACACCAGGTTTGAGGTGGGAGATAAAGTGGCGGTGATAGGGGAACCAGAACACTTCAATGAGCTGGAGAGAATGGCTAGAGGTAAAAGAGTTTCAGGTCGCATAGATGAAATTGTTACCAACTATGGATAAAGTTTTTAAATCTATGCATGGTCTTTCAAGTCATTTTTATGTGCGTTAAGATACTCCCTGAACGATGAAGCTGTACAGGAGAGCAGGATGCTCTTAACTCATAATTCTTAATAAAACCGTTCAGCTTTTATCGATTTGGTATTCTGCAACTATTTTTCATGTAATCTGTTGGTTCTAATAAGGTAATATCTTTTATTCTCTAACCCATAATCCGGGAAAATGGCAAAATAATTAATCACCTGAGTACTTTTACTATCAAAGTAAAACGGGCAGAGAATGGCAAGTTGAAAAACGAACCGGTTAAATTTCGATTAAATCAGAAAGAGGAAGGAAAACTCATGTTAGTTAAATCTGCATTCGCGCACACAGTAATGGCAACAATTGTACTGGTTTTTGTATTCAATGGGATATCGGGGGGTGCATCAGGGCCTTCAACTTTATTTGAGAGTAGCTCGGCTCTGCATGTAGACAAACCACCCAAGAGAGAAGCAAGGATTGCTTTTGCAAAAGCATTGCTTGAAGAAGTAGATCAGATCCATGGTCTAATTCCAAACCTCTCGCCTACCCAGAAAAAATGGCTGGATACTCAACTGTCATCAAATAATAGTAATCGAATAAATAAAGCATATGAATCAGATGAATTTGTTTTGCAAACAACCAAGGCGAAAATAGGAGAAATAAAAATTATTTTAGAGGAAATTATAGAGGGGAACTACCTTGGCCAATTAATGAATCAAAAAAAAGAGGTTTTTAATTGGCTTTATGTATCAACTGGCTTGATTGATTTTTACATTCCCTTGGGAGTAGCAAAACTTCTTAACAAAAAACTCATAAGTGTTCCTTCAGATGAAAGCTTTGTGGAAATAGATAGTCTGGGTTTGCGTTTTAACGCAATCGGCAATTCAATCCTGACATCAATAGTAGGAAACTATATAGATGATAAATTACCAGAGTAGATCACAGTTACCAAAATGATTACCGCATTATGGTAAAAAAACAAGTAAGCACAAACGGGAATACCAGGAAGAATCCGAACAAGATTTTTTTAATCGGAAATTTCAGAAGAGGTGCTATTTTTCGGTGAAATTGATGCGTTATTTGAAAAATAGCCTGATGGTAACGACGCACACGATCGCTATATTCAAATTAAAACAGCTTACTTCTTGCACGCCTGGAAACATTTAAAGGTATTGTGATGTTATTTACTGATTGCCCACAGAAACTTGACAAAGTCTATGTAAACAAAAGAAGAAATTATTTTCAAATTTCCCTTGTTAGCACGAAATCCGGAAAAACGATTTGTAATGAAACACATTATTTTGCCAACAGAATAGATCTACGGTAGAACATTATCAAATCCGATTGCTTTTATTCACATAATTTCCCCCATTTTGCTATAACGTATTGTCTTTACCATTTTGATTTAGATAGAAGACATATGCCTGCAACACAGCATTAAGTTAGGCCTTTTTTTTGCGAATTTCAAATTCATTGCAGATAAGATCTAAAACTGTAAAAAATTTTTGTCAGTTAAAGTTGACTGTTTTAAACAAAAAAAGAAACATATCTACCTCTTCTTAATTCTTGAGAAACAATCACAAGCGCAAAATTAATAGCATGTTACAGTATTTTTATTTAAGCTTAATTAAAATTGGTATGATATTTGTCCTTTAACTAATGTATGCCTCTGAGATTAAGACTAAAAATGAAATATTAATGAACGAAAAAAAGAAGAATTTCATCAGTTTTTATCATAAAACGATATTTACGATATATTTAATGAGAATACAATATACTGATTTTTCTAAATAATACTGTAAATGTGACGATTATTACACCATACATTCAGACATGATAATGAGCCTTACTAAAGCAAAGAGTTTGAGAGATCAGAAAAAATGGAGGTCTAACTTGAATAGTGATAAAAGAAGCACACGAAGTCGTAATGAAAAAGAAAATCCTTCAGAATATCCACTTATTAATGAAACTGCAGAAGAAACAGAAAAGAATGCAGATACCCTTCAACAAATGTATGCCAGGTGGAATGTCGACACATTAAAAGACGATATTCAATCTGTAGACTTAGATATTGATGGACTTAAGCATTCAATTGACATTACTTCGGCACATCCTTGCCGACTGAATGGTATTGAAGAGCATAGTATATTAGATGAGACGGTACTCTACTCCCCGGAGAATGAAGCAGCGTTCTCCCTCAATAGCTCAGCAAAGGCGATTTGGGAACTCTGTGAGGGGAAATATACCGTTCTCGAAATAAGCCAGAAGCTCGGTGCGAGGTTCGGTATTTCGCCACAAGAACTGCTTGATGACGTGAAAACGACCGTAACCCAGCTTCACAAGCTTGTTCTATTAGAGTTGAAGAACGGTTTTCGTACAAAGTCAAATTGTTAATTAGTGAGTGAGATGTATGACACATGAAAAAACCTTATATATTGCATTCAGGGATAACCAGGTTGCCGTACACTCAGGCATTCATGATGTATTGGTGTGGATTGAACGGTGTTTTTGTGAAATGTTGGAGTATAAACCCGTAAACATCGTAAAGAATTTGGAAGTATACAAGAAAGAGGAGAAGTTTATTTTACGGGAGAATGATGACTCCAGTGTAGAGAACGGTTCTTTAAATACTATTCTGGAGTTTCTCAATAAGGTAGTGATTCACCATTTGATTCAGGCTCATCCTAATCTCTTGTGGATACATGCAGGAGCAGTTGTCTATCGGGATTATGCTGTAGTATTTTCCGGTGCCTGGGGAAAAGGGAAGAGCACTCTTGTCACGAGTCTTTGTGATCATGGCTGGACTTACTTATCTGATGACATTGTTCCTCTGGACCTGAGTTCTGGAAAGGTTATTCCTTTTTCTCAGACTCCAACTGTACGGGAGGACCCGGGGAGAGAAATACCTTTACATCGTCTTGGGGAGTTACGAAAGATTGAGGTAAACCTCAGACAGAAAAGAGTAGGCAGAGAGCCAGTACCTATTGGTGCCATAGTGTTTCCCACTTACAGTCGTTACTCTTCGACGAGAATAGTACACTGTTCTCCTTCCACAGCTGTCCTTGAGCTACTTAAAAGCTGTCTGAATTTCGAAGGTCATCGGGAAGAAGCTGTACACCATCTTTGCAGGTTGTTGAGTCGTCTGCCAAGCCTGCGACTGTTTTTCAGTAATGGGAAACATGCAGCAGAGCTGATAGCCTGCCCCACAAAATTTAATGTTAATCTTAACTATGTAAATTCTTAAACCCTGAAAGGAGGGGTATTGAAATGAATACTAATAAAAGTAAAAAGAGTGACTTACACACAAAGAGAGATCTCTCGTTAACAAGACGTTCAGTAGTCAAGGCAGGATGGATGATCCCTGTAATTTTAGCAGTTGGATTACCTCCCGGTGATTTGTTCGCGCAGGGCAGTAACACACAATGCAACAACACAGGTGGTAATTCTCAAGTGGTCAGTACCCAGGGTAGTAGCACCCAAGGTAGTAGTCAACCAGCCCAGTCTTACAATAAATTTCGTGGTACGTCGAACAACCCCAAAGGTGATTGTCAACCCGCCAAGTATCAAAATAGATTTCGTGGTAGACGGAATCACAGTTGGTAATTCTCAAGTAAGCAACAACACCTGGGGTAATACTCAAGTAGTCAGCACGAAAGGTGGTAGTCGGCCAGCCCAGTATCAAAATAAATTTCGTGGTAGATCGACTTTTCAGTATTGTTATTATTTTCTGTTAATAGCCATCTTTTACATGTTTTACAAACGTCAAACAATCTCCAATTCCATGAGGTTGTTTGACGTCTACTATCGGGTAACATGCATAACACATGGGAACAATCTAAGCAATTTATCAGGACACTGAAGGCAATGACTTTTCACTAGAAAAAAATTTACATTTATCATTATTGGATAGTTTACTTTTTCCTCTTACTTAAAATTAATGATCGATATGCAATTGCTACCTGAAGAACAATTCATTACCTACTGTCTACGCTCAGAATTGGGAGATGCTGGTAACGGCAAGTTTTCCGAAGTTGATTTTTCCTCTCTTAATTGGGATGTTGTTTATGAAAGATCTATGCGATGCGGTATTACTCCCTCACTGTACAAGATTATCCAAAAGAAGTTGCCTGCCTGTGAAATTTCAAGAATTCCCAAATATTTTGTGGAAAAGGTAAAGTTTGCTTACATCGCAACATCGATTAAAAATAAGGGACAAATAAAAAGTTTAGTTGAGGTATTGAAGGTTTTCCAAAATGCCGGGATAAAGGTTATTCTCCTTAAAGGAAGCCACCTTGTTCAATTTGTTTATAAAGATCTGGGATTCAGGCCGATGTCCGACATAGATATAATGGTTAAAAAAGACGATATGCATAAAGCCGTGGAATTATTATTTCAAATGGGATATGGTTTACTTGGAGAGAGTAATGATGCTCAAGAAAAGATGATTTGTATCAGAGAGCTGATTAAATCATACGATCGTCATATGCCTACTTTATGCCACCGAAAGGGAATAAAGAAACTTGATTTACACTGGACACTACCTGACAGTCCAGTCAGTGTTGATATAGAGGGTATTTGGAACAGAGCATTAACTGAAGAAATAAATGGTACAAATGTGCTGGTACTCTCATCAGAAGACCTCCTGTTACACCTATCTTTCCATGCCTCTATTAAGCACCGATTTAATTATTACGGAATGAAACAACTCTGTGATATAGCAACAACAATTAATAAAAATGGGATCGATTGGGACAAACTTATACTTAATTCCGAAGAATTCGGGGCAGAAAAATGCCTGTATCTTACTTTACGTTTATCAAAAGAGATTCTTGATGCACGTGTACCAGAAACGATCTTACAGAGCATAAAACCTGATTTCATTAATGAAAAAATAGTTATTGAAGCGCAAAAGCGCGTTTTTTCCCGGAAATCTATAAAGCCAGCCTTTGAAATTATTTCATATCATGATAAATTAACTCCGAATAACAGCTTATTCAAACGTATTTCGTTCGTTTTCAAAAGAATATTTATCAAACGTAATGAATTGATGAATCTTTACTCTCTGCAAGAATCCTCCAATTATATTTACTTTTATTACTTTGCCCGCCTTGTCTCATTGCTGTACTACCAGACCTTCCGCCTCATTCCTTTTTTTCTTTATCCGTTATTACATAAGAAATTTTCCCCCTACGTAAATGATCTCGACTTATGGTTGTTGCCACAAAATCCAATGAAAAAAAACAACTTAGCCAGGAGGTGTTCAACAAAATAAACCAGCACCGTTAAAAAAGATTCTGAAAATATCAGAGAAAAGAGTTCTAACCGAAATATTCCTTGAAGAGCAACATCCTCTTCATTTATTTGAATTATTCAGTTGCCAGATTAAACAGGAAACTGCTCGATCGAAAAGTAAATAAAAAATTTGGTGAAAAACCATTATGAAAAAATATTCTTGACAAGGAGTTAGTGTTAGGTTAAGTAACCATTTAACTTTCATACACTGGAACTGTTAGCGCAGCTGAAATGTTTCTATCCAGACTATTTTCAGTAAGAAATGAGAAAAATAATAATGTGTAAAAAATTTCATCAGCATTATTTCATTGGTGTAATAATGCTGATGAAATTTTTTACAATACCCATTAGCAGCAGCTTGGCCATTGAAAATCTTACGCAGTGGTGGTCTCCAGAATTTGAATTTAATAACCCTGGTGCTAGAAGCAGAGGCATTGGTAGCGCCTTTGTGGGAAAAGCTGATGATGCAACTGCTGCAATCTATAATCCGGCAGGTCTTGCTCAATTGTCAGGTGTACATTGTATGTGGAAGGACGTTTTACGACCTGGAATACAAGATTTAAAACCTGGAAGAATGATCCTGCTGCTGCTACTTTCCCTGTAGGAGGCAAAACTGTCGTTACCGCTCAAGAAGGTGAAATAAATTTCGAGGATATGAATGATCTTTCATTTGCAAGCATATCTTTTCCCGTCAATTATGACCCTAATAATAACAACTTTAACGCATCCATTTTTTACAACAAACTTGCGAATACTGAATCATCGGTTAGTCTGCTTGTGACGTTCCAATTTGCTCCAACTTTGTTCGGTAATACTTTAGCCCTGGAAAGTTATGAGAGTGATCTGGATCTGGAGATTGATGAAGATGGTTTTGGTTTGGCAAAGAGCCTTTTTAAAGATAAACTTATGGTTGGTGCAAGTATTAGTGTTTTGCTTTTAGACTTGGAAAGTACCTTTTCAACAAATTTCATCGGTAGTAATGGATTTGATCATGACCCCTCAAACGCTTTTAGCTCAGGCAATCAATTAGCGGTAATTTATAAAAGAGAAAAAGATGTTGCGTTTCGTTTCGGAGCCCTTTATCGAATTACCGATAAATTGACTATCGCTGGAAGCGCACAAATAATGCCTGAGTTTGATTACGACACCGAATATATAGCGTTCCTTGATAGCAATTCTAATGTTCTGCCAAATTTTACTGATAGATCAGGTTTGTCTGTTCCTGATGTATTTTCAATTGGTTTATCATGCCAGATTACTGATAAGTGGATGGTATCCGCGGAAGGGAGATATATTGAATACTCTGACTTAGAAAAAGGATTTGTATCTTTTTGGGGTACTGATTTAACCAGTTTTGATAGGAATCAATTTGATATTGCCGATATCTGGGAAACCAATTTTGGCACAGAGTATATATTCAACCTTAAGAAAATGCCGATAGCTTTACGGCTTGGTGGTTTTTATGAACCTGCTCACAGTTTAGAGTTTGATGCAATTTTAGACCCGACCGATTTGTTACCCAATATAGACGTATTATATGAGGATTTAATAGATGGAGGAGATGATGTATTTCATTTTACAGCTGGCGCAGGAACGGTCATCAATAATAAACTTCAGATAGATGCGGCTGCTGACATCCAGGATGATGGAAATCAAATGACCTTTGTAATGTCAGGAATATATAAATTATTTTGACATTTTACCTGCGTTAAAGTAAGTGAAATGAAGGTACTATCAGTAACGGGTAATTCCTGATCTGATAAAAAACCTTCTCGCAAATATTCCAGTATTTGGTAAGGAAGATTTAGGAACAGATAAAACCCGTAACTCAAGTTTCAAGAGAATAACTTCGTTTTCGAAAATTTTGTACTTTTTTATACCCCTTTTATTTTGCTATTGTTATAGAAACAACTTCGTTACGGTTAGACCTGCGTTCTCTCATATCATTTTCAATTATAATAGATTACAACAGAATTGCGAGATATCATACCTATCGCACCATACCTAATTAAGGAAACATGAATTTTCAAAAAAACAATTGATAGATAAGAGCACTGTTTAAAGAGGTTAACGCTTAAAAGAGGAATTTTGATATATCGTTGGTATTGAAGAAGTTTCTTTGTATAAATCCTCACATATGCTAGAAAATTACAACAAAAAAAGGCTTTAGGGTATCCCTAAAGCCTTAAAAGTTGGTAGCGGGGACAGGATTTGAACCTGCGACCTCCGGGTTATGAGCCCGACGAGCTACCAAGCTGCTCTACCCCGCGTGCCGTAAATATCATAAGATGTACTAAATTCTAAGTAAACTCAGAACTTCTTGCTGATATGTACTTTACATAGTATAGCGAAAATAGGATTCTGTCAATGAGAAAATCTTAAGTTATCATGGTAAATCAATAAATCTGGCAAAAATTGACATTTTTCTTGCTGAAATTATTGAAGATTACTAGAATACGCAGTTTCGAATAAAGATCATGAGATTTTGGCAAAGACCGCTTTTGCATCTCATGTTCTTATGCCTCTGGGTTTTGTGTCAGAGGTATTTTGGCATAGTTGCAAGGACAATAAATTTGATATGAGAATATTGGTAATTGGGAACGGTGGAAGAGAGCATAGTATCGTATGGAAGCTGGCTCAATCATCACAGGTAGAGAAAATATTTTGCGCACCTGGTAATCCTGGTATCGCAGAAATTGCAGAATGTCTTGATATAGCACCTGAACAGATACATTTGCTCACTGATTTTGCCGTTAAAGAGAAAATAGATCTGACCATTGTTGGACCTGAAGCACCGTTGGTAGAAGGGATAGTCGATGTATTTGGTAAATATAATCTTCAAGTGTTCGGACCAAACAAAAAAGCCGCAATCCTGGAGAGCAGTAAAGTCTTTATGAAGTGTCTTATGAGAAAATATGACATTCCTACGGCGGATTTCAGATACTTCAATGACTATAATGAGGCCAGAAGGTATATTCTCTCAGTTAGTATGCCGAAAGTAATCAAGGCAGACGGCCTTAGTAAAGGGAAAGGTGTCTTTGTCTGCAAATCGGAAAATGAAGCTCTCAGTGCAATTGACTTAATAATGCAGGATAAGATATTTGGAAATGCAGGGGATAGTGTCGTAATTGAAGATTTTCTTTCAGGAGAAGAACTTTCTCTTATTTTATTCACAGACGGCAAGACAATTCTTTCCCTTGAGACATCACAAGACCATAAAACTATTTATGATGGTGATAAAGGACCCAATACCGGTGGGATGGGTGCGTACTCACCTGTATCCTTCATGACAGAAAATCTATATCACAGGATTGAGAAAGAGATACTTGTCCCCACTATTAAGGCTATGAATAGTGAAGACAGGCGTTACAAGGGTATTCTGTATGTAGGTTTGATGATCACGAAATCAGGACCTAAGGTATTGGAATTCAATGTTCGTTTTGGAGATCCCGAAGCGCAGGTACTACTCACAAGAATGAAAAGTGATTTGGTCCCAATTATGCAAGCTACAATCACCGGCGGACTTGACAACATTGATATAGAATGGAAACCACAAACATCATTGTGTGTGGTGATGGCCTCAAAGGGATACCCCGGCCGGCATGTCAATGGAATGGAAATAACAGGATTGAATCTCTTTAAGGATCAAGATGACACACAGGTTTTTCACGCGGGCACCCGGTATAACAATGGGAAAATTTTAACCAACGGTGGCCGTGTTCTCAATATCGTAGCTTGCGGTAAGGATATCCGTGATGCGCAACAAAAAGCTTACGATGCAGTAGCCAAAATATCTTTTGAAGGTGCTTATTACCGGAAAGATATCGGATACAAAGCACTGCTGGATAAATAGCTTCCCAGATACCTGTATCTTTTGCGGAAAACAGCATTGGTTCTGGTTAATAAACAGACTGATATGATACGCACTAAAATTCCTATCAAGAACATAAGAGCAAAGTTGAACAGAGGGGTTAAGATTGCTACCGGGGAGATTAAGTCAAAAATCCCCATTTATATTGATTTCTTAATAACACTTGCCTGTATTGGCAAAAATCTGTCGCTCGACATTGATAATGGATTTATCAAGATCAGGGAAGATCTCATTAATGACTATTTAAAAGGTGTGCCTCTTGAAGACAAGGGATTGAGATCTATCAGAATTTCGTGTAATGAGTACGGTGCATCTTTTTTTGTCGAAATAAAAAAATTTCTTCTCGACGGAACAATAGAGATACCATTTACGGTTGATAATTTTATTTTCAATAAAGAAAAAAAGATTATTACTTTCCGGTTCGGTAATAAAAAAGTCAACAAAGTAAAAAATTGTTATTCCAAAATCGCCTTCTGGTTTATGGCATCAATACTCAATATATTTTTGAGAAAAGGAGAGCAATTAACAGGCAACCTTGTTCTCCCGGATTCTCTTGTTGCAAATCGTGATGGCACCTACACGTTGGATCTTAATCGCATTGCAGAGCTGAATGAACTATTTAGTAAAGGTGTCATTAACTTAAAATACTGGGATTTTATATCAATAGACAAGTTATCGTTTGGGGAAAAGTTGGTAGTTCTCAGACTTTTGCGTAACCGTGCAATGATAATAAAAATGACTCTTGGTTTTATAGAGATTTTACCGGTTGGCAGATTAATCAGACCTCTATTAAACAGATTTTAATTATTTCTTTTAAATAATTATGATAAATCCTTGACAAATGAAAGTAAATATATGAGAATCTCCGTTCTGTTTAAATTAAGACAGTTTCTTTAATTCAAATAGTGAAAAGAGTAATTTTTGGGCATACCAGATGTTTCCTGTCATGTTTGTCTTTTTATTACATTCTCAAGGGAAACCGGCACGATAAATTATTCTTTATCTTTTCTTTTTTGTATTTTTGTTGGGGGAGGGGGTAGAGGATGGAAGCATATGGAAGACATCTCATCCTTGAGATGTGGGATTGTAAGAGAGACGTACTTAATGACGCAAATAAGATTATCGAGCTTATTAGTAATTCAGCCAATGAGGCCGGAGCCACGGTAATTAAACAATTTTACCATGAATTTATCCCATCAGGAATAACGGGTGTAGCCATTTTGGCTGAGTCTCACATAGCAATTCATACTTGGCCTGTTGAAGGTTATGTAGCCGTTGATGTATTCACCTGTGGAAGGAATTGCGATCCGCAGTTGGCGGTAAATTTATTAATAAGTGGTTTTGAACCCAAAGATCATACTACGCTGGAGATTAAGAGGGGATCACCACTCATAAAGGGTACGTTGCTTTCTGAAGCCTTTTCAACTGCATAGGATTTTATATGTCAAAAAAAGAAATTCCTTCACGATGGATATACGATTATTTTAGCCCGTTTGAAGTCCACAAACATGCTATCAAGGGAACCTTATTTCACGGAAATTCAGAATTTCAGGAGATCGTGGTAGCCGAAACTGACTGTTTCGGTCGATGCCTTATTCTTGATAATGAGTTTCAATCAGCCGAGTTTGATGAATATGTTTACCATGAATCGCTGGTACAGCCTGCATTACTTTTGCATCCTATGCCTGCAAAAGTGGCAATTATTGGAGGAGGGGAGGGCGCTGCTTTAAGAGAGGTTCTCCGTCATAAATCGGTTAACAAGGCCGTGATGGTAGATATTGATGAAAAGGTTGTAGAGTGTTCCAAGGCGTACCTTCCAACCTTTCATAACGGGGGGTTTTCTGATGAAAGAACCGTACTCCTGTTTAGGGATGGGAGAGAGTTTTTAGAAGAGTCTAATGAACTCTTTGATGTTATCATTATGGATATTACCTGTCCTTTGGAAGAAGGGCCTTCTTACAAACTCTTTACAAAAGAATTCTATGAGCTGGTAAAGAAAAAACTCACAGGCCAAGGAATTTTTGCTATCCAAGCCAGCACTACTTCACCGATCGCCTTGGATACCTATTCAATCCTTAATAGAACCCTGAGTGCGGTTTTTGCAAACGTGTTTCCCTACGCCGCTTACATACCATTTTTTGCTATAAATTGGGGTTTTAATCTTGCAACAGACAGCCTTGATCCTACGCTACTGAATAGAGAGGAGATAGACAGGAGGATTACTGAAAGAGTTAAGGGAGAATTAAAATTCTATGATGGAATTACACATCAGGCAATCTTCAACCTTCCCAAGTATGTAAGAAAGGCTCTCACACTTCAAACACACATAAATCTGGATAACAGTCCGCTCAAGGAAAAATATCCTGGACGTAATGTATAATGTTATTATACTTCATGTTACGTAACAAGTATACAAAAATTGTTTCTTTTTTCCGTCCAAATAGATAATGCGTGAATGAACTCACCCAAATCATTGTATTTTTACCAGTTTAATTGGTATGATTATGAGGATATTAATAAACAGCATTTATTTTCATAGCCTCGAAAAATATCTCAACATTTCTTAATCAATTTTTTTTATCAGGGAGTGGAATATGTCTTATAAGCTACCGTCACAATTTAAAACCCTTGCCAAAGAATATCCGGATGTATGTACTGCATTCGAAAATCTGGGAAAGCACTGCCATGAAGCCGGCCCCTTGGATGAAAAGACAAGAAGGATAGCAAAACTTGGAATAGCCGTAGGTGCCGGTTCTGAGGGAGCAGTTCATTCGGCAGTGAGAAATGCGTTAGAAGCAGGTTTATCAAAGGAAGAGATTATGCACGTCTGTATACTATCGATTACCACAATAGGACTACCACCCGCTGTGGCAACGATGACCTGGATTAAGGACTTGATTGAGGAGAGATAACGTACTAAGGTAATGCCAAAAGCAGGAAAGATTGTATAATTCAGAATTCTGTGTTAATTAATGAGAACACAAACTTGGTGTAACTGCCCTTTTAAACTACTTAACTGCTGCACAGGTTTCCTGTGCAGCATATCGCTCTTCCCTTTTAATATTTTCTTCTTCACCCAATATTTGAATTTTCCAAACGTCTTTCCAGAGCAGCTAATTCGTCTTGAAGCCCGGCAGGCATTCTGTCTCCAAATTTTGCAAAGTGTGCCTTCATGAGGGGTATTTGTTGTTTCCACTCTTCAGTGTCCACTTTTAAGAGTTCCTCTAAATCTTGATGAGAAATATTCAAACCATCAAGACATAAGGCATCCTTAGTGGGAACCCAACCTATCGGTGTTTTCTCAGCCTTTCCTTCACCGCAGATCCTCTCTATCACCCATTTCAAAACACGACTGTTCTCTCCATATCCCGGCCAGAGAAAACTGCCTTTTCTGTTCTTACGAAACCAGTTCACATAGAAAATTTTGGGTAATTTTTCACTATCTGTTTTTTTACCAATTTCGAGCCAATGATTGAAATAGTCTCCCATGTGGTAGCCACAGAAAGGTAACATAGCGAACGGGTCATAGCGAAGTTCACCAACCTTACCTGCTGCAGCAGCGGTCTTTTCAGAGGAAACAATAGAGCCTAAGAAAGTTCCATGCTGCCAGTTAAAGGATTGGTGAATTAAAGGCACAACACTTGCGCGACGTCCTCCAAAAAGAAATGCCGAGATCGGAACTCCTTTAGGATCTTCCCATGCAGGATCTATAACTGGGCACTGGCTGGCTGGTGCAGTAAAACGTGCATTTGGGTGTGCTGCCGGAGTGCCTTTATCAGGTGTCCATTCATTACCTTTCCAATCAGTTAATTTAGCAGGCAATTCATCCGTCATCTCTTCCCACCAAACATCGCCATCTTCCGTATAGGCAACATTAGTAAAAATACAGTTTTCTTTCATGGTAAGCATACAGTTTGGATTTGTTTTCATGGATGTTCCAGGTGCAACACCAAAAAAACCTGCTTCAGGATTAATCGCGTAAAGACGCCCATCCTCACCAAACTTCATCCAGGCTATATCATCACCAACGCATTCTACTTTCCATCCCGGAATGGTTGGTATCATCATTGCGAGATTGGTTTTACCACAGGCACTTGGAAACGCTGCAGTAATATATTTTTTTTCACCATCAGGAGGTGTAATACCCAAAATAAGCATGTGTTCAGCAAGCCAACCCTCTTCTCGTGCCATCGAAGAGGCAATTCTTAGGGCAAAACATTTTTTTCCTAATAAAGCATTTCCCCCATAACCCGAACCATAGGACCATATGGTTCGTTCTTCAGGAAAATGAGTAATGTATTTATTATTAACATCACACGGCCAGGGAACATCCTTTACGCCTTCTATCAATGGCATCCCTACAGAATGGATACAAGGTATAAAGACTCCATCTTCACCTAAAATATCTAAAACCGATTTCCCCATGCGGGTCATAATTCTTTTATTGTTAACAACATAAGCCGAATCTGTTAATACGACACCAATATGTGAGATTTTTGAACCTAGTGGTCCCATACAAAATGGAACAATGTACATAGTGCGACCCTTCATGCAACCGGTGTAAAGCTTGATCATCTCGGCTTTCATTTCATCAGTATCACGCCAGTTGTTTGTTGGGCCAGCGTCTTCCATGTTTTTTGTGCAAACAAATGTTCTATCTTCTACCCGTGCTACGTCAGCAGGATCTGATTTTACCCAGTAACTATTTGGCCTTTTTTCATCATTTAATCTTACATACGTACCGTTCTTCACCATCATCTCAGCCAGTTCATCATATTCTTCTTTGCTTCCATCGCACCAGATAACCTGATCGGGTTGACACATTTTTGTTATCTCATCAACCCATGATAGAAGTTTTTTATTTTGTGTTAATGGTGTTTTACTACCCATAAAGTCTCCTGTTTTTTTATGTAAGGTATAAAAAGATTAACAATATACTCATCTGATAATGGTTTTCGGACAAAATCCAAAAATTATTTTGCCCGAGTAAAGTCCTCGGCGCCTTTTGTCCGTGGATACCTTCACCAAGATTTGGTTTCCAGACCGCCTGTGCGATGTACGCAGACAGGTAAAACCGAAAACCAAATCGATTTTAGTATAGTTCGTAAGGTTATACGCCAAACTCCCATGACTCAAATAATATAATAGAGGAGGATGGAAGGTTATCCGATAACACTGCTTGATAAAAAACCGTTTCACGACAGGAGAAGTTAGTATTTCGATATAATCGAAAACTTCCGGATCGTGGTAATTACAGTTTTGTCGCCTGATCCTCCAGACAATTGTTATCTAGCTCTTAATGAAGAAACATATTTCACAATCTTAGAACTAAACATAATATAAAGTAGAATTGAGGATCAAGCATATAACCTAAATAATTTAATTGTGTAACAACTATGATGGGTTACCGTGTGAATAATTTTCGATAAACGATTTCACCAGAACTTTATTATCGTCATCCAGGTTCGTGAACTTTATTCCAACTTCGTATTTGTCCAGTTGTTCCGAAAATTTAGTCCATACAACAACACCTTCGACCGAAATGTTGTTTGAAGACTCTTCTCTTTCATTAACCAGATCAGGCAATGATAATTTAAGTTCAACTAAATAATCAATCGGCAGCGGGTCATCTACAATAACACACATACCCGCTACAGAAATGTTCATCGCTAACCCAAATCGCATGATGGTTAACTTTACATCAATCCGCGGAGACGTTCTTTTATCGACTTTCATATTAATTTTCTATGCTAGACTTCACAATCCCTCAAATATGCGATTTCGAAACGATTCTACAAAATACCCTTTAATAGTCAACCAAAAAAGAAAACGATCAAAACTTGTTGATAATTTCTCAATGTTGTTTAATCAGTGGTAATATATCTATAAGAAAATTAAATGCAACTGCCTAGAAACTATTGGTAACTAGAAGAGAAATTGCATAGAGAAAATTCGATATGTTGTGTCTTGTTACACAGGAGATTTAATAGAGCATGAATCATACCAAAAGCAAAATAATTTTTTAAACCACTAGAATAATAACTTCGACCAATAGGAGGCCGATAAATATTTTGATGATACATCTTTTGTATAATTTCAGATAAGGTATGTTGTTTTTATAAACACCATGATTTGTGGTAAGACTTTCAGATATTTTCATGATTATTTAATCGCTTATAAAGACTACATTTTGTATAATTTGCCGTTTAGGAAAAAGAGTTAATCTGTTTTTTTTGGCATAAATATTGCGTATCATAGAGATTGCCTGTTTGCTTCAAAACGGTCTTTTATGGAGTTTATTTCCAAATTTTGCTATTATATTCAACTGTGTTGTTTACTCTGTATTAACCAGAGACCTACCATTTTTTTATCATACTAGCATTTTTTAAGGTAAAACAATGAAAATAATTAATGTTGTGGGTGCACGTCCTAATTTTATGAAGATGGCTCCCATTATCAGTGAAATGAGTAAAACCGCTTCGATTAAGCAAATTCTCGTTCATACAGGACAGCATTACGATCGGAAAATGTCTAAACTGTTTTTTGAAGAACTTTGTCTCCCCAAACCGGACATAAACCTCGAAGTAGGTTCTGGATCTCACGCAGCTCAAACTGGCGAAATTATGAAAAGATTTGAACCCGTATTACTGGAACATAAACCAGACTATCTCCTTGTAGTTGGAGACGTAAATTCTACTATTGCTTGTTCTCTGACAGCTTCAAAACTGGGAATCAAGATTATTCATGTGGAAGCAGGACTAAGGAGTTTTGATCGGACAATGCCGGAAGAGATAAACAGAATCCTGACTGATGCACTTTCTGACTTACTTTTTACAACAGAGAAAAGTGCTAAAGACAACCTCATGAAGGAGGGTATTGCAGAAGAAAAAATTTTCTTTGTCGGAAACGTTATGATTGATACCCTTTTAAAACATAAAGAAAAGGCAAATCAGTCAAACATCCTCATAGAGTTGGGCTACAGAGAAAAATCTTATTGCCTTGTAACATTGCATCGTCCCAGTAATGTAGACAACAGAGAAACCCTTGAGAGATTGATTTCGGCTTTTAAGGAATTATCAAAAACTCTGCCCATTATCTTTCTTCATCCAAGAACGAGGGAAAGGATCGAAAAGTTTAACTTATTAGCTGATACCGCAGGTAAAACAGATAAAGAGACAAGGGTTGTATTCATTTGTGCGATCCTATCGGTTATCTTGATTTCATGAAATTGGTGGCTAATGCACGTTTGGTAATGACTGATTCAGGAGGTATTCAAGAAGAGACAACCATACTGGGAGTCCCGTGTCTTACCCTGAGAGAAAATACCGAAAGACCGGTAACGGTCACAGAAGGAACGAATGCCATTGTCGGAACAGACAAAAAGAAAATTGTAGAAATGGGTTATCAGATGCTCAAGGGGAACTATGTGAAAGGACGCATTCCCGAACTCTGGGATGGAAAAGCTTCTGAAAGAATAGTAAAGGTGTTGTTAGAATACAAATGCTGATAATGGTATTGTGTCATGAATCTCTTTGCACTTTGCATTTTGCATTATCTCATCCAATGCATGTGATAATTGCTTTTATAGCGTAATCTGTTTATCATGGCCATTTTCCTCAATTCAAAGTTTACTCCTGCATTTCTCACCTCTCCCCCTCTAATACTCATAAGGTTTTTCTCTCCATTTATCCTGTTCCATTCTATTACCACACCAATACCCGATAAAAATCTTAATCCTGCGTTTCACAATAGTTTATAACTTGCTATGTTTTCCGAATACCATTGCATTTTCTCTACTTACCTGTTACTCTCTAGTTAAGCAAGGTGAAAAGTATTTAGGTTCCGTCTTTTTCTTGCTGCTCCTCGTATTATTTACCACAATTTATCGTTATGCAATGGATATAAATCAAGTCTTTATCAGAGATATCGATATTTCATCAGTAGGACACAAGAGGTATTTGTCTAGTTATGGACGAGTTCTGAATGGTGTAATCGATTCGGTCAGCAAGGTGGGATTAATAAATCCCGTGCTCATAAAAAGAAATACAAGTAACACGATGTATACAACAGTATGCGGTTATCAACGAATTCTTGCTTTTCAGGAACTAGGGTTAAAAAGCATTGCCGCAAGGATTGTTGTTGGACTTACAGATGTAGAACTTCTTCTCATGAGTCTTCACGACAATTTATTCTCCAGGGGATTTCATGATATAGAAAAGGCCATAATCCTAAAAAATTTCCAGGAGATTGGTTATATCAATAAGAGGTTGTTGACTGATATCGCCCCTCTTTTAAGGATCCCACAAAATGAGAAGCTGGTAGAGAGATACATTTCTCTTTTACAACTTGAAAAAGAAGTGGTTGATTCTGTAGCCAAACAGGAACTAGAACTTGAAAAGGCATTTCTTCTTATTCCTCTTGAAGATTCCGAGAGAGATTGTGTTTACAATCTTCTCTATAAGGAAACGAGAACAAATGTAAATGAAGCCAAAGAAACATTGAGAAATTTACTTGACCTTAAACTGATCAAGCAGACAGCGATACCCGAACTGTTCATGACAAAGGAGATCAGAGACATTCTCCAGGACAAAAGAAGGAATAAAAGACAAAAGGGAGAAAGTCTTTACCGTTTAATCAAACATATGCGCTATCCAACCATCAGTAGAAAGGAAGCAGAGTTTGCTCAATCGATTAAAGAGTTGGGGCTCGACAATAGCATTCGTATTAATCATGCCCCATTCTTTGAAAAAGATGAAGTTCAGATAACTATAAAGTTTTCTGACGAAAAAAATTTAAAGAACCACCTTGAGAGAGTTTTGTCCCATCTGCGTGCCGGCTCTATTAAGAATATCTTACCAGAACAAGGATAAATTATTTCTGAGACATTACATTTGATAATTGTAGGTGTTGACATAGGTGGAACGTTTACGGATTTTGTATCATTTAAAGATTCCCGTAATTGATATATATACCGCCCAAATATATATGTAACATTGATGAATATGAAAACCTGATGATAAAGAAAAGATAACGATAGTGGCGCATTGTGTTACCAGAGAGGCAAAGAGTTGGTTCATGATAGTAACATCAGTAGGAAGTTTAAAAAACAGCTGATTGACAAAGGGAGAAAGACTATTTATAGTGTGTTAACATAAAAGAAAAGATCAGCAGCATTTTCGGCTGTGATTTCTGAATATCATTAGTGAATCCTGAATATGATTATGTATGATGTTATTTTGTTGATTATTTTGATGAGGGGGTTTGAGAAATGAGATTTGTATATACTTTCCCGGTTCTTCTTGGTCTGTGTCTGTTGTGGACAGATTATCTGTTCGCAGAAGAATATTCTGTTGTTGTGTCAATAAGCGATTACAAGATTGATCCTGACAAACATGACGAAATTTCTGATCCGGACATCTATTTTCAAATGGTGCATAACGGAACGGTAATAGAGACATCAGATATTGTACGAGACAGCAATTTCCATTCGTATGGTGAGATGAGACGTTTTGGTGACTACTGCCAGGGCATAAGCGAATTACTCCCTGAAGACACCTTAGTAATAAAATTTTACGATTCAGATTACGACACTGGTCTGGTCAAACAATTTTGGGAATGGGTACAGGGATCCCTTTATAAATATATTGTATACTTTGAACGGCAGGTTGAACTGATGAATGATTCAAAGACTAAATATGACGATTATGATGCATATAAAGCTGCTAAAGATGACCCGAAGTTGAACAAGGCAGAAGACAAACTTACCGATAACATTATGAAAATAAACAATAAGCGTAATAACAAACAGGAACATGAATACCTGGGAGAGGTTACCGTAACCATTAAACAGATTACAGAGGGATTTAGTTCCGGAGGAAGTCAACACGCATCTGGTTATGAAATAATAAATACTGCTACGAACAAGAGTGTTGGAAAAATTAATCTCATTATAAAACGGTTTGAAGGATATGGTTCAAAATATAAAACAAAAGGCTTTTAACCAGCTAAAAGGCTCTTAACGGGGATGAGGGCATTCATAGGGAAGTGAATTAACGCTGGCCTTAAAAATTAAAGATCTGAAAAAATCCTGTAGAAAGCCTTTTTTGCGCAGAAACTCTTCTGCTTTAAGAGGGGTGAGCTGTTTCTTTGATCAAGGTATCATGTTTGGTTTAAATGAAGATGCTCGGATTATTGTTTCTGGAATCTGATGATGAGACCCTGCTCAATACATTCATGCGTTATTTGTGGACAATACTATTTTTCTGGATTGAATTGAAAAGGCCATTAATACCCTTGAGGAAATCTATCTCTCTGCCATATAAGATTTTAATTCCCCGGAATAATCTCTATTTCGTTATCCCACTTTCCATACAAAGATGGTTGTACCGTTGCGAGGTAAGACAGGGAGCAATTTTTCAGCTTTAAGGTCTATAGTAAAATTAACGTACCATGAGTATGTTAATTGTAAAATTTTTATAGTATCAATAGTACTATACAGCTTGGTGATTTTGTTGCTTCTGTTTGGATTTGGTAAAAAAACCGATTACTTTGTTAATCTGTATTTCCTGTCATTTCTTTTTTATTTCTCATTGATTTTCCTGCTTCTCTCAGGTTTTGATCTGTTTCCGAGAATGATAGCTGATGGAAGTATAGAACTCATCCTATCAAGACCAATTACCAGAATAAGACTCCTCATCTATAAATACATTGCTACCGTATTAATAATACCAATAGGAACCTTTCTCTTTTTTCTCGTTATATCATTTCTTTACTTTATGAAATCTGGTATCTATGAATTTGTTCATATTCGCGTCTTTTTTTTTACATCTATCACGTATGCTATTTATGAGGCAGCTCTCATTCCTGCAGCCCTTTTATTTTACCGGTCAAATTTGAGCCTTCTCATATGTTTGATACTCATAATGGTGAATGTCTTACCGAATCTTGTCTATGGGATTACGGATGGAAATGTTGAATTGACCAACAATTTCTTGATTGGATCTCTTTACCATTTTTCACCGAGATTGGTGGAGCTGTGTGGCCTGGCTGTCCGGTCACGAGCGGATATGGCTATCGTATACATGCATTCAGCAATGTTCATTGCTGGATGTCTAGTTTTGTCTTATTTTCTCATAAAACGGAAAGATTTCTAGAATTTTCGGAAATCAGTACTTATTTTTCTATTCAAAATTTCACGAATATTAAGGTATGGCAATGAGTTTTGACAATAAATTATTAAAGGCCTCTATCGATTTAGGCACAAATACCTGCCTTCTGCTCATTGCCGAAGTTAAGGCCGGTCAGGTTACGCAGGTAATGAGGGATTATGCTAATGTCATCCGTCTTGGAGAGAGTGTTGATCAAACAGGATATCTTCAATCGAATGCAATGAAACGTGCCCTTTCCTGTCTCTCTGACTATGAGGTAAAACTTGCTGAATTTGGTATCCTGCCAGGTGAAGTAGTCTGTGTGGCGACGAGTCAGGCAAGGAGTGCTAGAAACAGCAATGAATTTTTTTATCAAGTTATGAAAGAAATCGGTTTCCGGTTTAAAATAATCTCTGCTGCAGATGAGGCACAATTCACATTTTTCGGTTCTCTTCTGCCCGATATGGATTCTTCCCGCTGTGCTGTAGTTGACCTGGGAGGGGGAAGTACCGAATTTGCGGCTTTAGCAGGTGGCAGAAGTGTAGATCTTGGATCTGTTCGTTTTACCGAGAGATATCTTACCTCTGATCCGGTAACAGATGAAGAATTTAATAGTTGTCTTGATAAAATTGACAACGAATTGGAAGGACTTAAAACATGGCGGAACTCGCTGAAAGATGACATAGAAATGGTTGCTGTAGCGGGAACAGCAACAACACTGGCTTCATGGCATCTTGCACAAAAAGAATTTAATGCTGACGAGATAGAAAAGGTTCAATTATCAAGAGAAGATTTTCTCAAGATGGTAAACGAACTTAAATACCGTTCTGTTTCTGAAAGGCTGGAGTTGTTAAAGATTGAAGAAGGGCGTGCGGATGTTATTCTTGCAGGAGCCATGATTTATTGGAGAATTATGGAAAAACTTGATTTCCCCCTATGCAGAATAAGTCCCAGAGGTCTGCGATACGGAGTACTGATGACAATCTAACGTAAAAAAAAACTGAATTTCAATGAAAAGAGTAAAATTATTTTAACATTTGCCGAAATTTAGAGATATAAGCACAATCTGAATATGCGGGGTCAATATCTGTTCATGAAGACAATTCACCTTCGCTTGCTGGATTCGGGTTCAGGAACAAAAAAAACAGGTAGAAAACAATTGTTTACATCCAAAATATACGATAAAATACATTATTTGGAATTATTTGTTCTGTATTTTATCCTTCTTAGTTACTTTTAAATCTTTATTGAAAAAAAATGATTAAAAATTATCTTGTAAAAAACTATCTTTGTATCTGTTTTATATCACTCGCAATATCAGTTCCTGTTTTCGCATTTGATAAGAGCCCTGAGAATGAAGTTGAAACTTCTTTAGAGGTAGACAAAAAACAAGTCCTTGAGGACATATATGCACTTGTTGATATCGATAACGCAAAGTTGTTTCAACAAAAAAATAACGAAGTGGATGAATTAATTAATGATCTTTTTACTGTCACAATTCCGAGATCAAAACTTGAACAGTTTTATACCATGCTTTTTTACATTTCGAAATACGCTTCGATAGAGAAAGATGTAATTAACATCGATCGTGATTCAACGATTAAACTTTTGATTTCAAGCAGGGTTTTCAGCGATCCGGAATTCCCGAAGAGGATTTCGAGTGTTTACTTGTCCAGATTAAACAGGGAAATACCCTATTATAAAGTTTCCTTTGACAGCGAGCTGATAGAACTCAACTTGAACAAGGGTGACGGGTATGGAATATCCAGAGAGGGAATGCATCAGCAGGCACAATCACTGGTTTTTTACGGATCATTTTCCTTCAGTTTAAGAAAAAAGAAAGATAATGTTGAAGCTTTTGATTTCGATGATGTCGACCTGTATGGCTCTTTTGGTTCCCGTGGTTATATTAATGTTGACATAAATTATGTAGCAATCAAGTCTGTTGAATTCCATAAAGGAACTGAAATGGCACTGGTGAAAGCAAAGGTTTCTCGAAGAGAGTTTGAAACAAACAAGCACACCTGGCTTCTCAGTCTCGTTACAAGGTTTGTTAATGATAAATCACTTCAACCAATTGACTGGTAGACATTTTACTGTTTCGTGACGGAATCAACCGAAGGTTAAAGCTCCTCATTGTTGTATACAACAATCAAATTATCGGTTTTTGTGATACAATCAAAAAATAGTTTATAAAAATACCATGGAAACTATTTGTTTCTAATGATTGTGATTGCTTTTGAAAGGATTACAAAAAGCACAATTTTCTTGGGTTATGACAAAATTTACGTTTGAACATGGTTCCTTTCTTGTAGGTGTTCAGCCAAATACAGTTCCCAAGGAAAACAATAACTCTGATAACAATAACAGGGTTATAGAAGCTTAAGGGAAGAGAATTGTAAGCTGAGAGATGAAATTGAACAGACAAGGTTACAGTTACATAAATCGGAACTGTCTCCAATAAAGTAACTTAATAAAGGACGTAATAAAGGAAATTAGCCGGTAGTTATGGTTAATCCTAAACCTGATAACCAATTTAAAATCTGATGGGAATAATTTAGCAGAATCATTTTCTGATTATCAGACCAGCTCCATGTTAAGACGGAAAGTATTCATCTACCAATAAAACAAGCAAAGCTAAATTGCTTGCAATTCTTAACTAATCACCTTTTTTCTTCTATTTTTCTCCAAATTACCTTTACCGTTCTTCATCACTTCAATAGGCTCAGGCAAGCTACGCTGATCTCTTATTATACTAAAACCAATTTGGTTTTTTTGTATTACTTGAAACCAAATCTTGGTGAAGGTATTTTCGGACAAAGCTTGCTATATTGCAGAAAGTAAATAGTTTTTATAATAAATAGGCTATACTCTTTCTTTTGATTTTAAGTAATTGAGCAATTTGGTTTAACTTAAAACTTATGAAAGGAGCATAGCCATGAAAAACATTGAAACAAAAAAAGTTAGAGTAATCAATAAGGAAACACTTATCGTAACCGTAGATATTAGTAAAGTAACGAATGTTGGATATTGTCGATGTCCAAATGGAATAGAGGTTAAGCCATTTAGTTTTATGAACAATACCCAGGGATTCAACACCTTTTGGTGTCGAATTGTGAAGACAAAAAATGCCAATAACCTCAAAGATGTTGTAGTTGGTTATGAGCCTACCGGGCCTTACGGAGAACCACTTACTCATTTTATAAGAAAGAAAAAAGTGAAGCTTATCCAGATAAACCCTATGCATACCAAGAGAGTTAAGGAGCTTGACGGTAATTCTCCAAACAAGACAGACCAGAAAGATCCCAAGGTTATAGCCGATATCATAGAGCTTGGCCATGCACTGGCGATAGTTCAGCCGGAAGGCTCTGCTGCAGAACTCAGAAGACTTACGCATGCCAGGGAGAGGGCAATGCGTAGGCGAACGGCGATCTTTAATCAGCTCCAGGATTTGGTCTTTGTTATATTTCCAGAGTTTTCTCAAGTATTTAAGGACGTTAAGACCAGGAGTGCAAGATTTCTTCTGGAGAACTGCCCAACCCCTGAAGATATAATAAAATACAAGCTTAAGAATCTGACTATAACCCTTAGAAAAGTAAGTCGTGGACAACTTGGAGAAGAGCGAGCCAGAGAGCTTTATGCGGCAGCAAAATCGTCTGTAGGGGTAAGGGAAGGCCGTCAGAGCATACTTTTTGAGATAAAAGAGATATTGTCTATAATTGAAACTACTGAGAGTTTTGTTACAGAGATTGAGAAAGAGATGAGCCATCATCTTGAAAAGATATCTTAGAGTAAATTTATCCTCTCTATAAAGGGGATCGGAGATATCACGGTGGCTGGGCTTATAGGTGAGGTTGGTGATTTCAGGGAGTACAAAACTATTTCCGAGATATTGAAGTTCGCTGGTCTTGATCTTTTTGAGATTAGTTCTGGAATACACAAAGGGCAACGACGTATTTCTAAACGAGGAAGATCTCTTATGAGAAAACTTTTGTTTTTCGCATCTATTAACGTAGTGCATAAAGGAGGAATAATGCATGAGTACTATCAAGGTTGTCTTGCACGAGGCATGTTGAAGATGAAAGCCTTGACTGCCGTGTCTAGAAAACTTCTCGGAGTTATATTTGCGCTTGTACGTGATCATAGCGAATATATAGGAAATTATGCTGTAGAACAGGAGCTTAAAAAAGCTGCTTAAACATTAATCTTCGTGTGTAAGTGGGAATGATTATCATCGGTGTCATTAAGGCGGCTTAGTCGACCTTCACGCAAAGCTTAAATAACGTCCCGCTTGTACCTTAGTTCCAATAAAGCAAGGTCAGGGCTCTGTAGAGACCCTCTAATTACCAGGATTGGGCAAGGTGTCACACTTCAGTTTAAGATAATAAATTTAATGTAGTACAAAAAAATCAATGATTGTTGCTAACTCCAGTCGGGCTACGCCCTCCTTCCGTTAGCAACAATCATCAAACAACAACAGACTAAAATATGTTATAAAAATACTTGACTAGAATAAACCAGGCGCCGAGGACTTTACTCGCTCCGTTTTTTCTCGGATTTTATCCGAAAACCATTATGAGATGAGTATAAAACTCGCCTTTTCTCCTTGATTTTAGTAATTTATCACCTTATCATTAATCCTGCAAACTCTTTGATAATAATAGATTCTCATACATAAAAACACTTTATGGATACTCAACATACGATAAGCCGTTATCTTATTCAGCGTTTGTATGCCCATGGTGTCCGCCATGTATTTGGTGTCCCCGGTGACTATGCGCTGAGTTTGTTTCGCGAATTTCATTGCAGTCAATTACGAATGATCAATACCTGTGATGAACAAGGCGCAGGTTTTGCCGCTGATGCATACGCCAGGGTTGCCGGGATGGGCGCCGTCTGCATTACCTATTGTGTTGGAGGACTCAAGGTAGCAAACACAACTGCTCAGGCATTTGCCGAAAAATCTCCTGTTATAGTGATAAGTGGGGCACCGGGTACGAACGAACGTTTACGGTCACCGCTACTGCATCACAAGGTTCGTGATTTTGACACACAGTTGAAGGTATATGAACAGCTCACAGTAGCTTCAACGGTACTTGACAATCCACAAACTGCTTGTCGTGAGATCGACCGTGTCTTGAATGCAGCCTTACGTTATAAAAGACCGGTGTATATAGAAATACCGCGCGATATGGTTTCCTGTAAGGTCTCTCTGAATAACGTTTCTGAGGTAAAACGTTATTCGAGTAACAGTAACACTTTGAATGAAGCATTACGTGAAGCAGCCAGTATGATAAATGCATCGAAAAAACCTGTGATAATTGCAGGTATAGAACTGCATCGTTTCGGTTTACAGGACGAGTTGGTTCAGCTCATCGAGAATACAAACCTTCCTGTTGTCTCAACACTTCTCAGTAAGTCAGTAATTAGTGAGCATCACCCGCAATATTTTGGAGTTTACGGAGGAGCCATGGGGCGTGAAGAGGTCATACGTTACGTTGAATCGAGCGATTGCTTGATCTTACTCGGTACATTCATGACAGATATTAATCTCGGTATCTTCACAGCCCATCTTGATCAGGGACACTCTATTTATGTTACCAGCGAGAAGATATCCATACGATACCATTCATACGAAGACATTTGTTTTGAGGATTTCATTAAGGGACTTATAAAAATGAATATTTATCGCCGGAATGAGGTCGAATCTATACATCCGCCCCCTCCTCAACTACCACATCCAACGAATGGAAAAGCAATAACAGTAAAGTATCTGTACCAGCGACTCAACGCTTTTCTTCAAAAAGACATGGTAGTTATAGCAGATACTGGTGATGCGATGTTTGCCGCAATTGATATGACAATCCATAAAGAGACAGAGTTTTTATCAACTGCGTACTATGCTTCTTTAGGATTTGCTGTACCCGCAAGCCTTGGAGTCCAGATGGCGAAACCGGAACTGCGCCCTCTGGTACTTGTTGGTGACGGAGCTTTTCAGATGACAGGCATGGAACTGTCAACAATTGCTCGGTATCAACTCAATCCGATCGTCGTTATACTGAATAATTGTGGTTATGGGACTGAAAGGTTCATGCTTGATGGCCCGTTTAATGATATACGTATGTGGGAATACAGCCGTATAACTGAAATCCTGAATTCGGGTAAAGGGTTTGATATAAAGACGGAGGATCAATTAGAAAAAGCGCTGGATGACATCCGTGATTATACTGAAAGTTTTTGTATCCTTGACATTCATCTGGACCCTGAAGACTGTTCTCCTGCCCTGCAGCGCATGACAAGCGCCTTGAGAAAGCGAACGTAATGAATGAGGAACAAAAAGAAAAACTATCGGCAAACATGTTGGCCACGTATGAAGGGATTGCCTCTTACGGTAATTGGGAGAAGAAACCCTTACCGATATATACATGAGCTTTATTAAAAAAGACTTAAAGCTTCCAACTATAGCCAGACAGTTGCAATGTGACGGGTTTTCATGCTGAACGAGGATTTGAATAGAAGAAGGAAAAGGATTCATCACCTGTATCCACTGCACCTTAAATAAAGGAATCATCATGTTTCTGGGCTTTGGTTGATGGTAATTGGCTGTTTTATCTCTTCGTTTGCAGGAACAGTGGTGAATATTATTGTAATAGGCTACAAATAAGGTTTTGTAAATATATTCGGGTCACCGTCATAATGAGAGATTAATCGAGAACTTCAAGAATGCGATTGAAAATAGCAGGAAGATTGTTGGTTTTACCGGGGCGGGCATTAGTACAGAATCTGGAATTCCGGACTATCGGAGTAAGGGTGGTATATGGGACAAGTTTCAAGTGGTATTATTTGATGAATTTCTTTCGGATGAAAAAAAGCGCATACTATACTGGCAAAGGAAACAGAAATTATGGAAGAATATGAAGAAAGCAATGCCAAATAATGGGCATATGTTTTTCAAAACTCTCTATGACCAGAAGAGACTTGCAGGCCTTATCACACAGAATATTGATGGATTACATGAGAAAAGCGGATTACCCGATGATATAATCGTTAATTTGCACGGTAATAATCTAGAAATTGTGTGTCTTTTTTGCGGAACAATTGTTCCTTCTGAGGAGGTCCTCGATACTCTGAATCTTGAAAAAGGAGCGCCTTTGTGTAAACGATGCGGTGGCTTTTTAAAACCCAACACTATCTCTTTTGGGCAGAATCTGAGAGAAGAAGACCTGGTGAAGGCAAATAACTTATCGCTTTCCTGTGACTTGATGATAGTAGTTGGTTCTACTCTTACTGTTCATCCGGCATCCTCTTTTCCGACTATTGCAAAGGGAAATGGAGCGATTCTCGCGATCATCTCACTTTCTGTAACTCCAGCTGATGAGTATGCTGACTTTGTTATCCGCCAAAAGATGGGAGACGTTTCGAATCAGTTAACCGGTTCATTGTCGTAACTAAATTTAATAGTTTTTGTGATTTTCATAAGTGCTTGTTTAGTATCTGCTATGCTACTATCATATTATAGAATGTGTTATAATTTATTCCTTTTTCTGTTGCTTCCGATGGGGTTTGGCTACAATCTGACTAAAGTAAAGAATTGAAAATCTAATGAGGTCATGAATTGCAAAACTACCTAATCCTTGTATTAAGTAAGAAATCCTCAGTTGCCTTTCTATTGGTGAACTATCGACTGTACATTGTCCTGTGCTACGTCTGCATGTAAACAATAGCTTTTAATTTTGGCTTCAATTCTGAGCAGTATTTCTTGTCACCTTTAATGGCGCTAGCATGTGAATAGAGTAGTTGCAATCAGAAAAACAACTCTATTCCGCAACAAACCATATCTCAACCGCCAAAACTACCAATCGGGCAGGCTGGTGATATATCTGTAAATCTTAATATTTATTCTTCCATGAATCAATACAAAGAAACAATTTGCTGAAATTCGAATATTCACCTTCCCTGACGATCATAATAGAGGTGTTTTAAGTTGTCCTACTTTGTCATATTGACAAACACAATATCTATATTTATGATTTAGGATAAAACTGAATAAGTGATAAGTAACCGGAAAGGGCAAACCCTGAGTGATCAGGCGACGCAAAGCAAAGGGTCTTAATACCACCTGCTATTGATTGATCTTAGAAAAGATAGCCTTACTGCCGAAGATAGTTGATTTATATATCTCGAGTAGTAAGGCTTTTTGTTTTAAAAGGAGGAGAGTTTGGATAATTTAATGGTAAAATAGCATATTATCTAAACAGATACTGCTTAAAGAAAGGGACTTAAAGTGAAAAGCTCATTCATTATACTACTAACCATGTTTCTACTTATAGGTTGTTATACGTTTAAACCCGTTTCAAAAATGTCCGATTGGCAGCTTCAACAAGAATATTTGGATGTTCAGTTCGAACTTTCAGAAAAACAAACAAAATACAATACAACAACATTTAACACAGCAAGTCCCATAAACAATTATGCAAACGTAGCAAGTTATTTCATACCAAATCTAGGTGCCTACAATTTAGCAGTCCAAAGTACAATTTCAGCCAGTGAAGGAATTAAATTAAAAGATGATATAGCAACACTGTCGGAAAGATTAAACGAATTAGGGCTGGAAATGTCAAAAAGAGGCATATATTCTCCTTGATTAATTTTTAACATATCACTCAAAGAGCAGAACTGCATGAGCATTGATTAATGTTTTCTTAGGCAAGGAAAGATTTGTTGAGAATAAGAATTAAAGAATGTAACAGGAATAAGGAATAGAATGAAAAGTTTAATCAAAAGCACTATGGTTCAAGGCTAAAAATAAAAAAACCGATTATATTTTTTTCAATATGAATGAGAAAGAATCGACCCAAATAATCTTAGAAGATCTTTGGAATTTTCGCTAAATAAGTCTAAATAAGTCTGAAATAGAGAACTTTTATTTCTCGCCTGCAGCTTAACTGAGGAATACCTTTGGAACTAGATTAGCACAAAAAGGGATTGACTTATACAAAATAGTAAAAACTATTGGGTCATCAAGTGGGGGAAAAGAGCAAAAAATACACTTGCAAAACTAGTTGTAAGTCTCTGTAAGATAGAGATTAAGAAAGTATTTCTGGATTTTTAATCTGTCCATTGTCGTAACTAACGTCAATAAACAGTAACTGTGCTTATTTATTGTTGTACCAAAAATATTTTAGTATATAATTTCATACGATAGTTTAATGGATAGATAAAAAGAAAAAAATGGAGAAGATGGTCATTGAAGGTGGGAACCCTTTACGAGGCAATATCAGGATAAGTGGTGCAAAAAATGCTGCACTACCTATCATGGCTTCCTGTCTACTCCTTAAGGGAACTTCCAGGATACAGGGGATTCCGGAATTAACAGATGTAAAGACACTTTGCGAGATTCTCATTAACCTGGGCGTTAAAACGGAGAGATGCAAGGACCACACGCTTGAAATAACAGTTCAAGATGATTCAAACGTGACTGCACCATATGAGCTTGTCCGCACCATGAGGGCATCAATCTGTGTTCTGGGTCCATTGCTTGGAAGAAGGGGGGCTGCAAAAGTATCTATTCCTGGAGGTTGTTCGATAGGCCCCAGGCCTATTGATCTTCATATCAAGGGTATTAAAGCCCTCGGTGCTGAGGTTGAGATGAAAGATGGGTACGTCATCGCAACAGGAAAGAGGTTAAAGGGAACCACGGTATATCTTGGTGGTGTAGCAGGTTCAAGTGTTTTAGGTACGTGTAATATTTTGATGGCGGCAGTATTAGGAGAGGGAAGGACTATTATTACGAATGCCGCTTGTGAGCCTGAAGTCCAGGACCTTGCAAACTTTCTTAACAAAACCGGTGCAAAGATAACGGGTATTGGTGAAAAAACCATGATAATTGATGGAGTTGATGAATTGCATGGTACAGAATACACTATAATACCTGATAGAATTGAAGCGGGAACTTTGATGATTGCCGGGGCTGTAACCGGGGGGAGAGTAGTACTGCAAAATATTATTCCCGGCCATTTAACTTCGGTTATTGATAAATTGGTTGAAATTGGCATTGATATTCAAACACGAACAATAAGTAAGGGAAATTCTCCCGGTAAAAATGTGTATGAATGTATAGTGGAGAGTAATGGACATTTTAACCCCGTTAATATTACAGCATTACCTTATCCTGGTGTTCCCACTGATATGCAGGCACAATTTACCGCCCTGTTGAGTATCGCAAAGGGCGTCAGCTCTATCACGGAAAAAGTTTTTCCTCACAGGTTTGTCCACGTTGCCGAGCTCAACAGGATGGGAGCAAATATCAGAAATGATGACGCTGTTTCGATTATTAATGGTGTTCCATCACTTTCGGGTACAACGGTGATGGCATCTGATTTAAGGGCAAGTGCTTCTCTCGTGATTGCGGGACTGGTCGCAAAAGGAGTTACCGAAATCAGGCGATTATACCATATTGACAGAGGGTATGAGAAGATTGAGGAGAGGCTTACCAGTTTGGGTGCAAAAATGTGGAGGGAACGGGAATGAAATATTTTCTGTTGAACATTTTTCTAATTTGTACATAATAGGTGTTTCACGAGACACGTGATAACGGACAACTTTCATAAGTTCTCTTGGTATCAATATATTACAGAACTCGAGATACTTTTCTTTTTAACTCGTAATAAAAAAAGTAAAAATGTTTGAGTCAATTACCGGTAGTCTGGACACAATATTTAATAAATTACGTGGCAAGGGAAGACTAACAGAAGAAAACATCAAAGATGGTTTGCGTGAAGTTAGGATTGCGCTTCTAGAGGCGGATACAAATTACGCAGTAGTAAAGGATTTTATCCAAAAGGTTACCGACCGTGCCGTAGGTGATGATGTTATTCGGAGCGTAACTCCCGGACAACAGATTGTAAAGATTGTACATGATGAGATGGAAAGCCTCATGGGTCCAGGTGATTCTACTATTCCGTTTGTCGATGGTGGCATTACGATCTTAATGCTTGTGGGACTGCAGGGAAGTGGCAAGACGACAACATCGGGAAAACTGGCAAGCCTTATCTCCTCAAAAGGCAGACGCCCACTCCTTGTTGCGGCAGACATACAAAGGCCTGCTGCAATTGAACAGTTGCAAGTGCTCGGTAAACAGCTCAATATTCCCGTCTTTTCTGAAAAAGGGGTGAATCCTGTTAATGTATGCAAAGGAGCAATAAAATTTGCGAAGGCGAACAATCATGATGTTGTAATCCTTGACACGGCTGGCCGGTTGCACATCGACCAAAAGCTGATGTTGGAACTAAAGGAGATAAACAGTAAAGTCAAGCCAACTCAAATTTACTTTGTATGTGACTCTATGACAGGGCAGGATGCTGTTAACAGTGCCAAGGAATTTAATGCACAATTGTGTCTGAATGGTGTGATCTTAACAAAATTAGATGGCGATACGAGAGGTGGCGCAGCGTTATCGATTAAGGCGGTTACCGGTAAACCCATAAAATTTGTTGGTATGGGCGAGAAACTGGATAAACTGGAAGAATTCCATCCAGATCGTATGGCATCACGAATTCTGGGCATGGGTGACGTTGTATCGTTAGTGGAAAAAGCTCAGAAGGTAATTGATGAAGAAGATGCTGCAAAATTAGAAAAAAAGATTAAGCAGGGATCCTTAACCCTGGATGATTTCCTTAACCAGTTACAGCAAATAAAGCGAATGGGGCCGCTCAAGGAAATCATGGGCATGATTCCCGGATTAGGAAAAAGAATGAAGGGGATGCAAATTGATGAAAAACAGATGCAAAACGTAGAGGCAATTATTCATTCTATGACGAGGGAAGAGCGTATTCATCCTGATATTATTGAAGGTAACAGAAAGAATCGGATTGCCAACGGTAGCGGAACAAACGTGCTTGATGTAAGCCAACTGCTTAAACAGTTTAAACAGATGAAGAAAATGTTTAAACAATTTGCCGGAAACGGTGGGAATTTTATGCCTCCTGAAGGTATGGCACCTCATGATGCGATGAAAATGAGCAGGAAGCTGAGAAGTAAGAGAAAAAAAGTGAAAAGGAAAAAAAGATAGCGTTAATCGAGAAGAAACGATTGTATATCTTGATTATGATAATTTGTTAATAACTGATAGGAGAATTTGTATGGCAGTAAAGATAAGGTTAAAACAGATGGGAAGAAAAGGCAGGCCGTTTTACCGGATTTGTGCATTCGACGCTCGAGAAGAGCGTGATGGCAGAAGCATTGAACAACTTGGTACCTATGACCCCATGGAGAAAGAAGAAGCAAAAAAGGTAACATTGAAGAAAGAAAGAGTTGAATATTGGATCAGTGTCGGTGCACAACCAACTGAAACAGTCGTGAGCATTCTTAAAAAGAATGGAATTGCCTGCAAGAAGTAAGTCAGCACCTTTTCCCAAAACACGGGTATGTAAACGCTATGAGAATAGATATCTTAACTTTGTTTCCCGGTATGTTTGACGCAGTTCTTGGTGAAAGTATTTTAAAAATTGCACAAGATAAGAAACTGGTACAGTGCTATCTTCACAACATAAGGGATTATTCAGATGACAAGCATAAATGTGTAGACGACAAACCCTATGGCGGGGGTGGAGGTATGGTCATAAAACCTGAACCATTATTTCATGCAATCGAAGAGGTAGAGAGATTGGACAACCTGGCTGCGAAAAAGATATTATTAACACCTCAAGGGAAAACACTCAATCAGGAAATGGCAAATGCTTTATCACAGGAAAACCGTTTGATGCTCATTTGTGGTCACTATGAAGGTTTTGATGAGAGGATAAGGTCGGTAATTGGTCTCCTTGAAATCTCAATTGGTGACTACGTGTTAACCGGCGGAGAAATACCCGCAATGGTTATCACTGACGCTGTTGTAAGATTAATCCCGGGAGTCTTAGGAGGAAAAAGTTCATTGCAAAATGAATCATTTATGAATAAAATGCTGGACTATCCTCAGTATACAAGACCTGCAGTATTCAGAGGTATGAAAGTACCTGAAATACTCAGATCGGGTAATCATAAACTGATTGAAGAGTGGAGAAATGAAAAATCCGTTAAAAGAACAGAGGAGCGAAGACCTGATTTACTCGAAAAGTAAGCACTTTGACAAAGAAAATTTTATTAATTTAGGAGTTCATGGTATGAATATGGTAGATCTGATTGAGAAAGAAAACATGAAGAAAGAGATTCCACAGTTTCGCGTCGGGGATCTCGTTGACGTCCATGTTAACATTAAAGAAGGCGATAAAGAACGAGTACAGATATTTAATGGCATTGTTATCGCACGAAAAGGTGGCGGGAACAGGGAAACATTTACGGTGCGAAGAATAGTCCAGGGAGAAGGTGTTGAGAGAGTGTTTCCCATACATTCTCCTCATGTAGTAGATGTTAAGGTAAAAAAATCTTACAAAGTGAGACGTGCCAAACTGTTTTATCTGAGAGAGAAGAGCGGAAAGGCCGCAAGACTCAAAGAGCTTCCCAGAAAGAAGAAAAAAGAGAACTCGTAAGGCAAGAATAATAAATATTTTTTTCTTTTGTGTTGAAATGGGTGCGCAGGAAAGTCAAGATGATAGTAAAAGTGGTTCAAGGTCCCTTTGGATTAAGGGCGAATCCCTGGCAAGTAAATTTTAAGAAAACAGGGCTATAAAGTTCTGAAAAGAAACTACGCAAGCAAAACAGGCGAGATTGATATCGTGGCATACGATAGAGGCACTATCGTCTTTGTAGAAGTAAAGGCTCGTCTATCAGAAGATTTCGGTACACCTGAACTCGCAGTAACCAGCGAAAAGAGAAGAAGAATCATTAAAACCGCCTTGCACTACCTGATGGTAAATAACATCAGTGACATGGACTATCGTTTTGATATTGTTTCAATTGTATTTACTAAAGAAAAGAAACACCCGAAAATCGAGTTGTTCCGGGGTGCATTTACGTCAGTTGGCTTCTTTGATCGTTATTAGGCAGGTGTGATGTGCTTAATTCAATTTTAATTGCCTATGAGTAAAAAGAACAAAATACTATTAATTACTGTGGGCTTTGTTGTATTAGTTATTTTACTTTACGTAGCAAAGTTCTTAGAACGGCGATAGCCAGATCAGCATATAGCGCTGTTAAAGCATGGGAATACATGCAAAACAAGACAGATCCCATAAAAAAACTATTCGACAGAAGCGGATAAGAAGGGAGTCTTTGTTTTTAATGAGACTGAATGGGACACCAAACTTCTCATAGAATACCATGACGAAAAACTCCTCTTAGTCACGATTCAATAAAGATTCTAAATTTACCCGTTTTATTACCCGCATCACTTGAGTCCTTGCATTTTTTGTAAATAAGAAGATACCCTCTGAAGAGCCCGACAAGCATGTATTACCTCCTTTACCTCTGCATATACATTTGCTTAGCAGTAAACATCCTGTATTTTTTTACTCCTTAAATATATATCCTTTTTTTGTTTCTAATCCGACCAGGTTGTGTATGAATAAAAGAAATTATGAGAAAAAACACATAGTATCGAGCTATGCACATTCTCTCCTGCAAACACCGGAGGAAAGAATTCTTGAAAAATATCGGGAGAACATTCTGGACAAACGTGTGCTGGACATTGGTTGTGGAGCGGGAAGAACAACATCATATCTCAATGATTTGAGCAAGAGTTATACAGGCATTGATTATTCATTCGAAATGATAGAAATGTGCAGAAAAAGATTTGAACACGTATCCTTTATTCATGGCGATGTGAGAAATATGAACATGATTAAAGACAAATCATGTGATTTTGTAATTTTTGCATACAACGGTCTGGATTCTATCAGTCACGAGGGCCGGCTCATGGGCTTAAGGGAGATAAACCGGGTACTTTGTCAAAATGGATTATTCGTTTTCTCTGCACACAACAGGAATCACCGGTATGCTATTACTTATCCCGGATTTGCATTTTCCACTGACCCACATATACTTCTGAAAAATATCATAAAATTCATAAAATCCATCCTCAATCACACAAGACAAAAGAAAAAACAGCAGTTTGAAAATGAGTATGCCATTATCAATGATCGCGCACACAATTATTCAATGCTTACCTATTATATTGACAAAAAAAGTCAAAAATCGCAATTACGGGAAGTGGGATTTGATATAGTAGAGATGTATGATACGTCTGGTAATGTATTGGAAGATAACGATTATGATGGTAATAGCGCCTGGATATATTACGTGGCACAGAAATTGTAATTGATAATGTTACCTATTTGTTCCCAACCGGCATGTATGTGAACTGATAGGGTGGAAGTCCCATGAGGCAGTCTTCATGAACCGCCCTGCGCGCACCCGAAGGAAGTGCACCTGAGGTGTACCTGCATGCAGGATTGTGTGGGGAGGGGAGCTAAATACCCTCCTTTACGCCATGAAAGATTGTTTAAATAACAAAAGAAATTTATAAACATCATTATTGACAATGTTTTACCTGTATCTTACTATAGAAATTTTGTAAGGTGATTAGAGAAAACAACTTTTAAGAAAATCTTTTTACAGAAGCACTGTTGCTTTCGCGCTGAAAGACGAAAAAGGAGACTCGATGAAATCTCAATCAATGAAACGAACTCTCGTAACCGGAGGAGCCGGTTTTCTGGGTTCACACCTTTGCGCAAGACTCTTGAAAGAAGGAAATGACGTAATCTGTGTAGACAACTATTTCACGGGTACGAAGAATAACATTCTCAGCCTTCTTGATAATCCCCATTTTGAAATAATGCGGCACGATGTAACATTTCCCCTTTATGTAGAGGTAGATGAAATATACAATCTGGCGTGTCCGGCTTCACCGATCCATTATCAGCATGACCCGGTTCAGACCACAAAAACCTCTGTACACGGGGCAATCAACATGCTAGGCCTGGCCAAGAGGCTGGACGCACAAATATTTCAAGCCTCAACCAGTGAGGTTTACGGGGACCCGAAAGTTCACCCACAGTCAGAATCATACTGGGGACATGTTAATCCAATCGGTTTCCGATCTTGTTATGATGAAGGCAAACGCTGCGCTGAGACTCTGTTTTTTGATTACCGGCGTCAACACAATTTACGAATCAAGGTGGCAAGAATCTTTAATACGTATGGACCGAACATGCATCCCAACGATGGCCGGGTTGTCTCAAACTTCATTGTCCAGGCCCTTAAAAACGAACCTATTACTGTTTATGGTGATGGTTCTCAGACCCGTTCCTTCTGTTACGTTGACGACCTTATTGAAGCCATTGTCAGATTAATGGAGACACCTGATGATTTCGTCGGGCCCGTCAACACCGGTAACCCTGGTGAATTCACCATAAAGGAATTGGCAGAAAAGGTTATAAAAATGACCGGTTCCAAGTCTGAGCTTATCTATAAGCCTTTACCATCGGATGACCCAATTCAACGCCAGCCCAACATTACTCTTGCCAGGGAAAATCTGGGCTGGGAACCGAAAATAACACTTGATGAAGGTTTGGCAAAAACAATATCCTATTTTGAAAGTCTTGTGAAAGAAAAACAGGTCCCACGCTATTTCTAAAAATACTGAGCGATAAGATGCCTGTCTAAGTATCAAGGGGGGGGGTAAAGAGTGGAATGAGAGTTGTTTGGAAACAATAATTAAGCAGCTATTCCTTGTTTGTGCATAATGCAAAATGGCATGAACCAAATCGGTTTTAGTATATCTTTGAACAAAATTATGATACTCATATAAAAAAAGGGGAGGGATGTATGCAATTACCACTACAGATTACCTTTAGGGGTATGGAACCGTCCGATGCAGTAGAGGCGAATGTCAGGGAAAAAGCAGAGAAGCTGGAAAGATTTGCTGAACATATCACAAGTTGCCGTGTTATTGTTGAAGCCCCGCATAAACACCAACAGAAAGGCTTACTCTATTCAGTAAAAGTCGATATCACTTTGCCGGGCAAGGAAATTGTTGCCACTCGCCATCCGGATGAGCATCATGCTCACGAAGATATTTATGTGGCAATCAGAGATGCATTCAATGCGGCAGGCCGTCAGTTAGAGGACTACGTCAGAAGACGTCGTGCTGAAGTAAAAACACATGAGCTGCCGCCTTATGGTATTATCACAAAACTTTATCCTTATGAAGACTATGGTATTATCGAAACCCCTGATGGAAGTGAAATATATTTCCATCGCAATAGTGTGCTAAATGCTGATTTCGATAAATTGGAAAACGGTGCCCGTGTTCATTTTACAGAAGAGATGGGGGAAAAAGGCCCACAGGCAAGCTCTGTCCACGTTGAAGGCTGAAAACACATTGTTTAGCATAAATAACAGGTTAGAGATCATGCGTTATGACACCGGGTTTGAAGAATAAGAGTGTCTGTTTATACCCAAACCTGACCGAACCAGAACCAGAGAAGGGGTAATAAATTACCTGTCTGCGCCTGCCTGTGCGATGCACGCAGACAGGTGCTACGAACAGGCAGGCAAATCTCAATTTACAAAACCAAAATAAATTTCAAATTACAATGTTACCGCCTGAACGAGTCATTCGGGCAGTCGAATTATCAACCCAACTTGCTCGCCCTGTTAAATATATATCAGGGCTTTTCCATTTGTATTTACAAAAAATGATGTTTTTGAAAGTTGTTGTCATGACATCCTCCTAAATGATTTAACAGCGTAAAAAATTTTAGAATTGTTTACCCACCAGCCCGCCCATACCGGTACCTCCCGGACTTCTTCATACAAGCGGGCGGGTTCGTCCGACCGAGCTATCCGGGCGGATCTGATATCATCGAAAACGCAGTTAATAAATATTTTGCCAAATCATGTCCCTGTATGTCTGGAACAGGGATTGGTCAAAATATTTTTGTTAAGCACCTAAATTTCCGGTTTCTTTAACCTTTTGGTCTCCCAGACAGACTTCCCATGCCCTGCTGAATGCGTAGTCCTCATGACTTGCCTGCCCGGCCTGTCAGCCGTTCGGACGGATAAAATCGAAAACCAAATCGGTTTTAGTATATTAACCATAGTAAAGGACTATTGAAAATGGTTTCTCTGTAGTATGCTGAGTAATAGCACCTCTTAAAATATATTCAGTTTCATACCGAATGCATCAGATTAAAAGAGTTCGTGCCTGGCATTTATGAATATATTGGTATTAATGTTTATCGTATGAAAGGATTGATATGACAATTATATGAAGGGAGAAATAGCCATTCGAATTACAGATGGGAAGGTGATGTAACTTATCATAAATTAAAGTTTTGCAAGTACAGATATTATTGCGCTCTTGAAATTTGGTATTCAAGTCAACACAACAGTATAATTTCATTTGCTTGACGAGATTAACGGGCGGCAAATGTTGAATAGAAAAAATATTTTATATTTGTCACAGTTTAACATTTACCATAACACTATTTGATAAAATGCAATATAATTATTAAAATAGTGTACATGAAAGTGTTAATAGATTCTGAATTTCTTGTTAAATTAACCAAACAAAAATTAAAAGAACTTGTATAAATAAATCACCATTTACTCGCCGATGAAGGTAATAGAAAATGATTAAAGAATATAAAAGTATGGAAGAAATCCACAAAATTGTGGAAAATCTGCATAACAAGCGTGTCAATTTGGATTCAGATGAAGTAATAAAGGAAATGAAGGATGGAGCAGAGAAAGTAAAAAAAGAGTATAACGTAAAACTCAGTAAACAAAATTTCTTAGCAAAGCATAAAAGCAGTAAAATGGTCACCAATTGACCCCTTATTTTCATACTATGAGATCAAGAATATTTATCATTGTTGCAGGATGTTTTGGGCTCGTAATCTCAATTTCACTCTTTTTATTCTCTATAACCGCTCCCGCTCGGATTACGACGTTCCCGGAATCACTGTTGAGTGCGTTAAAGCCGGAAAGTCTAAACGTCTCAACGTTACAGACAGTTCAATCCGGAGAAGATGTATTTGATTTTTTAACAAAAGAACCAGTGTTTTCCGCACTTGTCTATCCTGAAACTGAGCAAAAGGCAATGGGCATGCTTAAGGCCAGAGGCCATTTGTTTTATCAACAACTCTGCAGCTGGCAGGAGGGACGCAAGGCACAGCTCCTTTACCCCCTGAGTGATGTAAGAGGCAGTCCTACGAAAATTATTTTTCTCCTGTTTTCTATTCTGCTGGAAACGGAAGACATGTCATTAGAGTTGAAAAATAATCTTGAGAAAGAGCTCATACAAGCGCCTGAGAAGGAGTGGGGGGCTTTCGAGAAATCTGCGCTGAGTCTTCTGTTCTTATCTAAACGGCTCTCATTGGAAGATCTTCGAATATTCATACGTTTATCAAACCAGAGCGATTCTTTAGTTACATTTGCCGCTTTTTTACAGAAAATGCCAGACCAATCTGCAAATATCCTGAAAATTGCAGAATATCTCACTCCATCTACCGTACCAAGTTTCTTCAATTATCTCGCCAGATGGCATACAACAGGAATCAATACCCTCTTACAGGCTCATAAACAGAGCCGTGAGTCGTTCTCATTTTTGCTGGAACATCAGAGAGGTATTGGTGCGGACTGGCCATCGTTCGTATCAAATGATTATTATCCCATTGCCTGGTTTAATGCTATTCATGCAGCTGATCCCGACTACGCATATGGTTTAAAAACCTTGTTCATGTTTGTTTCAATCCTCCTCTTTCTGTTTTCCTGTGCCGTTCTCACCGTTCGATTACAATTCAGTTATTGTTTATTGTTTATTAGTGTTGGTATTTTGTGTACTCTTGTCTTATCGCTTGGATTAGAAAGAGGGCCACTGATCCTGCCCGATCTTCCTGTGTTAAATTTTAGCAATGCTGTTTCTCAAAATCTCTTTAATTCCGCATCATTAACAAAAGGAGTGACTGGTATGAATTTTATTTCACTTGCATTCACGATCTTTTTTTTCTCTCTTCAATTGTTTCTCTATTTTCTGGGGAGAAATCATATTGACAAAATCAAAAAGGTGCCTGCCGATGCCTCTACCAAAGTTAAGCTTTTAGAAAATGAGGATCACCTGTTTGATATGGGACTGTACGTGGGCTTAAGTGGTACGGTCCTGTCATTGATTGTGATCACCATGGGATGTTCGAACATTGGTTTAATGAGTGCATATACGTCTACGCTTTTCGGTATAATTGAAGTTGCACTCTTGAAACTTACTTCTCTGAGACCTTACAAAAAATTACTCATTCTTGAAATGAGTACTATAGCTAAAGTATAAGAAAATGAACAAAACACTTTTAATTGTTGTTTGTGATTTTTTAATTATCAGCATTTTGTCTTTAGCGAATTTCTCAGATTATTTATCCGTAAGTAGTGACGGGAGATATGGCAATGAGGGGGTTTCCGTTCAATCAGATATTTTAGATTCATTGGCAACAACACTTGAGATTGAAAAGAATGTGCAGGCAAAACTACAGGCATCCAAGGAAAAAACAGAAGAGGAGTTACAAAAAGAGAGCGAGATAAAAAAACAGCTTGAGAAAGAGTTGGTAGACTTGCATAAAGAGAGCGAGCAGTTGAACAAACTGCTTCATCTGGGAAAAGGAGAATTAACTAAAATAACCTCTCACATGAATAAAATAGAAACCGAACTATCCGAGAAGAACCGGCTCAATACATTGCTGGAGAGACAACTTGCCGAGGAGCTGAAGAAGTCAGAGACTATGGAAACTGCTCTCATGGAAAAATCAAAGAAATTCGAACTCACTGAAGCAAATTTACACACTGCGTTAAATAGTATTGAGAACTTAAGCAGTGAAGTAACAGAGTCGAAAGAGTATGCGAGAAGATTGGAAAACCGGGTTACAGAACAAATGGAAAATATTTCTCAAAGCCAGGTTGCGTATTCCGCCTTACAAGAGCAATTGAAAGCACGCTCTCAGGAAAGGGATGAATTAGTGCTCCAGACACGTAAACTGGAACAACAGACACGTAATATGGAGAAAGAAATAAAAAAGAAGAATGATGCTTTGATAAATGCCAGAGAAGACTCCCTTATTCAGGAATTGGCAAAGAACAAAGAGTTGGCGGAACGGGAGAAGACCATGGCGGTTCAGGAAAAACAAATTGAGACACTGGAATTACGGCTCCTGAACTACTCAAACAACGAATTGTTTCAACAGTTCTTAGATAGAAAATGCGAAATTACCCTTGAAGCTTACGTGAAAGGCCTCTTATCACCTGTTTCTTATCACAATAAAATAGAATCGGTTCTCGTAAAAACTTCAGACCAAACTGGACTTCTGATACATTACAACGATTCTCCTCTCAATTGGTCAAATTTCAAAAAAGACCTGGAAACCCTTTCGCTTGGTCTTCTGTTGAAAGGTCAGAGTGTCACAGCCTCATTATCTTCTCTCTGCGCTTTAGAGGCAGACCCTAGAATCCTTTTTTTGAAACTGACGGAACAGCTCCCCGTATCAAATGTTTTTTTTGAAATAGAGACAGAAATTTCCCGATTCGACGAAGCGCTCTTGATTCGAGGTAATGAAGGGAAATACGGTTCTTTTAAATTGCAACTTATCAATGGAAGACCTAATTACTTCCGGGTACCCTCCTCACTTAAAACCAGGCTTTTCGGCTCCTTTTCCCCAGAGCCGGGAGATTTAGTCTTTAGCCGTAATGGAAAATTGCTGGGCATCATGGCGTCAGCAAGAGAGGCCATGAGACTCAGCAGTCTTTCCTGTGCTGAAACATTTCGAACTGGAAACACACGTGATCGAGGTGATCAAGTAAAACATCAGGATGCATACCAGAAATGGGAAAAGAGATTAGATTCAGGTCATTACTCTAACTCAGAAGTGGGCGAGTAACAAGTTAGATTATCCTGGCTAACTTTTCCATGGCCTCAAGACTGCCTTGTGCAATAAGGGCAGGTACTGCTCCCTGAATGTTAACCGATAATTATCCTACCGTATACTCGTGAGGAGCAATTGTCCATAACCACCAGCAACAATAAGTGCTCCCAATATTGCCATTTCAACGTTACAGTATAGACTCAACCCAAATGATAGCAGGAGGGTTCTCAGTGAAGTTTGAATTTTTCGTAAAACCATGAACGGGCACAAAAATAAATAAACAGGAGAGACGTTTGGAGTTAATATAAAGCGGTAAACAATGCAGGATTTTTACAGCCATTGAGGTTTATTCTTCAGTATCATTCTTCCGTATTCAGTTATTGAACGGCCTCGCTTTGTAGATTTTACTGCGTTTATCTGCATCAGGTAGGGTTCTATCACGTTTCTGATCTCTTCAATATTGCACGGTAGCAAATTGTTCAACACGAGAATGCCCTTCGGCTGCTCTTTTACGCAATCCAGGTACAAGAAATCACCAGCCGTAAGTCCGTTTTCATCGACCTGCCAAACTTCGCTTAACATACGCTTCAGCCCTTCAACTGTAAAAGAATATGCTTCTGAATTGTATTCATTATGATCTATAAATTCGTTCATCTTGCTTAAGGCCAGACGAGGCACAAGTCTCCCAACCTTTGCAATTCCCCGGCAGACATCGGATGTTACTTCCTTTCCCTTTCTGGTAAACTCCATAGAGATCAACCTGCCGACTTCTTCTATTGAGTAATGAACAAGGTCTATCATTCTGAAGCGTGTAAGAAACGCCGTGGGTAATGTACCCTTGTCTGTTGTGGCCAGTAAAATTGTTGCATCAGTGAAATCTCCCACGATATCTTTTACAACTGCCCTGCGCTCTTTTGGCTCAAAAAGATTCAGAAATTCATCTGCCCTTCTGGAAAGATTATGAGCTTCATCAATAAACAGAACGAGGGGGGGGTACTTCATTTTGGGTTTTCCTGAATCGGTACCGGCCTCTTCTGCTTTCAAGTTGTGTGACATGAGTGTTCTGTCTATTTCTGTTACCATCTGTTGCAAACTATTAAAAGAAGTCGATGGTATATCAATAAAAGGTAATTCCAGACAAGAAGCAACTCTTCTCGCCAATTCTGTTTTTCCCAAGCCTGCAGGGCCACAAAACATAATATTATCAGGCATCTTCTTTGGTTGCTTTCTGGTTGCCAGCGTGAGTTTTACCTTGAGTTTTCTGACAGATAACTCATTCCCTACATAACCCAGAAATGCCTCTTCCACTTCCGGAGGAAAGGGGGGTGCAGGGTCTTCAATTTTGATATCATCTCGAACTTTCTGGGGTAGTACTTCCTCACAGGGGCTGAATGTCCACATGATGCCTTTCTTACACGTTACTCCTTTTGCGGCTTCTATTAATGACATATAAAACAGTACTTGTGCAATCTGCAGCTCATACTGCGCCTGGTTCCCAAACTTGTATTCCCACAGGCATATTTCACCATTCTCCTGATTAAGGGTCACGGCATCAGGTCTGCCACGCAGGTGAATCTTCTTGTCTTTAAAACTAATTATTTCATTCAGGTCGTTTTCCAGATCTAAAAAATATGCCGTTGGTGAAAATTTCTTCAGGTTCATCTTTCTGAGACTATAACAGATCTCTTTTATCCACAATTTCATACTCTCCATGAGGATGTCACACTTCTCAATATCACTATCACTCTTTAAAAGACCGGATGATTGTGCCAGGGAAACAAGTTTTCTATCAAATAGAGAATTCCATACAAACCGGTATGTTTCATCCGGATCTCGCAAACTCAATCCTTCCCGTAAACACTCTGCACCTTCTCTTCGGAAAAACATGATTATCTCTTTCAACCAATCATGAAGCCGGTTACCGATATCAAGTGCATCAATGTTTTCTTCCCTTGGTTTACTTTGAAAATCCTGACTTATGTCCTTTGCGTAAATAGGGAGAAGGGCCTTTAGCCTCTCTTTGATTTCGGTAACCGTAAGTGAGGGAATCCCTTCACGTGTCCTGCGGTGAGGAACCAGTTGGTCAATATTATCAAAAAGAGCACTAAAGATTTTCTGTTGTAATTTATTTCTTAATTCCGATGTAATTTCGAGTTTGTAAATTTCAGGTTTAAGCATATTGGCTCTCTTCCTTCAACATAACGATTTTTTTCAGTACCGGAAAATCGTCATCAACGGGGTACATCTCCAATGAATCGCGCAGCTCATCCGATCTTAAAAAATTGAATAGCTTACTCTGGTCAATATCGTTTTTGCCGCATCTATATATCTGGTACAGTAACCGCTCAAAGCAGAGCCATCTTTCTCTGCTCATGATTTCCCTGATTCTCTTTGTTGTGGTATCGTTATCTTCCACTAAACCATCATGAGTATCTATCGGTGCATGAGTATCTATCGCTGAAGGTAGCGGGGTAATTTCCTCTGCTTTATCTGCCTCTCTGTTTTCCGCCATTCGTTTAAAAACATTTGCAATCTCCTTTTCTGTAAAAACCGGCATCTCTGAAAGGCAAGTCAAAATATTTTCTGGGGTTGGTATCGGATCAGTCTTACAGTCTTTGAGATCGCCCTGACGCATCTTTGCAAGCAGCCTCCCTAAGGCGTATAGATCGCTAATGTCGTTACTATCCAGCAGGATAAAGGTCTTGTCTTTTCTGAATTCTTCCAGAAGTTCCTGGGTAACCTTTCCAGACGTTGGAATTTTACCATCCCTGAACAGGATGGTATTGGAAGGAGCATCGACTATTTTTCTGAGAACATTCGGAAATTTGCTGCCCTGTTGAACATCATAACCGATTACACGAATGGTTGTATCCCCTATGGTATAGACTCTGTCCGAACCAGTAAAATTCCTGACAAGATTCTCAGTGACGAGAGGGCCATCTTCGTATGTTGCCTTCGCTTCACCCTGACTCTTTAGAATTATATCAAATAGTTCGGAAAGCCTGTCGGCAACAAAAGTTGTATGGGTTACAAGCTCGGATGCATTTATTGATTCCCTGATTTCTGAGAAATTCTCATCAATCAGTAAACGGAGAGCTTCTGGTGGCGGCGGAATTTTGGTAACGATGCTTCTATACTGAAACTGGGCTTCGTTCAATAATATTCTGGGGAACAGGGGGGAGTCTCCAAGAAGTTTTTCTAAAGTTTCCTCATCAAAGGGGTAAAGAGGATTATTAATCCTGTCCTTCCGCCGCATCTCATTGAGATCGTCAGAAGAGAGACGCTGGAAGATAAGAGCTCTCTTGTTTCTGAGATTTTGAATTGCCCGTACATGAACAATCGGTAGTGTTAACATACCCTCAGATGATGGTGTACCTATCCTTTGCTTTAAGGGGACAGTGAGATGCGTCGACCACGTATCAAACGCATCATCAAGTAAACAGATTACTACATAAAAATTAGTACTGTCGAAAAGATCAAATAAAATTGTTTCAAAGATCTCTATGTGCTCATTCTTCATTCTGTCGAGCTGGTCAAGCACTATCAGGATCGGTCCAATATCTTTTGTCAGATACCCCAGAGATGTCATAAAGAGTTTTATTTCAGAATTACTCATTGGTTCACCGGCATCAATACTTTCAAGATCTTTGTCACTCATGGAACTGGAGCCGGATAGCCATTCAAGTGCAAGAGATTCCTTTTCGTTATCAAGTATGCTCAATAAAACTTTGGTGATCTTATTCGTCAGTTTAAGATCGCTCCTCTTTCCCATAACCTCCATTGTTTCACGAAATATTTTTGGATAATGTTTTCTTTTTACCTTCTTCCATTTTTTATGAATCTTGTCGAACGGCTTCTTTGCAAAACGTTTCGTTTGCATTAAGAGTGCATAAACCATTTGCCTCATCTGGGAATATTCCAGTGCATTGCCCTCTTCTCTTACTTGTTTTCCTAACGCCCATATGATTTTCTGGAGTACATACCTGCCAATATCCCAATGCTGAAGCGGGGGGTTTGAAACGTAGGTAAAATATGCATCTCGAGTGTGATACCGCCTTAAGCATGAAATGATGTGAGATTTACCTGAGCCGGAACTTCCAACGAGAAATCTTACCCTGGTATGAAGTTGATTTCGAACCTCTTCTATGTCTTGGCAGAGAGTGTCCAAAACTTCTTTGTTGATAGAACTAACTGTTTCAAAATCATCTTCGTTTCCCCATATATCATCTTCGTTGATATATGTTTTGATAAATGGGTTGAGGTGTAGATATTTCTCTATCGTCATTGATCAGCTTTCCTCGATATATCTCCAGTAATACGCGATACTGCCATGGTTTATTTCAAAAAGGTCTTTTCTTTCACCTTCAGGTATCTGATCGGGCATGGAATGATGCGTCAATTCAGCCTTTCCCTCCCGGTTAAGTGTTTTCAGACGCTTATTAAAAGCCTCAATGTCTACCTCACAATTGTTTTCACCACACCATGAAAGGTACCGTCCTGCTGTCCACTTTATCGGTATCGTCTCGAGGCCATATCGTTTGTGACGGTCTTCTTCGTACCATTTCCTAAACAAATCATCACATAGAGCAGCATGATGAATTTTTTGAACTTCGTGCACGTGTTGTACCTTCTCCCCTTTCAGAAAAGACTCCAAATCCATACGGGTAAGTTTTGTGTTCCGAAAAGGATTAAACCATTCGAGCAGCTCTGTGGTTAAGGTGTTTATTCCTTTCAAATATCTCGTCCGGCCGAACTTTAACTCAAAAATTTTGCTTTCCCTTATCAATTGACCCAAGGCTTCGTCAAAAAACTCAAGTTCCCACTTAGACAATATACCTTTCACACTTTTAAGAGTGTGATTTTTGGGATCCTTTTCAAACAACCGGTAAATCTTTTTTTTAACGTGTTGATACGGAGCCATATTCCAGTATCGCACCTTTGAGTTTTTACGAAGAGAAGGATACATGAATATCTTTGTTTCCTCCAGAAGGGATTGTACACATTGGGTACACTGTTTCAAGAGGGAGTCATTTTCAGATTTAAAGAGTCTTTTACAGATCTGTTGTTCAGTTAAGGGAGCCTTTGCTTCAGATAGGATATTTTCAATATGTTTATGATTGTTCGATTGTTCATTCATCGCTATTCATTATAGAAAACAGAAGGGAGTCTCGTGGGAAAAGAGCAAAAGAAGCATGCTTACTCTGTGATTGCGCCTCGAATCCGTTTATGGTAACAAATGTACCCACCTTGTCAAGTTCAATGTTTTGAATGTTCTTTCGCAAATGTCTCAACGTTTATGCAGATGCCGTCTCTATGTGTTTGTGCAAATCGCGGATAATTAAGAATAACTCATTCCGGCCTTAAAAAAGTTTTATTTATCCATGGTAAAGATTCTGGATTATTGAGAATGCACATTTTGTCATGTTTTGTCATATTGACAAAGACTTTAGGATTTTTTAATATGTAAGTTTTTGTTACTGGAGATATGGTCTCAAATATGTTATGGTTAAGAAATATATGATTCCCTGCTTTTTTAAAAAGAAACCCTGTGAATTTCAAAAAGGTACATTTTGAGCAATCGTCTGATTCCGCATGGTCGTGCAGAACAGATGAGTCACCTTCAGGCAGTGCAAATCGACAGTTTCGGTAAGTTTACAAGGAGCAGCCTTAAAAGACAGCCGTACTGAAAAAGAGAAATTACGTGAATATCTTTGGAGCAAGGTCTTTTATTCTGTGATATATTATTCGCTATTATGATGAAAATGAAAAAAGTCAATATTCTCCTTGTTCAAGACGATGCAATGTATGCGGAGTTACTTTGTCATGCCTTTGATAATCGATCGCAGGATGTGAGTTTCACTACTGCTAAGAGTCTCATGGAAGCGCGTGCCAGTCTTGCACTGTCTTCACCTGATCTGGTTATTATTGATTACGTTTTACCTGATGGAATAGGTACCGAACTTCTACGATCAGATAATGAAGAAATGAGATTTCCTGTCATGATTCTGACTGATTACGGAGACCAAAAGGTAGCAGATGAGGTTATGAAATTTGTAGCAATAGATTATATCGTTAAGTCCAAGGATACGCTCGCAAATCTTCCTTACATCTGTGACAGAGCTTTGCGCGAGTGGCATTATATCACCGAAAAAAAACAACCTGATAAAACAAACCATAAATTAACATACTACGACATCTTGACCGGTTTGCCAAATCGAATTTTATTCAAGGATCGACTAACTCTTGAAATCGCCCATGCACAACGCGACAATACCATATTAGCTGTTATGTTTCTTGACCTTGATGGGTTTCAAGATATCAATGATACACTGGGACACTTTGTAGGAGATGAGTTGCTGATTGAAGTTGCAAAAAAACTTACAAAGACTGTTCGCAAAAACGATACGGTAACACGTCACGGAGGAGATGAATTTACTCTTTTACTGCCAGGAATTACTCATATTGAAGATGCAGCTGAAATGGCCAACAAAATTCTTGAAACCCTCAGACAACCAATAGCTCTAAAGGGTTGCAAGCAACATATTACAACCAGTATAGGAATTACCCTGTACCCCGTTGACAGCGAAGATGCAGATACCTTGCTGAAAAATGCCGATATCGCGATGTGTCATGCCAAGGATCAAGGCAGAGATAATTTTAAGTTTTATAAACCTCCTTTGCAGAGCAACGCCTACGTGAGAATGGCAATGATCGATGATCTTCGTCAAGCATTAAAACGCGAGGAGTTTATCGTCTATTATCAACCTCAGTTGAATATTAAAACCGGTCGAATAGTTGGTATGGAGGCCTTAGCAAGATGGAGGCACCCTGAAAGAGGGATTGTCTATCCGTCAGAGTTCTTAAATATGGCAGAGAAAACAAGAATTATCGAACCCTTGGGCAAAATGATACTCGAGACTGCCTGTGCTCAAAATAAGGCATGGCAAGATGCCGGATTTCCTCCTTTGCGTGTAGCCGTAAACCTTTCAGCACACCAGTTTAATCAGCAAAATCTTATTGAAATGATTGTGCAGGTGTTAAATGAGACGGGTATGGAACCCAAATTTCTGGAACTTGAAGTTACTGAAAACACTTCTATGAGAAATATAGATACTTCTTCATACAAAATGAGAGAGTTGGTGGATGCAGGAACTCACATAACTATTGACGATTTGGGTACCGGGTTGTGCTCCTTAAGCTATCTGAGGAAATTTCCGCTTAGCACACTCAAGATAGATCGATCATTTGTCAATGAAGTCATATGCGATGCTAACGATGCTGTAATTATCATGGCACTTATAGCCATGGCAAAAAACCTTAATCTAAAAATAGTTGCGGAAGGAGTTGAGACAGAAGAACAACTTGACTTCCTCAAACAGCAACAATGTGACGAAATACAAGGCTTTATCTTCAGCAAACCGGTAACAGCAGACGAGTTTGAAAAATTTCTAGAACAGGATAAGCATTTGTATTGTTAGTAAACAGATGGTAAGGAGGTCAGCCCTGATACTCTATTCCGACAGTCTGTATTTTCAGGACAAGAAACATTTCATCAGATGTACATTTAAACTTGCCACCCTCTTGCAAAAACAGTGAAAACAGATTTCATTCATTTTCTTGAAGAGGATTAAAAGAAAGATAACCATTGCTCGTCCAGGTTCCGCCAAAGAGAATTTCAGTAGAAAAAAGTTCGACCCATCCATCGTAGAGTTTCGTCTCCAGTTCTTCAGATAGTTTAAGCATCCTCATCTCTTTATCTTCCAGTTTAACAACTACTGGTAGCGAGATTCTATCACGGTTCTCGTGTAGCTGCACCTTTACATAATTGGTAACATTTGTCGGGTTAATAAGGCTGATCTGCATATCACCGTAAAAATATGGCAATACATAACGAATAAGATCTTTTACTGCAACACTTGTGTGAGCAGATATTATACCGTCTGAAACAGTTATGATAAAAATTCCTTTTTGTTTTCCAAGCACTGAAAATTCGACATATCCCGATTCATTGGTAGTAAAACTGCCGCCAACAATCTTTAACTTTGCCTTATCCTGGGAAACAACCGTTAGCCTGAGCCCTTCAACAGGGTGTCCATCAGTGTCAATAACAACTGCATTTGCAGAAGCCGTTTCACCAAGATTAAGTAAAATGTTCGCAGGGGATACAATTATTTGGTTTCCTTTCGAAAGAGGCACGACATCGATTTTCTCTTTTTCAGCGAAAACCAGGTTAGTCCACATGAAGACAAAGAGAAGAACGCCACAAGAGAAAAAACGCATTTTAGCCATAAGAATTCATATCTTATTAAAATTTATTTAGACCGTATCATAAACTAATTTATTTTGCATGTCAATATGACAATATTTGGCCCCTTTTCTCTTTCGCTCATTGTAAACCACAATTGAAAAACAGGTTATACTCATCTCGTAATAGTTTTCGGATAAATCCGAGATAAAATTGAGCGAGTAAAGTCCTCGGCGTTTTTTGTCCGGGGAGACCTTCACCAAGATTTGGTTTCCAGCCTGCCCGGCCTGTCAGCCGTTCGCCAGACCGATACTCATTCTGGCGAAGACGGGTAAAACCTAAAACCAAATCGGTTTTAGTATATAATCTTTTCTTTCATAAAAAGAGAAAGAGTAATATCGAAATCTTTAAACAGCACTTCTTGTTCAGCCTACTGCTGAACGATTTCCTGAATATAATTCACAATCTCATTATTTTCCCAATTAATGGCGCCGTTAGCTCTTGCCAGTATCTTGCCATCCCTGCCAATAAGGTACGTTGTTGGCAACATCTTTACTAAATACGATTTATACGTTTGTCCTGTGGTATCAACTAAAATTGGGAATGTTACACCTTGATCTAATACAAAATTTTTTACATCAACTTCCCTCTCTTTGCAGGATACAATACCGACTATCTGTAAATCCTCGTTAGCAAATTTTTTCCAGATTGATTGTAATGTTGACAACTCTTCACGGCAAGGCTCACACCAGGTAGCCCAGAAATGTACGATAACGGCTTTACCCTCCGTTTTCCGGAGTGAAAATTGATTACCCTCCATATCGTTTAATGAAAAAGAGGGGGGTATCTTTCTCAACTCCGGGTATTGTAAGCCCTTAATTGCCGCTGATTGTGCTTCAGATTTAAATCTTCCTCTCTTTGCATACGTTTCTAAGTATCTTACTACCGCTAACCGCTCCTCCTCAGAAAAAACCGGCATATTTCCATCGAGCACAACAAGTTGATTTTTCCACTCATCCGGCCTCAATCTCTCTACATCAGGTTCAGTATGGCAGCTTCCACAACGCAATTTGTACAACTTTTTTCCTTTGCCCGAGTGGTTGTTTATGTAAGACAGTACGGATATCTTCTCCAGCTCTGTTATAACGGGCATCTGTTTACCTGACATAACGGTAATTTTGTCCTTCCAGTGTTCGTATTTGAGACGTGAGGGATGAGGAACTGCATGACACGTACTGCACCTTTTAACATACGTATGGGCATCAGTTGTATGAGTAACGGGTAGTTTTTGGATTGTTTTACAGCCGCAAAAGAGTAAGACTCCAAATGAACACAATACGATGGTAAGTCTTTGGAGCTTCATATTATTCACCAGTTTTCTCCTATCATTAGTTTTGTCCGTTGTATGCATTGGCTAAAATCCTAATATATCAAGACCGGTTTTCTCTTTTGGAAATCTCCGGCTTTTACGCAATGGAAACTCTATATAGTACGTTAGTGTTGCATTAAAGTCCTGTTCCAGTTGAGTACCATGGAGATTTTGATAGATTGGAAAAGAAATTTGAGCATTGAGAATGTGATTATGGAATGGTTGCCACTGCAGCCCGAAGGTAACGTCCAATGTGCTACCACCATAGTTGTCAGGATCAAACAGATTGCTTCCAAAAGGGCGGTTGGGATTTCCCATCATGTGACCCGTTCCTCCTTGTTGTATTTCCCGCGCCTGCCCATCAATATCACCTACATATTTACCGTTAAACTGAAGTTCTGCCACCAAGTTGTGACGCGTTTGATACATCCCATAGAAATCATATTGAAGCTTATCTCCAAGATGATAGCTTTTATAGTTCTCATATAACCTGGAAAGGTAACTGATATTAAAACCCCACCAGAACGGTGTCCTGGATCCTTCATAGAGGATTCCTGCAAAAGGGTCAAATGTGCCGGAACCCAACTGCATACTGTAGGGAAGCAACCCACCTCTTTCATCTTGGTCTATTGAACCGGTTGGCATACTTACACCCAGGAGCAATGATACCTGATTTGTTGGGAACAGGAGATCGTCTGCGTAAACTAAAGTCTTTGTCATGAGCATGGTATCTCCGATTCCCTGAGACTGCATTCTTGTCTTTTTACCAGCCCTGTTGACCATGGACATGTCCTTGTTCATGTACATACCCATCGCGCCAAGAAAAAATCGGTCAGAAAATGCATATCCAACCGATAAGTTGCCCATAAACATATCCATATACCTCGGCACTATCATATACTGTTTTAGGGCTTCCTGGCGACTTCTATTATGTATTCCTTTTCTCAGTCCCACCATTCGCATCCAGTTCAAATTTGTCTTAATCCTGAATTCGTGTGGTTCCGGTGTTCCCCCACCGGGAATGTTTAAAGGCATATTTCCTCCACATTTTCCGCAACAAAGGCCGAGAAAGAGTGGATAGCGAAGCTCATCTGGCGGAGTAAGCTTCTTCCCGACATCAACACCCTTCTCTTCATTACTTTTGAGTCTGTCATCATCCCGGAGGTGTTCAGCATGTGACAGTCTGGATAGTCTATTCAAATCGGTAACTGGTTTAATAGTACTGTTTTTCTTATCTTCAAATTGTGTATCCAGGTTTTTGGACGTCCCTTCATACGCAATTAAACTACCCAAATCAGCAACACATATGTCTGCTATAGTTATGCACGATAACAAACAGAGTGAAAAACAGAAAAAATGTCTACTTTTTAGTAATATGAATAACATGCAGCGCAACCTCCTTGCGAAAGTCTTAAAAAGAGTGCAAAATTCCGTATAATATAAACAAGTTAGACCATCCTGGCTAACTTTTCCAAAATTCCTAAAACTAGCGTCCATGGCTGTTTTTACGAACTTTTGAAATTGCGCCTTCAGCGCAAAAAATGTGGAAAACATTCAGAGCTCACCCCAATTACTCCGTCAGTACTGCCGGAGTATTTATGAATTATACTCATCTGATAATGGTTTTCGGACCTGCCTGTGCGTAAGGAAAGGAACGCACGCAGACAGGTAAAACCGAAAACCAAATCGGTTTTAGTATATTAACGTTTAAATCCATACGGCATACATTCAACGAACCTCCTGTGTGTTACCTTGTTTTCAAGACAGAAGCCAAGAGCCCGGTCATAGACACTTAAATGTCACGAAACAGGGATTTTCAGTAGAATACCAAGGTGGTTTCCATCCGGATTGCACCTGCAATACGGTATGTATCCTCTCACGATCGTACAAAGGAAGGTGAAATACCCGAAAGCTTCCAATGAGAATGTTGTGTGCAATAACTCACCACTAATTTTCATGGTTCTACACATTAACACAGCTTATATCGTATGAAATTGTCAATTGGGAAAGGAGCTATACTTTCGGTGGTTTATAAGGCAGTATTGATGGGGAGTTTTTTAACAGTATGGACTTACTTTTCAATGTAGTCATAAACGGAAAATAGTGTGCATAGGAAATCGATGATACACAATAGTTCATTCTCTTGCAGAAATAGTCGTTATTCTGTTTGCAATTGCGGGACAAAATCATGGGATTATGATTTTTACTGCTCGTCACAGTATCAGGTTCATTACAGCAACAGTCATTGCAAGTGCTTAAAACATTACTGCAACAGCACAACTGCGTGTATGCAGTCGTATTGCCCTTTTCATCCTTCCAGATACTTCCAACATTGTAAACAAAAAACTCTGTAGCAAGTAATGCAAAGATAGACATTATGACAAGCCATTTTTTCTCTTTCACACACATGTTTTATTTCCGAAATAGTAAAACTTTGGTCTAAGCTTACTTTTTGCAAAGAAGTAAGCCTTTGCGGCAGATGTAACTCCTTACCTAATGAAATTTGATGCAATTATAAACCGGTAATTTGTTTTGTGTCAACACTATATATTCTCATTTCCTTTTCATGTTTACTTGTGAAGTGATAGACAAAACCAAATTCTGTTGACATATTGTACAATACAGAAATAGGTAATAATGACAAGAATAGAGAACATATCACTGATACTCTGTAACAAATACCCATATAACAACTTACAATATTGTACTCTTTGTATTCAACTTGCTACTGATAATTGGCAAATATTTTGCTATTTAAAGGATAAAACTGGCAATCTGTCTCATCACTTCCAACGAAAGCGGCTATTATTTCCGTTATAAAAACAGAAATGAACAATAAAAAAATAATAAATGGCAAGAAACTGCTGCTCTGTTTTGGATATAGTAGTTTGCTTCCATGCATCGTAATAGCTGTTATAACCTGCTTAGTAACAAACGCATCGTTTGAGAAACAGTTTTACAATCAACTGGTTGCCGTACGGGAAGCTAAAAGCAAACAGGTTGAGGATTATTTTTCTGGCATGATAGAGCAAGTGTGTGCTATTACAAAAAACAGGTTAATTGCTGACGCAACGAGCTCTTTTACTGATAATATTTCAGATTCCAAACCGGAAAACTCTTTTACTTCTGCAAAAATGCAGAACCATTTAGAAAAAATAGATACTATTGTATCCATTCAAGGAGAGGAACAGGGAAACAATGATCATCAACGGTATCATCACCTTGTCAGCGAATATTTAGCACAGTTCGAAAACTATGAAATGTTCATTGTTGAACCTGCCAGTGGAAAAATTGTTTATTCTAATTCAAAAGAGTTAGATTTTTTTGTCTCTCTTATGAATGGCCCTTATACCAGAACCAATTTTGAAAGAGCATTTCAACTGGCAAACAGCAGTAGTAAACCGAACTTTGTAAGCATTACCGACTTTGAATATTATCCCCCTTTATACAATCATGCTGCATGTTTTATTGCTTCACCTATCTTTAATAACTCTATGAAGATAGGGGTCCTCCTCTGTAAGATACCGATTGATGAAATTGACTCAATCATGACCAATAATCAGGATTTGAATAGCCTGGGATTAGGTAAATCAGGAAAAACATATATTGTTGGCAGTGATCTCAGGATGAGGAGCCAGTCACGATCTTTTCCTGAAAATGAAGGACCTTTTATTGACCATTTACAAAGGTTGGGTAAAAAGCAAGCCTTATTGGATACTCTCAATGCCAAGGACAGAACTGTCCTTTTACAGAAGGTAGAAAGCAATGGGATCCATTCAGCAATCTCCGGAGAAACCAATGTGGCAATTTTCCCGGATTATCGTAATATTCCGGTAATCGGTGCATATGCCCCTCTTAATATAAAAGGCCTGAATTGGGTTATTTTAACAGAAATTGATAAAGCAGAAGCCTTTGCTCCCGTTTACTTGATCAGAAACTGTTCATTTATCATTGGATTCATTTTTTTTTCTGTTATGACAACGGTTTTGGTCGTCATCATATCAGATAATAGACTGATCTTACAAAGCAGAAGCGACAGTTCTGAAAAAAAAGCCGGAATGGCTTTTTCGGCTAATGATCAAACACTCACGTTACATCTGAATAGTATTCCGGATGTCTCAGAAAATAAAGCCGGTCAAGTTCAGGATTCTTATCATGTTAACAAGGCTTTTGATTTCTTAGATAGATGTGGTATTGACTCAGAAAGAGAGGACAGCCTTGCAAATGAGTGTAAGGAAGTAATGAATGCGATAAAAAACACCATTGCAAAACAATCTGAGCAACTCTATCACATCTGTGACAAAAAACAGTACACTAATTATACTCAAGAAGAGCTTTGTGAACCAAAAAGAGCTGATAAAGATTAATGTGTTACAGCTTTTTTACTCCTGCCTGATTGGAATGCTGCACACTGGTCTTAACTTTGCCTATGTCTACCCATCCGAATGAATAAGACGTGCCCGTCCCCGTCAGAGCTTCCTAGTCGAGGTGGAAAACGAATTCATCCGGGTAGACAGGACCGGCACGGGTGAGTGACTTCTATATTCAGAATACGTACCAATTGATATGTCGTTTCCTTCAATCCAAAGTTCTCTCCGGTCTTGTCAGCTCCGTAATCTGCAATCGTCTCAGCGTGTCTAACTCATCAAGCATACCTGATGGACTATTACTTGATAAGATAAGAAATATCTATTATAGTGTATTACGTTACAAGAAAAGTGATGCCATTTGACAAAAGTGTTGTTTATCATAGAAATTTGGATAAACTTCAGAAAGAGATATAAGTGGTTAAGGGAACGTTTTACAGTACTCACAAATTTCCTGGAAAGTCAGCACATGAATTCTCATCCTTGAATTCTTTTGTCTACCGACGGGGATAATCAAAAAACACGAAATGATTACTGATCTGAATGTTGAATTAATTCGAGAAGACTTTCCGATTCTGAAAAGAAAAGTCCATGGGAATACTCTTGTTTATTTGGACAATGCTGCCACTTCTCAGAAGCCTGCAAGAGTGATATCAGTCATTAATGAATTCTACCGTAATCACAATGCAAATGTTCATCGCAGTGTATATCAAATGAGCGAAATTGCGACAGCAAGGTATGAAGATGCGCATAAAAAAGTTGCGCGGTTTATTAATGCACGTAATGAAAAAGAAATTGTCTTTTTAAAAAACGCTACCGAAGCAATAAACCTAGTTGCCTATAGCTGGGGGAGACAAAATGTTGGTCCCGGAGATGTTATTCTTCTTACGGAAATGGAACATCACAGCAACCTTGTACCATGGCAATTACTTGCTCAGGAGGTTGGAGCTGATTTAGAATTTATATCAGTTGATGATAGTGGGCTGTTAAACCTGGATGACATGAAAAAACAGACAAAAGGAAGGATGAAATTGACTGCAGTAACGCAACTATCTAACATGTTAGGGACGATAAATCCCGTAAAATCAATTGCAGAATTTGCCCATGAAAATGATTCACTTATTCTTGTAGACGCAGCGCAGAGCGTTCCAAACCTCCCTGTAGATGTCCAGGAAATAAATTGTGATTTTATGGTTTTCTCCGGACACAAAATGTTGGCGCCAAATGGAACCGGTGTTCTGTATGCCAAGGAAGAGCTCCTTAAGGAGATGAGGCCGTTCCTTGGTGGTGGAAATATGATTCGGGAGGTTACACTAAGAGAGAGTAAGTGGAATGATATACCCTGGAAATTTGAAGCTGGTACACAGGCAATAGCAGAAGGAATTGCTTTGGGAGCGGCTATCGAGTATCTTGAGAAAGTTGGGATGGAAGCAATAAAATCATACGAAAGATGTCTCATTGAGTATGCAATAGAACGTTTGAGTGATATTCAGGGTATTGTTATCTATGGCCCTCCTCCCAAACAACGGGGGGGGCTTGTGTCATTTAATCTCACGGATTTCCATCCTCATGAAATTGCCGCTGCTCTCGATTATTTTGGAATAGCAATCAGGGCAGGACACCATTGTGCTCAACCACTACATGAAAAGCTGGGGATCAACACCTCCTTGAGGGCAAGTTTTTATTTCTATAACACAAGGGAAGAAATAGATAAATTAGTTGAAGGGTTATCTAAAATTAAGAAAGGATTTGAAACATAATGGATATTCTTTTCAAGGAAAATGACATCATCCTTTTTCAGGGTGACAGTATTACAGATTGTGAGCGAAACAGACAAGACCCGAAATCTCTTGGGAATGGGTATGCAATGTTTACAGCAATCTGGCTCTCTGCCATGTATCCTCAATATAACCTTACCTTCATAAATCGTGGAATAAGTGGTGACAGGACAAGAGATTTAGTTTGTCGCTGGGAGAGGGATTGCATCGCTTTAAATCCTGATTGGATATCAATACTGGTAGGCATAAACAATACCATGGATACCTCTGCCGCTACGTTCGAAGAGGAGTACCGAAAACTGTTGGAGCTTGCCTCAAAAGAGCTTTCAGCCGGAATCATTCTCTGTGAACCTTTTTTGATTTCTCCGAATCACAATCTGTGGAGAGATGACTTAAACCCCAAAATCGAGGTGGTACGGAACCTTGCCAATGAATACGATGCTACGTTGGTACCACTGGACAAAATATTTGAAGAGTCTTGTTCAAAGCAACCTCCCGAATATTGGGCGCCTGATAGTGTGCATCCGACACCCGTAGGGCATGCATTAATCTCTCAATCATGGATAGGATGTGTTCAAACATAATAAGATTCTCATCAACAGAGACTTTCTCTTCCTGAAAACAGGAGCGCAACACCAACTCTTTACCACATCTGAACTTCGCGACAGGTTTCGATCTTCCTTCCGCTGTATTTTATCATTGTTATAAAATATGAGAAAATTATTCTTTTCAGTTTGTAGTTGCCGGGTTCGCTATTAGATTATTGAAATAACGAAACCCGGCAATTTTTTTATAAGCAGCATATCACCTCTCATAGTATGAAGTAATATTAATTCAGGATTATCTGGTAAATAGAAATTAGGTCCTTTAACTGTTTCAGTTCTTCAAGAACATCTGTGCCGGTGGGTTGATCAATGTTAACGAATACGACTGCTTCCTGAGGATTAGCTGTGTTTTGACCCAGGAGATGAGAATTGCTCAGGGTCAAGTGCATGCGTGAAATATTTATCTGGTGTTTGCCCAGGATAGAACCGATTTTCCCAACAACACCCGGTCTATCGTAGTTGTGGATCACCAGGAGATAACCATCGGGTACAACTTCCAGAAAGAAATCATTGAACTGAACAAACCGATAATTTGTGTTTCCGAATAAAACGCCTGCAATGAGACTTTTCTTTTCTTCCCCATGCACCGTAAACGTTATCTGATTGGAGTAATCCTGCACATGATGAATCAGGTTTTCTTCAACCACGATCCCCTTTGATTCAGCCAGAGTGATTGCGTTTACGTAATTAACCGAGGTATCCAGTATCGGAAACAAAAATGCATGCACCAGGGTGGATGTCAGCACTCCAACATTATAATCTGCAACAGAACCGGAATAACTGATATTCAGCTTTTTCACTTTTTCCTGGTTTGCTCGATAGATTTGTCCCTGAAATGCTCCCAGTTTATTGCAGAGCTTCAGATATGGATTTAAAACCTTAAGCACTTCGGAGCTGACAGATGGGTAATTCACTCCATTTCTAATTTCACCCGTATGGGCGAAATCGCGAATCTGTTCGGCCACTTGTACCGCAACATTGACTTGCGCCTCTTTCGTTGAAGCTCCCAGATGGGGTGTACAAATAACTCGGTCATGTTTTAAAAAAGGGTGATCTTTTCCTGGAGGCTCCTCGACGAAAACATCAACAGCAGCGCCTGCGACTTTACCCGAATTTAATCCCTCAATGAGTGCCTCCTCATTAACGATTCCTCCCCGGGCACAGTTCAGAATACGAACTCCCTTCTTCATTGCCTCAATTGCCTTCAGATTTATCAAATTACGGGTTGAATCATTGAGTGGTACGTGCACAGTCACATAATCAGCTCGTTTGCACAGTTGGTCGAGCGAAACCAACTCAACCCCGTATTTTGCTGCAGTTTCCGGATTCAAAAAGGGGTCACAAACCATGACCCTCATTCTCAAGCCCTGCGCACGATCTGCAACAATCTTTCCGATATTACCAAAACCGAAAATCCCCAGAACCTTATCGGTAATTTCCGTCCCCGTAAACTTCGATTTCTCCCATGCCCCTTCATGCATACTCTTATCAGCTTGTGAAATATGGCGAGATAAGGCCATGAGCATGGCAATAGTGTGTTCAGCTGTAGTAGTGGCGTTACCACTGGGTGTATTGACAATGATAATTCCACGTTCTGTTGCAGCATTACAATCAACATTATCAACACCGATTCCGGCTCTCCCGATAATCTTTAATTTTTTCGCATGAGAAAGAATTTCCCTCGTTACCTGAGTTGAAGAGCGTATGATGAGAGCTTCGGCATCTTGAATCTCATTTTTTAATTCCTCTGGTTTCAAGCCGGGTTTATAAGTGACCTGCAGGTCATTTTCAGCAGTAAGTAAATCAATGCCTTCCTGTGACATTTTATCTGAAATGAGTATTTTCAATGTTTCTGTTCCTTTCAAAATAGGGTAAAAAGATCTTTGTTTTAATTCTGTGAGTTTTTTGTTCTCAATTCTTTCAATTTAGCATATTTCATGAAGACGTAGAATGATGTTGTTACTGCCGCAATGAATCCGGGAATCCCATCCATAAAACCACGTTTGAAGAAATAACCCTTAATGAATCTGATAAAGGGTCTGAATATGAGTTGAAGCGTAACAAAACTGACCTTCTTCCGCTCCATTTCGCTGGCACTCATATTAGTATAGTTATCGATAGTTTTGAGCTGGTGTGAAAGGTTTCTATAGGAAAAGTGCAGCATATCATTCTTTAGATATTTCGCTTTGCCATCCAGCTTAATTTTAGCATGAGGTTCTTTTACCCAGCACCCCTTATCCTTTTTATATAGACGAAGGTCATAGGCCGGATACCAGTCTCCGTGATTAATCCATTTTCCCAGATAAAATATTCTCCTGGGAAAATAAAAACCACACCAGTTGGCAGAATTATTTTTAAGATGACTCTGTATTTCATTGTAAAGTTCAGGAGTTATCCTCTCATCAGCATCTATAAAGAGAATCCATTCATAGCGGGCAAGGCTCATAGTATAATTCGACTGGTCCTTAAATCCCGGCCATTTTCTCTGATATACTCTGTCCGTGTATTTATGGCAGATATCAACTGTTTTATCAGTACTGAATGAGTCAACAACAATTGTTTCGTCCGCCCAAGTAATATTCTTCAGACAATCTTCAATCTGGTCATCATTATTAAAGGTCATAATGCACGCTGACACCATAGGTTTTTCCATATAAAAACTCCATGAGAATTTGATAAATTCTCAATCACTATTATTATCACAAATAATAACTTCAATAAAACCGGGCAAATATACTTATCTCGTAATAGTTTTCGGACCTGCCTGTGCGTAAGGAACGCACGCAGACTGGTAAAATCCGAGATAAAATTGAGCGAGTAAAGTCCTCGGCGCTTTTTGTCCGGGGATACCTTCACCAAGATTTAGTTTCCAGTAAAACCGAAAACCAAATCGGTTTTAGTATAGATCGAACGTCTTCTAACAATTGACTCACTTCTTGAATCATAATATAACAGGTGTAAAATTACAACTGGTTATTCTTTTCAACAAAGATAAAAAAATAATTTTATTGTCCTTGAAATCTCTGGACATTAACCACATACCCTCTTAATCGTTTTGAAAGATTCCATGTTTTAGATCTTTTCACGAGTCAATAAGAGGACTTGTCAAAAAGGTAAATAGTATTAATATCAGCTTAAACAGACTTTAGTAGATTGACCAATTTAGACAAAAATTCACGAATTACGATTTGGGATTTACGATCTTTTAATTAATGAAAAACATCAAAATAATTCGTAAATTGTTAATCTGAAATCTTTTCCGACTCGTCCAGGTTTGTTACATCCATTTTAAATATTAATGAATCAATGAATTACATTTAACGGTACGCTCGATGAATAAAGCTTTGGTAGGCATAATAATGGGCAGTGACTCTGACCTTAATGTTATGAAAAAGGTTGCTCATATTCTGGAGAAATTCGGCATAAGGTATGAGATAAACATTATTTCAGCACATCGTACCCCGCATCTGGCACATGATTATGCGGTCAATTCAGCAAACAGAGGATTGGAAGTAATAATCGCCGGGGCCGGAGGTGCAGCTCATCTGGCAGGAGTCATTGCAGCATTGACACCGCTTCCCGTAATCGGTGTTCCTATGCAGACGCAGAGTTTAGGAGGAATAGATTCTTTTTTTTTTACAGCACAGATGCCAGCTGGAGTACCCGAAGCCACAATGGCTATTGGCAATGCCGGAGCTGAGAATGCTGCTATCTTAGCGGCACAAATCTTGGGCACCAAGTTTGCGGAGATGAGAGAGAAAGTTAACGCATACAAAAGTGAACTTGCTGAGCAGGTTAAAGAAAAGAATAGAAGGTTACATGAAAAGCAGAACAATGGTTGATTTTGATGGCCGCATTTGTTTTGCTGGGTATTTACTTTGGGTGCCTTACATGTATTACCATACATTCAGTGCATCCTCTTTGAATATTGATAAAAGCTTTTCGTTAGTAAACATTGCATTGTTATAAAACTTTTTCCAATACGTTTCAGAATTACAAACGTGGAACTTACACGCTTCCCTCTTAAAGCTGTAAAACCAGAATCAACTCCATTCCAAATCTGTTTCAAGCTATTCTTGTGTATATTTCCTACTTGAGTACTATCATTTGGGTTCATATAAACATTCAAATCAGGATAAATTAATGCAGATAAATAAAGATCTAAATTAACTTTCGTTGTCTCAGTTTTTGTTTTTTTAAGACAAGGGAAATTGTACCTTATAATTACCCCAAGCTTCTTTGCTAATCTCTTGGATTCCTTAACTGTTTTATTCAATTCATTTATGTGGTATTTAATCAAATGTTTTTCCCGCAGGCAAGGCTTGTTATAAAGTTTCCCCTCACCGATGGTTAGACCTGATATTCTATACTGATAACAAAAACGTACTAGAGCAGTCATTTCTTCTAAATTAAAAGTAAATGTAGTCATAGAAACATTTAATAGTGGTGTCTTAGAATAGTGTTCATGCTTGATCTTATTGAGAACTTCAAGATTTGCTTTAATCAATTCCATCTTTCCGTTTCTTCGTATTTTTTTGTAAATATTTGTATTAGCCGCATCTAATGAAATGCTGATCCATAAACAACATTTTAAAAGTTTTCTGCATAATTCTGGCGTTAATAAAGAAAAGTTAGTAAAAAGACAATAGGGAATATTTAATTCCCCCAACAAGTCTATCAAACGAAAAAATTCTTTATAACATATTGGCTCACCTCCCGTAAGTTTGACGAGAATTAAGTATTTTGCATTTTCTTTTAACACCTCTGTAAGTTTATCAAAATCTATATCAGTGAGATGAGTATAAAAATTCTCTACCTTAGAACTTTTCTTACACATGATACAGGAATAATTACAACGGGAGGTCAAAAGAATTGTCAGAAGGCAAGGTGCAATACCAGAGCTCTTTCTTCCTACCAAATAAGAGAAAAAAGAAATTGTTAGATTATAAATTTTCGCAGGTGTCAGAAATGGCAACAAGATTCTTAAATAATGAGTACGAGACATTAAAAATGAATAACAAGTAATTTGTTTAGCCATTATTTCTTTTATTACACAACAAATTTTTAATTTCAATTAGTGTTAAGTGAATATAACATAAGCTTAAAATATTTATAGCTAAATTGGAGAAATTTTGTTAATAGTATGTCATTTTATTAATTTGGAATACTCAATTCGCATGCCAAATAGAGTATTTTCAAAGAAATGTTGTACTTTATTAAGGACTATAGGCTTTTATGATTTTTTATATACAGAACGATATGATTAAATAATTTAGAATGTCAACTATACTTGAATAAATTCATAAAACAAACTTCATTTTTACTCTCTTTTCCTATTTCTCCCTGAACATCCTTCAAAAACGTGTTCAACTAAAACGGATAACATTTGATCCCCTTATAAGTGAAAAAGAAAAAGCATTATGTGCTAATAACTTAATTTTGTCTTGACACAGCACATTAATCATCAATAATAATAAAAATTAAGACAAAAGTTTTTGTAGCAAAATTAACCTGTCTTTCTCTTAATAAAACACTAATGCTGAAAGATGAATGGGTGAAACGAAACTTATCGGTATGGTTCCTGAGCTGAAAAGACCTGTCAGTTTTCATGTTACCTGTGAGAAATTAAAACCACCTTTCTTCTCTTTTTCAGTTCCATTTTTTCTTTCTTAAAAGCACCACAAATTTTTTACCAGTAGTGTAGTTTTCTATCATGGCAAAAGAGAAAAGATTTATATTATACATTTCTCTTCATGCACCTTACCGAACAATATTGAATATAATTGCAATCTGACTACAATTTGACTACTTTATGAGAAAGACTCGATTGATGTTTAAACGTCCTGGTTTCTCTTGGTACCCTAAGGCATCAAGTTCTTCCCATTCGAATGGTCTGCAGGCCAGGCGGGGATGAATAGCAATTGCACCAAAGAAAGGATATTTGGTTGAAGGTCTATCCCTTATCACTAAATTCTTTCTGCTTTCTACAATTGCCTGTTCAAGCTCTTTATTACTTTACCGGGTTTATGATGCGGTTCTTTAATTTCAAAAAGCATTACTCGGAAGATAACATTAATGCATTTCTTTATACTCTTGTATGATCCGGCGGACATCATCCATTGTGAATCGGTATGCCTTCCTTAGATCTCCCAGACATTCATCTTCTTCTAAATCAGGTGGTAACCCAAGTTTTTTTATTATATATTCGACAGGAACTCCTGTAGCCTTTTCCGCCTCTTGTAAAGTCATTGATCCCCACACCTGTACATTACCATGGCGCACTGAAGCCAGATTGCGCCCACTGCGGCTCTCAATGGTTTTGTCTACAGGGCTCAACAAAGGAGCTACAGCTAACGCTAACAGACCGACTACACCTACAATGCCCAAACCTGCTCGCAATCCGGAACCCTCTCCTGGCTTGCCGGTAAGGATGTTCATAACCCAACGCCAGTGAAGCAGCAGATGCATGGCTAAAATGCCTAAAAAAGCAATTGATATCCAGAAATGAATATCACCCCATCCATGCCGGTCTAAACCCCAGATGGTACTGAACCGTCTGCTGCCGGGAGGAAGGACATAACGCATTAATACGCCGGTGGTAGTCAGGAAAACAAATCCGGCAAATCCCGCTGCATCAAATATAAAGTTTAATTTCGAACGCTTCAATTTCCACCTCTTCGAAATCTTCAGGTTTTTAGTTTTGTAACGTTAATATTAAGCAATGTTATTCTTTTTGGCTCATCATCAGTATTTGTAAATAAAAATAAAGAAAAAAAATGATTTATTTGAAGGACGGTCATCCAAAAGGAATTACTTTTATTCCCATTTCCTCCGTCCACCCCAGCGTTAAGTGAGGGTGGACGGCTCCGAATGGAACAAAAGTTGACATTATTTGATAAAATATTTAAGAACCAAACCCAGCTCCAAATTCATTATGGTATCATTGATTCGAGTTTATGAAGATGATAGCTTTCTAAAATGACTATTTCCGTGCTTTAATGGTTATGATGTTCAAAAATTTCAAAATAAGGAGTGGGATGGATCAAGCGAAACAGACCTATTTACCACAAACTAATTTCATTACTTTGGCATTATTTTTAGCCATTCGTCTATAGTGAGTACAGGTACAATTTTTCCAGTCTGGCTAGGTACCAGCGGAAGAAAAAATTCTACGGCTGCTCCGTAATCACTTGCTTCAAAGATAAAAAAATAATCATGTTCTGTGACCGTGACGTAAGCTCCCAGTATCGTTATACCCTTCTCTTCTGCCTTTTTTCTCTCTTCCCAGAACTTACTGAGCATCTTCGCACCATCTGCACTCCTGCCAGGACAATTTTCCGGTGTATGTGTCCAGTGAGCGACATATAAGGTTTTCTTTTCCGCAGCACCGATGTCCCATACTGATCCCTTTTCAGCCACTTTGGCATATATGTTAAAACTAAAAAACGTGGTGGCTACAAACAAGACAATAGTAACGAACATTCCAACTCTTCCATACTTCATCTATTTTTCCCCTTCCTTAAAACAATTTTACAGGAATTACTTATTTTAAAATCAAATCCAAACGTCTCATAAATTGGTCGCTTACTGTTTAATTAAGCAATGTTATTTATTGTGCTGGACATCACCTCCTTTTGTTTCTTTATGCTCTTGTTTGCGAGTTTTTGTTTTCTCGGGAGCCTGAAAATGGCCATGTGCCTGATTTTTGCTTGCTTCCCAAAGACCCTCAACAGAATGAATGTACTCGACATATAATCAAGTCAAAAATCATTTTACTGTTATATGCTTTCCGCTGTCTATGGGTACTCTTTCTTTATTTTCGATTGCCATAAATTCATCAAAAAATTTATCAATCTCTTTCTGCTTTAAGCTAAGACCTTATCATAGTCAACATCATCTTGAATTTTTTTATTGCTTTCAGCGCATGTGGCTGGTTTGCCGGCATGATAACAATTTCTCCCTCCTTCAGGTGAAGGGGTCTGCCCGAGATAACAATTTCCACTTCACCCTCGAGAAGATAAACTAATGCATCGAATGGTGCTGTATGTTCACTCAACCCCTGCCCTTCATCAAAGGCAAATATAGTTACCGTTCCTGTTTTTTTATTAATTATCTCCCGGCTCACCACGGAGCAATCCTGGTAATTTACGAGGTTAATTAATTTTGCAGGCTGCGCTTCAAGTGTTTTGAGATGAGATTGTTTCTTATCATGATCCATCTTTCACTTTCCTTAGTTTAAATATTTTGATAAAAGCAAAATATAAAAATACAGATTTGACAACATGTAAATATTAAGATATTTATATGGTAATAAAACCATCTGTAACTGTCAATTTCCATTATACTGCATTGTTTAGATACCGGTTATTAGATAATATTATTCAAAAAAAGAGCTGCGACTTAGATATACTCATCTCGTAATGGTTTTCGGACCTGCCTGTGCGTAAGGAACGCACGCAGACAGGTAAAATCCGAGATAACATTGAGCGAGTAAAGTCCTCGGCACCTTTTGTCCGGGGATACCTTTACCAAGATTTGGTTTCCAGTAAAATTGAAAGCCAAATCGGTTTTAGTATATTAATGATGAAGTTTTGACTTTTAAAAGAATAAATACTTGTCTCTTATTAAAATAAACAAAATGACAACAGATTGTGTTATCAGGATAGCGGGAGAATCGGGAGAAGGCATCGTTCTCGCAGGTGAGATCGTCACACTTGCATTGAGCCGTTCAGGATTTAATATATTCACCTTCAGAACATATCCTGCTGAAGTAAGAGGTGGGCCATCCCTGTTCCAAATGAGAACCAGTGCAGGCTGTCTTCATTCGCAGGGTGATTCAGTCGACATACTTGTTTCGCTGAATGATGAGGCACGCGATGGGAATTTGAAGGATTTAAAGGAAGGCTGTTTATTAATATGGGATGGGACAAGTGAAAAGCAATGGAATTCACCAACTGATAAGGGTATACTGAGCTTTCCAATTCCTATAACAGAGATTGTGAGTAAAAAGGTAGGTGTTTACCGATGCAAAAACATGGCAGCTATTGGCGCTTTATGTAACGTCACGAATATCGACTATTTTATCATGGAAAGCGTCATAAAAGAAAAGACATCCAAGAAAGGCAGCCATGTCCTGGAAAAGAACCTCCTGGCATTTAAACTGGGTTTTGATTATGCAGAAACACATAAGACGAAACCCGTTTCCTATCACCTCAGTCCCATTGGCAAATCTGAAAAATTAGTACTATCAGGTAATGAGGCTCTCGCACTTGGCGCACTGATGAGTGGGTGCAGATTTTACGCAGCCTATCCAATCACTCCTGCCACTGATCTGATGGAGTGGTTAGCACTGGAACTTCCAAGGGTTGGCGGTGCAGTTATCCAGGCCGAGGATGAAATGAGCGCGCTGGGAATGGTGTTAGGGGCGTCATTTGCCGGTCAAAAGGCCTTTACCGCCACATCAGGACCAGGGCTTTCATTAATGGCCGAGCTTATTGGAATGGCAAGTATGGCAGAAATACCTTCGGTTATTGTGGATGTACAGCGTGGAGGACCAAGTACCGGAATGCCTACCAAAACGGAACAATCAGATTTAAATCTTGCCCTATACGGAACACACGGAGATGCCTCAAGAATTGTCTTAGCGCCTACAAATGTTGAAGACTGTTTTTTTCAAATTATTAATGCATTCAACTTGTCCGAAAAATACCAAGTGCCGGTAATTGTATTATCAGACCAATCATTAGGACACAGGAAAGAAAGTATGAGAAGACCTGTTATGACGGATATAAAGGAGGGTAAAAGGCTAAGACCGGGAGTCGATGAAATTATGGATTATCGCAGATACAGTTTGATCTCAGGCGGTGTTTCCCCCATAGCAATTCCCGGAGAGAATGAGGAATACTATGTGGCACAGGGATTGGAGCACGATGAATATGGCTCGCCATGTTATGACCCTGAAAATCATCTCCGGATGACTGCCAAGCGTTTTCGTAAATTACAGAATATTTCAGGCGACATTACTCTGTTTGAAAAATATGGAAAACAGGATGCAAGTATAGGTATAATTGGTTGGGGATCAACTGAAGGGGCAGTAAGGGAGGCCTTTGAAAGGCTTGATGCGGAAGGCTACGGTGTAGAGGTTTTTTACCCTAAGGTATTAAATCCCTTACCGGACAAAGAGATGAGAAACTTTCTTGAAAACAAGAAGACAATCCTTGTCCCTGAGATAAATTATACAGGCCAGTTTGCCATGCTCCTCAGGGGAAAATATCTTACGCAGGTTACGTCCACTAACTATTTGCGGTGGAATTCCATTTACCGCAAAGGAAATTTACAGCAAAATCAGAGAGTTATGTAATAGATGAAGCGTTATACTCCACTTAATTATATAGGAAGAAACAAGCCAGTCTGGTGTGCAGGGTGCGGGGATTATGGAGTATTGACAGCGTTATTTAATGCGTTTAGTCAAAAAGAGATTGACGCAAAGAATGTTGCTATCATATCGGGAATAGGATGCTCCGGCAGGCTGCCGGATTTCATAAAGGCATACGGCTTTCACGGTGCGCATGGTCGTGCGCTTCCAATTGCAATTGGTGTAAAGGTGGCAAATCCATCCCTAAACGTTTTTGTCGTTGGCGGGGATGGAGACGGGTTAAGTATCGGTGCAGGGCATTTTCCACATGCTGCAAGAAAAAATATTGACATGACCTACATACTCATGGACAACTCACTTTTCGGGATGACGAAGGGACAGTTTTCTCCCACAAGTCCGTGTAAATTTGAGAGTGGCTCCTCTCCATACGGTACACTGGAAGAACCAATGAACCCGATTGCCTTGTCATTGATATATGGAAGTACTTTTGTAGCGAGAGGATATTCTGGACCATCTAAATTAAATGATTTAATTAATTTAATACGTGAGGCAATGGAGCATAAAGGGTTTTCATTTATCCATGTATTGAGCCCGTGTATAACTTATAACAGGGTGGTAACGTTTCAGTCACTTAACGCGCAGGTTGTTGATATAGATGAGAAACACGAGATTACTGATAGAAATGAGGCATTGGTGCTTGCCCTTCGTGAAGAAAAACTCTCCGTAGGGCTGTTTTATAAAATCACGAAGCCCACGTTTAATGAAAAGCTAGTTGCAATGAGTGAAAAATTCGGGAGGCGTGGCTTGGATATTGAAAGACTCTATGCCAAATTTACTTGAGAGGTGATTTTTCACAAAAAGCTGGTAAAATAAGAATGACATTATTTTTATCATATAAATATTAATATTTAGAGTTGTTTATGAAAATTTATATTGGTACAGATCATGCAGGTTTTGAGTTAAAAGAGGAATTGAAAAAATTCCTTGAGAATTCAGGTTATGATGCAGAGGATATGGGAGCTTATGAATTTAGTGCAACTGACGACTATCCAGACTTTGTTTTTCCTGTTGCTAAAGCTGTTGCCGAAGATACTGAAAAAAGGAGGGGAATTATTCTCGGCGGTACCGGTATAGGGAATGGAATTTTAGCAAACAAAGTAAAAGGAATAAGGGCCGGAATTATTTATGATGAATACAGTGCAAGAATGTCGAGAGAACATAATGATGCAAATGTGATGGCTTTAGGTGCAAGAACATTAAGCGCCGACAAGGCAAAAAAGCTGGTAAAGATTTGGCTGGATACACCGTTTAGTAATGAAGAAAAGCATAAAAGAAGGATTGAAAAAATCAAGAAACTGGAAAGTAACCATCATTAAATTCTGAACCGATAAAGAGTAGCCATGCAGAATTCGAAGCATGAACATTGTTGAAGTAGTTGAATTATAAAATTAATCTTTTCCCTTTTCTAATTCCTTTTCCAGCTTTTTTATCCTCTCATTTAAACAGTCAACACAGTAATCGCAATTATCGGAACAATCCAGGTGTCCACACTTTGCACACTTCTCAGCCGCTTCCTTTACAGCTCTTTGCCTGGCAAGACACTCTTCACATTTACCGCAATCACCCGGACAAACATAGTGTCCACAGTCCCTGCAATGCTTACAACCGTATTGCTTGTGTCCATGTGCCAGTACCGTATCAGTTGACATACCAATAGGCTTACCAGCAAATGCAATAGCAAGTAAAAGAGCAATGACTATACAAGACTTCTTAAACATTTGAATATCTCCCTAACCAAAATATTAAACAAATAAGTTTTCATATAAAGACGGATAATACTATTTTCAAATGAGAATCGTCAAGATACAAAATAGAGACAAAATAAATTATAAAAAAAGGGTAATAAATAAGGAGTTAAATTCCTCCGCCATTTCTCTGTTCGTACATTATCCGGGGGGTCTGCGGTAGTTCCTCATAATCAGCCAGAAGTTCATAAAACAAGACCGGGTGTTTTTCTCTTAGTTCGATTAGATAGTCCAGGAATTTAAACAGGCCTTCTGCCAGTACTTTTTTTACTTTTTTCATTAATGAGCGCTGTTTTTGAGCCTCATAAACGAAAGGTGTATCGGGATTGTTGTGTTTAAATGTTTTCACTTCTTCGATGAAGTGTAAAACATAGATCATATTCTCAAAACTCAAATCTATGTCGTGAATAATTGTCCACTCCATATAATTATAAAATGTATGATATGCAGGTACATACTCCACGATTATCGTTTCCATTGCTTCTAATGACACATATTCTATATGATCAGCATCGTTCCGCATCTGTTTCAATTCTTCCAGGCTTGCGTTTTTAATCTTTGTTATTGTTATTACGGGAAATTTTAGTGCCTGAAAATTAGCAAGAAAAATGTTACGCAATCGTGAACGAAACAGATAACTTTTAAAGTACATGAGTTTCTTCGCTTTTTCAGCCCTCGCCTTTCTTTCTAATATTTTTTCAATTAATAAGGCGCCGAGCAAGATTTCAAGTGGACTGGCAGCCAGATGTAATGTAAACTCATTATGAGTTTGCTGATGAATAAAGAGAAAGAATACGGACAGTGCTATCAGGCTGGCGTACAACCAGGCTTTTTTTGTAAATTTTCCAATAAATCTGGCGACATTAAAGGATGCATTTTCCATACGACTGGTTTGTTCACTAGCGGTTTTTTTGTACACCTCCAATAAACTCGCTTGTGTTGCTATCAGCGATCTGAGTCTTTCTTCCTCCGTAATCTCGTTTTTATCAATCACAAATATCTTTTCTGAGACAAAGGGCAAGATTGCCATTCTTACACTCAATGCAATATTCTTAAACAACTCCGCTGTTTCACGAGGGATCTTTGTTTTAGAGAAAATAATGAGCGCAAATAAATTTCCCGTAGGCAGCATGCCTCCAAATCCCAGTGCGGATTTAATCCCAAACGGAACTACAAAGTCATTCTGCGCCGGAATATAAGGGCTTTTGAGGGCATCAGGCACGTGGTAGACATTGAAAATCCTTCCTTCCAACTCGAGTGCAACTTTTGGGTCCGGATGCAATACATGGGAAATATCCATACCAAACTGGTAAATAAATTGATTAACCATAAGATTTTTTTTGAGCATCTCCTCACTCGGAAGAGGAAGAACGCGATGGCCTTTAGAATCTATTATTGAATTCCATTCCGGTTGTATTCCCGTAGTCGCTGATAGAACCAGGCATTTCATTTCCTGAGGTGCAGGCTGACCGTATAACATCTTGTCGGCTAATTGACGTAATTCTTTTTCAAGGCTGTTGTAAGGATATGTCATGAAAAATCGGACCAGAACACAGGATTTTTCTCCTGTTTGCATATCAATAAAATGGTTGAAAAAATACTGAGTAATCATGTTTGCTAATTCATCAACATTTTTGGCTTTAAACTCCAATTGCTGTAAAGCATCTCCAATGTCTGACATATCTTGTAAAGTAAATTTTGTGAAATGAAACATAGCTTTATCACCTCTATATTTAGACATGCTAACGACTAAGCGTAATTAAAAGAGTTATTAATTTTTTTGCCGAAATATTATACTAAAACCGGGTTTGGTTTTCGGTTTTACCCGTCTGAACGGCTGACAGGCCGGGCAGGTTGGAAACCAAATCCTGGTGAAGGTATCCCCGTACAAGCGCCGAGGACTTTACCCGCTCAATGTTATCTCGGATTTTATCCGAAAACCATTATGAGGTGAGTATAATCATCTACTCATCAATTTCGAAAGGATCATCTACAGCCGATCCTTTAAATTTCTTTGCATGGGTTTGTGCATGCTGTCTCTGCTGAAAGGCATGAATACGGTTATTATTACTCTTATTGGTAATTAAGTCACTTTCCACAAAATACGCCATATACGAATCTATCTTATTCCCTCTTATTTCATCAGTTACTATTACATGGTCAACAACTTGTATGTTTTTTTTGAACCATTGCGTTGCACAGTAAAGAGAACAGAACTTCTTGACCGAACTGTCCTTTAGAACAATATCAACCTCGTAAATTGCAGTGACTGCGCAGCCGTCATAAGCACAATGATTACTGCTTAGATACTTCTGGTAGCATACTCCCATTACTGAAACTATCAAAACAATAATGATTCCTATCCAGAATGTTTTTGTCATTTTATTAAATGAGGAACAGATGTATCGTTACCATCGTAATAAAGGCCGATAGGCAAAACGCACTTAACCCGTTTACCTTCCTGAGAAGCCTCTCTGTTACCGGTTGTGTTTCTCCGTTCCTGCAGATCAGGCGGATAATGCCCATCCATCCGATTGCAAATGTACCAATAGCAAATAGCCCGAGTATAACTGGAGCGTCCGGTACTATACCTTTCCCCATAAAACAGTATATACAGTGGTGAAGAGGCAGTTGCATCAGCGTGGGGCCAATGTTCTCAAAAAACGAAATAATTACAATAGGAATATTAACAACAGCTATTACAACCTGACTGTATAGAATAATATTTCTGGGCATTGGCGCTAATGATTGCCACTTCCGGGAAAGAGTCGTAAATAATAAAATAATAAGAGTTATGTTTGTCGAGTAGAAAACAATAAACAGAGCCTGTTCGAAATCTCTTCCGAAGAGAGCCTGTGGGATCATTGCGGAAGGTCTTAAGGGTGTGTCAAAGAAGGTTGCACAGCATGAAACTGACATCAGTGGCTTCATGCGAATAATATAATAGATATCTCCTGTGCTATCAGCTAAAAGCACACCACAAATCGGGAGAAGGAATAACAGATTCTTTCTTGCCAGGGGCGATGTCGGAATAGATTTGTCAACATAATAGCATAACAGCCAGCCACCCATGATAAAAAATGAAACAGGCTTAATTATTTGTAAAAAGGTGACTGTATCCGGTAGAATACGTGTAACACCAAAAATGCACATCGCCCCGGGTACTTCAGATACAAAGCTCTGGAGCATAAAATAGAACCACGGCCAGGCAAACATTCGGACTGAAAGCACCACACATGCCAATAAAAATATCAGATACCCTTTCTCTTCAAATCTGCTTTTTGTCTCCAGAGATATATTCGTTTTGAAATGAAGGAGTGTTTTCAGCGTAGCATAAAACAGATATCCACCCAGGGAAAAAGACAACAGGGCAATAAATAACATAACTAGGGTAAAAACGTTTACAATCATTCTATCCTGCCATTTCTTATTGTATAAATTTTATCAGCAACTTTTTCAAAACCGGTATCATGCGTAGCCACCAGTATTGTGACTCCGTGGGCTTGTAATTCCTTCAAAAGCTCAAGTAACTGTTTGCCGGTCTCTTCATCAATGTTCGAAGTTGGTTCGTCTGCAATAATAATTTCAGGGTTGTTTATAAGCGCCCGTGCTATCGCAACCCGCTGTTGCTGTCCTCCGCTGAGTTCTTCAGGTGTGTGGTCTATCCTGTCGCCAAGGCCCACCTTTTTCAAAAGCAGTTTTGCCCTTTGAAGGCGTTCTCTGAAACTGATGCTGAGGGGTATAAGCGGATATGATACATTCTCCCAACTGGAAAGCCTCGGAATGAGGTGAAAATCCTGAAAGATAAAACCTATCTTCTCACGGCGTAACCTTGCAAGGCCAATGTCTGAAAATGAAGTAATCTCTTCATCATATATGAACACTTTCCCTCCAGTCGGTCTGTCCAGAGCGCCGATAATATTCAGGAGGGTAGTCTTCCCTGAGCCGGATGGGCCGTTAAATACGATAAATGTGCTCTTTGATATACTCAGGTTAATGTCTCTTATAGCACGCACTTCGTGCCGTGAGTGTATGCTGTAATATTTCCAGAGTTTTTCCGTTCGTATCATCATTTTAATGACGCAACGGGGGACTCGGTTGACGCCCTCCATGAAGAATAAATACTCCCAACCATGGTCAAGAGTATCGCAAAGAAAAAACTCAGGAGACACGGTAAAGGTAAAAACCTTGCAGG
>JALDRB010000015.1 GCA_031316155.1 Candidatus Scalindua sp.
CGCGTAGAAAGGCATTCTCTGTCTTTCAACGCCAAGTTTTGAATGTGGTAAATCTGTCGGTTTTGACAACTGGATTGGGTTCTCGACTAGTTTTGAGCATTTGTACTTCTTTTCTGCCTCCACAGTTGGGAAATTTGCCGAGAAACACGGTCTGAAAGTTGTTTGCACACTCTATGGTGGGGGTAGAGGTATTACTGGTGCGAAGAGCAAGGAAAGCAACGTTAAGTTGGCTGTAAAAAATATGTTGAGTGCTCTGCACATATTACATTTCCTGAGGAGATGCAGGAAAAATATACTACCGAACAAGCACAATTATCAGTCAAGAGAGCCGCATCACAATCTCTTCATTGTTTTGCGCAAGAATACATGATTGAGTTATGGCTTGATCAGATGAAGGGGAATTTATTTTAGCTATGTTCACCATTTTGTCTATATTTGGTACCCGGCCTGAGGCCATCAAAATGGTGCCGGTTATAAAGGAATTAGAAAAAGATTGTTACAAGCTTCGTTCTCTTGTCTGTGTTACTGCTCAGCATCGGCAGATGCTGGATCAGGCGCTCGATTTATTTAATATAACACCGGATTTTGATTTAGACCTTATGCAAGGGAATCAATCTTTATCACAATTAACTGCCAGAGTTTTGACATCACTGGATCCTGTGTTACGTGAAGTAAAACCCGACTGGATATTAGTTCAGGGCGATACCACAACAACCATGGCCGCAAGCCTGGCAGCATTTTATCATGGCATACATGTGGGTCATATCGAAGCCGGTCTCAGGACAAATAATAAACACGCCCCTTTCCCGGAAGAAATTAATCGCCGTGTAACTTCCGTAATTGCTGATCTGCATTTTGCGCCTACAGACAGAGCCCGGCAGGCGCTGTTGTCAGAAGGCGTTCCGCAAACTAAAATCTTTGTTACGGGCAACACCGTTATCGACGCCCTATTGTGGGTAAGGCAGGAAGTTGGCAAAACTCCACACGATATTCCCGCTGATTTAAAAAATATTATGAATGATAAAAAAATGATTCTCGTTACCGGACACAGAAGGGAAAGTTTTGGGAATACCTTTGAACAGATATGCCTTGCCATTTGTGATTTGGTTTCCCTTCATTCTGACATCTGCGTTGTGTATCCTGTGCATTTGAACCCCAATGTAAAAGAACCCGTACACAGAATTTTGGGAAATACCGATAGAATACATTTAATAGAACCGTTGCCCTATGCTCCTTTCGTCTGGTTGATGGATCATGCATATATAATCTTGACTGATTCTGGTGGTATTCAGGAAGAAGCCCCATCTTTGGGCAAGCCAGTTTTCGTAATGCGTGAAGTAACGGAAAGACCAGAGGGTATTGATGCTGGTTGTGTTGCTTTAGTAGGAGCAGATAAAAACAAAATAGTTGAGAGTGTCAGTAACCTTTTAAGGAATGAAGAAATGTATAAAACAATGTCGAAGGCCAAAAACCCTTATGGTGATGGGAAAGCGGCGGCTCGTATTGTAGAGGCACTGTTTTTATGATTGCAACTTTAAGATTACGAATAAATGAGCTACAAAAATTTAGTTGTATAGGAATTTTTATTTTATTTGTGCGGGTTATCGGTAGCAGCAGACAAAAAATCCCCCTTTAAAAAAAGGGGCTCGGGGTTGTAAACTTGTCCTCATGTATAATGGGGAATAGCCAAAAAAAACACAACCCCCTCAATCTCCTTTTTCTAAGAGGGATTAACTCGAACCATAATTTTGCTTGAAAACTCAATGAAAGTTGCAATTATTTACCAAAGATTGTTAGATTATGATGGCAAAGAACAAAGTACTGGTGGGATTCAAACGTATCTTTTACATCTCGGAGCGCTCTGTTCAAAAATGGGATGGAATCCTGTCCTCTTTCAATTTGCCAACAGGCCATTCAGGAGGACAATCAATGCTTTGGAAATCGTTGGTGTACCGGTCGCTGGCATTAATCGGTCCCATCTCCTAGCCCCGCTCATGTTTAAATCAAAGAAACTCGAACTGCTTATGGCAGCAAAGAGGGAAATAAATGTAACGAAAGACATCATTATTTTTGGCGCTGACTGGTGCAGCGTAAAAACGGACAACCGAAGATGTATTGCCATACAGCATGGGATATCCTGGGATCTCCCGACTCGATATATGACCAACAGGAAAGTATTTGAATCCGGTTGGGGCGCTACGATGGGGAAATGGTTTTTTATTCGTTCGGCGACAAGGGACTTTGAAAATTGTCAAAATCGAGTATGTGTTGATTATAATTTCCTGAATTGGTACAGGACCACAAGTGGTGTAGCGACGAAGGGGAAAATATGGGTAATACCGAATTTTGCGTCATCAATTGCAAGTCCTGAACAGATTACAGTCAGGAGGCGAACCACCGATAATGTACGGATACTTTTTGCCCGACGATTTACGTCTTACCGTGGAGTACATATTATGGCGGAAACAGCCAAAGAGATTCTTCAGCGCTACGATAAGGTAAGTTTCACTTTTGCGGGTGAAGGACCGGAAGAGATATGGTTAAAGGAACAGTTTTTTGAGGAGAAGAGAGTCACTTTTACCAAGTATCTTCCTCATGAGGTTTTAGATATTCATTTAGTTCATGATATTGCAGTTATCCCATCGGTTGCATCTGAAGGTACATCTCTATCTGTGGCTGAGGCTATGGGAGCGGGTTGCGTAGTGGTGGCTGCTGCAGTCGGCGGAATTACTAATATGATCATCAATGGCTATAATGGTATTTTAGTAATGCCGGATGTTTCATCATTAACAGCCGGATTAGAATTAGTTTTGAAAAACGCAGATTTAAGAATACACCTTATGAAGAGGGCTTATGAAACGGCAAAAGAGGCCTTTGTGTTAGAGATTTGGGAAGAAAGATGGCAAAAGGTACTTTTGGAAGTTGCAGGTCATTAAAGATATTGAGAACCTTAATATTTAGGAAATTGTATTTTAATTTCATTTGAATCGTTATGGATGGTTTTCAAAAGTAAATTGAAAACAAAATTTTGTACAAATAGTTATTTTTTAAAAAAAAGAAGGAGATAGAACGATACAAAAATGGTTTACAGCAGTTGCTATGATAAGTTCTAATCAGGTTAAAGGCTTCTATTCTAATCAAAAATCCTTATTTTTTTTCTTGGTATTGATAGTGGCAGGATTCTTGATTGGCAGCGCGGTTACTTTTCTTCCTCCTTTTATGATTATTATAGTTGGGGGATTAGCTTTTTCCTTAATTATTCTCTACAAATATCCCGAAATAGGATTAGTTTTTTACGCTACTTCTCTTGGTTTCATTGAACCAATATTTAATAGTTTGGGTGTGCCTTCTGGATTAAGAGCATTACCAATTGCCTTGCTATTGGTCACCATGCTTGTATTTTTTCTATTAAGAGAGAAAAGAGGCATTAAATTAGGTGGTGTGCATTATGTTGGGTTATGTATTGGTGCTATCTTATGTATTGGTTTTTTGTGGACGCCTTCTCCGAACTATGGTCTGTGGAAGGTTGAAGCATATATGCTTTACAGCTTGTTGCTCCTGTTAAGTACATCTTTGTTTGCAGGCGAGAACGAGAGACTGGTGAGAATAATATATACAGCAGCCTTTTTGGGTGTAATATTTTCCTTCGTGGGTTTATATACAATAAGTGCAGGAGATTCACAGGAATGGGGCCGTTTGACCATAGGAAGTTTTGATCCGATCTGGCTGGCAAGGGCTATGGGGGTGTCTTTCCTTGCATTGCTTATGTTATTTGAGATTACTCGTTCGAAAGTAATGAAAATATTTATTCTTGTATTTCTTTTTTGTTTGGTATTTCTTATATTTAATACTGGATCGAGAGGGCCTACCTTTTCCCTATTTCTCACCCTTCTTTTTTACTTTGCTTTTTTTTTAAAAAGGCCTCTCATTCAAAAGGTAGTTATTATTGCCATTGTGGGAATAATAATCTGTGCAGCCTTCATATTCATGCCTCAGGAGGCGCAAGACCGCTTTAATTTATTTTCGTTCTCTGAATCAGAGCAAGGTACCGATTATAGCACAGGGAGAATGCCTCTTTTCTCTTCAGCATTACTTGCATTTTATTCACACCCATTTTTTGGTCTGGGCACCGGTGGCTTTTCTTATCACTATTGCTCACATGATACCAGACTTTATCCTCATAACCTGTTTTTAGAGATGGGGTCAGAACTTGGTATCCTGGGCATTGGTTTAATTATATTCTTTATATGCTTAAATTTTAAAGTTATCTTTCATATCTTTAAAAATAATCGCAGAATTAACCAAGCTAATTTTCTCAGTGTCTGGGGCGCTCTTATTTTTCTCTTCGAGTTCGGCGGTTCAATGGTCAGCGGTGATTTGATGTCCAATAAACTTTTATTTTTTGGCTCTGGTTTTATGTGGGCTGCTTACACGACATATCAAATGAAGGAAGGAAGCGAAGGATTGAAATGCGGAAGGTAAGGAGTAATGAATAACAAAAGACGGATATTTTACTTGGGTTCTCGCCCCAGTGAAGAAAAGACTGGGGGGGTAAAGTATATGAATGAGGTAATTGATTATTTAAGAGAACATGCAGACCTTATAATCTGGGATCTTGAGGAATCTGGAATATTTGAAACAAGAGTTAACAAAATCAATTTCCGGCCATTGGTATCTCAATTTCAATCAAATATTTGGGGAATAAAAAAATTAGGAAAAATTGGGAAAGGTGAAATTATTATTATAAATTCATACCTGAGGCACAGATTCCTGTTTTTTGCCTTGTATGCCAAATATATAAAAAGATGTCAGCCAATAATTTTTGTTAATGCGATCTATCACTATTCTCTGAGGAGCGCTTTTTTAAATAATCTGGATAGATTTATTTCTAGGGTATTGCTTCGATCAGCGGCTATTATTATTGCCAATAGCAATTCAACCAAAGAAGAACTTATGTCTTTGGGTATTAGTGGTAATAAGATTAAAGTAATTTATCCCCGGTTGGACATGCCTCCAATTAATGATACCCCTATAAAAAATGGAAAAGATGCCTTTTTTCATATTCTTTTTATTGGCTATTGTGAACCTTTAAAAGAACTCCATGTACTTATAAAGGCCGTTGGAAAATTAAACAAAATTCCTTTTTGTTTGCATATAATAGGAGATTATCAATGTGATCCTGAATATGTGAACAAGATCAAATGTTTAATTACGGATTTGGGAATTGAGGATAAGGTAGTTTTTCATGGGAGGATGGGAAGGAATGAATTATCTATCTGGTTAAAGAAAGCGGATCTCTTTGTCTCTCCCTCAAGGAGAGGGGTATGGGAGAGCGCTGGCCGAAGCGATGTATTTTGGTCTTCCGGTAATCGGCGCAGACAAAGGGGCTTCAAAAGAGCTTATAGAAAGCGGTATAAATGGTTTTCTCTTTAAAAGCGGCAGCGATGAATCACTTGCCTTGTTCATATCAAAGCTGTATGAAGATGCAGAGCTAAGAAGGCAGTTTGGTGCGGATAGCAAAGCATTGATAAATAAAAAAGCAAACTTTGACCAAAACCTGGGAGAACAGTTTTTTAAGGTTTTAGCTGACAAAAATTTTATTCCAAAAAATAATTAGCATGAGTAGTATCTTCAATGGTTTCATCGAATTTGAATGTAAATATAGATTGTTATACAGAGAAAATGAGAAATTAAATAAGGAAATATAGTGAATATCTTAATAGTAGCTGAAGGTCGTTTCCCAGATTTTGTAGGAGGATCTGGGCTTGTAATACATCACTTAGGGAAGCATTTAGCCGATCATGGTCATAACATTCATACGGTTACTCGAAAGGCAAAGAAATCGGATAAATTTTATGAACTTATCGATACTATCAATGTGCATAGATACTCAGCGCCCTGTATAGGATCTTTTCTTCATAAACTATTTCCCCTTTATAGTATCTGGGGGGCACGGAAGCTATTTCTTAAGCTGAATAAAGCTATTTCTTTTGATGTCATTATCTTTAATCATCCATTTCCTGCCCTGGGTGTTTTGTCATGTTCAATGAGTAGAAATGTCAAGAAGATATATATCCTTCATTCTTCAACAGTTGGTGAATATCTGGCATCAAAGAATCTAAAAAATTCTTCCATCAACCTTTTTGACAGACTGATAATTTTTATAATGAATCAAGTGGAACGCTTTGCATTGAAAAAAAGCCAAAAAATTGTAACTTTAAGTAAATATATGCAGGACCAGGTAGTATACATTCATAGCGAAAAAGAAGATAGAATTGAGGTAATACCAGGCGGTGTTGACGTAAATACATTTCAATTTCCTGCAAACGACGATGAAATAACCCGACTAAGAGAAGAATTTAAAATATCCAAAGAGGTATTAGTGCTATTTACTGCAAAACGGATATATGGTGGAATGGGGTTGGAAAACTTAATAGATGCGATAGAAATGTTAGTAAATACTGGAAGAAAAAATGTAATCCTTTTCCATGCAGGTGAGGGTCCTCTAAAAAGTGATTTAGAACAGAGAATACAAAAAAAGGGATTAAATAAATGGATAAGATTGTTAGGGAATATTCCTCATGAAAACATGAAATCTTATTATCAAATGGCTGATTTGTATATCTCAACATGGCGGCAAGAACCATTCGGTTTGGTTGCCCTTGAGGCTTTGTCCTGCGGGCTGCCTGTGATAAGCTGTCCTGAAGGCGGATCAGCTGAAATTTTAAAGGGGTTGTCCAAAAATCTTCTTTTTAAAGATTCAGGCATATCAGCGATGGCAGAGAAGATACGATATTTTCTGGATCACTCCGACAGATTGAAGATATCAGAAACAAGTGTCGGAAATACGTGGGAGGACAATTATGCATGGAGTACAACAGCAAAAAAGCTGGAACGGCTTATTTCCAGCGTTGAATAAAGGTATGATTTATCATGGAATCTAGAAAAGAGTACATTATGAATGGTAATAGTAGTTTAATAGTAGTGATCAGTATGTTTTTTTTAATTTTGTTTGATTGCTCAAGCAAAGCGGCTTACAGCGATAACCTTTTACAGAACTCCGGTTTTGAACAGTGTGATCGTAATGGAAATCCAACTGTATGGCGCTTCAGCGTGGGAAAAAATGGCAAGTATACTAATACAGAGGATGGCTATGAGGGTAAACAGAGTTTAATGATGGAGAATTTTAATCTGGGTGACGAAGTTAACATAATACAATCAGTTTCCGTTAAACCCCATACAGATTATATTTTTAGTTTTGTGGCAAAAGCCAATAGTATGCAGGATTTGAAACATACGGTATTCGACAAAGTAAGTTACGATATAACGTATCCTTTCTGGCATGAAGTAAAGGAGGTCTATAATTCAGGTGATCTGAGTACTACCAATATTAAAATAACCTTGATCAATCGTAAAGGAATGAGGGCATGGATTGATAGTGTGTGTCTAAAGGAAGTGGAGTACCATAAGTCCTGGGAACAATTTCAAGAAGAGAGCCTTAAGTTTGCTCGAGAGAAACTCTATATCGATGATCCGGAATACGGGATAGGCGTGGTGAGCTCTCTGGAAAAGGTCATGCTGGATAGGCCGCTTGAAGGAAATGTTACTAATATCGCTCAATTAGAGTTAGGAAAAAACGAACATGAAGCTATCCAGATAGTCCTGATTCCTATTAAGAAAGACCTTAAAAAGGTTAAAGTTCACATAAAGAATCTGAAGCTTAGAGGTGAGGATTTCAAGTTAAGTAGACATAATGTTAAAGCATATCCACTGGGTTATGTATATTGCGATGGTTCGCTGCACCCCAGTTTGTACAAGGGGTGGATTCCTGATATACTCTTAAAACTAAACTCTTTCAGTGTAGAGAAGGGGCAACTCCAACCCATCTGGGTGGATGTATATATACCTGAGGATGTCAGAGCCGGTATATATGAAGGTGATATTATAATTAGCACTTCAAATTCCCACGATTACCCTGTGAGATTAATAGTAAAGGTGTTTGATTTCGCGCTTCCAGAAAAGAGTCACTTTGAGTTTACTGTACCGCTTCAACCAGATGCCACCCATGAGATATACGGCAGGAAGTCACCAGATTATGTAAAAGAGTTTCGGGTATTTATGGCAGATAAGAGGGCCAATACGTTATCCATATGGGGTATTAGAAATTTTGAGGAAATTAAGGAACTTATTCCTCTATGGGACAAGAAATTCAACTTTTTCCATTTAGCAGGGTATAAAGAGCGTTGGGGCAACGATAAAGATTTTAAAGAGAAAGACAAGAAGTTGTCCCTTGCGGAGTTGAAGCCTATCATCAAGAAAATAAAAAAGAAAGGAGTAATGGACAAAGCTTTTTTATTTGGATTTGATGAGTTGCATTGGAATGAACCGCAAAAGTATAAAGAAATATTGACAAATATGGTAGATGCTCACAGATTCTTTAAAAAGGAATTTCCAGAACTCAAATTAGCAACAGATATAAAAGAAGTGCATCCAGAACTGGCAGGGCTTGTCGACATCTGGATTCCACAGATTCAGTTTCTGGAGATAAACTACAATGATTGGCTTAAACGCGAAAAAGACGGTGATATCATCTGGATGTATGCAGGAGCGAATCCATTCTCTCCTTATCCTCAGATGTACCTTGATTATCCCTGTCTATCTCAGCGTATCATTCCATGGGTTGGTTGGAAATATGGAGCAAGTGGTTTTATGTATTGGTCTGCCAATGCATGGTGGCATATAATAAGAAGCGAACAATTCAAAAAGAAGGGATTGAATAACGTTTACAAAAAGACCAGGTGGCCCGTTGAGTTATGGTCAGTTTATTCATCTGGGAGGCACGCAGGCGGAGGCTTGCTTATTTATCCAGGGCCTGATGGTATGCCATTAAGCTCTGTAAGGCTGGAATGTTTGCGAGATGGGATTGAAGACTATGAGTATCTCTATATGCTGAATGAAAAGATAAAGGCGCTTAATGAAAGGACGGAAAAAAGTAATGATACCATAGATCTGGAAATTGCCATTAATGAGGCCATGAGCCTCTTAAAAATCGCAGGTGTTGTAGACAATGCACATTCCTTTGTTAGAGAGAGTAAAGATTTTTACCAATTCAGAAGCACAATCATGCATCACCTGGAAAAAATTTCAAATCTTACTAAACCGATTCCAGAGTGAAATGATATAAAGTATACTAAAACCGATTTGGTTTTCGGTTTTACCCGTCCGAACGGCTGACAGGCTGGGCGGGCTGAAAACTAAATCCTGGTGAAGGTATCCCTGGACAAAAGCTTGCCGAGGACTTTCCACGGACAAAAATCGCCGAGGACCTTACTCGCTCAATTTTATCTCGGATTTTACCTGTCTATGCCTGTCTGTGCGATGCACGCAGACAGGTGCGACGCACAGGCAGGCCAGTATACCATTATGAGATGAGTATAGCAGCAGTGAAGAGTGAGAAAAGTAGATTGGGAGTATTGACAATATGCGTATTAGTGATGTCGACATAGTAAAAAAGTATTATCATTTAGTGTATGTTGGTAAAGACAATATTCAAACTAGTGCACTAAATTGGACATTTGAAGAATTGAAAAAACAAGAAGCTCAAAAAGTTCTTGATTTTGGCTGCGGCGACGGCCGATATTTAAAAACCATAAATAAATGCAATCACAAATGGTTTGGTGTTGATTTACTACATTCTCCCGAAGTTAATAGAACCAAACAAGCTTATGGCAATAGAGTAGTATATGATGGTGATAGACTGCCTTTCAATAATCAAAGTTTTGATGTGCTATTCAGTTGCCAGGTTTTAGAACATGTTCAAAATTTGCAAACTGTTTTTGAGGAATTAGCAAGAGTCTGTAAAATCGGCGGAAAGTTTATTGGCAGTACATCACACTTAGAACCTTACCATAGTAATTCGCTCCGAAGTATAACGCCGTATGGTCTTGAAAGAATGATGGAAGAGGCAGGTTTTAGATTGGAAAGGATTTGCTCAGGAATTGATTGCTTTTCTCTTATCTGCTCTCGTATGTTTCCATATTTATTGCCAGAATGTTTGTCGAACATATTGAATAAAATAATATGGTCATCTCGAGGTTCTCCTTTGAATCGTATAATTAAGTTATTGGGAAGAATTAAAAATATTGATCCAAAAACTCTTGAATGTATAAAGCTTTTATTTAGTGGTCATATCATTTTTCAAGCAGTTCGAGTTTAAAAGAATTTGAAAAAATGGTGGAAATGCCATCTTGAAGTCTATCGCCTTATTGTAATAACACAATACGGGCTTATGGCATACTAAAACCGATTTGGTTTTAGTTTTTTCAAAAACTGAAGCCTGGTTGCAGTTATCCCCGGACAAAAAACGCCGAGGACTTTATTCGCTCAATTTTATCTCGGATTTTACCTGTCTACGTGCGTTCCTTACGCACAGGCAGGCCAGAAAACCAAATCGGTTTTAGTATAGCACATTTAATCGGAGCCTTTTTTATGCGCATCTGGATTGTTAACCCTTTTGATCCTTTGCCAGGTGAATCCTTTCGCCCCGGGCGATACGCATTTATAGCCAACATGTTGTCTGAAAAAGGACACAAGGTTACCTGGTGGACATCCAATTTCTTTCATATGAGTAAACAATACAGATCTTCCAAAGCCAAGACAGAGAAAATTAATGCAAATTTAACGATAAAACAGATACCAACACCAGCTTATAAAAAGAATATAGGCTTTGCCAGATTGTATAATCATTACCTCTATGGTAGACGATTTGAAGCTGAGGCTCTGAAAGCAAAGGAAAGACCAGATATTATCCTTGCCAGTATTCCGCCATTGGAATCTGCTGATGCAGCATTAAGGGTTGGAGAAAAGTTTAACTCAAAGATCGTAATAGACATTCAGGATTTATGGCCCGATTTATACCTCTTTATTTTGCCAGGGTATTTGAAACCTATAGGCAAGATTGTTTTATGGCGACTTTTTCAAAAGGTAGATTCTATTTATAGAAATGCAGATGCGCTGATGGCCGTATCTAAAGACTATTTTGAGAGAGGTCTCAGCGCTTCCAGGAATTCAAAGCCAGGTAAGGTCTTGCATCTCGGTATAGATTTATGTTTTTTTGATAGCCAGAAAATAACACCTAACAATTTTCTTCATAAAAAAGAGATAGAAGATGTTTGGATTACGTATATCGGGACTTTCGGTAGAACTTATGATTTAGATACGATTTTAGATGCCGCCGTTTGTTTTATGAAGAACTCTAATGTGAAGTTCATCATAGCTGGAGATGGCCCTGAATATCCTCGGCTTAAAAAGAAAGCTGTAGAGGAAGGCATACACAACATAGCATTTACGGGAATGCTCGGTTATTCAGACATGGTACATGTGCTTGGTCTCAGTACAGTTGGCCTCAATGCTTATGCGCCCGATGCACCTCAAACATTTCCTAATAAGGTCTTTGACTATTTTGCTGCTTCACTCCCTGTAATCAACTCAATCCCGGGAGAACTTCAAGGGTTGTTGGATGAAAAACAGGCGGGGCTTCAGTATAAGGCAGGAGATGTCCATAGCTTAGTCAATGCAATTAGAATAATTATCAATGATAAGGAAAGAAGCAAACAGATGGGGAAAAATGCCAGAAAGTTAGTAGAAGAAAGATTTGATAGAAACAAAGAATATTTGAAACTTGAGGAGTTTCTTACAGATTTAGTTGGTCAATAAATTACCGCCTTCCCGTTCAGCGGACTATTTCTTAGCCACAGAGTACACAGAGAGCACAGAGAAAAAGAGTTAGGCTTCGGGAAGAAACAACTTGTTATTTTATCCTGAACACTTACGTCTCAGAAATTCCAAAAATGGTTATAATTTGAAGACCTTTTCAAAGCCTGAAAACTTCAATATAAAAGCAATTCTCTGAGATCTCTGTATCCTCTGTGGCAAAAAAAGAAACTATTTTTGCATAACCTATGTGTTGTCACGGATTAGAATGGAAATTACCTATACAATAAATTTAATGAAGTCTTTTTGGTACATAGCATATTTGGTTAAATCAAATTTTATAAACTTCTTTAAAATGTCTCATTTTGTTAATGATGTAAAGATTGCTCTTGTTGTCTTCTGTTTAGCATTACTGATTGTAATTGGGCTCTGTCACGCTAACGGTCCTGTTCGATATATGAAAGCATGCCCCTATGAAAACCCAAAGGTTGAAGAGGGAGATTTCTTTTTTCTCTATACGGACCATTATGATCATGTGGCTTATCTCTCACCGGATATGCCCACTTACTTATCTTTCGGTCAGTGGACGGGCATAAAAAAGAACTTTCCGGAGATCTATCTGATTCTTGATGTTCCAATAGAAGTAACTATCCATGGAGGCAGGTTTGTAACGTCCATTAATACTGAAGAAATGCTTTAAAGTAGCGCCTTCGGCGGACTATTTCGTTGCCACAAAGTACACAGAGAATTGCTTTTATAAGCCGTAGGCCGTAAGTCATATAAGTTATAAGTGGTAGGTCCTAAGTGGTAAGTGGTAAGTTGTATGTCTTAAGACGTAAGACGTAAGACGTAAGCCATAGGGCGTAAGACGTAACACATGGTTGGTTTATTGTAATCGGTGGCTAAGTTTTTGTTACTATGTTTTATTTCTCTGTGCTCTCTGGTACGCCATGAGGCGTACATATGTCAGTTGGTGAAATTCCAACCCGTCAATTGACCGTTCGGACGGTAGCCAAAGAAACGGTAAGTTTCGTGGGAGGGTGTAATCAGCGATGAGTGCATCCAAGTTCCCTGTAAGCAAACAGGCAGACCGTAGCGAAAGCGAACACGCTGGCTTCGTTACACCAATGCGATTGGTGAGCCTCCCGGAGATGGCGAAACCTGTAACTGCATACGAAATAAAACGGTACAAAGGTATGTGGGATCGTCGGAGTTATGAGTGATGGTATGCTTGTAAACGGTATATGTATGAACATGGGAGGTCTCATTATTCAGGCTGATGACCGTAACGGAATACTATAAGGCTAGCCGAAAAGTATTGTGGGATAATGAGAAGTCGGAGATGCTCATAGTAGTGATGATAGTGAAGACACTATAACTTCACAGGAGCGAAGGGGCATTACTTCAGTTAGTGTTTACAAAGAAAAGAGGATATTGTATTGGGCGACCTACAAACAAGACCTAAATCGCAAATGAGCGATAAGGAAAAAGTCCGAGATTTTCAGCGTAAACTATATCAAAAAGCCAAACAGGAGGAAACATTTCGTTTTTATGTATTGTATGACAAGGTGAGACTGCCTCATTTTCTAAGAGAATCCTACAAGCGCTGTAAAGCCAATAGAGGAAGCGCCGGAGTAGATGGGAAGACATTTGAGGATGTGGAAATATATGGAGTAGACAAGTTCCTTGCTGAAATAGTAGAGGAACTTGAAAACAGAACCTATAAACCACAGCCGGTACTAAGAGTGTATATAGCTAAAGCCAACAGCAAAACTCGTCCATTGGGAATTCCTGTGATAAAAGACAGGATACTACAGATGGCGGTAAAGCTTGTAATAGAACCGATCTTTGAGGCGGATTTTGAAGACAGCTCTTATGGTTTTCGACCGAAACGTTCAGCCAAAGGTGCTGTAACGGAAATCAAGAAGAATCTGAGGCTAGGAAAGTGTGATATTTTTGATGCTGACCTGAGCGCCTACTTCGACACGATTCCACATAAGGAACTGTTAACGCTGGTAGGCAAGAGGATAAGCGACAAAAATGTACTGCACCTTATAAAAATGTGGTTAAAAGCGCCAGTGATGGAGAACGGCAGACTTACAGGTGGGAAGAAAAACAAGCTCGGAACACCGCAGGGGGGAGTAATTTCACCATTATTAGCAAACATTTATCTTCATTTGCTCGATAAAGCAGTGAACAGAGAGGGTGGTGCATTCTATCAAAGTGGAATCAAGATCATTCGTTATTGCGATGATTGGGTATTGATGGCAAAACGAATTCCGCAGAGAGCACTTGACGACCTTAATAAACTGCTAAAGAGGATGAAGCTAAAGCTTAACGAGGATAAGAGTAATATAGTAAATGCCTTTGATGAGAGCTTTGACTTTCTTGGCCATACTTTCAGGTTTGACGATGATGTGCTTGGTAGAAAGCTTAGGAAGTATTGGAACGTTGAGCCAAGCTGTAAATCTCAAAAGAAAGTTAGGGAAAAGATAAGAGAGTATCTGTGGCACAATGGGCATAAACCTCCGCAAGATGTAGCTAATGATTTGAATACAATAATAAGAGGCTGGATTAATTATTTCTCAATAAAAGGAGTAACGTATCCAGGCAAGGCGAAGAGAAACCTCCGGTATTATCTCAGAGAGAAATTGGCGAGATATTATAAGAGGAAAAGTCAACGCAAGTGCAAGCTCTATAATCAAGGAGCATGTAAGGTCTTAGTAAGTAGATACGGACTAATCGACCCCTCAAAATACGCGCTTATTTGACTACCTGTGAATACTTGAGATGAAGACTGTCGGAAAGCCGTGTGCGGGAAAACCGCATGCACGGTTTGACGAGGGGGAGTTGGTAATATGGTATGGTTGTAATATTGTGGCACTCACAGACGAAAGGGTGAGAAACAGTGAACACAAACTACAGCCTGTAGCTACTACGCCTGTTCTCTACTCTACTATCCTCTGTGGCTAAGTATCTGTTTCTATATTATTTTTCCTGTTTCGTCCCTGTGCACTGTGGCAACCTTAAAAAGTTAGATGCATGAATTTATTTGATTACGAAGAAATGGTGACTGGCAGAGCCGCTTCTTTATTTGAAGAAGATATCGCCAACAATTACAAGGCAATTAATGATAACCTGAAGAACGCCAGAGTTGCAATTATTGGCGCTGCGGGTTCAATTGGCTCAGCTGTTGTGAAGACGATACTTGAGTTCAATCCAAAAGGATTGGCCCTGATCGATCTAAGCGAGAATAACCTGGTTGAGGTTGTTAGAGACATTCGTTCATGTGCTGGTTTACGTGTTCCGGAGGATTTTTCAACGCTCCCTATTGGATTTGGAAGTCAGGAATTTATGAGATACTTCGAAGAGTCTCTCTCCTTTGATTATGTTCTTAACTTTTGTGCCATTAAACATGTTCGCTCGGAGAAAGATATTTATTGTCTGATTCGGATGCTCGATACTAATGTTTTATTCCTGCACGATTTTTTAGAAAATCTACCGTATAAAATCAGAAATTTCTTTTCCGTCTCCTCTGATAAAGCCGCTAATCCTGCAAATTTAATGGGAGCAAGTAAAATGGTTATGGAAGAGGTGTTGCGATATCATTCGACACTGCACCGTTATTCAACTGCCAGATTCGCAAATGTTGCATTTTCAGATGGAAGCCTTCCATTTGGCTTTATTAATCGTTTAAAAAAACAACAGGCAATATCTGCCCCTTATGATGTAAAAAGATATTTTATTTCCCACAAGGAAGCATCTCAATTATGTCTTTTGTCCTGTATATTAGGCGATAATGGTGATATCTTTTTTCCAAAGTTAGAGCAGGGCTTAAATGAAGAAACTTTTGCAGATATTGCGAGAAATTTTTTAAAACAAAATGGTTTCGATCCCTTTGAGTGTGAATCAGAAGGGGAAGCAAAAAGGAAAGCACCTGAGCTTATTAAGAATAAACAGTGGCCTTGTTATTTCTTTAAAACAGATACCTCGGGTGAAAAGGATTTTGAAGAATTCTATACTACAAGTGACATAATTAATTTTGATCGTTTTCAAAATGTGGGGATAATTAAGTCATTACAAGCAGAAATGGATAAAGATTGCCTATTAAACTTTATCTCATTTGCAAAAAGCTTAAAAACCAAAAAGAATATAAATAAAGATCATATTGTTGATGAGTTCTGTAAGGTCGTGCTGTCTTTACAGCACATTGAAACAGGAAAGAATTTAGATCAGAAAATGTGATTCGATTCAGTGAAAAAGAATAGTCTCACGCAGAGCCGCTAAGAGCGCGAAGAAAAACATAAAAGTAAATTAAAAGAGAGAAGTCATTACTCTTTGCGTTCCTGGCGTCTTGGCGAGAGGAAAAAAAGTAGTTCTTATGCAACGTTGCACCCGTCCACGCCAGAAAACACTAATTCGATCCACTTAAATGAAAGACATTTTTCTCATCGGTTACTCAGGTCATGCGTATGTAGTATGCGATATTTTTAAATCAATGGGTTTAAAGGTAACAGGATATTTTGATAAAACGGAAAAACAAGAAAACCCGTATAATTTAAAATACCTGGGATCAGAAAGAGACGGATTATCAAATCAAATTTTACAGACCAGTGATTACTTTATCGACATTGGAAATTATCATATAATAGCCTGTTGCACAAACCAAAATGTGATCAATATGATGTGTGTGCTACTGGCACTCCCTGCTATATGAAGCATGAAAAACGGCTGGTTTTGGGTTTGTGCAACAGGCTTATAAGAGAGGATGTATATAATTTTTTAAAGAATAATAATGTTGTAAATATGTTAAATTCCTGTCACTCCAGTGCCTGGCTAACTCTTATAAAAAGGATAACTCATGACAAACAAAATGAACTGCTCAATTTTGTTTCTCGGTAAGAAAAAGGACGAACATTGCTCAAAAGCCCTTAAATTCATTAAGAATAATTTTTCTGATGTTTCAGCGTATCTTGGTGTGTGGGGTGATCCGTTACCCAAAGACATAGGATGTTGGGACGGTGATTATATAATTTCGTATCTCTCAAGGTGGATCGTCCCGGAGTACCTAATTAAAAGAGCCAAAGTTGCGGCAATAAATATTCACCCTGCTTCACCAGAGTATCCAGGTATCGGTTGCAATAATTTTGCTTTGTACGAGTGTTCAGAGGAATATGGGGTTACATGTCATCATATTGCTACCAAGGTTGATACGGGCACCATTGTTGCTGTTAAACGATTCTCGGTTTTTCCAAATGATGATGTCAACTCACTTCTTATCCGAACCTATGACTATCAATTAGTCCTTTTCTATGAAATCGTAGGACACATACTGAGAAACGAACCCTTACCATCGTCGAAAGAAAAATGGACTCGAAAGCCATTTTCTAGAAAAGAGTTCCACGAATTGTGTGAGATCAAACCAACTATGACCTCAGAAGAAATAGAAAGGCGTGTGAGAGCAACTAGCTATGATGTTTTCCAGCCAACTATTAAGATTGGCGGCCATGTGTTTGAGCTGAAAACCGAAAGTATCGTCTAGTATGATGCTACACCGAACGAATATTCTGCTACGCTCTATTACCACCGGTGGCTTGTTCAATATCTGAGAAGTAAATTCTACATGGTGGAGTTATGCTAGGTGCCAATGCTATAGTCAACTCGTTGGCTACAATCCAACGCTGTGCAATTATAAACTCAGGAGTTATTGTTGAACACGAATACTGGATTGTAAAACAGTAGTCGGTAATCCGGGGAGGGTAATTGATTAACTGCAACAATGCCTTATGAAATTAGTAAAATCAATACTTTTCTCATATTTAATAATTAGTGTCCGGTTAGGTTTTTGCGTATACGTTTTTGTCATACCCGAACGCTTCCTCGATATAATCACTCGATGACAAGCTTATCGGGTATCCAGAGGATTGTTCATCCTAGATTCCCGCTTAAAACATGCGGGAATGACAACTTTGGGACAATAAATAAAACACGCAAAAACCTAACTGGAAAACGCTGATATTTAATATACTTGAATTGTATAAAGTTTGTTCAGTCAGGACTTCAACACGAAGAATCATTTTTTGACAGGAAAGCATGAATAATAAGTTAATTCCGCTGTCAGTCCCTAATATTTCGGGAAATGAATGGGAATATGTGAAAGATTGCCTTGATACTGGATGGATATCATCGGCCGGAGGCTTTGTCGGCAAATTTGAAGAAATGGTAGCTGATTATGTTGGCGCAAAATTTGGTGTTGCAACGGTTAATGGAACTTGTGCGCTTCATATTTCCTTACAACTGTCAGGAGTAAAACGGAATGATTATGTAATTATTCCAAATATCACCTTTGTTGCTACGGCGAATTCTGTTAAATATACCGGCGCAGACCCTATTTTGATCGATGTTGATTTGAATAACTGGCAAATGAATTTGGATCTGTTAGAAGAGTTTCTGACGAAGGAAACGTATGGGAATCTAAAAGGAGATTGTATTCTTAAGGATGATGGCAGGTGCATAAGAGTCATAATGCCGGTGCATGTACAAGGTAACATGACTGACATGGATAGGTTGATAAGAATTGCTGATCAACATAATTTATTAATAATCGAAGATGCTGCTGAGGCTCTTGGCACTACGTATAAAAGTAAACATTCCGGGACATTTGGTCTAATGGGTTGTTTCAGCTTTAATGGAAATAAAATAATCTCCACCGGTGGTGGGGGTGTTATCGTGTCGGATGATGAGTTGTTGGCAAAAAAGGCAAAGCATATTACGACAACGGCCAAGGTTGATCCAATGAGTTATTATCATGATGAAATTGGATATAATTACCGGATGGTTAACGTTCTTGCTGCAATAGGAGTGGCTCAAATGGAAGTCTTAGACTCTTTTGTCAGACGGAAAAAAGAAATTGGCGCTTTCTATAAAGAGCATCTCAGTGGAGTCGGAGACATTGGATTTCAAACGGTATTAGATGATGTTGATCACAATAATTGGCTTTTTACAATAAAGACCAGCCATCAAACCGAATTATTAAAACATTTAAATGATAATAAAATCATTTCTCGTCCTTTCTGGATGCCAATGAATAAATTGCCAATGTATAAAGATTGTCTGTATGTTGTAACCGGTTCTGATGCCTGCGAAGAACTCCTTAAAACCTGTCTGGCAATTCCATGCTCCACGAGCATTACGGATGATGAATTAGAAAGAGTGGTAGTGGAGATTAAGAATGCCTTATACTAAAACCGATTTGGTTTCGGTTTTACTGGAAACCAAATCTTGGTGAAGGTATCCCCGGACAAAAAGCGCCGAGGACTTTACTCGCTCCGTTTTATCTCGGATTTTACCTGTCTGCGTGCGTTCCTTACGCACAGACAGGCCAGAAAACCATTATGAGATGAGTATAAAATGAAAATGTATCTCTTATTGAGAAGAGTTGTTGATGTAGTTGTTTCATTATTTGCCTTAATAATACTCTTACCATTATTGGTTCCGCTTATGCTTTTACTCCGGGTAACGGGTGAAGGGTATGTGTTTTATAAACAACCTCGAGTAGGGTATAAAAATCAAATTTTCAAAATCTGGAAATTCGCCACCATGCTGAAAGATAGCCCCAATATGGGAACGGGTGATGTAACTTTGCGAAATGATTCAAGGGTAACATTTGTAGGGAAATACCTCAGAAAGACAAAAATTAACGAATTACCGCAACTTATTAACGTTTTACAGGGTGTTATGACATTAATTGGTCCCAGACCGTTAATGGAAGCAGGATTTAATAGATATAACAGGATACTTAAAGAATCTGTTTACAATATAAAACCTGGATTAACCGGAATCGGGTCTATCCTGTTCAGGGACGAAGAGAAATTAGTGACAGACTCTCATTTACCGCCCCTTGAATGTTATGAAAGGCTGGTAATGCCATATAAAGGCGCATTAGAGATATGGTATCAAAATAATATGTCATTCACCATTGACTTGAAAATTGTGTTTCTCACTTTTTGGGTCATCTTATTTCCTGACAGTAACTTGCCAAAAAGAGTGTTCAAAGATTTGCCGGTAAGAGAATTCTAATATTCCGTATAGCATCATATGACAAAAAATCACGACATAAAAAAGAAGATTAATATTTTCTTCTTGGGCGGTGCAAAAAGACTTTCATTAGCTGAACGCTTTATAGATTCCCAGTTTGTCACATTCTTGTAAAATCTTCTCATCAAAAAAACCACTATCCAGCCTGACTATTGTGGTAACTGTCTTACGGTATTCCTGGCGGATTACTTTTACCCTAATAAATCGGGTGGACACCATGCCTATTTAATTGACAAAAAAGAAAATAATTTCACACGGAGCCACAAAGGAACGGAGAAAAAATAGATGTGTTGGTGATGGGGGATTACTTTTTGAGTCGGGAGTCAAGAGTGGGAGAGTTGTGAGTCACAATGAGTCGGGAGAGGAAGAATCTATGAAGATAAAGAGATTTGAGGATATTGTTGGATGGCAGAAAGCAAGAGAATTAGTCAAGGCGATTTATAATGTAACAATTCAATCGAAAGGTTTTGATAAGGATTATGGACTTAAAGATCAGATAAGGAGAGCAGCAGTGTCTTCTATGTCCCCTGTTAAGTAATGCTGATGTATTACGTTTATGTGTTGAAAAGTCAGAAAGATAATAATTTTATACTGGGCTTACTTGGAATATTGAGAAAAGATTGCAAGAGCGCAATTCAGGAATGTCCAAGGCCACGAAAGGAAGAAGGCCTCTAATACTTGTATATTAGGAATGGTGTTTAAATCGTAAAGATGCAATGAGAAGAGAAAAATATCTTAAAACAACATGGGGTAAAAGATATACAGAAATAGAGTCAGGAGTTATTTAGAAGATAATGAAATATCTACGCAAACCGTCTGCCCCTTGATTCAAGTATTTAGACTCTCAACCCTCAGACTCTCGACTCAAATATAATGAAAGTCTCCATAATTACTACAGTTTTTAATGGAAAGACCTCAATAGAGGACTGCATAAAAAGTGTTCGTTCCCAGCACAGTCGTTCCTCCTTACGGGGCGCTAGAAATAACTAACTCGCGTAAAGATGATATATTAAAGTGTAGAGGTTTAAAGATAGTTCTCTAATTACGAAAAAAAAGGGACAGATTTTTTTTCTAAAATGTATATCAAGTTTCTGGTATTATTGTTCATAAACCTAAATGGGGAACCAGTCGAATATCGGTGGTGTACTACAGTGAATATGATAAAGGGGAATAAGGGCATTTTTCTTTATATAATCCCATATTCATCCGTAAATAAATAATTGTGAGTTTTCAAAATAGGAGATCGTATTATGGCTACAAAGGGAAACTTAGTTTCTTCGATTGAAAGAGAAGAGAAAATATGTGATTTAGCTGACCATGAATTAAGAAATAAATGTAGGTTTTTTGAAGATAAATACAAGTTATCTTCAGATGATTTTTATAAACTATTTCAGGAAGGAAAAATGGGTGATGAAGAAGACTTTTTCGAGTGGAAAGCCTTAATTGATGGGATTAAGGAATGGAGAATAACTAAGGAGTGCTTAAAAGATCTGATAAAATGATAGAGAAACATTTGGATGAAATAGATAGAGTAATAAAAGATGACTCTTTAGTATTTTACTCTGATATCCAAAAGGTGTATACAAGTCCTAATTCTGCCTATATTAAAGCCAAGGTTAGATTTATAGATAATTCTCTTTTGAATCTTTTTCAGCATGTTTGTTTCGAAGAAAGCAAACTAATTATTAACTACAGATACCATTATATGGATTCTAAAAACAACTTGATATTTCGGTATGATAATGCTCCTCATTATCCAAGCATTAGCACATTTCCTCATCATAAACACATTCTTTCTGGAATGATAGAATCCGAAATGCCAAATATTGAAAATCTTATAACTGAAATTCATAAACATATAATTAGAAGTATAATATAACTTATAAATAGTTATGCTTATCAGGATTCTTAATAAGGAATCAATCCCTTCCTTAACTACATATGATAGCAAATTGAGAAATAGTTAGCCTGAATAATAAATTGTTTTGTTTATACTCTTAGTTAAGTTTTTGGAACTCATAAATTGTTAAGATTTGTAGTACCTCCTGAAGTTAGTAATCAGTAGAATAACAAAGGTGTTGAGCTGTATCTTATAGAGATACAGCACTTGCAAAAGTAGAAAGAGGGTCAGTATGACAAGAGAAAAGAAGGAGAAATAGACAGTAGCAGATGTTTGTCGCAAGGATTTCCAACAATGCCCATAAAATAATGCTTCTAGAGGGGGATAAAGAGTTCAATGAATGGAGCACTGATCTCGGTAATAAGCAAGCAGAAAAAGGTCAATCGATAGTCTATATTACCATCAGGAAGTTGACTCCAGTTCATTCACGGATTGATGAACTGGAACTCATAACATGATAATTTTAAATTTGCTTACGAGTTTAGGATCTATTATTTGAGATTACGAGTTTATGTTCTTTATAGTATCAAAAGTTTAGTTTGGTTTATTAAGAAGGCTTTTCCAGATTTAGAAGAGTTTTTGTGCGGATGGCTATTTTACCGAGAGTATTGGCAAGGTTGATGAGGAAGTCGTGAAGAAATATACAACAAGAGATCAACAAGATTAAGATGGCTAGATTATGCCGAACATAGAGCTGCCCTGGGCTTTAGCCAATGGAGTATCATTATCTTCCAATTATTTCCCTACCAGTGATTAATCTTTATGTCCGCTCAAGGTTGCAATCGGGTTGGAGTATTCCGGCCGTTTAAATCGAATCAGTGTGGGGCGTTTTTCATCTTTGTTATTTTTCAGGGCACTCCCATTGTTGTCTGTCAACACCCAGAAAAAGTCGTCTGAGACATGAAGGCCTTCCATGCAACCGGTCCCGAATCTGGTTCTGTAATTGAATTCAGACTGTCGTGCAGTGTTTCTGAAACTGTATTCGGCAATCACGTTGTGAGATTCTGGGTCGATTTCGAGGATTACCTGACTGTGTCGAAGAAGAATATAGAGCTTTCCATCAAACCATGACAACCCGGAGTAATGTACAAACAGGCTTGGGTGCATCTTTGAGTAAACCTTAAAATGATCGATTACTTTCAGAGAATTTAGATCCACAACGATAATTAGCGCTTTATCGCGCTCGTTGATCACGTAAAGATTTTTTGGGCTCACTGCGATTCCTTCAAAGGATGCATTTTTATCGATGGCATTGAAGTATTGCTCTACCGGCGACCAGTCGATCTCCAAACGATTTAAGAACTTCCCATTTGAATTTATTTTTAATATCCAACGGTGTTTCTCCTCGCAAATATAAATGTTTCCGTCCGCATCAACTGCTAATCCTTCGCAGTCCAATTGGCCTACTTTCGTTTCTCGCAATTCTTTCAGGTCTTCAATGCTAATCAAATCCGAAGCGACAATGTATGCCCGGGATGAACCCTTTTGAAGACGGAGTTCGTATAGATTGAACTGCTTGTCATCAATGGTGAGGAATCTCTCGTCATTCACAATGACCAGTCCGGATAGGTCCATTCGTTTTCCATCCACTACATCGATGCGCCAAAAGGTATCCATTTGAAGGATGTGTTCTTTGCGTGTTGGATCATCATGGCTGGATTTGTTAATTTGGGAGATGGGAGTTTGGCATCCCATTAACACTAATTGGGAAATTATCAAACATCCAATTACTCGAAAAATCGGTTTGCGCATTTTAGTGATGATTTAAGGAATAAGTTTACTATCTTTTTACAAATACTGAAAAGAGGAAGGAATTAGGAATAGCGGCTTATAACGGATGTGCACCCCTTGAATTGAGTTCTGCATGTTGAAATCTTTTGTATGTAAAGTCATTACAAAGATTTTGCAGAAATGTACTAGTGACTACATTTAACTATTTTTACCAAAAAGAGATATAAAATCTGAACATATCATACAAAATTATAAAAATCAAACAAATTTAGATCAAAAACAACAATGTTAGTGACTACTAATTTAGCTTAAAATCTCGTAATTCTATTAAATTTCTTATTGTAACAAATCTGGAAATTTGAGATGATGTGAATGTAGGTAATAGAGAAAATGCCGTGTTAAGAAAAGGTGCACAGGTTTGATTTCATTAAATGGATTAAAAGAAATAATCAAAGGTAATAAGCATCGTTACACAATTCACGCACAGGAACAAATGGCTCTAAGGCATATTAGAAACTCAGAAGTTATGGAAGTAATATTAAGCGAAAATGCAGAAATTATCGAAAAATACTTTGATGACAAATATGCTCCGAGTTACCTTACTTATGGTGTAACTGTGGAGGGAGATTGCATGTTCTGTCTAATTATCAGGGAGTGATGATAACTGTATATGAACCAAATTTAACTAAATGGTGTGAAGATTTGAAAACAAGGAGGCAATGATTATGGAATGTCCAGCATGTCACAATAATATGGATAATAAACATATTAGACATTTTCAAGAATGGAAGGGACGCTATGTAATTTTTGAGAATGTTCCAGCTTTGGTGTGTTCTGTTTGTAAAGAAACGTTGTTCATAGGTGATATTTGTAGATAAGATTAATGAAACCCTTTGGTCAATGCCGAAATCTTTAAAGAAGGAAACAGCGGATGTCTATGAATTGTCAAGCAGTCTTTAGTTGCTATATCTAATTTGTGGGTTGCTGGCTTGTTATTTTGTTCTCATATTATCAAGTCTTTATTATTGACAAAAAGAGTAACAATTGGCAATACACATGACAAAAGATATTATCCACAAAGTTACTAGTAAAAAGTATGCCCCCAGTGAAATTGAGTACATGTTTCACTCAAGTTGAATGTTTGGTTCAACGGGTCACACAGGGCAGGCAGTAGAGTAGAGAACAGGCATAGTGGCTACAGGTTGAAGTTTGTGTTTACTGTTTCTCACCCTTTCGTCTGTGAGTGTCACATTATCACAATCATACTCTATTACCAGCTCCTCCTCGTCAAACCGTGCATACGTTTTTCCCGCACACAGCTTTCCTACAGTCTTTATCTCAAGCATTCACAGAACATCAACTAAGAGCGTATTTTGTGGGGTCGATTAGACCGTATTTACTCACTAAGACCTTAAATGCTCCTTGATTGTAGAGCTTGCTCTTCCGTTGACTTTTCCTCATATAATATCTCGTCAATTTCTCTCTGAGATAGTAACGTAGGTTTCTCTTCACCTTGTTAGGATAAGTTACTCCCTTAATTGAGAAATAATTTATCCATCCCCTTGTTGTTGCATTCAATTCATTAGCTACTTCTTGCGGAGAATTATGACCATTATGCCTCAGATACACACTTACTTTCTCCCTCACTTTCTTTTGTGATTTACTGCCTCGTTCCGCGTTCCAATATTTCCTGAGCAAGAACATACCATTCGGTACGGGCGGGTTGGTGGGCCGGTTAATGTGTCGTTTGTTACGCCTATATTGGTAATCTTACACTTGCTTTTAAATACCTTTTTGTTCATAATGCTTTCCTCCCCGCCTGAAACGACTTAGTCAGGCAGGACTTATTGGGTGATAGGGTTTGTTTTATGGAAATGTATTATAAAAAATTGCTATCGTCTTTTAAGGGTGTTTTAAGGTATTTTAGCAAATATAAATTGCTCAGCTTAGTTCGGGTTAGGTAATGTCTTCTGTATAAAAGAGGAAAGAACCGTCGCTTCTGACAATACGATAAGCTACAAGACAAAGAAATTTCAGACATTACCATGCAAGTATCGGATCAGTTTTGTTAAAGGTTATGGTAATTGAACACGGGATGGAGAGGTACAAAATAGTGCAAGGCAACCCGAATTGTGATTATGTTGAATGTGAAAAATTGATACGGGTATGATGGATAGGTTTTCGAGGATTTATGGATTTTTTGAGGAGAAATTACTAAATGTCTGACGAGGAACAGATTGATGAGTTGTTAGAATATATCTGGATTACTGAAGAGGATCACGGTAAAGTCGAAAGATCCGACATGAATGAGAAGTTCGGGAGCTTTGTTGCTGATAAATTTCTCAATATTATGGATGAAAAAAAAATAATTAATCTAAATGGTTCACGGATTGTTTTGACTGAAAAAGGAAGCGGTCGTGCGCAACGAATTATAAGACGTCACCGTATTGCTGAACGGTTAATGAATGATGTGCTTGATGTTGGAGAGGATGTTCTGGAAAGTGGCGCTTGTCAGTTTGAACACTTCGTAAATGAAGAGATCATTGCAAGTATTTGCACGTTGCTCGGGCACCCTGTTGTTTGCCCACATGGGAAAAGGATTCCTCCGGGAGAATGCTGTTCTGGTGCAAAAAGAGCTTTAGAACCGGTTGTGAGCCCATTGTCTAAAATAAAAGCGGGTGAAAAAGTCAAGGTTGCTTACATCACAACCAGATTGCATGCGAGTCTTGACAGGCTTTCTTCTATCGGGGTTATTCCCGGACTGGAATTAACCGTTCATCAAAAATATCCCAGCATTGTTATCCAGTTTGGGGAAACACAACTGGCTCTGGATAAGGATATAGCAAATAATGTTTACGTTAGGAAGAGTAACACATAATAGACGTGGCTGTGAACAGGTTGTGTCCATTCACAGGGGACTGTTTTATTGGCTCTCTGATATCTGCTATGTCATATTGACACTCTCTTAAAAGTTGCCAAATTGACGACTGCCACATTGGCATTTTGTTGCTGTGCGGTATAAGCAATTTGTGAAAATAATATTTTTTTTGTTGCATAAACTTATATAGAATAAATGCATAAGAACTATTGTTTTTTGTTTGGCTTGGTATTTGCTTGTTTGTTGTTCACCATGGAAAATGCTTAAAATTTTATTAGGAGGAAATTGATGGCAGCAAAACAGTTGGCATTTAAAGAAGATGCAAGGTTGGCAATAAAGAAGGGGGTCTCTAAACTGGCGAATGCAGTTAAGACAACCTTAGGGCCCAGAGGCAGGAATGCGATTCTTGATAAGGGGTGGGGCAGTCCAACAATAACCAAAGACGGTGTGACCGTAGCGGAAGAGGTGGAGTTAAAAGATCCATATGAAAACCTAGGTGCAAAATTGGTGAAGGAAGTAGCGTCAAAGACGAGTGATGTTGCAGGCGACGGTACTACTACTGCGACCATATTAGCTGAGGCTATTTTTAATAATGGGTTGAAATGTATTTCTGCAGGCGCGAACCCTGCGGCGCTTAATCGTGGAATGAAGGTGGCAGTTGATAAGGTGGTTGAGAAGCTCAAGCAGATGAGCAAACCGGTTAAAGATCAAAAGGATATCACAAATATAGGTACGATCGCTGCTAATAATGATAGCGAAGCAGGTAAGATGATAGCCAGCGCCATGGACAAAGTAGGTAAAGATGGCGTTATAACAGTTGAAGAAGGTAAAAGTCTTTTTACCGATGTTGGTATAGTTGAAGGCATGCAGTTCGATCGTGGCTATTTGTCTCCTAGTTTTGTAACGGATAAAGACAATATGAAGGTAGATCTCCAGGATGCTTATGTTCTGATTCATGAGGAGAAAATTTCTGCCATTAAAGGAATTGTTCCATTACTTGAACAGATTGCAAAGTCTAAGAGGCCACTTTTGATTATATCCGAAGATATTGAGGGTGAGGCCTTGGCTACACTGGTCGTTAATAATCTGCGGGGCACAGTATCGTGTGCTGCTGTTAAGGCTCCCGGGTACGGAGATCGCCGAAAAGCAATGATGGAAGATATAGCAATTCTTACCGGTGGTAAGGCTGTGTTTAAAGATTTGGGTATACAATTGGAGAATATAAAATTAAATGAACTTGGAACAGCGAAGAAAATACATATTGATTCTGAAAACACGACAATAGTTCAGGGTGGTGGCAAATCTGATGCAATTAAGGCCCGCATCAGTCAGATTAGGATGGAGATTGGGCAAACTACTTCTGATTATGACCGTGAAAAACTCCAGGAAAGGTTGGCAAAGCTGGCAGGTGGGGTTGCACAAATCAATATAGGTGCATCTACTGAGACAGAAATGAAGGAAAAAAAAGCACGTGTGGAAGATGCTTTGCACGCCACTCGAGCCGCTATTGAAGAAGGTGTTTTACCCGGTGGTGGTGTAGCGCTTTTGAGAGCTTCTGAGGTATTAAAAAACCTGAAGCTGAAGGGTGACGAGAAATTCGGCGTTGACATAATAAAGAATTCTCTCAGTGCTCCCATAAAGCAAATTGTTAAAAATGCAGGTCTTGAAGGAACGGTGGTCGTGAGGAAAATTCTGGAATCCAAGGATGATGCTTTTGGTTACGATGCTGAGAAAGAAGAGTACGGTAACCTTTATGAATCCGGGGTTATCGATCCTGCAAAAGTTACAAGATGTGCTTTGCAAAATGCCTTAAGTATTGCTGGAATACTTTTAACGTGCGATTGTTTGATTACGGAAATTCCCTCGAAAGATGACGCTATGATGCCTCCCGGAGGTGGAATGCCTCCAGGTGGAATGGGCGGTATGGGTGGAATGGGTGGTATGGGCGGTATGCCGGGAATGGGCATGTAAAAAATAATCAAGACTAAATGTTATTTATTAAGTTTATTTATTGAAGGAGAAAACAGTTATGGCGATTAGGCCTTTAGATGACAGAGTTGTTGTCGAACCCCTTGAAGCGGAAGAAAAAACAAAGGGAGGAATTGTGTTGCCTGACACGGCAAAGGAAAAACCCACGAAAGGAAAGGTGGTATCCATAGGTGAAGGAAAGCTTTTGGATAATGGTAAGAGATCCGAGCTCTTGGTTAAAAAAGGAGACCAGGTTCTCTATGGGAAATACGCAGGAACTGAAATAACAGTTAATGGGAAAGAATATCTCATTATTAAGGAAAGTGATATCTTGGCGAAAATTGAATAAAAAATTCAGGAGGTTTTACTATGGCTGCAAAACAGCTTTTATTTAGTGAAGAAGCAAGACGGCACATGAGAAAGGGTATTAAAAAGTTAGCGGATGCAGTAAGGGTGACAATGGGCCCTACGGGTAGAAATCTGATTCTTGAAAAGAGTTTCGGTTCGCCAACTGTTACAAAAGATGGGGTGTCCGTAGCAAAAGAGGTAGAGCTTGAAGAACCATTTGAAAATATGGGTGCAAAAATGGTATGCGAAGTCGCTTCTAAGACCAGCGATGTAGCTGGAGATGGCACAACAACTGCAACAATCCTTGCCGAAGCAATTTTTAATGAGGGGGTAAAAGCAGTTGTGGCCGGTGCAAATCCGATGGCTGTGAAAAGAGGTATAGACAGGGCAGTAAATGAAGTAGTTGAAGTAATAGGAAGCTCCAGTAAAAAAGTGAAGGACAGGTCGCATATTGCCCAAGTTGGCACAATTTCGGCTAACAATGATGCCTCGATAGGAAACCTGTTAGCTGACGCAATGGATAAGGTAGGTAAGGATGGAGTTATTACGGTTGAAGAAGCCAAGAGCATGGAAACTACTTTAGACGTTGTTGAGGGAATGCAGTTTGATAAGGGTTTTATTTCTCCTTATTTTGTTACCAATGCTCAAACCATGGAAGTTATCTTTGAAGATCCCTATATTTTGATACATGAAAAGAAGATATCGAGCATGAAAGAACTTCTTCCTCTTTTAGAAAAGATAGCAGGCGCAGGGAAGTCTCTGTTGATTATTTCAGAGGATGTTGATGGCGAGGCTTTAGCTACGTTAGTTGTAAATAAATTGCGTGGTGTCATAAACTGTGCTGCTGTCAAAGCTCCAGGCTTCGGTGATAGAAGAAAAGCCCTGCTTGAGGATATAGCCATACTCACAAAAGGGCGTTTGATTTCAGAAGAACTCGGGATAAAATTAGAAACCCTTGAGCTAAGCGACCTGGGTAGCGCAAAACGGGTTCTTATTAGCAAAGATAATACTACCATAATTGAGGGTGCTGGAAAGAAGGCAGATGTCCAGGGGAGAATTTCGCAAATCAGGAATCAAATAGAACAGAGTACCTCCGATTATGATAAGGAAAAATTACAGGAGAGACTTGCAAAGTTAAGTGGCGGTGTTGCCGTAATTAATGTGGGAGGCGCAACTGAGGCTGAGGTGAATGAGCGAAAGGCGCTGGTTGAGGATGCTCTTCACGCTACGAGAGCAGCCGTAGAAGAGGGAATTGTTGCTGGTGGAGGGACGGTATTTATCAGGGCAATTCCAAAGGTGGAAGAGTTGCGCAAGAAATTGAGAGGTGATGAGAAGATCGGCGCAGACATAATAGCAAAGGCCATCGAAGCCCCCTTAAGACAGATTGTCACCAATGGTGGTGGGGATGGTCCTGTAGTTGTAGAAGAGGTTAAGGAAAAAGGTGCAAATATTGGTTTTGATGCGAATACTTGTGAATATGTAGATATGTTTGACAAAGGCATCATAGATCCAGCAAAGGTAACGCGTACTGCTTTGCAGAATGCAGCGAGTATAGCAGGCTTAATGCTGACGACAGAGGTTATGATAACAGATTTAAAGGAAGGCGAAGAGGAAGGAAATCTGGTTGAGGGAAGTATTTGTTAGTTTGTGTTCCTGTCATAATGTTATCCTTTTGTTTAAGAGAACAAACGTGCCTTGGATTCGTATAAGGTATTGCTGAAAAGTTGACATTCATAAAGATTTCTCAAATGATAAAGAGGCCACTTATTATTGTGGCCTTTTTGTTTGTTTTTCCAAAAGTCCGTTCGTTCAATAACAATAACAAAACTTTCTTGACATTTTTCCTATCAAGGGTATCATGAATAATTGTGCCTCGAGAACGACTGCAAACTTTAAGCTGTTTATTTATCAAAGTTTAGATAAATAAACAGTTGTTGGTTTCGGTTTCAGGCAGATTTCAAAATTTTGTAAATTCATATCATAGTTTTTAGATGAAAAAAGAAGATTTCTACAATATTCTCGGTCTAAAAAGGGATGCGAGCCAGGATGAGATTAAACGCTCCTATAGAAAGATGGCGTTAAAATACCATCCGGACAAAAATCCAGGGGATAAAAAAGCTGAGAATATATTCAAGTCAGCGGCTGAGGCGTACGAAGTCCTGAGTGACCCGGAAAAGAGGCGAAGATATGATCAGTTTGGCCACGAAGGTTTAAAGGGCGTTGAATCCCGGGGGTTTGGTAATTTCGAAGATATATTTGATGCGTTTGGTGACATTTTTGGAGGTGGAGGCAGTATATTTGAAGAATTCTTTGGTGGTGGAACAAGGGCAAAAACAGCCCGACGCGGTGCAAGCTTACGGTGCGATATTCTCTTGGATTTTGAAGAGGTTGCTAAAGGTGCAGAAAAAACAATAGAGATTACCAAGAGAAGTGTTTGTGAGGAATGCAGAGGCACTGGTGCGAGAAAAGGTACGTCTCCAGTTACGTGTCCCTATTGTAAAGGGAAGGGTGAGATACATCAAAGGCAGGGTTTTTTTACCTTAAGAACGACGTGTCCAAAATGTAAGGGAAATGGAAGAATAATAGAAACACCTTGTGATCGATGTAACGGTCAGGGACTTTGTCCTAAAAAGTCTAAAATAAAAGTTTCTGTGCCAGCTGGTATTGAAGAGGGGACACGATTGCGCATAAGTGGACAGGGTGAATCTGGAGAGAACGGTGCGCACCCTGGGGATTTATATTGTGATATTCATATAAGACCTCACTCTATTTTTAAAAGACACGATTGTGATATAATTTGTGAATTCCCCATTACTTTTACTCAGGCAGCATTGGGATGCAATATCGATGTTCCTACCGTTTCAGGGAAATATGTAAACGTTGAAGTGCCTGCTGGCATACAAAGTGGCGACACTCTTTCTGTTAAAGGTGAAGGATTTCCGAGTGTCAGGGGTTATGGTAAAGGAAGTTTGCTGGTACATATAGTGGTGGAAATTCCTACCAAGTTGACTCCCAGACAGGAAGAATTATTGAGAGAATTTTCGGAACTAGAACATAAGAATGTAACCCCGAAACGGAAAAGTTTTTTTAAAAAGTTAAAGGAATATCTATAAGAAGCTCTTTTGTTTCGGTTATTGGAGGTGATTTGTCGATATGTCTAAGGTACACAAGAAAGATAATACAAATGGAGAGGGGAAGAATAATACTCAGGAGGATACTGAGTCTAAAGCTACGATAGACAATCAAACTGTAAGCGAAGAAGAAAATGATGAGTTAGAGGCACAATCTGGCCAGGCTATTAAAGAGGTATCTCCGGAAGATGCAAAAACCAGAGATCTACTACCTGATGATAAGGAATCTATTACCGGAGAAGAAGTCCGCTTGACAAAAGATGAGATCGATGAATTAAGAAAGAAAGCAGAAGACCATGACTCTCTCCTTGATCAGTTACTGAGAACTCGTGCTGAATTTCTCAACTATCAAAAAAGAATGCGTAAAGAGCTTGAAGCTTCTGCTCAGTATGCAGTTCAGGACCTTATACTTGACCTCCTGCCGGAATTGGATAATTTTGAAAGAGCCGTGAATCATGCCGAAGACGCAAACGATCTAGAAAAGTTTATAGAAGGCATAAAATTGATAGAAAATCAACTTTCCAAAGTTCTCGGGAAATATGGAGTAAAGCCTATAGAAACTATCGGAAAAGATTTTGATCCAAAACTCCACGAAGCTGTTGTCGAAGAAGAGAATAATGAACTTTCCCATCACACAGTTATCGGAGAATTTCAGCGTGGTTATTTTTTGAAAGAGCGTGTAATCAGGCCTGCAAAAGTTAAAGTTTCCAAAAGATCCGTTGATCAAGATGTATCGGAGACGAACCCTGAAGAAGCAGAGGAAGCTGATGAAGATTCTGCTTCTTCATAAATTTTGTTATACTCATCTCATAATGGTTTTGGGATAAAATCCGAGATAAAATTGAGCGAGTATACCTTCACCAAGATTTGGTTTCCGGCCTGTCAGCCGTTTGGACGGGTAAAACCGAAAACCAAATCGGTTTTAGTATAAAAGGAAGAGTAAAATGCCAACGTATGATTATAGATGTAATGCATGTGATCATGAATTTGAATTGTTTCAAGCGATAACAGCCAATCCTATAAGAAGATGTCCAAAATGTAAAAAATTAAAAGTAGAGCGTCTTATCGGGGCAGGCAGCACGATTATTTTTAAGGGATCAGGCTTTTATCAAACAGATTACAGGAGCGAAGAGTATAAATCGCGGGTAAAAGAAGAAACTTCAACTCCGGAAAAAAAAGATACGAAAAGCAAGCAAGAGACAAAGCAAGAGACAAAGAAAGAGAATATAAAAGATGTCAAGAATTAAGTGTCGATATTGTGAAAAGGATATTACCTACACGTTAATTTCTGATATTCCCACATTTCCCTTTTGCAGCAAGCGATGCCAGCTCATAGATTTAGGTTTATGGCTAACCGAGGAGCGGAGCATCGAAGAACCTCTAGAAAATGGTACAATAGAAAGCAAAAGAAAAGACTAATCACTCATAATCAGAGATAGTGTATTGATACGCTCCCCGGTTAACATCTTCGTGTTAATACGAACCTTCGAAATTTCTTTCCCGATACAAATATTCCATGTTGCATCGATTACGGCCATGACAGTTTCTGTTGAATAAGCGGTGAAAATCATTAATATAAGCATATTTTTGTTATTAAAATAAGGTTAAGAGAACTGGGGATGGAAGAAATGCAGAGAATTGGGCAAGATTGGGGCTGTATCCTTCGTGGGGTTAAAATGTCATTTGATTTTAACAGATTTGTTTTTGCCTTTCTGGGGATCGTTATCAGCATACTATGGATTTTAATGCTTCTTGCTTTTTTTACTGGTTCTGGATTACTAATGGTAAAAACCTCTCTGTTGGTTAATAATTCATTATTTACGCTTCATCCCGGATTCTCTCACCTGTTTACCATCTATACTGATTCATTGAGAGTTGCAGGATGGGGAGAATACGCCGCATTAACTTTGTTAGCCTTGGGATTGTTAGCAATATGGTCTGTGGCAGGTGGTTCGATTACGCGTCTGACAGCTTTAGAATTTGTGAAGAATGAGAAGGCTGATATTAAGGAGTCTCTCTCTTTTGCATTGAAAAAGTTCTGGTCGTATTTCTGGTCACCAATCGTTCCTCTCCTGGGTGTTCTATTCTTTACTGTCTGTAATATATTCGGCGGACTCTTTGGCCAAATACACTATGTTGGTGATGTAGCGGTTGCGATTGGATTTCCTTTAGCTATTATTTCTGGTTTTTTTATCGTCTTTATTGGAATCGTTGGTGTTGTTGGATTTTTTCTCATGTTTCCAGCAATAAGCGCTGAAGGTTCGGATACTTTTGATGCGATGAGCAGATCTTATAGTTATGTACTCGCAAGGCCAAAGCGCTTTGTTTCTCTGTTTCTGGGTATTATCATTTGTGGAGTGATTTTTGCGTTTTTTGCGGGTAGCATTGCTTGCCTTGTTATGCAGACAACATTCTATACGGTAGGGTTTGGTATGGGGCAGAAATTTGAGTCAATAAGAGCCGTTCTCTCAGGAGGAGTGACACCTGCAATAGAAGGTAGTGTCGGAATGGTATCTTCCGGGTCATGGTCGCTAAAATTTGTTACCGTAATGTTGATGTTCTATATAGTCTTGGTTAAGGTAACTGTTGCAAGTTTTGTGATTGCTTATGCTGGTTCCGCTAGTACTATTTCTTACTTTATTTTGAGGAAGGATGTCGATGGTACAGAAATGTGTGATGTATTTATCGATAAGATAGGAAACAGGAAAAACGAAAATTCTGCCGATCTCATACAGAAGCTTGAAGATAAGACTCCTGCAGGTAAAGAGATATCTAAAAAAAGAATTCCTGAAGAGTCTGATACGTAATTGTTTTTGGTGTCTGCTCAAAACAGGAAATGAAATCTTCTTCGCTATTCATAATTTAATTTAGTCAGTATGCATAATTGACCTTTAAGGTAAAAAATGTTTTTTCCAACAGTAACTATTATCGGTAGGCCAAATGTAGGGAAGTCTTCTCTCTTTAACTGCCTGGCAAAGAGACGTATTTCAATTGTCGATTCTATAAGTGGGGTTACGAGAGACAGGGTATCAGTCGAAATCGAACATGAAGGAAAACTTTTTGAATTGATTGATACTGGCGGTATAGGTATTAATGACGTCGACGAGCTGACACATGAGATAGAGACTCAAATTGAGATAGCCATCCAAAAAGCAGACCTAATACTTTTTGTTGTTGATGTTCGTGAAGGCGTGACACCATTAGACGTTGATGTTGCTGAAAGGCTTCGAAGGATTAATAAACCTATACTTCTTGTTGTTAATAAGTGTGATACACCGAGATTTGAACTTCAGGCTGGTGATTTTTATCGGCTGGGGATGGGGGAATCACTAACAATATCTGCGGTGGAAGGACACGGGAAATCAGATCTATTAGATAAAATTATTTCTACTTTTCCCAATTTAGATACTAATAAAAAGATTTTGAAACCTGTAATGAAAATTACAATTGTCGGGAAAAGAAATGCAGGAAAGTCTACGTTGATAAACACGTTAGCTCATGAAGAGAGGGTAATTGTTAGTGAGACACTCGGAACGACTCGTGATTCTATAGATGTAAAATTTGAAATAAAGGGTAAGCCATTTATCGCAATTGACACAGCAGGAATAAGAAAGAAGAGGCAAATCCAGGGATCAATAGAATTTTACAGTATGGCCAGGGTGGAACGGTCTATCCGTCGCGCTGACGTTGTCATTTTGTTGATAGACGCACCACGGAAAATTTCCCAGGTGGACAAGAAAATTGGAGATTATATTATAACGCAATACAAACCGTGTATACTGGTTATTAATAAATGGGATCTTGCAGGAGATGTGGAGATTAGTCAGTTTACGCATTATGTTCAATCTCGTTTGCCTGGATTATCTTTTTCCCCTATGTCTTTTATCAGTGCAATTAATGGAGACAACGTAATCGAGACTATTGCCTTGGCTCAGGAGATCTTTGATCAGGCTAATACCCGTGTATCAACATCAGAATTGAACAGAGTTGTTGAACATGCCTTTAATCTCCATCATCCAACCAGGAAAAAAAGTAAGGCTGCTAAAATTTACTATAGTACGCAAGTATCTGTCTGTCCGCCAACATTTGTTTTATTTGTTAATGACAAATCTTTTTTTAATGCAGATTATGAAAGATATTTGTCTAATCAGCTACGAAAGAATTTACCTTTCCACGAGATACCATTACAATTCTATTTCAGACAAAAAAACAGAGAAACTAACTTACCCATAAAATAATTCCAATATTCGGGTAGTAAAAAAACGATTCATTAATAAACAGACTCTTATACTAAAACCGATTTGGTTTTACCTGTCTGCGTGTATTCCTTACGCACAGGCAGGCCAGAAAACCATTACGAGATGAGTATATTATTTATCTGTTCTCTCAAGATGAAGCCCGCATTCCTTCTGATCGTCGTTGAGAGCATAGTTAAACCACCGCCAACGCCCTGCTCGACGTGTTTCTTGAGGGCCAATAGGTGTAGTACATATAATACATCCGAGTGAGGCATAATGCCAACCATCTCTTTCTATTTCAAGTAATTTATGAACTGGCACATGATACGTCCTCGTATAATCCTTAACCTTCTCTTCCGTCCATTTAATTAAAGGGGTAACTTTGAGCAGAGGACGGACAATTCCATCCTGCTGCTTGTGTTGTATGATGTCTAACCGTTTCTTTCGGGATCTGCTGTTTGATTGGTCTGCCCGCAAACCCGCAATCCAGACATCCAAGTTGTCTAAAATTCTGTTATTCGGGTCAACCTTGCGAATCTTACAGCAATATTCCTGTTTTGCCTTGCTATTAAAGAATATCATTTCTCCATGATCCCGAACCATTTTACTTACGGTTTCAAAATTAGGCACAACCTTTTTGATTTTTATGTTATATTTTCTTTCCAATTCACGCATAAGATCATATGTTTCAGGAAACAGGCGCAAGGTATCCACGGTAAAAACATTTGGTTTGGTAATTCCGGCTCGAATTACCATGTCGATTAAGGCAACACCCGTCCATTGACCACTGGTACCGATCGCAGCACGGTTCCCGAACAGGCGGAATAGCTCAGCCATTAATTCACCCGGGTCTTTGATTTCTTCTAATGTATTAACAAGGTTTTGGTCGATCTTCATAGACTGTTTTGGTTACTCTTTTTTTTTCTCTGAAAAGCCACTATTATCAAACTGAGTGCGGGCAACATTGCAAAAAGGGTACGACACAATTGTCTCAAACTTGGTTCAATAGATTTGATGAGAATACCTGTTAAGTTAAAATATTTGATACTACTTAAGGCCTTAATCGAGATATTCTTAACGGGAAGGTTTTGAGAATATTTATCTCTTATGAAAGTAGTCAAAAATGGAATTTAACCGTAATCAGCCGGTACTTTTTTTTGTAAAGTAATATGCTAAAACAATGCACGCTGGTATTCAAGACAAAAATAACGTTTAGAGACATTTAGAGACATTTTTCTTGACTTTCATGCCTGCGTTTTAGATAGTAACAGGTATAGAGATTAATCAAAGACTTTAATAATATTGGAGAGCGAGGAGGTTGAACTGTGTTATTAACAAGGATGAAACCAGCAGTTTCTGAAAAGTGGCTACTTGTCCTGGCAGGTGCAGTATGGACAACAATTGGAATGATGCTTTGCCGGCTGTCGTTTATGTGGCTTGAGTTGGTTCCCTGGAGTGTTGCAGTATCACATGGGTTAGCAGGTCTGGCGTTAGCATATATACTCTCCCGTTTTGGGTTTTCATATGTTGCCCAGAAAAATATCAACCGTATATGCATTAATAGTGGGAAAAGGTGTATTTTCGGATTCCAGGCATGGAGAAGCTATCTGCTGATTATTGTTATGATTACGGTAGGTATTATTTTACGTAACTCCTCAATTCCAAAACATTACCTGTCTGTTTTGTATACCGCAATTGGCGGCGCTCTCCTCATTTCAAGTTTCAGATACTATTTTTCTCTTTGGCGTATTTTGAAAAAAAGAGAAAGCGAGTAAATTTTAATAGCACTCATGGAAATTTATGACTGACTACATGTGGCTATGTCACTTATATTCGGACAAATCCAACTGAACTCCCTGAACAAGAATTACCAAGGTAACAGACTACTATCATCTTAGGGAGTCTTGAACGTACTATCTTCCCTGATAAGTGCGGCATAGTCAAACAAACAATTACTCTTTTTTAATACTAAGTGTATTTATAAGGGTATGGATATGAAGTGTGGAAAAATGAAAAAGGCTGATTTGATAAGTGAGATCAAATCACTTAAATCTCGTATGAAGAAACCTTCCAGACAAAAGGAGTTTGGGACTGTAACATCGGTAAAAGCAAACAACGAAATAAAAAAGAGCCAAACGATGTTTAGTGACCTGTTTGAAAAGGTAAGTGACTTGATTCAGTGCATCAGACCAGACGGTCGGTTTGTATACGTTAATAATTCATGGAGAAAAACTCTTGGATATGGTAAAAGAGAAATTGAAAAACTTGCATTGATCGACATCCTTCATCCCAATAGCCAGACATACTGCATGGAAATATTCAAGCGTGTGATTTCCGGAGAGAGCATTAAAAATATTAAAGCAATCTTTGTTGCCAAAAACGGGAGGAACATCATAGTTGAGGGAAATGCCAACTGTTACTTCGAAGATGGAAAGCCTGTTGTCACAAGAGAGATATTTCACGATATTACCGAGTTCATGCGGATCGAGAGTGAACTTCGTAAAAAGAATTCATACTGTAAGTTGCTTGAGATCACAGCAATATCAGCGAATAAAGCGGTTGATTTTAAAGAAGCCTTTCAGCCAGCATTGGAGGCAATGTGCAGTTACACCGGTTGGGAAATAGGCCACGCTTATGTAATATCGAAAGATGATCGCAATTTGCTGGAACCAACAAACGTTTGGAGCCTTAAAGACAACAAACATTTCAAAAAATTTTGCGATGTTTCTAAAGAAATCAAGTTTCCCAAAGGGATTGGTCTCCCCGGCAGGGTGCTCGCGAGTGGTAAACCTCATTGGGTTGTAGATGTGACAAAAGACAAAAACTTTCTCAGGGCAAAAATTGCAAAGGATCTGAAGGTAAAGTCAGGCATCGCATTTCCTGTGCTGGCAGGGACTAAGATAGTAGCAGTACTGGTGTTTTTCACTACTATGGAATTGGAACCAGATCAACAATTCATGAAGGCTATGGCTTATGTGGGCACTCAGCTTGGACGGCCTATCGAACGTAGACATGCAGAGGAGAGGCTAAAGGAAAAATCTGGTTCTATAGAGCAAAAGAATATAGCCCTTAGAGAACTTCTTGGGCAGATTGAGCTTGAAAAGAAACAGATAGAAAAGAATGTAATAGCCAATGCAGAAAATTTGCTATTACCTATTGTATACAAGCTGAGACGAAAAGGGATATCAGATAAGTATGTACAAATACTGCAAAATAATTTAAAAGATTTAACATCCACCTTTGGCAGAAAGCTAACTGAAAGAGAAGCTAAATTAACTCCCAGAGAAATTGATATTTGCAATATGATAAAAAATGGACTTGCAAACAAAGAGATAGCCAGCCTCTTAAATATCACCCTCCGAACTACGGAAAAGCACCGTGCCCACATCAGAAACAAATTAGGTATCGTTAATAAAGATATTAACCTTATCTCTTTCCTGAAAACACTTTAACTCAATATCCCATAGATACTACTCATATAACATACACAAAATGTACGCATTCATTTAGTGTTGCTCTTAATCAACTATTAAGGTATAAAACTAACGTAGTAGGCGATAGGGTGGATAATTTTGATGATAATAATAGGGAGGGATTTTGTGTTGACACAGTACAATAAGGAGTTGAGGAATAAGTGTCAACACTAATTGCAGAACTCAAGAAGGAGCATTCGGAAATCGCTACTGCACTCAGCGAAGTCAATGAGATTGGAATTTCTACGAACGAAGGGCAGGAGAAACTCATGTCTTTAAAAGAACAAATTCTTCTGCATCTCAAAAAGGAGGACGAGCAGTTATTTCCACTTCTCAGAAAAGAAGCGGAACATAATATGGAGCTAAAAAAATCATTAGATTTATACGCAACCAACTTGAATAATGTCACAGTAGATGCGCAGAAATTCTTTGATAAATATTATAAAAAAGATCCGAACATCATGTTTGTAGGAGAGTTTGTTGCCCTGTTTACAACACTTAATGAACGAATGAAAAAAGAAGAGGAAATTCTCTTTAGGGAGTATGAAAAGATAAATCAATAATATGTTGATTGAATTTCTCCCTACTTTCTTACTCCTTTGATTCTATACTTACTTCTGGTATAACTATGGTTTTCCATACTCTGGAGTATTGATTTATTATCAGAACAAATAAGAGGGAAACATTTATTTATGCATTACGCAAGTTTTTGTAAGCATGCTGAAAGGTTTCCTGAATGGGGTAGCCGTTAGCCAACGAAACGTAAATCCCTCTTACACTGATTCGAATCTGGGCTCCACAATCTTAAACAATTTATTACGTATTGTGTGATATTGTGTCTTTGAAAAGCTTCTTCCAATTTTCTTTCAATCATCTTTATTAAGCGCTGATTTTTTGCGAAACCGAATAGCTAGTCAACACCATTCGTCTCACACCAACTCATTAGTTCTTCTCTTGCAATTCCGGAATCACCACGGAGAATAATTCTTACATCTGGCCACTGTTTATGTACATGAGTAACGATCCTTTCTTCTTCCTATCGAGGCCCTTCACTCGTATCTCTATCTGAAGGTCATAGCTTTGCGCATAACAACTGGTTTCCCCAAAATATGTATAAGAGCAGATAACAATATCATTTGTTGTGGTATCTCTTCTTGGGAATTTAAAGGAATGTATAAACATACAACACAATGTTTAATAAAGTTAACGTACAACAATTGAAATTTTCAATTAACAAACATATATGGAAATAAGTTCCTATCTCCTGAATATCAGATTGTGGAATAGAAGTAAAATACTGTTTACACATTCTGGAATTGGCAACTATTTTGCGCATTACAATGAAAACAATTATAAATACATTCTGAAACTTAAATTTTGCAAAAAAATCGTTTTCTTCTGGGAAAGAGAGTTGATGCATCGTTCCCATTTAGTAATATGATCTTCATTGTTCTATAACCCGATAAAAACAGAAAAATAATTAGATTAACCATTTTATTCAACAAATAGAGGAATACTATTACGATGACAAGGAAAATAATGGTTGTTGGATTATCATTATTGTTTACGCTTTATATAACAGGTGTATGTGTATTTGCTGTTGGCGAAAAAGAATTAGAAAAACAGTCAAACCTGATTGCAATGTTGCTAGTTTCTTGCAGGGCAATTATTGCACAAAATCAGCATTTGATAAATGATTCTGAAATCGGTGATAAAGGATTCACAGGCGATGTATACATAAGCAAGGTGATGGAGCATTATAAGAATCTGACAGGTATAGAAATTTCTGAAAGTGATCTCTCCTCCTCAGATATTGAAAAAAAAGCACTTGCCGTCTTGCTTATTTCAGCGAAGGACGTAATCAACGAATATCAGAGGGATATAAATAAGAAGGGTGTTGGTTTTAAGAATGTTATTCCTGCCATTGTAGGCAGACGTACTAGCTACAAATATACCAACAGAATGGGAGCCGGTTATTATCTCAAACAGACCAGTATGCAATACAGAAATCCGGCTAATCATCCAGATATCTTTGAAACTTCAGTCTTTAAAAAATTTGAAGAATCAGGTTACCAGAAGGGTAAAGGAATAGGTGAGGTTGTTGCTTCTTTTAACGGATTAAGGGTATATCGTTATATGTTGCCTGTTTATATAGAACCTGCATGTCTCGAATGTCATGGAGATCCAAAGGGTAAAAGAGACATATCGGGAGGAATCAAAGAGGGCTACAAGGAAGGAGAAATGCGTGGAGCCATAAGCGTGATGATACCTTATCCTTCTGAATAATTTATTCAATAGATAGATAGTTTAAGGAGGATATAAATGTAATTCGAGATATTGGAGTGTGATTACCATGACAGTTTACGTTGGCTTGCACACTCGATAAGTGAGTTATGGATATCAGATGTTAACAGGTTGTCAGAGAATTGTCATTCCCAGGCCTCGGAGACTGTGTCACCATCGTTGACCCGCACCCATTCCTAGCTTCCTTGCGTAATCTAGGAATGGGTGCGGGATCTCTATAATGTTGCTAAGTTGTTGAGATTATTAGATTCTGAAATAAATTCAGAATGACAAAAAATGGTGATCTTGCTTATTCTCGGACAGCCAGTTGAATGAAGTTTTACCGAAACTTGAAGGTGCAGCAAAGGTAAAAAGATGCATGCATGTTGCCGTAGATACATGTACCATACTTTGCCATGCTGGAGATCAAGGCAGGAATATGAGATAAACATTGGAGATAAAATATGATGAAGTTTCCAAAGACTAATTCACTACGATGTCAAATTTTCTTTTTTTCAGGGATTATGACGTGCGTATTGATTGTTTTGTTAGGAATATCATTAAAAAAGTCATTCAAATTGTATGAGATTTCAGAAGACTACGTTCTAAAAAATGAAATAACCAACCATCTGAATACGGCAACAATCTGGCAGGCCGTTGAACGTGGTTATGGCGCCACAATAATCGGAAGCGGTGAAGGTGATTCGGCTCCATTCTTCACAAACTTTCTTGAAGCAGCAACAAAAGGAGATGCCGAAGTCATACAAGCTGATAAGAAAATGAAAATATTATTAAGCACAAGAAAGAATGAAGCGTTTGAAAACAAAATATATAGTTGGTTACTAGGATATGGGGATCTCATAGATGCCCGCCCCAGAATCGTACATAAGAACATTTCCAAATATGAATGGCTCGAAATAGCCACTCATAATATTAATAATGAATTTGATTTGCGCAATATTACCTTTACCCCGCAAACAATAGATGAAAAAATACTCTGTTTGAATAACGTCCTGCTTCCCAAAATTACAGAGCTTTGCGAATATGCCGGACTGGAACGCGCTCTAATTAGTAATGCCATTGCATCGGGAGAATCCATTTCCAATGAGACCATGAATAGTATCAAACACTACCGTTCCATAGTAAAACAATCTATTGTTCAGATACAGCTTTAAAAGAGTTGCCGTCTACCTCATTCAGGATGAAACAGGCTATTGAGAAGTTTGATAAGGAATTCAATCAAGAATATCAATATATAAGGGAAGAGATTTTTTCATTTAGTGAGAGACACGAAGAAGAGGTAAATAATGCAAAAGAGCAAATGGCAAAAAGAAATTTGGTTTGGCAAAATTACTTATCTAGAATATCTGGTGAGTTGTTGGATATATCAAAACATGAAGACGTACTAGCATTAGCTAAAGACTTGATGGCAGAGGAAGGTATTCATCTCTCTGAACGACTGAGCGCTGTCGAGGATATGTTTAACGCATTATCTCAAGTAAAAAGAGAGTATGTGCAGATTAAGTTTTTGGATCATTTAGGGTATGAACGTGTGCGTGTTGGTAATGCTGGTGATACCAGTAAAATAATTCCTGGATCACAATTACAAGATAAAAGTGACAGATATAATTTCAAAGAGATCCTTAATCTCTCGCCAGGGGAAATAGATGCTTCCGTGCTTTTTTTTAACATGGAGCATGGTAGTATTGAAAATCCCCGTAAACCTGTTATTCGATTTACGACACCCGTTTTCGTGGATGGAAAGCGAGGTGGGATTATTGTCTTTAACATACCGGTAAGCAATCAGTTTCCTTTGCATAAAGAAACAGATAATGAGGAAAAAGAAGACTATATTTTGTGTACCCAAAAGGGGTTTTATCTCCATCATCCAGTTGGAACGAAAGAATCGGGAATGGCTGAGTTGCTTAACGAATCGCCTCATAATATAAGACAAGACTACCCTGATGCTGCAGAAGAGATTCTTTCAGGAAGAGGAGGGAGTATACATTTAGTTTCAGGAAGTACAATTGTTTATGAACCGGTCTTCCTCAATTATGGATCTAACACCGACAATTTCTGGGTAATTATAAAACAAATCAAAGGAGTGGAGTATCCAATAAGTGCTTTATCCTGGTTTGACAAAGCAACAAAGGCAATCGGTACAGCATTAGCTATCTCAAACATTGCCAGTGCAGAAGCGAGAATTGACACGTTAAAGATGGAATCGAGTGCAAAAAGAGACATGCTGTTTAGTTTCATTATTATTGTTTCTACAATTATTGTTTTCATTTTTTTTATTTGGTGGTCAATAAATCTGATTTTGAAGCCTATTCTTATATTAACCGGGATTACACAAGAAATAACCCAAGGTAATTTTTTGCGCAGGGCTAAATATAAGTCAAAAAATGAGATAGGTGTCCTTTTCGACAACTTTTACAGAATGTCCGAAGATCTTATAAAGGCAAAAAATGATTGGCAATCAACTTTTGATTCGATAGGAGACATAATTACCCTGCATGATAAAGATAATAGATTAATTGGGTTCAACATGGCCTTAACAAGCGCCCTTAATATCAAACCTGAATACAATGCAGCCAAGAAGTATTACGAGTTAACCAATGAAGAATATGATGCATTATTCGGAGATCCCGTAAAAGAAGCTTTTCAATCCAAGAGCCTCTCCACAATAGAAGTTGAAAAGCCTGATATTGACACCATCTTCAGCATTTCGAGGTTCCCCCGTTTTAACAATAACGAATTTATTGGCGTTGTTCGGATTATGAGTGATATTACTGAACGTAAACACTTGTACAGCAAATTAAAAAGAGAAAAACAATATAAAGATAATTTAATAAATACGGCACAAGATTCAATTGTCAGCACTGACGAAAAGGGAATAATTAGTGTTTGGAATATAGCAGCAGAAAAGTTATTTGGTTATTTAAAACATGAAATCATAGGTCAGCCGGTAACAACCATTATTCCTGAAAGATATAAGAAGCAGCATCAGAATGGTATAGAGCGGTTTATAAGGGGAGGTGAGTCTAAAATTATTGGTAAATCGGTAGAAATTTTTGGGAGGACAAAGGAGGGAATTGAAATACCGATAGAAATGTCTTTATCCTATCAAAAAATTGTAAAAGAAGGATATTATTTTACGGCAATCATCAGGGATATAACCGAAAGGAAGAAATGGGAAAATGAAATCCATAAATTATCAAGTGCCATTGAACAGAGCCCAGTGTCTGTTGTTATAACAGATACGAAAGGAAATATAGAATATGTTAACAAAAAATTTACACAAATAACCGGGTATACTTACGAAGAATCCATAGGGAAGAACCCAAGAATACTAAAAACAAATGAAAAGAGCTCTGAAGAATATAAAGAACTCTGGGAAACCATTACATCTGGTAATGAATGGCGGGGAGAATTTAGCAATAAGAATAAGAATGGTGAAATCTATTGGGAATCTGCATCTGTTTCGTCAATCAAAAACAATGATGGTGTTATTACCCATTTCATTGCGGTAAAAGAAGACATATCAGCCAGAAAACAGATGGAAATGTCTCGCAAACAAGTAGTCTTGCGCATGGAGGAAATAAATAAGCTGCAACAATTTCTGCTTAGTCAACACAACATGGAGGCAAAGCTCAAGAAAATCACTGAAACTGTGGTCAAGCTGTTTGATGCCGATTTCTGTCGTATCTGGATAATTAAGCCAGGCGACCGTTGTGATGCAGGGTGCATTCATGCTGCGGTAGCTGAGGGCACACATGCTTGCCAGTATCCGGATCGATGCCTGCATCTCTTGTCCAGTTCCGGGCGTTATACCCATATCGATGGAGATGTCCATGGTCGTGTTCCTTTTGGCTGTTACAAGATCGGGTTATTGGCAGCAGCAAAAAATCATAAGATTCTAACGAACGACGTAATTCATGATCAACGCATACATGACCAAGAATGGGCATCGAAACTAGGGTTAGTATCCTTTGCAGGCTATCAACTGAAACCATTATTCGGTAAAACCATAGGTGTTCTGGCCCTCTTCTCAAAGCATACCATTTCACCAGATGAAGATAGTTTACTGGAGATGATAGGCTACTCAACGGCCCAGGTAATTCAGTCTTCCAGAGTAGAAAATGAGCTTAGCGATTCAAATGAGAAACTGGAACTATTATTTTCTTCTATTCCATCTGGAATAATTGAAATAACAAATGACTGTAAGATTAGCAGGTTGAATACTTCTGCGGAGAATATCTTTGGAACTTCCACATCTGACGTCATTGGTCGGCCACTTCACGAATGCAACATCCCGTGGGATATGGACGAAATTATTAAAAAAGTTTCATTATGTAAAGAGACTGAGAGTTCAGTGTGGACAGACAGTTTAAAATACAAACGAATTGATGGGAATAAGGGTTTGCTTAATGTTACTATAAATCCCATAATAAATGATGAAGATAAACAAACAGGCCAACTTATACTGGTGAATGATATTACAGAACATAAAAACATGGAGTATCAATTAGTTCAAGCACAAAAGCTGGAATCGATAGGGCAGTTGGCTGCAGGCATTGCCCATGAGATAAACACGCCAACACAGTTCATCTCTGACAATACTTTATTCACTCAGAATGCATTTAGCAAGATAGCTACACTCTTGAAGAAGTACTCATACTTGCTTGAGATGAATAGGGCAGGATCAGTGACGCCAGAAATGATAAGTGAGATAGATGTCGCGAAGAAAGATATTAATTTTGAATACCTCATTGAGGAAATTCCTGTTGCGATTAAGGAGTCACAGGAGGGGCTAAATCGTGTGGCGGAAATAGTTCAATCAATGAAGACCTTCTCACATCCTGGTATAGAAGAAAAGGTGTTTATTGACATTAATGCGATGATTAAGAGCACAATTGCGGTCTCAAGAAACGAGTGGAAGTATGTAGCAGATGTTGAGACAGACTTCGATTCTGGCCTGCCGCCTGTACCCTGTTTCCCTGGTGAGTTTAATCAGGTAATTCTCAACTTAATTGTCAATGCTGCCCATGCCATCGAGGTTGTTTCTGGCAATGGTGGCGTGGATAAGGGTAAAATTACTATAAGCACGAGTTCTGATGGAGATTGGGCAGAGATACGCATAAGCGACACAGGCACAGGTATTCCTGAAAAAATCAGATCCAGGTTATTCGAACCATTCTTTACAACCAAAGACGTAGGGAAGGGTACCGGTCAGGGGTTAACTATTGCACATTCTGTTATAGTTAAAAAACATAATGGAACAATCACCTTTGATACAGAAATGGGGAAGGGAACAACATTTGTTATTCGCTTGCCTATTGTGGCTTAATGACATCAAATTAAATGTATGGTAAGCAAATGAAAATTACCATAACATGAATGGGCAAAAGCTTAATATTCACAACTGAAATGATGCCGAAGTAAACCTCCTCACATGACACTTGATTTGATGTCCAGAGTTTGATTCAGGATCAGCGGCAGACAAGGACTCTAAACAAAGGCTATAATTAATTTTTTTTTGGAGCAAACCAAGATATTAGTGACAGAAAAGAACTAAGTTATATGAAGAAACAAATACTTTTTGTTGATGATGAGCCGTGTATCCTGAATGGGTTTAGGCGTATTTTACAAGACCAGCATAATATATGGGAAATGTATTATGTTAGCAGCGTGGATAACGCTTTGGATCAATTAGAAAATGTAAGTATTGACGTAATAGTTTCTGACGTAAATATGCCAGGGAGGGACGGGTTTGAGTTTTTAAAAATTCTTCAAGAAGGTGGAAAAACTAAAAATATTCCCGTAATTATCTTAACGGGTTGTAAAGAAAGTGATCTCAAAAGACGCGCCTTGGAACTAGGGGCTATGGATCTTCTCAACAAACCAGTAGGTAGAGATGATCTTTTAGCACGCATCAATAGCATGCTTCGTTTAAAATCTTATCAGGACAATCTTGAACAAAAGGTTAAGGAACGAACTGCAGAACTGGAATATTCGCGAATGGACATTATATGGCGCCTTGGTAACCTTGCAGAATTTCGGGACGAAGACACCGGTAATCACATTTTAAGGGTAGGATTATTTTGTAAGACTATAGCAGAACAACTTGGGATGGGGGAGGACTTTATTGAGACATTGTTTTTGACAAGTCCTCTTCATGATATCGGTAAGGTTGGAATACCAGATAATATTTTATTGAAACCTGGGAAACTGACTTCTGAAGAGTTTGAAATCATGAAACAGCATTGCGTAATAGGTGCGGATATTTTTTATCAGAATTCTAAAATTATGAAGTTATTTCATACATGGAGATGGAACCACTTACATTCGGATAATATGATAGGGAAAGACCCTCTTCAAGAGATGGCAGCCACTATTGCTTTGACACATCATGAAAAATGGGATGGCACAGGATATCCCAAGGGATTAGCGGGAAAAGATATTCCTTTGGAATCTCGGATTGTTGCAATATCAGACGTTTTTGATGCCTTGAGTTCCGCACGTCCATACAAACCTGCTTTTCCAGAAAGTAAGACGACGTCTATCATCAACGGGGAAGTTGGTAGTCATTTTGATCCGGAGGTTTACAATGCTTTAGTGAAATCTATAGGAGAGTTCAGAACAATTAAGGCTCAATTTTCAGACGAAAATATAAACCACATGACTATCAAGAAACACGATCTTCCAGTTACGAATAAACAAATTTCAGTAAGTACATGAAAGATGAAAAGAATACTTTTTGTAGATGATCAACCGGAAATACTCAGGGGTCTTAGAAGGGTATTGGAAACAATAGATGGTGAATGGGACTTTGAGTTTGCTACGAGTGGAGAAGAAGCCCTAAACATCATGTCAAAATCCCCATTTGATATAGTAATGTCGGATATGCGTATGCCAAAAATGAATGGTGTCGAACTCCTTGATATCGTTATGAAACGCTATCCCGAGACAGTTCGTATTATCCTTTCAGGGAGTTCAGAACAGGAGATGATATTGAGGTCTGTAAAGTGTGCGCATCAGTTTTTGATAAAACCTTGCAATATGAATACAATGTTTTTTACAATTGGACGAGCATGCAAACATCTAGATTTGTTAAGAAACAAAACGTTGAAAAGGATAGTCGCAGGAGCAGGGAAATTATCCAGTCCTCCGCAATTATATAATTTGATTGTATCAGAAATGCAGTCTGAAGATGCTTCTATAAGAAAAATTGGTAATATTATTTCACAAGACATCGCCATGTCAGCCAAAATTTTACAGATAGTTAATTCAGCTTTTTTTGGTATGCCACAAAAAATTATAGACCCACAACAAGCATCAGTTTACCTGGGGCTAGATACGTTGAAGGCTCTTGTACTTTCTATTCATGTGTTTTCCTCATTTAAGGAAGACTCGAAATTATTATGGTGTTCTCCAGCGGATTTGCAGAAACACAGTATTATGGTAGGTAATCTGGCAAAGGATATTGCTCGTGTTCAAATGGCTGATGCAAAAGTGGTAGAGGAGTCATTGATAGCAGGGATGTTTCATGATATTGGAAAGTTAGTTATGTTGAACATTCCTGAAGAGTGTAAAACGATAATGGACTATATTGAAAAGACAGGATGTGATATCTTAGAGGCAGAATACGCTGTTATAAAGACTTCTCATGCGGAATTGGGAGCTTATTTGTTAGGGGTTTGGGGGTTTCCTGACAATATAGTTGAAGCTGTAGCTTTTCACCACAATCCGTCAAAGTTACAGGATGATCTGTTTATCATCCCGGAAGAATCCTCTAATAAAGATATATGGGAATTAACATCAGGTGATGGTGATAAAGATTCAAAAATAGGGACAAACAAGCAATCCTTAAAAGTATTTACTGCACTAACAGCTGTTCATGTGGCAAATGCATTGATAATGCAGAAGGATTGTTCTGCCACTACCACCGATTTCTCAGACGTTGATATTGGTTATTTGGGGAGACTTAATTTGACAGATAAGTTGCCAGAGTGGGCAGAATGTTATAATAAAATAAAAAGTAAGGTGGAATAATGCTGAAGATGAGAAAAATTCTCTTTGTTGATGACGAACCGTGCGTGATACGGGGATTCAAGAGAATGTTGAGCCCATTGTGCAACAAATGGGGCATGGAGTTTGCCATTAGTGGAAAAGAAGCTATGAATCTCATGTCTAAAACTTCATTTGATGTCGTGGTATCAGATATGCGAATGCCAGTAATGGATGGTATAAAATTTCTTGATACCGTTATGGATCGTTATCCCGAGACTGTCCGTATTATCCTTTCGGGCCATTCAGACAGGGAGATGATATTGAGGTCTGTCAAGTGTGCTCACCAGTTTTTGGCGAAACCGAGTAATGCGGATACAATAGTGTATACAATTGAACGCACATGCAAACTTCGAGAGTTGTTAAGAAATGATATTTTGCAGAAATTTGTTACAGGAATAAAAGATTTGCCCAGCTTCCCGGGTTTATACGATATAATTGTAAGAGAAATGCAGTATCCTGAACCCTCTATTAGGAAAATTGGTTATATTATTTCTCAGGATGTCTCAATGTCTGCCAAAGTATTACAGCTTGTTAATTCCGCATTTTTTGGCCTTCCAGAAAAAATTAGGGATCCACAACAGGCAACAATTCGTCTGGGAATAGATACACTGCGAGCACTTGTCCTTTCTAACCATATATTTTCTTCTTTTCCAGAAGGATCTGAATTGTATGGACTTCCTTTATTAGATATGTGGAAGCATAGTCTGATGACGGGTAGACTTGCTAAGGACATTGCTCGTGCCGTATCGGGTGATAAAGAAATCGCAGAGGAGGCATTAATAGCCGGGATGTTTCATGACATAGGAAAGCTGATATTGCAGAAAGTTCCCCGGCAATACAAAATGGTAGAGGAATTTATAGAAAAAAATGGGTGTGATCATGTAGAGGCTGAATATACGGTATTAAAAACTTCTCATGCAGAAATGGGGTCCTATCTGTTAGGACTATGGGGCATTCCTGACAATATAGTTGAAGCCGTAGCTTTTCACCACAATCCGTCGAAGTTGCTGGATGAAATGTTTATCATACCAGGTGAATCCTTAAATGGAGATTTAAAACTGAGATCAGACAAAAACCTCTTAACAAGCTTTACTACAGTGACGGCGGTGCATGTGGCAAATGCATTGATGATGCAGAAAGATTGTTCTTCCGATACCACTTATTTTCCGTATATCGATATGGGTTATTTGAAAGCATTTAATTTGACAGATAAATTGTCAGGATGGGTAGAATATCACAAAAAAATTTTAAAGGAAGAAGTCTGAGATGAACGAGAAAATCCTTTTTGTAGATGATGATATTAGCATTCTCTCGGCATGTAAGAGGCTATTAAGCAGCCAGTATGATGTAATAACTGTTGATAGTGGTAAGCAGGGAATAATTGAACTTAAGGAAAAAGGACCTATTGCGGTTGTCGTTAGTGACTTTCGTATGCCGGAGATGAATGGCGTTCAATTTCTTTCTTCTGCGAGACAAATTTCACCGGATACTGTTCGCATCTTGCTTACGGGGCAAGCTGATATCCAGGCGACTATTGGTGCGGTTAATGAGGGGAATATCTTCCGTTTTTTAACAAAACCATGTGAAAATCCAAAGCTCATCAAGGCTTTAAACTCAGCAATAGAGCAATATCAACTTGTTATAGCAGAGCGTGAGCTTTTGGACAGAACACTAAAAGGCAGTGTTAAGCTCCTTAGCGATATATTATCAATGGTTAGTCCTATAGCATTTAGTTGCTCATCGCGGATTAGTAGCATGGTAAAAAGATTAGCAGTAAAGCTAAATATGGAAAATATATGGGAGGTAGAACTTGCTGCAATGCTTTCTCAAATAGGATGTGTTACGATCCCCGGAGAAACTCTGGAAAAAAGAAATAGAGGTGAAATACTTTCCGAAAATGAAAAAGTAATGTTTAAAGAATATCCCCAAATAGGGAAGAATTTACTTGCTAATATTCCGCGTCTGGAGGGAATAGCTCAAGCTGTTGCTTATCAAGATAAACAATTTGATGGTGGAGGCACACCTGTTGATAATAAAAAGGGAACAGATATTCCCTTGATCGCTAGAATTCTTAAGGTTGTTCTTGATTTAGATGTGATGCTGACAAAAGGAATAACAAAACTCCAAGCACTTAAGGAAATGCGTACTCGTTCGCAATGGTATGATTCAGAAGTTTTTGCAGCACTTGAAACCGAAATTATCAATATAAAAGAAGGTTATGTATTACGAAAAATAATGTTAAAAGATATCCAACCTGGTATGATATTGGCCGATGACATAAAAACCAGTAAAGGGGTGTTGTTGATTCAAAAGGGTCATGAAATTACAAATGTTATAAGAACACGTTTGTTAAATATAAATAATGTTGATTCAATTGTTGAACCGATTATGATTATAAAAGATCTTTAAAACAGGACGAAGGTCAGCATCTGACGATTTTATCGGTTGTTTTTTGAAAGCGATCAATGCCTTTTTGTCACGTTTTAGAGAGAGTGCTAACCATTCAAAAACCAGCCGTTTAAACCGTTCAATAGTTTTTTATCTGGCGGCGGATATCACTAGCACACCCCTTTCGAATGTATTTGTTTCTACTCTTCATTTCAAGAGTATAACTTGTCTGATATCATGAGTCAGAATGATTTACGTGATCAAAGTATTGTTCTGTGACCGACCAGGGTCGTATTTCTCCAATTCGTGCTCTGATGCATACCCATTTATTTGACGATGCATGCGAAAATCTGTGTGCCGAATACAAGTAAGAAATAACTCCACCTAAAAACATCATATCTTTTCTCAACATCAATAACGCTACTTCCCGATAAGGAAATTTTCTTATATGACATTACGCAACATTTACGAATTGATTTTACTACGATTTACTATTATATTTAATTATTCTAATATTTACTTCGTAATGCAATACAACTCATTATGGGTAATCCAAAGTTGCTTCTTAAAATGAAAAACATACTACTAAAAAATGGTCATGTTGTAGATCCTCTGAATAATGTGGATTTTGTCTCCGACTTACTCATAATAGATGGAAGGATTAAATCGCTATCAAAAAACGTAAAACCAGAATATGAAAATCTAGAAGTAGTCGATGTTTCAGGAAAGTTTGTTGTTCCCGGCCTCATTGATTGTCACGTTCATCTCAGGGAACCTGGATATGAAGAGAAGGAGACTATAGAAACAGGTTCCCGGTCGGCTGCGATGGGTGGTTTTACCACGGTTGTGTGTGAGCCGAATACAAACCCGCCGATAGATAGTGTTGCGGCAGTCGAAGACCATGTGAGGAGGGTTGGAGAGAAAGGTTTGATAAATATTTATACCAAGGTGTGTATAACGAAAGGGTCAAAAGGAGAAGTCATTACAGATATGGAAAAGTTTGGTTGCTATAGGAGCGTTGTTGCATTCTCAGATGACGGCAACCCGGTTTTAAGGAAAGAGGTAATGGTACGGGCCTTGCACACCGCCGCGATGAGTAATAAACCTGTAAGCCCTCATTGTGAAGATTCAGGTTTTTATTCCGTAAAAGATGTTACGGAGGAAGAACTTGGATTTTCCCCGAGTAAAAAATTCTGGAATGAGGCTAATTTTGTAAAGCGGGATATAAATTGTGCCGGGTCTATCGGGTGCCATGTACATTTTTCTCACCTGAGTCTCAAAGAATCCATAGATTATATATCTGAGAAAAGGGAACAGGGTAATATTACTTGTGAGGCCACCCCACATCATCTATTGCTTGATGGTGATTATAGAGATATCAATGGTGAAATCCCCGTAGTAAATCCTCCGCTTCGTTCTCAAGTCGACGTTCAGTCGATTCAGAAGGGGTTAAGTGATGGGATAATAGATGTTATCGCATCCGACCATGCTCCTCACTCTCTGCCTGACAAGAAGTCAGGTGCTCCCGGTATCATTGGTCTTGAAACAACATTAGGATTGGTACTTACTGAGTTGGTAAGACCCGGTATAATCACCTTACGTGATGCTGTCTTGAAAATGTCAACTAACCCTGCGAAGATATTTAAAATATCAGGTGGAAGTCTATTGCCAGGAATGCCTGCAGATGTTACGGTTATCGATATGGAAAGAGAATGGGTTGTGGATATAAATAGTTTTGAATCAAAGTCAAGGAATTGCCCTTTTCAGGGATGGAAATTGAAAGGACAGGCTGTAATGACTATCGTTTCTGGTAATATAGTTATGAGAGAGGGTAAAATAGTTTTTTAAAGTTCATTGCCTTCTTTGCTGTCAAACCAGGATGTTTTTGTATAGGATGAGTGTCAGTTTATTACCTTTCCAGTAAGTGTTCGCAGGTTCAGAGTTCACTGTTCAGGGTTACTTTTTTGTTGACCTTACCTTTTTCATATGCAAGCTATGTCGGTAAATAATTGTGAATGTAATTATTGATGGTTATAACATGATATTTGGTGTTCCTGAGTTAGGAGCCAATATTGATAAATGCGATACAGAGACACTACGTAATAAGCTGCTACTACTATTAGAGAGATATAAAGAAAAAAGAAGGCATGAGCTCATTGTAGTTTTTGATGGTAATGTTGGCGCCTCTTCTACAATGAGTGTATCAGGAATCGATGTTGTTTTTCCCAGAACAGGACTTGATGCCGACGAAGAAATAAAGAACCTGGTAAGCAGGAGCAGGAATCCGAGGCACATAATCGTAGTTACTGGTGATAGAAGCATAAGACAATTTGTCAGAAAATGTGGTAGCAAGGTTGTCGGGCCATTAGAGTTCTATAAATCAGTTCAAATGAAAACTGATCGTTTTCCTGCAAGTGGAAGGGAAAGCAAGGGTAAAATACGGGATGGCAAAGAACCGGTGAGTAAAATCACGGGGCCATCCAGGACCGAGTCACAATACTGGTTGAAAGTCTTTTCGGAACTAAAAGAAAAACCTACAGACGATTGAAACATTCATTGAGAATTTATGAGGAATTTCAATATTTCCTTATATTTTGCGCTGAAGGAGCAAGTTCAAAAGACCGTAAAAACTGCCATGGAAGGCAGTTTTAGCGATTTTGGAAAAGTTAGCCAGGATGGACTAACTTGCGACAATGTTCACAATTTTCTTAGGAACCACTATTATTTTTATTACCTTCCTGCCAGTGAGAAATTCCCTTACCCGTTCATCTTCCATTACACGCGTTTTCAGTTCTTCTTCTTCTGTTTCAGACGCTACGGTTACTCTGCTTCGAACCTTGCCGTTTATCTGAATGGCCATCTCAATCTGCTCGGCTTCAAGAACGTCCTTATTGTAAGTTGGCCACGGTTCAGAGAATATACTTGGTTTGTTACCACAAATGACCCACAGTTCTTCACAGATATGTGGCACAATAGGTGCGAGGATCTTTACTATTGTTTCAAGCGAATGTCTCAACACATTTAAATCGTTAAGTTCCTTTTCATTCCTGAATTTTTCTTCTCCCAACCTGTCTCTGAAATTTACTACCAGAGTAAGAAGTTCCATTATTGAGGACACTGCAGTGTTAAAATGCCAGGATTCTTCAATATCCTCGGTAACTTTCTTAATCGTTAGGTTAGTCTGTCTATAAAGCTCTTTGGTTCCATTTGAGAATAAGTTTTGTTGTATCTCTCTCCTGGAGGTATTCCTGAAATCATCCTGTAAAACTACAACGTTTTTCCACAGTTTCTTTAAGAAACGAAATGCACCGATAATGCCTCTATCATTCCACTCAGCATCTCTTTGCGGAGGAGCCATAAACAATGTATACAATCGTTGGGTATCGGTACCATATTTTTCGATTATAAAGTCAGGATTTACAACATTCCCCTTTGACTTAGACATTTTCGCTCCATCCTTAATGATCATGCCCTGAGTGAAAAGATTTTTAAAAGGTTCCTGGAAATTTATAAAACCAAGATCGGATAAGACCTTGGTTATGAAGCGCGAATAGAGAAGATGTAATATTGCATGCTCAATACCGCCAATATACTGATCAACCGGCAGCCATTTGTTAACTTCTTCTGAATCAAATGGCTGATTATCATCTTTCGGTGATAGATAACGTAAATAATACCAGCTGGAATCAACGAAGGTATCCATAGTGTCTGTTTCCCGTCTTGCCTCGCCTTTACATACTGGGCATGTTGTTTGAACAAATTCATCCACATCGGCGAGCGGATTTTTCCCCTGTGGTTTAAATTCAACATTCTCAGGTAAAAGTACGGGAAGCTCATTTTCTGGTACAGGAACGATACCACAGTTTCCGCAGTAGACTATTGGAATCGGTGCGCCCCAATATCTTTGTCTTGAGATTAACCAATCTCTTAAACGGTAATTTACACAACCTTTACCGATATCTTTCTCTTCCAGGAATTTAATTATTTTGGGTATAGATTCCCTATTATGCATTCCATTAAACTGGGCAGAATTAACCTGCATTCCGTTTCCCACGTATGCCTCATCCATTTCTTCACTAGGTTGTACCTTGTTTTCCTCGAGAGATTGTATGACTCTTGTTACGGGTAAGGCATATTTTTTTGCGAATTCAAAATCTCTTTGGTCGTGAGCCGGCACACCCATAACGGCTCCGGTTCCGTATTCCATTAATGCGTAATTTGAAACCCACAAAGGGACTCTATTACCGTTAACGGGGTTGATCACGTATCTTCCAGTGAAAACCCCTTCCTTCTCACTCCCTTCCGCTGTTCTTTCTAAAAAACTCTGATTTTTAATCCTGGTTGCAAACTGTAAAACAGGTTCTTCGTTATCAGAACCTCTCGTTAATTTGCTGATTATAGGATGTTCTGGTGCCAGTGACATAAATGTGACCCCAAAAATGGTATCAGGCCTTGTTGTAAAGCAGGAAAGGATTTCATCGCTATTCTCTAATCTAAAATCAATACTTGCACCTTCACTACGGCCGATCCAATTTGTCTGCATCGTCTTGACTTTTTCGGGCCATTCGTCTAATGTTTCAAGATCATCGAGCAATCTCTGAGCATAGTTGCTAATCCTGAAGAACCATTGTTCAAGATCTTTTTGGGTAACCATGGTATCGCATCTCTCACAAAGTCCTTCAACAACCTGTTCATTCGCAAGCACTGTGGCACACGAAGGACACCAGTTTACGGCTGCTTGCTTTTTATAAGCCAGATTATGTTCAAAGAGTTTCAGAAATATCCATTGTGTCCATTTATAATAATCAGGATTGCAAGAGGCTACTTCCCTGTCCCAATCATACCCGACACCCCATCTTTCAAGCTGTGATTTCATTTTCTTAATATTGTCCTTGGTGTGAATAGCAGGGTGGATATGTTTCACAATAGCAGCATTCTCAGCCGGAAGACCAAAGGCGTCCCAGCCGATTGGTGATAAGACTCTGTAACCTTTCATAATCTTGTAACGTGTTACAACATCGCCAATGATATAGTTTCTTCCATGTCCCACATGCAGCGTACCGGAAGGATAGGGAAACATCACAAGGCAGTAGAACTTTTCCTTTTCTTGAGACTGTTTGTTATCTTTATCTACTTTAAACAGTCCGCATTCCCGCCAGTAATCCTGCCATTTTTTTTCTATTTCATTGAAGTTATATTCGTTATAGCCCATTTCGATAATAGGGAAAATTCCGGGTAAGCAATGTAAACAGGGGGGATTATATCAACAGGTGCAGTGTGTTTCAAACAAAAAGGTATTATCCGTACAAACAAACACCGTCGATTTTTTTACAGGGAGATTTTATGTATTATGGTATAAAAAAATCCCTGAGAATTGTTTGACTCCTCAGGGATTTTTTTAGATGTGCACAGAGGTGAAGTCCTAAATCCATTCTTCGGATAAGATATCACCTTCCAGACCTACAACGACCTGTTTGATAGGTATTTTGCGGGTAGCCTTGTCTGCACCCGCTTTGGCAACCTGAACCAGCCCGGAACAGCATGGCACCTGCATGATCTGAACCGTTAAGGTGTTGATCTTTGAGTCATCAATGAGGGATTTTATCTTTTCTACATACACTTCCTGATCTGAATCGAGCTTGGGACACCCGATTGCTATACTTTTCCCTTTAAGGTAGTCTTTGTGGAAATCTGCCAAGGCAAAAGGCACGCAATCTGCTACCAGTAAAATATCCTTCTCTTGGAAATATGGCGCTTGTGGAGAAACGAGATGGAGCTGTATTGGCCATTGTCTTAATTGGGACTGGCGTTGGCCTGTTTCTGTATCTCCTTGATCAGTTTTCTCACTAAAATCCATTGTTCTTGATCCTGGGCAACAATCACTCATTTTGAAACCTCCTTTAAAAATTTTCTTTCTAAATCAATGATAAATTTCTCATATCTCCTCGGTAGTTCTTCTCCTACTGAGGCATCAGCCGCACTACACTTCTGAAACAGTTCACCGACTTGTGTGTCGGTTAATTGACGATCTATCCAGGGATATAAAATTTCATCCTCTTTTTTAATATGCTGTGTAAGCAACTCTCTGTATCCAAGTAGATGTTCCTTAATCTGAGCTTTGTTTCCACTTTCTGTACCCTCAACAACTTGTCTGATATGGTTTCTTCCTGTCTCATGATCCTTGTACATAACTTGTATGATTTCCCCTTGTTCATCAACATACTTGAAAAGAATATCTTCTTCCTTCATATGGTGAAACTTATCGGCATAACCCCTTATAAAGTCAACACAGCCCATAATGAGATCTTTGTCCACCTCTGCGCTGGTTTCAACATAGTCCGTAATAGAGGGAATCATAGCCAAAAGTCTCTTGATTAATACGTGCTCCTCTACAAGGTTTTTTACCGCTGGTGAGTAGTTGATTTTTTTCTGGGTTGGTTTCCTGGTCATGTCCACTTTGGGTTCAGGAATATCGCGGTCGGGATATATCGCCTTTTCTATCCGATACATCAGAGTGGCTTCTGTTTGCGGGTCAAGATTGTGGATTCCAACAACTTCACTAAGGAAGCAGCTTCCCACAGAACAGGGTACACAGCCAATACCGTATTCATCCAGGATACGACCAACTTCAGGGTATTTATCTATCGTTTCCTTGATTTCTCTAGATCGTATATTATCATCCAATATACCTCTCCTTATACATATTTTAAATGATGTGCGTAATTAAACCTGAATTATAGCTGGATATCATATAAATTGTCAAGAGTTGATTGGTTTTTTAAGAAAAAAATTGGAATAGATAACCTATAATGCCTATAATGAGTAAAATTATATTATGAAGAAAATATCCGGTTCTGTACAAGAGTTAAAGGATAACTATGAAGAATGAAGAGATAGCAAAGGTATTGCTCAATAAAAAGGCAATCATCTTAAATGCTAAGGATCCATTTACGTTTGTTTCAGGCTTGAGAAGCCCGATATATTGTGATAATAGACGGATGATTGCTTATCCCAGAGAGAGAGCACAAATTGTTGATGCCTTCATCAATGAATTGAAGCGGTTTGATTTTGATATTGTTGCAGGGACTTCAACCGCAGGGATACCATGGGCTTCCTGGATAAGTGATCAGTTATATAAACCGCTGGCTTATATAAGGGGTTCAAAAAAGGGTCATGGCGCCCGTAATCAAATTGAAGGGGCAAACGCAGAGGGGAGAGGTGTTATTATCATAGAAGATCTTATCAGTACAGGAAACAGCAGTCTTTGTGCAGTCGAAGCAGTACGTGAGGCGGGGGGTCGATGTGCAGGTGTCGTGGCAATATTCACTTATGATTTTGAAGGGGCAATTAAGAAATTCAAGGAGGCGAGTTGTGAATTTCTTGCAATTACCAATTTTTCCACGCTGGTAAATGTCGCAAAAGAAAACGGAACCTTGAATGATAATGAATTGGCTATTGTACAAGAATGGAATAAAGATCCGCAAGGTTGGGGACAAAAGCATGGATTTCCCGATGCAGACTGAAGAATATACCATATGATAGTTAGAATAAAACCAATCTGTCAATCTGCAGGTGATATTTTCTTTCCTGAAGGAGTTTTTCAGCTGTCTGAAGAATTGCTGTAGAGAAAGCCGCTTTCAGCGAGTTGTAAACAATGCCACTACAAGAGTTTAAGTAGTTATGCTCGTCTCGTAATGGTTTTCGGACCTGCCTGTGCGTATGGGACGCACGCAGACAGGTAAAACCGAAAACCAAATCGGTTTTAGTATAGCGGCGACATGTTGGTAACTTTGACGCTCTAAGTTCATGTATAGGAATTTGAATATTTCCTTATTTTTTGCGCTGAAAGCGCAAGTTCAAAAGACCGTAAAAACTGCCATGGACGGCAGTTTTTACGGTCTTTTGAAAAGTTAGCCAGGATGGTCTAACTTGCTAAGGCTTTTCTCACAAAACCACCGCACTCCTCCAGCCTTTTTTCCGCATCTTTATAGCCAACTTGCAGTTTATTCATGACGATAGCAATTTTAACGTTGTTTTCCGCTTTCTTTAAAAGATCACGTGCGTAATCTCTATCTAGTTTTGTAACTGCCATGATGATCCGTTCTGCGCGGTCTCTCAGTTTTTCATTTTTCACCTGTAAATCAACCATGAAATTTTCATACACCTTTCCCCTCTTGATCATTGCTGCTGTAGTAAGCGTATTGAGGATAAGCTTTGTTGCAGTACCCGCCTTCATGCGTGTCGAACCCGTGATTATCTCCGGACCTGTTATTGGTCTGATGATAATGTCAACGGCTTCGGCAGGGTCCGTGTCCGGATTGCAGCACAAAAAGATGGTAACAGCGCCAAGACTTCTTGCTTTGACCAGCGCACCATGAACAAATGGGGTAGTTCCACCTGTGGCGATACCAACAACGGTATCAAGAGCGGTTACTCCATTATCTCTGATTGCCAATTCTCCTCCATCATAGCTATCTTCGGCGCCTTCTATTGATCTGGTCAGAGCCTCTTTTCCTCCTGCAATTATACCTCTTATCAGCTCCGGGTCGGTACCAAAGGTGGGAGGGCATTCAGAGGCGTCCAGGACACCCAATCTTCCACTTGTGCCGGCGCCTACATAAAATAAACGGCCTCCCTTGTTAAATGATTTAACAATCAAGTCCACGGCTTTGGTAATGTTTATATGTTCTTTGTCTACTGCGGTGATTACGTTTGCATCCTCTCTGTTGATGATAGTTACTATTTCAGATATCGATTTTGTGTCAATTTGAAGGCTGTTTGTGTTTCTCTGTTCGGTGATGAGTTTTGAACGATCTTTCATGTGTATTAACAAGAGGAATATGAAGATCTGGCTAAATTATTCACGTTGTAATCGAATGGATCTCTCAAAAAAATCCTTTTTAAGGTATGCATTAATGAAATTACATAGCATGAAAAGTTTTTATTGTCAAAGGCTTTATTTGGCGGTAAAAAATGATTTGCCGGTAAAAAACTGATTTATTGATAATGATTATTTTGATAATATAAAAATAATCATTGATTGTTTAGGTGTTATACTCATCTCATAATGATTTTCGGATAAAATCCGAGATAAAATTGAGCGAGTATAACTGCAACCAAGATTTGGTTTCCAGTAAAACCGAAAACCAAATCGGTTTTAGTATAGTCTGAAAGTTGTTTAAAATGGATATTGAAAAAAATTCTGTCTTATCAAAGAAACTAGAAACTCTTCCTACCGGTGCGGGTGTTTATCTGATGAAGGATTCGAGGAGCGAGGTCATCTATGTGGGTAAGGCGAAAAACCTTAAAAATCGAGTGAGAAGTTACTTTCAGGGTTCGAGAGATGAACGTTTGTTTGTAGACTTTCTCGTAAAGAGTATTGCTGATATTGAATTTGTCTTGACGGATACAGAGAAAGAGGCGCTCATTCTTGAAAATAACCTGATTAAACAATTCAAGCCAAGATTTAACATCAACCTTCGTGATGACAAGACGTTTGTATCGATTAAGCTTGATTTGCATGAAAAATTTCCTTACCCGACCGTTGTCAGGCAGATTGAGGAATCTACCCGATCGGGCAATGGAGCAGGGAAGAAGAGTGGTATTTTGTATTTTGGCCCTTACTCTTCGGCACATTCAGTACGGGAGACTTTGAGATATATAAATAGTTTGTTTCCTATAAGGAAGTGTTCTCAAAACATTTTTAACAGCAGAGTGAGGCCCTGTTTGTATTACCAGATTGGAAGGTGTGTTGCTCCTTGCTGTGATCTGATCGATGAAAAATCCTACAGGGAAATCCTCGATGATGTAATTCTCTTATTACGGGGGAAAAACAGTGAGTTAATCAAGGTGTTAAAGAAAAAGATGGAGATAGAGTCAAAGGAGATGAGATACGAAATGGCCGCAAAGATTAGAGATCGGATTGTTGCTATTGAAAAGACGGTTGAGAGACAGAAGATTCATACGATGGAGTTTGTTGACAGGGATCTGTTTGGATATTATAAAGAAGGAAAAAACATACAGATTCAGGTTATGTTTATAAGAAATGGCAACCTTGAAAACATAGCGTCGTACAGGTTTTCTAACATCAATAATACACAAGACGATGTTTTTCGTTCTTTTCTCAACCAGTTTTATGGGCATACGAGATTTGTTCCGGACGAAGTTGTGATACCTGTTGAAAGCGAGGACAAGGAGATATTAGAGGAACTCCTGAGTGAACAAAAAGGAAGTAAAGTAAATGTTGTTTTCCCACAGCGGGGAGAAAAACGTAAACTGCTTGAGCTGGCAATAAGGAATGCTGAAAATGCATTCACGATTCACTATCACGCCGCTGGTGAGAATATTGAAACGGTATTGAGTTCTTTGAAGAGACAGTTGTGTTTGGAGAATGTGCCGAGAAGGATCGAATGTTTTGATATTTCAAATATTGGAGGAAAACACTCCGTAGGGTCTATGATCACATTTGAAGAGGGAAAAGCGGTAAAAAATAAATATAAAAGGTACAAGATTAGGACGGTTTCACAATCGGATGATTATGCGATGATGTATGAGGTGTTAACGAGAAGATATTCGCGGGCGTTTAAGGAAGACGATTTTCCTGACCTTACCGTCATCGATGGCGGTAAGGGACAGTTGGCTATTGCAATACGGGTTTTTGAGGAACTGGGAATAGACGGTGTGGACGTAATTGCTCTTGCAAAGGGAAGGACAAGGAGTTGTGAAAACAGTGATACCAAGTTGAAACAGGATGAACGAGTGTTCATCTGCGGAAAGGGAGAACCCATTGTCCTGGATCAGGAATCTTCTGAACTGAAACTTCTGGAAAATGCTCGTGATGAGGCCCATCGTTTTGCGCTGACATACCATAAGAAGCTGAGGAGGAAACACTATTATATCTCTCCGCTTGATAAGATTTCGGGTATTGGAAGTATTAAAAAGAAGAACCTGATGAAAAAACTGGGAAACCTGCAAGGGATACGAAATGCCTCGGTAGATGAACTGAAGAAAATCAAAAGTATTACCCCTAAAGATGCCGAGGCAATATATAATCATTTTCATCATGAAATGTAGTGTTCAGGCATGAACAACTCACCATTTTATGGTGAACATGTCTAGGGATAAGGAAATCTTAGAGTGAGAAATGATTGGAGAGATGGAAGATAGATCAGCTTATTGCATTTTTCATTTGTCTTTATTCTATTAATTTAAGATGAAATTACCGAAGAAGTTCAAAGGGTAAAATCATTCTTATCCAAATTTGAAGATATCTTTGGAACATTCTGTCTGAGAAAGTTGTATAAGTTTTTTATTGGTAATTTAAAATATTTCTAATACTATTCAGAAAGAGAAGTTATTTTTTTATTAACAAAAACGGTCGAAGAACGGCAGGTGCAATTTACCAAAATGAAAAAAAGAAATCTTAAATTCATACACATTATTCTTGTAGTAATTATTCTATTTTCAGGAAGCAGGACATCCGTGGCTATGGGAAAGATTGTAGACTATTTTCTCAAAAATCCGGAAGCTTGGGATGTGACAAAAAAAATCATTCAGGAGACACCAAAAAGAATTATCGTTACCGGGGGTTTGAAAGGGCTTGGTTTTGATCTTGCAGAATTAACAGGTGGTGATGAAGTTGCATTGATTTTTTTAGAGTCACGGAAGGCCGTAACTTTTACAGCGGGTGGATTTTGTAATGCTGAGGACAAACTCTTTCCCGGTGAAAACAGGATTGTATCCGTTATTACGCGTAATTATGGAGACCGTACAAGATTTTACTATAAATTCATATTTCAACGGAACAAAGAGATGGGGCATACTATTATGTTGTATAATAATACGAAACCAATATTGGAGAGTGAATATGACGGTAGACGGCCGGTTGAGGACTTTGCAAATTTGTCGGGGATTAGTCTTTGCGTGATAGAAATACGATAGTGGTTTTTGCTTTGTAAACTCTATCTTTAGATATATAATAAGACTATGAAAAAACTACATTATTATTATATTAATTAATGACTTTTTTGGAAAGGAGTTAAACTATGATGCGTATCGGATATATCGTAAGCGCCTTTGTTATTACTTTTCTGATTATGTATTCATATACTGGGAATATTTCATTTGCCAACAGTTGCTGCGGTATTAAACAGGCTTCTGTTTCAGATGAGTCTGTAGACACCTGTAAGGTTTGTGGAAAGGCAATTGACAGTATGGGTAAGCCTGTAGAAGTTGAAGAAGACGGTAAAAGTATAAGGCTGTGTTGTCAGGGATGCGCAACCGCTTATAGGGAGCACCCTGATAAATACTCTCACGAAAAGAGACAGGAATCATATAGGGAAAAATACCAAAGAAAAGAACCCCAGAAAAAACAAAGGGGGGAGAGTTATTATTAAGAAGCGGCAGGAGTAGTTCAGAGGATTTTTTCTAGAAGGCATTCTTGTATTACAATATGCAGGAATGCCTTTTTTAACGTGAAGAGAACGTTCATCTGTTCATAAGTTGTGTTTTCTCTCATAATTGTAATAAAGTTGATCCGTCACATAAAATATTTTATGATTATCTGTCAGGCCAAATTTTAAACATAACCATCTCAAACTCAACGGATTTCCTTTTTCATCTTGCCAGACATTGATTTTACTCTTGCCCTTTACGTGCGAGTAGAATTTGATTTATGTGTGGACTTTAGATAAGACGTTTAGTATTATGAACGTTCTCCGATTCTATCCATAAAGGGTTATGTAAAAAGGTTTGCAGGAAATTCATTATGTGGCTGAATTCGATCTTCTTCAGGCGGCGAATGAAGGCAGGGAGTCACAAGAAATAACAGCGGAAGATATCATGACACATGATCCTATTTGTGTTGATGAAACAGCAGGAGTAGATGAGATAACCAACATTATGACAGAACATAATGTTATCAGGGTGCCGGTAGTAAGATGTGGTAATTTAGTTGCTGTGATCTCAAGATTGGATGTATACTCATCTCATAATGATTTTCGGATAAAATCCGAGGCAAAATTGAGCGAGTAAAGCCCTCGGCGTTTTTTGTCCGGGGATACCTTCACCAAGATTTGGTTTCTAGTAAAACCGAAAACCAAATCAGTTTTATTATACGTACGAGTTTAATTCAATCCAAGTTTGCGACATTATACTCATCTTATAATGGTTTTCGGATAAGATCCGAGAAAAAACGGAACGAGTATAACTGCAACCAGGCTTTGGTTTTTAGAAAAATCTAAAACCAAATCGGTTTTAGTATATATGGAGATTAAGATGTTGAAGACAATCCTAGTACCGATAGATGGTTCAGAGACGAGTCTTGTGGCAGTAGATTATGCAATTGAGCTGTCTAAGATATTTAATGCAGAGTTAGTTGGCATCTCAATTATTGATGTAAAAAGACTAGCAGGTCCATTTATGAGGGATTTGGGGACAAGCATTGGTGGTATGGTGCCATATGCCGATTTCCAACAGAAAGTAAGAAAGATTCTGGAGGATACCGCAGTGGCTGCCCTGGATGAGTTCGAAGGAAAATGTATATCTGCAAATATATCTTGTATTCGTGAAATAAGTGAGGGCGTTATCAGTAAGGAGATCGTTAAGGCTGCCGAGAGGTGTGACATGATTTCTATGGGAATGGCAGGAGAGCATGCTGTGTGGCGCGATGCTCTTTTGGGCTCAAACCTCGAGTCAGTTGCCAGGCAGACACACAAACCGGTATTGGTTGCGCCTCAAACATTTGCCAAGATTACCAAGATGCTTATAGCCTATGACGGAAGTTCGTTCTCCAGTAAAGCTTTGGCTACTGGTGCAGAAATTGCCAAACAGGCAGATATCCCCTTAACCGTTATACTGGTGTCTCAAGATCAGGATAATAGTGAAAAGCTTCTTTCTCAGGCAGTTGAAACGCTGAGAAATTACAATGTTACCTATGACACGATAATTGAAAAGGGTGAGCCTGCAAAAGTTGTATTACGTGTTTGTAAAGATGGAGGCTACGATCTTATTGTTATGGGTGCCTATGGCCATTCACGGTTGAGAGAGCTTGTCCTTGGAAGCACCACCGTGCAGATAATGAGAAATGCAAATTGCCCGCTAGTGCTTTGCAGGTAATACGGTTTTTTCAGCGATTTTTAAGGATCGATTGAGTATTCTGTTGTTTATAATGCATAAATAATGGATTTGTTTTTCCCTAAAGGAGAGTAGTACAATGATAAGTTTAAAGAAGATACTTTGCCCTATTGATCACTCTGATTGTTCAAAAGAGGCATTAAAGTATGCGGTTTCATTTGCGTTGAGGAACGAAGCAGTGTTGTACTTATTGCACGTAATTGATATACGTACTTTTGATGAAAATCTCGATACTATAACAAAACAAATTGCTGATGAGTCTTCCATCAATAATCTTAAGAAAAAACTCCTGGAATGTGTGCCTGAAGAAATCAGAAGTGATATGAAGATAGAAGCTATTGTGGTACAGGGGATACCGTTCGTGGAAATTATCAAAACTGCAAAAGACAATGAAGTAGATATGTTGGTCTTGGGTACCCATGGGAGAACCGGACTTGCACACATGATGCTTGGTAGCGTATCAGAAAAAGTAGTGAGAAAGGCTCCTTGCCCGGTACTCACCGTAAGATCATCCAACCAGAAGTTTGTCATGCCGTGACCTGTTCATGTAAACGTGAGGCTGATATCCATGATAAGATATCAAAAAATTCTTATCCCCGGTTGATTTTTATGAATCTTCATGACATAAACGATGGCTTATTACGTGATCTCAAGACCTTGAGATTTGGTGATCCAGTTACCCATGTGTATAACCCGCTTGAATATGCTCGTGAATCGTATAACAGGTATATAGAACTTTATGCAGATCGTCCAAAAGAAATTATCCTGTTGGGGATGAATCCGGGGCCTTGGGGTATGGCTCAAACCGGTATCCCGTTTGGTGAAATAACTCTCGTAAAAGAGTGGCTGCGTATTTATGCTCATGTGGGTATTCCTCCACAAATGCACCCCAAACGTCCTGTTCAGGGTTTTTCATGTCCTCGAAGTGAAGTGAGCGGTCGAAGATTGTGGGGTTGGGCGAGAGACAGGTTTTGGACACCAGACAGATTTTTTAATCGGTTCTTTGTTTTAAACTATTGCCCCCTGATGTTTATGGAAGAAAGCGGCCGCAACAGGACACCCAATAATCTCGAAAAGGAAGTTCAAAAACCTTTACTTACTTCATGTGATACTGCACTTCGCAGAACAATACAATGGTTACAACCTCGATATGTTTTGGGTGTAGGAGTTTTTGCTGAAACAAGAGCTCATGCAGCTTTGAGCGGGATTGATGTTGTTATTGGCAGAATCACACACCCCAGCCCTGCAAACCCAAAGGCAAATCGGGGTTGGAGTACCCTTGTAGAAAAAGAGATAACGGCGATGGGTATTCAGCTTTCATAAAGCGAAGAATAAAGAATGCCTTGGTTGTTGGTGGTGGATTTATAGCCTTAGAGATGATGGAGAGTTTGATTGCCAACGGAATCAGGACACATCTGATCATACGTCGAGACACAATACTGTCTCAATTTGACAAGGATATTGCACTTCTCATACAAAACCACATCAGGACGAAAGGGGTTCAAATCCTTGAGGAGGACGAGATCAGGAGATTTGAGTCTGATGGGAATGGTGATGTTGCAATGGTGATCACAAAAAAACAGACTCTTCAGGCAGATTTTGTTTTATTAGCAACAGGTATTAGTCCAAACGTTCAACTGGCGAAGAGTGCAGGTTTTAAGATTGGACATACAGGCGGAATTTGTGTTAACCAAAAACAGGAAACAAATATCTCTGATGTTTATGGAGTGGGTGATTGCACAGAGACGATACACCTTGTTACGGGAAAGCCGATCTGGTTTCCTCTTGCAACGACCTCTAATAAACAAGGGAGAGTAGCCGGGATTAATGTTGCGGGTGCAAATGATCAATTCCCGGGTATTGTAGGAACGTTTGTAGTCAAAGTATTTGATTGGACAGTTGCCAAAACAGGATTATCTGAAAAAGAGGCTGTAGAAAACGGCTTTGAGACAGAGGCTATAATCGTTCCTTCTTATGACAATGCTCATTATTTCCCAGAGGCAAAAAGGATCGTCATAAGGTTGTCGCAGAAAAAACAAGTGGCCGTTTTCTTGGTGCTGAAATTATTGGTGACGGTGTTGTCGACAAAAGGATCGATGTAGTTGCTGCGGCTTTGACAGGAAAGACTACTGTTGATCAATTATCAAAATATGCTCTTTCATATGCACCGCCTTATAAAACGAATCCTGGCAGTTAGGTTCTTCAATTTTTTAAAATCCTGTTATTTGCAATGAAATGAGGTGGATTGCTGTCACCTATCTACAAGCTGGGTGAAAACAGAATAATCTTACAGGTTCTGGTGAGACATAACCCATTCCTGCCTCATCACGTTCCAACAAATTTGTTGTCCGCAGTGTATTATTTGCTGTTGCGCATAGTTTATTTAATGCTAATATACTATCGAATAATAAATGAGGATATTGGTAGATATGGATGTTGAAAAGGGGGAGTTGTATTGTGACAGATGCAGTTTTTCTGGATAGAGACGGAACTATCAATAAAGATACAGGTTATGTTCACAAACCTGAAGACTTATTAATTCTCCCTGGTGTGATCAAAGGTTTGCAATTATTGAGCTATTGCAAGCTCTTCATCATAACAAATCAATCGGGTATTGGAAGGGGATATTTTACCAAAGAGGAGTTTTTTACCTTTAATAATCTCTTGGTAAAAAATCTGAATGACAATAATATTACTATTATAGAAACCTATTACTGTCCTCATAAACCTGATGCCGGATGCGATTGTAGAAAACCAAGAATAAAGCATTTAAAAGATGCGGAAAAAAAGTATAAAATAGATCTTTCTCGTTCATATGTTATCGGAGATCAGGCTTCTGATATTGAGATGGGTAGAAAGGGTGGGTGTAAGACAATGCTTGTTTTGACCGGCCATGGGGAAAAACATCATAAGAATTTTACCCTTAAACCCGATATTATAGTAAATAATCTCTATGAAGGTGCAGAATTCATTGCTAATGAAAGGTGATTATTTTCTCATTACTCGATTTCAAAATAGTTAGGAGATGAGAATGCTGTGTGGGAATAACAGCTGTTCTTTAACGAGTACCATGATTATTACATTGTTTGTTTATTTTAACTGAAGGAGGGCAATAAAAGTGAGGTTACCCTATGTTTTTGGATTTATATTGATAAATATTTTTATTACGATAAGTATCGATATGCAACCTTTTATACTCCATGCTGAAAACCTGTCTGATAGTGAATATATTCTTGGGCCTGAGGACGTTATTGATATAAAGGTGTGGGATAACGATGATTTAAATCTACAAGTCGAGATATCACAACAGGGATCGTTTACTTTTCCACTTATTGGAAAAGTGAAAGCGAAAGGACTTTCTGTCTTTGCTCTTGAAAAACTTATCAGCGAAAAGTTGGCAGATGGTTATATAAAATCGGCCCAGGTAACAGTTAATGTAAGAAGCTATAAGACGCAGAAGGTGTTTGTTCTTGGTCAGGTAAAAAAACCCGGGGTGTTTAACATGAAAGGGAATATCAACATTTTAGAATTGATTTCGATGGCAGGAGGTTTCGGAAGCGAAGCTGAACGAACGGTAACGATTGTACGACCGAGAACTCTCCAGAGCACTGGAGGAGGCACCGCATCTGATCCGGGTAAGGGGGGAAGAAAGAAGATGTTTACAAGATAGACTTGGGAGAGTATAAAGACGACAGAGGCCCTGATACTTTTGTCGTACAAAGCGGTGATTATATCTACGTTGACAAGAAATCAAATTTTTTTATTACCGGAGAAGTAAAAAGTACCGGTAGTTTTGACTGGGAAAAGATTTAACCGTTCGGCAGGCTCTCTCTTGCCGGGGGAGTTAGCAATTCGGGTGCTGAGAGTAGAATTAACATTATTCGTTTGGTAAAGGGTAAAGAAGTTACCCTAAAGGTAAAGATGGATGATTTGGTGGAACCTAATGACGTTATTGATGTTCCTCAACGCTACTTTTAAGGTAACAACACCTCAATTTTGCAGCTTTTCATACTTGGGCGGTTGCCAAGGTAGAAATTCATTGAGGGGTTGAATGGTGGGGGGAGAAGTCGATGGAAAAGATTGCCTACGGTACAGTTTTTATGAGAGTGTTCACTTGCAAAAATAAAGTATATAAATAATAGATTCAAAACATGAAATTTCTCCTGGTTACGGAGAGAGTCTTCATTACCAAATCCAAATCAAGATACAAGATGTTGAAAAAGATTATTGAGGCTATACCTCTTTTTTGCTGGAAAATTGGATTTATTCGGTTCTGTCCATAAAAATCTTTTCACCGGGTTTTGTTGCTACACCAGGCCATAGTTTTCTTCCGGGATAGATCTTGGTATGGATGCCCGTATGAACATTGTCTGCGATAATAGCTCCGAACTTCCTTAATCCAGTATCAATTACTTCATGCTTCACAATAGATTTTATGTTTTCATTATCATGCCGAAGATTAGCAGTAATCGTACCAGCACCTAAATTACTGTTTTCTCCGATAACACTGTCTCCAATATAGGAAAGATGCGGAACTTTTGCACAATCCATGATGATACTGTTCTTAATTTCAACCGCTTGGCCGATATGGCAGTTATTACCAATTGAGGAATTTCCTCTTAAATAGCAGTTAGGGCCAATTTTACAATTTTCTCCAATGACAATATTTCCTTCTATATATGTTCCAGACAAAATTACAGTACCCTTTCCAACTTGTATCGCACCGTGCACGGTAACATTCTTTTCTAATTTCCCTTTTATATTATTTTTGATCTGAGAAACCAAGTAATTGTTCACTGAAATCAAATCCCATGGATACCCTACCGAAAGCCAATGCCCCTTTACCTTTTCGCATATAACCTTCTCTTTTTTTGCAAGCATATTCACATAGTCTACTATTTCGTATTCCCCTCGCACACTTTTCCGGAGCTTATACGAAAACACCGTTTTGTCAAAAACATATAATCCTGTATTGGCAATATCAGAAACGAAATTTTTCGGCTTCTCTACGACCTTCTGGATCTCTTTATTCTTTAAAACAAAAACACCAAAACGTTCAGGGTTTTCCACCTTACAGCCCAGAACAGCATATTTATGTTTTAAACACGACTGAATGTCTTCCTGAGAAAAAATATCGTCGCCGCCAATGACCAGAAATTTATTTTTGATTAATTTCTCTACATATTGGATAGCATGACCCGTACCTAATTGTGATTTTTGCTCTACATATTTTATTCTTAATTTTCTCTGTTTATGGCCTATTTCATTTATTATCATCTCTTTCTTAAAGCCAACTATTACGATAACTTCTTCGACCAGACCCTGCAAGGCATCTAGATTGTGCTTAATTATCTCCTTGTTCATTACCTTGAGCAGAGGTTTTGGTTTGGTTATTGTCAGAGGCCATGTCCTTGTACTTTTACCAGCAGCCAGGATTACAGCTTGTGTCATATCAGATACCTATCTCTTTCTTAATAGCGTTTGCAATGTCATTGGTTATTTTGGTGATATCGTTCATGTTCTCACCCTCCACCATGATTCTGCACAGATTTTGTGTTCCTGAGTACCGGACGAGTATTCGGCCTCTTTCCCCCAGTTTTTTTTCAGCAGATACTATTTTCTCTTTTGCCTGCAACGAATCGATATCTTTTTTCTCTTTTACTTCAATGTTTACGACTACCTGTGGCAATGGTTTCATGCATTCTGCCAATTCGCTTAATTTTTTTCCCCCTTCCTTTATGATCTTTAACAATTGCAAAGCTGAGATTACACCATCTCCGGTAGTGGTATTATTGAAGAATATGATATGCCCTGACTGTTCACCTCCCAAAACATACCCGTATTCTTTCAAGGCTTCGAGTACGTATCTATCTCCAACCTTTGTTTTGACTACCTGTATACCTTTATCTTGCATGGCAATATCAAATCCTTTGTTTGCCATAACGGTTACGGCAACTCCGTTCTTCTTTAAGGTCCCCTTCTCTTGCATGGAAATGGCACACATTGCAATTATCTGGTCACCATCGAGAGTATTTCCTTTTTCATCACAAACGATAACCCTGTCGGCGTCACCATCTAATGCGATACCGATGTCTGCTTTTATTTTTTTGACCGATTCCATCATGTGTTCAGGATGGAGTGCTCCACAGTCTGAGTTAATATTCAGGCCATCAGGCCTGTCATTTAATACTGTGACATCTGCTCCCAGCTCTCTAAAGACCTCAGGTGCAGTACGGTAAGCTGCACCGTGAGCACAATCTAACACAATTTTTACTCCAGCAAGGCTCATACTATTTATGGAAGCCTTTGCAAATTCAATATACCTTCCTTTTGCATCCTGAACTCTATATAATCTTCCTATTAAATCTCCTCTTATCTCGTCTGTGTTTACCTTTTTATTAAGGACGCATTCCTCAATCTCTTCTTCAAAATTGTCTGACAGTTTCTGTCCATCGGCACGAAAAACCTTAATCCCATTATCATCAGCCGGATTATGTGACGCACTGATGACAATACCTGCATCTGCATTTATTGATTTTGTTAAATAAGCAACAGCAGGTGTTGGTAATACTCCAACAAGCAGAACATCAGCACCTGCGGATAGAATACCTGAACTTAGGGCATTTTCAATCATATAGCCGCTTACCCTGGTATCTTTTCCAATAAGAAAGCGGGGCCTTTCCTTGCCACACTTATCTTTAAAAACCGTAGCAATAGCCTTTCCTAAATCCAGCACCATTTCCGATGTTATCGGAAAAACATTTGCAATGCCTCGTATCCCATCTGTTCCGAATAGTTTTCCCATTTTTTCACTATTTATTGAAAAGGTTCTAGTATTTCGATATCCTCCGGTAGTTCCAGTCTGAAAGTATTATCCGGTATTTCACTGTTAATGTGTATGTTGCTCAACTCAATAGTATTGACGATTTCTCCGTCACTCTCGAATAGCTGAAATTGTATAGGGATCCACTCTGTATTATTGACCCATAATAAGATTCGTGAGTATTGAGATTCAGTTGAGTCTTTGGGGGTCAGTTCCAGGTGAAATATTGTGCCTTTGACGGTAATTATATCATCAATGAGTGAAACGGTATACTTTTTCTTTATCTTTTCAACAGAGTACTCGTATCCAAATTCAAATAAATCCACCTCCTGAGGAGCATTCGCACTATCGTTCATTTCGTATTTTTCTACCTGATTTTCTTCCGGATGGAATATCCATATATGAGAACCATTAAAAACATTTACTTCATTTCTCGGAGGGAAGAAATCTATCCTCATCATCTTTGGCTTCTTGTATTTGATCTCTCCATAAGAAATCTCTTCAGAATCAAGTAAAGAAATCACTCTGGTATATTTTATATCTGCTCCCATAGTCTTTAGCCGTAGACTAGCCTCCTCTACTTTGAGTAAGATTTCCTCCAGTTTTTTATCATACTCCTCTTTGCACATCAAATAATTCGTATTAGAGATTAAAATGCAAAAAGAAAAAACAAAAACAAAAACAAATACATTGAAAATATTTCTCTTCATCTTCTTGTCCTCTTTATTTTCTGTTTCAATGATGGTAAACGATCGGTATTGTACCACATGCAATGAGGAAATGTAAGTATGATCTTAATTTACAAATAGAGATCTCTTTTACCTTTAATAAGTGATTTAATATAGTTAGAGGTTATCTGCCTGACCTTAGGATCATGGATCTTATGAACTTCGGAATCTATGATGCTCTTTATCTTCTTGGCCAGCTTGGGATTGTAATCCAGAAGATATTCCTCGAAGGTGAGAATCGAGTTAGGCTGGCAGAATTTTTTTATCTCACCGGGTTTAGCTAGATTCATAAAATCTTCGCCTGTTCTCCCTGAACGGTAACAGGATGTGCAGAAGCTCGGGATAAATCCCATGGTAGCCAAATTTTCTATAACTTCTGAGAGAGAGCGGTTGTCTGATATACTGAATTGACCTTCTGATTTGTCATTATTACTGTAACTTCCGGGGGCGGTCTTTGAACCTGCAGAAACCTGTGATACACCAATATGGAAGAGTTCATTTCTCAAGGACTCTTTCTCCCTTGTTGAAAGTATGATACCCGTATAGGGGACAGCCAGACGTAGGATTGCAATTATTTTCTTCAGTTCCAGGTCTGAAACAGGATAGGGGGGGTGAGAAGATATATCCGATCCCTGAGCAGGTTCAAGTCGTGGGATTGAAATAGTGTGCGGACCGACGCCAAACTTATCCTCCAGGTGCATGGCATGAAAGAGCAATGCCATTACCTCGAATTTGTATTGATACAGACCAAATAAAACCCCAATGCCCACATCATCAATACCTGCTCTTTGTGCATCGTCGCAGGCGTAAAGTCGTTTCAGATAATCTGCTTTCGGGCCAGACACGTGTATTTTATTATAGGTATCCACATGGTATGTCTCCTGAAATAACTGATAGGTCCCTATACCAGTATCCTTGAGTCTTTTAAAATCCTTTACTTCCATAGGCGCAACATTGACATTCAATCTCCTTATAGAACCCCGGCCATTCCTTGTTTTGTAAACACTCTTTATTACTTCTTCCAAATAATCTATATTGACGGCAGGATCTTCTGCTGAGACCAGGAGTAGTCGTTTATGTCCCTGTGATATCAGGGCAGAGGTCTCTTTCATTACCTCTTCTGCTTGTAAGAGTTGATTGTTATTTTGAGAAGTGTTCTTTCTGAAACCGCAATAGAGGCAGTCGTTAATACACCGATTTGATAGATAGAGAGGTGCAAACAGTACAATCCGGTTTCCGTAAATTGTTTCTTTTATTTCCCTTGCGGTAGCGAAGATTTTATTCAATATGGACAGGTCTTCGCAATTAAGCAGAGTAGCAACTTCTTCAGGGCTCAGGCCTTTTAATTTTAAGGAGTTATTAATTATGCTTTCGACACATTGACGGGAATGACTTTGTGTTTCTCCCAGAATATCAAATATTTTGTCTTCGTTAATAAAATTATTCATATACTAGACCCGAATAAGTCGGAGAAAGATTTCAGATTTCAGATTTACGTTTGTTTTTTAAGTCTTTCATTTTATGAGTTGTATTCAGAAGCCACCTGCCCGCCAGGATGAATCCGTTCGCCGGCTCGATGAGCATACAGGCGGGGACGGGCCCGACTGCATCATTCAGGCAGGGGATAAAGAATTCAGAATAGTAAATGACTATGACTCAAGTAATTTACTCACCTCTTCAAGTTGATTTATCAAATTGCTATTACCACCATAAATCTTTTAGCCGGCTTTTTTACCCAAATGGATTGGACAGATTTTTCATTCTATCTTCTTAATTCTGACTTCTGTCTTCATGCTTTCAGATTCTGTAATTGAACTTTATCCATAATCTTCTAATTAAAAAATCATAAATCCCAAAACGTAATTCGTAATTTTTGCCTAAGTTTGTCCCTGTATTTCTGGAACAGGGATTGGTCAAAATATTTTTAACCGGTTAAATACCTAGGTCGGTAGGGGCTCTGCCAATCTCTTTCAGTAATTGCTGTGCGTTTCTTACCTGTTCTTCTACGGAGCTATCTACTGTCGAACTTCTCGGATAGATATCGTAGAGACCGGCATATTCTTTGGGTGTAAGGTTCAACATAATTGAATTGGCCCCGGATAAGAGGGCTCGTCTCCTTGCCTGCGTATGTAATGTTTCAAGAGCCGTTGTTACAAGAATTTTTCCAGAGGAATCAATGAGCCTCAATACGGAAAGGGCCTTAAGAACATATTCTATATCAGGTGCATGATCATCGGCGAGTGAGGTATCAATGTGCGGAATAAACGGGCCGAACGAGTACATATCGCAGCCCAGCTCTTTAGCAAACAGAAAGTCATCGATAATACTCTCAGCTTTCTGTCCCGGCAGACCTATGAGACCACCGGTAGCAATGAGATATCCGACATCCTTAAAGAATTTTAAATATCTAACCCTTTCTTGAAGAGATGAATCTGGGTGTAGCTTTGCATAAAGATTCTCATCAGATGTCTCAAATCGAAATAGGACCCCCTTAGCGCCCGCCTCATATGCCTTTCGATAAAATTCCTCTTCCCTTTCTCCTACGCTCAGGAATAGAAAAACTGGGAATTTCTTTCGTATCATTTTGATCAAGTCCAATAACTCTTCAGAGCTATAAGAGAGGTCTTCACCGGACTGCAGGACGATTCCCTTAAACCCGAAACGAATTACCGCGTCTGCAACAACATTGATAATCTCCCCGGGTTTGAGACTGAACCGTTTCAGGTTGATGTTTGATGATTGTATGCCGCAGTACTCACACTGGCATCTGCATATGTTGGAAAACTCGATAATTCCATGGACGCAGCAGGCATTGTCCAAAAATTTCTGCCGCACAAAATTAGCAGACTTAAACAAAACTTCCTTTTCATCAGAATCTGTGCTCAATAGTAATCTCAGTGCTTCCTGATGTGATATTGACTTGCCATATGTTGCTCTGTTGATGATTTTCAGAAAATCTTTATCCAGATGAGGTTTATCGTTATGCAATCTGGAAAGCCGTGCATCTGTCTTCTTCAGCTCAAAGAAAAGCTCCTTCCAGGTATCTAAGATTTCTTCGGCATCCTTTTCATCTATTTTCTGCACTACGAACCCACCCTGTGCGTAAACATAATCACCAACCTGGAGATTGTAAAAATCGTTCCTCGCCTTCCTCTTTTCACCAAAATAATCTACGGTAATCAGATTTCCGGTAATACTCTTAACATTTCCGGGAATAGCATAGCACATATAGTTAAATTTATCACTTCAGACTACAATTGTCTAACTTTTTCTGAACCCTTTTATCTGTTCATATATACTCATCTCGTAATGGGTTTCGGACCTGCCTGTGCGTAAGGAACGTACGCAGACAGGTAAAATCCAAAAATTATTTTGCCCGAGTAAAGTCCTCGGCGTCTGTCCGGGAATACTTTCACCAAGATTTAATTTCCAGTAAAACCGAAAACCAAATCGGTTTTAGTATAAAAAATAATATACATGGAATGCTCAGATTCTCCTGTGGATGGCTATGGAACGGTGAAATTTAACCGGGCGATGATCTTCCCACTTTGTTTACAGGGAGTAGGTATAATATCACCAGTTTCGTTACGAGGCAGGACAAAGAAACAGAGTATGTAAAATAGTATTTTTCCGATACTGTTTAAAATGTTACGACATATTTGGTAACTTTGCATTGTGTTATTAGGATACCTTATTCCAGGCCCTGGCATTCAGCACGAGTTCGGCGCTAATTCCAGGACGTGTTTTCTGTTCGATTGGTATGTGAAACTCAAGCTTTCCGCCGGACAGAACTGGGTTAATTGCTTTTGTAGCACGGTTCGGCGTTTGCGAGTCAAAACCGTAGTGTAAGCGCCATGTTGGGGTCGAGTCATCAGGTGGAATTGCCTCAAGATTGATTCCATTGCGAACAGGAGTCGTGTCAAATTTTGATAACCTTCCTCCGAATTGACGATGCTGTAATGCCCCGAATGGCTCCGGTAAACGAATGCACGCGGAGCTTGCTTTATCACTTCTTGGCCATTTTCATGCCACGGTCCCCATACTTTAGCGTTTGTAATGCGCACCAGTCCGTCGCTCATTGACCCGACCAAACAGCTTGACCACCCTGCTGCAACCTCGTAGTCGCGGTGATTGGTTCCAACTAAGCAGAAGAACCGGTACGGATCGAACTTGCCGTTCAGTGTTGCCACACTCTCTTCGTCCGTACCCGGTGGAAGATCAAGATAGGTGTGCATGCGTTGATGGTTAAAGTTGTCAGCATTGTTACGTGAAAAGAATCCGGGTACGTTACCCGATGATACGCAGATCGATCCCGTTATGCGGCGTTGCGTAGGTAAAGACCTTATCTACGTATTGACGAGCTTGTTGAGGAGCTACTTCCGGGTTTTGGAGAAGGCATCGACAAATTAAGCCTCCCATAGAGTGAGCAACCAGATAAACCTTGAACACATTTTTTGCCTGCTGGTCAACATCACAGATTCGATCCCGAATCCGTAATATCAGTTCTCCCAGACCTTTTGCGTAGTTCTCAATCTCTGGTCGAATACCTGGACCCAGTTCCAGGGAGACTTAATCGTAATAACGGTAGATAAAGACAGACTTGGACACTATCGCATGGCCGGGTGGCATTTCGTCTCCACCTTCATAGACGTCACGATAACCGAAATCCTTCATCAATCGCACGAGGGGCGATTCGAAGTAATGTTGTTCAACGATGCCCGTCAACAACTGACGGAGTTTCGTGGAACCGATGTTGAAAACCATGTAGGGATCGGCCACGGTGTCTTCTACCGCCGCCTGACTGACTGCATACCCACGGACAAATATGATCGGATAAAAAGGGTGCTCTATTGTTTTTGCCGACATTAGGCTATCCTCCGTGTTGAAGTGCCAAAAAATTGATTTAACGCCATAAACATTAAAATAAAACAATATAAGACTTCAACTATTTTTCTGATTGTATACTCATCTTATAATGGCTTTCGGATAAAATCCGAGAAAAAACGGAGCGAGTATAGTCCTCTGCCCACTTATCTCAGTTATCAACAACAGTGAGACGTTTCCCGGTGAATGTATTTTTGAACGTCTTGATCGGGACCGCTACAGGGTCGAGGGGATCTACACCCGGAGAGAACATTTTACCGGTGAGATATCCGCTCACCTGTTGAAACGCGTTATCGAATTCGACGGTGAAGTTGAATCGTGACGATCCGACTCCATCATCTAAGAGGGTGAAATTAAGTGTTCCGGCCGTAATCTTCCTTTCTCCTGTCTGCTTCCACGATCCCTGCTGGTTACTGAATGTGTTTTTGAACTGATACGAATGAATACCGAACCAGCTGCCATCTGCTGTGATGGTAACTATCCGGAAGCCGCCGTCATCATCTTCATTCAGGAGATACGTGCCGGCAATCTTCCCACCAATAGCAGAAACATGTTTGCCGGCTACGGCATCGTGTGAGCATAAGAGACTGAGAAACAGGAATACTGACAAAATGGCCTGAGTATAAACAGAGAAAATTCTCTTGTGCTTCATAGCCTCACCTCCTCGTATTGATGTTATTTAGTGCGATAAAAAGTAATTATTTTACATGTATCGTATAAATATAATAAATTAATTCTTCGTGGTTCTATTGACTACAAGATGTTACTTTAAAACGAACATATCTCTCAACCGCTTTTGCAATTTTGCCATTAACCTGAGAAAAGTTAAGCTTCTTGTCTTGAATGAGATCGACAATTGTGTGAATCGCTTTGGCTAGCAACCTGCGAGAATCAATAGCTATTTTCTCATCTGCACTAGCATTACTCCCATGTGCAGCCCCACTCCGTTTATCATAAATTTCCTGTAAGGTATTAAAAACATCTTCCCCGTTATGCGGCTTGGTTGAAAGGATAGCGGCACCATGTAGACAAAACCTATATCGAGAGTCGCCACGTCCTGGCACCAAAAGCAAGTCAAGTCATATCGCAGACTCTAACTGAATGTCTCTAGGTAGAGTTGCAACACAGGAACGTCCAAAATGCCAAAGTGATTTGTTTAGGTCCGGTACTTGTTTAGCCGCCGAGCGAAAGTCTTGCAACAATTCTGTGCATCGATTAACGGTTTGTTTATCGAGTGAACAATCAGACGGACCAATATTTTCGTCACGCCTAAATCTTCCCATACGGACATCAAGTTCGCATTTTATAAGGCAGGTACCCTCAGCAACAGGACGTTCTTGATTTAATGATACAAAAAGAACCCACTTAAGAAGGTCAAGCAGGTCTTGTACCATTGAGGTTACAGAGTTTTGTTGAACTTTCTTTCTCGCTTTAAATGAAAAACTGACTTCGGCAATAGCCTCTATACAATAAGGTGCTTTGAAGTCATCCCAAAGGAATTCATGACTGTGGCGTGAGAGGAAGACGGACAAATTTCTAGGTGTCCATCTTTTAAGTTTAATATCAGGTGCAATTTCTAAACATGTTCCAGGGAGCAGGCTTAAGCTTGAAAGCGGACAAAAGGCAGTAACAAACCGACGATGTTTACCGTATAAGTTAACGGCATCTCTGATAGCTTCCTCAATCTTTTCCTCATCAACTGCCCACTCTTCAAATGCACCATAATCAACGAGTCGTTCTCTTGTTGTACTTTCAAGTGCGACTAATAACGGTTCACGCACAAGTTTGTGATAAGTATTAAACGCCCATACATCCTTATCAGGATTCTGTCCAGTCAGTGTTAATTTTAGTGCCCCTCGTTTCCAAATATAGTCAGTCAATGTAATGGACTCCTCCGAGCGCCAGATTTTATTGATTCGTAGCCATATTACATCTTCTCTATAACTCGGAGATTTTATATCATAGCAACCCAGACTACTTTCATCTGGCCGATATACTGTGCAGGTTTTCTGAGGGAGAGATAGTTTCTTCAAATCCGCTAAAGTTCGATAAATAGCCTTGCGAATTAACTTAGCAAGTTCTTTAGAGTCGAGATCTTGCTCTTCTCCTGGAGGGAGCACTTTGGTCACTTCCATCTATTATCCTCTAACTGAGTAGACGATTTTTTTTCCGGCTCAATATCTCCCAATAAATAATTTGCAATTTCATAATGGAAAAGATGCAGAAACAAATGGCTGGAATGAGTTTTTAAAACAACCTGATATGTTTTGGTTTCTTTTGTTTCTTCATAAGGATTTGGTATACAACATACGCTGTAGAAACATCCTGTATTGCTAAACCGGTTGAATCAAACAGAGTAATTTCATCATCTGCTGTTCTCCCTTTTTTCTTACCGGCAACAATTTCTCCCAGTTCTGCGTGGATGTCTCTCTTCTTTAATTTGCCCTTGGAAATGGGAACATTGATTTCTCCGGAGTGAGAGGCCTGCAGCCATTCGTCTATAACAATTTTACATGATTTTGTGAGAGAAGTTTCCAGTTCCTGCTTTCCCTCAGCATCGGCGCCAATTCCATTAATGTGAGTACCCGGATTAATCCAGGATTTCCTGATTATTGGTATTCTAGCAGTTGTAGTGGTGGTAATAATATCCGCACCAAGGCAGGCTTTCTTTCCGTCAGGTTCCGGAAGGAAAGTTATCGCGGGATATACCTTAGACATCTCCCGGCAGAATCTGACCATGGATTTTTCTGAACGTGCGTGTACGCGAACTTCTTTGAGTTTTCGTGTAAGCATGATATGTTCCAATTGAGTACGGGCTTGCATTCCTGCACCAATCAAAGCCATGACTTTGCTCTCCTTTCTGGACAGATATTTTGTCGCTACACCACCCGCTGCGCCGGTACGCATGTTAGTAATGTATGTTCCATCTAATACGGCAATATTAGACCCATTCTTTGGATCTGTCAGGAGAATAGTTGCCATGACGGTTGGTAAACCGAATTTTTTGTGATTGTCAGGATGGACAGTAACTGATTTAATTCCGGCAATATTCATATTAGGAGCATTAATGTAAGCCGGCATCGAACGTAAATCGCCATCTTTGAATGTTAAGTAAGACTTTGGAGGCTGATAAGCTTTGCCCTGGCCGAAAGCTTTGAAAGCGGCTTCAACGGTTTTCAAAGAGAGCGGATAGGAAAGCACAGATTGTACATCTTTTGCAGTAATTAAGAAAGGCATATCAATATTTGATGATACGTAGTCGTTTATTTGGTAAATGAATATTTATATGAAATAATACACGAGATGATACAGCATTTCAAGATTCTTCTACTCAAATCTTCTCTCACGTCATAAAGTCAACTTACATAGTTTATGACAATACTTTTTTATTCTTAGAGAAAAATATAACACTTTTATTAGTGGAATTGGCAGTGAAGCATGGTTCTAGATATCATTCTACATCGATAGATACAATAAATATATTTTAATATACTTTAAGAAATTGTATTCCACGGCGTTTTTTGTCCGGGGATACCTTCACCAAGATTTGGGTTTCAGCCCGCCCGGCCTGTCAGCCGTTCGGACGGGTAAAATCGAAAACCAAATCGGTTTTAGTATATAATCCTAATCCGAACGTGCCGATAATTAATTTCTGATCAAAGATTACCAGGAGCTGATTTCCATTCCTTACTTTCGTCTGACAACTTTTCTTTCAAAAATCAAGATAATATCGTAACTACTTTCTATAATGGTTCTGATACTCTTTTGGAATCCTAGTTTTTGACAAAGCAGAATTGAAACGAACAGATATTTCTGGTGGTATACTTATCATCGAGTTAATTGTATTCTGCCCGCCAGAATGCTCATCGGGCTGGCATAACTCTTTCAAAATGGCTACCTCGTCCGAATGGCTGGTAGGCCGGACGGGCAACTACTTCCATATAGTTGCTTCACGCCATTTTGGAGATGTGCTTGTGTACAAAATATGTAACCCATAAATAATTGCATTTAAAATGGAAATTCCTCTTACAGCTACCTGTAAAATAAGCTTAATGCTTGAAATTTGTCAAATATTTTATAAAATCAGACTTTATACAGAAACTATAGAATAACTTGTTCGGATGTGTGACGGAGGGGAGGTCTTGAGTGTGGAGTCGAAAGACTATATTTATCTTGGCGGAATCATTGTGACTTTTGGTCTGGGAGTTTGGAATTTTATACAAGGACACCGCACTACTCGTAAGGCTAGTTTTATAAACACAGTAACAAGTCAACGTATAAAGTGGATCGAGCAGCTTCGCCAAGACATAGCCGCGTTTTCAGGTTGTACACATACATGGCATATGTCGAATCTTAAAGGTACGGAAAAAGAAGTTGAAATATTGAAAGAAATTGACCGGCTGAGGCATTTAATCCGACTGCGACTAAATCCAGATGGAGTGCATGACCGAAAGATCACAAGCTTAATAAATGAGATCCCAAAACTCACACATATTTCGAAACGCGACGAACTAATGACAGCGCTTGATCAATTGACAATTGCGACTCAAGAGATGTTGAAAGAAGAGTGGGAAAAGGTTAAGGCTGAAGCGAAAGATGGTGACCTCAAAGAGAAGTGTAAAATCCGAACAAACCCATAGTGTCGGATGCCATCATGTTACGCATTCCGGCAACCGCACATGCTTGGCGTTAGGCGCTTTAATCGAGAGGCCAGAATGAAAGCTATAGACCAAGCATGGAATGCTCTTCGAGCATCTCTGCAAAACAATTTTACCTTTTACGACATAAAGGAAATTGTCGGACTTGCCGGCTTTGATCTGGCATCCATATCACACCTTGAGCAGAGAGCAGGAGGCGGAGCGTTAAAAGGGCAACTGATGAGTGTGATTGACCGCGGGCTTCGTGACCTTGATGATGAATTTTTTAAACGCTTCATTGCCATTGTTGTTGAAGAGATATTGAAAAGACGGCCGGATTCACGAGGAACACTCGACGACAATCGTTCTCGTCTGGGTTGGTCTCTTAGCGGGAATTCTGTCATACCCATTGAAATTTTCGACACTTCTATTCTTCCCGAGATTCCGTCAGAATTTCAGCATGATCTTACAAAGGCAGCATAACGATTACGCGATGGGGACTTAAGCGGTGCCATTTCCTCAACGTGTGGCGCACTGGATGCGGCTACGTCTGCGAATTATTTCTCAGATGATCTTGGGGACCCAACAGGTGCCTCGTTTCAAGAGTGATGCAACCGCTCCTTGGAGGCCAAAGGGCTAATTCCACAAATGGAGCAACAGTTGCGAGAACTTGGCTGGAACGAACAAGAAATTAAGCTGTTCCGTAAGAATTTTGAGGGTGCTATGAATCAGGGGGATTATGTAATCCAGACATTGTGATCCAATATGGGTGATGTTCATGGTACCAAGCCCATCCTAAAGCCGTTGGTATTCGATTGTTTGAAGTGGGCTGAGCTTATGCTTCGCGCCCTCAAGGAGGATTAACAAATTATGGCAAAAAATCATTGTAATTTCATGGTCAAGGTTCTTGCGCTTGTTGTAAGCACTATCTTTTTGGAACTCCTACCCTCTACAGTTTTGGCCCAGACTGCTCAGGAAATCGCGAGGAAAGCATTCGGCTCAACCGTTCTCCTAGTGATGGAAGACGCCAATGGCCAGTCCCTCTCCCTTGGCAGTGGCTTTTTCGTTCGTGATGGCGAGGTTGCGAGCAATCTTCATGTTGTCGAAGGTGCTGCAAGAGGATACGCAAAGATTATCGGTCAGAAAACAAAATACGACATCGAAGGCATTACCGCCGTTGACCCCGAACGGGATCTTGTGGTTCTTAAAATCTCCGGTGCCCGTGCAGGAGCACTTGCCATTGGCAGTAGTGAATCCGTTCAAGTTGGGGAAACCATCTATGCCATCGGAAACCCCCAGGGGTTGAAAGGCACGTTTTCACAGGGCATCGTCAGCAGCATCCGAGAGGTTGGAACCGACAAGCTTCTGCAGATTACCGCCCCCATATCCCCCGGTAGCAGTGGTGGCCCGGTGCTGAACGGAAAGGGCGAGGTAATCGGCGTTTCAGTAGCTACCTTCAGTGGTGGTCAGAACCTGAACTTCGCAATCCCTTCAAACTATCTAAAGACGTTGCTTGGAAAGGCTGCGCCTGCAAAGCCATTGGCACAAGTGAAAACAGCCAAGGCATCTATTCTGGCAGACCTTGGAGGTCGTAGCTCAGAAGGCGTGGTTGGAAGCCAGTTGACTTGGGAGTACACAATGTTGCAGACGGGCCAATATGCTATTTCACTACGGAATCAACTCCGCGAGAACCTCAAGAACGTCTATTGCCTAGTGATCTTCTACGATGCGCAAGGGACTCCGATTGATGTTGTGCGCTATCAGGGTGTCATTCCTGCGGGTTTGGCCAAGCGAGTTACCAGTAGCGTCGATGGTAGCGTTCAGAGGTTAACGACACCCCAATGGTCTATGAGTCCGAGAACGAAGGTCGAGTTCAGAATTCTCGACTTCCAAATAGCGAATTGATGACGATATCGCCTAACAACCGCATAAACTTGGACTGGCAAATCCGATGCGTTCCATTGCCAGCCGGTTATCCTCCCCGTGTGTGCCGTGCATGTTACGATGCTTGGGAGTGGAAGTCTCCTGTCCAGGCAGATGAGGCCGAAGGACAAGCGAAACCCCAAGGGTATCAGAAAGAACTCGTAGCTGATTGGGAATTGGCATCAAAAGGTGAACTTCCATTTCCAATAGAACCTTTAAAATAAGGAGGAAGTTAATGTATCTGTCTGTAACAAGCGTAAAACCATTAGATGGATATAAGCTTTTGATCAAATTCGAAAACGATGAAAAAAGAATATTTGATGTATCACCATATTTTGACATAGGTAAATTTGCAGAATTAAAAGATATTTCCCTGTTTAACACTGTAACAATCAAGTTTGATTCTATAGAATGGGCAAACCATTTGGATATTGATCCGGAAGTATTGTATGAGGAAAGTATTAAAGTAGAAGCTCAACACATATCAAATCAGTCGAGGTGACGCCTATATCTTTATCACGTGTGGTTTCCACGCTTTCCGATTCTTTATTTGTTTCGTTTTTATTCATGATTTTTACGCCATTACCGGCGCAACTCACTTTGGTCGTTCAGCATTATAGATTTGAGAAATAATTTTATATAATAATAAAAATTCATAGGAGAAAAATATGGCCACCGCAGATAGAATTTTTAAAGAGGCTTCAGCCCTTAGCCCCTCCGAAAAGGCACAACTCATCGATAAGCTAATTTCCACCCTTGATAAGCCTGATAAAGAAATTGATGAATTATGGGCAAAAGAGGCTGAGGATAGGATTGATGCCTATGATCAAGGGAAAATCAAGGCGATATCTTTAGAAAAGGTTCTTCAGAAATACAGGTAAAATAAAAATGAAGATAAATTTTCTAGAGATTGCACAAATCGAGTTGGATGAAGCCATCGAGTATTACAATTACGAGGTTCCTGGTCTTGGCGATACTTTTCTGACCGAAGTGTTGAATGCTCTTGATAGGATTGGCGAATTTCCTGAAGCATGGCAACCCTGTTCAAAACGAACAAGGCGATGTCAAACCCGGCGTTTTCCATATGGAGTTATCTACCAAATACGAGAAAAAGAAATCCTGATAGTGGCAATCGCTAATCTTCATAGAAAACCAGACTATTGGAAGGATAGGATATAATCTGCTCATAGGGTTCATTATGTATCAGAAAAAATATTCCATGTAGATTCCTTCCTTGAGTCCGCTCTATATCAGGACGGAGCTTTTGGTACTTATAAAAATATCTTGTTGACTAATACAAAGAAGTGGTTGCAAGAAGAAGAAATCAGATTCATCAGCAATCATCAAGATGTTAATTTGATTATGGATGGCTATATCAGTAAAATCACATTCGGCCCACAGGTTCCTTACCATACATTAAACCAAGTGGAGGCTAATATAATTAATCATTGTAGTGCCAACAACATAAAAATTACTAAAATGGCTAACAAATCAGTTGATCCAACCCCTTCGTCATTAGTGATTTGATTGTTTTCAGACTCTTTGCTTATCTTATTTTTGTCTATATTTTATTTGACAAACGGGGTTGCTCACCTCGACGTTATGCAATTAAAATGAGCTAGGATCAAACGAAACATGCCAAATCAAACGAACAGCCTCGGTTGTCCCGTATGAACAGCGTTATCAACCATCCCTAAACTGCGATGTTGAAAACTATGACAAAGGTACAAGAGACTATCTGCGCTGCCCGGTTGAAACAGGCTGAATATAACACCGACAGGAGGTAATGCTCGATGAAACCACCGGAATATCCGGCCAGGCCTCCCACTTGCCTGAGTTGCTGCTCCCATGGAGTAAACAGGCACAACAAACCCTGGTATTCAATGAACGTTCCCCTCCTGTAGTTGTAATATGTTAGAAAACAATTCTCCATAACATTAACATCAGAAACACCAAATACTACAAAATAGACAACCCAGAAGTGGAGAAATACAATTATGTTTGCATCGATCCAGACACGGCCACGCTATTATTTCTCTAAAAACCATTGATCCTTAATTCCTTCATTTTCAAACTTAAGTGGTCTTTCATCTGCTTCGTAACCTGAATTTGTATGTACTCGAATAGGATGGAACTCCATAGCAATACCAGCCAAAAACCAAGAAAAAAGGTTCATTCAATGCGATCAGCTCCCCGTCTTTATAGACACCCCTTGTATTCCAGATCTTGATGAAAAAGATCGGGTGAAGCTTGTCAAACATTATACAGGAAATGATACAAAAAAGGTTGTTTTCTCTCCCAATTTGCTTTGGACGGTAATACTGCCTTTGTAACGATTCATCAAGTTTTTGACGATAGAGAGTCCCAACCCCGTACCTTCAAGTTCAAACTCTTTCGCATTGTCGGCTCTGTAGAACTCTTCAAAAATCCTTTTAATATCTTCCTCACCGATACCTATTCCGATATCTGAAATTTCCATAGTAACAGTTTTTTCGGTTACTACAGATCTTATAAGAATACTACTGGCTTTTTTACTGTACTTTATCGCATTATCGATGAGGTTTGTCAAAATCAGGTCAAGGTCTTCCGGTATTACTCTTATAAAAACAGGTTTTTGCATACTTTCAAATGCAATTTTTATCTCTTTCGCCTTTGCCTTTTCCTGAAGTAGTTGAATGGAATTATTGATGGCTTCGTTTATATTAATGTGTTTTATCTCTCCTTCTCTTATGGTTCCTATCTTGCCTGATACGAGATCTAACAGGTCATTTACGAGCGCTATCAGCAAACCGGTTCTTTTTTCAGACCTGAGGATTAAGTTCCTGGCTTTCTGAGGAATCTCACCGGCGTAACCCTCCTCAATAGATTTCAGTAAACTCTGTATAGCGCTGAGGGGGGATCTGAGCTCGTGTGTAACCTTAAACGTAAACTCACTTTTTTCCCTGTCCAGCGCTTCAAGCCTGTTATACGCTTCTGTGACGCTGTCTTTCAGGGCAACTACCTCATTTTCTCTTTTTCTGAGGCGGTTATTTACCGATGTAGCCAGATAAGCGGATATGTAAAAAGAGGTTACACAGAAAAAAAGAACTGCAACGAGATAAAGACTCTTATCATAAGACGGGGTAGGAAAAAGCTCCTTAACCTGAACATGTGGGATAATATGAAAATATTCCAGCATTGATAAAATCAGTATTAATAACAATGCAAATGTTGTCTGAAGGTAACACTTTTTTTTTGACAGAAGGATTGCTGAAATAATCACATGAAATATAAAGTAGCATATTACAGGGCTTTCGATACCACCCGTGTAATGTGCAAGAAATACAAGCGCAAGCCAGTCTGCAGAAATCTGAAGATTGGCAAAAGTTTCATAAGACTTAACGTGTTTCTGATATGAGGTGCAGAAAAAGTTGAAGATTAATATGCATAAGGTTGTTATCAGAATCGATTGAAGAGGGAGAGTAATACTGAGAGCAAACGTTACAAAGAGCACTGTTGTGCCTATGCCACCAGCCATAATCCAGCGAAAGGTGATAAACCGTGAGAGGCTTTCAATAAGCTCTTTTTCCAATGAGGTTTTTCCTGGTGTATGAGTGTAATGTTTGGCATGGGAGTTTGCATTCTGAGGCATAGAGATCTGTTTCCCTTTCGGTACGTTTTTATCTGTGGTTAATCTAACCTTTGCCTGCCAGGAGTTCTGCAACCTTTTTAAGCAGATCTTTTGGTTGGATGGGCTTCTCGATAAATTCATCTACGGGTAAAAAGGCTTCATCTTTTTCCGGAGAAAATTTCATGCCCTTTTTCTTTGAAACAGCCGTAATCATCAGAATCGGGATTGTTTTGCATTCTTTGTAGAGAGAAACAGGTTCTTCACTCCGCAGTTCATAGGCTACATGAAAGCCTTCCGTGTCTGTCTCCATCATAACATCAAGGATTATCAAATCCGGAATTTCTTCTCTTGCTTTTTTTAGCCCGTCCTTTCCGCAATTTGCGGTAATTACATCATAAGAGTGTGCTTCAAGAGGCATCCTCATTGCTTCTATAATATCGGCGTCATCATCAATGATAAGTATCTTTTGTTTTGCCATATAAATTAGCTCCTTTCACTTGCTAATTCAACGCATAGCATTTCAATATTTCCTTATTTTTTGCGCTGAAAGCACAAGTTCAAAAGACCGTAAAAACTGCCATGGACGGTAGTTTTAGGGATTTTGGAAAAGTTAGCCAGGATGGCCTAACTCGATATAATTATCAGACAGACGGAACACTGCAAATTTCTCTAATTCTGCAAATTACCGTATTAATGATATATGGCATTGCATCTGTTAATTCAGGAGAGAGTGTAGTTCCGTAATGAATTGTTTTCGGCTGTACTCCCACAATCTCTATTTCAGAAAGATTTTCAAGAAGTCCTGCCATTTTGATTACTTCCAAGAGGTCGTTATCATGTAATGAAAATTTTTTCGCAGGATACATTGAATAGACATCTTCAGATGTAAACGTAGTAATTGTACCAGGTACTTTACCGGTTTCGACCGCATCAATAAAAATCACCTTTTCTGCACCATGCATCAGGTCGATGAGTTTGAATCCTCCAGTACCTCCGTCATACATTTCAACATTTTGCGGCAGTTTCTGCTTTTCAAGCTCGTTGATTACATGAATTCCGAGGCCCTCATCCATGAGCAGCAAATTACCAATCCCGATAATTACTATTTTACTGTTTCTATTCATTTACAAATTTTACCTTCATGAGATGCGTAGCGCATGAAATACAGGGATCATAAGCTCTTACGAGCATTTCAATATCAAGGATTATGTCATCCTTCTGTTTGTGCATGATGTCTGGCACGAGAGCCCTTAAGTCTTTTCTATGTTTGCAAGGTTCTGGCCGGTGAAACGGATAGGAATTGGCGTAGCGTTATCTTTCCGGAATCGAGCTGGTGTTCATGGGTATAAGGTACCTCTTGGAGCCTCAGTCGCACCATTCTCTTCCTTGATTTAGGAAAATCCAATCACCTCTTCATCTTTCACACCGCCTGAGATAAGATCATCAATCAATCTGATACTGTCTCTGAAACAGTGTACAGTTTCAACTAGTTGCGCAATATTATTCATGTATGGATTGTAACAAGGATGTTTCAACCCCATTACCTCTGCCGCCTCTTTGGCCTTCTGGTGCAGTTGTTCGTAGTTGTTATTGAACCTTGCAAGTGATCCAACCATATAAGAACTTCTCTTCGATTTTGCATGTTTTGCCGTAGAGTGTGTGACCACGAACTCTTTGACCGTATCCAGATATTCCTCAGGTTCCGTCTCGCCATTGTCACTCGACTTTATATACCCTTGATAAAGGGCGTATTCATCAGGGCTCGTAAGGGAGATGTACTCTGTTTTTCTTTCAAATTCCGGGATTTTTAAGGTCTGAAAAAATTGTACAGTTTTTTCTAAATCCGGTTCCGCTGCCAGGAGTTTCTCTCTGAATGCAGTCAGACTTTTACCGTCGGGAGTTTTAGAGAAACTGCCAATTTTCAGCGTTATCGGGTGAATATGCCTTCCGCCTACCAATGCGCATAAATCATTGGCAATGGTTTTAAGACGCATTCCTCTCAGGACGGTTTCTTTGTTGTCTTTTACCATACCAAATACACTGCCTAAGCCAAAGAAGTCCGGTGCTGTTAAGAAATAAAGATGGAGGATATGGCTTTGAATAAATTCGGCATTAAGCAGCAGTTTTCTCAATTGTATCGTTTGTACAGAAGGTTCAAATCCAAGCGCAGACTCTATTGCCTTTATGGAGGTAGTGGTATGAGTAACAGCGCATATGCCGCATATGCGTGAAGTAATATGTGCTACCTCTTTGTATGACCTTCCAAGCGCCATTGCTTCGAAAAACCGTGGAGATTCTACTATTTCCATCCGGAGTTCCCTGATTTTTCCTGCTCTGACGTCTATTACGATGTTTCCGTGTCCTTCAACCCGAGTTATGTGATTAATATCAACGTTAAAGTCATGCATAGAATTTAGCTCCCTTCAGTCGCTAATTTCTTAGTTTTGCTTCACAAAAATAAAGCTATTATCTGTTCTCATGCAGAGTATGAGAATTAAAGAAGTTATTTTTTACCTGAAGCCGTAATAGTAGAAAACATTTTTAGTATAGACACTTCAAAACTTAATAAGATTCAACACTGATCTCATTCAAACTTCTCTTTACTATTTCCGCCAAACAACATATATTGTGAAATGGCCTCTTTTACTGTCAATCCATGTTCACTTAACAGATTCTTGTGCGAAGAGAGGTTCGGGTCATCTATCAATCCGCGACAGCCAACGCATCCATCAGTATACGTAGGGCAGATAGCCTTACAACCGGCTCTTGTTATCGGCCCCATACAGACAATCCCTTTTTCGAACAGACAGACATTTTCCTTCATCTGACATTCAACACATACAGGATAATCGGGTATGCGAGGCTTTTTCTCAAGCAGGATTGCCTTGGTAACCTCAATAAATTCATCCCTGTCTATAGGGCATCCGTGTATCCAGTAATCAACTTTGATTACTGATTCTATAGGACGCGCCGGGATTGTATCAAATGTATCCGCCATTTTCCCATAAACAATATTTTGTACCTTTTTCATCTCAAATTGATTTTTCAGACAATTTATTCCACCAATAGTAGCACACGCACCCAGGGCGACAACGACCTTTGCCGTGTCTCGTATAGTCTTAATTCGTTCAATTTCAGAGTCTCTGGTTATGCTGCCCTCTACAATTGCTATGTCATAATCATTGCTCTTCTCACTCATTGCCTCTCTGAATGAGACAATGTCTATTAATGTGACAAGCTCAAGAAGTTGCTCTTCGATGGTCAATACTACCAATTGACACCCTTCACAGCTTGAAAACGAAAAGAAAGCAACTCTTGGTCTACTCATATAGCCTCCGGAAGAAATTTTAATGTGTGATAACTGAATTCCGGGCCGTCAAGACAAACGTACACACCGTTAATTTGACAGTGGCCGCATTTTCCGATACCACACTTCATGCGTCTTTCCAGTGACATGATAATATTGGTTTCGGGTATCTGTTTTATTTGAAGTTCAAGGAGAACATATTTATACATTACCGGAGGTCCGACAATAAGTGCAAATGTGTTTTCCGGTTCTAATTTAAGAGAAGGCATAAGCCTTGTGATAACGCCTGATTTACCTGTCCAGTTCTGATCCGGAGTATCAACGGTAATTTCTAATTCTATATCTTTTCTCTCTCTCCAGGTTTGAAGTTCATCCGGAAACAGAATCTCTCCGGGTTTTTTTGCGCCGTACAGAATTCTAATTCTTGCAAAGTCGTCCCTTTTTTGAAGGGTATAATTAATCAGTGAACGTAAAGGCGCCAGTCCAAGGCCGCCGGCGATAAATAAAAGATCCTTTCCTCTCATCTCTTTTACCGGGAACCCTTTGCCAAGCGGACCTCTCATGCCGAGACGCGAACCCGGTTCTAATTTGTGGATCGCAGAGGTAACATCCCCGGCTCTTCTTACACACAGACCAATAGATTCTCTGTTAAAGGGAGAGGATGAGATCGATATTGGGGCTTCTCCTATGCCGAAGACAGAAAGCTGAACAAATTGCCCGGGAGTAAAATCAAATTCCCGATCATCTATTGTCTTTAATTCAATATATTTTTCCATGGCCGTAAGCTGTCGAGTGCTTACGACTTTGGCTATTTCGGGTAGAAATAGGGAATTACTGTTTTTCATGAATCCTGTTGTTTTTGATTACGGCATTAACTGTTTCAACTAAGTCAATATTAACGGGACACGACCTCGTACACCTTCCGCATCCGACACAGAAAGAGGCGTTATATTTAGTCATCAGGTAGTTAAATTTCCTGTTAAATCTGTGTCTTAATCTCTGGCCTCTTGAAGGTCTGAAATTTTCACCTGTGGACACAACGGCAAAATCTTTTAACGTACACGCATCCCACTGACGACATCTCTCTCCGGAAGCCAGATTTAATTCCATGCAATCGTATACGTCAAAACAGTAGCATGTTGGACAGACGATATTGCAACGTCCACAGCCAAGACATCTGTCATTTAATTCATCCCAGACAGGGTCATTATCAGCATTTTTAAAAAACAGCGGAAGATTGGATACATTAGTCTTAATCTTATTTTCGAACCGATCCTGCCGTTCACTCTTCATCCTTAAGAATTTGTCTGTATCTTCATTTTTTGCTTCGAGAAATTTCGCATATTTTCTTATTATTTCTTCTCCCTGTGGTGTTTTCCATGATGTATAAAACGTATCACCAATATCCGTCATCATAATATCATAACCATCATCTACCTCTAAATATCCAACGCTCGCACAATGAGCGTGTTCGTAGCATGGTTCAAGGCAATCTATACCAACGATTATGGTCATAGCACGCTTCTGTGTGTAGTTTTTGTCCTCGTGGTCAGCGTTAAAAATCTTGTCTAGCAACCTGATGCCATGAATATCACAGGGCCTGACACCGAAGAGTACCTGTTTTTTAGACCCAATAACCGGCTTAATGTCCGGATGTGGTTGCGTATTAAACCGTAACAGAGTTTCCTGTTGTGGGAAAAGAAACTTTTTAGGTGGCAGAATGGTTGGCTTATATTCTTCCAGCGGGTCAGAAAATTCATCGGTTTCATCAAAGACATAAAACCCTTTTTCCTTCTGCTTTACTCCATAAACGGTGAATTCTTCTTTTAAGTTTTTATAAAAAAGACCAATCTCTTTTTTCTTAATTAGTACGTCTTTCATTTGTCGTTGTTTTTTTGTTTATGAGAGAAATTTCTGCAATTATAAAATTATATAAAGAGCAAATTACTCATAATAATTTTTTCAGATATATAAATTTAACCTATCATATTATAAAATACAAAACAATCTATATTTATGACTCTTTATCAGAATTTGTGGGTAAAGATAAGGAGAAACATTGATTTATTTAAAGGAAAGCACTCCAAAAGGAATATTTTTTATTCCCATCTCCGCCACCCACCCCTCTTTTGGGTGAGAGTGGGCGGCTCCGAAGGGAATAAAAAAAGCTTTCGTTAATATTTCACAAAGAATTTCAAAAAGAAGCATTGTTGCTACAATTGTTAAAATAGGGTTTCCTAACAACCATATAATTAACAATTGCAAGTAAACAACAATGCTCATAAAAACATTACTCAATAGATGTTATCCTGTCAAGGGATTCATCTACGGCAAAGTTATTTTAAATAATACCAGGATTACGGTCAAAGTAAAAGAACGCAAAGGATCACAAGGCCTATGTAGTCAGTGCAAGAAAGCTGCTCCAACTTATGATCATCTAAAAGAACGATGTTTTCGTTTTATCCCTTTGTGGGGGTACCTGGTTATGTTGACTTACAGACCTCGACGCGTAAGCTGCCCCCAACATGGGGTAACCGTAGAACATATTCTGTGGGCTAATGGAAAGAGTCCTATCTGCACGCCATTTAAGATATTTTTATCTCATTGGGCAAAATATCTTTCCTGGCAAGAAGTGGCCAGGCAATTTCGTGTTTCATGGAAAAACGTATTTGAATCGGTAGAACATGTTGTTGAATATGGATTAAAGCATCGGAACTTAGATAATATCAACGCAATTGGTATTGATGAGATACAATATTTAAAAGGACACAAATATCTGACATTGGTTTATCAAATAGACTCTGCCTGTAAAAGATTGTTATTTGTAGGCCGGAGCAGATCAGCGAAAACTTTGTTGCGATTCTTTATTGGTTTTGGCAAAGAACGTTCTAAGCAATTAAAGGCAATTTGCAGTGATCTTTGGAAACCATATTTAAAGGTTGTAAAACGTAAAGCTCCAGAGGCTATTCATATTCTCGATCGATTTCATGTGATGAAATATCTCAATGATGCAGTTGATGAAACACGCAGAGCAGAGACGGCACAATTAAAACGAGATGGCTATGAACCGATCCTTGAGAAATCTCGTTGGTGTTTATTAAAGAACAAAAGAAACCAGAAGACATCGCAATTAGCAAAACTACGTGAACTTGTTCAATATAATCTAAAGACGGTACGTTGTTATTTACTTAAAGAAGCGTTTCAACATTTCTGGACGTACAAAACACGCTATGGTGCCGAGAGGTTCTTAAGAACCTGGACAACGAGGGCTATGAGATCAAGGTTGCCTGAAATAAAGAAAGTGGCCAAACGTTTACGTAAGCACCAGGAGCTTTTATTGAACTATTTTTCTGTCAAAGAGCGTCTATCTAATAGTGTTGTTGAAGGTTTTAATCTTAAAGCTAAACTGACTATGAGAAGATCTTTTGGTTTTCGTACTTTCAAATCAATAGAAGTTGCTTTATATCATACGCTTGGAAAGTTACCAGAGCCTCCAATTACCCACAGATTCTACTGAGGAGGCATATTTATTATATCAATGTTTTGCGTAATATTTTATATATATCTTGTCAACTGTACAGCTGCAATATTTCTATGCGACACAATAGAATATTCAAAAAATATATTGGTTTTGATCTATAATGTTCCAATTCCAACCTCACCATTCTCAGTTATTAGATGATCCACAAGTTTGAGATCTATCAGATCATGAGAGTGTGTTGTTAGATGATAGACGTAACCGTCTTCTTCCATATCTACCTCTTTTAAATAGATATGCTGGTGTGAATGAGATTGATGTGAAAATTTCAGGGATTTCACAAAGAGATATACCGGTATATTGTTTATATGACAGAAGGAGACAACGTTTGCCGTTCCCACTACCGCCACTGCTTGTTTGTCATGGGTAACAGATACCGCACCGATAAACATTTTAGTCGCTTTACCAAGTAGTAGGCTCAAGGAATATTCCGGGACAACTATATAATCAATACCGGCTTCCGTCAGCCAGGTGATCATCTGTTTTGTCTTCAAAAAATCCTGTTTGAGGATTATTACAGAGAATTTACGTTTCAGTTCTTTTTTGGCTTCGATCAAGACGCGTTTCACAACGGTACTAGCAGAATGGGTAATAACGATGTCATTGTCCCGAACGTATTGCCGACCAACCTGAATGACTTCTTTCGTTATTGACTCATACAATATCATTTTTTGTTTAAGAATTCTAATGGTTTGATTTTTGATTTCCTCATAACTTGCATCATCAAAGGCTTTTATTTCTGTTTCAAATTGTTCGATAAGATGGATAAGGGGTATTATTCTCGGTTGAGTATTTTTAATGGCTTTGATCAGCTCGGCATACTGAGACAGAAGGTGTTTATCCTTACACCGTAACAATTTGACAGCATTTATGAAGGACTGCAATGCTACAATTGTGATACGGTTTGTCCCGAGCACGTCTGCATTTTCTCTGAAAAGACGGTATAATTTTTCACGATCTGTTATATTCATATTGACACCCATAAATAAATGGAAAGATAGATCGAAGAAATTACCAATGTTATCAAAGCAATCAAAGCACTTGATCTCATAAATTCAAGAAAGCTGATATTATGCTTTAATTTTTTTGCGATCCCTACGGTAACGATATTAGCCGAAGCACCAAGCATTGTCAGGTTTCCCCCAAAACATGCTCCTAAGACCAATGCCCACCAGAGAATATTATTCGGAATGGGATTTGATTTCTGCATGAGGTTGACAAGAGGTATCATGGCAATGGTAAAAGGAATATTATCCAAGAAGCCGGAGGATATACCTGATATCCATAACACCATTAACACTATAAGATATGGATTGTTTCCTATCCGAAGGAACAAATTATATGCCAGCCACTCCATTACCCCTTTTGCTTCCAGTATCCCAATCATGATAAAGAAACCGGAAAAAAAAAGCAGGGTGTTCCATTCGATATCTTCCAGCATTTGTTCTACATCGGCCTTTGATATAACGAAGAGTAACATGGCTACAAAAATAGACGCGACACCAGGTGATATTCTGGTTATTGTTTGGGTAACAAACAGGCCAATGGCTATCGCGAGACAGGCAAGGCTCTTGCAGACAAACATTTTATCAATCTTTATGGTTAAAAATTCATTTCGAATTTTTTCCAGGAGTAATTGAACCGTGAATAATTTAGTAAGGTTTGTGTTAATGGGTTTGAATTTATCTCTGTTGGTTATCCAGATAAAGAGTATTGCAGCGCACATGGCGATAAGAACTGGAATGGCAAGGTTGAATACAAATTGATTAAAGGTTAACCCAACTTTGGAACCGATAATTATATTGGGTGGATCTCCGATAAGCGTCGCTGTACCCCCAATATTTGAAATAATCGCTTGGCTGATGACGTATATTTTTGGATCCAATCCCATACCGGCTGTTAATTGGATAACAATGGGAATAACAATGAGCACCGTAGTAACGTTATCAAGGAATGCCGATAAAAAGCCAGTAACAACAGAAAACAGAATCAATATTTTCAGCGGACTTCCCTGGGTAAACTCTGCAATTTTTACCGACACAAATGAAAAGAACATAGATCTCTTGAGAATGGCAACGATAGTCATCATCCCCAGAAGCAGCATAATAGTTTCATAATCAATGAAACCAATGGCCGTTTGTTCATCGACCACTCGAAATATCAACAGTATCATGACTCCAAGCAGTACAGCAACGGCTTTATTTATTATTTCAAGGGTAATAACAATGTACACGGATATAAAAACGAATATCGGCAACCATATTTCGTACATATTTAAACTCGAACCCTGCTTTGCTTAAAATGCGAATTGAATAATCTGTTCACCAATAATAACGGCAGGAGATTATAAAGTCATTAGAAAAAAACTGGAGTAGATAAGGTGTCGCATCTCATTACTTAACACAAATATACTCATCACAAAATAATTTTTGGATTTTATCCGAAAACCATTATGAGATGAGTATAAAAATTTTTTTAAAGTACCAACACTGGAGGTTTAAAATCTAACGACTTTATAATTTAGCTATCTTTTATACTGAAAGATAAGGGAAAGTTTGAAAACCGCCTGTCTGCCGTGTTCGTTACAGGTAGATAGGTTTTCATTTTACAACCTGGCCGATCCGGAACATACGTGAGATAAGCTCGGCTTTGTTAAAGATATCCCTCCCCTTTTTGGTTCTTGCTTGGCCAGGTCGGGGTAAAGAAAAGAAGTAAGTTTTGAACAGGCAGAGGCAGATTCCCCTCACCTTGCCCGGACAAAAAGTGTCGAGGACTTTAATCTCCTCCTTTTCAACCGGCAAAGCCGGACGGAAGGTTTCAGGGAGGAAAAATGGGTGAGCCAAAATTTATAATCATTCTTTTCTATCCACTTATTCTTCAGGTTCGAAAACTCATTTTCTTCAATTGAACTTATTATGAAAAGGCCATTTTTGCTTTGCTTTCCATATTTGGACATTCGTATAATTTTCATGGCAAATCAATTTACACCTTTCAAAATTCTATCATGAAATTCGTAAACTTCGATACCTGAAAATTATTGTAATCGCATTGAAAAGAAAGTATAAGATTTTGAGTTAGGAGGTAATAATGAAGGCAATGGTATTAAAAAAACTCGGAAGCCTTACGGAGAATAGGGCGCCGCTGGAGTTAGTGTCTCTACCAGAACCCGTACCCGGAGAGAGTGAGATTCTGGTTCGAGTGTCACGATGCGGGGTCTGCCATACCGAATTAGACGAAATTGAGGGGAGAACATCTTTACCCAGTTTGCCTGTGGTCTTGGGACACCAGGCTGTTGGCAGGGTAGAAAATACTGGGAGTAAGGTGAATGTCTTTACGAAAGGGGACAGAGTCGGGATCGGTTGGATTTATTCCTCATGTCAAAGGTGCAGGTTTTGCTCGGAAGAGAATGAAAATCTCTGCCGCCAGTTCCGGGCCACGGGAAGGGATGTAAACGGAGGATATGCTCAATACATGACGGTACCTGAAAGTTCGGCTTTTAGAATACCTGACCTCTTTTCCGATTCAGAAGCAGCGCCCCTTTTGTGTGCAGGCGCAATCGGTTACCGGTCACTCAGGTTGACGGGTCTCAAAGACGGACAGAATCTGGGACTTACCGGATTTGGAGCATCGGCTCACCTGGTATTACAGATCACCAGATATCGGTTCCCGAACTCAAAAGTTTATGTATTTGCCAGAAGTGAAAACGAAAGAGCGTTTGCAAGGGAACTTGGCGCTGTGTGGACAGGGGCAACTGAAGAGGATTCTCCGGAAAAACTGGATTGCATCATTGACACTACACCGGTCTGGAAACCCATTATTCAAGCCCTGAAGAATCTCGAATCAGGTGGCAGGCTTGTTGTCAATGCTATTCGGAAGGAGGAGAAAGACAAAGAATCTCTTTGCAATTAGATTATCCTGCCCATTTATGGCTGGAAAAGGAGATAAAAAGTGTAGCGAATGTGAGCCGGAGTGATATTAAAGAGTTTCTGGATCTTGCAGCGGAAATCTCTATCAGGCCGGAAGTTCAGGAATTCCCGCTTGAAGATGCTAACGGGGCACTGTCTGAGCTTAAGGAGAAGAAGATCAAAGGAGCGAAGGTACTGGTAATTCCCTGATTGGCAGTAAACCTTGTAAATCCAGGTGAGATTTGTCAATAGAGGGGGCAGCGTATTTTTTAATTGAGAATTGTCAAGAGATAAAATAAATAATAAGAAAATATACTAAAACCGATTTGGTTTTCGGTTTTAGTATACCTGCCTGCGCGTATCATGCATGCAGGTTTCCTGGTTACCCCCAAGTCGTTAATCTTGTGCTTGCTTTTAACCTTTTTTTGGTTCATAATACTTTTGTCCCGGGCTTGAAAAGTTTATTTTTCAGCCCATGCATGTGCATGCCCAATCTTTAGGCTGTGTCATTCAGGAGGTCAGGACAGTAAGCAGAATTTCTTGGGTGACATATTTTTACATAAGTATTATATTAACAGTTTATTACCTTTTAAGTGAGTTTAAAGCATTTTTGTTGAATTTTTAATTGTTCAGATGAGGGAACAGTATGATAATAAGGAATCGATATGAAAATAGTGAAAGAATGATGAAATGGTTGTTTCATGTTTCTGTAATTTTTGTCTGTTTTCTGCAGTACAGCATGGGAATTGCGGAATCTGTGGAAACGGAAAACAGGATGAATGCACAGAGACTGTGGGAATATATGACAACGGAAAAACCATATCAGCAATATTCCTATTGGCCGGGTAAAGATGGTTTTTATAAAAGTTCAATGCCAGCCGCAAATATCCAAAAGTTGTATCTAAATAATCTCGCACTTGATACGGTTGTTAACAAAAAAGGAGTGTTTCCCCATGGATCTCTCTTAATCAAGGAAATGTATACCGATGACAAGAAGTTGAACTTGATAACGGTAATGTATAAAGAGAAAGGATTCAACCCTTCCGGAAATGACTGGTACTGGGTTAAATATAAACCTGACGGGGAGGCCCCGCTGGAAGGTAACGTTGAACACTGCATCGAATGTCATGAGGGAACGAAAGGCAATGACTATGTGTTTACCGGAATCATTAAGTGATATGAAAGAAGACACAAAATAATGTTTAACTTAAATTCAGCAATTCTGCACTGAGAGAAATAATACCAAACGTATTTGTAAACAAAAGCTATACAAGTCCTGCGGTCATTAAGAAAATTGCTTCCTTGCATGATGTCTCGAAAGCAGATTTAAAGTGTTTTGCGTAGACTTTTACCACAAAAAAAGTGTCTATACTAAAACCGAAAACCAAATCGGTTTTAGTATAGAAGTGAGCCAACCATGAGGGAAATCAAGAACAACAGAAGAAATTAAGATAAGTGTATTCTAGTCAGTGTAAATTTGTGGCTAAATGTTATTTGTAGCGTAAAGGATATCTTTCAGGGTGAGCTAAAATTTCTGTGGACAAGTCAACATCGAGCTCCGGCCAGTAAAGGTGGTGACCGTGTATCAGCTTAACATTTATTAAGGACGATATTTTGGCATTTAAAAACCAGGGGTATTCTCCAAAGGGAAGAAAATACTCTTTTTTCCCTAAAAGTATCCAAAAACCGTGTTCGGACATGTTTGTTATTTCAGGCTTTAAAATGTTTTTTCCATTTTTTAATGATTTCATTTTTGTGTCTCTCAACTGTTTTTTGTAAATGGTTGAGTTCTTTCTTTGTTAAACCGTAATAATTTGCTAATGAAATAGTTGGTTCTAACCAGAATTTAGCCTCTCCATCAGGAGAAACAACGTGTATATGGATTCTTTCTTCTTCTTTTGAGAAAAAGTGAAAGCGGTATTTCCCCTCCTTGAAGACAGTTGGACTCATGGGAAGAATTATAACAAATACAATTTAATTTGTCTCTTGGTTTTTATGGATAAGAGGTATTTTTATTCAGATTATTGATAACAGACTAACAGAGACTGATAAATACAAATATGAGTACTGAATGCCTATTTGAACAACTATAAGATAACTAAATGTTTCTATCCTATAACGTTTGTTATGAGCTGCGTTCTTTCTCAGAATCTGATTTGCGACCGTAACACTAAGTTAATTGATATTCTTTTGTAAAACCTGGCTGTAATTCTGCTGCCCTCAATACCAGAAATTTATCCGTATCGTAAATTATTTTCACATATAATTTTCAACGGTACAAACTGTTCTGAAACATTATCAGCTATTTTCTGTTTCAGATTACCTGTACAAATCACTATTTCAGGCCATAATAGCGGCCACTAAAATTTTAAATTTGAGATGAAACATTGTGGACAATATTGATGATTTGAGCATCACAGGTTTTTTGGGTTAGAGGCGCTTAGTGAAAAACATAGGACGCGATTTCTTTTCATTTTCTCTAAAAAAACTCCCCAGTATGGAAAAATCCTTGACTTTTACGCTGGTTTTTGTTAATTATGAACTTCATAAAATATTTCATATCATATGCTTACATAACAAGCGGGGGATTAGCTCAGTTGGGAGAGCGTTTGAATGGCATTCAAAAGGTCAGGGGTTCGACTCCCCTATCCTCCATATACCATCTAAGAACTTAGGACAAGTGGCAGGTTTTTCAGGTATAAAATTATGAACAAAGTTTTTCCTGAGCACGTCTTTTCCCAAATTCTTCATCAAAACTTTAATCGCTTTCATCTTGTGTTCCGGTGCAAGATGTGAGCATCTTAAGGCATATTCATTCACTTGTGACCGAAATCAGATCCGGGAATCAGAATGAAAAGAACTTGCAGTGGGGGAGGGAAATCGCTTCACTCTTTTTCTCTGTTTTTTGTTATGTGGTGATGAGATGGGTAGAGAGGAACAAAACGGACAGGGTCTCCGACTTTAACCTTTAATGCTGTCGCAGCTTTCTTTTCTAATTGTACCGCACCGGAAGAATTAATCTTTACATGACCGAGACATGCGTGATAATTCATTGAAGCATTGGAAATAATAAAAAGTTCTGATTTAATTTTTTTGTCTTTTATTTCAGCAACGGTAGTTTTTATACTTTCTTTCACAGAACGTATATCTCTTATGTTACAGCATAAAATTGGTCCTGCTGCAAAGATACTTACCCTGTTATCATATTTGAATCCTTCATCCATTAATATTTTTAAAGCGGGTTTTGTGTTCTTATGGACTTTCCCGATCACTTTTTGGGCATCTTCAGGAAGAAGCTGTATATAAATCGGATATTTTGGCAGAAGCTCTGCTATAAATTGTTTGTTAATCATGCTGAGGTAATTTGCCTCGGCATAGTTGATATCAAAAAAGTGTTTCCCCACAGAATCCCAGAATGCTGAACTTCCGTCTTTTTCAATCACACCCCGCATTTTTGCTATCACGATTGGATCAAAAAGGGTTGTATACTCTGCCATGAATAAAAAACGTGATAGCGAAAGAAAACGGCCCAGTCCTGATTTTCTATTTTCCGGAGAAAGATAAAGGCTTCCAATTTCACAAGGGCCGTTATGCTCTGGTACAGGTGTAAGGACCTGAATTTCCTTGCGCACTTTTAACTTTTCTGACTCATGTATAGCAGTTTCAATTTTATAGGTATAAAATGGTTCCCCTACACCAACTTTAGAGACGATGCCGCTTACGCCGATCATTTTCCCTTTATCGAGATTTTCTAAGGCAAAAAGGTACGTTTCTCCACGGGGTTCATCAGTCTTTTTAGCAAAGCAATCCTTAGATTTTAAAATTCTTTTTTGCAAAATTTCTTCGTCATCTGGTAAAGAACTCATTCCATATGATGTTAGCTTTGCCAGCTTTATCAAATCCTTTAAATCATCTGAATGTATCGGTCTGATAATGTCCAATGGTTTTCTTATTCGTCTGGAACAACAAGCGGTTCGGCTTCCTTTATTATATTGCGTATGAGTCCCTTCAGGACATTCCCGGGTCCGATCTCTTCAAAATCCATTTCCCCTTTTCCCATCAGGTACCTGATACTGTCAGTCCATCGAACCGAATGGGTAATCTGCTCTCTTAAATTCTCTTTCAAGCTGAGCTGCTTATAAGGTCTCGCATGTATGTTTGAGATAACGGGTATTGTTATGTCTGAAAATTTAAATTCTTCCAGAAACAAGGCGAATTCTCTCTTTGCATCGTTCATATAGGGAGAGTGAAAGGCTGCACTAACCGGGAGGGGGATAAACCTTCTCGCCTGAGAAGCTTCAAATATCGGTTTGGCTTTCTCGATTTCTGCTTTTGGGCCTGAGATTACTAATTGTGACGGGGTATTGTAATTTGCTATGGTAATACCACCCAGATTATTCTTCGTAAGAATTTCACGAATCTCTTCTTCACGTAATCCAATCACTGCTGCCATACCACCACCGGATGCCCTGCTCATCAGTTCACCTCTTTTTTTTACTAATTTCAGACCTGTCTCAAAATCAAAGGCACCGGCGGCAAATAACGCATTATACTCACCCAGACTATGTCCGGCTACAAAATCAGGTTTCTGTTTTGTTGCCTCTAAACGCTTTAAATAACTCAAAGCATTCACCACATAGAGCGCCGGTTGTGTATATTGTGTTAAGGTCAATTCCCCATCAGGATCATCAAGACACAACTCCTTAATAGAATAACTTAAAATTTCGTCTGCCGCTGCAGTCTGTTCCTGAAAATCATCAAACAGGCTGTCACCCATCCCTTTTTTCTGTGATCCCTGTCCCGGAAATACAAACGTTATCACTTTATCTCCTCCTTTGGTCTCAGTAATGTTTTTTCCTGAAATATTAACAAGATACCTGAAAAAGAGAAAGAATATTATTGAAGAATTTACCCATCATTCCGATTACATGTTTAGTCTCTTACCAAAAAAATTTTGATCACTTCCCGTTCAAAACATGCAGTGACAAAATTTAGAAAAATATTTATTAATAGTGTCCCTAAGATATCCAATCAGACAAGCATCAAATAACAAGTTCCAAATAACAAACAAATCACAATAAACAAAAAACAAATCCAAAATACTAAATACGTTGGGTTGATAATTCGAACATTGTAATTTGAAATTTGTTTGGGTTTTGAAAATTGAGATTTGTAATTTATTACCTCCTGTTTGGTTATGGCTCGTCAAGGTAAGAAATTTCATAATCACATTTTGTAATTCCTCATATGCATTAAACTAGCCATACACTTATTTTGAAGAAGGAACAACACCAGAGATCCAGCCGCAAAATCATTTTTCTGGAAAGTAATGCGATAAAAATGCGGGATATAAAATATATAAAGCGAGTGTTACACCTGTTACCACTACAGTTGTTGTTATGAGAGCGTAGATGCCTGCTATAACGTCATCAATCATGATCCCGAGTCCCCCAGGTAATTGCTTTTCCACATAGTTAACAGGCCAGGGTTTCCATATATCAAAAAGACGGAACGTAAAGAATGCTATACCTGTTATGGGAGCAAAAAAGAGATAAGGGGTGAGGAAATCATATAAAAAGGGTAAGGGAAGAAGAGCTATCCATTGTCCTACTACTTCATCGACTACAATGAATCCGGGATCTCTCTTTTTGAGTGAATTCTTCAACTCTGTTTGATGCCCACGTGCCAATACAGAATAAGGAAATGATACCGGTGATTAGTATGTGGGCACCAGTATATGCTGAAATCAGGTATGCAAAAGGAATGGCAGCTAAACTCCCCCAGGTTCCCGGTGCTTTCGGGAGAAGTCCGGAGCCAAACCATGTAGCTATGATCCAGCAGGCTTTGTGCTTCTCTTTTTTCATTGTTATTTTCATTGATTAAACGATGGAACTATTCTTGTGGAAATCGTTTCCATAAATTCATACCACTTTGTCACACTTCTATTCTATCAGAATTGATAATAATTTTGATAAAATTATTATCAATTCTGATCTCTGTGAACCCTTGTTGAATATATATTCACCAAGTTTCATAATTGAAATTATTAATAACTATTGACTTTTTAAAAACATGGTGTTATAATTATTTTATTCGTGATATAGTGTTAATGTTTTCAGATTAATACAATTTGATGGAGCAATTAGTCTTTTTGTTTCTCTTGCATTATGGAAGAAATTGTCAGGTTTGGCGTTTCAATGGATTTAAAACTTCTCAAACAGTTTGATCAATACATTACCGAAAAAGGTTATGGGAACAGATCTGAGGCAATCAGGGATCTGATACGTAATAATCTGGTTGAAAAAGAATGGGAGGTAGGAACAGGCGAAACCGTCGGAACCATTACCATTATATACAACCATCACAAACGTGAATTGACAGATACCCTTACGAACATTCAACATAAGCACCAAGCGTCTATGGTCTCAACGCTGCACGTACACCTTGATGCTCATAATTGTTTGGAGGTTTTAGTTGTTAAGGGAAAGGCCAGTGAAATAAAGATAATAGCAGATAGACTTATAGGCACAAAAGGTGTAATGCATGGAAAGTTAACAACGGCAACTTTGGGTAAAGAGTTTAGTTAAAAATTTTTTATGCGTTCGTGTTACTAATTTTATAATTGTAGTACTGTAAGGGTTGTAATGTACGAATTAACCGTGATTACCATTACGGCTGCATCTATAGGGCTATTTCATACACTGCTGGGACCTGACCATTATCTGCCATTTATTGTGATGGCGCGGGTAAGGAAATGGTCTTTGGTCAGAACGACGTGGATAACTGTTTTATGCGGTATAGGCCATGTATTAAGTTCCGTTATATTAGGCATTACAGGTATCGCTTTAGGTGTTACCATCAATAAACTGGGTGCGATAGAATCGTTCCGTGGAGACATTGCGGGATGGTTGCTCATAGCGTTCGGAGGAGGGTATCTCATCTGGGGACTATTCAGGGCACGAAAGAACTTGCCACACAAGCACTGGCATGCACACGGAGACGTAAGCATGCCGATACACAAACACAAGCATAAACATAATCAAGACCAATTACATAAACACAAAGCGGAGCAGGCAAAGAATCTCACACCCTGGATACTCTTTACCATTTTTGTGTTCGGGCCTTGTGAACCCTTGATTCCATTGATGATGTATCCTGCATCAAGGAGCAGCGTTTTTGCTCTGGCCCAGGTAACGGGCGTCTTCTTCTTGGTAACGATAGCAACAATGCTGAGTATTGTCATACTCCTGTCTCTGGGAGTAAATCTGCTGCCTTTGGGACGGTTGGAACGCTATACTCATGCTCTGGCAGGGGCTACAATTTGCCTGTGTGGAATCGCGATTAGATTTCTTGGATTGTGATTCTAAAATACTTTTTATCCAGGAGAAATTTATAGATTTGTCATTTCCTGTCAATCGGCAATAATGTAGTTAAAAGTTTCATGTTTATAATACCGGGACTAACCAAAGACGTTGTAGTGGCATAAGAAGTAAGGACGATAAGGAAGTAAAAAATTTTTTGCAATAAGTAGCACGAATATAATTAATATGGCACCTTTGTGACTTGTTTTGAGTGAGAGAATTTCAAAGTCGAGATTCTTCGTCACTTCATTCCTCAGAATGAAAGCGGTTGAAACCGATTAAACAGTTTAAAACGGTTTTGTTGCCATTCTGAGCGGAGCCTGGGAAGATCATGTAAGACAGGCGATTTATTGCCTGTGACAAGGTAAAGTTGTAGGGACGATTGAGACGGAGGAATTATTTGTGATAATATTAATTTAAATTGTTAAGGAAAGAAAGAATGGATCGTATCGTAAAATTTACCACGCTATTTTTACCGTTACTACTGAATTTAGTTGGGTTATTTCCTTTATTTGCAGCCACTGTTAACTCGGATAACAGTAAAGCCGGTTCTTCAACTTCAAATATGGTAGGTGTCGATTCTTCTTATCAACCAGCAGAAAGTGTTAATAATACTGATAATTCATCAGTCACCGTTCAACAGTCCACGAATCCAACATCTCCCGCAACAGATGCCTTTCGTTTGCCGGAAGTGACAGTCTATGGACGTGGATACAGTGGACAAGACATATCAAGTGCGGCGTCTCAAGGTATGGTGGGCCGCAACGAATTGGAAAGGCGCCCCTTATCACGTCCCGGTGAAGTGTTAGAGACAGTTCCGGGTGTTATCGTTACCCAGCACAGTGGCGCCGGTAAAGCAAATCAATTCTTTCTCCGAGGTTTTAATCTTGACCACGGAACGGACTTTGCCACATCAATCAACGGTGTTCCGGTGAATCTCCCTACGCATGGGCATGGACAGGGATATAGCGATTTGAATTTCATGATCCCTGAACTGATCGAGTGGATAGATTTCCGAAAAGGAGTTTACTATGCAGATCTCGGTGATTTTTCATCTGCCGGTGCCGCAGACATTCACTATTTTGATTTTCTTCCGCAAAGTATAGCGAAGATGGAGGGTGGCAGTTTCGAATACGTACGCGGACTGTTCGCCTCATCACAATATGTCGGGAGTGGAAATATTCTTTATGCCATTGAATTATTCCATAATGACGGCCCCTGGGCCACCCCAGATGATTACAAGAAGATAAACGGTGTATTGAACTATAGCCGTGGCGACTCAGAGTACGGCTATAGCGCAACCGCTATGGCATATGCCGGGGACTGGACAGCGACCGATCAAATTGCCCATCGTGCGTTGTATGAAATTCCCGGTTTTGACCGTTTCGATACCCAGAATTCAAGCGATGGGGGAGACTCACAACGGTACAGCCTTTCTGCTGAGTGGCATCGTACTGATGTAGATACTTCTACGAATGTATTGTTCTATGTATTCTACTATGATCTTGATCTGTATTCCGATTTTACGTACTTTCTCGATAGTCGACAGGGCGATCAGTTTGAACAAAAAGACAAGCGGTGGGTTTGCGGGATGAAGGCCAGTCAAACATGGTACGGTCAACTATTCAGCCACGATATGGAAAATACTATAGGCTTTCAAATACGTAGCGATTCCATTAAAAACGGGTTGTTCCAAACCATCAGGAGACACCGTACGGATAAGGTTGATTATGACGGTGAAACAATTCCTGGCACTATTCGTTCGGATCATGTGTGGGAGACGAGTCTTTCTCCTTATGTCGAAAATAAGGTTCAATGGACGGACAAATTTCGCACGGTTTTCGGATTGCGGATAAATTATTATCATTTCGATGTGAATAGCGATTTGTCTGCCAACTCTGGCGGACGAGATGATGTGATCGTAAACCCCAAAGGGTCGCTTATCTTCGGTCCATGGGTCAAAACGGAGTATTACCTAAGCGGAGGTTTCGGTTTCCACAGCAATGATGCTCGAGGCGTGACACAGCAGATTGGTCCAAAGACGGGAGACCCTGCAGAACCTGCCGATCCGTTGGTGCGTACACAAGGGGCGGAAATCGGCGTACGCACGACGGCCGTTAAAGGGTTGCAAAGCACGTTGGCGTTGTGGTTGCTTTATACGGATTCGGAACTGGTTTTTACAGGGGATGCCGGCACTACCGAGGCTAGCGCCCCGAGTCGGCGTTATGGTGTTGAGTGGACAAATTACTACGCACCCACGAAGTGGCTCGCCCTGGATGCCGATTTCTCTTTTTCACACGCTAGGTTTCGTGAAACGGTTGTTGGTGAAGGAGTGCAAGGAAGACACATCCCCGGAGCTGTTGAAAGCGTCATTGCCACGGGAATTGATTTCCATCAACCAGGCAAGAGCGGCCTTTTCAGTGAATTACGGCTGCGGTATTTCGGTCCTCGCCCTCTTACAGAAGATAATAGCGTCCGTTCCGATTCTACCAGTCTACTGAGTGCGAAGGTTGGTTATAATTTCAATAAAAACTGGACTTTCAGTGTCGATGGGTTCAATCTACTTGACAATAAGGATCATGATATTGATTACTATTATCCATCGCGTTTGAAAAACGAAGTTGAAGGCCCGGATAACGGTGGTTACAATGATATTCATTTTAAATCAGTTCAACGCATAGCGGTTCGTGCAGCACTGACTTTTCGGTTCTAAATTTTAAAACGGAAGTTCACCCCTGAAATTGAGTCCTGCATGTTGTTAGTATTTACACACAAATAGCTTACAATGATTTTTTAGAATTGTACTAGTGTCTACATTTAACTGTATGCGCCAAAAAGAGATGCGTAAAATAAACATATCATACAAAATTCTAAAAATCAAATAAATTCAACCCAAAAACAAAAATATTAGTGACTACAAATAAGCTTAGAATTATGATTAAGTTATACAATACCAATAACATATGAAATTTTAAGAGGTGAACTTCCGTTAAAAAGGAGTGTGAATTGTTACATTTATTCTTAAAGGGAGGGCCAGTTATGTGGCCCATCCTCATTGCATCTTTAGCAACATTTACCATAGTGATAGAGCGGATTTCATTTCTTATCCGCGAACAAAAATCAAGATGTCCAGGAACGGTAAGAAAAATATTTTCCGAAATTGAGAAAGGGAGATTTGAAGAAGCGATGCGGATAGGGGATGGATGCAAAGATTTTGTTGCCGTCACACTTATTTACGGTCTTCAGCATCGTCAGAAGGCCTTCTCAAGTGCTCTTTTGCGGGCAGCAAACAAAGAACTTAAGCGTTTTGGCCGGGGGCTTCCGGTGCTTGATACTGTTATTACGCTTGCGCCGCTCCTGGGTCTATTTGGAACAGTAACCGGTATGATACATGCCTTTGGTCTTTTAGGCGTTAAGGAGCTTGATACCCCTACGGTTATCACCGGCGGCATTGCCGAAGCCTTAATTGCTACTGCATACGGCCTTCTCACCGCTATGGTAGCACTCATTCCGTTTAATTATCTCAACGCACACCTTGAAGAAGCAAGGCATGAAATTGAGGATGCCACCACACATCTCGAACTTTTACTTTTAAAGCAGGATAAAAGCTTATGAAGATACCGCTACCAGTAAAAAGACGAAAGGCAAGGATAGAGATCATTCCGCTTATTGATGTAATATTTTTTCTCCTGGCGACTTTTGTAATGGTTTCTCTTTCAATGGTCAAGAACCAGGGCGTTCGTGTAAATTTGCCATCCGTCGCCACAAGCACACCTCAAGAGAGAGAAACGGCGATAACCATCACCTTTACCAGATCAGGAGAGATATACCTGAATCAAGAAAAATTGTCTTCTGAACTTTTATCCCAGCGTCTGAAACAATTAAAGGCGGAAAATCCTGACACGAAAGTTTTTATTAATGGGGACAAGGAGGCCTATTTTGGCAATGCAATTCAAATCCTTGATGAGGTAAGGTCTTTAGGAATCACGAAAGTTGCTATTCAGACAAAGCAGACAGAACCTTTGCAAAAATGACACCATCCAGATTCGATTACCACCGGATTAAATCCGGTAACTATGACGTGCTCAAAGGATTTCTGCTTGCCTTATGCGTTCATGGCGTTTTATTTTTTGTTGGCGGAAGGCTTTCTGTTAAACCTGTTCAATACAGCGTCCAATCAGCCAATGGGGGCATAGAAGTAGATCTGGTGGCTGCCTTACCGCAACCAAACGGAGATACCGTTAGACCCATTGTGTCCACAATGGAACAACCACAGGAAACGGTTAAACTGCCACAACCAGATGTAGAGGTGGTTAAACCCATTACACCCTCAATAGAAAAACAACAGGAGGCAGTTAAGATTGTGCCGCAGGAGGAACAGATAACAATTCCGCAACTAGACATAGGTACAGTTAAATCCATTACGCCCGCAACGGAAAAAAAGGAAGAAACGGTTGAGAGGCCGACGCAACCGGCCGTGGATGAAACTAAATCCATTACGTCTACAATAGGAAAACCGAGGGAAACGGTTAAGTTTATACCGCGGCCTTCTCAAGGAATGATCAAGGCGAAAAGTAAACCCGGTTATTTCCAGAATCGTCCTCCAAGATATCCCCCGCTTGCAAAGAAATTGCATCAGGAAGGTTTAGTGATGCTCATAGTAGAGGTAAATCAGAAGGGCGTGCCGGTTAAGGTTGATGTTGAACATAGTAGTGGATATCAACTGCTTGATCAGGCAGCTTTAAAAGCAGTGAGGCACTGGAGATTTCAACCCGGACTGATAGGAGGCATGCCGGTTGAATCCAAGGTGTCTATCCCCATTAGATTCCGCATGGAAGAATAAGATGAATCATCTAACGGATAGGATAATTAGTTGTCATACGAAAATTCATAAGTAACGTTATTATAGCTATTTATATCGAGATTATTTTATGAAAATCCTTGCAAAATGGGAGTAGTATGAAGAATTCATTAAATATTACAATCCAAATTCAAAACCATTTAAATGGGGAAAAAAGAGAAGTTAAAGGGGCGCAACTAAAAGATAACATAGACAACTTAATTATTTAAGCACTTCTTAATTATTCCTTAGACCCCTTAACAGACTACATATTAAGAGAATAATTGAATGAAGGTGATAGGAATCCTGAATCAAAAAGGTGGTTGCAGTAAAAGTATCATAGCTTGTCAAGAAATAAAGAATTTATATACAGAGTGAGATAACAGATTTACTTTGCGAAGCAAAAACAAGAAGTTAGCGACATCAGGAGCTAAGTTCTCAATGCGCCTCATTCCAGTTTCTTCCAAAACAGAGGTTAACGGTAAGCGGAACATCGAGAGAATAGGTCTGTTCCATCCGGTTCCGTACCAGTGTTTCCATAATTTGTTTTTCTGATACGGGAACCTCAAAAACAAGCTCATCGTGAACCTGGATGATCATCTTCGATTTCAGCTTCTCCTTTTCCATTTCTCTGAAAATCTCTATCATGGCCAGTTTTATAAGATCGGCTGCTGAACCCTGGATGGGGGTATTCATTGCTATCCGCTCTCCAAATTCCCTCACGTTTTTATTCGGACTTTTCAGTTCCGGAATATGTCGGCGCCTCCCCAGCATGGTAGAAACATACCCTGCAGTACGGGCTTTTTCTATCGATTCATCGATATACTGCTTTACCTTTTTGTACAAAAGAAAATAGTCATCGATAAAGTCCCTGGCCTCTTTCTGGGTAACCCCGATTCCGTTGGCCAATCCAAAGGCGGATATCCCATATATAATCCCAAAATTCACGGCCTTGGCCATCCTCCGCATCTCAGGAGTAACCTTTTGCGGAAGGAGATGAAAAACCTCGGATGCGGTTCGGGTATGGATATCCTCTCCATTTCGAAATGATTCAAGCAGGATCTCGTCTCCGGACAGATGGGCAAGGAGGCGAAGTTCTATCTGAGAATAATCTGCGGAAAGGATCAGATTTCCCTTGTCTGGAATGAACGCCTTTCGGACTTCCATTCCGGTTTCGGTTTGGATGGGAATATTCTGCAGGTTCGGCTCGGTGCTGCTTAAACGGCCCGTGGCTGTAACAGTCTGGTTAAAAGATGTATGGACCCGGCCGGTTTCAGGATTAACCAGGGCAGGCAAGGCATCCACGTAGGTGGATTTCAATTTCCTGAGTTTCCGGTAATTGAGCACCTCGGAAGGGAATTCATGTTTTCCCGCCAGTTTTTCCAGGACTCCTTCATCCGTTGAATATCCTGTCTTGGTCTTCTTGAGAGTGGGCAGTTTAAGTTTTTCGAAAAGAATAACAGCCAGCTGCTTTTGCGAGTTGATATTGAACTCCTCACCCGCTATTTGATGAATCCGTTTCGAAATCTGGTGCAATTGGGTTTCCAGCTTCCCAGACATTTTTTCGAGAAAATTACTGTCTATTCTCACACCGTTCATCTCCATCTCAGCCAGAACTTCCACCAGGGGTAATTCTATTTTTTTTAGAACATCCTCCAGTCCTTCTGATTTGATCATTGGTTCAAACTTTTGAGCCAGGAGAAAGGTGATGTCAGCATCTTCGCAGGAATATTCCGATGCCCTTGGTATGTCTACCTGTTGAAAACCCACTTCCTTTTTGCCTGTCCCCGCCACTTCCTTATAGGTAATCATCCGGTGTTCGAGGTATTCAAGAGCAATGTCATCAAGGCTATGGTTCCTCTTGTTTGGCTCCAGCAGATAAGAGGCTACCATGGTATCGAAAGCGATTCCATGCAAGTAGATCCCGGCTTTTTTCAGAACGATTTTCTCGTACTTAATATTCTGCCCGTATTTATTAAGGTTTGGATCCTCCAGGATCGGTTTCAGATTTCCCATTACGGTTTTAAAATCAAGCTGCCTCGGACAACCGGGATAGTCGTGCGCTACCGGTATGTAATAGGCTTCGTGGGGCGTACACGACAGTGAAATTCCAACGATCTTTGCGGAAACGGGATGTTTGCTGGTAGTTTCCAGATCAATGGCAAAACTACCCGATTTCTTCAGTACTTTCAGGAGATTTTCGAATTCTTCTTCTGTTAAAACGGTAGTGTAAGTTTTTTTTAGTTTTTCAGCAGACACGCGCGGAGGTGCCAGTTCCTTCAGCATGGAGGTGAATTCGAGTTCCTTTAAAATACGAACCAAAGCCTCATAGTCTATTTCCTTGGCTTTAAAATTTGCCAGATCGTAATTCAGATCAAGATTCGTAACAATTGTCACCAGTTTTTTGCTGAGCCTGGCTTTGTCTTGGTATTGAGAAAGTTTTTCCCGTACGCTCTTTTTCTTTACCTCCCGGGCATGCACAAGAACATTCTCAATATCACCATAGGTGTTGATTAATTCCAGAGCTGTCTTTGGTCCAATGCCGGGAACACCGGGTATGTTGTCAGAAGAGTCGCCCATAAGACCCATTATTTCGACGACCTTGTCCGGAGCAACTCCCAGTTTCTCACATACCTCATTTGGTCCTAACCTCTTGTCCTTCATGGTATCCAGTATGGTAACACCATCTCCAACCAGCTGCATCATGTCTTTGTCACCGCTCACAATAGTCACTTCTAATCCCTTTTTTTTTGCTTGTACAGACAGAGTACCAATGATGTCGTCAGCTTCAACACCATCGATACAAACAGCATGAATATTAAAGGACCGTACCAGTTCATGGATGTATGGAATCTGGGGAACCAGATCGTCCGGCATGGAAGCCCGGTTGGCCTTATATTCAGGAAAATATTCATGCCGGGCTGTCTTTTTTCCTGAATCGAAAACCACAACTACATAATCAGGCTTTTCGTCCCTTACTAGTTTCATCAACATACGCGTAAATCCAAATATGGCGTTTGTGGGGAGCCCTTTAGAGTTGGTAAGGGTCGTTCGAATGGCGTAAAATGCGCGAAAAATGTAGGAACTTCCATCAACAATGATTATTTTTTCGACACTCATGCAAGTATTAAGTGGCAACACAAAATTACAAATTTTCTCAAGGTTTTCACAATTTAAAACATTTACAAGATCTCTTATCTGAAATATTTTCTCTTAATGCCTTAGCATTAAAACAGATATGATAGATTCATATTGATTGTTTTGAGTTTAAAGGATAATTACAAAGCTAAACAGCCCATTTTACAGGTAAGAATGGCAAAAGATATGCGGTAGTATTTAAAATAAAAGCCTCCTGCTGTATATTGCATATTGGAATGGTTGAAGATTTGCAATATGAAAGAATGAGGTAACCTTACCTGCCGGACGGGCAGCGATGAAGAGAGTTTATCATACACAGTATTGGAGTGCAAGTATCATATTCTCACCGGTATCCAGGAGCAACTCAAGATAGTGTATGGTAAATTACGGCCAGCCCGACGAGCGGTACTGGCGGGGAGGAAACAGGCGCTATAACAAGAAGATTAAGTGAGTATAAAGAAGCAGAGGCGATCGAAGGGAAAAGAATGCGAATATCACATTCACGTGTATCTGTTTCTGTCAACTCCGCCTGAATAAAAGATTTGTGATATTAACAAATAAATAAAAAAACTTGATTTCTCTTTGCAAGCATATACAATACGGCCTTCTGTAAGATCATCTCTTACCAGAGGAATGCCTTGATACACAACGATTTTCGTTTATATATATCGTTTCATAACGCGCACGTTATTTTCAGATAATATACTCATCTCATAATGGTTTTCGGATAAAATCCGAGATAAAATTGAGCGAGTATAACTGCAACCAAGATTTGGTTTTTTGTAAAACTGAAAACCAAATCGGTTTTAGTATATAAAGGTGTTTGTTTTTTGTGTTTCCTGCCTCAACATTTAACAAAAAATACTATTTTCTACAAAATAATTTAATTAAGTATACATCTACAAAACGGAGAGCATCTTTTATAGCAATTGTATAAAATTTCTCTGTTCCTGATCTTTTTTACATTTCGGATTGTAATCTTACATCCTCCCGGAGATGTCTTAATGCATAGCTGGCAAAAAGAAAAACGATTAAACCAAAGAAGCAGCTCGACCAGATACCATTCATAGATCAAACACTTGATAAGAAAACGAAATTAATTAATAAAACGGAATACAATAATTTGAACAAGGTATTATTGAAAGAAGGTGAAATGATGGAAAAAACTTCAGCCTCGATAACGAGAAATGAAGAAAATGATGCACTCGTAGATTTTCTTGAGAAAAAAATATTAAAGCAAAAGCAAACTGCCCAAGACAATCTATACTCAAAAATTGAGCCATTGAAAGTCACAAAGGAGGAAAAGTCAGAGAATGAAGAAAACGAGAAAGAATGGGTTAAAGGTTTGATAACAGAAGCCATAAAGAAACAAAAGCTGTGGACAGAAAGTTTAATCAACGACATTAAGAAAGAACAGGCAGAACAGGAAAAAAAACAAAAGGAATGGATTCAGGAATTGATTAAAGGTCTGAAGATGAGTGCCCAGGATGAACCAACAAAGTTAAAAAAGAGTGTGGCAAAGGATACCGAAAGAGAGAAAAAAAACATTCAAGTAGCCAAGAAAGGAAGGAGGTTAAAATAGTCGTAAAGAAAAGAGTTTTTGGTGGGAAAGACACTATTTTTTTAAGAAGTATACTCATCTCGTAATGGTTTTCGGATAAAATCCAAAAATTATTTTGCCCGAGTAAAGTCCTCGGCGCCTTTTGTCCGGGGATACCTTCACCAAGATTTGGTTTCCAGCCAGCCTGTGCGATGTACGCAGACAGGTAAAACCGAAAACCAAATCGGTTTTAGTATAATAATAAGTTACCGGAAAAATGTATAAAAAAGAAAGAACCCCTTAAATGGAGAAAAAAGGATATGTCAAAAACACAAAACGCATCAGAATCTAACTTTATAGTTGGAATCGACTTAGGGACATCTCGCTCTGCAATTATTGCTGAAAATGGAACAAAGGGAACAGTAGAATCTATCGTTGGGTGGCCACATGACCTTATTGGTGCAAAGGTATTAGGAAATACTATAGCCGTTGGAGCCACTGCCGTAGAATTTCGAGAATTTCTGGATATCAGCTATCCATTAGCAAATGGAGTCATCAAGGAGGGAATTGAAAGGGACACTCAAGCGGCTGAAGAACTCATTAGGCACATTATTTCTCTTGCTGAAGTACCGGAGAAAAAGAAAATTTGTGGAATTATTGGTGTTCCAGCAAAAGCCTCTTT